>NZ_VFVL01000022.1 GCF_006442815.1 Mesorhizobium sp. B2-4-3
ATTCCCGCCGGAACCGCCATTGCCGGCGCCACCACCGTTGCCACCGTTGCCGCCATTTCCCCCGTTGCCGCCATTGCCGCCGGAACCGCCATTGCCGGCTCCACCGTTGCCGCCGTTACCACCGTTACCACCATTCCCCCCACTGCCGCCATTCCCACCATTGCCGCCATTTCCGCCGTTGCCACCTACGGCCTGAGCCACAAGAGCGCGGTTGGCGTCCTGGATGAGCGCAGCCGGGTCCATCGACCGGTGGACTCCGTCCCACGGCTCCGGCAGGACCGACGCGGCGTGGGTTGCCATGGCCGTCGCCAGCAGCATGGTCGATGCAAGCAGCACCGCTGCCGAACTGCTTCTGAGTTGTGGGAAGATACGGCGCGCGACGTCGGCATTCGCCGCCGATGTGAAAAACCGCAGACGCTCAGCCGACAAGACAGGCTCCGCACCGATTCTGCTTGAGATGATATCAGCCACCCGCATACCCCCGATCCCGACTTATAGACCGGTTCGGCGCCCGTTCTTCGACCATGCCAGAAAAAGTCAGGGTCCGGCGCGGCGCCCGTGCGGCTGGGGAGGGGTCCGCCGAGGCCTCAAATCACCTTGCAGCTCCTAAAGCGACGCACGCGCCGCCGCCTCGGCAAAGGAGATGTCGCCCTTGATCTCGCGCATCGCCATCGAGGTGACGGTGCGGCGAACGCCTGGCAGCCGGCTGAGCTCCTCGCGCAGCATCCTGTCCAGCGCCCTCATGTCGACGGTGACGATCTGCAGGAGATAGTCGGCCTCGCCGGTCGTGGCGTAGCAGCGGCGGATCAGCGGATGTTTCCGCACCGCCGCCTCGAAGGCGTCCGACACCTCGAAGTCGATCGACACCTGGATGAAGGCCTCGATGCCGAAACCGATCGAAGCGGGATCGACACGGGTGGAATAGCCGCGGATGACGCCGGCCTCTTCCAGCGCCTTCACCCGTTTCCAGCACGGCGTCTTGCTCAGGCCGACCTCTTCGGCGAGCTCGCCGAAGGAGATGCGCGCGTCGCGCTCCAGGGCCGCCACGATCTTGCGGTCGAGCATATCCAGCATGAAGCGTTCTCCAAATACCTATAAAAGACGAAGTATCGTCCTCCAATTTAGGCATACTGGATAACAGAAAGGAACAATGTTCAAGCGCGAACGCGCTATCCTTGGCGCCTGCCCGCGCCAGGAGATGAGCCATGGACAAGACGGACTACCACGCCCGCATCGAGACGCCGGAGATGCGCGACTACGGCGTCTATCTGAAATGCGATCAATTGCTCGCCTGTCAGAAACCGCTCTCCGACATGGTCAACGCCGACGAGCTGCAGTTCCAGATCGTGCACCAGGTCGAGGAATTGTGGATGAAGCTGATCGCCTACACGCTGGTCGATGTCCTCGACTATCTGGAGAAACAGGACACGCACCGCATCGTCACGCTGATGGGCCGCGTGCACCGGCTAATGCGCATGATGACGGCGCAGCTCGATCTCCTGGAGACCATGTCACCCAAGGAGTACCAGCAGATTCGCCTGCAGCTCGGCAATGGCAGCGGCCAGGAATCGCCGGGCTTCAAGCTCTTGCTGCGCCTGCCGCCGGACCTCTGGCGGGCCTTCAGGCATGCCTATCTCGACGGCCGCGGGCTGACCGTGCAGGACATCTATGACGAGCACTACGACCACGGCGATCCCTATGTCGTGGCCGAGGCGCTGATCGAGTTCGACGAGCTGTTCCAGAAATTCCGCGCCAACCACCTCTATCTGATCCACCGCTCGATCGGGCTCGGCGCGAAGTCGCTGAAGGGCCGGCCGGTGGAGATCCTCGAAGGCGGCGCCCGCCACCGCTTCTTCCCCGAACTCTGGGACATACGCTGCGACATGACCGACCGCTGGGGCGCTGAATACGGCACCGTGCGCGAATCGATCAGCCATCCGCCGCAGGCGGGCGCTCAGCGCTAGAGGTCGCAAGGCCCCGAGTTCCTTCGCGCCCCCCTCTGTCCCGCCGACCTCTCCCTTTTCCATCCAGTTGGAGAAATTTTTCCACCCCCTGTCGGAACCATCTCCCTCCGCCCGTCCTTGGAGCATCAACCGCTTCAACAATCCGGAGGGACACTCGTGGAAAACACTCAATCGACCTGGCAGACCGCCGCCATTCTCATCGCTCGCCTGATCTTCGCCGCCATGTTCGCCATGGGCGTCGCCTTCAAGCTGATGGATATGGGCGCCACCGCCGGCTACATCGCCGCCGCCGGCTTTCCGTTCCCGCTGTTCCTGGCCTGGTGCGCGGCGATCCTCGAAACGCTGCTGGTCGTCGCCTTCCTCACCGGCGCCTTCATGACGCCGCTGGCGCTGATCGGCGCGGTTTATGTCGTCTTCCTTGGCTTCGCCTTTCACGGCCCGTCGCACTGGGCCGGAAACCAGGCCGAGTTCGGCGCCTTCATGTCGCATTTCCCGTTCGCCGCCGGCCTGCTCTACGCCGCCGTCCACGGCCCGGGCAGCGTGCTGGCGCTGCGCCAGGGCTGGCCGGGCAGGGCGTGAATCACTGCGAAAGAAGCTGGGCGATGTACTCCGAACGGCTGCCATCCCAGCCGCAGGCAAGGCATCGCCCATTTTCCAACCGGTGATCGCAATTGGCATAGCCGTAGAGGCGGTGGGCGCATTCAGGGCAGAGATTAGCCATTGTACCGGTCTCAGCGAAGTAAGTACTCCCGCACTCGTCGCAAGTTTTGCTCGAAAGATCGGTCATGGGCTCCACGCTATCGGAACACCTCTGCCACGTCGGGGAGGCGATATCGCCGCAATATCAGGAAGCCGGTCACACCTGTTATGAAAGGGACGAGCAGCCCGGCATATGCCCAAGGCTTGAAAGCTTCGACATCGCCTCCCCAATAGGTGCGGATCATCAGAAGCATTACATGGGTGGCCGCAAACGAAAGAACGAATTCACCCAAGAATATACTGCTTAGGACTATAAATCGGGGCTTGAACCGTGTTGCCGGGGAAGAGAAGGCCACAATCAAGGAAACGATAAAGGCCAGGACGAACGGCGCGGCCGGGTTGCGGGCTACGGTGATTTTCAAGACATAAACCTGCGAGAGCGCAATCAAGCCAATCACGCTAGCAGCGGCAAGGGCGGCGATATTGATCAACAGCCACTTCAACCAGTAATTCATGCGCCCCCGAGTCTCCCACAGCCAACATAGGCTGGATTCTCTAGGCGGCGCTAGATCCTGATCATCAGCTCACATCTGGTCGTTATACGGCTCCTTCATCTGCCCGACCATGCGGGCCAGCTTGGAGAAGGACGGCATGTCCGCTTCCGGCTGGCACTGGTTGGCGAGCTCGAGCAGGCGGATCGGGAAGTTGACAGCGTCGCGGCTCGAGGCCGACATGCCTTCCGAGCGCTCCTCGCTGGTTTCGCTGGCCTCCGCCTTGCGCAGCGCGATGTCGATCTCCTCGACCGTCAGCACGCCCTTGCGCACCAGCACCTGGTTGATCGAAGCGACGGCCATCAGGAGGCCCTCGAGCTGAAGATTGGCGACATTCATGGCGTTCCTCCCATTGGCCTCGCCTCAAGAACGCATGAGGGGCGTTTCCGATCCGGGCGGGAAAAGCCGGCGCGGATCAGGCGTCCATCCACCGCTCGCCATATTCGCTCCAGAGCTGCCTGATCTCGCGGTTGCCGAGCAGCGGCGTCTGGCGGTCGCCATAGAAGACGGCGACGGCGCTGAGGTCGTATTGGCCCTCGGCTTGGGCGATGAAGCGGATCGCCTCGCCGAGCGGCCTCGAATGGAAGATCGGATCGGCCTGGCCCCGGCCCAGGCTGCGAACGCCCGAAATGCTTGCTGGCACATGCCGCATCCGAAAGACGGATGCCATGGCAGGTTTGTCCATGCCTGCTCTCCGCGATTCCCTTAGGGAATGATCCCATAAGCACCGGCTAATGACCAGCCCGAGACAACCGGCCACGGCAACAGGGCGGCCCCCAGCACAACCTTGAAAAGAAAAAGACTGGAAAGAAAGGGCCGGGCGCAATGGCCGGCCTTCCTTTCTGCGCGGCCGTCGCAAGCAGCCTGCGCTCATTACTTTGGGCGGTCGCGGCTGGGTGGCAGCCGGACCGGAAATGTCTACCTGTGCCAGCGATGCAGCCAGTCCGGCTCGGGGTCGGAATTCCTGCTGATTGCCATGCCGGCCAGCAACCCGACCAGGCCGCCGATCAACATCGCGGTCGAGAAGGTGCCGGGATTCTGCTGCACCGTTTCCGAAACGCTATGCGCCTGGCTGCGCAACTGGCTTGCGGCGCGCGACGCGCGGTCGGAGGCGCCGCTGTAAAGGGTCGAGGCTCGGTCGGCCGCGCCTCGGTACCAGCCATGCGCAGCCTCGGCGGTCTCCTCGGCCTGTTCGGAAAGCGCGCGGTTCAGACGGCTCACCTCGCGCTTCAACTCGGCGATCTGCTTCTTCATCGCGTCTTCCGATGCACGCGTGGCTCGCGCGCTGCTGCGCGACGCGGAACGGTTGCGCGCGGCGGTGGCTCGCGCGTTGCCGTTGGCTGAATTGGTGGTGCTGGTGTCATTGTCTGCCATCGGTCTCTCCTTTTTTGCATCCTGGAACGGCCATGACGCCTCATTGTTCCCGCGAGCGCGCCGCCCGGCCAAAACACCGGGGCCGCGGAGCGTGCTCCACGGCCCTGTGCTGCGAGCCCGATGCCCTTACTTGCCGCAGTTCTTGTCGTTCACGTTCGGCTGCATCGTGCCGGCGGTGCTGTTGTTGGCATCGCCCACCGCGCCTTGCGGACTGTTCGGGCAGTTCTTGTCGGCGTTTGAATTCATGTCGCCGCCTGTGACGCTGCCGGTTGTGCCGGTATCGGGCGGCCCGGCCTGATCGGGCGGCGGGCTGGCTGGCGTCTTCGGGTCGACGGTGATCGTCTGACCGCTGCCGCCGCCCTCATTTCCGGCGGTGCCGGCGGTCTGGCCCATCGCCGCCGTGGCGAGGCCGATGGTCAAGGCCGAAGCTGCAAGAATCTTCGTAAGCATGATCTCTTCTCTTCTCCTCTGTTGCGAGACGGTCGTCCGTCACGTTGCGACTAAGGACGGAACCCGTCGGACCAAGGTTGGTTCCGACAAAAATTTGCTGTGCTCTGGCCCGGCGTTTCAATCTATGAGTGTGGCGCGCCGGACGCTGCGGTTTTGAGGAATGTAGGAAAATGTACCTAGAATCTATTGCCCGGTGAAGGCAGCTATGCTATTATTTTGTCCATGGTGCTGATTTGCGCCAACGACCCGCCGCCCGGCGGGTTTTGTTTCTGGCGCATCCATTTCTTTTAGGCGCTGTCGGGACACCCCCTCTGTCCTGCCGGACATCTCCCCCACAGGGGGGAAGATCAGATGTCGCCTTCGGCTTTCGCTAATCGCCAATGTTGCAAGGATGAGAGCCGTCGGCGGAACTGCCAATCTTCCCCCTTGTGGGGGAGATGCCGGGCCGGGCAGAGGGGGGGCGCGAAGGAACGCTGCCTATCCATTCTATCTGCAACACCGAGGCCCAGATGCCACGCTATGCCACCATCATCACCGCCGATGACGGCGCCGAAATCGTCAGCGCCATTGGCGAATTCGAGGGCTCGAGCCTGCCGCGCAGCTCGGGCCGCGCCGAGCAGGTCGCGCCGGGCGTGCGCATCGGGATGGTGCGTGGCGGGCCGATCGACGCCGTCGCCGGTTTCGGCTTTTCGGGCCACGGCCTCGGCCCGTCCTCCGTCCGCGCGGTGACGGCGAAGCTGAAGGCAATGGCCGCGCCCAGCGCCGATGCCTGGGCCACCAAGCAGGCCGGCGCTAGGCCACGCAGGAAACCGGCGCGCAAGGTCCGCAAGGTCAAGGCGGCGAAAGCCGCGCCATCGCAAGCGGCCACCCATGGCTGACGAAAGCAGGCGCCGCGGCGGCGCGAAGCGGGCAGGGCGAAGGCCGAGACCTTCTCAGGCCGAGGCTGCTACGCCCACCCGCCCGAAACGCCCGCGAAAGACGCTCGTCGACGATTTCGCGGCAGCCCTTCGTGCCGACTTCCGCGCCCATGGCGCCGGCGTCATCGCCGCGGTGCGGGCCGAAAAACCGGAGCAGTATCTGAAGGTCGTGCTGACGATGCTGCCCAAGGATTTTTCGGCCAAGGAATTCTCGGACGGTGTCGATGCCAAGCAAACCAGTCTCGGGCAGTTGAGCGATGAGGAGATCCGCAGCCGCATCCGCGGCCTCGAAGCGAGCCTTCGCCCGCTCCTGGACAGCGATGCAAACCTATCTGGCTCTGCTCGAGGAGATGGACCGACGCCGTCGTCGTAACCTTCTTGCAGCCTACGCGCCCTACAAGCGGCAGGCCGAATTTCACGCGGCAGGGGCAACGAACCGCGAGCGCCTGTTCATGGCCGGCAACCAGCTCGGCAAGACCAGGGCAGGGGGCGCGGAATGGGCCATGCATCTCACCGGCCGCTATCCCGACTGGTGGGTAGGCAAGATGTTCAACCAGCCCGTCAGGCTCTGGGCCGCCGGCGTCACCGGCGAAGGCACGCGCGACAACCCGCAGCGCGTGCTGGTCGGTCCGCCGCAGCAACAGGCCGAATGGGGCACCGGCATGATCCCGGCCAATGCCATCGCCGACACGGTGATGGGGCGCGGCGCGCCGGGAGCGCTGGACAGCGTCGTCGTGCGCTGGGGCGGTGGCAGCGACGTGCAGGCCGGTGAAAGCGTGCTCTCGTTCAAGAGCTACGAAAAAGGCCGCGAGAAATGGCAGGGCGAGACGCTGCACGGGGTCTGGTTCGACGAGGAACCGCCGCTCGATATCTATTCAGAGGGCCTGACGCGCACCAATGCGACGGACGGCATCACGATCGTGACCTTCACGCCGCTGCTCGGCATGAGCGATGTGGTGCTGCGGTTTTTGAGCGCGGGCGAGGTGGAGAGGATTGGCAAGGCGTAGGTCACGGCCAATCTCCCCCCTCGTGGGGGAGATGCCCGGCAGGGCAGAGGGGGGCGCCGTGGAGTGCTTACCTCAACTCTAACCGCGGCTGCGTGCTCCCTTGAACCATTATGGATCGATCTCGACCACTCATACACCGGCTTGACGGCTGATACGCAGGCGGGACAGCGCCCCCTCTGTCCTGCCGGACATCTCCCCCACAAGGGGGAGATCAGCAGCTTCGGCGACGGCGCCAATCAGGAAACCGCGCCGAAACCATGATTTGCGATGCCGCTTTGGCCGCAACCGAAGGTCGAGTAGCGTCCGGCCGCGATCCGGAGCCGACATGCGACCTCTCCCGAACCTGTTCCTTGCCTGCGCGCTGCTCTCGGCCTGCTCCGGCTCCGCCGGCGACTGGCGCGCCGATGCGATCGCTTCGGCCGAAGCCAAAATGCGCGGCCTGATCAACGATCCGGCGGCGAGTTTCTCGCATGTCGACCTCACCGGCGACAGCGCGACCGGCCAGACCTGCGGCGTCGTCATAAGCAAGGTCGGTATCTTCACCAAGGAAGCGCGCTTCATCGTCTATATCGACGGCGCCGGGCCTTACGTCGAGCCGGGTCTTGGCTCGTCCATGTCGCAGGCCGATTTCGACTGGGCCTGGAAGAACGACTGCGTCAACGAGGGTTATAAGGGCTGAGCGTTGGGCTCCCCTTCTCCCCTTGTGGGAGAAGGTGTCGCCGAAGGCGACGGATGAGGGGTGCTCCAGGGAAAGCCGGCGTCTCACTCCGCTGGAACACCCCTCATCCGTCTCGGCGCTTGCGCGCCGATCCACCTTCTCCCACAAGGGGAGAAGGGAAGGCCGCAGGCCCTGTCAAAACGATTTCCACCGCTTATGGTGCGCGAATGCGCGGTCGCGCGATTTGCATGCCGTGAGGGATTTCAGGAATGTATGTAGGCCGTTCTTACAGGTTGCTGGACTTCGCGCTCTGGTCACGGCGCAGCGTCATCTACATGGTCGTGGTGAGCGGGTTGGCGATAGCCGCCTACCGCCTTCCGGCGACCGCGGGCTTCTCGGTGCCATGGTCGGTCGTGTTGGTGCTCGGCACCACGGTGTCGCTGGTCACCGGCTTCAAGAATTCGCAGGTCTTCACCCGCGCCAACGAGGCCCTGCAGGCCTTTTCGCAGATCACCGCCAGCAGCCGGATGCTGTCCGGCTTCTGCCGCGATTTCATGGATGCGGCCACCGCCCGGCAGCTGATCTTCCGCCATCTCGCCTGGCTGACGACGCTGCGCTTTTCGCTGCGGCGGCCGATGCCGTGGGAATCGCTGGCGAAAGCGGCCAACATCGAGTTCCGGCGGCGCCGCTATCACATCCAGGAGGACAAGACGTCGCTTGCCGAGGAACTGCGCAGGCTGCTCGGCGAGGAAGCCGAAAGCGTGCTGAAATCGCCGCAGCCGGCGATAGAGCTTCTCGACAGGCAATTGGCCGAGGTCAACGGCTTGCTGAAGAGTTCAGCCATTCCCACGCAGATCTACTCCGAGCTGGTCAAGCTGATACGCGACTTCCAGGACCAGCAGGCGCGTTGCGATCGCATCAAGAACAATCCCTATCCCCGGCAATACGCGATCGTCAGCTCGATGTTCATGATCATCTTCTGCACCTTGCTGCCCTTCGGCGTCGTTCCGGTCTTCGCCGACATGGCCAAGCTGGGCGGCATGCTCGGCTGGGTCTCGATCTGGCTGACTATCCCGTTCAGCGCGCTGCTGGGCTGGGTCTACATGTCGCTGGACCTTGTCGGCGAAAGCAGCGCCAATCCGTTCGAAGGCAACGCCAACGACGTGCCGATCTCGCAAATCTGCCGCGACATCGAGATCGAGCTGCGCCGGGGGCTTGGCGAGACAGCGCTTCCCGCGCCGCTGGCGCCGGTGAACGACATCGCGACGTGAAGCTCTCAGTTCCTCGCCCCGCGAGAGCGGGGAGAGGTGGCCGCGCAGCAGCCGGAGAGGGGGGCTCCAGGAAACGCCAGCGTCTCACTTCGCTGGAGCACCCCTCATCCGTCTCGGCGCTGCGCGCCGATCCACCGCCCGGGGCGAGCCACGGGTCTCGCCCGTCCTTCGGACCCCACAAGGGGAGAAGGGAAAGGTTTGCCATGTCCCGACACGTCACCTTCATGACCATCGACGATGCCGGACATTATTCGCCCGGGCAGCGCGCTGAGATCGTCGCCGCCTATCCCGAGCACGAGCGTGAAGCCCGCGCGCGGGGCATTCCGGTGCTGGGCTCCGGCCGCATCTTCCCGGTGGCGGAGGAGGCGATCGCCTGCGAACCGTTCAAATTGCCGCGCTGGTGGCCGCGCATCGGCGCGCTCGATTTCGGCTGGGATCATCCTTCGGCCGCGGTCGAGCTTGCCTGGGATACCGAGGCGGACGTCGTTTATGTCGCGAAAGCTCACCGGGCTTCCCAGCAGACGCCGGCGATGCAGGCGCTGGCGCTGAAGGCCTGGGGCGAATGGCTGCCCTTCGCCTGGCCACGCGACGGCCGCCGCGAAACGCTGGAAGGCGCCGGCGTGGCGCTGGCCAAGCAATATGCCGCGCACGGGCTGAATATGCTGACCGGCCACGCCCGCTTCGCCGACGGTTCGGTCTCGGTCGAGGCCGGGCTGATGGAGATGCTCGACCGCATGCAATCCGGCCGCTTCAAGGTGTTTTCCACCCTTCACGCCTGGTTCGAGGAATTCAGGTTGTTCCACCGCAAGAACGGTCAGGTGGTCAAGCTGCGCGACGACCTGATGGCCGCGACCCGCTACGGCGTGATGATGCTGCGCGAGGCGATCGTCGATCCGGCGGAGTTCAAGGCGGCGAGGCGGCCGGCGGGGCAGAGCGATCCTCTGGGGGCTTTCAGGTGAGGCGCCGTCGCCTCTCCCATCGTCATACTCGGGCTTGACCCGAGTATCCATGCCGTGACCCCTGCCACGGAGTGCAGCGGCGCAGAATTCTGCAGGCGTTGCAATGCCTTAGCGTCACGGCATGGATCCTAGGGTCTGCGCTCGTCGCTCAGTTCCTCGCTTCGCCCTAGGATGACGAAGCGCGGTTCCGTCACCTGCAACTCCCAGTAATTCCGGCCGCTCCGGCCGTGGTTCTGGCCGCCCGCAATGCCGGCAATCCCGGCCTCTCCAAAATCCTCGATCCAGAAAACCTGCGACCGTCGCCGCCGCATCGGTCGCGCCGCGTCGCCGTCCCCAATCGTCAAAAGCTAGCTGTGCCGGAGCAGTCGATGGTCCACATCATTCCTCTCTTCACCGATCAGCGCCGCCCCGATCCCGGCCGTGTGGCGCCCGCCCCCTCGGCAGGCGGGTCGCTCGATCCCTACTGGCAGGAGGTTGCCGCTCACTACGAGCGGCGCATGGCGCGGCAGCAGGCCTTCGACACCGAGATCGCGGCGCGCAGGCTCGATGGCGAGATCGCCAGCGCCGAGGCCGACACCGTGGCCAACGCGCCGGCCGACGGCGAGGGCCTGCACCACGCCATGTATGGCGAGGTCGATCCGCATACCGGGCGCGTCGTGCTCAAAGGCCGGTTCGACACGCTGTTCGACAATTTCCTGAAACAGGCGCCGCCCGAATTGCGCGCCGGCCTCGCCAGCCGCAAGCCGGCCCTGCGAGAGGCAGGCTCGGTGCGCATGGCGACGCGGCAAAATCAGTGCCGCGCCCAGTATGAGCAGGACCAGTTGGCGGCAGCTCAAACCGAAGAGCTCGACACAATCGCGAAGAGCGACCCGGACGACCACGCTGCCTTCGATGCCGCCCGCCATGCTGGCCTCGACCTCATCGCCAAGATGAATCTTGACCCTCAGAGCAGGCTGCATGCCGAAGCCGATTGGCGCGACCGCGCGGCAACGGCGCGGATCGAAGCGCTGATCGTGCGGGATCCGGGGCGGGCAACCGAGATGCTCAGCGCCGCACCGGTGGCGGGCGACCGCCAAGCCGGCGATCCCATCATCGATCCTCGTGCCGACCTATCGTCCGATGGTATTCGGCAACTGCTCCGCCATGCGCGCGCCGCGACAATGAACAGGCTGATCGAGGCGCACGCCAACATCGATCTCGCCTCGCAGAACGCCCCGGACGCGATTGCCAGTACGGGCAGCTACTCCGGCGCCATGCCAAGCCCTGCGGACTTCACCGCAGTTTATGGTGTCGAGGAGGGTGGCAAGCGGTATCAGGAGTTCGGTCGAAAGATTGATGCTGGTCGCCAAGCCTTCGGCATGCGGACCATGCCGAACCAGGCGATCCACGCAGCGCTGCGTGATGTCGAGCCGGCTCCAGGAAGTTCCAAGGAAGATCAGGCGCGATATCAAGTCACGGCCGCTGCAGCCCTCAAAATTTTAGGCGAGAGGCGGGCAGATCCTGCAGGCTATGTTCGCGATGTCTTCCCTGATGTCCAGGCCGCGTGGAGCGACGTTACCGGCCAAGCCGGCAAGCCCGGGAACAGCGATCGGGAAGCATACAATCGGGCGATCGCCCTGTCTGTTGCGGCGCAACGGCAATTAGGCGTCGAAAATCCCCAACCTCTACCCAAGGCCGTGATCCAAAGTATCGCCGATGGTTTCGGCGAGAAAGGCGTGTCGCAGGCTGACAGGAACACTATCCTGAGTGGTCTTCTGGCAGCAGCCGCCGACCCCGCGACCCGGAAAGCTTTATCTCAACAGCTAGACCAAGCTGGGTCTTATCAGCCAGCCGACATCGATCCGATCACCACCGCAGCGACAGGGGAGCAATCGCCTTCTTCGGCGGGTCCCGGCGAACCCAAGTCTGCAGTTCGACAAGCCGCAGAGGATTTCGGCAATTACCTCAGCGAGGGCTTCGAGGCCCTTGGCCGTGCCCCGCACGGCATGGGGCTGATCCTCCAAGATCTACGCGACTCCCCTTGGGACTTCCTTGAACGATTGCCGGTCACCCCCGGCTCGGGGGTTGTTGCCGATGGGCGCTTGGCGTCAGAGGCAGCCGGCGAAGCTGTTGCAAAAGGCTTGGCCATCGTCCGCGGCGCGACGGGCAAGTTTACCAAGCCGCTCGAGAAGTTTGCGACGAGTGGTTCGCGCGCCAAGTCGGAGCTCGCCGCTGATGCCGCGGTGGCTCGCCAAGCGGTTGAGACGAAATCTCTGGTCAAAGCCGCGGAGGATGCTGCCTTTCGTGTGGCCACCGGCGCCAAACTCAAGAAGGGCGAGGTTCTTGAGATCATAAAGTCGATCGCAAGAGATCCTTCCAAGGTAAAGTATCAAGGGGCCTCGTTGGGGAGGACTATCTCCAAAAACTACCGCAAAACCTTTCTTGATGCGAACCCGAATCTGCAAGGAGAAGTTGTCGTACACCATGCTGCGGAGCGACAGATATGGGAAAAATTTCCTGGCATCGTCGCTGCAGACGAGGAACACTCTCTCCAGAATCTTCGTGGTATTCCAAAAGGCTTGGACAACCTTTTGCACAAAGTCATTTTGCGGTACGAGTGGGGCGAATTTTACGAGGCGCATCCTCAACCAACACGGCAGCAAGTCCTAGACTACGTGAGTTACATCGACAGGAAATACGGGCATCTGTTCAATCCTCCAATAGGTGAGTGATGCGATTTTTTAAAATGCGGCCGCACGTGGCTGGTGAAATCGGCAAAGGCACGGTTCTCGACTCGAGCGTTCATCCACCGATCGTAACCAAGCTCCACTACAAGGTAAACGCATGGTTCGGGGATGTGATTGTTGCGACGTTTCCTTGTTTCCTCGTCACTGAAGAGGCCCAGCGCGCGCTGCAGAAGATGGGCTTTTCAGGCGCGACGTTCGCCGACGCTGAGGTGACGACCTCGGAAGAGTTTCAAGAGGATCAACCCGGCGTGGTACTGCCACATTTCGTTTGGTTGAAAGTGAATGGAAAGGCGGGTCAAGACGACTTCGGGATCGCGGTGCCCTTCCGCCTCGTCATTTCGGAACGCGCTTTTGATCTACTTGATTCGTTGGGTATTTTCGTTGCGATAGTCGAGCCTTACGACGGCGAGTAGCATGGATATTGCGGCGACAACGCATTCATTTTTTGAACATGATTCCAGTTGTTGAAGTCCGCCATGTTTTCGTTCCACCGAACGGAAAATCGTGCACTGTCACCGTAATTCCACCACCTATATTCGCCAAGTTTTTCCGACCGTGGATGCGGCATGGAAAAATGTGTCGAACACCAAAGGCTATCAGAACGCTATGCTCTGGTCGGTTTCCGCTCAACGTCAGCTCGGCATAGAAGACGTTCAGCCGTTGCCGAACTCTATCGCTGAAGATGCCATTATGTCGTTGATTGGCAACAAATCGCAACGCGAAGCCACGCGAGCACTGAGCCGCAGCCTATTGGGCGATACGGTCGATCCAAATCTGAGAATGTCGCTTATAAAGCAATTAATTTATGTTAGCGTGATGATGAGTTTACAGTAGAGCATTAATCTCTGCCCGACGTATCTATGAAAATATCACCGTATACTATAAGTTTCACATAAGAAAGATCTTGTCTCACCGAATGGTACAATCTCACAGCGTGTTTTCTGTTTTTTCGATATAAGGAGATGGTGTCTTTTCCGTTTTCAAATGAACAGCATCGTTGCAGGGAGGGATCGTCACTTATATTGTATATAGAGAAGCTATAGCTATCTTTGTAGTCAATAAGACTCATTCGGAATCCTTTGTCGAACTGCACATGGCAGTCGGAGTTCTTTTTACACACAGCAGTTCCGCCGAAATATCGCCCGTCGCTCGTCTTTAGAGCAAATTTTATGGAATAGCTGTTGGAGACACCTTGGGCAAGACTCGGAAGCGTCGTGGCAAAAATGAGCGTCGCGGCAGAAATAAAGAACTTCGATCCGAGCTGCATTTGAGATCCATCGTAGATAGCGTTTTTATATAGATTAAGGAGCCATGTTAATGGGATCAATTGAAAGGCGGGGGCTACCTCCCATTGGGACCCGTGGTGCCTCGATCAGTCAGGAGGACGCCCGGCGCTTCGCGATGGACCTTCTTGATAATTACTTTTCGGGTCCCGATGCTTATTTCGCGGATGGCCCCCAAAAAAATCCATACAACCCAGACCTCAATGCGCTGAATGGGATCTTTGATCCCGAGGCTCCTCTAAAAAAGAATACACTGGTACACAAGCTTAACGATCTCCAATCCAGAGTCGTCGATCAGTCTCCAAGGGCCTATGTACAGTCCTTGATAGATGGGATGATCGAGTTCAGAAAGACATTCGGCAAACGGCTGGTGTATGAGCACGAAGTGAAGCCATTTCAGAATTCACCGGCGATCATGCCCGATGATCAGAGGAATTTTGACTTCAAGATGGAAATCCCCGATTACCAGAGCCACTTTCCAAAATTTGAACCGCGCGCGGTTCGGCCCATACCTTAACATGGCCGCTTCGGCGCGTGGCTGGTCAGGCACGTCGATCAATCAAGGGTTGCATACTTAGAAAGCCAAAGTCAACGGTTGCGAGCGGCAGATGACAGCTACCGTAGCATGCTCTGGGAGAGAGCGAGCAAGTTCAAGAGGATCAACCTGGGCTGGAACTCCCACATTTCGTTCGGTTGAAAGTGAATGGAAAGGCTGGTCAAGACGACTTCCGGATCGCGCGCAAGACAACCAAGACAACAAGGTGACACTCACGCCTCAGCAATTTGCGGAAATGTTCGTGGACAACAACTTTGCGGGTTGATCGGTCTTCCTCTGATGCGATTTTTTAAAATACGGCCGCACCCGGCTGGTGGGATGGGCAAAGGCACGGTTCTCGACTCGAGCGTTCATCCACCGATCGTAACCAAGCTCCACTATGAGGTAAACGCATGGTTCGGGGATGTCATTGTTGCGACGTTTCCCTGTTTCCTTGTCACTGAAGAAGCCCAGCGCGCATTGCAGAAGATGGGCTTTTCAGGCGCAACGTTCGCCGACGCCGAGGTGACGACCTCGGAAGAATTTCAGGAAGATCAACCCGGTGTGGTACTGCCGCGTTTCGTTTGGTTGAAAGTGCATGGAAAGGCGGGTCAGGACGACTTCGGGATCGCGGTGCCCTTCCGCCTCGTCATTTCGGAACGCGCTTTTGATCTACTTGATTCGTTGGGTATTTTCGTTGCGATAGTCGAGCCTTACGATGAGGAATAGCATCCTCGCCAAACTCACCGAGGCGTATCTCGATCATATCGAGCCGTAGAACAATTCCGAGACATACGCCAAGCCCAGGGCGTCAGAGTTTCTAGACCAACACGTCGCTGGCAGGCCTCGCTGCTGACCGGCGGGAGTCTGTCCATGCCCATCCGCATCGTGCCCGCAACCCTGCGGGATCTCTCCTACGTCGCTGCCAATCTGCGCCCGGAGGACCGGGCCGAGATCGACTGCCAGCTCGACCACTGGTCACCGGCGCTGCTGGCGCTGACGGCGCTCCAGGGCTTTGCCTATGCTGCCGAACTCGACGGCAATCCGGAGGCGGGCTTCGGCGCGGCCGAGCAGCGGAGTGGGCTTTGGATCGCCTGGAGTTGGGGCACGCGCCGCATGAGGCGCTGCGTGCCCGAGATTACGCGCTTCTTCCATACCGTGCTCGGGCCCCAGGTCGCGGCCAGGGGCGCCTGGCGGGTGGAGGCGAGGGCGCTTGCCGACAACGATCTTGCCTTGCGCTGGCTGGACAGGCTTGGCGCCACGCAACGCTGCCGCCTGTCGGGCTACGGCAGGAACGGCGAAGATTTCTTCCTCTATGACTGGATAAGAACCTCTAACCTCGGGGAAAGCAGGAACCATGTGTCTCTTTCAAAAACCACCGGAACTGAAGCCGCTGCCGCCGGCGCCGACCGCGCAGGACAAGGACGTGCAGGCGCGGGAAGCAGCGCTTCGCTCTGAGCTCGAGCAGCGCCAGGGCACGCTCTCCACCGTCAAGACCGACCTTGCGCCGAGCGACGTCACCGGCCAGCGTCGCGTGCTGCTTGGAGTATGACGCCATGACCGCGATGAAACGCAGCTTTCGAAGGCGCGTGCTGGATTGGTGGTATTGGAGACGGCATGCAAGGTTGGTGAAGCGCAGGTGATTGGCCGATCTCCCCCTTTGTGGGGAGATGGCCGGCAGGCCAGAGGGGGGGCGCTGTCCTGCCGACTTATCCGTGCTTCCGTTTGCCTCCGAAGGCTGAAAACCTTGAGAGGTTGGCGTTCCTTCGCGCCCCCCTCTGCCCTGCCGGGCATCTCCCCCACGAAGGGGGAGATTAGCTAAGCCGCCTTCTTCGCGAACGCCCAGACCATCAGCGGGTATTCCTCGTCGTTGCTCAAGTCCCGCCACACCCCATAGGCCCGCACCGGGCCGCCGATATGCGCCTTGGCGCAGGCTTTGTTGCCCCAGCCGAAGGCCTGCACGTCGTCTTCGCCAAAGCCGCCTTCGACCATCAGCTGCTTCAGCCCCGCGGGCGTCCAGCGGTTGTAGTCGTGCGGGCGGGCATGCACGCGAAACAGGAAGGGCGTCGCCACCATAGCCCAGCCGCCGGGCTTCACCATGGCATGGATGTTGGCCACCGCCGCCTGCGGGCGCTGCACATGCTCCAGCACCTGGTCGGCGATGACGATGGAATATTGCTCCTCGGTGCGATCCCGGCAGATGTCGAAGTCCGGGAAATCGACCGAGCGGTAGTCCGGACACAGCACCCGCCAATAGCGGTTCCAGCCCGGCGAGATCTCGATCACGTCGCGCGACTTGCGGTGGGCCGCTTCGAGGAAAACCGTGAAGGCTTCGATCTGGCGGATGCGCAGCCAGTTGCGATTGTCATAGCGAAGCAGTCGCTTCACGACGTGTTTGCCGCGATTTTTCAAGGCGCCGGCAAGGCTTGTCATTCTCGACCTCCTCCTGCCCGCCGCGATCGGTGTGTAGCACCGAGAAGTGCGCAAAAGATGACAAGAAAAGGTGATGTCCCCCAAGTGAGGGAGATGCCCGGCAGGGCAGAAGGGGGCGCTGTCCCGCCGGCGCCTCCCGTATTCCTTTCTGATTTTCTTTGGCCAGGTTCGCTGGCCCAACTTCATCGCGAGGTCGGCGCTCCACGGCGCCCCCCTCTGTCCTGCCGGACATCTCCCCCACGAGGGGGGAGTTGGCAGCTTCGACGCCCCGCCAAACCAAGCGAGACCCTCCCATGACCGATTCCCGTGCCCGCGATATCCTGTCGCGACAGGCCGAACTCGAGACCGAACGCGCCGCCTACGAGCCCGTCTGGGAGGCGGTGGCGGAGTTCTGCGATCCGGATGCGCCCGACATCTGGTCGGGCCGCCGCACCAGCCGCGGCGACAGCCAGGCCGAGCGGCAGGAGCGTCGCGGCTCACGCGTCTACGCCAACACCATCAACTCGGCCGCGAACCGGCTGGCCGCGGGCCTCGAAAGCCTGATCATCCCGCAGTCGGAGAAATGGCACGGGCTGACCACCGCCGAGATGAACGACGAGGAGACCGACGAGGAGAAGGAATGGGCCGAGGCGCTCCGCGATTTCCTGTTCGCGCTGCGTTATTCCGCCAACTCCAACTTCGTGCCGGCGACGCAGGCGTGCCTCAGAAACGTCGTGCGCTACGGCCCGGCCTATCTCTACGCCGAGGAAGGTTTTGGCGGCACGCCGGTCCGCTATGCCTCGATCCCCGTGGCCGAGGGCTATCTGTCGCGCAACCGCTGGGGCCAGGTCGACATCTTCCATCGCCGCTACGAGCGCACCGCGCGCCAGGCGGCGCAACTGCTCGGCTACGAAAAGCTGCCCACGCGCATCAAGGCGCTCGTCGACGACCCCGCCAAATGCGAGGAGAAGATCTCGCTGATCCAGTGCGTCCAGCCGCGCGACGAGCGCCGCATGTACCGCAAGGGCGGCTTCTACCAGTATCTCGACCAGGCCTTCGCCTCCTACCACGTCATCGAGGACGAGGAGGAGATCGTGAAGGAGAGTGGTTTCCGCACCTTCCCGGTCTCGACCTTCAACTGGCGCCGCTACGAGGGCGACGCGTACGGCATCTCGCCGGCCATCGAGGCGCTGACCACGGTGCGCGAGGAGAACGCCGTGCGCCGCTCGGGCCTGCGCGCCCTGCAGCAGATCACCGATCCGCCGACGGCCTCGAAAGCCAGGCTCGACTATGTGCCGGTGCTCAATCCGGGCGAGAATTATCCGGGCCTGATCGACGACAATGGCCGGCCGCTGATCCAGCCGATCGCCACCGGGCAGAACCCGAGCTACGCCTTCGACTATGCGGCGAGCCGGGCGGAGGAGATCCGCGACATGATGTTCGTCAACCTGTTCCAGACGCTGGTGCAAAACCCGCAGATGACCGCCACCGAGGCGCTGATCCGCCAGGAGGAGAAGGGCGCGCTGCTCGGGCCTTCCGGCTCGATCATCCAGGCCGGCTTTGCCGCCAATCTCGACCGCGAGCTGTCGATCCTCGAGGACAAGGGCCTCTACGACCAGGACAGCCGCTTCCGCCCGCCGCAGAGCCTGTCGGGCAAGGCGGTGCGGCCGACCTTCACCGGCCCGCTCGACGTGCTGCGCCGCTCGGCCGAAGCGCGCGACACCATCCAGGTGGTGACCACGGCCATGCAGATGGCGCAGTTCGATCCCGGCATCATGGACAATATCGATGGCGACGAGGCGATCCGCGTCGTGCAGAGCGCCGGGCGCAGCCCGCAGCGCATTTTCCGGCGCAAGGACGAGGTGGAAGGTCTGCGCGGAGCGAGAGCCCAAGCGCAACAGGCGCAGGCCGGGATGGCGGCGATCGCCACCGCCGGCAAGGTGGCGAAGGACGCGGTGCCGGCGGCCGTCCAGGCGCGCGACAGCGGCCTGCTCGACAGCCTGCAGACGATGATGCAGGGCGCCCAGGCTGGCGGTGGCGCAGCTGGCGCTCCGGCCGGCGGCGCGCAAGGCGCGATGCCGGGTGGGCAGGGCGCCGGCTCCGCGGGCGGCGGCGCCAATGGTGGCGCATGAGCCGCAAACGCTTCGCCCGCCCCTCCGACGCCGGCGGCCCGCTCGCCGCCCGCGAGGCGCTGACCAAGGCCTATCGCCGCGTCTTTTCCGGCGAGGATGGCGAGCTGGTGCTGGCCGACCTGACCGCCACGACGGGCTACTACCGCCGCCCCTCCTACGGCGACTGGCTGGCCCGCACCAAGACGCCGGAGGGCTTCGAGCTGCACAGCGCGCTCTCCAACGCGCGCGCCGAAGTGGTGCAGCACATCATGGGGTTTCTCACGCTGGAAGACGCCGACCTAGCGGCGCTGGAGAAAGCGGCGCGGGCGGAGGAGAGGTGAGGCGCTGAAGCCGCCAATCTCCCCCCTCGTGGGGGAGATGCCCGGCAGGGCAGAGGCGGGCGCTGTCCCGCCGGCCTTGCCGTGTTTTCTCAACACCATTGGCCGGAATTCTTGGTTGAATCCCATCCTGACCCGATCACCGTCGGCACTCTACGGCGCCCCCCTCTGTCCTGCCGGACATCTCCCCCACGAGGGGGGAGATCAGCTGTCGCGCGCGTCGCGCCCTGACGAGCATCCTCGCTCCTTTCACCATCCGCGCCTCGACCAGAACCCGCCACTCGCACCACCGAACCGGCCGCCACCTTGGCAGCCCGTCGCTGCGCGCTCCCCAAAACCGCCCGGCCAGGAAACAGCCAAATGGTCCACATCATCCCCCTGTTCGTCGGCGAGCGCCGGCTCGACACCGGCAACGTGGTGCAATATCCGGACTCCTCGCCGGTCGGCGAGCCGGTCCAGCAATTCGGCGACCGGTGGCAGGCAGCCGCCGAGCGCTACGAGCAGCGCAAGGCGCAGCAGCAGGCCTTCGACACCGAGATTGCCGCGCGCCGGCTGAACGGCGAGCTCGCCCAGGCCGAGGGCGAGGCCGTGGCCAATTCCCCTGCCGACGGCGGCGGCCTGCACGAAGCCATGTACGGCCAGGTCGATCCGTACACCGGCCAGGTGGTGAAGACCGGCCAGTTCGACACGCTGTTCGGCAATTTCCTGAAGCAGGTGCCGCCCGAGCTGCGCGCCGGTCTCGCCGGCCGCAAGGAAGCGCTGCGCGAGGCGGGCGCGATACGCATGGCGCTGCAGCAAAATCAGCGCCGCAAGCAATATGAGCAGGACCAGGTGGCGGAGGTCCACACCGCCGAGCTCAGCAACATCGCACGAAGCGACCCGAACGACACCGCGGCCTTCGATGCCTCCCGGCAGGCCGGCCTCGACCTCCTCGCCAAGATGGACCTCGACCCGCAGATCAGGCTGCAGGCCGA
Source organism: Mesorhizobium sp. B2-4-3 (assembly GCF_006442815.1). Taxonomy (GTDB): domain Bacteria; phylum Pseudomonadota; class Alphaproteobacteria; order Rhizobiales; family Rhizobiaceae; genus Mesorhizobium. The sequence goes on from NZ_VFVL01000022.1 coordinate 20,230, forward strand.
AGCCGACTGGCGCGCCAGCACGGCGAAGGCGCGAATGCAGGCGCTGATCGCCCAGGACCCGCGCCGCGCCGCCGAGATGCTGAGCGCCGGACCGGTCGCCAGCGACGGCATGGGCGAGACTGTGCGGATGCAACTCGGTGCCGGGGCTCGGGATGAAAAAGCCGCAGCAAACGGCCAAAAAACACCGGATGAAATGGTGGCGCAGGCGTTTGGCGAACGGCCGTCGGGGGGTGGCCCGTCAACTATACCTTTCGATACCATCACGTACCTGAAACCCGGCGATATCGCGGCGCTGAAGGCTCAAGCCAACAACGCAACCGCGACCCAGATGGTCGGTGCCAATGCGCGGGTCATGCTTGCCGAGCAGAGTGCGCCGGCGGTCATCGCCGCTACCGGCAAATATCCTGAGGAGGAAGAACCGACCGCGCAGGACTTCGTCAAGGTCTACGGCGCCGACGAGGGTTCGAACCGCTTCGAGCATTTCCGGATCACCACCGGCGTCGCCAAAGCCGTCTCCGACATGCATGCGGCATCGAACCAGGCGATCCATGCCGAGCTCCTGCACTCCAGGCCCAGGCCCGGCAGTTCACTGGAAGCGCACGAGCGCCACGAGATCAAGACCGGCGCCGCCCAGCTGATCATGGCCGCCCGCGACGCCGATCCCGTCGCCTACGTCAGCCAACTGTTTCGGGGCGACGCTCCGGACTGGAGCAAGGTCAAAACGCCCGAGGAATTACAGGCGGCCGTCAACTGGGCGGGAGCAGCCCAACAGCAACTGGGTTTCGATAAAAGATTGCCGTTGCCTTGGGATTTTGCTGACCGGCAGGCTGCGGAATACATCGACCCGAGCAAGCCCTTCAACCAGCGTCTTGCCGAGTTGAGCTCGCTTGTCCTGGCGGTTCGGGATCCAGGCGCGCGCAGGGCAATTACCAAGCAAATCGCGCTGCTGGCGGAAGCCCGGTGGCGAGCGAGGGCCGCCCAGGATCCGAACATCACGCCCGAGTTGTTGGAAGCGCAGGTTACCGCGCTCAAGAGGGGGCTGGATTGGATCGGAGAGCATCCTGCCCGAGCCCAGTACAGCACCATGTCGTGGCTGCAGCAAGCCGGCGTGGCATTCGGTGATATCGGCCGAACCGTTGCCAAGGGTGCGGCCGCTGGAGGCGCGGACGGTCTGGTCGCGAAGCTGACCCCTTCGCAGGCGGGCGAAAGCTACGAGCAGCGTCGGGCGCGCGAGCAAGCTGAGACGGAGGATGCGGAGGATCGGGCCGGCTCCGCCGGTTGGGCGGCCGAGGCCCTTGGCGCCGGCTTGTCCGGCTACGGCGCCGCACAGGGCCTATTTGGTTTACTGGGCCGAGCAGGAATCGGCGCGGCGGAAGGCGGTGGCCTGGCCGGCCTCGGCACACGCACAGCCGTTGGAGCCGCCACCGGCGGCGCATACGGCGGGGGATACGCCTATAACACCGATGAAAGCATTCCCGAGGGGGTACTCACCGGCGCGGTTGGGGGTGCCGGCCTTAATGTTCTTGCCGAGGGGATCGGCGCGATTGGCCGGCAAGTGGTGGCCCGAGTCGCAAGACGAACGGCCCCTTCCGCCAGTTTAAGCTCGGCGGATGAGCCCTCTGCTTGGGGCGGCAAAAGTGGTAAGCTGGCAATCTCGGTAGATGACGTTCTTTCTGATGGTGGAGACTTTCAGAAAGGTACAGAGGATTTACGCAAGCTTCGCTGGGATTACCCGTCAGGCAGTTTCTCGATATCAGATTGGACAGGCTATTCGGCGTTAGTTCCGAAGCCAAAAGGACCGTTCAGATTGCCAGAGGACATGGAATACGATGGTGCGAGAGGAGCTGCCGATAAAGCCAACCGCATTTTACGCCGCAAACAAGGGCTTGTTGGGGAGCCCGTGGATGTGCATGAAATCCATCCAGTGAAGTTTGGGGGCAGTCCAACCGATCCAGCGAACAAGATCGTCCTGCCTCGTGATATTCATCAGAATCAGGTTACACCGTGGTGGAACCAGTTGTTAAAAGATTTACGAGGAAAGAAGTGATGTATTTCCTAACAGAGGGGCAACTTAACGAGCCGGCCCAGTCTCTAGTCGTCGATGAATTGTCTGCGATATTAGGAGTCCAATTGCCCGAAGATTATATTGATTTCCTTAAGAAGCATAATGGGGGGGAAGGTTTTATCAATGATAACTACATAATATTTTTCAAAGCAGAAGAATTGGTTGATTTTAACAGAGAATATGAGGTAGAAAAATATGCACCTGGTATTCTCTTGTTCGCGTCTAACGGAGGAGGTGAAGGATATGGCTTTGACACTCAAGATCCAGATATGCCAATCGTGCGCGTTCCTTTCGTCGGTATGAACAGGAAGTTAGCTTTGAAAACGGCGCGTAACATAGCCGATTTATTTTCTCGATTGGCGAAATCAAAATGAGCGACAAAAATGGACATTCGCGCCGCAAGGGCATGGAACTATTTGAGATTACCCCGGTCATCATTGGCGGTGATCCAGTCAGTCTGGAGAACAAAATCTGGGTGACCAGGCAAGAGCATTTTGAATTGGTGCGCTTTTGGAATCGAACTATCGGGGATTTGCGTAAGGCGGCGCGAGCAAAAGAGTAGGCGGGTGAGTTTCCTTTCTCCTCGTCAGGCTGATTTATCATCCGCAGGCGTTGAAAAGGTTCGCAGTGGGAACCTTTCCCTTCTCCTGGTGAAAACGATACGGTGGTTAGCCGTGCTGGGGGCGCCGAGCCCGGCTACCAGCAATGCGTAGGCTACAAGCAGCCGCTGTTCCTCGGCGGTGCGGACACGGCTGGGCGTGTGAACTAGAAGGTCGGAGCCTTTCAGTGGTGTCAAAAGACCGGCCGCTCAGAAATTTTCGAAGGCATCCGAAGATAAACGAAGGGGGATTACATGGGTGCAGGTTCCGCCGCGATGCTGCTCGGGGCTCTGGTTCCGATGTTTTTGCTGAGCCGCTTATTCCTATGGACTACAAAGCGTTGGAATGGTGGCGTGCTGCGCCTGTTGCTGGTGCATATTATTTGCGGCGCGCTCGCCGTCGTCGCGTCCGCTTACGGTTACTCACACAACGGGGCACCAGATTGGTCTCACAGCCCTGTATACGTTATTGCTCAGTTGATCTGGCTGATTGTGGATTTCCTTCGCGGCCGCCGCCGGCAAAGCCAGCCTGCAAGCTGTCGGCGCTCGGACCACGGGTATCTCAACGTTTGAATTGATCCTTTAGCCAATGGACAACCTCCCAGAGCCAGATTTCAACAGCGTCACGCGCTTGCCTCCTGCTGGTGTCAGCACCGGAGACGACGACCTCGATTCCGCCCTGGCCGAAGCCCGTCAATATCTTGAGTTTTACAACTGGGTCCTATCCATTAAAGGCGAGTATCTTGGGTATGCAGCCGAGGGAATAATCTACATCTTCCTTTTCGAAATAGAGCCTGGGCGGCCCGAGGTGAACCGATGGATTTGGGTAATCGTTGGCGATGTGCCGCCGACATATATCCCGGCTGATGACGCCGCTACGCCTTTCGAAGCTCTTGATGGCTACATTGGTGCCCTTGAGGAATGGGTCGAGGCGGCGCGGCAAGGGAAGTCGGTGGCGAAATTGATACCTGTCAACGTCGATGCAACTCCCGCCAACGCGGAAATGCTGGCTGGCCGTCTCAAATTCCTCGACGAGAGGATTTTACCGGAACTCAAAGGTAATTGAGCGATGTCGGCCTTCTTGAGCCCTTGGGGCCGACCGGCCGAATGAAAGTGCTCTCGCGCAATGCCGATGATCCGGTCGAATTGCGTTGACAGTGCACTATTTAGCTTCCCCGGAACGCCCGCGTTCTGGGGTGGTGCGGCGCCGAAATCAAGAGTGGTATCCTAGTCTACGGGGCACATCCAACGTCGACGAGTGTAAATCGTGTTTGGTCGCCATCATCGGTCCGAACGGTATAGAACGCATTGGGGTCTGTTTCGGCGGGGCGCCAAGTGAAGTCCTTGACGAAATCCTCATCGGTTAGAAACATATACGACCTGCTGGGACCGTAGATGAAAGCGTGCTCGCCTTCATTTTCGCCCTTCAACTCAGCCGCCGCAGCTGGTTGCAACTGATCCTTCTCCATCGTGAAGAAGGCTTTGCCGAAGCCTTGCCGGATGACGGTTGTCAGCGCGCCCGACTCGAGTGATTTGAAGAGCACGCCCCTCGGACAGCTTAGAGCTTCCAGCGGATTCGAGTCGTCCGCCTGCGCCGCGCTACACGGCAACGCAAGTAGAACCGCCGCAGTGATAATGAGCGAACGCAATTATGCCTCCTACGCTAAGGGGCGCACCCGATATCGACGAAATTGAGTAGCGCTTCGTTCCCATCATCGTCCCGAAGGGTATAGAATGCATGGTATTCGGTCTCAGCTGGCCGCCATTCGAAATCCTTGACGACATCCCGGTCCACCGCGAACATATAAGAACGCATCGGGCCGTAGATGAAGCCATGCTCGCCTTCCTTCGTCAGAATCTCTGCGGCAGTGGCTCCCTGTAGGCGATGCTTGTCCTCCGTGAAGACGGCTTTGCCTTGACCTTGTCGGACAACGGTTACAACAATTCCTGACCTGATCTCCTTGAAGAGCACGCCCCTTGGGCAGCTTTTCGACAGAGCTTCTGGCTGATCCAGGTCATCCGAACGGGCTGCGCCGGATAGCAAGGCGAGCATCGCAGCTGCGGCGAGAATAAGCGAGCGCAATTGTTACCTCCTATGGGGACGCGCTAGCGGACACACCCAATATCCTGAAGGGTAAAGTCCACGTCGCTGCCGTCATCCGTGCGGACGGTGTAGAATGTCGTGGATGCGGTTTCGGCAGGCCGCCATTTGAAGTCTTTGACGATCTTCGGCTCTACCGCGAACATATAAGAGAGCATCGGGCCGGCGATGAATCCATGCTCGCCGTCTTTCGTCACCAGCTCTGCCGCCGTTGCCGCCTGCCGGTGGCTGCAATCATCCGAGAAGCATGCCTCACCGAAGCCTTGTCTGATTACGGTCACGACAACTCCTGACTCGAACGCTTTAAAGAGGACGCCCTTGGGGCAGCTTTTGAACAAAGCTTCCGGTTGATCCAGATCGTCCGCTCGAGCCGCTCCGCACGGCAACGCAAGCATCGCCATCGCGACGAGAATTAGCGAGCGCAAGAATGCCTCTTATGGTTGCAAATTGGAGAGAACTTTTCAAATGGTTGTATCTTGTTTTGTCGAGATGTCCAGCCGAATGCGTGCGGCTGCTTCATCATCCGGTACCCACCGGGCAGATGCGGCTGTCAGGCAAATGTGCGCGAGGGAATGGGCATGGAAAGCTTTGGAATTACGGCGACAGCGCAGTAATTCTCGATGCGGCCATCTATCGAAGGCCGCCGCCTCTCTTCGCAGTTCAGCGCCCGACAGCGCCAGCATCTCAGACCTTGGCGCCGCCCCTCATCCGCCCCTTTGGAATTACGGTGACAGTGCGCTAATTCTCGACGCGATCATCCATCGAAGGCTGCTGCCGGTCCTGGCGGTTTCAGCGCTCGACGGCGGTGGTGTTTCGGAGCTTGGCGCCGCCTCGCCTAGCCAGGGGCACCTTCTCCCCGTAGAACGGGGAGAAGGGAACGCCGGCACGATCAATAATCGCCGTTGTAGTACCGGTCGTCGCAGGGCGCGGTGTAGATGCGGCCGTAGCGGTCCTGGTAGCGGCAGAGTTGGTCGCCGCGCCGCTGTGGCGTGGTAGCACTGCCGACGACGGCGCCGAGCAGGGCGCCGCTCGCCGCGCCAATCACCGTGCTCTTGGTGTTGCCGCCGATCGCCTGGCCGACCAGCGCGCCGCCGGCGCCGCCCAGCAATGCGCCGGTGGTGGCCCGCTGCTGGCCTTCGGTCTGCGTCTCGCAGCCGGCAAGTGCCGCAGTCATCAGCACCGCCAGAATAGCCTTCTTGATGATCATCACTAGAACTCCTCTGAAGCCCCAGGGACCGACGACGGGGGCGAACGGAGCTGAACTGCGGTCGCATTGCGGCGGAACGGCGGCGGAGCCCGCTCACGAAGTGAGTCACAGTTTCCCGGCGGTTGAACGCCATGGTTTCCAAACCGGAAAGACCACGCAAACAGTGGCTTAGCGCCGCTGACGGAATCAGCCTGCGAAGATGCCCTTGGTAGCGTCCATAAGCTGGCTGCACCATGCCACGCCAGGCCCGGCGCTGCCGCTCCGGGCGTTCGATGTTCGGAAAGCCAGGCAATTGGCTATTCGCCCGCTGGGCGAACCACGCCTCATCCCCAGAAAATTCCCCCCAAGAATGGAGAACTGAAATGACCCGAGGACTTCCCCGGACCCTTGCCCGCGCCGCCGCCCGCGAGGCGGGGCTTGCTCCGCCCAAGCTCGGCCTCAAGGCCGTGACCAGCGGGCAGGGCGGTTCCTACCGCACCGTCTGCACTTTCACCGGCATGCAGGTGCCGGTGACCGATGCGCTCACCTATGCGAGCCAGAAGATCTTCGATTTCACCGATGGCAAGGTGCGTATCAAGGGCGGCACGGCCAGGCTGCAGTTCGCGGTGCTGACCACGCGTGCATCGACCATCAACGACAACGCCGCGCTCACCTGGTCGGTGGGTTCGGCTCCGGCGTCCAGCGCCACGCTCGCCGGCACCATGGTCAATGTGCTTGCCTCCACCGCCCGCACGCTGGATGGCGCGGGCGCCGCGCTGTCGTCGGCCTCCACCGCCGACGTCGCCGCCGCCTCGACGCTCGATGGGACAGTGACGCCGGTCGACCTCTATCTCAACCTCGCCTTTGCAACCGGCACGGATATCGACGCCGATGGCACGCTTGCCGTGACCGGCACGATCACGCTGCTGTGGGAGAACTGGGGCGATAACGCGTAGGCGCTCGAACTGCCGATCTCCCCCCTTGTGGGGGAGATGCCCGGCAGGGCAGAGGGGGGCGCTGTCCCGCCGGCGTATTCATGCTCGTATTGCCGCATACCTGCACTTCGTCATCCTCGGGCTTGACCCGAGGATCCATGCCGTGACAATCGCCGAGGAGCGCAACGGAGCAGAATTCTTAACCGCTTCAACGCCTTAGCGACACGGCATGGATCCTAGGGTCTGCGCTCGTCGCTACGCTCCTCACTCCGCCCTAGGATGACGAACGCGATGGGTCGCGTTTCTTCGCGCCCCCTCTGGCCTGCCGGCCATCTCCCCCACGAGTGGGGAGATTGGCAGCTGCGCCGCCGGCGCTCCTCCGTCTACGTCTTCGAATCTCTCAACAAAGGAATCTCAATCATGACAGATCTGGCAGAGGCCGGGTCCGCGGCTTCACGGCCGGCGGGCAACCTGGCGACGCCTCCGGCTTCCGGGGACAACGGGTCCGCCCCGGCGGCCGGCAGAAGTTGGTTTGACGGTCTTTCCGAAGGCAACCGCAAGCTCGCTGAAGCCAAGGGCTGGACCAAGGCCGAAAGCCTCGATCGGGCTTTCACATCCTATGCGGAACTGGAGCGCCAGCAGGGCGAAAGCCTGCGCGTTCCTGGCAAAGACGCGCCGAAGGAGGAGTGGGACAGGTTCCATTCCAGATTGCCCGAGGCGATGCGTCCGCTGACCTCGGCCGAGAAGGTCGAATACCGGCGGCCAGAAAACCTGCCGGAAAACTTCGCCTATTCGGACGAACTCGCCAATGCCTCGAAAGCCTGGGCGGTCGAAGCCGGCGCCAGCCCCAAGATTGCCCAGGCCTATCACGACCGCTTCGTTGGCTACATGGCCGAGCAGGCTGCGCAGCAGCAGGCGGCGCTGTCGCGCTCGGTCGAGGCCACGCATGACGAACTGGTGCGCGACTGGGGGCCGACCAACAGCGACGGCTTTCGCCAGAAGCTCGAGGTCGCCAACCGGGCGATGAAGAAGCTCGGCCTGGTCGACGCCTACAAGCAGAAGGGCATCCTTCTGCCCGACGGCGCATTGACCGATCCGCAGATCGCCCGCGCCTTCCATGCGATCGGCGAGGCGATGTTCCGCGAAGACACGATCGACGCCGATGGAGCGCCCAGGGGCCACAACCCCTTCCGGCGCAACGCCGTCGGCGAGCGCAACATCTCGGCGATCTCCGCCCTTGTCAAAAGCGACCCTCAACGCGCGCGGCGGCTCGCCAGGGATGCCGGCGAAAACCCGGATCTCTGGATGCCCAACAACCCGCTCTAATTCCGGCAGAGCCGCCACAAATCAAAACCCAAAGGAAGAGAAAAAATGGCAGACACCTATACCCGCATCGCGGACGCGATCGTCCCGTCCGTCTATGCCCAGTACTCGTTCGAGGAGCACGTCCAGTCCCTAGAGATCTACCAGGCCGGCATCCTGTTCTCGGATCCGGCGATTTCGTCAAAACTGTCGATGGGCGGCCGCTCCGTCGACATGCCCGGCTGGAAGGACCTCGGCAACGATCCGTCCGAGCCCGTCAACGACGATCCGGCCGACTCCATCGAGATGAAGAAGATCGGCTCGCGCCGCGAGGTCGCCGCCCGCAACGTGCGGGCCCAGGCCTGGGGCGTTCCGGACCTGACCGCGATCCTTGCCGGCGACGATCCGCAGAAGCTGATCGTGCGGCGCCAGACCGAATACTGGCAGCGCGCCAACAAGCTGACCCTGCTCGGCATCTTGAAGGGCGTGCTCGCCGACAACGTCGCCAATGACGGCGGCGACCTGGTGCGCACCACCGGCGCCTCGATCGTCGACACCGACATCATCGAGGCGGCGTATCTCATGGGTGACCGCGCGGACAAGTTCCGCACCATCTGGATGCATTCCAAGCAGATGAAGGCCCTGAAACTCGCCGATCTGATCGACTACGTGCCGTCCTCGGAGCAGGGCGGGCCGCTGATCCCTTACTACATGGGGCTGCGCTGCGTGGTCGACGACGATATTCCGGTGGCGACCGGCGTCTACACGGCCTTCATGTTCAAGGACAAGGCGATCTTGTGGAACGAGCTGCCGGTCAGCTCCGAAGGCGGCCCGCTGGAGTTCGACCGCAAGCCGCGCCAGGGCCATGGCGGCGGCGTCACCGAAATGGTCGGCCGCCGGCATTTCGTGGCGCATGTTCCCGGCACGCGCTTCCTCGATGCTTCCACCGTCGGCGAGTTCGCCACCGACGCCGAGTTGGCGCTGGCGGTGAACTGGGACCGCACTGCGTCTAGCGTGAAGAACATGAGCTTCATCGCGCTGAAGACGACGGAAGCGTAAGGGCCGACTTGTGAGAGGCGGGGCAGGAGTGCCCCGCCTCGTTCTAGGGCAGCGTTCCTTCGCGCCCCCCTCTGTCCTGCCGGACATCTCCCCACGAGGGGGGAGATCGGATGTCGCGCCGGTTTCGCCAATCGTCAAAGTCGTCGCAGGAAGTGCGCCAGCGGCCGCATTGCCAATCTCCCCCCAAGTGGGGGAGATGTCCGGCAGGACAGAGGGGGGCGCCGTAGAGCACCAGCCTTGGCGATTTGCGCATCCAAGCTTCACCCACCCCACTCACGGATCACCAACCCATGGCCATCACCCCGCTCGATATCGCCAACATGGCTTTGGCCGTGCTCGATGAATCCCCGATCGACAGCTTCGACCAGGACGTCAAGGCGGCCCGCCTGCTCAACCTTCATTTCGATCTCACCCGCGAGGGTGAACTCGCCAAGCACGCCTGGGTCTTCGCCATCCTATCGGCGCAGGTCCCGAGCGCCGACACCGGCAGCGGCGACTGCACAATGAATTATGCGTATGAATTGCCGGCCGACTGCATCCGCCCGCTGCCGCTGACCGCCAATGGCGAGCCGGACGGCCAGCCGATCTCCTGGCGCCAGGAGGCGGGGCTGATCTATTCCGACCAGCCTGGGCCGCTGACCATCCGCTACCTTGCCAACCTGACAGACCCGAACGACTGGGACGCGCTGTTCACCGAAGTGCTGGTCGCGGCGCTCGCCATCAAGATCGCGCATCCGCTGACCCACAAGGCCGGCATGATCGACATCGCACGCGCGGCCTATGACCGCGCGCTGGAGGCCGCCTTTTCCGCCAACGCGATCCAGCGTGGCGGCCGGCTCTACACCGGCGCCTGGGCCACTCAGCGCGGTGATTTGAGGAGCTTTCGCTAATGACGGCGCTTTATCCGGTCCAGGATGTCTTCACCCGTGGCGAGATCTCGCCCAGGCTCCATTCGCGCGCCTCGCTCGACCTCTACCGGGCAGCGCTCGCCAAATGCGAGAACTTCGTCACGCTTCCGCATGGCGGCATCCGCGCCCGCGGCGGCACCTACTTCGTCAACGAGGTGAAGAACTCGGCGAAGAAGACCCGCGGCATCCCCTTCATCTTCTCTTCCGAGCAGGCCTACTGCCTGGAGTTCGGCGACCAGTACATCCGCGTCTATGCCTATGGCGCGCGCGTCGGCACGGTCGAGATCGCCTCGCCCTATCTCGAAGCCGATCTTTTCGACCTCGCCTATGTGCAGTCGGCCGATCAGATGTGGATCACCCATCGCGACTATCCACCCAAGGTGCTGACGCGCGAGGCGCACACCAGCTGGACGCTGGGCGATTTCCAGTTTCTGGACGGGCCTTACGACGACATCAACGATACCGGAACGACGATGACGCCGACCCAGACCGGCGCCGTCCATCCGATCATGACCGGCCTGACCACGCCGAGCGGCACGGTGTCCGGCGCCTATGCACATGGCGATGAATGGCAAGCATTCACCGACGCCGTGGGCCGGTTCTACGATCCGGACCACGGCAATGGCTGGATCGCCTACGACTTTCCCGGCGCGGCCACCAGGATCTGCGATGCCTACTGGATCGTGGCGTCTGCCGGGAATCCGGAATACACGCCGGTCTCGTGGACGTTCGAGGGCTATGACGGCACCAACTGGATCGTCCTCGACACGCGCGCGGCTGAAACCGGGTGGAGCCGAAGCGAGCGGCGCTTTTACGAGTGCGCCAACAAGATCGCGTTCCAGTCCTACCGCCTGAACTGGTCGGCCTCGGACGACAGCAACCAGAACGACAGCGCCATCAACGACATGGGCTGGCACGAGGCCGGCGACACGATGACGCCGTTCAATCTCACCGCATCGTCGATCGTCGGCATCAATGACGGCGCAGGCTTCCAATCGACCGATGTCGGACGCGCGATCCGGCTGCTGGGCTCCGACGGCATCTGGCGCTGGGCCAAGATCGCGAGCGTCGTCAGCACCACCGTCGTCACCATCAGGCTCTACGGGCATTCGCTGCCGAACCTCACGCCGATCACCCGCTGGCGCCTCGGCACGTTCGTACCGGGAAAATACGTGGAATCGGGATCGCTCTACGAAGAGCGCCTGGCCTTCAGCCGGCGCTTCTCGGTCTATGCCTCGGTCACCGGCGACTTCGATAATTTCGCGCTTGGCGAAAAGGATGACGACGCGCTGGAATTCGTCCAGGCCGGCGGCGGCCAGGCCAACGACATCGTCTGGATCGCCGATTCCGACGGCGCGCTGCTGATCGGCACTTCGGGTGGCATCCGCGCGCTGTCCGGCTCCGGCATAGACGAGGCGCTGACGCCGTCCTCCTTCAAGAACCGCCGCTCGCGCACCTTTGGCTGCGCCCGCATCCGCCCGGTCGATGCCGGCCAGTCCTTCCTCTATGTCACGCGCTCGCGCCGCTCGATCGCCGAACTGGCGCAGGCGCAGACCGGCCGCTTCACCTCCGACGACATCGGGCAGATTTCCGAGCACATCGCCAAGCAGGGCGTGGTCGAGCTCGCCTTCCAGACCGACCCGGACCCTATGTTGTGGTTCCCGCTCGATAATGGCGAGCTCGGCGGCTACACCCACCAACCAAGCCAGGAGGTGCGCGGCATGCACCGCCACCGCTTCGGCGGCGAATTTTCCGGGTCCGGTTGGGCGGTCGTCGAAAGCGCGGTGGTCACGCCCGGACAGAACGGCGTCGACGACATCTGGCTGATCGTCAAGCGCACCATCGCAGGCGCGACCAAGCGCTACATCGAGGTGATGCAGCCGCCCTTCGAATACGGCGCGCTGGAAGACGCCTTCCAGGTCGATTGCGGGCTGACCTATTCCGGCGCGCCGGTGAACGTCGTCTCCGGCCTCGGCCATCTCAACGGCGAGAAAGTCGACGTGCTGGCCGACTCCAAGGTCTTTCACGGCCTCACCGTCGCCTCCGGCCAGGTGGCGCTGCCCGCCGGCGCGACCGCCGCCAAATGGCAGGTCGGACTTCCGTTTCAGGCGCAGGCCGACACGCTGGAGCTCGATGTCGGTGGCCAGGATGGTTCGCTGATCGGCCGCCGCAAGAAGGTGGCGAAGCTGATCCTGTCATTGCTCGAGACCGACACCACGGGGCTTGAGGTGCAGTCCTTCCTGCGCGGCCGCTGGGAACCCGTGCGCATGCCCTCGATCGTCGCGCCGGACGGCAAGGCGAAGCTCTATACCGGCAATGTCGAGGTGCCGATCGACGACAGCTGGGAAGGGCAGGGCAGGGTGCGCATCCGCCACGTCAACCCGACGCCCTGCACGATCCGCGCGTTCACACCTGTGTTCGACGCCGAGCCTTAAGCGCCGGCGCTGAAGCAGCCAATCTCCCCCACAAGGGGGGAGATTAGCTCTCCTTCGCTTCGCTCCACCCACCCAAGGAACCCCCAATGACACCCGATGCCGAAGCTCTCGGCAGGGCGCGGACGGCTGCGGATTTCGCCGCCGTCATCGCCTTGCTCGACACCGATCTTTCTCAAGCCATCGCCAGCCGCCAGGGTCTGATGCAAGCAGAGGACCGCGCCATTTTCGGCGGCGACCTCGCCGCCGCACGGGCGGCACTCGATGGCTGCAACGACACGATCGCGACGCTGGAACGAGCAATTGCCGTCGCCGGCAGCCGCCGAGCCACCGCCGCCGAGGCCGAGGCCCGCGCCGACATCGAGGCGCTGTTCGAGGAGATCGAAGGCAAGGCGGCACTTCTCGGCACCCGCTGGCGTGCTGTTCGCCGGCTGGTCGAGGAATTGCGCGAGGAACTGTTCGAGGCCGATGCGCTGTCGCGCGCCATCGCCACCGCCAACGGCCTGTTCGACGCCGCCGGCTTGCCGCGCCTGAAGGTGAGCCTTGCCGCCATCCGCCGCGCCGCCATGGCCGGTCCGCGCGCGGCGCCGCCGGCGCGCCTCAGCCGGGCCGGTCTCGCGGCCGACCGGCAGCTTCTTTCTCTCATCGGCACCGGCGGCGCGCTCGACCCGCGCCCGGCGCTGCGCGCGCCCGCCGCGGGCGCGACCAGGAAACCCAAGACCCGGCGAGGTTGAACTATGTGCACATTGGCCCTTCTTGGACTGGCAGGCACGGCCGTGTCGGTCGGCGGCGCCTTGATGCAAGGCGCTCAGCAGCAGCAATTGGCCAACTACCAGGCCAAGGCCTACGAGCAGCAGGCGCAGGCCGACGCGCAAAGCGCCGCCTTCGAACAGAGACAGGAGCGCCGCAAGCAGGACCTGCTCGAAGCCCAGGCGCGCGCCCAGGCCGGCGCTTCCGGTGTCGGCATTGCTGGCTCGCCGACTGAAGTGCTGGCGGCGAACGCTCGGCAGGGTCAGGTCGACCTCGACGCGACCCTGTACAACTCACGCCTGCACCAGAACAACCTCAACACCCAGGCCGCCATCTCGCGCTTTCAGGGCAATCAGGCAATGACGGCCTCGATCTTCAAGGCCGGCGGCAGCCTGATCGACGGTCTGTCGGGCCTCTACGACCCGGCCAAATCCGTGACCTTCGGCGGGTCGTCGCTGTCGCCCCGGGCGAGCAGGGCCATCATCGGCGGCTACACGGGGCTATATTGAAATGGTCCACATCATCCCCCTGTTCGTCGGCGAGCGCCGGCTCGATACCGGCAATGCGGTGCAATATCCGGACGCCTCGCCGGTCGGCGAGGCGGTGCAGCAGCTCGGCGACAGGTGGCAGGCCGCCGCCGAGCGTTACGAGCAACGCAGGGCGCAGCAACAGGCCTTCGACACCGAGATCGCCGCGCGCCGGCTGAACGGCGAGCTCGCCCAGGCCGAAGTCGAGACAGTGGCCAATGCGCCCGCCGATGGCGCCGGCCTGCACCAAGCCATGTACGGCCAGGTAAATCCACACACCGGCCAGGTGGTGAAGACTGGCCTGTTCGACACGCTGTTCGGCAATTTCCTGAAGCAGGCGCCACCCGAACTGCGCCCAGGTCTTGCCAGCCGCAAGGAAGCGCTGCGGGAGGCGGGCGCAATACGCCTGGCGCTCCAGCAAAATCAGCGCCGCAAGCAATATGAACAGGATCAGCTGGCGGAGGTCCACAGCGCCGAGTTCAGCAACATCGCGCAAAGCGACCCGAACGACACCGCTGCCTTCGACGCCTCTCGGCAGGCCGGCCTCGACCTTCTTGCCAAGATGGACCTCGACCCGCAGATCAGGCTGCAGGCCGAAGCCGACTGGCGCGCCAGCACGGCGAAGGCGCGGATGCAGGCGCTGATCGCCCAGGACCCGCGCCGCGCCGCCGAGATGCTGAGCGCCGGACCGGTCGCCAGCGACGGCATGGGCGAGACTGTGCGCGCGCAGCTTGGTGCCGGCGCGCAGGATGAGCAGGCCGCCGCGAAGGGCGACTGGCGTCGCAACAAGACGCCGGACGAAGCGATCGCCCAGGCGTTCGCCGACGTTCCCGAAGAGGAACAGCAAGCGATCCGCCGACAGGCGAAGGCCGCCAGCCTCGCTCAAGAGGTCAAGATCCGCGCCGCCATCGATCGCGCGGAAGCGGAAGCTCCCGACGAGATCGCACGGACCGGCACCTACTCCGGCAACATACCGGGCGAGGATGCCTACAAGATCGTCTACGGCCCGGAAGAAGGCATTAAGCGCCGGCAGGATCTCGAATGGCAGGTCGATGTCGGGAAGAAGATTTTCGACATGGGGGCCATGTCGAACCAGGCCATCAATGCAGCCGTTGTCAATGCCGAGGCCGGCCCGAATTCGTCGCCAGACAAAGAGCGCGACGAGGCAACCGCCGTCGCGGCAAAGCTGGTCCTGGAGAGGAGGCGGGTCGATTCAGGTGGCTATGTCAGCGATACGTCTCAAGATATCTCCGCGGGCTGGAAAGCCGTATTTGGCACTGGCCCTTCCGATCCAGAGGCTTATGACCAGGACACATACGACAGAACAATAGAATTGTCTGTCGCCAGGCAAAAAGCATTGGGCATTGATGATGAAAATCTCCAGCCCGTGCCGTTCTCGATTCTTCTCAAACTTGCCGAGGATCGTGACAGCGGAAGTATGTACTTCATGGACAACTATGCCAAGGCAAGCGAGTTGTTCTTGCGTACGAAAGGTCCCGTCGCGCGAGCATCTCTGGTCCGGGAACTGGATGCTGCCGGTCTGGGTGGAATTCTCCCCGGCGGCAAGCCACGCCTTTCCGTGGGCGAAGTATTTCGAGCGGATGCGAAAGCCATCGGCAAAGAAACCGCGAATGCCGGGATATTCGCGGGCAAATTGATCAAAGGGGCTGGCTACGTTGTTTCCCTTGGATCAAGCGAGCCTCCCGATTTCAGCCATGGGTACTACGAGCCAGCGAACAGCACCGAGAAGGTGATGATGCGTCAGCAAGGCGACGCATTGAGTTGGGGATACCGGTGCCCGGGGTTGGTCGAGTTCTTGAGGCTGCGATGCCGCAGGCGGTTGAGCGGATCGGTTCTGGAGCGGCAGCGCAAGCAGAACGTTCCATTGCGACCAATTCCAGTGAAGGCGCTTCACTTGCGCAACCTAAGGACGAGATTGCGAGCAGAAGCGCAAACATCTATGATCCTCCAGTCAAAACAGTTCGCTCGATTTTCGACGATTACCCAGGTGCGGTGAAGGCTGATGACAACGAAAAGCTCCTCATCGACGCCAAAACCGGAAGGCAACTCTCCGATCCCGAGACCGGAAGACTCCTCTACGACAGCGAAGGAAGAGGCCTCGGCGGAAAACCGTGGTCGGCCGAAGAGTGGTGGGCGGAGAAGACATCGC
Organism: Mesorhizobium sp. B2-4-3; assembly: GCF_006442815.1. Taxonomy (GTDB): domain Bacteria; phylum Pseudomonadota; class Alphaproteobacteria; order Rhizobiales; family Rhizobiaceae; genus Mesorhizobium. The sequence goes on from NZ_VFVL01000022.1 coordinate 36,263, forward strand.
CGTCCTACCGAAAGAATATGACGCCCTTGCGGAGGCAGCGACTGGCAAGGGCCATACGGCAGTCGAGGCGGGAGCGCTTCCAAAACGAGTAGTCGGGAATACGTTGCTCCAGGCCCGAACGGCCCCGAAAGGTCGTTTTGAAGATGGCCAGGACTAACCGCCCGACCTCAGCCCACGCACTGACCCCAATCTTTCCAGCCTCGCTTTCGCGGGGCTTTTTTCATGGAGCAAGCCTTATGGCCCGACCTGCAACTGCCGCCGTTCGCCTGTTGACCGGCGAGCGCGAACCCGTGCGCCTGGCGACGATCGCGAATATCACCCTTTACGGCCTGCAGACCATCGACGGTGTGCTGACGCAAGTCGGCGACCGTGTGCTGGTCAAGGACCAGGCCGACCAGACCCAGAATGGCATCTACACGGCGAGCGAGGGCCAGTGGTTCCGCGCCGCCGACGCCCGCGCCGCGCGTACCATGCAGAAGGGCACGACGGTGCATGTGCAGGAGGGCGCCGTCTCGGCTGATCGCGTCTACGCCTTCGAGACGCTGGATCCGGTGATCGGAGCCGACCCGATTGTGCTCGGCTTCTATCTCTCGCAGGACACGCTTGGCGACGCCGTGAATGCCGCCAATGCCGCAGCCATAAGCGCGGCCGCGGCGCTGATCTCCAAGAATGCCGCCGCCACCAGCGCCACCAACGCGGCGGGCTCGGCGACCGGGGCGGCCGGCTCCGCCACAGCCGCGTCCACTTCCGCCACCAATGCCGCGACCAGCGCCACCAGTGCCGGCAGTTCGGCGACGGCGGCGGCTGGCTCCGCCTCCGCCGCCGCCGGTTCGGCCACGAGCGCCGGCACATCGGCAAGCGCCGCTGCCGGCTCGGCTTCCGCCGCATCGAGCTCGGCCACCGCCGCTTCCGGATCCGCCACCAGCGCCGCGACGTCGGCCACCAACGCGGCGGCGAGTGCGGTCGCTGCCGCCAATGCGGTGGCAGCACTTGGCTATAGCTTTTCCACCAGCACCGCCGATGCCGATCCCGGCAACGGCACGCTGCGGCTGAACAATGCCAGCGCCGCCTCGGCCACCGCGGCCTATATCGACAACCTCGATTCCAGCGGCGCCACGGTGAGCGGCGTGCTCGATGGCTTCGACGACAGCACCAACGCCATCAAGGGCCAGCTGACGCTGCGCTCAAAAGCGTCGGCGGCAATCGCCTATGTCTACAACGTCACCGGCTCGGTGGTGGATGGAACGGGCTATCGCAAACTGACCCTGGCCTATGTCAGCGGCGCCGGCACCTTGCCCAACACCACCGACGGCATCTGGCTGATCTTCGCCCGCGCCGGCGACAAGGGCGCGGATGGCACCGGCGTGGGCGACTTCACCGGCCCGGCCAGTTCGGTGACCGACAACATCGTGACCTTCGCCGGCACGACAGGGAAGGCCGGCAAGGACAGTGGTGTGGCGGTGGCGAGCCTGGTCGCCGGGCCGGCCTCGGCCGCGGCCGACAACCTCGCCACGTTCAACGGCACGACGGGCAAGCTGGTGAAGGACAGCGGCGTGGCGGTGGGGAGCCTGGCGCCGAAGGCCAATGCCTCTTTCACTGGCACCTTCAGCCCGCCAACCAATACCATTGCGCTGAATGCGCTGGCTGACAGCGTGGCTGTGTCGGTCCTTGGTCGTTCGGCCAATTCGAGCGGCGCCCGAGCGGACATCTCCGCGGGTTCCGATGACACGATCCTGCGGCGCGTGTCCTCGGCGCTCGGCTTTGGGCAGCTCACCGTCGGCATGGTGCCGGCCGGGCTAGTCACCTATGCCATGCTCGCATCCGGTGCCATCGCATCCAACAGCGAGTTTCAGCTTGGAACGGCAAGCAAGCTTCTGACGGCGGCCGCATTAAAGTCGACCGTAGCCTACCAGACGCTTACGTCCGGCGCGTCCGTCTCGTGGGATATGTCGCTCGGCAACAACGCTTCCTTGGCTGCAGGCACGAACGTGACGATCGGCAATCCGACCAATGCGGTGCCCCAGTTTGGCTTCGTGCTCAAGATCACCGCCGTGACGTCCGCACGCACCGTGAGCCTAAGCTCGAATCTCGTGCCCGCTGCGGGCGTCGAGAGCTTTCCCATCACGATCCAGACGACGGAAACCGTCTTCCTGGCCGGCTTTGTCGACACGACGAGCCGCCTTGTCATCACCAGCGTTTTGAGAACGTAAAAGGAGAACCCGATGTCTATTCTCGTCCGCAAGATCAATGACGTTTGGCAGGAGTGGCACGGCTCCTCCATCGTGACCCAGATGGTCGGCACCTACACCGCCGTCTATGGTGACGGCCGGCAGGTCGAGACGACGTGCGATCCGTACCCCGTCGAAATCCAGATGAACGGCGACAGCCTGCGCGGCTTCTATGACCAGGGCCTTTGGACGATCGAGGAGGTCGAGGCCGTGGGTGGCAGGATTGCGATGCCGTTCGAAGTGCCGGAGGGCAAGCAGCCGGTCGGTTCGCCGTATTATGTGGAAACCGATGGCGTGGTCCAGCAGACCAATGAAGTCGAGGACATCCCGCCGGTTCCTGAGCCGCCGACTGTAGAGGCTAAGGTCGCCGCGATGTTGGCCGGCTACGACCTCTCGGTCAGCGAATTGAAGTCCGCGCTGGGGCTGGGTGTCTGATGTATCCCGGCATCATTCCCCGGATTACCCAGCAGCCTGTTAAAAAGGCTACCTTGCTTCTTCATTTCGAAGGAGCTAACTCCTCTCAGGTCTTTATTGATGACAGTCTGAACAACCTCACCATCGCTGCTGCTGGCAACGCGCAGATAGATACGAGCACCTTCGTTTTTGGGGCATCTTGCGGGACTTTCGACGGCACTGGCGATTACTTATACACGGATGACCCTAGAGCCTTCGTCGGCACCGGCGACTTCACTATCGAAGGTCGAGTTTGCTGCACGAACGAGGCGAGCGCCGGTCGGCCACTATTCGACACTCGAGCCGTGACTGGCGGGCTGGGTATGTACCTCAGTTTGAACTCTAGCGAATCACTCGTGCTGTCTACCAGCACGACAGCGGCGGGAAATGACAAAGTTCGTCAGGCATCAAGCAGCCTGACAGTGGGAACGTGGTACAGTTGGGCTGTTTGTAGGGTATCTGGCACGTGGCGATGTTTCCTCAATGGGGCGACGTTCGGATCGTCGTTCTCTGACACTCAGGTCTTTCCCACACAAGCCGTCACCATTGGAGCTTTCATCGACACACGAGACTCCAGTGGCCCTAACAACAAGTTCAAGGGCAATTTGGACGAGTTTCGCATTTCTAACATTGCCCGCTACACCGCTAACTATACGCCGGCCGGATCCGCATTCAGCCGATATGACTAGGGGTTTGGTGTAGCAATGTAATCCCAAACGCTTTGGATATTGCAACTCTCGATAAACGCGGTTCGATCAAGAGTTTTGTGAAGGATGGTTGAGATCGAGTAGCTGAGGCCGACGAAGAAATCGAAGTAGTCTGCAGCCGTATAGTCATAATTTACTATGCCTTTGTCGCCGCATTCGAACGTGACGTAGGGACGACTGTTCCGAAGGTGCTGAACAGCGCCCCTTAGGATGGTAAGGTCACCGCCCTCGGCATCGACCTTGATATAGCGGATTGGATAGTTCTGCACGACATCGTCAAGACGGCGGACGGGCACCACGATCTCGCGCCGCTCCAATGTATCGTCATGATAGATGCGCTCGCGGAAGCCGCTGTATTCGGGGAACTCAGGCACATAAACGAATGGTGCCATGTTTGCTGAAGTGCCCAGCGCCCAGTTTCGAAGCGTCACGTTTGATTGCTTGGACAACCTCTTCTGAAGCGTTTTGAACTGTTCCGGCAAAGGTTCGAAGGCATATACATGGCCGGTTCCGCCAACCAGTTCCGCCAGCGGCTGAGTGTGCCTCCCGGTGTGCGCGCCGCAGTCGATGGCAATATCGCCTGGCTTGAGCACTGACCTATAGAAGTCTTCGACAGCTTGTTCGTAATTCACGCGCTTCGCTTCTATCAGAGTTTACTCACTTTTACCGAATAGCGCTCCGGTCGATGGAGCGCAACCACCCAAACAATCACCAATGACAGCTTCGCCAGGGGCAGGCGGAAAGGAACCCACCATGGACCGCAATTTCGCGCGTGCCCTTTCGCTCGTCCTCTCGTCTGAGGGCGGCTGGTCGGACAATCCCGCCGATCCCGGCGGCGCGACCATGAAGGGCGTCACGCTCGCCAATTTCCGCCGCTACGTCAAAGCCGACGCCACCAAGGCCGATCTTCGCAAGATCAGTGATGATCAGGTGGCCACGGTTTACCGGCGTTTCTACTGGGATACCGTCAGCGGCGCCGACCTTCCCGCCGGCGTCGACTATGCCGTCTTCGACTTTGCCGTGAACAGCGGGCCGGGCAGGGCGGCGAAATATCTTCAAGCTGTGCTCGGCGTTGCCCAGGACGGCCGCATCGGCCCGGCCACGCTTGCCGCGGCAAGGGGAAAACCCGCCGGCGTCGTCATCGATGCGCTCTGCGACGCCCGGCTCGCCTTCCTCGAAAGGCTGCCGACGTGGCCGAGCTTCGGCCGAGGCTGGAGCGCGCGTGTCGCCTCGGTGCGCCGGCAGGCGCTGCTGATGTCGGCCACGCCGCTGACGACGACGATATCGGTGCCGACGGCGCCTGCATCCGCCGATGGTGCGGGACCAACCCCGCCGCCCGCGGAGTCGCATGCCGGCGGCGAGGCGCCCGCCGCGCCGCACAAATCCACATCGCCCATCAAAGCAACGGGCATCCTTGCGCTGATCGCGCTCGGCTCCCTGGCTGCCTGGGCCATGCATCTTCCCTGCAATCTCTTCGGAGTGTTCTGCCAATGATTGCCGTCATCATCCGCATCGCCCTGCGCTATGGCGCGGGCGTGCTTGTCGCGCGCGGCCTTCTGGGCGCCGACGACGCCTCGGCGTTTTCCGCCGATCCCGACATTCAGATGGCGCTGGAGACTGGACTCGGTCTCGCCATCGCTGCAATGGCCGAGTGGTGGCACCTGCTCGCGCGCCGGTTCGGCTGGGAGCACTGACCATGGAAAATCTCAAGTCTGTCCTCGCCCAGCTGCTCGAGCAGGCGAGGTCGTATGTGATCGTCGGCGCCGTCTGCTTCGTAGCCGGTCTTCTCATCGGAGCGCTGCTATGAGCGCGCTGCTGGCATGGCTTCTCGGCAATCCGACCATCCTGGCCATCGGCGCCGGCCTTGTCGGCGCGCTCGGCTGGGGCTTCCACCAGCGCCTCGCCGGCGCGCGGGCCGAGCGCGGCAGGCAGGCTGAAGCCGAAATCGCGGCCCGTAATGTCGCCGATCAGGTCGACAACGATATCGGCGCTTTGCCGGTCGACGCGGTCAGGAAGGAGCTGAAGTCATGGGCAAGGGACTGATCGTCGCCGCCATCGCCGCCGCGCTTGCCGGCTGCACGACGGCCAGGGGCGGCTTCTGCGCCGTCGCCTCGCCGATGCGCCTCTCCGCGAGCACGCTCGACAGTCTGTCTGACCAGGAGGCGAGGGCGCTGCTCGCCCACAACCGCAAAGGTGAAGAACTCTGCGGCTGGAGGCCGTGATGCACGACATTTTCGATCTTCTGGGCATCAAGGGCCAGGTCGTGGCGGCCGGGCTCGCCGGCGGCGTGCTGCGGGCGCTGTCGCGGCACCGCTACAAGCTGCGCGAAATGGTTGCCTCGCCGATCTGCGGCGCCCTGGCAGCCGCCTATCTGACACTGCCTGCCGTCGCCTGGGTCCGCGCAAGCAGCCTGCCGATGCCCGATACTGCCGACGATACCACCACGCTTGCCGCCGCTTTCCTGATCGGCGTCTCTGCAATGTGGATCTCGGACATCGTTTTCGAGGTGGTGGTGCGAAGATTCAAACAAACGCCGGATTCCTGATCGCGGCGGGCCGAAACCGCGCAGGCATCGAGACGTTGACTGCAGATCGTCCACACCGGACCAAGATGCCGGTGTCAGAGGTTGGCCCGATCGAGCCGCTGGAAGAATCCAGGCGCAACGCCTATCTATGGAGCAATCCAACGGAGGTGTGACATGGCTTCTTCCACTGAACGCGCGGTCCTTGCGGGCGGTTGCTTCTGGGGCATGCAGGATTTGATCCGGCGCCTGCCCGGCGTGATCTCAACGCGAGTGGGCTACAGCGGTGGCGATGTCCCCAACGCCACCTACCGCAACCATGGCACCCACGCCGAGGCGATCGAGATCAACTTCGATCCGGCCAGGACCAGCTTCCGTACGCTGCTCGAATTCTTCTTCCAGATCCACGATCCGACGACCAAGAACCGCCAGGGCAACGATACTGGCGCGAGCTATCGCTCGGCGATTTTCTACATCAGCGATGAACAGAAGCGGATCGCCGAGGACACGATAGCCGACGTCGACGCGTCAGGCCTATGGCCTGGCAAGGTCGTCACCGAGCTCGCCCCGGTCGGTCCCTTCTGGGAAGCGGAGCCCGAGCATCAGGACTATCTCGAGCGCTATCCCAACGGCTACACCTGCCATTTCGCGCGGCCGGGCTGGAAGCTTCCGGTCCGCCAACAGGCGGCGGCGTCATAGTCACAGATCTGGCTGTTTGACACGGCCTTACGCTTTGATCCGCCCGCCGTGCCGGAAGGCATGGCGGGCTTTTTTGCGTTCCGGCCGCCGTCCCGGACGGGCGGCCTCAGCCCTTGGCGCGGCGGCCTTCGTGTTCGTGGCTGCCGATCCAGTGGGCGCGGATGCGGTCGCTGGCTTCGAGATAGGCCATGTCGATCAGATAGGTCAGAAGCTTCTCGCCATCGGCCTCCGCCTTCTGGCGAAGCTCTCGCAAGATCCCCTGCGCGAACTGCAGGTTTTCCATTTTGCTAGGCTGGTCCATGGGTGCCCCCAAATGTCTGTGCGGTAAGTTTGGCTCACTATGCTTGAACGAACATTGTCACCACGCTCGCGGCGGAGCTGTACTCGGTTGCACTGACGCCCGATCAACGAACCTGTTGGACATTGCGCGGAAATGTCGATATTTTACGCGCCCAATCGGATAGCGACCATGCAAGAAGACGAGGGCAGCACTCCTGACAAGTTGCAAGCCATGCTTGACGTGATTGCCAGGAGCGAGCCCTCGAGCGAGAGCGGGCAAGCCGATTTCGGCCGGTTGAGGGCCGACGCCGCCAAGGCCGCTGGCGTGCTGATCGAATTTTACGGCGATGCGGCCCTGGAACGGGCCAAGCTCATCGAGCGCCGATCGCCCCAGTCGCATTTCGCGCGTATGGTCGCGGCTGAAGTCGGCAGGCGCGGCAAGCGAAGCTGACCCGCAAACAATCGGCGAAAGCCGCTTCAAGACGATCTTCGCCTCCCCAGCCTTGCGCCAAGCCGCTGCTCGACCTCTTCTTCGACATTGTCCAGGAGATAGGACACCAGGTCGTGTCCGATCGACCGCGCTAGATCCTTGGCTTGCCCGACATGGTTGCGGATCTCGCGCAGCGCCTGCTCTTCGCACGCGGCCTCGTTCGTCAAATCGACGAACCAGCCGGGATAGAGCGCTGCCTCGCCCACCCCGTCAACGTAACATTGGCCGACGGCCAGGATCTTGCGCAACCCCATCTTCTCGGAATGGACCCTATAGACCTCCCTGAAACCGGCCCTACGCTCCACGGCCTTGCGGATAGCCAGCCGAACCCTTGAGCGGTCGTCCTGATCGATGCTTTGCATGCATCGTTCAAGCGAGGCGCCGTGGGAGAACTCATCGAGTGTCAGACCGAAATAATCTGAAAGATTGGCATCGCCATAGACACGGTCACGCTTGATGTCCCAGGTCCAGAACCCGTCGATCGGTGGATACCGCATATGCATGTTGCGGCCGTGTTCAGGCGCCGACGTCATGAAAACCGCCCCGTTCGGTTTCAAGATTCGGCAACACTATGTAGCAAAAAATGAAAGAAACAAAGATGGCCTTTTGTACAAGGACGAAAGTCATAAGGCTTGCTACCAGTGGCATTTCGGGATGTCATATTTGATATAGCCAGAAAGAGGGCGAAGAAAAAATTTCTTGAGCCGAAAGAATTTTCACTTTGGTATTGCAACTGCAGCTTGGTATTTCACATGATAAGCGCAGTGGACAAGCAGGCAAAACAATCCCGGAGGTTGTATTTCCGCAAGGAGCGCAGCTGAAAATTCTTATATTTTGTAAAACGAATAAAAATCTTTGCGCGCTAGGCCAGCTTGCGGCCTCATGTTTGCCGCATCGCAAAATGCTAGCGTCAGCTGATTGGCCGGCAAACCGACCGGTGGTTGAAAAACGCGAAACTTCGAGAAAAGTCCGCGTATATCAGTCTGCGGCCGGGCGTTTTCCCGGACGTGCCGAAGGCGCTGCTGGACTGAAGGGCGCTGTCGTTCAGACTAAAGTCCGCCAAGAGCCCAACCTAGGCCGACCTTTGCTGTGGCTCGAGGTCGGCTTCAGCGCTTGCGGCCGAATCATCGGCGATCCGGTCATGCTCGAACTGGCGCGCCGCGGGGAGGGCCTGCAACCAGGGCTCGCGGCGTCCGATCCACAGCTCGTAGCTCGGCACCAGCCCTTCGGTTGGCGCAACGTCCAAGCTACCGATCGTGACCTCGGCCTCGTCATCGCCGACGAACGGAACGCGGCTTCCGCAGGTGGGGCAAAAACTCCGAGCGCCATAGTTGCTGGTGATGCCGGTGGTTTCGAACGCTCTTAGCGGCCATACGGCGTAGGCATGGAAGGCCGATCCGCTTGTCTTGCGGCAGTCCTTGCAGTGACAGAGACCGACCCGGAGCGGCTCGCCTGTGACGCGGAACTGCACACCGCCACACAGGCAACTGCCGCTGCGCGCGATTTCAGGCATTGCCGTCCCTCCTGCGGTTGTGCACGGAGCCGCGTTTCTCTCGCGCCCGGCAAGTCCCGCTGCTGGCTGCTAAAACCCGCAGGAGGTTGCAATGGTTCCGCGCCGGCGCGCAAGAAGCATCGGTCAGTCGGGAACGTTGATCGGCTCCTCGCACCGATAGACGCGGCACTCGCCGTCTTTGGTCGGAACCGTCGTCGAGACAGGCACTTCCGGCCAGTCGCACTCATTGCCGAATTGCCGAACGAACCGGTCATAGGTGTCCGGGCCCGTGGTCAAGACCACGGCATGATCGCTTTTGATCAGCGCCTGCGTCTGCGCGCAAGTCATGCCGCGCGTGTCTGGCCGGGCATGGGCAACGCTCGCGGCACACAACATTGTGCCGGCCAACAATATCTTGCCTGCGGTAAGTGCGATCGACGGGATTCTCATGGGACACCAGACTTATGGAGTTTCCGGGTGTCGAATATGGATCGCGGCTAGAACACCGCAAGATATTTGAGCAGCGAAATGATTCCGATGATGATGACGATGATCTGGGCGATCTGCCGCGCTAGGGCATCGAGCGGCAGGCGTTGCCGGCTGCGAAATGGTTCCAAGCGGGCTGAGCCCTCGTTGATTGTGCCGTCCGAAACAGAAGCCGGCTTCGAAGTAGGCGGAACATGCGCGCGGCTTGCGAGTTCACTTCCTCAATAACAATGCGCGGGATCGCACTGTCAGAGAGGAAGAGATCATGGGCCTCGGCACGATTATCATCATCATTCTCATTCTTGCCTTGCTTGGCGGCTTCAGCGGCCTTGGCGGCGGACCTTTCTACGGAACCGGTTATTATGGCGGCGGCGGCCTCGGGCTTGTCCTGGTTGTCGTGATCATCCTGGTGCTGCTCGGCCGGATCTGACGCCCACGGTGTGAGCAGGCTTTAGAGTGCCGCCAGCGCATCCCTCAGCTTCGCCGCCAGTTGTTCCAGCGTGAACGGCTTGGCGATGAAGTGCACATCGTGGTCGAGCACGCCATTGTGCACGACCGCGTTGCGGGTGAAGCCGGTCATGAACACCACTCTCAGCGATTGGGAATGCTTGCGTGCTTGTTCGGCCAACTGGCGGCCGTTCATGCCCGGCATAACGATATCCGTCAGCATCAGTGCGATGGCCGCATTCTCGGCGAGCTTGCGCAGCGCCTCCTCACCGCTGGCGGCCTCGACGACCGTGTAGCCGAGCTCCAGCAGCGTAGCGGCCGTCGAAGCGCGCACGCGGGCGTCATCCTCGACGAGCAGGACGGTTTCGGTTGCCGGAGTGTCGCTCCGGCTGCCTACCTTTGCCGGCATCGTCGCTTCTTCTGAGCCGGTGAAACGTGGAAGGTAGATCTTGATCGTCGTGCCTTCGCCGGGCTCCGAATAGATTTTGACGTGACCGCCGGATTGCTTGACGAAGCCGAACACCTGGCTGAGCCCCAGCCCTGTGCCTTTGGCCGCGGGCTTGGTGGTGAAGAACGGCTCGAAAGCCTTGGTCATGATATCGGGTGACATGCCAGCGCCGGTGTCGGTCACCGCGATCATGACATACTGGCCTGCCTTCACCTCCGGATGCGCCACCGCATAGGCTTCATCGAGATAGCAATTGGCCGTCTCGATGGTGAGCTTGCCCTTTTCGTCCATCGCGTCGCGCGCGTTGACCGCCAGGTTGATGATCGCGTTCTCGACCTGGCTCGGGTCGGCATGCGTTTTCCAGAGTCCGCCCGCCAGCACCGTTTCGATCTCGACCGCATGGCCGAGCGCGCGGCGCAAAAGGTCCGACATGCCGGCGACGAGGCGATTGGCGTCGACGATCTGCGGCGCCAGTGGCTGCTGCCGGGAAAAGGCAAGCAGCCTGGCCGTGAGATTGGCGGCGCGCGCCGCGGCGTCGGCCGCCGCCTCGACGAAACTCTGCACGTCATGCTCGCCGCGGGCGAGCTTGCGCTGCGCGAGGTTCATGGCGCTGGTGATGACGGCCAGCATATTGTTGAAATCATGCGCGATGCCGCCCGTGAGCTGGCCAACCGCTTCCATCTTCTGCACCTGGCGAAGTTGCGACTCCGCCTTTTCACGCGTCTCGATCTCCTTGAGCAGCGCAGCGTTCTTCGCGCTCAAGGCGTCTTGCGCCGTAGCCACCTCGTGGAAGCGGCGGCTGGATTGGCGGATCGTGTAGATGCCGAGCAGGAAGATGCCCAGCAGCGCGGCGAACGAGCCGCCGCGCAACCAGCCTTCGATTTGCTCCATGCGCTCCGCGCGGGAAGCGTGGCTCGCGCCGTTGATGCGCCGGATCGCGTCGATATTGGCGCGGATCTGGTCCATATCCAGCTTGCCCCGGCCGCCGCGCACGATGTCCAGGGCCTTGGCCGTGTTGCCCGTGTCGTAGAGCCTGATCGTCTCCGCGACCTCGGCCTGCTTGCGGGTAATCGCATCCTTGATGCCGACGACCTGCTGCGCCCTGTCGCTGCCGGTCGGAAACATCTCGTCGATGCGCCTGAGCAACGCCGGCAGCGCATCGACCGCATGCTGATATGGCAGCAGGTAACTCTTCTCGCCCGTCAGCAGATAGCCGCGCTGGCCGGTCTCGGCGTCCTGGGCGAGCGATAGCAGGCTCGAGAGCAATTGCTGGGCTTCGATCGCTTCGCGGCTGGCGTCGCGGTCTGCAATCTGCGTTTCGGCGAGGATGGCGCGCAAGACGAGGATCAGCGCGACGACCGCAAAGCCGGCAAGGAGCGGAAGCGCTTGCCATCGCAGGGCGCGTCGCAGTCGGACGATCATTGCTTTGTCAGGCCTGAGGAAATCATGAAATTCGCCAAGTCGTAGGCGGCGGCAAAGCGCAAGGCAATAGTCAGGTCCATAAGGCAATGATTGCAGCAGGCAAGGCAGGCCTGGCTATGTCAAACTTTAATGACGTCGGCCCTGGCCGATGCCATAAAACGGGATTCCGCGGCGTTGCGGTCGACCGGCGGCAGATCCTCGAATCCCGCTAGCTCTCGCGCCCATTGCATTCAAGGCAGACGATGCTGTGTCCCGGACAGTTCAGCCGGTGCGTGCCCCCTGGGCAGCAATGGCCGTTCGAGCTCAGCCAGCGCGCGCAAACGAAAACCTTCTTGGCCCCGTGACAGCGGGAGCATTCCTGCGGACGCATCAATTCCTCCCGTGACGGGACGCGATGTTCCGCTTCAACGACCGTGTTCATCCGTTTAGTCCCCAACGCCTGGATTATCGGTCACATATGTTAATTCACTATTCTTTACATTAGTGTTTATGAATGTGAAAGGCATGAAAGCGACAAGGCTTTCACGCGCTTGCGCGCTTTCCCTTTGCGCTGGCCTTGTTAAATGTGGTGCCGCCCGATGCGTCGACGGATTCTGGCGGGGGCAGGGCAGGCAACGGGAACCTTCTTGCAATGACTTGGACTGGTGCCGGCGCGCTTTTCATCCTCGTGCTCACCTATGCCGGCGTTGCCGTCGGCCGTATCCCGGGCCTGCGCCTCGACCGCGCCGGCATCGCGCTGCTGGGCGGCGCCGCCATGATTGCCATCGGCGCGATCGGCATCGAGGATGCCTACAGAGCCATCAATTTCGACACCATTACGTTGCTGCTCGGCATGATGATCGTCGTGGCGCATCTGAAGGTCTCGGGCGCATTTCGGGCGCTCGGCGGCTTTGCCATCGAGCATGCCCATGCGCCCTTCATGCTTTTGGTGATGGTGACGCTGTTGACCGGCTTGCTCTCGGCCTTTCTGGTCAACGACGCGATCTGCCTGGTGATGGCGCCGATCGTCGTCCACGTCACACGGGTCATCAACCGCAACCCGGTGCCTTACCTCATCGCCACCTGCACGGCCTCGAACTGCGGCAGCGTCGCCACCATCACCGGCAACCCGCAGAACATGGTGATCGGCGCGCTGTCCGGCATTTCCTATCCGGCTTTCACGCTGGCGCTCGCGCCGGTGGCCCTGTTCGGCCTGCTCTGCGTCATCGTCATCGTGCGCATCGTCTACCGCGCCGAATTCTCCCGCCCTGCCGAACTCAGCCCGGAAGTCTATCGCGGCCGCATGCTGCCCGGGCAGGTGTTGAAGGCCACCATCGTCTGCGTGTTGCTGGCGCTCGCCTTCTTTGCCGGCGTTCCCGTCGCCAAGGCAGCACTGATTGCCGGCGCCTTCCTGCTGGTCACCCGGGCAATCAAGCCGCGGCGCATCTACCGCGAGATCGACGGGCCGCTGCTCTTCATGTTCGCCGGCCTGTTCGTGGTGGTGGCGGGTGCCGAGCGCACCTTGCTCACGCCTGACATGATCGCCTGGGCCAAGAACATTGGCCTCGACGATGTCTGGCGGCTCTCCGGCTTCACCGCGGTGCTTTCCAACCTCATGAGCAATGTGCCGGCGGTGCTGGCGCTCCGGCCCTTCATCCCTGGGTTGGAAAACCCGGAGCGAGCTTGGCTGGTCGTGGCGATGAGCTCGACGCTTGCCGGTAATTTCACGCTGCTCGGCTCGGTCGCCAATCTGATTGTCGCCGAGCAGGCAAAGGCGGCCGGCAAGGAGCTTTCCTTCTCCGCCTTCTTCAAGGTCGGCCTGCCGCTGACGCTGGTGACGCTTGCTGTGGGCACGGCCTGGCTGGCCTGGGCCTGAGGTCCCTACGGAACGCCTTATCAGGAGCGCAGGGAGCGCTACGGTCCGGCTTAGCCTTTGCCCATCATCCTTGCCCGTATCAGGGTCGCGGCGGCATGACCGGCGGCAGCGACGTAGTCGGGATTGTGATGGATCAGCATGCTGGAAAAGGCGCCGTCCATCAAAAGCACGATCTCGCGCGCCAGCATTTTCGCCTCGGCGACATCGTGGCCTGAAAGCGCGCTTGCCAGCCACTTTTCGAAATTGGTCTTGTGGCGTGCTCCAGCTTTCACAGCCGGATGTCCGGGCGTCGCCGCCAGCTCGGCGGCAGTGCGCAGGAAGCCGCAGCCCTTCCATTTGGGATGGCGGGTCACCCGCGCCAGGTTGGTGAAGATCGCCTCGACCTTTTTATCCGCGCCGCCCTCCGCCGCTTCGAACCAGCCGGCCATCTGCTCGAGATTGGGCTGGTCGCGGCCCTCGAGATAGGCCGCGATCAGATCGTCCTTGCTCTTGAAATGGTAGTAGAGCGTGCGCTTGGTAAGCCCTGCTTTTTCGGCTACCGCGTCGACGCTGACGCGGCCGATGCCTTCGGCATAGAACAGCTTGGTAGCCGCGTCGACGAGGCGTTTTCGGGTAGGATTGGCTTCTTCGCTCATCGTGTAAGTATACCAACTAGTGAATATACAAGCAATCGAAAGCCTGCTCCCTGTCCCGCCGAACCGCCGGAAAGGAAAAGTCATGACCGAATTTGTGCTGAGCGAGACGCGCGACCGTGTCGCCATCCTCACCCTCAACCGTCCCGACAAGCTGAACGCGCTGAATTACGCGTTGATCGACCGGATGCTTTCGCTTCTCGACCAGATCGAGACGGACGATGGCGTGGGTGCCGTCATCCTTACCGGGGCAGGGGAGCGCGCCTTCTCCGCCGGCGCCGATATCCACGAATTCTCATTGAGCGTGGCCGAAGGCACCGATGTCGCGCTGCGCGATTTCGTGGTGCGCGGCCAGCGCCTGACGGCGCGGCTGGAGGCATTTCGCAAGCCGGTTATCGCCGCCGTCAACGGCCTCGCCTTTGGCGGCGGCTGCGAAATCACCGAAGCGGTGCCGCTGGCGATCGCCAGTGATCGCGCCCTGTTTGCAAAGCCCGAGATAAAACTCGCCATGCCGCCGACATTCGGCGGCACGCAGCGCCTGCCGAGACTGGCCGGCCGCAAGCGCGCGCTGGAGCTGCTGCTCACCGGTGATGCGTTCTCACCCGCCCGGGCACTAGAGCTCGGCCTCGTCAACCAGGTTGTGCCGCACGGTCAGTTGATGCCGGCCGCGCTCGACCTCGCACGGCGTATCGTCGGCTACTCGCAGGCGGCAGTGGCGAGCATCCTCACCGCTGTCGCGCGCGGCCTCGATCAGAGCATTGCCGAAGCCCTGCTCGTCGAAGCCGAGCAATTCGCCCGCATGGCTCCCACGGCCGATCTGCGCGAAGGCCTGAGTGCCTGGAGGGAGCGACGCAAGCCGATCTATGATGGCACATGGATGCATATCGCCCGGCCGGCCGGGACAAGACGAGCGGCGCGGTAGCGCGATCGAACGGCGAGCGGGGGCATGCCAGGTGATTGGTTCAGCTCTATGCCACCGCTTTGAGCTGCGCCGGCGCCTGTACGCGCGCGGCCGCCGCCAGCATGTCGGTCTGGGTGATCAGGCCGAGTATATGCCGCTCGCTGTCGACGATCACCACGGCATGGCTGCGCCCGTCGGTCAGCACAGGCAGCAAGCTCATCGCCGGCGTGTCGGACGAGGCTGTGCCGGCCCTCGACATCACCCCTTTCACGGTGTCGGTCGCTCGCGTCAACTCGCGCAGGCCTACCGCGCCGGTGAGACGCCCGTTCGTGTCGACAACCGGCAGGGTGCGGATGTTGTGGTCGATCAGCTGTTTGCGTGCTTCGTCGGCCAAGGCGGTTTCCGGCACCGAGATCACATCGCGGGACATGATATCTTTGCACAGCAGCGTGCGCTGCGAGCGCACCATCGCCTGCAACTCGACCTGGCGCAGCAGGCGCTCCAGGTCGTCGCGGTCGATGTCGAAAGTCTCGTCTAGCGCGGACAGCGCCGCATCGACATCCTCAGGCCGGAAACCGACACGCTCGGCCGGCGGCCGGTCGGCGGTGCCGTGGCCGCCCGCGGGTTGATGCACGTGCGGATAGCTGCGTCGCGACAGCTTGTGGAACAGAAAACCGAGCGTCACCAATATGATTGAGTTCAGCGCCACCGGTACAAAAGGAAACAGGAAGCCGGCGGCGGCAACGGCCGGCCCCCCGAGCACGCCGGTAAGCGCTGCTGCGCCGCCCGGCGGATGCAATGAGCGCGTGAACGACATGGTGGCGATCGCCAGGGCCACCGCAAGGCCGGAGGCGATCACCGTGTCGTGCACGAAATGCGCCACCGTCACGCCGACCAGCGCCGAGATCGTGTTGCCGCCGATGATCGACCAGGGCTGCGCCAACGGGCTCGATGGAACGGCAAAGAGCAACACCGCCGAAGCACCCATCGGCGCCACCAGCATCGCTACATCCGCGCCCTTGCCCATCGCAAGCCCGCTGGTCACGCCGGTCAGCGCGATGCCGATCACGGCACCGATGCAGGCGGTCAGCCGTTCGCGCAGCGTGGCGCCGGCTAGGATCGGAACAAAGAGGCGGAACGCCATGGCAGGTCCTGGCTCGATTGGGGTGGAATTGCGTTGCTCGCAATGCCGTCGAAACTGCGGATTTGGAAGCCAAACCAATCCGTATATTCGCAGCCTGAGAGAATATTATTGCGCCGCCACCTGCGTAGGACATGCCGCCAGCGGCCTCGGCTTTCTCAATCGCGCCAAGGCGTTACGGCCGTTTGCGGAATCGGCCCGGCAATCGCCCCTGCGCTACATCTTCTTTGGCAGGGCCGTGAACCCGAGCCCGCCCAGCGCCTTCCCCGCCTCGCTCTTGCCGCCCTCGGCGGCTCTCACCGCTTTGACTGTCTCTTCCAGCTTCGACCGGTTGCGGGCCACCAGCGCCAGCGCGGAGAAATCTCGCGCCAGCCGATGGCGGTGGCCCAGCCGATGCCCTGGCTGGCGCCGGTGATGACGGCAACGGATTTCGACATGGCGTATTCTCCTTTTTCCTGATCAGCCGAGGAAGTCGCAGATGGCGGCTGCAATTTCGCCGACATGGGTTTCGAGCGCGAAATGCCCGGTGTCGAGAAAACGCACCACCGCATCCGGCATGTCGCGCTTGAACGCCTCGGCGCCCGGCGGCAGGAAGAACGGGTCGTTCTTGCCCCATATCGCCAGGAAGGGCGGCTGGTGTGCGCGGAAATACGCCTGGAAGGCCGGGTAGAGCGCAACATTGTTCTTGTAGTCGCCGAAGAGGTCGAGCTGGATCTCTTCCGCTCCCGGACGGCTGAGATAGAAACTGTCCAGCGAATGGCCGTCGGGCGAGACGAGTTCCGCCGGCGTGCCATGCGTGTACTGCCAGGCGACCGCCTCCGGCTTGAAGGCGGGGCGCAGCGCCTCGCGATTGGCAGGCGAGGGGTCCCGCCAATAGGCGCGGATCGGGTTCCAGTCCTCACCCAGGCCTTCCTCATACGCGTTGCCGTTCTGGGAGATGATGGCGGCGATCCGCTCGGGGTGCTTCACGGCCAGCCGGAAGCCGGTCGGCGCGCCATAATCGAAGACATAGATTGCGTAGCGGTCGAAGCCGACGACCTCGGTGAAGCGGTCGATGATCTCGGCGATTCGGTCGAATGTGTAGGTGAATTCGTTCGCCTGCGGCATGTCGGAGCGGCCAAAGCCCGGCAGGTCGGGCGCGATGATGTGGAATCGGTCGGCGAGCAGCGGAATAAGATCTCGAAACATATGGCTCGAACTTGGAAAGCCATGCAGCAAGAGCAGTCTTGGCGCGCCCGGCTGGCCCGCCTCGCGATAGAAAATACTGAAACCATCGACATTTGCGGTACGGTAAGCGGTCATTGTTGTTTCTCTCCGTTATTAGTAACTGACATGTTTTGTTAGAGGAGGTTATTGCGCGAGCATTAGGTGTCACGCTTCCCGCGCCAGCGTCCGCTCCAGCGCCGTGGTCGCGTCCTCGAACGATGCGGCAGCGGCGGCGCCACCAAGATATTGAGCCTTGCGCGGCAAGCGCCGCCCATGGACCGGCACGACTCTCACGTCCTGCGGGGCATGCAGCTTCCTCCTGTTGAATTGATAACCGCACTGAATATTCCGAAACGGTTACCGCTGTAAGAGATAACTTGTCAAGAAGCCTCAAGCCGGTTATCACGGAGTCGTGTTTACGGATGGACGCCCCAGGGCAGACGATTGCCGGGCGTGAACTGGAGTTTCGATGATTCGCTCACCCGCGCTTTTCGTCGGCGACGCACCCGGCCTGGATTTCCTCAACTCGATCGCCACTCCGCTCGACAGGCCCGTCGATTGGATCGACGGCGGAGAGGGGCTGCTGGACTGGCTCGGGCAGGCGCGGCTGGTGCCCGCGGAAGCGCTGGCAACCGTCAGGAGTAGGGCGCTGCCCGGCGAGCTCGACAAGGTCGCCGATCAGGCGCGGCATTTGCGCGAATGGTTCCGGGGCTTTGTGCATGGGCACAAGGGGCGGGCGCTGGCGGCGGCGGATCTGGCGGAGCTCGATCCGCTCAACCGCCTGCTGGAACGCGACGAGACCTTCAGCCGGATCGCGCCGGCCGACGGCGGCGCTGCGTTTGCGCTTCAGACGGCTCGCAAATGGCGCACGCCCGAGGCGCTCCTGCTGCCGATCGGCGAGGCGCTGGCCAAACTCGTCTGCACCGAGGATTTTTCACATGTGAAGGCTTGCGAAGGTCTCGCCTGCACGCTGCTTTTCGCCGACCATACGCGCGGTCACAGGCGCCGCTGGTGCAGCATGGCCGCTTGTGGCAACCGGGCAAAGCAGGCCGCGCACCGGCACAGGCACAAGGATCATGACCACAACTAAGTCGAGCGAGGCGCGGCGCACCTCGCTCGACCGGTAGGTCGGATCAAGGGGCTACCTCGATATGGCCCTTCATATTGGGATGGAAGCGGCAGAAATAGTCGACCGCTCCCGCTGCCTTCAGCATGACCTTGCCCTTCGATTTTGGCGGGATCATCACGTCCCAGCCACCTTTGACCGTGGCGGTGTGGGCGAGAATATCGTTGTTCGTCCACTCGATCGTATCGCCGACCTTGGCCTGAATGCTTGCCGGCGAGAAGACCAGCTTGTCGATCGTCACCTCGATCGTGGTCGAAAGCGCCGGCGATGCGATGAGCGCCAGCGCCATGGCAAGAGGCAGCGGCCTCATTTCAGCATGCCGGCGACATGTTCGGCATGCTGCTCATGTCCCTGGAAGATCTTGAGACCAGTCTCCAGCAGGCTCTTCAGTTCGGCATTGCTGGCCGAAGGGATGAGCAGGGTTTCGAGCGCGCCGTTGACCTGCTTGTGATAGGCCACTTCGTTGTCGATATAGGCCTTGTCGAAGGCAGCCCCTTTCAGCTTCGCCAGCTTGGCGCGTTCTTCCTTCGCCGCCTTGGCCAGCGCCTTGCTGGTGTCGTTGTCCTCGGGCGTGACCTTCAGCTTCTTCACCAGGTCGAGCGCCTGCTTGTTCACCGCCTCATGGTCGCGCTCCATGTCCTTGGCGAAGTCGACGACCTCCCTGTTCTTGGACTTCTTGATCGCCAGCTTGGCCGCTTCGATGTCGATCGCGTCGGCCGTATAGGCGATGTGGGCGATCTGCGGGTCGGTGGGCTTTTCGGCGGCTAGCGCCAGCGGCACGGTGCTGACGAAGAAAAGGGCTGCGAGGGTGGCGGTCGGTCGCATGAACATGATATCTCCTTCGCCCGGCGCGCATGGCCCTGGGCTTCATCTGGTGTTGACTGCCATTGGATGCGGGCGAGAACGAAAAGTTCCCGCGAAAAGACCGAAATCAGTGCTCGTATCCGAGCCTTGTCATCACCGCCTGAGTCAGCCGATCGCAGCGCCGGCCGGCGAAGGGGAAGGCGTCGAGGAGCACCGGGCCGATCTCGTCATCGAGCGCCTTGCGCACCAGGGCACGCGCCCGGTGCAGCCTCGTCTTCACCGTTTCCTGCCGGATGCCCAAAAGCTCGGCGGTTTCCTCGATACTCAAGCCCTCGATGACACGGGCTACGAAAACGGTGCGATAGACATCGGGAAGGCTGTCGGTCGCCCGTTCGACAAGTCCCAGAATCTGCCGCTGCGCCATCGTCCGCTCCGGATCGTCACCTGGATTCAAGTCGTTTTGGTTCAAGGGAAACCGGATGATCTGCGCCTCCGGGTTTTCGGGCATCGCCACGACGCGCTTGCGCTTGCGCAGCCGGCCGAGCGCTTCGTTGATGACGATGCGTGACAGCCAGGTGGAAAGCGAAGCCTCGCCGCGAAAGGCGCCGAGATTGGCGAAGGCGCGCATATAGGCCTCCTGCACGACGTCTTCGGCCTCTGCGTCGTTGCGCATGACGCCGCGCGCGATGCGGTAGAGCCGCTGGTTGTGCGTCTTGATGATGGCGCGGAACGCACCCGGATCGCGCGCAAGCGCCCTGCGAACCAATGCCATATCGCTGGCTTCGGCCGCACCGATCTCGACGGTTTCGATAGCGGGCTTTCTCATCGCGCCCGATCTCCCGGCAACGTTACATCCGCGATTGGATGCGCGTGCCGACAAAAGGTTCCCGAGTGGGTTGCACCCGCCATGCTACTGCTTCGGCAGAGGCTTGTCTGCCGGTCGGAATCTTCGGCCGATCAGCCTGTCATCCGGCTGCAGCCGCCGCAGCCAGCCCGCGCAGAATATCGGCCTTGAGGTCTTCGACATCCTCGAGCCCGATCTGCAGGCGGATCAGCGAGCCGGCATACGAACCTTTGGCAAGCATGCGGTCGCCGAGGAAGACCGGAACGGCGAGGCTCTCATAGCCGCCCCAGGAATAACCGAGGCCGAAGATCTTGAGCGCATCGAAGAAGGCATGCTGCGCCTTCTGCCCGCCGCCCTTGAGCACGACCGAGAAGACGCCGGTCGAGCCGCAGAAATCGCGCTTCCAGAGCGCGTGGTCGGGATGGCTTTCCAGAGCCGGGTGCAGCACCTGCGCGACGCCCGGCTGCTCCTCAAGCCACCGCGCGATATCGAGCGCGCTCTTGCGGTGATGCTCAAGGCGCACTCCCATCGTGCGCAGGCCGCGCAGCACCTGATAGATGTCGTCGGGTCCCGAACAGCAGCCCAGCGCGCAGAAGCCCTCGTAGAGCTGTTTCCAATAGGCCTCGTTGGCGGAAACCAGGCCGAGCAGCACGTCGGAATGGCCGGCCGGATATTTCGTCGCCGCATGGATCGAGATGTCGACGCCATGGTCGAGCGGCTTGAAATAGAGCGGGGTCGCCCAGGTGTTGTCCATCATCACGATGGCGTTCGCCGCATGTGCCGCCTTCGCGATCGCCGGGATATCCTGAACCTCATAGGTATTCGATCCCGGCGATTCGGTGAACACCACCTTTGTGTTTGGTTTGATCAGCGACGCGATGCCGGCGCCGATGCGCGGCTCGTAATATTCGACCTCGACGCCGAGCCGCTTCAGCATCGTATCGGCGAAGTGGCGCGTCGGGTGGTAGACGCTGTCGACGATCAACAGGTGGTCGCCGGCGGCAAGGAAGGTGAGTAGCGGTATCGTCACCGCCGCCAGCCCGGAAGGCACCGCGATCGTGCCGGCCGAACCTTCCAGCGCATCGACAGCGAGCGTCAGCGCGTCCATCGTCGGCGTGCCGCGCGTGCCGTAAGTGTATTTCTGGCTGCGCCCTGCCATCGAGGCGGCGTCCGGATAGAGCACGGTCGAGGCATGCACGACCGGCGGATTGACGAAGCCGAAATAGTCGCGCGGGTTGTTGCCGGAGTGGGCAAGCAGCGTGTTGGTGCCCATTTCGATGCCGTCTCTAGCCATGGTTCGTCGCCTGTCGAATGATGTCAGGAGATCAGCCATAAAGCGGCGGCAAAGCCGGCGCAACCGCGCCGGGCCCGCCAAAAGCCGGTCTTCCGCTGGGCCAATCCAAAGGCGCGCAAGCCCAGTAAAGCACCGCTATTGCCGCAGCGGATTCTGCCGCCGGACCACGGATTAGCGACGGCGCGACTTGGCTGATTTGTTTGCATGGCCTGCCGGTTTCATGTGCTCTTGTCCGCAATTCAGGCATTTGCGGCAATTGCTTTTCAAACCTCCCCGGATTCGGTCATTTCCCTTGACCTCACGGGAATAATCGCCTTCGATGCGCTTCGTGAATGGGAGGCAGCGCATCGGCAACCGATGCGGGTCCGGGAGTAGGCCTTGAAGTGGGAGCTGCATTCACAAACGAAAAAAGATCAAGTGTCGCCTGGCAGCAGGGGGCGCCTGTAACAGAAAAGGGTCTGTGGGTCATGAAACACATTGCAATCGGCATTCTTGGCGCCGCTGCGCTCGGGTTCATGGCGTCCGCCGCTTCGGCCGGCACGCTCGATACCGTGAAGCAGAAGGGCTTTCTCCAGTGCGGCGTCTCGACCGGCCTCGCCGGCTTCTCGGCGCCGGACGACAAGGGCGACTGGAAGGGCATCGACGCGGACTTCTGTCGCGCCGTCGCGGCCGCCGTCTTCGGTGACGCTTCCAAGGTCAAGTTCACGCCGCTCAGCGCCAAGGAGCGTTTCACCGCCCTGCAGTCGGGCGAGATCGACATCCTGTCGCGCAACACCACCTGGACCAGCAACCGCGACAGCGCGCTCGGCCTCGATTTCGTCGGCGTCACCTACTATGACGGCCAGGGCTTCATGATCAACGCCAAGAAGCTGCCGGGCGTGAACTCCGCGCTGCAGCTTTCGGGCGCCGCCGTCTGCGTGCAGAGCGGCACCACTACCGAGCTCAACCTCGCCGACTACTTCAAGAAGAACAAGATGGAATACAACCCCGTCGTGTTCGAGAAGCTGGAAGAGGTCAACGCCGCCTATGATGCAGGCCGCTGCGACGCCTACACCACCGACCAGTCGGGCCTTTACGGCATCCGTCTGACGCTCTCCTCGCCGGCCGACCATGTCGTGCTGCCCGAGATCATCTCCAAGGAGCCGCTCGGCCCGGCCGTGCGCCAGGGCGACGACCAGTGGGCGCATATCGCGCGCTGGACGTATTTCGCGCTGCTCAACGCAGAGGAGGCCGGCATCACACAGGCCAATGTCGATGAGATGAAGACGTCGACCGACCCGAACATCCAGCGCCTCCTCGGCACTGAACCAGACGGCAAGTACGGCGCCGATCTCGGCCTCTCCAACGACTTCGTCGTCAACATCGTGAAGGCTGTCGGCAACTACGGTGAAATGTTCGAGCGCAATGTCGGCTCGGGCAGCCCGCTCAAGATCGCACGCGGCATCAACGCGCTGTGGACTAAGGGCGGCCTGCAATACGGTCCGCCGATCCGCTGATTGAAACGTGATCCGGGAGGCAGGTCGTCTGCCTCCCGGTTTCTCTTTCCAGAGGACGGTCCATGGCTTCGCAGGAAATCCTTCGCGAGGAGCCGAGTCGCGGCTCCTTCGTCAACGACCCGAGAATACGCGGCCTGTTCTTCCAGACGCTGGTCGTGATCCTCCTCTTCGGCTCGATCTGGTGGATCGTCCACAACGTCATCGAGAACCTCCAGCGATTGCACATCGCCTCGGGCTTCGGTTTCCTCAAGAGCAGGGCCGGCTTCGACATCTCCGACACGCCGATCGCCTATACGTCCGACTCGAGCTATTTCCGTGCGTTGGTCGTCGGTTTGCTCAACACGATCATCGTGGCCGTCGCCGGCATCGTGCTTGCCACCATCGTGGGCTTCACCATCGGCATCGGACGCCTGTCGCAGAACTGGCTGATCCGCAAGATCTGCGCGGTCTATGTCGAGATATTCCGCAACATCCCGCCGCTGCTGGTCATCTTCTTCTGGTATTCGGGCGTGCTCGCCGTGCTGCCGCCGCCGCGCGAGAGCATCCATCTGCCTTTCGGCTCCTTCCTCAACCAGCGCGGCTTCTATTTTCCGCGCGCCGTTTGGGGCGATGGCTCCTGGCTGATCGGCGTCGCACTGCTGCTCGCCATTGCAATGGCCTGGTTCGTCGTCCATAGGGCGCGACAGCGGCAGAAGGCGACCGGCCAGCAATTTCCGGTCTTCTGGACATCGGTCGCGCTTATCGTCGGCTTGCCGGTGCTGGCCTTCCTGCTCGGCGGCATGCCGCTCACCTTCGATTTTCCGAAGCAGTCGACCTTCAACCTGACCGGTGGCTTCTGGGTCAAGCCGGAGTTCCTGTCGCTCTTGCTGGCGCTCTCCTTCTACACAGCGGCCTTCATCGCCGAGATCGTGCGCGCCGGCATCAGGGGTGTCAGCAAGGGCCAGAGCGAGGCGGCGGGCGCACTCGGCCTCCGCTCCGGTCCGATCCTGCGGTTGGTGGTTATTCCGCAGGCAATGCGCATCGTCATCCCGCCGCTCACCAGCCAATACCTCAACCTGACCAAGAACTCCTCGCTGGCGATCGCCATCGGCTATCCCGACCTGACCGCGACCGCCGGCACGGTCCTCAATCAGACCGGCCAGGCGGTGGAGGGCGTATTCATCATGATGATCGCCTATCTGGTGCTGAGCCTGGTGACGTCCGCTGTCATGAACGTCGTCAACGCCAGAATGGCGCTGGTGGAGAGGTAGGGCCATGCAGGAACACGACATGTCCTGGGTGCGCACCGAGATGGCGCTGGCGCAGCCGGCGCCGGCTGCGGAACGCGGCGCCTACGCCTGGGTGCGCAAGAACCTGATCGGGTCGGTCGGCGACATCATCCTCACCGTGCTCGGCATCGCCATTGTGCTGTGGGTCGTGCCGCAGGTCATCAACTGGGCCTTCATCAATGCCGTGTGGACCGGGCCGGACCGCGCGGTGTGCGCCACCGCCGCGCAAGGCGGCATCCAGCCCGAGGGTTGGACGGGCGCCTGCTGGGCCTTCGTCAACGCCAAGTTCGGCCAGTTCATGTTCGGCCGCTATCCGATCGAGGAACGCTGGCGGCCGATCCTGGTCGCCATCCTGTTCGTGGCGCTCTTGGTGCCGATGCTTATCCCGCGCGTGCCGCGCAAGGGGTTGAACGCCATCCTGCTCTTCGTGGCGTTGCCGATCGTCGCCTTCTTCCTGCTGGTCGGCGGCATTTTCGGCCTGCCGCTCGTCGAGACGCCACTGTGGGGTGGGCTGCTGGTCACGCTAAGCCTATCCTTCGTCGGCATTGCCGTGTCGCTGCCTTTGGGCATCGTGTTGGCGCTCGGCCGCCGCTCCAAGATGCCAATCATCAAGATGCTGTGCGTGATCTTCATCGAGGCGGTGCGCGGCATTCCGCTGATCACGGTGCTGTTCTTCGCCAGCGTCATGCTGCCGCTGTTCCTGCCGGAGGGCGTCAGTTTCGACAAATATCTGCGGGCGCTGATCGGTGTCTCGCTGTTTGCCGCCGCCTATATGGCGGAAGTGGTGCGCGGCGGTCTTCAAGCGATCCCGAAGGGGCAATATGAAGGCGCCGACTCGCTCGGCCTCGGCTACTGGCAGAAGATGAGCCTGATCGTCCTGCCGCAGGCGCTGAAGCTGGTCATTCCAGGCATCGTCAACACCTTCATCGGCATGTTCAAGGACACCACCCTGGTGCTGATCATCTCGATGTTCGACCTGCTGGGCGTGGTGAAGCAGAACTTCGCCGACCCCAACTGGGCCTCGCCGCAGACCCCGAAATCCGGCCTGATCTTCGCCGCCTTCATCTTCTGGCTGTTCTGCTTCGGCATGTCGCGCTATTCAATGTACACTGAACGCCGGCTCGACACCGGCTACAAACGATAAAAAGGGAACAGCTTATGGCCACCGAAAACGCCGTCAGCGCGGAAGAGATCAAGGTCAACGCCGCCAAGATGCACATCTCCACCACCGATGTCGCCATCGACATCGTCGGCATGCACAAATGGTATGGCGAGTTCCATGTGCTGAAGGACATCAATCTCAAGGTGATGCGCGGCGAGCGCATCGTCATTTGCGGTCCGTCCGGCTCCGGCAAGTCGACCATGATCCGCTGCATCAACCGGCTGGAAGAGCACCAGAAGGGCAAGATCATCGTCGACGGCAAGGAGCTCACCAACGATCTGAAGAAGATCGACGAGGTGCGCCGCGAGGTCGGCATGGTGTTCCAGCACTTCAACCTGTTCCCGCATCTCACCATCCTGGAGAACTGCACGCTGGCGCCGATCTGGGTGCGCAAGATGCCGAAGAAGCAGGCCGAGGAGATCGCCATGCATTTCCTCAAGCGCGTCAAGATCCCGGAGCAGGCCAACAAATATCCGGGCCAGCTCTCGGGCGGTCAGCAGCAGCGCGTGGCGATCGCGCGCTCGCTGTGCATGAACCCGCGCATCATGCTCTTCGACGAGCCGACCTCGGCGCTCGATCCGGAGATGATCAAGGAAGTGCTGGAGACGATGGTGGGGCTGGCGGAAGAGGGCATGACGATGCTGTGCGTCACCCACGAGATGGGCTTTGCCCGCAAGGTCGCCAATCGCGTGATCTTCATGGATCAGGGCCAGATCGTCGAGCAGAACACGCCGGCCGAGTTCTTCGACCATCCGCGCCATGAGCGCACGAAGCTGTTCCTGTCGCAGATACTGCACTGAGGCGGAGCCGTAACAGGCTGCTCGGAGGTTGCTCGAACCACCCCTCGGCTTCGTCATTCTAGGGCGGAGCAAGGAGCGAAGCGACGCGGCGCAGACCCTAGAATCCATGCCGTGACATCGAGGTGTTGCTGCGGTTCAGAATTTTGCACCGTCGCGCCCTACGGCAGGGGTCACGGCATGGATCCTCGGGTCAATCCCGAGGATGACGAAGTCACGAACGGCTTCGGCCAATCTCGAAAGCTGCGACAAATGCGGCCGACTTACCGCGCCTGATGCGAAAATTCCTGCGATATTTGGCAATGCTCGTCGCAGCGGTGGTGCTTGCCGCCGCGCTCGGCACGCTGGTGCCGCGCCCGCTCTGGCCAGCCGCCGCTGAAGGCGAGGGGACGCGGCACATATTGGTGCTGAGGAACCCGATCCACACCGACATCGCCGTGCCCCTCGATGATGGCGTGCGCCGGCGCTTTGCCTTTCTCGCCGATGCCGGCCTGCCGATCGAGGCTCCGGAGGCGCGCTACATCGTCTTCGGCTGGGGTGGCCGCGCTTTCTATCTGGAGACGCCGACATGGTCGCAGTTGAAGCCCGTGCCGGTGCTGAAGGCGCTGACGCTCGACGTCTCGGTGATGCATGTCGATGTCGCCGGCGCGATCAAGGAGCCGCATACCGCCGTCGCCGGCTTCGACATCGACGAAGCGCATTTTGCGGCGCTGCTCGACCATATCGCGGCGAGTTTTCGGCAGGGGCCGGATGGCCCGATGATGATCGAGAATGCTGGGTATTCGACCTACGACCGCTTCTATGAGGCCAACGGCCATTTCAACGCCCTGGTCGGCTGCAACACCTGGACCGCTGCGGCACTGCGCACTGCCGGCATCCGGACAGGTTGGTGGAACCCGCTGCCGGTATCGCTGGGCTGGTCGTTGCGGTTATTCAATTGAGGGTGGCGCGAGGTCGCAAACGTCGTGTTCCTTCGCGCCCCCCTCTGTCCTGCCGGACATCTCTCCACGAGGGGGGAGATTGGCGGTTTCGCCGTCGGCGCTTCTCCTGCGACGTTGGAGGTTGGCGAAAGCCGCCGTGACATCTGATCTCCCCCAAGTGGGGTAGATATCCGGCAGGACAGAGGGGGGCGCTGTCCCGCCGCCTATCTTGCTTTCGCACAATCAAGCTTACCTCCTGACAACCTTCCGCTCCTCCCAGCCATACAGCCAGTCCAAGTCCGCGGCGAGCTTCTCCGCCGGCCGCGTCGCCAGCACCAGGTTGCGGGCGATCGCCACCGGTCCCTTGGCATGCCAGGCGAGGCGATTGAGCGCGCCGCGTTTCAGCACCTTTTCGACGCGCGGCCGTCTGAGATTCTCCCAAACCGTCAGGCTCTGCCTTGGATCGCCGGGAAAATCGGCGATCAGATTGGCGAGCATCGAGGCGTCCTCGATCCCCATCGCCGCGCCCTGGGCCGCGAACGGCGTCATGGCATGCGCGGCGTCGCCGATCAGCGCGATGCCGTCCGGCATCGTCCAGCGGCGCTGCTCGACCGTGTGGATGGGGAACGCCGTCCAGGGGCCGGCGAGCGCAACCAGCCTCGACAGCGCCGTCGCCGTGCCTCGGATGGCGCCTGAAAGGATCGCAGGGTCCGCATGACCGGACCAGCCTTCGGCGATGCGCTCGCCTTTGGTGAAGGCCGCAAGGTTGAAGGCGCGGCCCTTGCTCACCGGATAGGCGACCATGTGGAAGCCAGGATGCAGGAAGGTGGTGACGCAGTTTGCGGCGCCGATTTGCGCAAAGGCCTGGCCGGCGGCGCTTTCCGCAGGGACCGTCGCGCGCCAGGCGAGCTCGCCCGAAAAGCGGCTCGCCGCAAAGCCGACCCTCTTGGCAAGCCCCGCGCGAAGCGAAGACCAAACACCGTCCGCTCCGACCAGCAGGCCGCCCGTGACATTCGTCGCTTTGCCGTCGATCTCGACCGTCGCGGTCACGCTTTGCGGGTCGACGGCGATGCCGGTCACGCGCGCGCCGGTGACAAGCTCGATGTCCGGCCGTTGTGCCACTGCAGCCGTCAGCGCCGCCTGCAGGTCGGCGCGATGCGCCGCCAGATAGGGCGCGCCCCAGCGCTTTTCTCCGGCTTCCCCAAGCGGCACGCGCGCCAGCTCGCGCAGGCTTCTTGCGTCCTTCAGCACTACCGCTTGCGGCCGGATCGCGTCGGGCAGCAGGCGGTCGAGCACACCAAGCCGGCGCAGGATGCGGGTCGCGTTGGGGGAAAGCTGGAGGCCGGCGCCGGCCGCCTCGAGTTGCTTTGCCTGCTCGAACAATTTTACCGGGAAACCGCGCTCGGCAAAGGCGAGCGCCGCCGTCAGCCCGGCAATGCCAGCCCCGGCGATGACGATTTGCCGGGACCGTGTTTCAGCCATGGTTGGGAAAAAAGGTCAGGCGGCCTGGTCGACATAGAGGCAGCCGGCCGGCTGCGTCTCCGTCGCCTTCAGTGACGGTGAATAGCGATAGAGCGTCGAGCAGTAGGGGCAGACTTTTTCATTGTCGTCGCCCATGTCGAGGAACACGTGCGGATGGTCGAAAGGCGGGTTTGCGCCGGTGCACATGAATTCCCTGACGCCGATCTCGATGACCGGATGGCCCGCGTCGTTCTGGAAATGGGGAATGCTACCGCCTGCCATCGTCGTCTCCAATTGGGTTCGGCCAGTGGGTGTGACCCGTCTGCATCTGGAGCATAACAGGTCCGTTTGCAAGATCGATGAAATCAAACTGTCGCAAAAGGCTGGCAGAGGATAAGTTGAGCCGGTTAAGCGCATGGGGCCGGCACGGATCGATTCCGTGACGATCATGCGTCACAAAGACATGTTAGAGCGTCGCCCAACGGCAATATGCGGGCGCCTCCTGGGAACGGTTGCGGGTAGAGCGGGAAACCATGAACGAACTGAAGCCTGTGCAGAGCGAGTTCATCACCGTCGAGGCGGCCAGCCCGGACGGCGGCAATCCCGACCGTTTCGTCAACCGCGAGTTCTCCTGGCTGCAATTCAACCGCCGCGTGCTGGAGGAATCGCTGAACGAGCACCATCCGCTGCTCGAACGCGTCCGCTTCCTGTCGATCTCGGCCGCCAATCTCGACGAGTTCTTCATGGTCCGCGTCGCCGGCCTTGCCGGCCAGGTGCGCGAGGGCATCGCCCTGAAAAGCCCTGACGGCCGCACGCCCGAGCAGCAGCTCGAGCAATTGCTGCGCGAGGTCGAGCGCCTGCAGGAGGACCAGCAGAAGAGCCTCTCGGCGCTGATGGTCCTGCTCAATAAGGAAGGCATCGAAAGCATCACCCGCGATGCGCTCACCAAGGACGAGAAGGCCTGGCTGGAAGAGCATTTCCAGGAGCAGGTTTTCCCGGTGCTGACGCCGCTGTCGATCGACCCGGCGCATCCGTTTCCGTTCATCCCCAATCTCGGCTTTTCCATCGCGCTGCAACTGCGCCATCGCAAGAATGGCGAGGAGATGAGCGCGCTGCTGCGCCTGCCGGTGGCGCTCAGGCGTTTCATCCGCCTGCCCGACCGCAAGAACCATGTCCGCTTCATTCCGTTGGAGGAAGTGGTCGGCATCTATATCGGCAAGCTTTTCCCCGGCTACGAGGTCAAGGGCTCCGGCACGTTCCGCATCATCCGCGACAGCGACATCGAGGTCGAGGAAGAGTCGGAAGACCTGGTGCGCCTGTTCGAAACGGCGCTGAAGCGGCGCCGCCGCGGCTCTGTGATCCGCATCGAGTTCGACACGCTGATGCCGGCCGCGTTGCGGGACTTCGTCGCCGGCGAGCTCGGCGTCTCGTCGAGCCGTATCAGCGTGCTCACCGGTCCGCTTGCGCTCAACCAGATCTCCGAGATCGTCGCCATTCCGCGCGACGACCTCAAATTCACGCCCTACAATCCGCGCTTTCCCGAGCGCATCCGCGAGCATGGCGGCGACTGCTTCGCCGCCATCCGCGAGAAGGACATCGTCGTTCATCACCCATACGAGTCCTTCGACGTGGTGGTGCAGTTCCTGCGCCAAGCCGCCGCCGACCCGGAAGTGGTTGCGATCAAGCAGACGCTCTACCGCACCTCCAACGACAGCCCGATCGTGCGCGCGCTGATCGACGCCGCCGAGGCCGGCAAGTCGGTCACGGCGCTTGTCGAGCTCAAGGCGCGCTTCGACGAGGAAGCCAACATCCGCTGGGCGCGCGACCTCGAACGCGCCGGCGTGCAGGTCGTGTTCGGCTTCCTGGAGCTGAAGACCCACGCCAAGATGTCTTTGATCGTGCGCCGCGAGGATGGCCGGCTGCGCAACTACGTGCATCTCGGCACCGGCAACTACCACCCGGTTACCGCCCGCATCTACACCGACCTGTCCTTCTTCACCACCGACCCGACGATCGCGCGCGATGTCGCGCAGCTCTTCAATTTCATCACCGGCTACGCCGAGCCCGCCGAGGAGATGCGCCTTGCCGTATCGCCCTTCACGCTGCGCAACCGCATCCTGAAACACATCTCGGACGAGATCGTCCATGCCCGCGAAGGCCGACCGGCGCGCATCTGGATGAAGATGAACGCGCTAGTCGATCCGACCATCATCGACGCGCTTTACGACGCCAGCCGCGCCGGTGTCGAGGTCGACCTCGTGGTGCGCGGCATCTGTTGTCTGCGGCCGCAGGTGCCGGGTCTTTCCGAGAATATCAGGGTGAAATCGATCGTCGGCCGCTTCCTCGAGCACAGCCGCATCTTCTGCTTCGGCAACGGCCACGGCCTGCCGTCGGACGAGGCGGTCGTCTACATCTCGTCGGCCGACATGATGCCGCGCAATCTCGACCGCCGCGTCGAGACCCTGGTGCCGATCACCAATCCAACTGTGCATGAACAGGTGCTTGGCCAGATCATGCTGGGCAACATCATGGACAACCAGCAAAGTTTCGACGTATTGGCTGACGGCACCTCCCGGCGCGTTGTGCTGGAGGAGGGCGAGGAGCCGTTCAACGCGCAGGAATATTTCATGACCAATCCGAGCCTCTCCGGGCGGGGCGACGCGCTGAAATCGCATGCGCCCAAGCGCATTGCCCAGTTCAAGCGCCGCAAGAAGAACAGCGCCGCGTGATTGCAGTTTCCCAGGGCCGGCTTCAGGACCGGCGGCCGCTGTCGATCATCGACATCGGATCGAACTCGATCCGCCTTGTCGTCTATGAAGGGCTGGCGCGCTCGCCGACGCTTCTGTTCAACGAGAAGATGCTGGCCGGCCTCGGCCGCGGCATCGTTTCGACGGGCAAGCTCGACCCCGAGGCGGTGACGCGATCGATGGAGGAATTCCGCCGTTTTCGCGCGCTTTCGGATCAAGCCGGCGCCGAGCATATGTATGTGCTGGCCACCGCGGCGGCGCGCGAGGCAGGCAACGGCCCTGATTTCATCCATCGTGCCGAGGACGTTCTGAAGACCGACATCCGCGTGCTCACCGGTCGTCAGGAAGCCTATTATTCGGCGCTCGGCGTCATTTCCGGCTTCCATCCGGCCAACGGCATCGCCGGCGATCTTGGCGGCGGCAGCCTTGAGCTGATCGACATCAATGGCGAAGCGATGGGCGACGGCATCACGTTGCCGCTCGGCGGCCTGCGCCTGCAGGACATGGCCAGGAACTCGCTCGTGCAGGCGCAGAAGATCGCGCGCCAGGAACTGGCGCGGGCGAAGCTTCTGAAGGGCGGGCAGGGCAGGGTTTTCTACGCCGTCGGCGGCACCTGGCGAAACCTTGCCCGGCTGCATATGGAGATGAACAACTACCCGCTCGGCGTCATGCATCACTACGAGATATCGGCCGACAGCGCGCAGACTTTCCTAAAGCAGGTCGCCCGCAGCGAGGTCGAGAAGGTGAAGGGCATCGAGGGCGTCTCCAAGAACCGCCGCTCGCTCCTACCCTACGGCGCCATCGTGCTGCAGGAGATCATGTCTGCCATGCAGCCCTCGAAGATTGTCGTCTCGGCGCAGGGCGTGCGCGAAGGCTTTCTCTATTCGCTGCTCGACGCCGCCGAGCAGAAGGCCGACCCGCTGATCTCGGCCGCCGAGGAATTGGCGCTATTGCGCTCGCGCTCGGTGCATCACGCGCATGACCTGGTCGAATGGACCGGCAAGGCGTTCAAGGCCTTCGGCATCGACGAGACGGAGGATGAGGCGCGCTACCGCCACGCCGCCTGCCTGCTTGCCGACATCGGCTGGCGCGCGCATCCGGAATATCGCGGCCGGCAGTCGCTCAACATCATCGCGCATGCCTCCTTCATCGGCGTCGACCATCCGGGCCGCGCCTATCTGGCTTTGGCCAGCGCCTATCGCCATGACGGCGTCTTCAACGACGGCATCGCGCCTGAGATCAAGGCGCTGGCGCCGCCGCGCATTCTGGAACGCGCCCGCACGCTCGCGGCCATGATGCGCGTGGTCTATTTGCTGACGGCGGCAATGCCGGGCGTGATGCCGAGGGTGAAATGGGAAAGCCGCGGCAACGGCGCGCTCGCGCTGGTGCTGCCGGCCTCGCTTTCCGACCTCTATGGTGAGCGCCCGGCCGGCCGGCTGGCACAACTCGCGCGCATCACCAACCGCCGGCTCATGCTGGCGGTCGAGGGCGGGCCGAGCGTTTCGGTGAAATAACAGATCAGGTGACGTTGGCGCCGATCCCAAAGCCACGCCCGTCAGTCGACCATGCGCCGGCGCCAGCCATGGCGAGCGCCAGGAAGCCGCCGGCGATGGCGATGTCCTTCATCAGCATCTGCTGGTGCAGGAAGGCCAGCGTGGCGTCGTCCGCGCCCTGGCCGTAATGGCCGATGAAACCGGCGGCTACGCTGAAGGCGGCAAGCAGCAGCGCCACGATCCGCGTCTGGAAACCGACGAGGATCAACAACCCGGCGATCAACTCGAACAGGCCTGTGCCCCAGGCCGCCAAGGTCGGTAGCGGCAGGCCCAGGCCGGCGAAGTAACTGGTCGTGCCGGCGATATTGGTGAGCGCCTGGAAGCCCGACGGTACGAACAGCGCGGCCAACAGCAGCCGTGAGACCAGAAGCAACGCGTTGCGAAACATGGCCAACCTCCCTTGCCGGCGTATGAGGCCGGCTGCCGGTGCAGTCTACGCCTGCAACGAAAAAGCGGCGCGGAAAATTCCGCGCCGCTTGCGTTTAAGGCTTGGGAGGAAAGGCTCAGGCGCGCTTGGCGTCGATCGAATAGGCGCCGGCGCCGGACGAGGCGAGCAGGATGAAGCCGCCGGTGATGGCGAGGTTCTTGAGGAACTGGATCATCTGCATCTGGTCGGCCCAGCCGGTGTGAGCGACCAGCCCGGTGGCGATGGTGAAGATGGCGAGCACCCAGGCGGCGATACGGGTCTGGAAGCCGACGAGGATGGCAAGGCCGCCGAGCAGCTCGATCAGGCCGACGACGATAGCGGTGACGGTCGGCACCGGCAGGCCGAGGCTGCCGAAATAGCCGGCGGTGCCGGAAATGGCGGTGAGCTTGCCGAAGCCGGAAAGCAGGAAGATGACGGCGAGCAGAACGCGCCCCAGGAGGATCGTGGTGGAACTATTGGACGCGGTGCCGGCGACGGAAGAGTTGATGGACATGGCGGTTCTCCGAACGGGTTGAATGGTCCGTCAGATAGACGACGAAGACTGTTCACCAAAGCCGCCTATGTGGCGACACATTGTTCACAGGATGGATGTTCCTGACATTCGCGGTCGCGCGCGAAAATCATGTCGGCGGATTGGGTTGGAGAAGCAAATTATGTTGCCGCAAAATGCTTTGGAAATTAGCCGAAACGCTCGTCACTTCGTCATCCACGGGCGAAGCAAGGAGCGAAGCGACGCGGCGCAGACCCGAGGATCCATGCCATGACATCAAAACAGCCGCGGCCACGCAGGTTCTGCTCCGCTGCGTCCTTCGACTCAGGTAACGGCATGGATTCCAGGGGTCTCCGCGACGGAGCTTCGCTCCTGCTTCGCCCTGTAATGACGACGTCGCGAGGCTATGGCAGCCTGAAGCAACGACCGTCTACCCCGGATGCGTCATGTCCTCCGGCCGTACCAGCCGGTCGTAATCGGCTTCGTTGACCAGCCCGGTGGCCAAGGCCTCCTCGCGCAAGGTCGTGCCGTTCTTATGCGCGGTCTTGGCGATCTTGGCGGCGTTGTCGTAACCGATGGTCGGCGCCAACGCCGTCACCAGCATCAGCGAGCGCTCGAGCGCGGCCTTGATGTTGTCCTCGCGCGCCTCGATGCCGACCACGCAATTGTCGGTGAAGGACACGGAGGCGTCGGCCAGCAGTTGCACCGACTGCAGGAAATTGTAGGCCATCAGCGGGTTGTAGACATTGAGCTCGAAATGGCCCTGGCTGCCGGCGAAGGTGAGCGCTGCATTGTTGCCGAACACCTGCACGCAGACCTGCGTCAGCGCCTCGCACTGGGTCGGGTTGACCTTGCCCGGCATGATCGAGGAGCCCGGCTCGTTTTCCGGCAGCGACAGCTCGCCGAGGCCCGAGCGCGGTCCGGACCCGAGCAGGCGGATGTCGTTGGCGATCTTGAACAGCGCCCCCGCCGCCGCGTTGATCGCGCCATGCGAGAACACCATGGAATCATGTGCCGCGAGCGCCTCGAACTTGTTAGGCGCGGTCACGAAGGCGATGCCAGTGATCGAAGCGATGCGGTCCGCCACCTTTTCCGCAAAGCCGACCGGCGCGTTGAGGCCGGTGCCGACGGCGGTGCCGCCCTGCGCCAGTTCCTGCAAGCCCGGCAGCGTCAGATTGATGCGCTTGATCGAGGAGGCGACCTGCGCGGCATAGCCGGAAAATTCCTGGCCAAGGGTCAGCGGCGTGGCGTCCTGCGTGTGCGTGCGGCCGATCTTGATGATGTGGTTGAAGGCGCGAGCCTTGGCGTCGAGCGCCTTGTGCAGATGATGCAACGCAGGGATCAGGTGATGCACGACCCGCTCTGCGCAGGCGATGTGCATGGCCGTCGGATAGGTGTCGTTGGACGACTGGCTCATATTGACGTGGTCGTTCGGATGCACCGGCTTCTTCGAACCCATCACGCCGCCGAGCATCTCGATCGCCCGGTTGGAGATCACCTCATTGGCGTTCATGTTGGATTGCGTGCCGGAGCCGGTCTGCCAGACAACCAGCGGGAAGTGCTCGTCGAGCTTGCCGTCGATCACTTCCTGCGCCGCCTCGACGATCGCCTTGCCTATCGCGGGATCGAGCCGCTTCATCTCCATGTTCACTTCGGCCGCGGCGCGCTTGACGATGCCGAGCGCGCGCACGATCGAAGCCGGCTGCTTCTCCCAGCCGATCTTGAAATTGCCCAGCGAACGCTGCGCCTGCGCGCCCCAATAGCGGTCGGCCGCCACCTCGATGGGACCGAACGTATCGGTTTCGGTTCTGGTCTTTTGAGCACTCACGGGAAATCTCCGGTCTGTCGATTTGGGCAAGGGCGTATCGCGTTGCACAAACGGCATCAAGCGGAGATTGCGGGCCAGCGTGGCGCAAATCGGTTGAAGGGCGCCCCTCTTCCTTCTCCCCTTGTGGGAGAAGGTGTCGCCGAAGGCGACGGATGAGGGGTGTTCCAGGGAAAACCAGCGTCCCGCTCCGCTGGAACACCCCTCATCCGTCTCGGCGCTGCGCGCCGATCCACCTTCTCCCACAAGGGGAGAAGGGAAGGCTCACCCTAGCGGCGGCCCAACAATATCGATGCCGTTCTGCGCGCACAGCCTTGTCAACTCCGCAACCATCTCCGGCGTCGGCATCGCCACTGGCGGCAACTCGGCACGCTCCGCAGGGCGACTAGCCTTGCGCACCATCGTCTCAAAATCCGAACCGCGCGTCACGGTGAGTGTATGCGCGCCTTCGAGAGACTCGACCCTGTAAGTGTGCGGCAGGCCTTTCGGCGCTAGCACCGTTTCGCCGGCGCCTGCAATCCGCTCGCGGCCATCGACGACGAAACGTATCCGGCCCTCGAGGATATGAAAAACCTCGTCCTCATTGCGATGCACGTGCAGCGGCGCGGAATCGCCGTGGGGCTGGCGGTGCTCGACGACGCAGATGCCGTCCTCGCCGTCGGTTGACGAAACCTGGATGGCGACGAGCGTGTTGTTGAACCAGAGGAGTTCCTTGCCTGCGATGGTCGTGTTGATCATTGTCATAACTGCTCTCCCTTTCGACGGTGACCTAAGCAAGGACGAGCCGGCGATGGAAATCGAATGATCGTATGGGGCGGATTGATGCGATGAATTTGAACGCGCTCGACCTCAACCTTGTGAGAGTTCTCGACGCGCTTCTGCGCGAGAAGAGCGTGACGCGCGCCGGCGAGCAGATCGGCCTCAGCCAGCCCGCGGTGAGCGCCGCACTCAACCGCCTGCGCCATGCGCTGAACGACCAGCTCTTCGTGCGCCGCGGCAACGACATGGTGCCGACGCCGCGCGCCGAAAGCCTGGCGGAGCCGGTGCGCGCGGCGCTGGGTGAGATCGAGCGCGCCTTTCAGCCGACGACCGATTTCGATCCGGCAAGGCTGGAACGGACCTTCACCTTCATGGGCGCGGATTTCTTCTCCATGCTCCTGATGCCGCCCTTCGCCACGCGCATTGCGGCGGTGGCGCCCGGCGTATCGTTCCGTTTCCTCGACAGCGCCATTGGCGACGTCTCGAAGCTGTTGCAGGAAGATCGGATCGACCTTGCGCTGGAGCGCCCGCTGGAGGTCGCGGAGTGGGTCTCAAGCGTGGCGCTGTTTGGCTCGCCTTTCGCCATTATCGCGGCGAAGGACAATGCCGCGCTCGGCCAGGCAGGGATCGCCGAGGGCGAAGAGGTGCCGCTCGACCTCTTCTGCGCGCTGCCGCACGCGCTGCGCTCCATCGACGGGTCGATGTCGGGCTTCACCGACGATGCGCTGGGCAGGATGGGCCGGAGGCGCCGCGTCATGCTCGCTTTGCCGCACTTCCAGGCCGTTGCGCTGGCGGTCGCGAGCGGACCTTATCTAGCCGCAGTTCCAACGCAGTTCGCGGTCTCGGCGGCAAAATCCCTGCCGATCGGCATCTATCGGGCGCCGATCGCGATTCCGTCGCCGGCGGTCAGGATGTACTGGCACGCCCGCCGCGACGATGAGCCACCGCATCGCTGGATCCGCGAGCAGATCCTCGATGAGATCGGAAAACTTGGGTTCAAGGATTGGGACGGCCCTGCCAGCGCTCACCTGGCGGTGTAGCCGCCCTTGGAGCGGGAATGCAGGGCCGAGCAACGGGGCGGTCAAGCGCGGCAGCTACCGCCGGGTCTGAACCTTATCCGGCCGAGGCTAACCCGACGGGCGCGGGCTGGCGAAGGGCAAGCCGCCCCGCGACGAAATCCTTGACCTGGCGCACCGCCTGCTCGCGCGTGACGCTGCCCGGCTGCAGGCCGAGCCTGAGCCACAGCCCGTCGATCAGCGCGGTAACGCCGAGCACGATCTCCTCGGCCAGTTCCGGCGAAGCGAGGCCGCGCAACCCGGACAGAAGGTTCGAGCGCATGCGCGCGTGGATGACCCTCTGGATGCGCGCCAGCTTCTCGTCGCGCGGCACCTCGGCGCAGAGTGACAGCCAGGCATGGCAGAGCGGCGGCAGGAACAAATGCTCCTCGAAATTGCCCTCGATCACGGCGTCCAGCCGTTCCAACGGCGTCCGCGCCCGCTGAAGCCGGGCGACCACGGCGTGACAGAGCACGGCGTTCGCCTCGCGCATGGCGTGCTCGAACAGCTCCTGCTTGTTGCGGAAATAATGCAGCACGATGCCCTTCGAGGCGCCGGCCTGGGCCGCGACCTTTTCCAGCGTCGCGCCGGCGATGCCCTCGCGCTCCAGAACGGCGAAGGCCGCCTGCCGCAGCTCCTTGCGGCGTATGTCGCTGAGGCGCGTGAGTTTCACTGGAGCGATCCATGCATGGCGAATCCATGTTGACATTTTCGCCCGTCCAGATCAACAATTGACCAATGGGACAATAAAATGACCTATGGGTCAAAACGATCCGAAAGAGGAGAACCGGAATGTTGCGCATGCTTGCGAATGGCGTTTGTCTCGCGGCCCTGATGCTGGCTTCCCAGGCGGCCCGCGCCGCCGAGGCCGAGAGCTGCAAAACGGTCCGCATGGCCGAACCCGGCTGGAACGATCTCGCCTTCACCACCGGCGTGGCCAAGGTGCTGCTCCAGGCGCTCGGCTACGAACCGCAGAGCGAGGTGCTCGGCATCAACGTCATCTATGAGGGGATCAAGAACAAAGACCTCGACCTGTTCCTCGGCTACTGGGATCCGGCGATGGTCACCTATTACGAGCCCTACAAGAAAGACGGCTCGATCGAGAATGTGCGCGTCAACCTGGTCGGCGCCAAATACACCTTCGCCGTGCCGACCTATGTCTGGGACGCCGGCGTCAAGGACCTGTCGGACCTGCACAAATTCGCCGACAAGTTCGGCAAGAAGATGTACGGCATCGAGCCCGGATCCAATCAGCTCATGATGGACGCCATTGCCGATCCGCAATACGGCCTGGACGGCTGGCAGGTGGTCGAGTCCAGCGAGGCCGGCATGCTCTCGGAGGTAGGCTACGAGATCAAGGAGAAGCAGTTCATCGTCTTCCAGGGCTGGGCGCCGCATCCGATGAACACGATGTACGACTTCAAGTATCTGACCGGCGGCGACAAGTTCTTCGGCCCGAATTTCGGTGCAGCCACCGTGACCACCCAGGTGCGCAAGGGCTTTCTGCAGGAATGCCCGAACGTTGGGCAGTTCCTGAAGAATCTCAGCTTCGACATCGACATGGAAAATGTCGGCATGGGCTACCTCATCAATGATGGCATGAAGCCGGAGGACGGGGCGCTGAAGTCGATCGCCTTGCACAGGGACCGCCTCGATGCGTGGCTCGCCGGCGTCACCACCTTCGATGGCAAGCCCGGCCTTGCCGCGGTCAAGGAAAAGCTCGGACTGTGAGGCCGGCGCTATCGGAGCCTGAGGAGCAGGAAGTCGAGCAGGCCGCCTGGGCCGGGCGCAAGCGTATCGCCGAGGTCGGCGGTCTCGACCTTGCCTATGTCGAGATCGCCGGCTCGGAGCCGCCGCTTGTTCTGGTTCATGGCTTCACCGACACCAGCCGCAGCTTTTCGCTGCTGGCGCCGCATCTTCCCGGCCGCCGGCTGATCATGCCGGATCTGCGTGGCCACGGGGCCTCGCAGGCGGGCGAGGGCTGCGGCGTCGCTGATTTCGCCAACGACATGGCCGGGTTGATCCGGCGCCTGCGGCTCGACCGGCCGGTCGTCGTCGGCCATTCGCTGGGCGGCATGGTGTCGATCGCGCTGGCCGCACAATATCCGGACCTGATCGGTGGGCTGGTGATCCTGGCCAGCACCCTGAAGGCCGATTTCGGATTGGATCACCAACTGATCGATGGCGTGGCGGCCTTGCGCGACCCGATCTCGCCGTCCGATCCGTTCTATGAGTGGTGGCATGCCTGCCGGCTAGGCGTGCCGCGGGCTTTTCTCGCCGGCCTCGCGAAGGACGCGTCCGCGATTCCCGCGGCGCGCTGGCGCGCCATTCTTGAAGAAGTCCGCCGCACCGATCTGACCGCCGCTGCGCGGGCCATTCAGGTCCCAACACTGATCATCGCCGGCGGGCGCGATCCGCTCTTCGGCGAAGCGCACCAGCAGTCGATGGCAGGGGCGCTGGCCGGATCGCGTACGATCTGGGCGCAGGATTGCGGCCACAACCCGCATTGGGAAGATCCTGCCTTTGTCGCCGAGGCAATAGCAGGCATGCTGCCGACCGGGT
This sequence comes from Mesorhizobium sp. B2-4-3, assembly GCF_006442815.1. GTDB lineage: Bacteria > Pseudomonadota > Alphaproteobacteria > Rhizobiales > Rhizobiaceae > Mesorhizobium. Next base: position 76,260 of record NZ_VFVL01000022.1, read on the forward strand.
GACTATCTCAAAAGCGATCGGGCTGTAGGCACGAGGCGCAACATCTCGGCCGGCTTCGTGGAAGCGGCTTGCAAGGCTTCGTGGATCGCACGCCATGCCGGCGAACCGGCGAGGGCGGCCCGATGGCCGGCATGGGCATCGCCATCGTCGGACCCAGTGACGATGACGAAGACATTGTCAGCGGCGCGCACTGGCAAGCGCGGAAAGGTGTTTTCGGCATGCTCGCTGACGAAGGCGCCGAGCAGCCGGGCGCCATCTGCCGCGAGCAGCGGGACCGCCTCCGTCCGGAAACGCTCGGCAAAGGCGGTCTCGGCGCCTGGCCGCAAATGATGAATCGAAATCTCAACAAAACCAGGCAAACGCCTTCCGCCGTTCATGCTTTCAGCTTCGGCGGTTGTCGGTCGCTGTAAGTCTGAGAGGTCGAACGCCGCATCCGGCCAGGCCGGCTTCAGCAGCAACACGTCGTCGGAATCGATCATCGTCGCATTGGCGGCGTCGCGATGCGCTGCCCAAACCGGCCCGCCATAGAAGGCGCCTAGCGCACCCTTTCTCGCCTCCATGTCCTCGAAGCCGCGCAGCCAGACGAACATGTCGGGGCGGTCGAGATCGCGGAACTGGCCGATGATGGTCATGCCCGTCGCTTCCTGCGTTTCGACGAACTCCCGGTCGAACAGCGTGATCAGCGTCTCGCGCTGCTTCGGCTTCAGCGTGTATTGCCTGAGCTCGACGACGGGTGAGGCAAGGCGGGAAGGTCGGTTCATGGCCAGAATCTCAAAACAGGGTGATCGTCCTGTTTTATAAACAGACCGGTTGTCCTGTTTTGTCAATCTGCTATCGTGATTTTCCCCTTCTCCCCTTGTGGGAGAAGGTGGATCGGCGCGCTAGCGACGAGACGGATGAGGGGTGTTCCAGCGGAGTGAGACGCTGGCTTTCCCGGGAGCACCCTTATCCGGGCTCACTTTGTTCAGGTAACTCTCCAACAAGCGGAGAAGGGGAGATCGCCATGGCCCCGCGCAAGAAGCGCACCAACGACCCGGAAGGCATGCGCCGGCGCGTCCTCGACGTGGCGGAAGACTCCTTCCAGGCGCGCGGCTATCACGCCTCGAGCCTCAGCGACCTGATGGCTGCGGCCGGCGTCACCGGCGGCGCCCTGCACCACCATTTCCCGACCAAGAAGGCGCTGGCGCTGGCGGTGATCGAGGAACGGGTGGCGACGGCGGTCCAGGAGACCTGGATCGACCCGGTGCTGGCGGCGTCATCGGCTCGCGAAGGCGTGCGGGCCGTGTTCGAGGCGGTGGCTGCGGAGCTTGAGCAACAGGGCTATGTGCGCGGCTGCCCGCTCAACAACCTCGCGCACGAGCTGTCGCTGGCCGACGATGAATTCCGCCTGGCGCTTGCCAGGATCTTCGCCGGCTGGCGAAGGGCGATCGCCGACAAGATACGGGCCGACCGGCTGGACGGCGGGGAGGGCAGGATCGATCCCGACCGCTTCGCCGCGCTTGCGGTGGCTGCTTATTCCGGCGCCATGTCGATGGCCAAGACGTCGCAGGATGCAGGGGTGCTGCGGGAGTGCTTGAGGGCGCTGGAAAGTTTCGAGCCATCGCAGAGCGGGTTGACGGCAAAGCGGCGGCGTCGCGTGTTGCCGCGGCGGATGATCGGTTGATGCCGTCGGGGCACAGGCGTGAAGGATCGCGTCGTTTGACAATTGCGCCTCACTCCTTCAACGGCTTGATCGTCTCGAATCCCACCTCGCTCTGCGCGCTCGTCCCCTCATCATACCGCCGTGCCAGCACCGCCTGCAGTTCGGGCGAGTAGAGCGCGGTGAAGGTGTCGATGACATTGCCGTTATCGCCGGTGATCGTTTCGCCGACCACGAGCACGTTGTATTTGCAGTCGCCGAGCTTGTAGCTGTCCTTGCCCTTGACGGCCAGAGCCAGCGTCTCGGTGCCCTTCGGCGCCTTCTTCGAAGACAGCCGCACGAATTCGGTCTTGCTCTTGGCGCCAGCCTTCAACGGGAACAGCTTCTTCAAGTCGCCGAGCGGGATCATCGACAGCCGTCCGGTGTCGCTGTCGCGGAACACTTCGATCAGCCCGGCATAGAGATACTGCGTCTGTGGCGAGTCCGATTCATACGTGTTGGCGACCGCGACCATGCCGCCCGGCGCCGGCCGGAATTCGCTGCTTATGCCCGGCTTTTCGAGCACGAAGCCGGCTTTTGCGGATTTGGCGTCGACGCAGTCCGCGGCCTGCGCGGCGCCGGCGAGCATGGCCAACGCCATACCGGTTATAAGGGTTTTCATGCCTTCCTCCCCTGGATGCATGTTCCAAAGCAATGACAGACCCCCGCCGCGCTGTCGACCCAAGAGCGTTTCATGCCTTGGCATGAAAAGTCTCCAGCGCGCTGGCCGGGCATTGAACTGGACGAGGCGGTTCGAGGATGTTTAATCGGGTGACGATGAATCGCTCTTCGCCAGCAACCGTTTCGCGCCGCATCTTCATGGCTCGGTTGGGCGGCCTCGCTGCCGCCGGCGTCTTTCCGCGCGCGGCCTTCGGCCAGACCGGAAAGCGCATCCAGCCGATCGACGCCACCTTCCTCTTCATCGCCGATATCCATGCCTGCCGCATGGCGGGCGGGCTCAGCCCTCATTGCCTGCAGGAAGGCAAGACCGATGCAGCGCTTTTGCGCAACGTCGCGGCCCTGAACGCGATTGCGGACAAGAGGTGGCCGGCCGAGATCGACGGCGTTTCCACCGGCCTGCATTCGGCCGGCACCCGCATCGGCACGCCGCTCGGCCTCGTTACCGGCGGCGACATCACCGACGATGGCGGCGGCCAGGTCACCGAGCCCAGCGAAGGCACGCAGCTTCTGCAGTTCTCTCAGCGCTATCAGGAAGGCGTCGGGCCGGACCGCGTCCACATTCCGGTCTATGTCGGGCTGGGCAACCACGATCTCGACCAGAACGGTTCGCCGCCGCATGTCGATTGGTATCGCCGCGAGCTGCGCGACTATGTCGAGGTCAACCATCGCCCCGGCGTGTTCTTCAAGCCGCCGGTGCCGGCGACCGAATATGACGTCGATACCGACTGCTATTCCTGGGACTGGGGCGGGCTGCATCTTATCCAGACACACCGCTTCGCCGGCGACACCGGCCATGGCGCGCCAAGCAGCCTGCCCTGGCTGAAGCAGGACCTCGCCACCTATGCCGGCGACGGCCGGCCAGTCGTCCTGTTCCAGCACTATGGCTGGGACACTTTCTCGACCGAGCGCTGGGATCCGGTGAAACGCACCTATGATGACGACGGCTCCGGCCGTCCGCACTGGTGGGGCGAGGCCGACCGCCAGGCGCTGCTGGCCGCGATCAAGGGCTACAATGTGATTGCCGTCTTCCACGGCCACCAGCACCAAGTGCCGATGATCTACCAGCGCGACGGCCTCGATCTCATCAAGCCGAAGGCGGCCTATATGGGCGGCTTCGCGCTGGCGCGCGTGACGGCCGACAACATGGACGTGGTGCTGGGCGAAGCGGCCGGCGACCATGGCGAGATCGTCTTCACCAACGCCTTTGCCAAGCAATTCCAGACATGAAAAGGCCGCCTCGCGGCGGCCTCCATGTCCTGTCGTCAAGGCAGGCGGCTGAGAGGTCAGAACGCCCTTTTGACCTTGTCCTTCACGTCGCCATAGGCCTTCTGCACCTTGCCGGCGAGCTTGTCGGCAGCGCCTTCGACCTGGGTCCGCCGGTTGCCGGTGGCCTTGCCGGCCGCCTGCTTGACCGAACCCTTCATTTGCTTGGCAAGACCGGCGACCTGATCCCTGTTCACCATGCGCGCATCTCCTGGGTCTGGATAGGAAGCTGGACACGAGAACCCGCATCCGGGTCTGACAACGTGCTGGAGCGGTTTGGGTTCCAGGCCGCGGCGATCTCTTTCGCGGTGCGGTTGCATCGGACAAGGCAATGCGGTTAGGGTTCGCCGCGGCTGCGGGAGAGGGCAGCCGAGGGGGAAGCGGGTTTGCGTTTTCGTGTGGCCTTTGTCGCAGTCTTGATGGTCGTTGCCGGCTGCGTCGCCGACGATGTCGGACCGATCAACACGCTGGCCAGGGAAGTCGGCCACCCTTCGCCCACCTACATCCCCGATCCAGCCGATGACGGCTCGACCGTCGTCGGGCTGGCGTTCTCCGGCGGCGGCACCCGCGCCGCTGCTTTCTCCTACGGCGTGTTGCAGGCGCTCGACGACGTCGTCATCGACGAACGGCCCAAACGCCGCACGCTGGTCGACGACATCAGGATGATTTCGGGCGCCTCGGGAGGCGCCGTCGCCGCCGCCTATTTCGGCTACAAGGGCAGGGACGGTTACCGGGATTTTCGCGGACGCTTCCTGACCCAGAATGCTGAGGCCGACCTCAGGACATCGTTCTCGCCGGTCAACTTCGTCCGCGCCTATTATGGCGGGGTCAACGACCGCAGCGGTTTCGCTAGATGGCTGAACGACCATCTGTTCGACGGGGCGACCTTCAAGGCCCTACACAGGCCGAAGGGGCCGATCGTCTGGATCAACGCTTCAGACATCTACAATCGCACGCCGTTCCTCTTCACCTACGACACCTTCGCCGCCCTGTGCAGCGACCTCGACAAGGTGCGGATCGCCGACGCGGTCGCGGCATCGGCCGCCGTGCCGATCGTCTTCGCGCCGATCGTGGTCTCGGCGACCAGTCCCCATTGTGGTTACCGCAGGCCGCAATGGCTGAGTGAGGCGCTGGCCGACCGCAACGCGTCGCTGCGGCTCAAGGCCTACGCCAGCGCGCTCGATTCCTACCAGAATGCCGATCCGCTCGACTACGTGAAGCTGCTCGATGGCGGCCTGACCGACAATATCGGCGTCACCGGCTTCACGCTTGAGCGCTCCGCCGCGGGTACGCCTTACGGGCCGCTGTCGCCCTCGGCCGCGGTGCGCCTGACGACGCTGATTTTCATCGTCGTCGATGCCGGCAGCGACAGCGACGTGAGCTGGGCGAAATCCCTGCATGGACCAAAGGCTTCCGAGCTCTTGGACGCCGTGACCAGCACCACGCTGGCCGCCTCCGTGCGCGACGAATTCGATGCGCTGAAGCTCGCCGTCTCGCAGTGGAAGGGCGAACTGGTGCGCTATCGCTGCGGGTTGCCGGCCTCCACCGTTTCCGCCTATCGCGGTTCGGCTGCCGGCTGGAACTGCCGCGACGTCCGCCTTGTGGTCCAGTACCTGTCTTTCGCCGATGTCGACCCGGCGATGCAGGGGAAGCTCAACGAAATTCCAACCAGGCTGAGGCTGCCGGTGGAGCAAGTCGATCTGGCGATCGAGGCCGGCCGCAAGGCGCTGGAGGTCAACCCCGACATAAAAGCGGCGGTCGCCGCCATCCAGGGCCGCGCCGGCGTCAGGCCGTCGGCGATCACGACGGCCGAAGCGGATTGACATCATCAGGAGACGGTCTTGGCGGAATTCACCCTCTATATCGGCAACAAGTGCTTTTCCTCCTGGTCGCTCAGGCCATGGGTGGCGATGAAGCACTTGGAGATCCCTTTCGAGGAGGGCTTCGTGCGGCTGCGCACGCCGCAGACGGCAGCCAACCTCGCCAAGGTGTCGCCGACCGGCCTGGTGCCGGTTTTGAATCATAAGGGCAGGATCGTCTGGGAAACGCTTGCCATCCTTGAATATCTTGCTGACCTCTATCCCGGGAAAAAGCTCTGGCCGGAAGACCTCGGCGCCCGTCAACTGGCGCGCTCGGTGGCGACCGAGATGCATTCCGGCTTCCGCGAGGTGCGCTACGGCTGGCCGATGAATCTGCGCCGGCCGAAATCCCACAAGCCGCTCGATGCCGAGGGCGAGGCGCAGCGGGCGAGGATCGAAGCGATCTGGCGTCGGTGCCGCGAGCAATATGGCCAGGGCGGTCCCTTCCTGTTCGGCCATTTCACCGCGGCCGACGCCATGTATGCGCCGGTGGTGACGCGCTTCGACACTTATGGCGGTGAGCTGGCGCCCGTCACCCGCGCCTATGTCGATGCGGTGTTGGCGACTCCCGCGATGCGTCACTGGTATGCGGAAGCGGCGAAGGAGCCCTGGCCGGAGCCCGGACCGCACGAACAGGATTGATCGCGACCGGGTCGGCAAATTGCGTCAACTGCTCTGATGGGGGACTTCAAGCCTTGGCGGCGCGGCCTATGTGAAGGAGCGGGCCGGGCTCCTGGAGATTTCTCATGACATCCGCAAATTCAACACCCACGGGCAAGGTTGCGCTCGTCACTGGCGCCTCGTCCGGCATCGGCGAGGCTACCGCCGCAGCTCTTGCCGCGTCCGGCGCGAAAGTCGCGGTCGCCGCCCGTCGTGCCGATCGCCTCGAGGCACTGGTTGCCCGCATCGAACAGGCGGGCGGCGAGGCACTCGCGATCGAAGCCGACATTGCCAAGGCCGGCGACATTGTCGCGATGGTCGACAAGGTCGTATCCGAATGGGGACGGCTCGACATCCTCGTCAACAATGCCGGCGTCATGCTGCTTGCCCCCGCGGCTGAAGCCGATCTCGACGACTGGCGCCAGATGATCGAGCTCAACCTGATCGGCCTGATGGCGACGACCAAGGCGGCGCTGCCGCACCTGAAGGCTTCAAAGGGCCATATCGTCAATGTCTCCTCGGTGGCCGGCCGCGTGGCCAATCCGGGCGCGACCGGTTACGCGGCGACCAAATTCGGCGTGGTGGCCTTCTCGGAGTCGCTGCGCCGGGAGGTCTTTGCCGACAAGGTGCGCGTCACCGTCATCGAGCCAGGCCTGGTGCGCACCGAACTCGGCGATCACATCACCAACGCGGAATTGAAAGCCGGACTCGAACACCGTCTCGCCACGATGGAAGCACTGACCGCCGAGGATATCGCGAACGCCATTTTCTATGCCGTCAGCCAGCCGCCAAGGGTCAACGTCAACGAGATACTTATCCGTCCGACCGACCAGGAACGGTGATCAGGACCGATGGCCAGCAATGAAGCTCCGGGTGAAGCGGCGGCGTCAAAAATCTTCCATTGCCGGTTGATCCCGCCGTGGCCGGATTTCGCCTTCACCGTGACGGAGGAGGAAAAGGTACTGATGGGCCGGCATGCCGACTATCTCCGCGAGAAGCTGCGCGAAGGTGTCATGATCATGGCTGGTCCGGTCGCCGATCCGGCCGGCCCGTGGGGGCTGCTGATCCTGCGTGCCGGCAGCGAAGCCGAGGCGAGGCCCGTGACCGATGGCGACCCGGTGTCGAGATCGGGCCTCGGCTTCCGCTATGAAATCCTGCCGATGTTGAGCGTGATCATGTAGGTGGCACACAAAAAGAACGCCCCTCGCGCGTTTTATGGCGCGGGAGGCGTTCTTTTTGTCAACCTTTCCGAGATTTCTCCCTGAACTGCTGACCGTACCCCAATGCGCGGATGCCGAAATGGTTCCCGCCCATCGCAATTTATTTGGAATCCGGCACTCTAGAACCGAATTCAGCCTTGCCGGTGGCCACGGAGGTACCGGCGCCGATAGACAGCGAGACGAGGGTCAGGTCGTTGCCTGCCCCTTTTTCGGTTTCGGTCAGTGAATTGTGCGCCGCAGGTCGATTTGGATGTGCTAAGCACCGCCCCAGAAAATTGAATGCTCCAGACCAGGTGAATATTTTGTCCCTCACTTCCAAGATACAAACCGACTTGAAGCCACAAGGCGGTCAGGCTGAATCGCTTTTCAGCAAGACTCGGACCCAGTCGATGTCGCTCGGCCGCATCATCTCCGAACAGGATGCGGTCAACCAGGCCCGCGAGGCCAAGACCGCGCGGCTTCGCGAACTGCGCCTGGAAAAGGAAGCCGAAGAGAGCGCGGCAGCCGCTGTCGCGCCCAAGCGTGCGGGCAAACGCTGATGGCCACCAAGCGCGTGCCATCAACGCCGATCGCCGCCGATGCGACCATCGCCGACATGGTCGAAACCCTTGACAAGCCGGTCGAATATGTTCGCCGCGTGCTGGAAAAGCTGGAACGCTGCAAGCGCGCCCATGGCGATGCCCAGGTGCGGGTCGGCGTACGAGGCCGGGCCGAAGCGCCGAATTATCTGATCGAATATGTGCGGGAAGACGCCAAGACCCGCGAGCGGACGACGCATCAGGATGCTGCCTACAGCGGCAGCACGCATCGTGAGCTGGCGCCGCACCACATCGAGGCAGCCGCGAACTGGTCGCCCGAGGAAATGAACATCACGGCGGTCTCGGCGCTGATCGGCCGCTTGCGCAACCCGAATGCGCCATCATCGCGCTTTTCTGACGAGGACTGACATGGCCATAAAATTCTCCACCAAGGACCAGCCGGCAGCTCCGTCCGCCACTGCCAAGCCAGCCAAGCCGGCGGCGAAGCCGGATGCGTCCGCAGAGGTTGCGACCGATCTGTTCAAGTCGCCGGCCGAAGCGCCGGCGCGCAAGATCAGGAAGAAGTAGCGCCCTTGCCGCAGGACGCCGGTCGCACAGCCGGGCCGCTCGGGCTGCCCGGTCAGTCCTTTGCGTCTGTCGACGAGGATGCCGGCGCGGTCGCCGTGTTCGATTGCCAGAGCTGCGGTGCCTGCTGTTCCTATTCGGCCGACTGGCCGCGTTTTTCGACCGAGGAGGACGAGCAGCTCGACCGCATTCCGGAAAAATTTGTATCGGTCGACCTCTCCGGCATGCGTTGCGAAGGCGTGCGGTGCTCGGCGCTCACCGGCGAGGTGGGTAAGCACACGGCCTGCGGCATCTACGAGCTGCGCCCCGACGTCTGCCGCGCCTGCATGCCCGGCGGCGACGACTGCCTGATGGCGAGGGCGGCGCATGGGCTCGAACTGCCTATCTCCCCCCTTGTGGGGGTTGAGGACTGGTCCGCGTAGCGGACGCGAAGCCAATTGCTTGGCTTTGCGACGCGTTCCTTCGCGCCCCCTCTGGCCTGCCGACCATCTTCCCCACATGGGGGAGATCAAGCTCTCCGCCGCTTGCCGACACCCATTCCTCCCGGTACCTTCCCGCCGGGCAAGGCTGCGGAGGAAATCCATGAGCATCGAATTCCTGTTGACGTCGCTGATCATCGTGGCCTCGCCGGGCACCGGCGTCCTTTACACGCTGAGCGCCGGCCTCTCGCGCGGCGCGCGCGCTTCAATTATCGCCGCTTTCGCCTGCACGCTGGGCATCATCCCGCATATGGCGGCCGCGATCACCGGCCTCGCAGCGGTGCTGCATACAAGCGCCGTCGCCTTCGAGACGCTGAAATATCTCGGCGTCGCCTATCTGCTCTACATGGCCTGGAACACGTTGAAGGAAAAAGGCGGCCTCAGCATCGACGAGGACGCAGCGCCGCGCTCGACTGCCAGGACCATCACCTCCGGCGTCCTGGTCAACATCCTCAACCCGAAACTATCGATCTTCTTCTTCGCGTTCCTGCCGCAATTCGTCAGCACCAACGAGCCGCATGCGCTGCCCAAGATGCTGGAGCTCTCCGGCGTCTTCATGCTGATGACCTTCGTCGTCTTCGCCATCTATGGTGTGTTCGCGGCGTCGGTGCGCAGCCACATCGTGTCGCGGCCGAAAGTGCTGACCTGGATGCGCCGCAGCTTTGCCGCCGCCTTCGTCATGCTCGGCGCCAAGCTGGCGCTTGCCGATCGGTAGCCCTTGAGCGCCAGCCCTCTACATAGCCCATGGTCGAGCCTCGGGGGAGCTTTGGGTTGATGAGGCTCGAGAGATCCAGAAATCCGAATAAGGCCGGAAATCCGAGTAAGAAAGGCGGTCGCAATGACGCTTGAATGCATCAATCCCCAGGATCTACCCAGGCCCGACACATACAGCCAAGTCGTCGTGGCGAAGGGTACCAGGCTGATATTTATCGCCGGCCAGGAATCTGAAGACCTAAACGGCAAGCTCGTCGGCGAAGGCGATTTCACGGCTCAAACGCGCCAGGTGTTCGCCAATCTCGGTCGGGCTATTGCCGCCGCAGGCGCCCGTCCCAACGACGTGGCGAAGATCATGATCTACGTCGTCGGCTACCGGCTCAATGACCATTACCCGATCATCGACGCGGCCCGCGTCACCCTGTTCGGGGACCACAAGCCGGCCAACGTCGTGTTGGGAGTAGCCAGCCTGTCGCCTGGATATCTGATCGAGGTCGATGCGGTTGCGGTGGTCGACGCTTAACCTTTCACATAGCCCATCGCCTCGACGATTTGGCCATCGGCGACACGCATCAGGTTGACGCCGCGCAGCGACCTGCCGTCGGCCATCCAGAAGCGCCAGCGGATCGTGGCGCGGTCGCCGGCGACGAACGTCTCTTCGATGTCGAACCGCGTGCCGGGTCCGGTGGCGATCGCCGACCACAATTCGACGCAGGCGGCCTTGCCGGTGCGGCGGGCGCCATCCGGCGCCGGCGTCGTGTTCTCGATCACGCAGTCCTGTGCCACCAATTCGTTCAGTGCGGACGGGTCGTGGCGCTGGAAGACGTCGTTGTAGCGCCGCATGATTTCCGCCGTTTCGGCGGAGCGCTTGGCCGTGTCGATGTCGATGATCAATTCCTGGGTCATTGGATTTTCCTCCTAATATGTAGACCGATTTACATATTATGTAGACCGATTGTCATATTTGGGGCAAGTCTTATAATGCGCACTCCTGACAGAGGTTGACATTCGAGAGGTCGACGTGGCGACGGACACACGCACCCGCATGATCGAGGCGACCGGGCGGCTCATCCGGCAGCGCGGCTATCACGGCACGTCGCTGAACGACATTTTGAGCGCCAGCGCAGCACCCCGCGGCTCCCTCTATTTCCATTTCCCCGGCGGCAAGGACCAACTGGTCATCGAGGTGACGCGCGCCAGCGTCGCCGATGTGACGGAGCGTCTGGGCGCCGCGCTTTCGGAGGAAAGCGATCCTGCCGTTGCCGTGCACCACATCTATCAGTCGGTGGCACGCATGCTAGAGGAGAACGAATTCTCGCTCGGCTGTCCGGTGGCGCCGGTGGTGCTCGACGCGCCGAACGATGTGCCGGACCTGGTTGAAATCTGCCGCTCGGCCTTTGAGCAGTGGATCGGGCTGCTGCGCCAGGCATTCGTCAGGGCAGGGGTGCCGGAGCGGCGCGCGCAGGCACTGGCCTTGCTGGTCGAATCTTCGCTCGAAGGCCTGATGGTGATCGCCCGCGCCACCCGCGACCGCACGCCGGTCCAGGCGGTGGCCGACGAGGTCGCCGCGCTCGTCGAGCAGGCGGTGCTTGCGGGCAAGGTGGGGCAGCAGGCGGACGCTACGGCCTGAAAGGTGGATGCTTCGCAAACAAAAAGGGCGCCTTTCGGCGCCCTTTCCATATCTGGGATGGATTGGACTTCTTAGAAGTCCATGCCGCCACTCAAGCCCGCTTGCGGGCTTGAGCAATGTTAGTTGATGGGCGTGCTTTATGGACTTCTTAGAAGTCCATGCCGCCCATGCCACCCATGCCGCCGCCGCCCATGCCGCCGGGCATGCCGCCGCCAGCCGACTCCTTCTTCGGAGCCTCGGCGATCATGGCTTCGGTGGTGACCAGCAGGCCGGCGACCGAGGCCGCGTCCTGGAGAGCCGTGCGCACGACCTTGACCGGATCGACGATACCCATGGCGATCATGTCGCCATATTCGCCGGTCTGGGCGTTGTAGCCGAAGGTCGCGCCCTTGTTCTCAAGGATCTTGCCGGCAACGATCGATGCTTCCGCACCGGCGTTGGACGCGATCTGACGGGCCGGAGCCTGCAGGGCGCGACGAACGATGTTGATGCCAGCGGTCTGGTCGGAGTTGGCGCCGGTTGCCTTGATGCTCAGCGAAGCGCGCAGAAGCGCGACGCCGCCGCCGGGAACGATGCCTTCTTCGACGGCCGCGCGGGTCGCGTTGAGGGCGTCATCGACGCGGTCCTTCTTTTCTTTGACTTCGATCTCGGTCGCACCGCCGACGCGGATCACGGCAACGCCGCCGGCCAGCTTCGCGAGACGTTCCTGCAGCTTCTCCTTGTCGTAGTCCGAGGTGGTCTCCTCGATCTGCTGCTTGATCTGGGCAACGCGGCCCTGGATCTCGGCCTTCTTGCCGGCGCCGTCGACGATGGTGGTGTTCTCCTTGGAGATCGACACCTTCTTGGCGCGGCCGAGCATGTTGAGGCCGACATTCTCGAGCTTGATGCCGAGGTCTTCGGAAATGACCTGGCCGCCGGTGAGGATGGCGATGTCTTCCAGCATGGCCTTACGGCGGTCACCGAAGCCCGGCGCCTTGACGGCGGCGATCTTCAGGCCGCCACGCAGCTTGTTGACGACCAGCGTGGCCAGAGCCTCGCCTTCGACATCTTCCGAGATGATGACCAGCGGCTTCGAGGTCTGCACGACAGCCTCGAGGATCGGCAGCATGGCCTGCAGGTTGGAGAGCTTCTTCTCGTGGAGAAGGATGTAGGCGTCCTCAAGATCGGCGACCATCTTGTCGGCGTTGGTGACGAAGTAGGGCGACAGGTAGCCGCGGTCGAACTGCATGCCTTCGACGACTTCGAGCTCGGTCTCGGCGGTCTTGGCCTCCTCGACGGTGATGACGCCCTCATTGCCGACCTTCTGCATCGCTTCGGCGATCATCGAGCCGACCGAGGCATCGCCATTGCCGGCGATGGTGCCGACCTGGGCAACTTCTTCCGAGGTCTTGATCTTCTTGGCGTTCTTGATCAGCGTCGCGACGACGTCGCCAACGGCGAGGTCGATGCCGCGCTTCAGGTCCATCGGGTTCATGCCGGCGGCAACCGCCTTGTGGCCTTCCTGGACGATCGACTGCGCCAGAACGGTTGCGGTCGTGGTGCCATCGCCGGCGATGTCGTTGGTCTTCGAAGCGACTTCGCGGACCATCTGGGCGCCCATGTTCTCGAACTTGTCCTCGAGCTCGATCTCCTTGGCGACGGTGACGCCGTCCTTGGTGATGCGCGGGGCGCCGAACGACTTGTCGATGACGACGTTGCGGCCCTTGGGGCCGAGGGTGACCTTCACCGCGTCGGCGAGGATGTTGACACCGCGCAGCATGCGCTCACGGGCATCGCGGGAGAATTTTACGTCTTTGGCAGCCATGTTTTAGCTCCTGGCAGGGGCTCGGGAAGAGCCCGAAGATGAAGATTCAGGTGAGGCCGATGATCAGCCGATGATACCCATGATGTCGGATTCCTTCATGATCAGAAGGTCTTCGCCATTGAGCTTGACTTCGGTGCCCGACCACTTGCCGAACAGGATGCGGTCGCCGGCCTTGACGTCCAGCGGAACGAGCTTGCCGCTTTCGTCGCGGGCGCCGGAGCCGACGGCGATGATCTCGCCTTCCTGCGGCTTCTCCTTGGCCGTATCCGGGATGATGATCCCGCCGGCGGTCTTGGATTCGGATTCGACCCGGCGAACGACCACGCGGTCATGAAGCGGGCGGAACTTGGACTTTGCCATGTTTTCTTCCTCGAATGAGAACGGTGAGAACTGTTCCTCCATCCGGCGAGGCCGGATATGAGTTAGCACTCACCAAAGGAGAGTGCTAACGTGGCGCTGAAATAGGCCGGCGCCTTGCCGGAGTCAAGGCGCGCGCAAGGGGGCGGCGACGCGAAATTTTTCTCACGCGGAACGCCAGCCCGAAAAGCGCCGGGTGTCGCGAGGCGCCGACGAGCAATCTCGTCCGTTAGTCCCGGCGCTTCGGCGACCGCAGCACCAGCAGCGGGCAGCGTTCGGCGAGCCCGTATGTGCCGGTCGAGGCAATGCCGACATCGCCGAAATACGCCTCGGCCTCTTCGACGATGGCTGCCGCCGGCGCGAAACTGTAGATGGCCGGCGAGTTCCGGTAGACGTCGATGGTTCCGATGACCGGCAGTTCCCATCCGGTTCGAGCCGACAGCTCCTCGCGGTCGGGAAACATCCTGTCGAATTGTTCGAGGATGCCCCTGACCGGTATCGTGTAATCAGGCACTCCGCCGATGGCGGTCATGGCCACGCGCCATTTGAGCTCGTGGAAGGTCGAGACGCCGCCGCTCAGCGTCAGGGCGCGGACATCCTTCGGGTCGTCTGGAGTTCCGGGGGAAGCATAAAGCCTGATGCCGGCGCGGCCGACTGTTTTCAAGGCACGCGCGATCGACGCAAACAGCGCGCGCCTGAGGTCGGCGGCGCCGATGACCGAGAGGCATCCATCGCCGATCAGCGCATCGACGCTTGCGCCGGGAAACGGCAGGTCGAACCAGTCGCCTTGCACCGCCTTGCGCGTATCTGTGTCGCCTGGCCAGATACCGGCAATCATGTCGGGAGACTCGTCGACCGACGTCATCGTGGCGCCAAGTCCGGCGAGCTCGGGTGTCACGCCGAGCATGACGACATGCGACCGGGAAAGGTCGAGCTCGCGGTCGTAAGTCTCGACCACCTCCGCCGGCGGCCGCAGAGGTGAGCCGAGCAACTGCCAATGTTTACGAATTGCATTCCAATGCTCGGTCATGCAAACCCCCAGCCCAGCAGCGCGTTGTATTCGATCGAATAATCGACAACGCTTGATAAGCCAAGTGAGGGGCGGCATGGCGCGCATCGCGGTGATCACGCACGAGTTCGACCGCTTCCAAAGCCGTCGCGGACTGCTGATGCGCCGCGATAGCCCATATATGCTCTTCGACCTGCTGGAAGAGCTGAAGCGCCGCGGCCATTCGGTCCAGATATTGAGAGGCACCTCGGCGAAGCCGGCCGCGGACATCGCGGTGCTGCATCTCGACGTGACCGTGACGCCGCCCGACTATGTCGATTATGCGCGGCGCTTTCCCTTCTGCCTCAACCTCGGGGCCACCGACATTTCGAAACGCCGCATCAGCGGCGCCGCGATTGGCCGAGGCGACGACTGGCAGGGACAGGTCATCCTCAAGAGCAGCCTCAACCATAGGGGAACGCCGGAACGGCAGTTGAACCAGCGCGCGCGGCGCGCCGGCAGGCCGGAGCCGTTTCCCGGCGTCGAACCTTTCGACCAATACGAGATCCATGCCTCGCTCGCCGAGGTTCCCGTCAAGGTCTTCGAGCGCCAGGAACTGGTCGTCGAGAAATTCATTCCCGAGCCGGAGCCGGACGGTTTTGCCGCCCGCTTCTGGCTGTTCTGCGGCGAGCGCGAGCGCTGCACCCGCCATGTCTCGCCGCAGAGCCTCGTCAAGGGCGACGACACCATCCGCCGCGAGGCGGTTCCGGTTCCGGACGAGTTGCGCGCGCTAAGGCGCCGGCTCGGCTTCGACTACGGCAAGTTCGATTTCGTCATGCATGAGGGCAAGGCGGTGCTGCTCGACGCCAACAAGACGCCCGGGCGAGCCGGGAACCTGTCAAGCTTCATCGCCGCCGGCAATGCCAACCTTGCCGACGGCTTCGAAGGACTGATCCGCCAGGTCACGTAGTGCATGATCCCGAACCGAAGGTCAGCGTAGCAAAAAGTGGGAACCGGTTTTCGGAAAAGATCATGCTCCAACAAAAAGTTAGATGTTCATGCCGCCCGAGACTTCGATGCGCTGGGCGTTGACCCAGCGATTGTCGTCCGACAGCAGCGAGGCGATCATCGGGCCGATGTCTTCGGCAACGCCCGCGCGGCCGAGCGCGGTGACGCCGGCCACCATGCGGTTGATCTCGGCGTTGTCGCGCACATGGCCGCCATTGAAGTCGGTGGCGATCGCGCCGGGCGCCACCGTGTTGGCGGTGATGCCGCGCGCGCCAAGCTCCTTGGCAAGGTAGCGCGTGAACACCTCGATGCCGCCCTTCATCATCGCGTAGGCCGACGAGCCGGGCGCGGCGAAACGGGCCAGCCCGCTCGAGATGTTGATGATGCGGCCGCCATCGTCGATCAGCGGCAGCAGCGCCTGGGTGAGGAAGAACACGCCCTTGAGATGGGTGTTCATCAGCGTGTCGAATTCCTCTTCCGTCGTCTCGGCAATCATCTTGCGCAGGCCGGTGCCGGCATTGTTGACGAGATAGTCGAAGCGGTCGCGCTGCCAGGTTTCGTGAAGCGTCTTCTTCAGCGCCTCGACGAAAGCCGGGAAGCTGGCGATGGCGCCGGTATCGAGCTCAAGCGCGGCGGCCCGGCCCCCGGCGGCCTCGATCTCGGCGATTCCCGTCTTCGCCTCATCGGCGCGCGAGCGATAGGTGACGATGACGTCGACACCCCGGCGGGCGAGGTGGAGCGCGGTGTTGCGGCCGAGGCCGCGGCTGCCGCCGGTGATGAGGGCAATGGGACGAGTGGTCATGACGAAATCTCCTTCTTCTTGGATGGAGATGCATATACTCGCCTGATTGCCTGATATAATCAGGCATGGATTGCCAACACTATTCAGTATATGCGAACAATCGGCGATGGATCGGTTTGACAGCATGCGGCTCTTCACCCGCGTCGTGGAACGCCACAGCTTTACCGCGGCTGCCGCCGATCTCGGCCTGCCGCGCTCCAGCGCCACCGCCGCGATCAAGCAGCTTGAGGAGCGGCTCGGCGTGCAACTGCTCCGCCGCACCACGCGCCACGTCACCACGACGCTCGATGGCGAGGCCTATTACCAACGCTGCCTCGGCATCCTCGCCGACATCGAGGAGGCCGAGGGCAGCTTCGGCGCGCATGAGGTGCGCGGGCGGCTCAGCATCGACATCAACGGCCATTTGGCCCGCACCCTGGTCATCCCGGAATTGCCGGCGCTGCTCGCGCGCCATCCCGGACTCAGCGTGCATATCGGCGAAGGCGATCGCTTCGTCGACCTGGTGCGCGAGGGCGTCGACTGCGTGGTGCGTGCCGGCACGCTGCCCGACAGCGACATGATCGCGCGCCGCATCGGCATGGCGCGCGAGGCGACGCTCGCCAGCGACGCCTATATCGAGCGCCATGGCCTGCCGAGCACCCTGGACGAGCTCGCCGGGCATATGATGATCGGCTTCGTCTCGTCGCGCACCGGCCAGGTGATGCCGCTGGAGTTCACCGTCGACGGCAAGATCCGCGAGATCGTGCTGCCATCGCGCGTCACGGTCTCCAATTCCGACACCGCCGCCACGCTGGTGCGCCAGGGGTTTGGCCTTTATCAGGCGCCGCGCCGCCGCTTCGTCGCCGACATCGAGGCCGGCCGGTTGGTCGAGGTGCTGCCCGGCAACCCGCCGACGCCGACGCCGATCTCGGTGCTCTATCCGCGCAGCCGACAATTGTCGCCCAGGGTAAGGGTGTTCGTCGACTGGCTGGTGGAGATCCTGGGGCCGAAGCTGGATGTGTCTTAGGGGCTCTTCGCAATGCTGGCGGGACAGCGCCCCCCTCTGGCCTGCCGGCCATCTCCCCCACGAGGGGGGAGATCAGATGTCACGCCGGCTTTCGCCAATCGCCGGCGTTGAAGAAAGGGCGCCGCCGGCGAGGCTGCCAATCTCCCCCCAAGTGGGGGAGATGTCCGGCAGGACAGAGGGGGGCGCGAAGGAACTCCACGTTCCCATTCTTCAGCAAGCCGAAACCTAAAGAAACAACCGCAACTGCGTGTGGATGATCGAACGATAATCGTCGATCGTGCGCCGGCCTTCTTCCTTGTCTTGCGTCAGCGCCAGCCGCACGACGCCGCCGGCAAGCTGGAAGATGAGGAACACGACGCGCCCGAATGCCTCGCGCCGCTCCGGCTCGATCATCGGACCGACATGGTCGCAGAACATCTTGGCCTGATGCCGCGTCTCGGCGATGTCGAGATGCTGCAGCGCCTTGTCGGCCTGGATGGCGTTCTGCAGGTCCTGGATGGCCGGGTCGGCGGCGACGCGGGCATGATAGTCGTCGAGCAGGCGGTCGGCCGCCGCGGTCACGTCGCCCAGCCCGCCTATCTCGGCGATGATGGCGCCGAATCGCGCCCGGCTTTCCTCGGAAAACCGCTCATAGAGCATTGCCAGGATCGCCGACTTGCTGGGGAAGTAGTGATAGACGGTGGCGATCGGCCCGCCGGCCAGCGCGCCGACTTCCTTCATCGTCACCGCGTCGATGCCTTTTTCGCCGATCAGCCGCATGGTGGTGGCGAGGATCGCGTCGATGCGCTCGCGGCTGCGTTCCTGCTTCGGCCTGCGCCGCGGTTCCGTCGCCGTTCGCCTTGTCTGCGTCATGCGCCAAATCCCGTGGGAGCTCGCGAATTCGTGGTTGACAAGAAACATGATCAAGTATCAGTTTCGTGAAATACTGACAACTTGTCAGTTTTTCGATCGAGCTGCAAGGGAGAGCACTCGTGGCCGCATCGCAAGCCGCGCAGGCGGAAAATGACGACTGGCTTGTCGGCAATCCGACCGGCCTGCAACTGGCCTCGGCGCTGTGGATCGGCTCGGTCGGTCTGCTCATCCTCGGCCTGCAGCCGGTGTTGCTCGGTGCGCTCTACACTGAGGGCCATGTCACCGGCGACGAGCTCGCGCTGGTCGCCACCGCTGAGATGATCGCGATTGCCATCGGCTCGGGCGTGGTGGCGATGCTGCTCCCTGCCAGGAACATGCGCTGGAAGAGCGCGGTGCTGCTCGTGCTGCTCGCGCTCGCCAATGTCTGGACGGCTTATGCCGGTACTCCCAATGCGCTGATCGGCGCGCGCACGCTGGCCGGCTTGGCGGAGGGCGGGCTGGTCGCGGTCGCCACCGAATTGATCGCCCGCTCGCGTCGCGCCGAGCGCATCGGCGGCTATTTCGTGACGCTGCAGACCTTGGCGCAGTGCGCGCTGGCGCTGATCCTCGCGCTCTATGCCGTGCCGCGAGCCGGCTCGGCCGGCGGCTTCATCGCGCTCGGCGTCGTCTGCCTGCTGTCGCTGGTCGTGGCCTGGACCGTGCCGGACGACTATGCCGACCTGCCCAAGGAAGAACAGTTCGCCAATGTGGCGACCGTCCCGGCGATCACCGCGCTCTTGTCGATCTTTTGCTATTTCATGTTCTTCGGCGCCGTCTGGGCTTTTCTCGAGCCCATCGGCGCGCAGTTCGGCATTGATGGCCGCACCGTCGGCTTGATGGTTTCGGCAAGCCTTGCCGCGCAGGTGCTCGGCGCCATGACCGCGACAATCTTCGAGGCGCGCATCGACTACCGTTTCGCCATCACGATCATTGGCATTGTCGCGGCGATCAGCTCGGTGCTGCTTGCGTCCGGTCCCGGTCTTTCGCTGTTCTGGGCCGTGGCGCTGGTGATGGGCTTCATCCTGCTTTTCATCGTGCCTTATCAGATCCGCCTCGCCATCACCGCCGACGAGACGCGCAACGCCGTATTGCTGGTGCCGGCCGCGCAACTCTTCGGTCTCGCCATCGGCCCGATCGCCGCCTCGCTGCTGATCGACGGCGCGAATTTCCGGCCCGTGTCCGAATTCGCCGCCGCCACCGCTCTGGCGAGCGTGCTTTTGCTCGGCGTCTTCGTGCTGGTCGCGCGCCGGCGCGGCCAGGCCTGAGCGGGAGGATTAGGATGGCAACCGCCTGGAGCAACTGGTCGGGCTTCGTCACGGCTTCCCCGCAATTGGTGGCGACCCCGGCCGATGCCGGGGAACTGGCCGAGCTGGTGCGCTCGGCGCCCGGTCCGCTGCGCGTCGCCGGCGCCGGCCATTCCTTCACGCCGCTGGTGCAGTCCGACGGCAGCATCGTCTCGCTGGAGAAGATCGAGGGGCTGGTCTCGCACGATGCCGCGAACAACCGGGCGCGGGTGAGGGCCGGCACGCGGCTCGGCGCCCTGATGCACATCCTGCAGGACATCGGCCAGGGTCTGCCCAACATGGGCGACATCGACCGCCAGGCGATCGGCGGCGCGCTGGGCACGGCAACGCACGGCTCGGGCTCCTCGCTCGGCGCCTATCACACGCAGCTCGAGGCGCTGCAACTGGTGGATGGGCAAGGCAAGCTGCGCGAGTACAGCCGAGCAGACGACCTCGACATGATCCACGCCACCGGCGTCGCGCTGGGCAGCTTCGGCGTGCTGACCGAAGTGACGATGAACAACGTCGCGACCTATCGGCTGCGCCGCCGCAAATGGGTGCTGCCGGTCGGCGACATGCTGCGCGATTTCGAGACGATGATGGCCGCGCATCGCTCGGCCGAGTTCTACTACATTCCATTTGCCGGATATGCCCAGTTCATCGCCAGCGATCTTAGCGACGCGGCGCCAACGGCGCGGCCGACCGAAGACGACGAGGAAGGGCTGGCGACTTTGCGCAAGCTGCGGACCGCGTTGCGCTGGCTGCCATCGCTTCGCCGCGCGCTGATCAGGGGGGCGGTGAAGAAAGTGCCGGCGGAAGACTATGTGCAGGACTGGCTCAACGTCTACGCCAGCGAGCGTCGCACCAAATTCAACGAGATGGAGTACCACCTGCCTTACGAGGAAGGTCCCAAAGCGTTGGCCGAGATCATCGCGCTGACGGAGAAGCGCTTCCCGGAAGTCTATTTCCCGATGGAGGTGCGCTCGGTGGCGCCCGACGAATTCTGGCTTTCGCCTTTCTACAAACGGCTGACCTGCTCGATCGCCATCCACCATGACGCGGCCAACGACCCGTTGCCCTTCATGCGCGCCGCCGAACCCATCTTCCGCAAATATGGCGGCAGGCCGCATTGGGGAAAGATGCACAGCCTGAAGGCGGCAGACTTCAGAAAACTCTATCCGCGCTGGGATGACGCCATGGCGGTGCGCCGCGACATCGACCCCAAAAACCGTTTCGTGTCGCCCTACATGGCCGGCCTGTTCGGCATCGAACCCAGTCCTTTTGGCATCCGACGATGAGCGCCTATTTCGCTGCCCTGTCCGACGCATTGCGGGCCGCCGAGATTTTCCGACCCTGCCTGCTGCTCGACCGCGACCGGCTGGACGGCAACATCGCGCTGCTGAAGCAGAGGCTGGCGCCGGACTTGGCGGTGCGACTGGTCGACAAGTCGCTGCCTTGCATGCCGCTGCTCTCGCACATCGCGCGAGCACTCGAAACCAACCGCTTCATGACCTTCCATCCGCCGGTGACGCAGGCCGTGCTCGACGCGTTTCCCGAAGGCGACCTGCTCTATGGCAAGCCGATGCCGGTGGGCGCCGCCAGGGCCGCGCTGACGAGAGGCGGCGCCGGCTGGTGGTCGCGCGTCTGCTGGCTGATCGATACGCCGGAGCGGCTGGCGGAATATGGCGCGCTCGCTGCCGCGCTCGACACCGAATTGCGCTTCGCTTTCGAGGTGGACGTCGGCCTGCATCGCGGCGGTTTTTCCAGTCCCGCCGAGATTAACGCGCTCACGATTCCAAAAGGTCTGCGCTGCGAAGGCATCATGGCCTATGAGGCGCATGCGCCGGAGATACCTGGCCTGTTTGGCGGTGCGCCCAAGGCGCTGAAGCGGGCCTCTGCCAAGGCCGCTGAGTTCGCCGCCGCCCTCGACCCGGACCAGCGCCGCATCCTCAACATCGGCGGCTCCAAGACGGCGCTGCTGCACGGCTCGGGCGTCGCCAACGAAGTGTCGATCGGCTCGGCCTTCGTGCTGCCCAAGGATTTCGACACGCCGGGCCTGGAGGGCTTCCAGCCGGCGGCCTTCATCGCCACACCGATCCTCAAGGCGCTCGATCCGATGCTGCCCGGTCCACCGGCGGTGTCGCGCATGTTGCGGGCGCTCGGCCTCTTCCCTCGCAAGGGCTGCTATCTCTATGGCGGCAAGTGGATGGCCGAGCCGGTGTTTCCCGAAGGCATGAAGCCGAACGGACTGATCGGCCTGTCCTCCAACCAGCAGTTCATGGGCCTGCCCGCCGGGGCGACCGCGAAGCCCGGCGACTACGCCTTCCTGCGGCCGACGCAGAGCGAGGCGGTGCTGCAGCATTTCGGGGCGATTGCGGTGTTTGCCAGCGGGCGCATCGCGGAGTTCTGGCCGGCGCTGCCGATGGGGTGAGGGCAGCTGCGGTCGCGACTAAGGCCCGCTCCGCGATCTCGTCATTCTAGACGTTATGACCGTGGTCTGAGCGGCGGCCCGTCCTAAGTCTTTGCAGCTGTAAAGCAAACGGGGATTGCT
>NZ_VFVL01000023.1 GCF_006442815.1 Mesorhizobium sp. B2-4-3
AGCGCTAGCATGGGAAACTGTTCGCGATGTCTTCGCACACCTGTTCGCGATGTCCCCAGTCCATACAGGGGGGAGATCAGATGTCGCCGGCGTTTTCGCCAATCGCCAACGTCGCAAAGGGGGCGCCGGCGTCCAAGCTGCTAATCTCCCCCCTTGAGGGGGAGATGCCCGGCAGGCCAGAGGGGGGCGCTGTCCCGCTGACCTGACCGCGCTATTCGGATGGACTTCCAAACCCGGTCACGATCACGATATGCTGGCAAACATTATCGATGTCGCGAATGACATCTTCGTTCCAGAACCGCAGAACGGTCCAGCCATCTTTCTCCAACCTCGCAGTCCGTGCCTCATCGCCTGCGATGGCATCGGCTTCTCCGTGCTGAGACCCGTCGACCTCGACGACGAGCTTCTTCTGCGGGCAAGCGAAGTCTACGATATATCCGGCGATCGGGAACTGGCGCCGGAAGCCTAGGCCCATCAACCGATGGGCGCGAAGCTCGTTCCAAAGCTTCAATTCGGCTCCTGTCATCACCTTGCGCATTGATCTGGCGTTGGCGCGGTGTTTTGGTGACAGCGGCGTATGGGGCATTTGCATCGCTCGGTGATTGTTAAGGTTCGCGCTCTACGGCGCCCCCCTCTGTCCTGCCGGACATCTCCCCCACGAGGGGGGAGATTGGCAGCTTCGACGCCTACCCCACAAACCCCACCCTTTTATGGCTCCCGTCGCAAAACGGCTTGTTCGCCGAATGCCCGCAACGGCAGAGAAACACCTTGGTCGTGCGGGCAATCGTATGTCCTGTCCCGGTGACGATCTCGGCATTGCCTTCGACCTTCAGCGGGCCGTTGACCGTGGGCGTCACGGTCAGCGGGCCATTCCTCGCGTCCAGCACCTGCGCTTCCTTCAGCGGCGGCTCGCCGGTGGCGGAAAAACCGGCCTTGATGTGGCTGTTGTCGCAGAACGGCTTGTTCTGCGACAGGCCGCAGCGGCAGAGCGTGGCGCGGAACAAGGTGTCCTCGCCGAGCACGATCTCGGCATGCACCGCCAACGGGCCGTTTTCCCGCAGCCGCACGGTGTTGACCACCGGCGGCTTCTCCTGCGGTCCGCCATCCTTGCGGGTGTAGGTGATGGCGCCCGACGGGCAGTTCTGGGCCAGCGCCACGACCTGCTCGACGCTGGCCGCTTCCGGATGGATCCATTCGCCCGGCGCGTTGGGCACGAAGACATGCGGGTTGCCGAGCACGCAATTGCGCGAATGGATGCAGCGCCTGCCGCTGAAAGAAACGTCGATCTTCTCGCCTTCGACCGTGCCTGCCATGGTGCTCTCTCCTGGTGGGTTGAGGCAAGGCTAGGGCGTGGGCGAGACGGGCGTCAAGCTGGCCGGATGCGCAGCCTTCCCCTTCTCCCCTTGTGGGATGAGAAGGAGAGGGCGCCCCTACTCCTCCAGATCGATCTCCTCGGTCTGGCCGCCGCTGCAGGTGTAGCAGCAGTCCTCGCAGGTCTCCTTGTTGTTGGGGCCGACGCCCCAATAGGTCTGCTCGTCGCCGTCGACCCAGGCGCCGTAGCAGATCTTCTCGCCCTCATTGCACGAGATCGGCAATTGCTTGGTCTCGCCGTCGTCGAGATAGAAATCCTTGCCGTCGCCCGGCCAGACATAGTCGCGGTCCTGGCTGTAGAGCTCGACGCGCATGGCGTTGGGATGATTGTTCTTGATCTGGAAGGTGACGTCGCCGGCGTGCGCGGCGGGCGCGATGAGGACGGCAAGCGAAAGCGCGGCGGCCACGCGGCGCGCAAAGATGGAAGACATGAGAACCCCCGAGGTAGAATCGACCCCCACGGCCGATGGTTGGATGATGCCATGGCGGGCGCGTATGCCAAGGGGTGGCGGCGAAAATGGCGGACGGAATTTGGGGGAATGGTTGGCGCGGCCTGCCTTCTCCCCTTGTGGGTGAAGCGCCCCGCTACTCCGCCAGATCCACCGTCTCGGTGGAATGCTCGGTGCAGATGAAGCAGCAGGTTTCGCAGGGCTGGTCGTTGTCGGGGCCGACGCCGGCGGTGACGGAATCGTCGCCGTTCACCCAGGCGCCCCAGCAGATGTGCTCGCCGGGCTCGCAGGAGATCGGCACGGATTTCCGCGCCTTCGGCCGGATGAGGAAAACCTTGTCGTCGCCCGGCCAGACTTTTTGGCTGTCGCGGCTGAACAGCTCGACCGCGACGCCGTCCGAACGCTGGTTGCGCACGAAGACGGACATGTCGGCGGCCAAGGCCGGCGAGGTGAGGAGAAGGAAGGCGAGCAGAGCGCGAATCATGGCGAGGTCCCCCAAGGGAGTAGAGCACGGGTGGAGTGCGTAATCTCCCCCCTTGTGGGGGAGATGGCCGGCAGGCCAGAGGGGGGCGCTGTCCCGCCGACGTACCCGGCTTGGTAGGATGGGCCGAACCCGGCACTTCGTCATCCTCGGGCTTGACCCGAGGATCCATGCCGTGACTTCTGCCGGAGAGTGCAACGGTGCAGAATTCTGAAACCGCCGCAACGCCTTAACGTCACGGCATGGATTCTAGGGTCTGCGCGCGTCGCTCCGCTCCTTGCTCCGCCCTAGAATGACGACCGCAAAGTAGCGTTCCTTCGCGCCCCCCTCTGTCCTGCCGGACATCTCCCCCACAAGGGGGGAGATGAGCAGCTTCGGCGCCTCCGCTTCATCTCAAGGGGAGGCGCCCTACCTCCCCACCACCACATGCGGTGCGAATGTCTTCACCGCGTCCACCATCTCCTCGCCGCGCACGTCGAGCGAGGAGATTTCCATATGCACGATGTTCCGGCCGAAGGGCAGCAGGCCGAAGGCGTTGGCGGAGGAATAGCGAATTGCGTCGGGCGGCTCCTCGGTGAGCTCGAAATTGAGCATCGCCGCGCCCTTGCCGCCGGCGGCGAGCCGCACGCTCCGCACCTTGTTCCACGGCACCAGCACGTCGCCGGCGCGGGCATCGCGGAAACCTTGGCTGTCCAGCACCACCTTGACCGAACTGTCGAAGGCGCCGCGAGCGATGAAGGCGCCGAGCCCCAGGCAGGCGGCGCCGAGCAGCGCGATCCACAGCACATGCCCGCTGTTCGCCCCCGAGGCCACGCCCTGCAGCGCGCCGAAACCGAAAATGCCGCCAAGCAGGAACGGGCCGACGGCGGGCAAGATCTTTCCCGATGGGCTGTTGCGGATTTCGAGCGGCGCGGCCATCGCCTTCGCGCTCAATGCTCCGGCTTCAGCAAAATCCAGATCCAGCCGATGAAGGTCAGCACCAGGAACGGATAGCCGAGCGCCGGCAGCGGCGTGGATGTGGGCAGCAGCGGCGCGCCCCACAGGATCATGAGGACCGAGACGGAAAACAGCACAGCGGCGACGGACGCCGTGAGCCGTATCCACAGCGCGAATGTGGCTTGCGCGCTGACCATGACCAAGCCCGCCGCCCACAGCGCAATGCCGCCGGCATAGGAAGGCACGCTCGCCTGCAGGCCCGCCGCATTGCCGGCCAGAAGCAGGCTTTCGCCGGCGAGGAAAGTCAGGAAGCCGGCCGCGACGAGGTCATTGCCGAGCCGCTGGTATTTCATCGTCAGTAGCGCTGTGGCGACGACGATGCCGACGCCGTCGATGGTCCAGACCGTCTCGCGCAGCGCGTCGCTCGCAACGAAAGTGCCCGCCAAGCCAAAAGCGCCGCCGATGGCGAGGCCGATCGCGGCGACGATGTCGAGAGTGGAGCGCATGTGATGTGTCCCCAAGCTGGGAGAGGATACGCCGATGTGGGGCGATGGTGAAGTGCAACACCGCTTCGGTGTTGAGATCAGAGACAGATAACCACGCCCTAGGACTAAGTTTCATAGCAGACATTGCCACAGGCACTGCAAGTGGTAACGTGCCCTCAGAAAGTCCGATGGTCTCCCTAAGGAGATCAGCCGGGCTCAAGGGGGGCAACGCGCGGGCCGAGTCTTTTATTGCCTGGGTGCGGCCGAAAAATTGCGAAACAGGCGGCGTCCACTCGATGGCGAAAAACCCGGCGGTAATCGTTTATCCTCAAGCGGTGCCAGTCAAAGCGATGGCCTGTGGTATAGCAGACCTTAAAAGCCAAGACGCCAATGAAATTTGCTTTTGTGGAGATGACGGTGGATTCGTCATCAAAAAGAACGACAAATACCCGAGCTTACCCCACATCGAATGGTTTTGCTCGTCACTGGCACGGTCGGTAGGAGTTCCACAGCTTGACTTCAGTGTTGTTGAGCATACGGACGGCAATTTTTGGTTTGGATCTAGCTGGAAAACCGGCCAGGTCAAGGATTGGTGGACCCTTGCAGCAAATGGATCCCTAGATTTTGGGCATTTGTCGGATGATATATCGCGCGTCTACGCACTCGACCTCTTCATCAATAACGACGACCGACATCTGAATAATTATTTCGTTGTGAATGATGCCGGTCGCTTTAGATTATATTCTTTTGACTACTCGCGCTCGTGGCTAAACAAGCCGTTTCCTCTGGTCGGGTTGATAACCGATCCAGCTACAAACACGGTGAGGGTAAAGGAATATCTCAAGGTGAATTTCGGAAACTACTTTAATGTAGCCGCTATGACCGACATATTAGATAACATTACGGCAGTACAACCGCAGCGAGTCTCGGATATTATATCCGCTCACCCAAATAATTGGTTGACGCAAGCGGAGAGAGATGCTATACTAAATTGGTGGAATTCGGGCGCAGTTCTGACTCGCGTAAACGAAATAAAGGCCGGTATTCAGAATGGCTCACTCTTATAAATTTTCCCTTATTCGTGCTTGTCCGAGCAGTGTGCGCGGTGAGCAGGTGAATGTTGGGATAGTGATTGCCGGGCCGAACGGTTTGGACGTGCGCCTGCCGGAGATGCGCAAGCTGCAACATCTTACTGGCCACAAGTGGGACGACGTTGCGAGCGCCTATGCGAACGTGCTGACCAAACAAGACAGCCGAGGCGTGCCGTTGGAAACAGTATTGGGGTCGCTAACATCTTATAGCGAGGTATTTCAGCTTGGTCGCCCGGGAGAACTGGTTGCCAATACGAATGACGAGTACGAGACAGCTATAAAGAAGCTTCTGACTTTCTTCGTGGACAAACCGACGCTTTCTCGTCGAGAAAAACAGCAAAAGATAAATTCTGAAATATCGATAATGCTAAAGAGGGGTGGTTTACTAGGAGATAAGAATAGTCGGATTGAAGATGGTAAAGTTATCCCGAAGTTCGTAATTTCGGAAGAAAAAGAGATAGTTGCTGACTTCGCGTACAAACCGAACGGCCTGAAGGTTGTGTCCACTTTGGACCTCCGGGGGCTTAAAAATGCTGCCCATGGAAAGGCATGCGAAAAGGGCGCAACCTTGTATTTTGCGAGAGAGCAGTTCGGAAAAAATGTGAAGGCCTTGGGAGTCTACGCGGCCGGCCCTGCGGAAATGGAAATGCACAGCAGCGAAATCGAGATATTGAGCAGCTTCGCGGAAGGGAACGCTTATAACTGGCTGGTGCCGAAAGACCGCCAGAAGTTTCAGCACGATCTATATTGAAATTATATTCAATCGAAGCAAGGAAAGGCGGGAAGCCAGCTGTCGCCCACACGTGGGATTGAGTGCCAATCGGGGCGACCTCGCTGAACAACTTAGATGCGCTAACTGAGTGCTCCGCGCGCCAACCAGCCCTCAATCCCCCATCTTCAGCGCCTGGATAAACGCCTCCTGGGGAATATCGACCTTCCCAAACTGGCGCATCCGCTTCTTGCCCTCTTTCTGCTTGTCGAGCAGCTTGCGCTTGCGGGTCACGTCGCCGCCGTAGCATTTGGCGGTGACGTCCTTTCGCAGCGCCGAGATGGTCTCGCGGGCGATGACCTTGCCGCCGATCGCGGCCTGGATCGGGATCTTGAACAGGTGGTGCGGGATCAGCTCCTTCAGCTTCTCGCACATGGCGCGGCCGCGCTTTTCGGCCGCCGTGCGGTGCACCAGCATGGACAGCGCGTCGACCGGCTCCTCATTGACCAGGATCGACATCTTGACCAGGTCGCCCTCGCGATAGTCGGTCAGGTGATAGTCGAAGGAGGCGTAGCCCTTGGAGATCGACTTCAGCCGGTCGTAGAAATCGAAGACCACCTCGTTGAGCGGCAGGCCGTAGGTGAGCATGGCGCGCTTGCCCACATAGGAGAGATCGGCCTGGATGCCGCGCCTGTCCTGGCAGAGCTTCAGGATGCCGCCGAGATAATCGTCGGGGGTCAGGATGGTGGCGCGGATCCACGGCTCCTCGATCGAGGCGATCTTGACCACGTCGGGCATGTCGGCCGGGTTGTGCAGTTCCTTGACCGAGCCGTCATTGAGGTTCAGGCGGTAGACGACGCTCGGCGCCGTGGCGATGAGGTCGAGGTTGAACTCGCGCTCCAGCCGCTCCTGGATGATCTCAAGATGCAGCAGGCCGAGGAAGCCGCAGCGATAGCCGAAGCCGAGCGCGGCGCTGGTTTCCATCTCATAGGAGAAGCTCGCGTCGTTGAGGCGCAATTTGCCGACGGCGGCGCGCAGGTCCTCGAAATCGGCGGCGTCGACCGGGAACAGGCCGCAGAACACCACCGGCTGCGCCGGCTTGAAGCCGGGCAGCGCATGCGCGGTCTGGCGCTTGTCCTCGGTGATGGTATCGCCGACGCGGGTGTCGGCCACTTCCTTGATCGAACCGGTGAAGAAGCCGAACTCGCCGGGACCGAGCTCATCGACATTGATACGGGCCGGCGTGAAGACGCCGGTGCGCTCGACGAGATATTTCGCGCCGGTGCCCATCATGCGGATGGTCTGACCCTTCTTGAGCACGCCGTCGATGATGCGCACCAGAACGATGACGCCGAGATAGGCGTCGTACCAGCTGTCAACCAGCATGGCCTTGAGCGGTGCTGCGATGTCGCCCTCGCGCGGCGGCGGCAGCTGGTGGACGATCGCCTCCAGCACCTCGGGAACGCCAAGCCCGGTCTTGGCCGAGATCAGCACGGCGTTGGAAGCGTCGATGCCGATCACCTCCTCGACCTGCTCGCGGATGCGCTCGGGCTCGGCCGCCGGGAGGTCGACCTTGTTCAGCACCACGACGATCTCGTGGTTGTTGTCGATGGCCTGGTAGACATTGGCCAGCGTCTGCGCCTCGACGCCCTGGCTTGCGTCCACGACCAGCAGCGAGCCCTCGCAGGCGGCGAGCGAGCGCGACACTTCATAGGCGAAGTCGACATGGCCGGGCGTGTCGATGAGGTTGAGGATATAGTCCTCGCCATTGTTGGCGCGGTATTTCAGCCTCACCGTCTGCGCCTTGATGGTGATGCCGCGCTCGCGCTCGATATCCATCGAGTCCAGCACCTGCTCCTTCATGTCGCGCGCCTCCAGCCCGCCGGTGAGCTGGATCAGCCGGTCGGCAAGCGTGGATTTGCCATGGTCGATATGGGCGACGATGGAGAAATTGCGGATGTGGTCGAGCGGGGTGGTCATGCGGCGCGCTTTAGCAGGGGCCGGGTTGAGGGGCAAGCGGCGGGGGTTAGCTGATCTCCCCCCTTGTGGGGGAGATGCCCGGCAGGGCAGAGGGGGGTGTGACGGATCGCGGCGTTGATTTCATGGTTTTCGAGCTGTTCAGCCCCAGCGAACGTTCGGGCGTGGGTGCTCGTGTCGGCTGAAATGTCGGCGGGACAGCACCCCTCTCTGGCCTGCCGGCCATCTCCCCCGCAAGGGGGGAGATCAGATGTCGCGAACGCTTTCGCCAATTTGCCGACGTTGCAGGAAGAACGCCGACGACGAAGCAGCCAATCTTCCCCTTGCGGCAGGACAGAGGGGGTGCTGTCCCTCCAACGTTGCGCACTGAAGCCCCCAATCACAAACCGGTGAAGCTGTAACGAACCTCTCCACCCCGACGAAATGGGAGCATGACCAGCCGCAACGGAGACTGCTTCCCATGACCGGAACGACAACAAGGATCGTCCTGCTTGCCGGCGCGATGCTCGCGGCCACGCTCGGCGCAGCTTCTGCGCAGCCGCTCACCGTGGTCGAGCTGTTCACCAGCCAGGGCTGCTCGTCCTGTCCGCCGGCCAACGCCAACCTGATCAAGGTCAAGGACCAGCCGGGCGTGCTGGCGCTGTCGTTCAACGTCACCTACTGGGACTATCTCGGCTGGAAGGACACGTTCGGCCGCAAGGAATTCACTGAACGCCAGGTGACCTACGAGCCGTCGCTCGGCCGTGACGGACCGTTCACGCCGCAAGTGGTGGTGAACGGCAGAAGCGACGGGGTGGGCGCGGCGCCGGGCGAGATCCAGAGCCTGATCGCCAAAGGTGGCCGCACGCAGGGGCCGGAGCTTTCGCTTGGGCAGGGCAAGGTCAGCATCGGCGCCGGCAAGGCGCCGGGCGGCGGCGCCGACATCTGGCTGGTGCGCTACACGAGAGGCGTCGTCGAGGTGCCGGTGGCGCGTGGCGAGAACACCGGACGCACCCTGCCGCACGCCAATGTCGTGCATGCGCTGACGAAGCTCGGCAGCTGGAACGGCGAGGCCACCACGCTGCCGCTGCCGGCGGCCACCGGCGGCCTGAACACCGCGGTGCTGGTGCAGGCACCAGGCGGCGGACCGATCCTGGCCGCCGCCGCCAACTGATCCTTTTTCCCTACGCGCGAGGCCGCATGACAGCGGCAACGCATAACCCGGCCCGCTTCCGCGCGCCAAAACCCAAGGAGACTATCATGACCAAGTTCCTCACGCTGCCGGCGCTCGCCTTCGCGCTTTCCGCGTCCGTCTTTGTCGCCGGCGCCCGCGCCGACGACACGACCAATGCGATGAAGCCGGCCGATGCGATGGCGACCGACGCCATGAAGCCGGCGACGGACGCGATGAAGCCCGCCGATGCCATGAAGCCCGACGCGATGAGCACCGAGGCGATGAAGCCGGCGACCGACGCCATGAAGCCGGCCACGGATGCGATGAAGCCGGCGGATGGCACCGCGCAGTGAGATGAGCTTGGCACGCCCCCTCACCCGGATTGCCGACCGAATTGCGAAGAGCAATTCGGGGCAATCCGACCTCTCCCCACCGGGGAGAGGAGGCGGTCGGCGCCGGCGCTCTCTTCTCCCCCTCGGGGAGAAGGTGGCCCGAAGGGCCGGATGAGGGGGAGCGCCGCCGCTCACAAGAACAGCCGCACGGCAAAGTGAGAACCCCGTGGCGGCTTCGTTCGTATATAGTGAAACGACAACAAGGAGACCCAACATGACCGGCATTGAAAAGAAAGCCGCGCGGCCGTTCCTTGCCAAGGGCGCGCTGGTAGCGCTGGCGCTCAGCGCGGCGGCGGCCGTCTTCTGGCAGAGCCCTGCCCGCTCGGCCGAGGACGCGGTGGTGATCCCGCCGCCGGCGATGGATGAAAAGGCGGCGAGCGGCACCGAGAAGGCGATCTTCGCCGGCGGCTGCTTCTGGGGCGTGCAGGGCGTGTTCCAGCACGTCAAGGGCGTCAGCAAGGCCGTGTCCGGCTATACCGGCGGCAGCGCCGAAAACGCCGTCTATGAGGTGGTCGGCAGCGGCCGCACGGGGCACGCCGAATCCGTCGAGATCACCTACGACCCGTCGAAGGTGACCTATGGCCAGCTGCTGCAGGTGTATTTCTCGGTCGCGCACAATCCGACGCAGTTGAACTACCAGGGTCCGGATTCAGGCACGCAATACCGCTCGACGATCTTCGCCGAGAATGACGAGCAGAAGAAGGTCGCCGAGAGCTATATCGCCCAGCTCGACAAGGCCAAGGTGTTCGGCAAGCCGATCGTCACCACGCTCGAGACCGGCAAGACCTTCTACCCGGCCGAGGATTACCATCAGGATTTCCTGACGCTGAACCCGACCTATCCGTATATCGTCTACAACGACCTGCCCAAGATCGAGAATTTGAAGGCGCTGTTCCCCAAGCTTTACAGCGAGAAGCCGGCGCTCGTGATGGCCTCCAGCAAGAGCTGAAAGACAGGGATTCCGATCATCGGGTATGTGTCTACTTGGGCGGGTGGCATGCCTTGTAGATCGGCCGAAACGCCCATCGCGATCGTCATCCACGGGCGGAGCAAGGAGCGAAGCGACGCAGCGCAGACCCGAGGATCCATTCCGTGACGTCCGAGCGTTGCGGCGGTGCAGAATTCTGCTCCGCCGCATTCCATGGCTCAGGTCACGGAATGGATTCCAGGGTCTGCGCGACGCCGCTTCGCGGCTGCTCCGCCCTGGAATGACGAGGTTGGTATCTTTCGATCGTCGGGTATGAGTCCGCGTGGGGCAGGCGGCATGCCTTGGCGATTGGCCGAAACGCCAGCCAGTCGTCATCCACGGGCGAAGCAAGGAGCGAAGCGACGCGCAGACCCTGGAATGACGAGGTTGGGGCGGATGGTACGCGAAACCATCCGCCCTTTGTTTTGCTGGCAAACGGAACACAATGTGAAGCAGTTCATAGAATTATACTTGACGCTGCAAAACATTGACATCCGATCTTCTGCCGCCACATAATCATCGCCGTCACCTTTCGAACATTCTGTTTCAGCTGATCCGGGCCGTGCTTCCCGGGCGGATTCTTGTTGGCTGCATTGATGGGCCGGACATGCCGGCCGCGCTTTGGGAACAACGACGGATGGGGAGGAACGACAGATGGCCATCGATATAAAAATCTCCGTCTACACCAATGGCGACGACGCCTTCGTCGCCTGGGCGCCCAGCGACTTCATCGCCGGATGCCGGGGTTTTTTGCTCGAACGCGGCCGCAAGGCCGGCGCGAGCGAGAGGATCGAGCCGGTGGAGAACCGCGTCGGCTTCCCCAAGGACAAGCCGAAATCGGGCGACCACCGGCCGTCGGATGTGTGGCCGTTCCAGCGCTTCAACTGGACCGACCACGCGGCCGATGTCGGCAATGTCGTGCGTTACCGGGTGACCGCGATGATGAGCGCCGGCCCCGGCAAGCCGCTGACCAAGGGCGTGTCGAGCGACTGGACGGATTGGGCGACACTCGCCACCAACGCCGGCGGCGGCTTTTCCTGCTACTTCAACCGCGGCCTGGTGCTGTCGCAATTCGTCGCCCGCTACATGGCCAAGAACAAGCTGTCGCCCGCGGCCTTCAAGAAGAGCCTGCAGACCAATGGCGACGCAAAATTCCGCGCTTTCCTGGAAGGCGATCTCGGGCTGCGCATGGTCGGGCTGACGCAAGGCGCCGGCGACGAATTGCATGCCGCGCTCTACGAGCTCGGCGACGCGACGCTGGAGACGGCGCTGATCGGGCTCGGGCCGCGGCTCCATCTCATCCTCGCCAACGGCTCCGACAAAAGCGGCGACGGCAACAAGGACGCGCGCAAGAACCTCAACGACCATGGCATTCCGACCATCGACCGGATGCTGAAATCGAAAGGCCTCGGCCACAACAAATTCGTCGTGGTGTCGCAAGACGGCGAGCCGAAGATGGCGTGGACCGGAAGCACCAACTGGAGCACGACCGGCCTGTGCACGCAGGTCAACAACGGCCTTCTGATCGAGGACGCGGCGGTGGCGGAGCATTTCCGCAAGCATTGGGACCTGCTCAAGGACGCCTCGCCGCCGAAGACCGACCCGGCCAATTTCACGCCGGCGCTGATGGCGGACAACGACGCGCCGAAAACCTTCACGGTCGGGACCGCCAAGGCGACGGTGTGGTTCACCCGCACCTCGGATGGCGCCGACATGGCGGCGCTGCGCGACGTCATCGCCTCCGCCAAACAGGCGGTGCTGTTTTTGATGTTCACGCCGGGCAAGCAGGGACTGCACACGCTGGCCGGGCAGCGCGCCAGGGAAAAGGGCATGTATGTGCGCGGCGTGGTCTCGACGCTGGGCACGGACGAGGGCGGCACCGAACAGAACTTCCTCGACATCGACCTGGTGAGCAGCGACCGGAAATTCACGCCCGACCGCTACGCGGTCGCGCAGCCGCAGGGCCTCGACACGCCGCTCGGACCGTGGATCGCCGAGGTCAACCGGCGCACCTTCCTGTCGCAGATCGGCCACGCCATCGTGCATTCGAAGATCCTGGTGACCGACCCGCATTCAAACGACTGCGTGGTGGTGACCGGCAGCCACAATTTCTCGGCGCCGGCGAGCCAGAAGAACGACGAGAACCTGGTGATCGTGCGCGGCCACAGGAAGCTCGCCGCCGCCTATGCCACCTATGCGATGTCGGTCTACAGCCACTACCGCTACCGTTCCTATATCCGCGAGATGCGGGCGCAGGGCAGAACGCCGTGGAGCTACCTCGACGACGACGACCAGTGGCTGAAGACGGAGCTCAGGACCAAGGCGCAGGAGATCGCGTTTTGGACCGGGCAGGGTTAGTTGTTCGACGTTCGACGCAGGGATTTTGAAAGGTTGCAGCCGGCAAGACTTTGGCCGTCATTTCCGTGAAATAAATCAGCGCAAACGCTCGCGATTTGCTGAAGCCCCCCAACTTCGTCATTCCAGGGCGGAGCAGCCGCGAAGCGGCGTCGCGCAGACCCTGGAATCCATTCCGTGACTTTGATCGAAGGATGCAGCGGAGCAGAATTCTGCACCGCTGCGAAGGCTCGGAAGTCGCGGAATGGATCCTCGGGTCTGCGCTGCGTCGCTTCGCTCCTTGCTCCGCCCGTGGATGACGACGAGTGGGCGTTTTGGCCAATCTCCACGGCACTCCCTGTCCAGAACTGTCAGCAACAGCGTCGATTCACAGTTGCACCGGGCGACATCCGACCTATATGAGAACACCTTTTCCAGCCGGCCGTATTTCAGCATGTCATCCATCATCTCGATCTCCGGTGTCACGAAAACCTATGCCACCGGCTTCAAGGCGCTGAAGGAAATCAATCTCGACATCGAGCGCGGCGAGATCTTCGCGCTGCTCGGGCCGAACGGCGCCGGCAAGACCACGCTGATCTCGATCGTCTGCGGCATCGTCAACCGCTCGTCGGGCACGGTCACGGTGGATGGCCACGACATAGGCCGGGACTATCGCGCCGCGCGCAGCCTGATCGGGCTGGTGCCGCAGGAGCTCACCATCGACGCCTTCGAGACGGTCTGGGCGACGGTGAACTACAGCCGCGGCCTGTTCGGTAAGGCGTCCAACGCGGCCTTCGTCGAAAAGGTGCTGCGCGACCTCTCGCTGTGGGACAAGAAGGATTCCAAAGCGATCACGCTGTCCGGCGGCATGAAGCGCCGGCTGATGATCGCCAAGGCGCTGTCGCACGAGCCGCGTGTGCTGTTCCTCGACGAGCCGACGGCCGGCGTCGACGTCGAATTGCGCCAGGACATGTGGGCGATGGTGCGGCGCCTGCGCGAGGACGGCGTCACCATCATCCTCACCACGCATTACATCGAAGAGGCCGAGGCGATGGCCGACCGCGTCGGCGTCATCAACAAGGGCGAGATCATCCTGGTCGAAGGCAAGGCCGAGCTGATGCGCAAGCTTGGCCGCAAGCAGATGAAGCTGGAGCTGCGCGCGCCGCTTGCCGCCGTTCCGGACGGGCTTTCCCACTATTCGTTGGAGCTGTCGGACGACGGCAGCCAGCTCACCTACACCTATGACAACCAGAGCGACCGTCCGGGCGTCGCCTCGCTGATCCGCGACCTCGAGGCGGCCGGCATCCAGTTCCGCGACCTCGACACCAAGAACAGCTCGCTCGAAGAGATCTTCGTCAGTCTTCTGAGGCAAGAGCCATGACCCTGCGCGCTGCCCCTAATTTTCGTGCGGTATGGGCGATCTACCGGATGGAGATGGCGCGCGCCTTCCGAACGGTGCTGCAAAGCATCATCTCGCCGGTCATCTCGACATCGCTCTATTTCGTCGTCTTCGGCTCGGCCATCGGCTCGCGCATCACCGAGATCGACGGCATCGCCTACGGCGCCTTCATCGTGCCGGGCCTGATGATGCTGTCGCTTCTGACGCAATCGATCTCCAACGCCTCCTTCGCGATCTATTTCCCGAAATTCGTCGGCTCGATCTACGAACTCCTGTCGGCGCCGGTCTCCTATCTGGAGATCATCATCGCCTATGTCGGGGGCGCCGCGACCAAGTCGATCATGCTCGGCCTGATCATCCTGGCCACCGCGGCGCTGTTCGTGCCGCTCAGGATCGAGCACCCATTCTGGATGATCGCCTTCCTGGTGCTGACGGCGGTAACCTTCAGCCTGTTCGGCTTCATCATCGGCATCTGGGCAAAGACCTTCGAGCAGCTGCAGCTGGTGCCGCTCTTGATCGTCACGCCGCTCACCTTCCTCGGCGGCAGCTTCTATTCGATCCATATGCTGCCGGGCATCTGGAAGACGATCACCCTGTTCAATCCGGTCGTCTACCTGATCAGCGGGTTCCGCTGGAGTTTTTACGGCAAGGCCGACGTCTCGGTCGGCGTCAGCCTCGGCATGACGCTGCTGTTCCTGGCCATCTGCATCGCGATCGTGGCGTGGATTTTCAGGACCGGGTATCGGTTGAGGAACTGACGGAGCGACGTTCGTCGTCGCTGTGGTTCTCAGGAAAATCCGAAATGCCGGCGGGACAGCACCCCCCTCTGCCCTGCCGGGCATCTCCCCCGCAAGGGGGGAGATCGGATGTTGCCCCGCTTTCGCCAATCGCCAGCGTTGCAGGAAGAGCGCGACCACCGAAGCTGCCAATCTCCCCCCTTGCGGGGGAGATGTCCGGCAGGACAGAGGGGGTGTGAAGGATCGCGGCGCCTAGTGATCTTCTCTTGATAGCTCCGCTAAATCGCTTTCAGCAGACGCAGCAGCCCCAGCATTTCCACGAAAGTCCCTTTGCGGAACGCGATATAGGTCGGCTCCTCGACGCCGTGGAAACGGCGTTTGAACGCGGCCTGGCCCTGCAGGTTGAAGCGCGAGCGGTTGACCCAGGGCGAGTCGTAGGCGCGCTGGAAGGCCCCGCGCCAGAAGCTCGATTCGGCGAAACCGCTCGGCTCGATGTCGAGCAGCGGCGAGAGGCCGAGCGTCACCTCAGAGACGCCTTCCTCGCGAAAACGGTCGACGGCGAATTTGGTCAAGCCGATTTCGGCATGCGGCGTCGCGTCGACCTGCTTGCGCTTGAAGGAGGTGGTGTAGCCGATCACCTTGCCGTCGCGAAACAGCGGGTCGAAATCGAGAATGGCGAGAAGCCGGCCTTCGGGGCTGTGCAGGAGGAAGCGGCGCATGTCGGCGCCGAGCTCTTCGGAAAAGCGGCGGTTGAGGAACCCCATCTCCCAGCGCTTGATGATGCGCTCCCTGCGCCAGTCGGCGGAAAGCTGCTTGATCTCGTCCTGCAGCCTGTCGCCCTTGTCCTCGGCGAGGGTAAAACCCCTCTTCGTCAGCCAGCGCTCGGAATAGCGCACGGTCTCGTTGCGCTTGCCGGAAAAATCATGCGCCGGCAAAAGCAGCCTGGTGTCGATGCCGAGGCGATTGACCTGGTAGCCGAGGCCGGAGAGCACCTTGGCCGTGTCGGCGCCGACCTGGACGAACCAGGGGCTGCCGGCGGCCTCGACGAAGCGCTTGATATAAGCCGGACGGTCGGCCGGATCTGCCACCGGATCGCCAAGCGCGAAATGACGGCTCATCTTGGTGCCGAAGGCTATGTAGCCGTCGCCATCGCTGAAATAGGACAGTTTCTGCTGCACGGCCGTGGAATAGGCGAGCGAGAAATCGCCGTGGCGGCGCACCAGCGCCAGGCGCTCGGCATCCGTCAACTCGCGCCGCGGAACCTTGGGCGCCACGGCGTCGAGAAGCCTGTCGAAATAGATACGCAGGGGCGCCATGAGCTCCGCGTGCCAAGAATGGATGACCTGCCGCCCTCAGGTCGCGAATCGCTGGCGACCGCTGCCGGCCACCTCGCGCCAGCGCGATATAGGATGCAATTGACGGCGAATGAAGGGCAAACGTCCGAAGGCGTCCATATCGTCCATCGGAAACGCGCCATGCGCGTCGGCTTGATATTTCCATGTGATGTTATATATCAAGTTATCAATATGAGGCGGATGGTGCTATGGAAGACGTCCTTCGATCCCTCGGCTTTCTCTGCCTCGGCAGCCGGATGAAGCGCATCGGCGAGCAGTTGCAGGCCGATACGCAGCGCGTGCTCGACCGCCTGGACGTGCGCATCCAGTCGAGCCAGTACCCGCTGCTCGCCGCGCTCGACAGGCTGGGTCCGCTGCCGGTCGGTGAGCTGGCGCAATCCCTCGGTGTCGCGCAACCGGGCGTGACGCGCAGCGTGGCGCTGCTTGCCGAACTGGGCCTGGTCGAGGTCAACCCTTCGGAAGACGACCAGCGGCGCAGGATCGTTTCGCTGAGCCGCAACGGCAGGCGGCTGGTCGAGCAGGCGAAGCGGGAGATCTGGCCGAGCATCGAAAATGCCGTGGCGGATCTGTGCGCCGATCTTTCCGGACCGCTGCTTAGCCAGCTTGCCGCCATCGAGGATCGTCTGGCCGCGACGCCGCTCGATCGCCGCGCCGAAAGGATCACCACGCCATGAAGCATATCCTCGACCGCCCCGTTTGGAGCGCGCTCGAAACGCGGCAAAGGACTTTCGCTGAGGGTGATGATCTCGCGCGCCGGTACCGGCCATCGATCATTCCGTTCGCCGCCACGGCAACGGACGATCCGGAAAGCCTGCACGCGCTCGGAAGGCTCGTTCCCGCCGGCGAGACCGTCATCCTGGCCCAGGCCGACAGCATTGTCCTGCCGGACACGCTTGTCGCGACGATGACCGCCGATGCCGTGCAGATGATTGCCGAGCAAGCTTTGCAAACGGTCGCCGATGATCGGATCGAGCAACTGATGCGGCAAGACGCGGCCGAGATGCTTGCGCTCGCCTCGCTGACGAAGCCTGGCCCGTTCACGCTGGAAGCCTTGAGCCTTGGCGAATTCTGGGGCGTGAAGATCGACGGCAGACTGGCCGCGATGGCCGGCGAGCGGATGAAGCAGCCCCGCCATTCGGAACTCAGCGGCGTGTGCTCGCATCCGGATTTTCGCGGCGGCGGTCTCGCTAGGCTGTTATCGCTGTTCGTGGCCAACCGCATCACGGCGCGCGGCGAGGTGCCATATCTGCACGCCTTTGCCAACAATGCCGCGGCGATCAGGCTCTACGAGTCGATCGGCTTCCGCTTGCGCAGTGCGATGAACATCGCGGTGGTTCAGCGGGCGGGGTGAGACGCCGGCTTCGTCATCCACGGGCGGAGCAAGGAGCGCAGCGACGCAGCGCAGACCCGAGGATCCATTCCGTGACTTCGACGCGCCGCTATGATGCAGAATTCTACGCCGCTGCGCCCGACGCCCGAGGTAACGGAATGGATTCCAGGGTCTCCGCGACGGAGCTTCGCCCTGGAATGACGACGTTGGAGAGGCTTCCGCCAGTCCCCAGCGTCTGCGCTACCTTAGCGCATCACACCGCTATCTTGCCGCCGCCCTGCTTCGTGATCGCAACGACCGACGGCCGTACCGGCATGTCCGGCTTGAAGTCCGGCCAGCGGGTCGACGGGTCTTCGTAATAGGACGGACGGCCGAAGCCTTCCCAGTCCTCGCCGCCATCGCCCGGATGCTGGACGGCGACGAAAGCGGTCTGGTCGTCCGGCGAAAACAGCGGGCCGCACATCTCGGCGCCGATCGGCACGCGGAAGAACAGTTTCGATGTCGCCCGCGCGGCACCCTCGGTGTCGACCGCCCACAGGCCATCGGTGCGGCCGGTGGCCTTCGGGCCCTGGCCGTCGGTGGCGACCCACAGGCGTCCGGCGGAATCGACGGCGCAATTGTCCGGCATGCCGAACCAGCCATGGGCAGTGGTGGCGGTGGAGAAGGTGGCGCCGACATCGGCCACGGAAGGATCGCCGCATTTCAACAGCACTTCCCATTTGCCCTTGGTCGCCGCGAAGTCACCACCCTCCTCGACGATCTCGATGATGTGGCCGAAGGCGTTGCCGGCGCGCGGATTGGCGGCGTCGACCTGCTCGGCCTTGCGCTTGGAATTGTTGGTCAGCATGACATAGACCTTGCCGTTGCCGGCATTGGGCTGGATGTCCTCCGGCCGGTCCATCTTGGTGGCGCCGAGCAGGTCGGCGGCGCGCCGCGTCTCGATGAGAACGTCGGCTTGGGACGCAAAACCGTTCTCGGCCGTCAGCGGGCCCTGCCCGAACACGATCGGCATCCATTCGACCGAGCCGTCCTCGGCGAATTTGGCCACGTGCAGCGTGCCGTCGTCGAGCAGGTTCATGTTGGCCGCGCGGTCATCGGGATTGAACTTACCGGCAGTGACGAATTTGTAGACATAGTCGAAGCGTTCGTCGTCGCCGAGATAGAAGACGACGCGGCCATCCCTGGCGACGATCGATTCGGCGCCCTCATGCTTGAAGCGGCCCATGGCGGTGCGCTTCCGCGGCACCGAGGCCGGATCGTTGACGTCGACCTCGACGATCCAGCCGAACCGGTTCGGCTCGTTCGGCTCCTTGGCGAGGTCGAAGCGGTCGTAATGCGCGCCCCACTCATAGGCGCCTTCCGGAATGCCGAGCCGCTTGTAGTTGGCGGCCTCCCCGTGGCCTTCCGGCAATTCGCCCGAGAAATAGCCATGGATGTTCTCCTCGGCCATCACATAGGTGCCCCAGGGCGTGACGCCGCCGGCGCAGTTGTTGACGGTGCCGATGACCTTGGCGCCGGACGGATCGGCATTGGTCTTGACGCGATCATGGCCGGCGACCGGGCCGGACAGCGCCATCTCGGTGTTGGAGGTGATGCGCCGGTTGAGCTTGCCGCCGCGCACCACCTGCCACTTGCCGCCCTGCTTGCGGATCTCGACGATGGTGCCGCCATGCGCCGCCATCTCGACATCGACCTGCTCCTTCGAGAGCGGCGCCACCTCGGCGGCCTTCTTGCCGTCCTTCTCGACGATCGAGACGATGCCGGGGAACATCAGATGCGGGTTGGTGTATTCGTGATTGACCACCAGCAAGCCGTGCTCGGCCGAGCCGTCGATCGGGATATAGCCGACATAGTCGTTGTTGTAGCCGAACTGCCTGGCCTGGGCTTCGGCCGACTGTTTTGCCGGATCGAACACCGGCGAGTCGGCGAACAGCGGATCGCCCCAGCGCAACAGCACGTCGGCGTCATAGCCCGGCGCGACATGGTGCTTGTCGTCGATGCCGGTCTCGAGCTCGTCGAACTTGAAAGCCGAAGCCTCTGCGGCGCGCGCCTCGTCGGCGGCGATCAGGGCCAGCGGGCTGACGGTGGCGGCAATGGCCGAGACGGCCAGCGAGCCCATGAGAAAGCCGCGGCGCGAGAAACGCGCGGAGATGATCTCGCCCATGGTGCGGTTGTCGGTCGGGTTGACGGGCGGGCCGTCATTTTCCTCGAGCTGGCTGGTGCGGAAGCGGGTCTCAGGGGTGACGGTCATGGGATTCCTCTGGCTTCTGAGGTGGCTGAGATTTTGACCTTCCGACCCCTAAAGCGCGCCGATCACATTTTCGTGACATGGCTTCGGTGATTTGGCGAAGCTGTCGATGACGGCCCCCTTGCCCTATCCTCCACCGCCGGCTTGACGGTTTCGCCCGCTTCGGAAACAAGGGCTGCGGCCGGCGTGGCGACGGCGCTTCAAGAAGGGGACGGCAGGGTGGGCTTCTGGGGACTGGCGCAGCTCGGCATTTCGACGGTGATGTTCCTGCTGGCGGCGATGGCGGCCAAGCATTGGGGGATGGCGCCGAGCCTGGCCAAGCTCCTTTTGACGCTGGCGCTCTACACGGCCGGCAATCTGATCATGCTGCGGCTGGTGCGCGAGTTCGGCATGTCGGTGTCGTTCAGCCTGTCGGCGGTGATCCAGCTCGTCTCGGTCAATGCCGTGGCGCTCGCCTTCTTCGGCGAGCGGCTAAATGCTTTGCAAACGACAGGCGTGGTGCTGGCGATCGCCGCCGTCGCGCTGATCACGCTCGGGCCCTATATGCAACGACTCTAAAGCGCGTCGCGATCCTTCAGATTCGCTCCATGCGCTTTAGGTTCTTGATCTTACGCATGTCTTTGTCCCGAAACCGGTTCCCACTTTCGGGAGACATGCATTAGCTGGACCCAGGGGCCCGAATGAAATCGACCGCCAACGCGCTCTTCAACAAAATGGAATTCCCAGTGCTGCTAGCCGGGCTGGCGATCGCCGGCGGTCTATGGGGCCTGGTGGAGCTCATTGAGGTGGCGCGCGCCACGACGCCACATGCCTTCGATACGGAAATCCTGCTTGCCTTCCGCCATGCCGGGCAGCCGGACAGTCCGATCGGTCCACCCTGGCTCGAAGGCGCGGTGCGCGACGTCACCGCGCTGGGCAGCACCGCCGTGCTGGTGCTGATCACGACGGCGACGATCGTCTATCTGCTCTTGATCCGCAGACCCCTGACAGCTCTGTTCATGTTCGCGGCCGTGGCGGGCGGGCAAGTGCTTTCCAGCCTGCTCAAATTCGAGGTCGACCGGCCGCGCCCCGATCTCGTCTCGCATCTTGTCACCGAGACTTCGCTCTCGTTCCCCAGCGGCCACGCGATGCTGTCGGCGGTGACCTATCTGACACTTGGTTCCTTGGCGGCCCGATTCCTGCCGGACCGGACGACCAAGGTCTTCGTGCTCGGCCTTGCCGTGCTCACCACCGTGCTGGTCGGCGCCAGCCGCGTCTATCTCGGCGTGCACTGGCCGTCCGACGTGCTTGCCGGCTGGTGCGCGGGCTTCGCATGGGCCATGCTGTGCTGGCTTGCGGCGCGCCTGCTGCAGCGACGCAAGGTGGTAGCCGACAGCGACTGATCGAGGCGACGTCGGCGATTGGCGAAAGCCGCGCAACATCCGATCTCCCCCCTTGAAGGGGAGATGGCCGGCAGGCCAGAGGGGGGCGCTGCCCCGCCGGCATTTCAAGGCTTCTCCACAGCCGCGTGGCTCAATCCAGCGACAGCGCTACGACCTCGCCTTCGCCCATCAGCGGCACGAAGATCTTCTCACCGTCGGTGCCGATGTCGGCGCTGCCGGGCTTGAAGTGCGCCACCGCTTCCGGCGCGCCGCCGGGCTTGTAGCTGTAAAGCGTGCCGGTCATGTAGGCGGTGGCGTAGATGGTGTCGCCAATGGCGATGACGCCGTCGAGGTCGGCGAATTCTTGAGCGCCCGGCAGGGGCGTGACCTTCTTCGTGGCGAGGTCGACCGACAGCAAGCCGCCCGGCTCGGCGGTGCTGAAGTCGGTCTTGTTGATGCCCTTGCCCCAGGACGCGACGATCAGCCTGCCGCC
Source organism: Mesorhizobium sp. B2-4-3 (assembly GCF_006442815.1). Lineage (GTDB taxonomy): Bacteria > Pseudomonadota > Alphaproteobacteria > Rhizobiales > Rhizobiaceae > Mesorhizobium. Next base: position 21,269 of record NZ_VFVL01000023.1, read on the forward strand.
ATCGGCGAACACACCATTGGGCGAGGCAAGCAGCGCATCCTTGACGAACAATTCCGGCCTGTCGCCGTCGATGCGGTAGATCGTGTCGGCCAGCATGTCGCTGACATAGACCTTGCCGGCGCTGTCCTGGGTCATGTCGTTGAGGAACACGGCGCCGGGCACGTCGATTGTCTCGACCAGTCTGCCGCTGGCGAGATCGACGATGCGCACCTTGGTGATGTCGGCGGCGTAGAGCCTGCCACCGGCGATCGCCATGCCCTTGGGCGCGTCCATGCCGTCCACCCAGTGGCGGGCGATGACCTTGCCGTCCATCGACAGGAGCGACAGGTAGCCATTGCCGTCCGCCTCGCCGGGATTGCCGGCGATGTTGGAGACGACGATGCGGTCGTGGGCGGCATCGACAAGCGCGGATTCCGGCTGCTCGAAGCCGGTGGCGCGCCAGAGCTCGCCGGCCTGCGCGACAGATGCGGCGATCGTTGCGACGACGGTTGAGGCGATGAGACGTTTCATGGGTACTCTCCTGTAATGACGGCGGAGAGCTAGTATTTTCGATACTTTCCCGGAAGCCGGAACAAGACTAGTATCGTTCTTCGATACCAAAACGGATGAATGAGGCGCATTCCATGAACGGCCCGATCTTCGAGGCGCTGAAACGGACGCTGAAGGCCAAGGGCCTGACCTACCGGACGCTGGCCGAGCGCATGGGCATTTCCGAGCCGACGGTGAAGCGCATCTTCCATGAGCGGAACTGCAAGCTCGACCGGCTGATGGAGATCTGCGCCGCAGCCGATGTCGAGCTGGAGAACGTGCTCGGCGCGATGAACCGGGGACCGGGACCGGCCAACCGCGTCGGGCCGGAGATCGAGCGCCGCCTGGCGGCGCGGCCGGCGCTGCTCTTCGTCTTCATCATGCTGTCGGAGAAATTCACGGCCGAAGGCATCATGCGCTCGCAGGGCCTGAGCGAGGCTTCGATGTTCCTCTATCTGCGCGATCTCGAGGAGCTCGGGCTGGTGGCGCTGGGGCGCGGCCTCTCGGCAAGGCTGCTCGTCGACACGCCGATCCAGTGGGATTTCGAGGGACCGCTGAAGCGGCATTTCGAGATGACCAACAAGAATTTTGTCGGCTGGGCGATCGGCCATATGGAGCAGGGCGCGACCTTCATCAGCTTTTCCAGGCGCATGCGGCCGCAAACGGCGGAGATGCTGCGGCGAGAGGCCGAGGAGCTCGCCGAGCGCGCCAGGCTGCTTGCCCATCACGACCAGCACACCACGCCGGAGGACCAGCTCACCGGCTACAAATGGACCTTTGCTTTCGGCGCGACGCCGTTTCCGGCGATCATGCCGATCGGTCCGCATCCGAGGGATGCGGGCGCTCGAGCGGCGAAGGAGAAACGGGCGCTGCCGGCGTAGCTCTGTCCCTTCTCCCCTTGTGGAAGAAGGTGTCGCCGAAGGCGACGGATGAGGGGTGTTCCAGGGAATGAAACGTTGGCGATTGCGGCTTTAGACGAGCGCGTTGGCCAAGCTGGAGCACCCCTCATCCGTCTCGGCGCTGCGCGCCGATCCACCTTCTCCCACAAGGGGAGAAGGGAAGACCTTAAGCCGCTTTCGCTTCTTCCTGCGGTCCGGCGAGATCGTCGCGCGCCTTGCGGGCGAGCTTTTTGGCCGAGCGTTTCGGACTGTCGCCGAACAGCTCGGCGGCATCGGCGAGGCAGGCCTTGGTCAGGCTCTTTTCGGAGCGCTTCAGCAGCTTGCGCAGCAGCTTCGTGTCCTCGGCGGAGCCGAGCGGCTCGCCTTCGGCGGCGAGCAGGGCGCGCATGACGAAGACGTCGTGCAATTCGCCGAGCTGCTCGCCGAGCCTGTCGACCGCCTTGCGGCGCCCCTTGATCGGCGTCGGCCACAGGCGGCCGAGCAGCGACAGATGCATGGAATGCGTCTTGGCCGCCTTGCGCAGGTCGTGAAAATCCTCGTCCTCGCCGCGCGACTCCGCCTTGTCGAGCGCCTTCTTCGCCCGCCGCAAGATGGCGCGGGCGCCGTCGGCGAGGATGTCGGCGGCCTGTTCCGGCTGGTCGGGCAGCGCCAGCCTGTCGATGCGCTCCAGGCCTTCCCGGCAAGCGGCGGTCGCCGCATTGATGGCGGCGTCGAGGCCGGGACCGGCATGGAGCTCATGCTGGCGCAGCACCAGCCGCTCGCGCACGGGATCGAGACCGCCGCCGGCGGATTGTTCCGGAAAGGCATCGGCCAGGCGATCGACGGTTTCGATCAAGGCGGTTGCCTCGCGTGGCCCGGCCAGCAGCGCCGATACCTGCTTATAGCATTCGTTCTCGGTCTGGCAGAACGGTTCGTCCCCGGAACGAACCAGGCGCAGCAAGGCGCGCACGCTCTTCAGCCGCTTGCGGCATTTGTGCAGCCCCTGCTCCGGCTTCTCGCGTGCCATCTCGAGATGGGCGATTGCCTTGCCAATCTCGTCGGCCAATATGCGCCTGACCTCGCCGGTCAGCGGCAAGCGCGGATCGATGCGGAAGCTCATGCGGCGATCTCCGGAATCCCCCCGAGGGCCAGCGACGCGTTGTAGAATCTCGACTCGCCGGTGACCTCGCGACCGAGCCAGTCGGGCAGCATTTCGTCAGATACGTCCTCCGGCGTCTCCAGCTCCGCGATCACCAACCCCGCGAGCTTTCCGCCGAAAACATCGACTTCATAGAGATAGCCGCGGTGTCTAACATGGTGGCGTGTCTTCTCGATGACACGTCCGATGGCAAACCCCATCAATTCCTCGGCCTCGGCAAGCGGGATCGAATATTCGAACTCGTCGCGCTCGCGCGCCCTGTCGCCGAACTTCAGCGTCAGCCTGGCTGAGCGCCCGTCGCTGATGCGTACGCGCACCGTGCGGCCGGGCTGGGCGGCGACATAGAACTGGCGAATGCGGATTTCCGCCTCGACCCTGTCGCGCCAGGCCGGACCGGAGACCAGGAACTTACGCTCGACTTCCTTGCCCATGGCCGGGCACTAAAGCCTGTGAGGGTCGAGAAGGCAAGCCGAGCCGAGGTCAAATTTGACTTTAATCAATCGATTGATTAAAGTTGACCCATGAACAAGCACTCAGGCCTGAAAAGGCAGCCGCGCGAGGCCACCACTGCGGAGCAGACGCGAACGGCGCTTGTGCACGCCGCGCTCAAGCTGTTCGGGCGGCAAGGTTTCGACGGCACCTCGACGCGCGAGATCGCGGCCGAGGCCAAAGCCAATATCGGCTCCATCGCCTATCATTTCGGCGGCAAGGAAGGCCTGCGCGCCGCCGCCGCCGATTTTATCGTCGACACCATCCAGGGGATCGCCGGCCAGGCGCTGGGCGGCGTGCAAGCAGCGGCGCCCCTGGACCCGGAAGCAGCCCGGGCCCAGCTTTTCATAGCGCTCGAGCGGATGGCGGGCTTCGTCGTGGCCAGTCCGCAAGCGGGCGAGATCGTACAATTCGTACTTCGCGAGCTCTCGCACCCGACCGCCGCGCTCGACCGCATCTATGCCGGCGTGTTCGAGCCGGCGCACCGGCGGCTGTGCCATATCTGGGAACAGGCGACCGGCGAACCGGCCGAGAGCGAAGCGACCAAGCTCACCGTCTTCACCATGATCGGCCAGGTCATTTATTTCCGCATCGGCCGCGAGGCGGTGATGCGCCGGATGGGCTGGCGCGAGATCGGCAATGAAGAGGCCGCCAAGGTGGTGGCGGTCACGACCGGCAATTTCAGGGCAATGCTGGCGGCGCGCGATGCGCGCGCCGGCAAGAAGGGCAAATCATGAGCTTTCTCTGTTCGCTGCCGCTCGCGGCCCAATTGTTCGGCGCCTGCGCGCCGGCGGCGCCCTTGGCCGTCGGCTATGTCGAAGGCGAATATGTGCTGATGGCGCCGATCGAAGTGGCCCAGGTGGCGACGGTGACGGTCCGGCGCGGCGATCGCGTCGAGAACGGCACGGCGGTGGCGACGCTCGAGGACGCCGACGCCAAGATCGAGGTGGCGCAGGCTAAAGCCGCGCTTGCGCAGGCACAGGCGCAGCTTGCCGACCTGCAGGTCGGCAAGCGCCCCGAGGAAATCGCGGTGCTCAAGGCCGAGGTCGACATGGCCAAAGCCCAGGCCGCCGACGCCAAGCGCAAATACGACCGGGCGAGCGACCTCTACAAGCGGGGCACCGGCACCCAGGCCGACTACGACACCGCTTCGGCTTCGCTGGAGACGGCCAATGCCCAGGTCGGCCAGGCGGAAGCCAATCTCGCCGTCGGCAACCTGCCGGCGCGGGTCGAGACCATCAAGGCCGCCGACAACCAGGTCAAGCAGGCGCGGTCGACCCTGGAGCAGGCCGAGTGGCGGCTGTCGAAGCGGGTGCTGACGGCGCCCTCGCCCGGCCGCGTCAACGACGTCATCCGCAATCCCGGCGACACAGCCGGGCCGACCGCGCCGGTGATCTCGGTGCTGCCGGACGGCGCCGTGAAGCTCAGCGTCTATGTGCCGGAAAGCGCTTTTTCGTCTGTCAAGGTCGGCACCGAACTCAACGTCCATTGCGACGGCTGCGGGACGGGGCTCAAAGCACGCGTCAGCTATGTCTCGCCCGATCCGGAATTCACGCCGCCGGTGATCTACTCGCTGGAGAACCGGCAGAAGCTGGTCTATCTGGTCGAAGCGCGGCCTGACGGCAATGCCGGGCCCTTGCAGCCCGGCCAGATCGTCGATGTCGATCTCGCGGATCTCGGGCAATGAACGCCATCGACGTCCGCGGTCTGGTCAAGCGCTTCGGCGACAAGACCGTCGTCGACCATGTGACGATGACGGTGGCCGAAGGCGAGATCGTCGGCTTCCTCGGGCCGAACGGCTCGGGCAAGACGACGACCATCCGCATCATGTGCGGGCTGCTTACGCCGGACGAGGGCGACGGCACGGTGCTTGGCTTCGACATCCGCAGCGACGCGCTCAAGATCAAGCGCGAAGTCGGCTACATGACGCAGAAATTCTCGTTCTACGAGGACCTGACGATCGGCGAGAACCTCGAATTCGTGGCGCGGCTCTACCGGTTGAGGCCGGTCGAGCAATATGTGGCAAGGACGCTGGAAGACCTGGGCCTGGCGAGCCGCCGCAACCAGCTGGCCGGCACGCTTTCCGGCGGCTGGAAGCAGCGGCTGGCCTTGGCCGCCTGCATCATGCACGAGCCGAAGCTGCTGCTGCTCGACGAGCCGACGGCCGGCGTCGACCCGAAGGCGCGGCGCGAGTTCTGGGACGAGATCCATCGCCTCGCCGCCGGCGGGCTGACCGTGCTCGTCTCCACCCACTACATGGACGAGGCCGAGCGCTGCCACCGCATCAGCTACATCTCCTACGGCAAGATGCTCGCCACCGGCACCGTGGACGAGGTGGTGAAGAATGCCGGGCTGACCACTTTCGTCTTGCAGGGGCCGCGGCTCGACCAGGTGGCCGAGGCACTGGAGGGCCGGCCCGGCGTCGACCAGGTGGCGCCGTTCGGCGCGACGCTGCATGTCGTCGGCTCCGACAAGGCGGCGCTGGAAAAGGCGCTCGCCGATGTCGAGAAGGAGCACAAGGGCGTCACGGTGAAGCCCGGCGAGACCAGCCTCGAGGATGTGTTCATCCAGTTCATGTCCGGCTCGAAGGACAACATGGCATGAACGCGGTGTTCTCCTTCGCCAGGCTCGGCGCGCTGCTGATCAAGGAATTCATCCAGATGCGGCGCGACCGCATCACCTTCGCCATGATGCTGGGCGTGCCGCTGATCCAGCTGGTGCTGTTCGGCTATGCGATCAACAACGACCCGAAGAGCCTGCCGGCAGCGCTTGTGGCGACCAGCAGCGACCCCTACACGCGGGCCATGGTCTCGGCGCTGCAGACGACGGGCTACTACCGCTTCGACCGTGTCGCGCAAAGTGCCGAGGAAGCCGAGTTCCTGATGGCGCGCGGCGACGTCTCCTTCGTCGTCACAATCCCCGCCGATTTCGGCCGACGGGTGGAGCGCGGCGACAACCCGCAGATCCTGATCGAGGCCGATGCCACCGACCCGGCGGTGGCCAGCGGCGCCATCTCGACCCTCGGCACCATAGCCAGCCAGGCGCTGCTCAGGGCGCAGGGCACGCAGGAAGCGGCCAAGGAGGCAGCGCGCGGCCAGCTCGATGTCGTCGTGCACCGGCGCTACAATCCCGAAGGCATCTCGCAGTACAACATCGTGCCCGGCCTGCTCGGCGTCATCCTGCAGATGACGATGGTGATGATGACCTCGATCGCGCTGACGCGCGAGACCGAGCGCGGCACGATGGAAAACCTGCTGGCCATGCCGTCGAGCCCGCTCGAGATCATGATGGGCAAGGTGCTGCCCTACTTGGTGGTAGGGGCGGTGCAGGTGGTGGTGGTGCTGGCGGCGGCGAAGCTCCTGTTTGCCATTCCCTTCATGGGGTCGCTGTCGCTGCTGCTGTCGTCCGTGCTGGTGTTCGTGCTGTCGCTGGTGCTGCTCGGCTACACGATCTCGACGATCGCGCGCACGCAGATGCAGGCGCTGCAGCTCACCTTCTTCTTCTTCCTGCCCTCGATCATGCTGTCGGGCTTCATGTTCCCGTATCGCGGCATGCCGGGCTGGGCGCAGACTTTCGGCGAGATCTTCCCGCTGACGCATTTTTTGCGCATCACCCGCGCGGTCATGCTGAAGGGCGCCGCGCTGCCGGCGGTGGCGACGGAGATCGGCTGGCTGGTGGTGTTCGTGGCGCTGTTTGCCGGCGTGGCGCTGGTGCGCTTCAGGCGAACGCTGGACTGATAGGCACGGAAGACCTTGCGCACAAGAGCCTAAAGCTGGCGGGACAGCGCCCCCCTCTGGCCTGCCGGCCATCTCCCCACAAGAGGGGAGATCGGATGTCGCGCCGGGTTTCGCCAATCTCAAACGTTGCAGGAAAGGCGCCGGCGACAGAGCTGCCAATCTCCCCCCTTGTGGGGGAGATGTCCGGCAGGACAGAGGGGGGCGCGAAGGAACGCGGCGCCTCCCGTGTGTACTCTTACGCCGCCATGATTTCCGCATAGGTGCCGAAATCGACATTGCCGCCGGACAGCACCACGGCAACGCATTTGCCGGCGAGGTCGATCTCGCCGGAGGAGAGCGCGGCAAACGCGACGCAACCGCCGGGCTCGACCACAAGCTTGAGATGGGCCATGGCGTCGCGCATCGCCTGGGCGGCGGCCTTGTCGGAGACGGCGATGGCGCCGGCGAGATTCCGGCGATTAATCTCGAAGGTGATGGCGCCGGGTTCGGCGGTGAGCAGCGCATCGCAGATCGAAACGTGTCCGGGTTCGTTCGAAACCCGCTCGCCTTTGGCCAGCGAGCGGCGCGTGTCGTCGAAATGCTCCGGCTCGACCGCCCAGACTTGCGTGTGCGGCGAAGCGTCCTTGACGGCGACGGAGATGCCGCTCGACAGGCCGCCGCCGCCGCAAGGCACGACGACGGCATCGAGCGCCGCGCCGAGGGCTTTCGCCTGCTTCATCAGCTCCAGGCCGATCGTGCCCTGGCCGGCGATGATGGCCGGATCGTCGAAGGGCGGCACCAGCACCATGCCCTTCTCGATATAGGGGCGAACGACCGTCATGCGGTCGTCCTTGAAGCGGTCGAACGGCACCACCTCCGCGCCCATCTTGCGGACATTGCCGACTTTCAGCGCCGGCGCGTCGGCCGGCATGGCGATCACCGCCTTGACGCCGAACATGGCGGCGGAGGCCGCCACCCCTTGCGCGTGGTTGCCGGAGGAGAAGGCAACGACGCCGCGGCCGCGCTCCTCCTCGCTCAGGCTCGACAGCTTGTTGTAGGCGCCGCGGATCTTGAACGAGCCGGTGCGCTGCAGCGTCTCGGGCTTGAACAGGATGCGGCCGCCATAGCGCCTGTTGAGCTCGGGCGATTCAATCAGCGGCGTTTCGACGATCAGGCCGGAAAGCCGCTCGGCGGCGGCGCGGATGTCGGAGATGCCGGGGAGGGTGGTCATGGGGGGCCTCGTGATCTGAGTGCATTCCATGGTGCACGCAAACCGAGGCGGCGCGCCAACGAAAAAATGTGACGGAGACAAGGTTGGCGGTGGTGCGCCGGCTATCACCTTCGTCATTCCAGGGCGTAGCAAGGAGCAGAGCGACGCGCGCAGACCCTGGAATCCATGCCGTAACGTCTGTGACATGCAAAAGCAGGTCAGAACTGGGCAGCGTTCACATCGGATCGAGACGCTTGTTCTGAGCCGCCGCATCCTTCGGTCGAGGTCACGGCATGGATCCTCGGGTCAAGCCCGAGGATGACGAAAGCGCAGGCTCACCCCAGCAGCGTCTTTGTCCTTTTGCTGCCGCCCAGCTTGCGCCAGGAGTTGAAGCGGTGGGTGGCGGCGGCGAAGGATATCTTCATCTGCTGGGAAACCGTGTAGCGCGACTTGCCTTCGTCGAACATGCGGTAGCAGCACTCGGCGCCCTCCTCGGTCAGCTTGCCGTCCGGCGTCTTGTTGTGCGGGTTGGCCGGGTCGAATTTTTCGAGCTGTTCCTCGACGAGCGCCTTCAGGCGCTGCAGGTCGGCCTCGATGGTGGCGATGAGATCCAGAACGGGCTTCGCATCGAATGTGTGCGGCGGCTTCTTGTCCGTCATGCCGGGCTTCCTTCAATTTCGGTTGTTGACCGTTATATAGGCTAACATTCGGTAATAATGAAGAGCTCGTCGAGTTCCGCTGGATCACTCTTTCGCGCGTGCGGCCTTGCCGTTCGCAATTGACGTCCGGCGGCCAAGATCCTAGTTTAGAATAATTCTAAACTAGAGTGATCCCATCATGCTTTCCCGTGTTTTCGGCTTCGGCCGCCGTTCGTTCGATTCGCTGTCGGAGCAGGAGATCCTGGCGCTGGCGATCTCTTCCGAGGAGGATGACGGACGCATCTACCGTGCTTATGCCGATGGCCTGGCGCAGGACTTTCCGCAATCGGCAAAAGTCTTCGAGGCGATGGCCGAGGAAGAGGACGGCCATCGCGATTCGCTCATCGAGCTTTACCGCAAGCGCTTCGGCGAGCGCATCCCGCTGATCCGGCGCGAGCATGTGAAAGGCTATTTCGAGCGCAAGCCCGACTGGCTGGTTAAGCCGCTCGGCATCGAGCATGTGCGGCGCCAGGCGGAGGCGATGGAACAACAGGCCTATCGCTTCTATGTCGAGGCGGCCAAGCGCACCACCGACGCCTCGACGCGAAAGCTGCTCGACGACCTCGCCGTGGCCGAGCAGGGCCATGAGAGCTCAGCGCATGAACTGGAGCAGCAGCATGTGCCGGGAACCGTCAAGGTGGAGGAGGCGACGGCAGAACAGCGCCAGTTCATCCTCACCTATGTGCAGCCCGGGCTGGCCGGGCTGATGGACGGCTCGGTGTCGACGCTGGCGCCGATCTTCGCCGCGGCGTTCGCCACGCACGACACCTGGCAGACGCTGCTGGTCGGCCTCGCCGCCTCGATCGGCGCCGGCATCTCGATGGGTTTCACCGAGGTCGCCTCCGACGACGGCAAGCTGTCGGGGCGCGGCTCGCCGATCAAGCGCGGGCTGACGGTCGGCCTGATGACTTCGCTGGGCGGCCTCGGCCACGCGCTGCCCTATCTCATCCCGCACTTCTGGACGGCCACCGCCGTGGCGGCGGTGGTGGTGTTCTTCGAGCTCTGGGCGATCGCTTTCGTCCAGAACCGCTACATGCAGACCCCCTTCTGGCGCGCCGCCTTCCAGGTGGTGCTGGGCGGCGCGCTGGTGTTCGGGGCGGGCGTGCTGATCGGGAATGCGTAGCCTTCTCCTTCTCCCCTTGTGGGAGAAGGTGGATCGGCGCGTAGCGCCGAGACGGATGAGGGGTGCTCCAGCGGAGTGAGACGCCGGCAAACGTGCCGTCTCCTCCGGCATCGCCAAGCTGGAACACCCCTCATCCGTCGCCTTCGGCGACACCTTCTCCCACAAGGGGAGAAGGTGTAGCTTCAACCATTCACCGCGCGGCTATCCGCCGGTGCCTCGGCCCTTTCCTCCATCCCGTAGTCGCGCACGACATGGGCGATGCGCAGACGGTAGCCGGCAAAGATGCCGCCGCGCCCGGCCTTTTGCGCCTGGCGGTGCTCCTCGGTGTTGCGCCAGGCTTTCACCGCTTCCTCGTCGCGCCAGAAGGACAGCGACAGCACCCGCCTGGGATCGACGAGGCTCTGGAAGCGTTCGACCGAGATGAAGCCGTCGATGCCGTCGAGCAACGGCCGAAGCTCGGCGGCGATGCCGAGATAGGCATCGCGCTTTCCCTCCGCCGGCTCCACTTCGAAGATAACAGCGATCATGCCTCTATCCCTTCCTTGACAACCACGTCGGTGCGAAAGACCTGCCGCGGACCATGGGGGCCGGACACCAGCTTCAGGAAGACGCGGTCCTCCTTGAGGATGAATTTCTCGCGCCTGGCGAATTCGTAGTTTGCCTTGGCCGTGGGGTCGGCGGCAAGCCGCGCGCGATAGGCTTCATAGGCCGCGAGGCTCTCGATGTTGTAGGCGGCATAGGCCGTGGTGGCCGAGCCTTCGTGCGGGGCGTAGTAGCCGATCAGCTCGGCGCCGCAACGCGGAATGGCCTGGCCCCAGGCGCGCGCATATTGCTCGAACGCCGCCTTGCCGAACGGATCGATCTCGTAGCGGATGAAGCAGGTGATGGCCATGTCGGTCTCCTCGTATGGTAGGTTTTTCGACGACGACGGTTCGGTCCCGGTCGAAACATCGCTTGCGTCATTGTGCTAGGCATCTTCCTGTCAGGAGAGTTTGCCGCGCTGCTTGAGATGACCCGACAATAGTGCTTCCCTGACGGGAATGCTTCGATAAGGATCGAACCATGCGTGAAGGACCGGACATCGCCCGCATCGCCAGCCTGGTCGGCGACCCGGCTCGCGCCAATATGCTGAACGCGTTGATGGGCGGCACGGCGCTGACCGCGTCGGAACTGGCGCTGGAAGCCGGCGTATCGCTGCCCACCGCTTCCTCGCATCTGTCGAAGCTGATGGATGGCGGTCTGCTGACCTTGGCCAGCCAGGGCCGGCACCGCTATTACGGTCTCGCCGGCGCGCAGGTGGCCGGCATGATCGAGGCGATCATCGGCGTCGCCGAAGCGGTCGGCCCGAAGCGCGTGCGGCCGGGACCCCGCGACGCGGCCATGCGCGTGGCGCGGGTCTGCTACGATCATCTGGCCGGCGAACAGGCGGTGGCGATGCTCGACCGGCTCTTCGACAGGAAGCTGCTGCTGCGCGACGACAACCAGATCAGGCTCTCGCCATCCGGCGTCTCGCATTTTTCCGCGCTCGGCATCGAGACCCATGCCAAGGCACGGCGGCCGGTGTGCCGCGCCTGCCTCGACTGGAGCGTGCGGCGGTCGCACCTCGCCGGCACGCTGGGCGCCGCCATCCTCGACAAGATCATCGCCGAGAAATGGGCCCGGCGCGAGAAGGACAGCCGCGCCGTGGTGTTCTCGCCGACGGGCAGGCAGGCGTTCGAGAGGGTGTTTCTCTCCTAGGCGGACAATCTCACAATGCTGGCGGGACAGCACCCCCCTCTGCCCTGCCGGGCATCTCCCCCGCAAGGGGGGAGATCAGCAGCTTTGCCGACGGCACTCTCCTTCCAACGTTGGAGATTGGCGAAAGCCGGCGTGACACCCAATCTCCCCCCTTGCGGGGGAGATGTCCGGTAGGACAGAGGGGGGTGCTGTCCCTCGGCGCTGAAATCACCCCCGCTTCAGCGGCTTCCCCAGCTTGAAGAACTCCTTCCACGGATCGGCCTTCTTCAGCTGTGCCAGCGTCGTCTCATCGCCAAGCGGGAAAGCGTTCGGCGCCAAGCCCTTCTCGATCTCGGGCCAGGTCGCCGGCATCGACACGGTCGCGCCCTTCTTGGCGCGCGAGGAATAGGGCGCGACCGTGGTCGAGCCCCTGCCGTTGCGCAGATAGTCGACGAAGATCTTGCCGGTGCGCGCCTTCTTCGACAGCGTCGCCGTATAGCGGTCGGGCGCGGCCTGCTCGAGCGCGCGGGCGAAGTCATGGGCAAAGTCCTTGACCTCGTCCCAGTCGGCCGACGGCTTCAGCGGCACTAGCACGTGATAGCCCTTGCCGCCTGAGGTCTTGACCAGGTTCGGCAGCGACAGCTCGTCGAGCTGCTTGTGGATGTCGAGCGCCGCCTCGCGCACGCGGCTGACATCGACGCCTTCGTCCGGATCGAGGTCGAAGATGATCTGGTCCGGCTTTTCCAGCTGATCGATCGTCGAGCCCCAGATATGGACCTCGACCACGCCATACTGGACAAGCGCGGCCAGCCCATCGAAATCCTTGATGAACAGGATTTCCTCGCCGTCGGTCGGATCCTTCATCCTGGCGATCTTGTCGCTCATGCCGGGCGAGGCGTGTTTCTGGAAGAAGCGCTGGCCGTGGATGCCGTCCGGCGCGCGCACGAGGCTCAGCGGCCGGTTGACGACGAATTCTGCCATGCGCGGCCAGACCAGCGCGTAGTGATCGAGCAGGTCCTGCTTGGAGACCTTTTCGTCGGGCCATAGCAGCTTGTCGGGATGCGAGAGCTTTATCGAGGTCTTCGCCGTTCCGGCCGGGGGCTTCGGCGCCGTCTTTGCGTTCGGTTTTGCTTCGCTTTCGGCCTTGGCCTTCTTCGGCTGTTCCTGCACGACTTCCTCCGCCGGCTTGTCCTCGCGCAACCCCTGGAACGAGGCGTGGCGGATTATACGGTCGGAAGTCCAGCTGCGGAACTCCACTTCGCCGACAAGTTCCGGTTTGACGAAGGTGAGGCCCTTGCCCTTGGGCACGGCGCCCGAGAACGGTGAGTCCTTCGCCTTGAGGCCGTCGAGCTTCGTCTTCAAATCGGTCATCACCTTGCCGGAAAAGCCGGTGCCGACACGGCCGGCATAGTGCAGCTTGCCGCCTTCGTTGAACCCGACCAGCAGCGAGCGCAGGCCGCGCCCGGTCTTGTCCGAAGGCAGATAGCCGCCGATGACGAATTCCTGCCTGAGCGTGCATTTCGACTTGATCCAGGAGAGCCCGCGCCCGCTGCGGTAGGGCGCGTCTGCGCGTTTCGACACCACGCCTTCCAGGCCCATGCGGCAGACATGCTGCAGCATGACCTTGCCCGGCTCGTGGAAATGGTCGCTGAAGCGCAGCCCCGAATGGTCGGGCTCCTCGCCGAGCAGCTCGGCCAGCGCCTGCTTGCGTTCGACCAAGGGTTCGCGGCGCAGATCCTTGCCGTCGAGCCGCAGCAGGTCGAAGACATAGTAGACGAAGCGGTCGGCGCGTCGGGCCGACAGATCCGCCTGCAGCAAGGGGAAGGACGACACGCCGCTGTCGGCCAAGACCACGATCTCGCCGTCGATGATGGCGTCGCGGCATTTCAGCCTGGCAAGCGCGGCGGTGACAGGACCATCGAATTTGTCCGTCCAGTCGAGACCGGCGCGGGTGAGCAGCTTCACATCGCTGCCGGCGATCTGCGCCTGCATGCGGTAGCCGTCGAATTTCACTTCGTGCAGCCAATCCTCGCCGGCGGGCGCATCCTTCTCCAGCGTCGCCAGCTGCGGCTCGATGAATTCGAGACGCTTGCCATGTCCGGCCTTGGCGGCAGCCGGCCTGTTGGATTGCCAGACTTTCGGCTTCTCGCCCCTGGCGGCCTTGCCTTCGCCCACCTCCTCGATGGTCAGGCCCGACTTCACCGATTTCGGTTCCTCCTCGAGAACATCCTCGCCGGGCCGGGCGGCGGCATCGTCGGATTTGATCAGCAGCCAATTGTCGCGCTTCTCGCCCGGGCGGGGCCTCAGCCTGACCAGATGCCAGCGGCCATTGAGCTTGTGGCCCTCGAGCTCGAAGTCGATATGGCCCTTCTTCATGCCCTTGGCCGGATCGCCATCCGGCATCCACTTGCCTTCGTCCCAGACGATGACCGAGCCGCCGCCATATTGGCCCTTCGGAATGGTGCCTTCGAAGGAGGCGTAGTCGATCGGGTGATCCTCGACATGCACGGCCAGCCGCTTCTCATGCGGATCGAGGCTCGGGCCGCGCGTCACCGCCCAACTCCACAGCACGCCGTCATGCTCCAGACGGAAATCATAGTGGAGCCGCGTCGCGGCATGCTTCTGGACGACGAAGATGCCGCCGCCTTGCTTTTGCCTGCCGACCTTGCCGGCCGGCTCGGCGGTCTTCTTGAAGTCGCGCTTGGCGTGATATTGCTCGAGGCCGGCCATGCCGCCATTCTCCTATGCGGATTTGCGTTTTGGCGCGGACGCTTTGGCTTTCGGCCGCCGCGCCGAAGGCTTTGAAGACTTGCCCGCTTTGCCGCGGCCTTCCGCATTGAGGCTCTTCTTCAGCGCATCGAACAGGTTGACCACATTGGACGGCTTGGGCGGCGCCTTGGCCTTGGGCGCCTTCTTGCCCGCCTTCTTGGCGCGGATCAGCTCAAGCAGCGCGTCCTCGTAGCGGTCGTCGAATTTCGAGGGGTCGAACTTCGTCTTCTTGCCGTCGATGATGTGCTGGGCGAGGTCGATCATGTCCTTGTCGGTCTTGGCCGCCGCGATGTCCTCGAACACCGTCGCCGGTCGGCGCACGGTGTCGTCATAGCGCAACGTGGTCAGCACCATGCCCTTGCCGAGCGGCTCGATCACCACCGGGCGTTCGCGCTGATAAAGCACGATGCGCGCGAGGCCGGCCATCTTCCTGGCCGCCATGGCGTCGCGTATGACGGCGAAGGCCTCCTCCGAGACCTTGTCGGCCGGCGAGACATAATAGGGCGTGTCGAGGTAGATCTGCTCGATCGAGGATTTCTCGACGAAGCCGTCGAGGCTCATCGTGTGCGAGGATTCGATCTGCACCGCCTCGATCTCGTCCTCCTCGATATGGACGAAATCGCCATCGCTCACCTCATAGCCCTTGATCTCGTCGCCCTCTTCGAGCGGCTTGCCGGTCCCGGCGTCGACATAGATGCGTTTGACGGTGTTGCCGGTCTTGCGGTTGAGGATACGGAACGAGACTTTCTCGGCATGGGTCACGACGTTGGTGAGCTCGATGGCGCAGGTGACCAGCGACAGTTTGAGATAGCCCTTCCAGGCCGGACGTGGTGCCATTGCGAACTCCTGCGCGATGCGGTTTCAATCGCAACGGACAGGGGTTCGCTTGGGTTCCGGGAGGGCTGGCCACGCAGCCTGCTATTCGGCGGCCAGCATGTTGACCTTGCTTTCCGCGATCTCGGTGAGCTTGCGGTCCGTCGCCTCTTCTTCCTTGAGGTTCTTGGCCAGCACGTTGGCGCAGTCGCTGCGGCCGAGCTGCCTGGCCCAGGCGATCAGCGTGCCATAGCGCGTTATCTCATAATGCTCGACGGCCTGGGCGGAAGCGATCAGCGCGGCGTCCAGAACCTCCTTGTCGTCGACATCGCCGCTGACTTCGTCGGCCTCCGCAAGGATGCCGTCGATGGCCGGGCAGTTGACGGTCTTGGCCTTGACGCCGTGCAGCTCGAACACCTGCTCGACCCGCTCGATGTGGCCCTTGGTTTGCGCGAGATGCTTCTCGAAGCCGGCCTTCAATTGCGGATCGGTCGCCTTGTCGATCATCTTCGGCAGCGATTTCTCGATCTGCTTCTCCGCATAATAGATGTCGCGCAGCGTGTGGATGAAGAGGTCGTCCAGCGTCTTGATGTCTTTCGAAAAGAAGCCCATGGCGGTTGCCTTTCCATGTTTCGCATTGTCGGGAAGTTGCGCGGCGGGACAGCCGCCAACACGGCCGGGCTCGCCCCGGCCTTGCGGGGTCAACGTTGTCTTCCGTGACAGGTTCCTGCCCGCCCAGGCGCGCGAAAGGAAATTCCTTGTCGCTGGCCGAACGTGAAACAGATGCGCGCGCAAGCGACATCGGAACGAAACATATGTGATGCAAAAGTCACACGGAGCGGAATCGCGACAAAAGGCGCCGAAAGACCCCGAATCAGCCGCAATCCCGCCACGAAGCAACGTGTTTCGGACCAGAAATTAACATCACGTTCACCGACTATTCACGCCTCGACGCTATGCTCTCGAACAATTCGGACAGACATCCGAAAGCGGGACAGGGACCAGGTAAAATGAACTTCTGGAATCACATCGCCGGCTACGCCGCCGCCATTCGCGAATTCGTCGCGCCGACCTATCGGCCGGAGCGCTACTACATGCGCGGTCCGGGCCCGGCCTGCGCGCGTCGCGGCAACTCGCTGGGCGTCGGCGCGAACTGATCATGATCCGCGAACGAGCCCACCATGGCCGCATCTGCCGGCCGGCCGCCGACCAGCGCGCCACCACCTATCGCGGCGAACGCCTTGCGCTCGCCGCCACATGGCGTGCGACAACGCCGCGACTTTGACGCCGCCGCCGGCTGGCTTAGTGTCTGAAGGCACAAGCAGCCGGGGCCGCCATGACCGACCTGCCCGAACGTCCCACCTTGCCGCGCCAGGCCTATGACGCCAGCCAGCCGCTGATCGTCTTCGACGGCGTCTGCGTGTTCTGCTCGGGCTTCGTCCGGCTCATCCTCAAGCTCGACCGGAAAAAACGCTTCCGCTTCGCCACGGCGCAATCGCCACTCGGCGAGGCGCTGTTTCGTGAGCACGGCCTGCCGACCGACGATTACGACAGCAACCTCGCCATCATCGACGGCGCGGCCTTCACGAAGCTCGACAGCTTCGTCGCCGTCATGGCCGCGCTCGGCTGGCCATGGCGCGCCGCGAAGGCGCTGCTCATCCTGCCGCGGCCGCTGCGCGACTGGCTCTACGACCGCGTCGCCAAGAACCGCTACGCGCTGTTCGGCCGGAAGGACAGTTGCGACATTCCTTCGGCCGAGTTGCGGGAGCGGTTGATCGGCTAGAGCAATTCCAGGAAAAGTGTGAGCGGTTTTCCGTCCGGAATTGCGTAAAAACAAAGAGATAGGGCGTTTCACCGTTTCCGTGAAACGCCCTGTCGGCAGGATTGGCTTGGGGGCATGGCATGAAGCTTCTCATCGTCGGCGGCTACGGCACCTTCGGCGGACGCATTGTCCAATTGCTGGAGAACGAACCGCGCCTCGCGCTCATCGTCGCCGGCCGGTCGCTTGCCAAGGCCGAGGCTTACTGCAAAGAGCGCGGCACGACCAAGGCCAGGCTCGTGCCGGCGACGTTCGACCGCGACGGCGACCTTGGCGCACAACTCGCCGGCATGTTGCCCGACATCGTCGTCGACGCCAGCGGTCCGTTCCAGGCATATGGCGAGGGGCGCTACCGGCTGGTCGAAGCCTGTATCGGTGCGCGCATCCATTATCTCGACCTTGCCGACGGTTCGGACTTCGTCGCCGGGGTATCCGCGTTCGATGCGTCAGCCAGGGCGGCCGGCGTCGTCGTGCTGTCCGGCGTGTCGAGCTTTCCGGTGCTGACGGCCGCCGTGGTGCGGCATCTTTCGGCCGACATGGCGCGCGTCGACACTATACGCGGCGGCATCGCGCCGTCGCCTTTCGCCGGCGTCGGCGAGAACGTCATCCGCGCCATCGCGAGCTATGCCGGCCGGCCGGTGCGGCTGCAGCGCGGCGGCAGGCCTGCCGAGGTTTACCCGCTCACCGAGCAGATGCGCTACACGATCGCGCCGCCCGGGCGCGTGCCGGTGAGGAACACGCTGTTCTCGCTGGTCGACGTGCCGGACCTGCGCGCGCTGCAGGCGCTGTGGCCGGAAGCGAGCACGATCTGGATGGGCGCCGGGCCGGTGCCCGAGGTGCTGCACCGCGCGCTGATCGGCCTGGCCTGGCTGGTCCGCGCCGGCCTGGTGCGATCGCTGTCGCCGCTGGCGCCGCTGATGCACTGGGCGACCAACCGGCTGTCATGGGGCGAGCATCGCGGCGGCATGTTCGTCGAGGTCGACGGCGTGGATACAGAGGGCAGACCAAACAAACGATCGTGGCACCTGTTGGCCGAGGGCGATGACGGGCCGCTGATTCCGTCCATGGCGGTCGAGGCGATCGTCCGCAAGGCGCTCGACGGCCGTATGCCCGCGCCTGGCGCCCGGGCGGCGGTGCGCGACGTCGAGCTCGCGGACTATGAAGCGCTGTTTGCCGGCAAGACGATTTATACCGGCTTCAGAGACGACTCCGGCAAAGGGAAGGCGCTCTATCCCGATCTGCTCGGCGATGCGTGGAAAAGCCTTCCGACTGAAATCCGCGCCATGCATGACGGAGCGGCGATGGCGGATGGGCGCGCCAGCGTCGAACGCGGCGGCGGCATTCTTAGCCGGCTTGCCGCTCGCATGGCCGGCTTCCCGCCTGGCGCGGCCGATGTCCCCATCAAGGTGCGTTTCGCTGCCGACGGGCAAGGCGAAACCTGGACGCGGACTTTCGGAACGCACGGTTTTTCGAGCCGGCAATTTGCCGGACGTGGCCGCTCGGAGCGGCTGCTTTGCGAGCGCTTCGGCCCCCTCACCTTCGCCATGGCGCTGGTGGCGGGCGAGGACCGCCTGTCGCTCGTGCTGCGGCGCTGGAGCTTTCTCGGCCTGCCATTGCCGATGTGGCTTTGCCCGCGCTCGAACGCATATGAAACCGTCGAGGACGGCCGCTTCCGCTTCCATGTCGAGATATCGCACCCGGTCGCCGGGCTGATCGTGCGCTACCGTGGCTGGCTCGAGCCGTCGCACGGTTCGAGCACGGTGGGTTCGCCGGCCGTCTCGCCCAGTTCCTGGCAGCCGGCGGCCGTGCACAGCGTCCAGCCTTCCCTGGTGGCGCCGGACGCCGCGAGCACCAGGCGCGGCTGAGGTCCGATCCGTGGCGCATAGACCCACCAGCCGCTCCGCAGCACCGAGCCCTCCGGCGGCTCCATGCCGGCGCCGGAGCCCTTGACCCGCGCCTCAACGACCCGCAGCCCGGCGGGCGTCACCGTCCAATTCTCCTGCCAGCGCGTCCGTTCCACCGAATGCGTCCAGGACAGCGTGAAGGCGGCGACGGCGAGCGTCACCGTCTTGCCAGCGGCGAGGACGCACAGGCTCATGCGGTGCCGGCCGTGGACAGCCGGCGGGCGCGCCAGCAGTGCCAGCCGATCCAGGCCAGCGCCAGCACCCAGCCGGCCTCGTCGGTGAACGGCAATGCGGCCACCAGGAGCAGGCCGGCGCAGAACGCGACGAGACGCTCCCACCAAGCCATGCGGCGGGCGAGGAAGCCGACGGCGGCGGCGCCCCAGAGCACGATGCCCATGCAGGCCTTGACGACGATGTAGGCGACCTCGACGGGATAGCCGAACGAAGCCGCGATCGGGCCCGCGTCCTGCAGCATCAGCGCCGGCGTGTAGACGGCCATGAACGGCACGACGAAGCCGGCGATGGCGAGCTTGGTCGCCTGGATGCCGATCTTGAGGCCGCTTTCCTTCGCCATGGGTGCGGCGGCAAAGGCGGCGAGCGCCACCGGCGGAGTGAGATCCGCCATGATGCCGAAATAGAAGACGAACATGTGGCTGACCACCAGCGGCACGCCGAGCGACAGCAGCGCCGGGCCGGCGAGCGAGGAGGTGATGATGTAGTTGGGAATGGTCGGAATGCCCATGCCGAGAACCAGGCAAGTGAGCATGGTCAACACCAGCGACAGGAACAGATTGTTCTCGCCGATGGAGATGATCCAGCCGATGAAGGTCGAAGCGATGCCGGTGAGCGTCAGCGTGCCGATGACGATGCCGACGATGGCGCAGGCGATGCCGACGGGCAGGGCGTTCTTCGCTCCTTCGGCAAGCGAGTCGACGCAAATGCGCAGCGTCTCGCGCCCGCCCTTGAAGGCGAAGCAGGCGATGACGAGCGCCGCGATGACGAGGCTCAGCACATTGACGCCGAAGCGCATGAACGACGCCGCGGCAAGCCCGAGCGCCAGCCAGAAGACGAAGCGGAAAGCGAGCGGCCCGATCAAGGCTGCCAGCGGCGTGCCGAGGATGAGCACGATGGTCAGCGCAAGCCCCATCGTGCCGGCGTAGACCGGCGTGTAGCCGGCAAAAAGCAGATAGACCAGCACGGCGAGCGGCAGCACCAGCGGCCAGTGCTTCCTGACCGCTTCCCACGGATTGGGCAAGTCCGCCTTGGCCATGCCGTGCAGGCCGGCCTTGCCGGCCTCCAGATGCACCTGCCAGAAGCAGGCGCCGAAATAGAGCAGCGCCGGGATGATCGCCGCCTTGACCACCTCGGCGTAAGGGATGTTCAGCGTCTCGGCCATGATGAAGGCGACGGCTCCCATCACCGGCGGCATGATCTGGCCGCCCATCGAGGAGGTCGCCTCGACCGCGCCGGCGAAGGCGGAGCGGAAACCGAAGCGCTTCATCAGCGGGATGGTGAACTGGCCGCTGGCGACGACATTGGCGACGCCCGAACCGGAGATGGTGCCCATCAGCGCCGAGGACAGCACGCAGACCTGGGCCGGGCCGCCGCGCCACGAACCGACGAGGCCGAGCGCGAAATCGTTGAATAGGGCGATCATGCCTGCACGTTCGAGGAAGGCGGCAAAGACGACGAAGATGAAGATATAGGCAGCCGAGACATAGACCGGCGTGCCGTATATGCCTTCGGTGCCATAGGCGAAGGTGTCGATAAGCTGCGCGAAATCATAGCCGCGGTGGATGAAGGGCGGCGGCAGGTGATTGCCGACGAAGCAGTAGGCGAGAAAGATGAAAGCGATGACCGCCAGCGGCAGCCCCATCAGCCGCCGGGCGGCTTCGAAGACCAGCACCACCAGCAGCGTGCCGACGATCAGGTCCGGCGTGGTGAGGAAGCCGGAGCGGCGGATGAGGTCGGCATAGAAGACCCAGTTGTAGAGGCCGGTGCCGAAGCCGAGCAGGCCGAGCACCCAGAAGCCCGCCTTCGCCGCGGCGCTCTTGGCGCGCAGGTTGGCGATGAGGCCGAAACCGAGCAGCAACAGGAAGCCGACATGCATGGCCCGCACCACCTGGCTGGGCAGGCTGCCATAGGCGGCGATGTAGATCTGGAAGACGGAAAAGGCGACGGCGATGAGGAAGGCCGCCTTGCCGGCGAGGCCTTCGCCGAAGCCGGGCGGCAGGCCTTCGACTTGTTCCTCGGCGACGGGGAGGTGGAAAGTGGGCGGGATGCCGTCGCTTGTTGTTGCGGGCTTGGCTTCGCTCATCCGACGCACTCCAGGATGAACGAATGGCAGTGTGAGGCACCCCCCTCTGCCCTGCCGGGCATCTCCCCCGCAAGGGGGGAGATTGGCAGCTTCGGCGCCAGCGCTCCACCTGCTACGTTGGCGATTGGCGAAAGCCGCGATGACAGCCAATCTCCCCCCTTGCGGGGGAGATGGCCAGCAGGCCAGAGGGGGGTGCCTGGCGAAGGCATCTCAGCTAGTCGCGCCACTCTTTTACTTCAGCAGCCCTTTTTCCCTGTAATATTTCTCCGCGCCGGGATGCAGCGCCACAGGCATGCCGTCCAGCGCCTTGGCCGGATCGATCGCCTTGGCGGCGGCATGCGCGGCGGCCAGCTGGTCGAGATGCTCGAACAGCAGCTTGGTCATCTGGTAGGCGGTCTCGTCGGAGACGTCGGCGCGGGTGATGAGGAAATTGCCGACCGCGGCGGTCGCGACGTCTTCCGTCTGGCCCTCATAAGTGCCTTTCGGGATAACCACGGAAAGATAGGGGGCGCCGATCTTGGCGACGTCCTCGGCCGGCACGGCGACGACGTTGATGGGAAGCGAGGTCGCGAGATCGCGGATGGAGGCGACGCCGAGGCCGGCCGACTGCAAGGTGGCGTCGAGCTGGCGGTTCTTGATCAGCTCGACCGACTCGGCGAAGGGCAGATATTCGACCCGTCCGAGATCCTCGTATTTGAGACCGGCGGCGGCGAAGATGGCGCGCGCGTTGAGCTCGGTGCCGGAGGCAGGCGCGCCGACCGACAGGCTCTTGCCCTTGAGGTCGGCGAGCGTCTTGATGCCGGATTCCTGGCTGGCGACGATCTGGATGTAATTGGGATAGATCGCGGCGATGCCGCGCAGCTTGTCGAGCTTGCCCGGGAAGCCGGCCTCCGTGTTGCCTTCGGCAGCCATCTTGACGGAATCGCCGAGCGCAAAGGCGATCTCGCCCTTGCCCTGCTGCAGCAGGTTAAGGTTCTCGACCGAAGCTTTGGTCGACTGAACCTGGGTGCGCGAGCCCTCTATGCCCTTGCCGTAAATCTCCGACAGCGCGACCCCGAGCGGATAGTAGACGCCCGACGTGCCGCCGGTGAGCACATTGATGAATTCCTGCGCCCCGGCCGACACGGCACCAAGGCCGAGCGACAAAGCCAGCGCGCCGGCGGCAATAGACTTGGTCCTGAAATTGAACATCGCGATTTCCTCCCTGAAAAAATGTCGGCCCGCAACCCGCCCCTCCCGGCGAGCCGCGACGAGTTTAGACGGCGGAAGGCAAATGCCAACCCGCAATTGCATGCGTTAGACCAATGGTCGAGTGGCGACGAAAAGCGCCGGCTTGCGCTCGCTTGCTTTGGGGACGAAAGATTTTCGAGGCGCCTGTCGAAATCGGCTGCGGCCGCACGACATAGGTCGGCACGCGACGATGCGGCCTTCAACAAAACGGGAGAAGACCATGCGATACATGCTTTTGATCTACAATGACGAAGCCGCGATGGCGAACGCTCCGAAGGAGCAGACCCAGCAGGTGCTCGCGGCCTATGGCGCCTATACCGAGGCGCTGAAGACATCCGGCGCTTATATCGCCGGCGAGCGGCTGCGCCCGACCCAGGCGGCCACCGCGGTGCGGATGGCGAACGGCAAGACCAATGTGCTCGACGGCCCCTATGCCGACACCAAGGAGCAATTGGCGGGTTTCTACATGATCGAGGCGGCCGACATCGACACGGCCATCGAATGGGGCGCGCGTTGCCCGGCGTCCAGCACCGGCACGGTCGAGGTGCGGCCGATCTGGGAAATGGCCGAGTACATAGAAGCCGCATAGCGAACCCTGTGATGGATGATCGCTCGGAGATCGCGCGGGCGGCGGCCGAGGCGGCCGCCCGGCGCAGCTACGGCAAGCTGGTGGCCTGGCTGGCGGCCCGCACGCGCGACGTCGCCGGTGC
This sequence comes from Mesorhizobium sp. B2-4-3, assembly GCF_006442815.1. Classification (GTDB taxonomy): domain Bacteria; phylum Pseudomonadota; class Alphaproteobacteria; order Rhizobiales; family Rhizobiaceae; genus Mesorhizobium. Next base: position 44,348 of record NZ_VFVL01000023.1, read on the forward strand.
CGAGGACGCGCTGGCCGACGCCTTCGCGGCCGCGCTCGAACGCTGGCCGCGAACCGGCGTCCCGGCCCAGCCGGAAGCCTGGCTGCTCGCGGTGGCGCGTCGGCGCGACGTGGACGCGGTGCGGCGGAGGCTGACCGGCGAGGCCGCCCGCGATCATCTGCAGCTGATGGCTGAGGAAATGGAGGCGCGCATGCACGGCGAGGAGCTGCCCGACGACCGGCTGCGGCTGATGTTTGCCTGCGCCCATCCGGCGATCGAATCGAGTGTGCGCGCGCCGCTGATCCTGCAGACGATCCTCGGTTTCGACGCCGCGACGATCGCCTCGGCCTTCCTGGTTTCGCCGGCGACGATGGGACAGCGGCTGGTGCGGGCCAAGGCGCGCATCCGCGAAACCGGGATTCCGTTTCGCGTGCCGGAGCAGGCGGAGCTCGGCGAGCGGCTGGGCGCCGTGCTGGAGGCGATCTACGCCACCTTCGCCGAAGGCTGGTCCGATCCGACCGGCACCGACAGCCGGCGGCGCAACCTCGCCACCGAAGGCATCTGGCTTGGACGACTGGTCGCCTCGCTGATGCCGGACGAGCCGGAGGCGCTCGGGCTTCTGGCGCTGATGCTGTTCGCCGAGGCGCGCCGCTCGGCGAGGCGCGGCGCGGACGGCGATTTCGTGCCTTTGGCCGAGCAGGATATCGCGCTCTGGGACGACGGCCTGATCGACGAGGCGGAAGCCTTGCTGGTGCACGCCGCGCAAAGGAGCATCATCGGTCGCTATCAGCTCGAGGCCGCCGTGCAGTCCGCCCATACGGCGCGCCGGCGCGGCGGCGGCACGGACTGGACGGCGATCCGCCAGCTCTATGACGCGCTGCAGGCCGTGGCCGGCTCGCCGGTGGTGGCGATCAACCGCGCGGTGGCGATCGCCGAAACCGACGGTGCAACGGCTGGATTGGCTGCGCTTTACGTGCTGGGCGAGGACAAGCGGCTGCAGGACTACCAGCCCTATTGGGCCGCTCGCGCCGGGCTGTTGGCCAGGCTAGGCAACACGAAGCAGGCGGCCCAGTCCTACGACCGGGCGATCGGCCTCGAGCGCGACCCGGCGCTGCGGCGTTTCCTGCAGGGCGAGAAGGCGAAGCTTGTTGGGAGTTAGGGTCTGCGCGCGTCGCTTCGCTCCTTGCTCCGCCCGTGGATGACGACCGTGAGGGCGGCTGAAGCCAACCTCCGAGCGCGCCTAAGCGCCCAGCCCATCGAACAGGATGGTCGAGAGATAGCGCTCGGCGAAGGAGGGGATGACGACGACGAGGTTCTTGCCCTTGTTCTCCGGCCGCGAGCCGACGACGATGGCCGCCTGGAGCGCTGCGCCCGACGAGATGCCGACCGGCACGCCCTCGAGGCGGGCGACGAGGCGGGCATTGGCGACCGAATCCTCGTTCGAGACCCTGACGACCTCGTCATAGATCGAGGTGTCGAGGATTTTAGGGGCGAAGCCGGCGCCGATGCCCTGGATCTTGTGCGGGCCGGGCTGGCCGCCCGACAGCACCGGCGAGGCCTCCGGCTCGACCGCCACGACCTGCAGCGAAGGCTTGCGCTTCTTCAGCACCTGGCCGACGCCGGTGATGGTGCCGCCGGTGCCGATGGCGGAAACGAAGATGTCGACCTCGCCATTGGTGTCGTTCCAGATTTCCTCGGCCGTGGTGCGGCGGTGGATTTCGGGATTGGCCGGATTCTCGAATTGCTGCGGGATGATGGCATTGGGCAGCGTGGCGGCGAGCTCGTCGGCCTTGGCGATGGCGCCCTTCATGCCTTTCGGGCCTTCGGTCAGCACCAGCTCCGCGCCGAGCAGCGCCAGCATCTTGCGGCGCTCGACCGACATGGTCTCCGGCATGGTGAGGATCAGCTTGTAGCCCTTGGCGGCGGCGGCGAAGGCGAGCGCGATGCCTGTGTTGCCGGAGGTCGGCTCGATCAGCGTGGTCTTGCCGGGCGCGATCTTGCCGGCCTCCTCCAGCGCCTCGATCATGGCGACGCCGATGCGGTCCTTGACCGAAGCGATCGGGTTGAAGAATTCGAGCTTGGCCATGAGATTGGCGACGATGCCCTTCTCCTTGGCGAACTTGTCCAGCCTGACCAGCGGCGTGTCGCCAATCGTCTCCGTGATCGAATTGAAGACGCGGCCGCGGCCGGGCACGCGCGCGGAGGTGACGGGCTTGTTCATTGGTTCGCTCCCAAGGCAATGGCACAGGCAAAAACAGAATAGGGCTTTCAGCCGCGCAAGATAGGCCGGCGACCGAAAATATCCGAGTGGGGCGGTTGCTCAAAAGCGCCCGCGACCGGAAAAGCATTTTCCGCCGCGGCGGGTTTCAGGAATGGTTTGGCTGAAATCGAAACGATCACGCACCAGGGTGTGTTGAGATTCAGGTCAGGCCGAGCCGAGAAGGGTGGATTCCGAGAACCGGAGCGGAGCGTACTAGAAGTACGTGAGCACCGGAAGCGCAGGAAGCCGTCCTTCGCAGGCCGGCCTCACCTGAATATCAATACACCTTATTGACGCGCCGCGATCGCGGCGGCCGCCCCCATCATGAAGCCGGCGGCGGTGCGGTTCAGGACCTTCAGCGCGCGCGGCGATTTCAGGAACCAGCGCGCCTTGGCGGCCAAAGCCAGATAAGGCACCAGCACCACGAACAGCACCGCCACGGTGAGCATCGCGAGGATGGCGTAGTCGGCGAGCGTGATCGTCTTCAGGTCGACGATGGTCGGCGTTATGGCGAGATAGAAGATCATCGTCTTCGGATTGCCGAGCGTCACGGTCAGCCCGGCGACGAAGCTCGACACCAGGCCGCCCTTGGCCTTCCTCGCCTCGATGGTCTCGGGCGTGATGCCGCTGGTCCAGAAGCGCCAGGCAAGGAAGGCGAGATAAGCGACGCCGGCCCATTTGATGGCGAGGAAGACCATGCCGAAGGTCTGCGCGACGAAGGCGAGCCCGAGCACCACGGCGGTGAGATAGGTGAGGTCGCCGAGCATCAGGCCGAACGACATGGCGAGCGAGGAACGGAAGCCGGAGCCGAGCGCGCGGGCGACAAGCGCCGTCACGCCGGGGCCGGGAATGGCGGCGGCGACGCCGAGGGCGGCGCTGTAAGCGAGGAATCCGGTGAGTGTCATGGTTCTGGCCTGGCGTATAGTCCTGCGGGGACCGCTGTCGAGAGCCGGGCTTTTATCATGATGCCAGTTCGACGGTAATTCCCCTCGCGGCGGGATTTGTTGCGCCAGCTCGACCGGGAAGTGTTCCCGGCACGGGCATTTGGCCGGTCGCGCCGGCGCGCGCGCCTTGGAGATTGGTCGAAACGGCCCAGCCTCGTCATCCACGGGCGGAGCAAGGAGCGAAGCGACGCGCGCAGACCCGAGGATCCATTCCGTGACCCTGATCAAAGAGCGCAGCGGAGCAGAATTCTGCACCGCAGCAGCGCTCATGCGTCACGGAATGGATTCCAGGGTCTCCGCGACGCCGCTTCGCGGCTGCTCCGCCCTGGAATGACGAGGTTGAGAGGTATCCGCCAATTCCCAGCGTTTGCGCTGTCCCTTATGACCCACTGTCGAACAGCTACCCACCATAAGTAATGCGCCAGATCGTGCCGTTGCCGTCCTCGGTCAGGATCAGCGCGCCGTCCCGGGCCACGGCGACGCCGACCGGCCGGCCCCAGACCGCGTCGTCGGAAATGACGAAGCCGGTGGCGAAGTCCTCGTATTCGCCGGTCGGCTTGCCGTCCTTGAATCTGAGCCGCACCACCTTGTAGCCGGTGCGGACATTGCGGTTCCACGAGCCGTGCAGCGTGACGAAGGCGTCGCCCTTATAGTCAGCCGGAAAACTCCCGCCATCATAGAAGGCGATGTTGAGCGGCGCCGAATGCGCCTGCATCAGCACATCCGGAACCGTGACCTTGCCGGCGAGATCGGGGCGCGCGCCCTTGTGGCGCGGATCCTCGTTGTCGCCGATATAATACCAGGGCCAGCCATAGAAGGCGCCTTCCTTCACGGCGGTCGCGTATTCGAAGGGGGTGTTATCGCCAAGCTCGTCGCGCTCGTTGACGACGCACCAGAGCGCGCCCGTCGCCGGCTGCACGGTCATGCCGGAGCAGTTGCGCAGGCCGGTGGCGACGGTCCTGCGGTTGTTGCCGTTGGGATCGAAAGCCAGCACGTCGGCGCGACCCTGTTCCGGACCCCAGGCCTCGCCCAGCGGCTGCGATTTCGTCCACGCCTCGACACCGCCCTTCGGCTTTGCGCCCATGTCCTCGGCAACGTTGGAGCCCGAGCCGACCGACAGATAGAGCGTCTTGCCGTCGGGCGAGAAGGCGATGTCGCGCGTCCAGTGATGGCTGGCGGGAACCTTTGCGACGATGGTTTCCGGCTTGCCGGACGCTTCGAGGTCGCCGTCGCGATAGGCAAAGCGCACGACGCTGTTGCTGTTGGCGACATAGACCCATTGCGGCTTGTCGCCCGGCGGATAGAAGGCGATGCCGTAGGGCCGGGTCAGGCCCTTGGCGAAGACCGATGTCTGCGCGGGCTTGGCGCTGCCTTCCGCCAGGCGATAGACGCGAACCTGGTTCGCCCGGCTGTCGGCGATGAAGAGATCGCCATTCGGCGCCACGCGCACGACACGCGGACTGTCGATACCGGAAGCGACCAGCGCGGCGGAGAAGCCGGGCGGAAGCTTCGGCTTCGCATCCTCGGGGCGATCGGTGACACCGCCGCCATTGGAGGCGGACTCCGTCACATCGGGTTTCGACAAATCCTGCGGTTTCAGCAGCCGGCGCACGCCCGGGCGGTCGGCCTTCCAATCGCCGAAGGCTTTTTCGCCGCTGAGCAAGGGTTGATCGGCCTGCGCAAGGGCGCCGGTGGCAAAGACCAGCGCGAGGCCCGCAAGGCCGGCGATCCGCATCATGGCTGTCCTCCGTCGTCTGCGCCTGGCCGACGTCGTCATCCCCGGGCGAAGCAGGAGCGAAGCTCCGTCGCGGAGACCCTGGGATGACTAAAAGCGCCCCCGCCGATCTACAAGGCATGCGCCGCAACACCATCCGATCCGTCAATTTCCGGGTTAGGAACTAGTTCCCCGACACACGGATTTTTGAAAGGTTGCCGTTTGTCTTGGTGCAAGATTTTCCATTCATGTCCGTGAAATCAGCGCAAACGCCGGGGATTGGTCGAGAGCCGCCCAACCTCGTCATTCTATGGCGAAGCAAGGAGCGAAGCGACGCGGCGCAGACCATAGAATCCATTCCGTGACTTGGAAGCGTTGCGACGGTGCAGAATTTGCTCCGTTGCACGCCTTGGCGAAGGTAACGGCATGGATTCCAGGGTCTTCGCGACGGAGCTTCGCTCCTGCTCCGCCCTGGAATGACGATCGCGATTGCGCGTTTCGGCCAATCTCCGAAGCAGGCGATCTGCCAGGGCAACACCGCCCGATCCGTCAATTTCCGTGTTAGGAAACTAGGATCGGCGGGTGTTCTGAAAAGAGCGGTGAGCGGATTTCATGGCGCCTGCCGATCAGTCGCCTCCTCGGCATCCAGGTCGTCGTCGAGGCGCTTTTCCAGCTCGACGAGGTCCGCCGGCAAGGGCAGGCCCATGGCGCGCATTTCCCGCAATTTCTCGCGCAGCTGCTCCTGGATTTCGTGCTCGTCCTTGGGCTGGTTCACCATCTCCTCGAGCAGCAGGCTGATCTGGGCTTTCAACGATTCAAGCGCCATGTTTTTCTCCTCTGCGGCGGACCTTAGGTGTGTCGAGGTTCAGGTCAGGCCGAGTCGAGAACGGTGGATTCCGAGAACCGGAGCGGAGCGTACGTTCAAGTACGTGAGCACCGGAAGCGCAGGAAGCCGCCGTTCGCAGGCCGGCATCATCTGCATATCGATACACCTAACGAAGCATGCGGGAAATCAGTTGTGCGGTGTAGTCGACCATCGGCACGATGCGAGCGTAATTCAGCCGGGTCGGGCCGATGACGCCAAGCGCGCCGACGACGCGGGCGTCCTTGTCGCGATAGGGGGCGACGACCAGCGACGAGCCGGACAGCGAAAACAGCTTGTTCTCCGAGCCGATGAAAATGCGCACGCCCGGCCCTTCTTCGGCGAGGTCGAGCAGCTGCAGCAGTCCGTCCTGGGTTTCCAGGTCCTCGAACAGATGGCGAAGCAATTCGATATCCGCCTGGGCGGTGACGTTTTCCAGGAGGTTGGCGCGGCCGCGCACGATAAGGCGCGCCGGCAGGCCGCTTTCGGCGCCGGCCCAGACCGCCAGCCCCTTCTCGACCAGATCCTGCGACAGCGTGTCGAGCGCCGCCGTGGTCTCGTCCTTGATGCGGGCGATTTCCGCCCGCGCCTCGGCCAGTGTTCGGCCACGGATATGGGCGTTGAGGAAATTCGAGGCCTCGTGCAACTGCGACACGGTGGTGCCGGCCGGCAGGTCGACGACGCGGTTCTCGACATCGCCGTTCTGCGACACCAGCACGGCGAGCGCCTTGGTGGGCTCGAGCTGGATGAATTCGATGTGCTTCAGCGCCACCTCGTTCTTGGAGGCGAGCACGAGGCCGGCGCCGCGCGACATGCCGGACAGCATCTGGCTAGCCTCGGTCAGCATATGCTCCAGCGTCGCGCCGGAGCCGGAGGCGCGCACCTGCGCCTCGATGGTGCGGCGCTCGTCGTCGGAAAGGTCGCCAAGCTCCATGAACGCGTCGACGAAAAAGCGCAAGCCGGTCTGGGTCGGTAGCCGCCCGGCGGAAATATGCGGCGCGTAGATCAGCCCCAGATGCTCGAGGTCGCTCATCACGTTGCGGATGGTGGCCGGCGACAGCGAGGAGGGCAGGATGCGCGACAGGCTGCGCGAGCCGACCGGCTCGCCGTCGCGCAAGTAGGAATCGACAATCCGCCGGAAGATATCGCGCGAGCGCATGTCGAGTGATTGAAGTACCGGCGACTGAAGCCCGGGACTCTGGGACGTCGGATCGACTGGTTTGTTCATCCCGGCGAGAAACCTCCTTCCGAAAGATATAGACTTAAGCCACACCGGCGCAACCCGTGCCGCGTTTGCGGTCACGGTGCCGCGTTTGCGGTCACCCGGCCCGTTTTCCTGCGCGGCGTCCTTTTCCTTTGCGACTTGCCCCGCATGCGTCTACAAGCCGGCCACGATTCCGGAAAACGACAAGAAAGAAGGCCGAATGCGCCCCTCCAAACGCCAAGCCGACGAAATGCGCGCCATCTCCTTCGAGCGCGGCGTCTCCAAGCATGCCGAAGGCTCGTGCCTGGTGAAGTTCGGCGACACGCATGTGCTGTGCACGGCGAGCCTGGAGGAAAAAGTGCCGGCATGGATGCGCAATTCCGGCAAGGGCTGGGTGACGGCCGAATACGGCATGCTGCCGCGCTCGACCGGCGAGCGCATGCGGCGCGAGGCCTCGGCCGGCAAGCAGGGCGGCCGCACGCTTGAGATCCAGCGGCTGATCGGCCGTTCGCTGCGCGCCGTGGTCGACCTGCAGGCGCTGGGCGAGCAGCAGATCACCGTCGACTGCGACGTCATCCAGGCCGATGGCGGCACGCGCACCGCCTCGATCACCGGCGGCTGGGTGGCGCTCTATGATTGCCTGCGCTGGATGGAAGCGCGCCAGATGGTGAGCGTTTCCAAGGTGCTGAAGGACCATGTCGCGGCGATTTCCTGCGGCATCCATGACGGCCAGCCGGTCATCGATCTCGATTACCTCGAGGATTCCTCGGCCGGCACCGACGCCAATTTCGTCATGACGGGCAAGGGCGGCATCGTCGAGATCCAGGGCACGGCCGAGGGCGAGCCCTTCTCAGAGGAGCAGTTCGCGGCGCTGATGGGGCTGGCGAAGAAGGGTATCTCGCGGCTGGTGAGCTTGCAGCAGATGGCGGTGGCGTAGGGCGTCGCAGAGAAGAACGAATGAGGTTGGCGATCCTTCACACCCCCCTCTGGCCTGCCGGCCATCTCCCCCGCAAGGGGGGAGATCGGATGTCACCTTGGGTTTCGCCAACCATCAACGTTGAGATGCCGCCGGCGGAGCTGCCAATCTCCCCCCTTGCGGGGGAGATGGCCGGCAGGCCAGAGGGGGGTGCCTCGTGACTCCCTCAGCAATTTTGGAATCAGCGCTATATGTGAATGATCTCAAGGCAGCCGAAGCCTTCTACCGCGACGTCATCGGCCTCGAGGCGCTGGGCAAGGTCGAAGGGCGCCACGTCTTCTTCCGCTGCGGCGACGGCGTATTGCTCCTCTTCAACGCCGAGGCGACCAAGATCCCGCCGGCGCCCGACGCCAGGCTGAAGGTGCCGCCGCACGGCACGGCCGGCGAGGGCCACCTCTGCTTCGCCGCGACCGCCGATGAGATCGCCGCATGGCGCAGGCATCTCGCGGCCAGGAACATCGCCATCGAAAGCGATTTCGAGTGGCCGCAGGGCGGGCATTCGATCTATATCCGCGATCCGTCGGGCAATTCGATCGAGTTCGCCGAGCCAAGGATCTGGGGTTTTTGATGCATTCTTTGAACGGCCAGAAAATCGTCGTCGCCAGCCACAATGAAGGCAAGCTGCGCGAATTCGCCGACCTGATGGCGCCGTTCGGCTTCGAGGCGAAATCGGCCAAGGACTACGGCCTGCCCGAACCCGACGAGACCGGCACCACCTTCGAGGAGAACGCCTATATCAAGGCGTATGCGGCCGCCAAGGCGACCGGCCTGCCGGCGCTGTCGGACGATTCAGGCCTCTGCGTCGACGCGCTCGACGGCGCGCCGGGGGTCTACACCGCCAACTGGGCCGAGAAGCCCGATGGCAGCAGGGATTTCGGCATGGCCATGCAACGCACCGAAGTGGCGCTGCAGGAAGTCGGTGCGACCGACCCTTCGCAGCGCACCGGCCGCTTCGTCGCCGTCATATGCCTGGCATTTCCGGACGGCGAGGCCGAGTATTACCGGGGCGAAGCGGAAGGCAGGCTGGTGTGGCCGCCGCGCGGCGCGCTCGGCTTCGGCTACGATCCGGTGTTCCTGCCCAACGGTTTCGACAAGACCTTTGGCGAGATGAGCGCGGAAGAAAAGCATGGCTGGAAGCCCGGCCAGGCGACGGCGCTGTCGCACCGCGCCCGCGCCTTCCAGAAATTCGCGCAAGCCCGCCTGGATTTGGCGCGCCTGGATCTGGCGCGACCAGGATCGTCATGAGCGCCGTGACCCTACCGCTCGACCGCAGCCCTGGCTTCGGCGTCTACATCCACTGGCCGTTCTGCGCGGCCAAGTGCCCTTATTGCGACTTCAACAGCCATGTCCGCCACCAGCCGGTCGACCAGGAGCGTTTTGCGCGCGCCTTCGAGACCGAGCTTGCGACCATGCGCGACCGCACCGGCCCGCGCGAGGTGACCAGCATCTTTCTCGGCGGCGGCACGCCGTCGCTGATGAAGCCGGAAACCGTCGCGGCGGTGCTGGAGGCGGTGGCGAGGAACTGGACGGTGCCGGCCGGCATCGAGGTGACGCTGGAAGCCAACCCGTCCTCGGTCGAGGCCGAGCGTTTCCGCGGCTATCGCGCCGCCGGCGTCAACCGCGTCTCGCTCGGCGTGCAGGCGCTGAACGACAAGGATTTGCGCTTCCTCGGCCGGCTGCACAATGTCGAGGAGGCGCTGCTGGCAATCGGCCTCGCACGCGAGATCTTTCCCCGCCTCTCCTTCGACCTGATCTATGCGCGGCCCGGCCAGACGCCGGAGGCGTGGCGGGCGGAGCTGGAGCAGGCGATCGGCTATGCCGTCGACCATCTTTCGCTCTATCAGCTCACCATCGAGGAGGGCACGCCCTTCCACGCGCTCTACGCGGCGCGGAAATTCACGCTGCCCGACAACGACCACGCCGCCGACCTCTACGCGCTGACGCAGGAGGCGACAGCGGCGCATGGCCTGCCGGCCTACGAGATTTCCAACCATGCCCAACCCGGCGCGGAAAGCCGGCATAATCTGACCTATTGGCGCTACGGCGAATATGTCGGCGTCGGCCCCGGCGCGCATGGCCGCTTCGTCGAGAATGGCCGCCGCACGGTGACGATTGCGGAAAGAATGCCGGAGACCTGGGCCAATCTGGTCGAGGCCAAAGGGCACGGCGTCACCGGCGGCGAAGTGCTGACCCGCGCGGAAGAGGCCGACGAGTTCCTGCTGATGGGACTGCGACTGGCCGAAGGCATCGACCTTGAGCGCTACGAGGCGCTCGCTGGGCGCGGCCTGTCGAGTTCGCGGCTTTCGGTGCTGCAGGAGGAAGGGCTGGTGGCGCCGGTCGGCAATGCCCGGCTGCGTGCGACATCCGCCGGCATGATCGTGCTGGACGCGGTGGTGGCGGATCTGGCGAGGTAACTCGCGCGTTCGTCATTCTCGGGCTTGACCCGAGAATCCATTCCGTGACCAACCCGAAGGACGCTGCGGAACAGAATTCTGCACCGCTGGCGGAACGTCGAAGTAACGGCATGGATTCCAGGGTCTGCGCGCGTCGCTCCGCTCCTTGCTCCGCCCTGGAATGACGAGGCGCGAGGTCGCGAACTGCTTTAAGCGTCGTGCTTCTGGCGGCGCTTGCCGCGGTGCTTCTCGCCATGCGCCTCGTCGTGGCGGACAGGCTTCTGGTCGGCCTTGTCGCGGCGGGCGCCGGACTGGGCGGCGATCGGATGTGGAGGGATGCCCTCGCGGGCGGTTTTGCTTTCAAGTCGGCTGATGAAGATGTCGAAGCGATTGGGCATCGTTCGGTCCTGCCTCCTCCCGGGGAATCCGGGGTTAAATTCGCCGTTGCCGGTTTCGTTCCGCACTGTGGCAAAGGCATGGCGATTTCCTTACGTCGACCTCACGTTTTGCAACGAGGCGCCAGCCATGCGAAACAGATTTGGTTCTTTCGCAATTCCGGACGGAAAACCGCGACACACTTTTCCTGGAATTGCTCGGAATGAGGGGCATTCGGTGACCGGCGACAAACGCAGCTATCTGATCGGGCAGAGCGAGATCGCGGCGCGGCCGCTTCAGCCGGCGCTCTATCTGGTGGCGACGCCGATCGGCAATCTGGCCGACATCACGCTGCGCGCGCTGGAGACTCTTGCCGCCGCCGACACCGTCGCCTGCGAGGACACGCGCGTCTCGCGCGTGCTGCTCGAACGCTACGGCATCCGCCGCCGCACCACCGCCTATCACGAGCACAATGCCGGCGAGGCCGGACCGAAGCTGATCGCTGCGCTCGAAGCCGGGCAGAGCGTGGCGCTGATCTCGGATGCCGGCACGCCGCTCATTTCCGATCCGGGCTACCGGCTGGTCGGCGAAGCGCTGGACCATGGCATCCGCGTCGTGCCGATCCCCGGCCCGTCGGCGGCGCTCGCCGCGCTGACCGCGTCGGGCCTGCCATCCGACGCCTTCCTGTTCGCCGGGTTCCTGCCGGTGAAGACCGGGCAGCGGCTGACCAAGCTCGAAACGTTCAAGCAGGTGCCGGCGACGCTGATCTTCTTCGAATCGCCCAGACGGCTGGCGGAGACGCTTGGCGCCATGGTCGAGGCGCTCGGCGGCGAACGCAAAGCCGCGATCGGCCGCGAGCTGACCAAGACGTTCGAGGAGATGCGCATCGGCACGCTTGCCGAGCTGGCCGGCCATTATGCCGCGGCCGACACGCCGAAGGGCGAGATCGTCATCTGCGTCGGCCCGCCGGAAGCGGCGGAAGAGGCGCCCGCCGACATCGACCGGCTGCTTCTGTCGCTCGCGGCCGAAATGCCGGCGTCGAAGGCTGCGGCTGAAGCCGCAAAGATGACCGGCGGGCAGAAGCAGGCGCTCTACCGGCGACTGCTGGAGTTGAGGGAAGGCAGCGGTGGCTGAACGCACGGCGGGCCATCGTCGAAAAGCCTATCGACGCGGCCATCGCGGCGAATGGTTGGCGGCGCTGGCGCTGATGCTGAAAGGCTATCGCATCCTTGCCCGCCGCCACCGCACCAGGCTTGGCGAGATCGACCTCATCGCCCGGCGCGGCGACCTCGTCCTGTTCGTCGAGGTCAAGGCGCGGCGCACGCTGATCGAGGCGATGGAAGCGATCGGTCGTGAATCGGAGCGCCGCATCGAGGGCGCCGCGGATTTGTGGCTGTCGCGCCAGCCGGATTATGGCAGGCTTTCGATGCGTTTCGACATGGTGGCGGTGCTGCCCTGGCGCTGGCCGGTGCATGTCGAGAACGCGTTTTATGGACGGAATTGAGGGTCTGCCCAACGGCGATAGGCTGGCGGGACAGCGGCGTTAAGCGGCCCAGCCGCTCACCCCCAAACCATCACCGCCACCAGCCCGACGACACCCACCACAAGCCGCCACCAGCCGAACAGTGAATAGCCGTTGCGCGAGACGTAATCGAGCAGGAAGCGCACGACGATGAGCGCGGTGACGAAGGCGGCGATGAAACCGACGGTGATGATCGGCAGGTCGGCCGAGGTCAGCACGTTGCGGTTCTTGAAAAGGTCGAAGGCGAAGGCGCCGACCATGGTGGGCATGGCCAGGAAGAAGGAGAATTCGGCCGCCGCGCGCTTGTCGACGCCCATCAGCAGCGCGCCGACGATCGTCGAGCCGGAGCGCGAAGTGCCGGGGATCAGCGACAGGCACTGGAACAGGCCGATCTTGAGGTAAACGTTCAGCGGGAAGCGCTCGACATCGTGATGCACCGGCTTGAAGTTGATGCGGTCGACGACGAGCAGCACCACGCCGCCGATGATCAGCATGATGCAGATCAGCCGAGGCGATTCGAACAGGATGGTCTTGATGAAATCATGCGCCAGCGCGCCAATGACGGCGGCAGGCAGGAAGGCGATGAGGATGCCGATAACGAAATGCCGGGTCTGCGGATCGCTGGGCAGCTTGATCAGCATCTGCCAGAGCTTGCTGAAATAGACGCTGAGGATCGCCAGGATCGCGCCGAGCTGGATCAGGATCTCGAAGGCCTTGCCGGTGGAATGGAAGCCGAGGAAATGGCCGGCCAGCAGGATGTGGCCGGTCGAGGACACCGGAATGAACTCGGTCAGGCCCTCCAAAAGCCCGAGCAGCAGCGCTTCGACGATGGTCTGGCTTTCCATGGCAACCTCTGATCTCGGATGACGGCTGGAGCACGATGCCGAAAAGTGTGAAGCGGTTTTCGGACGACATCATGCTCCAGGGGAAGGGCTTGCTTGTCATGGGGCGGAAGTGTCCCTATAGGTCGCAACACCCATGACAGCCCCAGGAATCGGGCGGCCAAGACTTACCGGCGCTGCCGGCCAATTGCCAGTGCGCCTTTTCATCGCGGAACCATGCTGACGCTTTTCCATCATCCCATGTTCGCCACCTGCCGCTTCGCGCGCCTCGCCTTCGGCGAGTATGGCGAGGAACTGGCGCTGATCGAGGAAAAGCCGTGGACGCGGCGCAAGGAGTTTTTGGCGCTGAACCCGGCCGGCACGCTGCCGATCCTGCTTGCCGAAGGCGACGTGCCGATCGTCGGCGCCATGGTGATCGCCGAATATCTCGACGAGACGCGCGGCGTCTTGAAGCGCGACAAGCGGCTGTTCGCCGAGGACCCGATGCAGCGCGCCGAGATCCGCCGGCTGACCGACTGGTATCTGAGCAAGGCCGAAAGCGAAGTGACGCGGCATCTGGTGCGCGAGCGCGTGCTGAAGCCGGTCATGCCGGAGACCGCCGGCGGCGGCTCGCCGGACTCGGCGGCGATCCGCGCCGCGCGCGCCAACATCCGCCAGCACATGAAATACACCAACTGGCTGGCCGGCACGCGCCATTGGCTGGCCGGCAACAAGGTGACCTATGCCGACCTCGCGGCGGCGGCGACGCTTTCGGTGCTCGATTATCTCGGCGAGATCGACTGGCGCGAGCATGCCGCCGCGCGCGAATGGTACACGCGGGTGAAATCGCGGCCGTCGTTCCGGCCACTGCTTTCCGACCGGGTGCGCGGCCTGTCGCCGGTGTCGCATTATGCGGACCTCGATTTCTGAGAGCCTGCGCGCGCTGATCGACGCCGAGGCGCGCCGCGCCGGCTTCGAGGCAGTCGCCGTGACCCGGCCGGACGCGATCCCGCTGGCGCCGGCGAGACTCGCCGAATTCGTATCCGACGGTTTCCACGGCTCGATGGAGTGGATCGCCGAGACGGTTCAGCGGCGGGCCGAGCCCTCGACGCTGTGGCCGGAGGTCTGCTCGATCATCGTGCTGGCGATGAATTACGGCCCAGACCGCGATCCGCGCGATATCCTCGCGAAGTCCGACCGCGGCGCGATCTCGGTCTATGCGCAAAACCGCGACTACCACGATGTGATGAAGGGCCGGCTGAAGGAGATCGCCGGCAAGATCGTGGCAAAGGCCGGCGGAGACGTAAAAGTGTTCGTCGATACCGCGCCTGTCATGGAAAAACCGCTGGCGGAAGCCGCCGGGCTCGGCTGGCAGGGCAAGCACACCAATCTGGTCAGCCGCGCGCATGGCTCGTGGCTGTTCCTCGGCACCATCTTCACCACCGCGGAGCTTGAACCGGACCAGGCCGAGATCGACCATTGCGGCTCCTGCCGCGCCTGCCTCGACGCCTGCCCGACCGACGCTTTCCCCGCGCCCTACCGCCTCGACGCGCGGCGCTGCATTTCCTACCTCACCATCGAGAACAAGGGGCCGATCCCGCGCGAGTTCCGCGACAAGATCGGCAACCGCATCTATGGCTGCGACGATTGCCTGGCCGCCTGCCCGTGGAACAAATTCGCCAGCACGGCTTCGGAGGTGAAGCTTGCCGCGCGCGCCGATCTGCGCGAGCCGAAGCTGTCGGAACTGTTGCTTCTCGACGACGCAGGCTTCCGGTCATTGTTCTCGGGCTCGCCCATCAAGCGCATCGGCCGCGACCGTTTCATCCGCAACGTGCTGATCGCCGCCGGCAATTCGGGCGATGCTTCGCTTGCACCGATCGCGCGCCGCCTGCTCGACGATGCCTCGCCGCTAGTGCGGGGTGCGACAATCTGGGCCCTGTCGCGACTGCTCTCCGGTCGCGAATTTGGCGACCTTGCCGCCACGGCTTCGAAGACCGAGACGGATACGACGGTCCGGGAGGAATGGCTGGCAGCGCTGACCGTGAAGGCCGATTGATGGGGGTTCATCGATGAGCGAAACACGCTTCTTCATCTTCGGCGCCGGCTATTCGGCCAAGGCTTTCGCGCGGGCCAACGAGCGCCACGCGCCGGTCTCCGGCACGACCCGGGCGCCGGAAAAGTTCGAGGCGCTGCGGTCGGCCGGCATCGAGCCGCTGCGCTTCGACGGCGCGCTGTCGCCCGAGCTCGGCGATGCGCTTGCACAGACCACGCATCTCATCGTCTCGGTCGGCCCCGACGACGCCGGCGATCCGGTGCTCAACGCCGCCGGCGAGACGATCCGGGCAAAGATGCCGGCGCTCGAGTGGGTCGGCTATCTCTCGACCGTCGGCGTCTATGGCGACCATGGCGGTGCCTGGGTGGACGAGACCAGCGCGTGCCGCCCGGTGTCGAAGCGTTCGGTGATGCGGGTGGCGGCCGAACAGGAATGGCTGACGCTTGGCCACGAGATCGGCAAACCGGTGGCGATACTGCGGCTTTCCGGCATCTACGGACCGGGCCGCAACGCGCTGGCCAATCTCGAGGACGGCACGGCGCGGCGGCTGGTCAAGCCGGACCAAGTGTTCAACCGCATCCATTGCGACGACATCGCGGGCGCGCTCTGGCTGCTGGCGGAGAAAAACATTAGCGGCATCTTCAACGTCACAGACGACGAGCCGGCGCCGCCGCAGGATGTCGTGGCTTATGCCGCCGGGCTGATGGGCGTCACGCCGCCGCCCGAAATTCCCTTCGAGACTGCCCAACTTTCGCCCATGGCGCGGTCTTTCTATGGCGAGAACAAGCGCGTCGCGAATCAGGCGATCAAGGCGGCCGGCTATCGCTTCCGGTTTCCGAACTACCGGGTGGCGCTGGATGGGATGTGGGCCGAGGGCAACTGGCGGGACGGAGAGCCGCGCAGCCCGATGAGGGGCTGACGATCGATACGGGACGCGCGACGTGGTACGATACGTTCCTGATCGGGTCGCTTGAACGCGCGGCAAATGGATAGACTGGAGAGGGACCCAGCCTGATGAATTTGCGATCGCTGCCTGACCGCAAGCCGTTCCTGACCGCGGCGCTGGCGCTGGTGACGCTAGCCGCGCTTGCGGCTGCCGCCATTTCAGCCGAACCGCGCGCGAAGGACCTGTTCGGCGCCCGAAAGCTGCCGGCCGTGGCGCCCGCGCAATCCTTCGGCTTCTACTCCAAGGGCTGCTTCACCGGCGGCGTGGCGCTGCCGATGGACGGGCCGACCTGGGAAGTGATGCGCCCGTCGCGCAACCGGCGCTGGGGCCATCCGGCGATGATCGCGCTGATCGAGAAGCTCGCGCGCGATGCCCAAGCCGACGGCTGGCCGGGGCTTCTGGTCGGCGACGTCTCGCAACCGCGCGGCGGACCGATGATGACCGGCCATGCCTCGCACCAGATCGGGCTCGACGCCGACATCTGGCTGACGCCGATGCCGAAGCGGCCGCTGACCATGGCGCAGCGCGAATCGATGAGCGCGACGCTGATGGTCGACGAAAAAACGCATCTGGTGAAGGACGCGCTGTGGACGCCGGCGCATACGCGGCTTTTGAAGCGCGCGGCGAGCTATCCGGAGGTCGAGCGCATCCTGGTCAATCCCGGCATCAAGAAGAAGCTCTGCGACACCGTCACCGGCGACCGCTCCTGGCTGCGCAAGATCCGGCCGTTCTGGGGCCATGACTATCATTTTCATATGCGCATCGGCTGCCAGCCGGGCTCGCCTTTCTGCAAGGGGCAGGAGACGACGCCGGACGACGATGGCTGCGGCAAGCCGCTTGCCTGGTGGTTCACCGAGGAGCCGTGGCGGCCGAACAAGAACCCCGATGCGCCCAAGGCGCGCGACCTGATGACCATGGCCAATCTGCCGAAGCAATGCCAGGACGTGGTCAATGCGCCCGACGCGCCCTCGCTGGAGGCTGTGACCTATCATGGCGGCGGCGGCGCCGCGGTGGCCGTGGCCGAGCCGCAGCCGACCGAGCCGGCGGAGACCATCTCCAGCGGCAACGCCGCGATCCCGGCGGCGGCAAGCGCCTTCGCGCCGACGCCCAAGATCGGCATCCCGCTGCCAAGGCCAAGGCCGGGAAACTAGTGGCACTGCACAGGGGATTTTGACCGGTCGGCTCTGTTTGCGTTGGTGGCATGCCTTGGAGATTGGCCGAAACGCCCATCACGATCGTCATTCCAGGGCGGAGCAGGAGCGAAGCCCCGTCGCGAAGACCCTGGAATCCATGCCGTTACCTTCGCCAAGGCGTGCGACGGAGCAGAATTCTGCACCGCGGCAACGCTTCGAAGTCACGGCATGGATTCTATGGTCTGCGCCGCGTCGCTTCGCTCCTTGCTCCGCCATAGAATGACGACGTCGGGGGGCGGCTTCGACCAATCCCCGGCATTTGCGCTGATCTCACGGAAATGAACGGGAAATTTTGCACCAGACAAACGGCAACCTTTCAAAATTCCTGTATCAGGAAACTAGCGCGCTTCACCGTTTCACGGAACGGCGAAACGCCCTATCTCTTTGCTTTGACGCAATTCCGGACGGAAGGTTACGGTGAAGGCGCCGAGCTTAACCACTCACACTTTTCCTGGAATTGCTCTAAGGCGCAAGCGGGCTTCCCCTTTGCGGGGCCATGCGCTAGTCAATCGATTGAAACGGCGCAGTGGCGCCGCAGCGAGGACGATCAAGAGCATGGCAGGCGAAGACGAGAAGGGGCTGCGGTTTCCGGTCCTGATCGGCGATGTTGGCGGCACCAATGCGCGCTTCTCGATCGTGCTCGACGCCAATTCGGAAGCGACCGAGCCGCAGATCGTCCAGACCGCCAATTTCAAGACCATCGACGAGGCGATCCAGGCGGCAGTGCTCGACCGCTCGTCCATCCAGCCGAATTCGGCGGTGCTGGCGATCGCCGGGCCGGTCGACGGCGACGAGATCCCGCTCACCAACTGCCCCTGGGTCGTGAAGCCCCGGCAGATGCTTGCCAATCTGGGCTTGAGCGAGGTCGTCGTGCTCAATGATTTCGAGGCGCAGGCGCTGGCCGTGGTGGCGCTCGGCGAAGAGCATATGGAAAAGATCGGCGGCGGCACGCCGGAACCCAATGCGAGCCGGGTCGTGCTTGGCCCCGGAACGGGTCTCGGCGTCGCCGGGCTAATCCATGCGCTCGATCATTGGATACCGGTGCCGGGCGAGGGCGGGCATATGGATATCGGTCCGCGCACGCCGCGCGACTTCGAAGTGTTCCCGCATATCGACAAGCTGGAGGGCCGCATCTCCGGCGAGCAGATCCTGTGCGGACGCGGCCTGGTCAATGTCTATCGCGCCGTCGCCAGGACGGACGGCAAGCCGACGCCTTTCACGACGCCGGCCGAGATCACCGCGGCGGCGCTATCGAAATCCGATCCGGTGGCCGAGGAGGCGCTTTCGCTGTTCGTCGCCTGCCTAGGCCGCACCGCCGGCGACCTGGCACTGGTGTTCATGGGCCGCGGCGGCGTGTTCCTGACCGGCGGCATCGCGCAAAAGATCGTGCCGGCGCTGAAGGAAGGCAATTTCCGCGCAGCCTTCGAGGACAAGGCGCCGCACAGCGCGCTGATGCGCGAAATGCCGGTCTATGTGATCACCCATCCGCTGGCGGCGCTGCTCGGGCTTGCCGCCTATGCCAGGACGCCTTCGCTGTTCGGCGTGCAGACGGCGGGGCGGCACTGGCGGGCGTGATCGCGACCGGTTTCGGGATGGCGATCGGCCGCCGCGACGAAGTTTCGCCATAGGCAAGCCGTAGCCGGGGCGCTAAGAGGATGCCGAAATGCGGCCCATCCGACACGCGGAAAACCACGAAGCGCCCTGATTTGACTGCTCAAACTTCCCTCAAACTGAAAGTCCAGCCCACCGAGGTCAGCGCGGTGCTGCGCCGCATCCTGGCCGAAAACGGCAAGGAATATCGCTGGACCTATGTCGTCGCCGTCGCCTGCCTGCTGATCGTTTCCGGCACCACCGCCTTCACGGCGTGGATCATGGCCCCGATGATCAACCAGATCTTCTACGAACGGCGCAGCGACATGATCGTCTGGATCTGCGCCGGTTTCATGGGCGCCTCCCTGCTGCGCGGCTTCGCCGGCTATGGCCAGGCAGTGGCGCTGGCGACGATCGGCAACAATCTGGTCGCCCGCTACCAGAAGCGCAGCTTCGACCATCTGATGAAGCTCGGCGTCAACTTCTTCAACGAGACCCGTTCCGGCCGGCTGGCGGCACAGGTCAACGAGAATGTCGGCGGCATCCGAGACCTGCTGTCGCTGACGCTGACCTCCATCAGCCGCGACGCGGTCTCGCTCGTCGCCCTCCTCGGCGTGATGATCTACCAGGATCCGGTGCTGTCGCTCAGCTCGCTGCTGATCGGGCCGCCGTTGATCTGGGCCGTCGTCTACATCACCCGCCGCCTGCGCAAGATCAACCGGGAATCCGTGCTGATCAACTCGCGGCTGAACGGATCGGTGCAGGAGGCCACCCAAGGCATCGCCATCGTCAAGGCCTTCACCCTGGAGGACGAGCTGGCGCGCCGCATCGGCATCATGGCCGACACAGCCGAGCAGCGTAACAACAAGATCGCCCGCGTCGCGGAGCGGCTGTCGCCGATTTCCGAAATCCTGGGCGGCTTCGCCATTACCGCGGTGCTTGCCTATTCCGGCTATCGGGCGCTGGTGCTCGGACAGCCGCCGGGCGCCGTGTTTTCCTTCATCACCGCGCTGATCCTGGCCTATGACCCGGCAAGACGCCTGGCCCGCACACAGGTCGGCATGGAACGTGCCCTGGTCAACGCGCGCATGATCTACGAACTGCTCGACCTCGAGCCGAAGCAGGGTGACGCCCCCGACGCGGTCGAGGCGAAGGTCACCACCGGCGAGGTGCGCTTCAACCATGTGACATTCGGCTACAACGCCGACATGCCGGTGCTCAGGGATTTGAGCTTTACCGCCGCGGCCGGCAAGGTGACGGCCGTCGTCGGCGCATCGGGCGCCGGCAAGTCGACGATGGTGGCGCTGCTGCAGCGCTTCTACGACGTCGACGAGGGCTCGATCGAAGTCGACGGCCAAGATATTGCCAAGGTGACCAAGCATTCGCTGCGCCAATCGATCGCCTATGTGGCGCAGGCGCCTTATCTCTTCGAAGGCACGATCCGCGACAACATCCGCTACGGCCGGCTCTCGGCCACCGACGCCGAGATCGAGCAGGCGGCGAGACAGGCGGCGGCCGACGAATTCATCCGCCAGCAGCCGGAAGGCTACGACACGCCGGTCGGCGAAGGCGGCTCGACCCTTTCCGGCGGCCAGCGCCAGCGCGTGTCGATCGCGCGCGCCATCGTGCGCCAGGCGCCCATCCTCCTGCTCGACGAGGCGACCTCGGCGCTCGACAACGAAGCGGAAGCGCGCGTGCAGGAAGCGCTGACCCATGTCATGGAAGGGCGCACGACGATCGTGATCGCGCACCGGCTTTCGACCGTGGTCAATGCCGACCACATCATCGTGCTGGAAGAGGGGCGGCTGGTCGAGGAAGGCACGCATGCGATGCTGATGGCCGACCCGCACAGCATCTATGCCCGTTTCCACCGGATCCAGGGCAAGAAGGGGCTGGGGCTTGTCGACGACGTCAAGGCAAGCCAGACTTCGGCCCAAGCTCCGGCGCCGCGCAGCCGCGCCAAGAAGACCGTCAGGAGAAGCGCATGAGCGAAGCCGGCGATATGGGCCTGGTTGTGGTGGGCGCCGCCGGCCGCATGGGCCAGACGCTGATCCGCGCCATCCACACCATGCCCGGCGCGCGCGTCGCCGCCGCGATCGAGCGGCCGGACTCGGCGCATCTCGGCAAGGATGCCGGCGAGCTCGCCGGCATCGGCATCATCAACGTGCCGATCGTCGACGATCCGCTGCCGGCCTTCGCCAAGGCCGACGGCGTGCTCGATTTCACGGCTCCAAGCGCGAGCGTCGAATTCGCCGGCTACGCCGCGCAGGCGCGCATCGTCCATGTCATCGGCACCACCGGCTGCTCGGCCGACGACAATGCGAAGATCGCCGCCGCCGCGCGCCATGCCACGATCGTCAAATCCGGCAATATGAGCCTCGGCGTCAATCTTCTGGCGGTGCTGGTCGAGCAGGCCGCGAAGGCGCTCGACGCCGACGATTTCGACATCGAGATCCTGGAGATGCACCACAGGCACAAGGTCGACGCGCCGTCCGGCACGGCGCTGCTGCTCGGCGAAGCGGCGGCGAAAGGGCGCGGCATCGATCTTTCCGACAACAGCGTGCGGGTGCGCGACGGCCATACCGGAGTGCGCAAGACCGGCTCGATCGGCTTTGCCACGCTGCGCGGCGGCTCCGTCGTCGGCGACCACAGCGTGATCCTTGCCGGCACCGGCGAGCGCATCACGCTTTCCCATCATGCCGAGGACCGGGCGATCTTCGCCCGCGGCGCCGTCAAGGCGGCGCTCTGGGCGCGCGGCAAGAAGCCAGGACTTTATTCCATGCGGGACGTGCTCGGCCTGAGTTGAGGCGGTCCTTATCGTTCGTCTTACGCAATCCCTATAGGAGCAAACATGTCAGGAACTCTCGTGCTCGTGCGCCATGGCCAGAGCGAATGGAACCTGAAGAACCTGTTCACCGGCTGGCGCGACGTCGGGCTGACCGAGCAGGGCACAGCCGAGGCGCTGGCCGCCGGCGAGAAGCTCAAGGCGCGCGGCCTGAAATTCGACATCGCCTACACGTCTGCCTTGAAGCGGGCGCAAGTGACCTGCCAGCACATCCTCGATATCGTCGGCCAGAGCGACCTGAAGACGATCCGCGACCAGGCGCTCAACGAGCGCGACTATGGCGACCTCTCCGGCCTCAACAAGGACGACGCGCGCAAGAAATGGGGCGAGGAGCAGGTGCATATCTGGCGCCGTTCCTACGACATCGCCCCGCCCGGCGGCGAAAGCCTGAAGGACACCGGCGCGCGCGTCTGGCCCTATTACCTGCACGAAGTGCAGCCGCATGTGCTGCGCGGCGAGACAGTGCTGGTCGCCGCGCACGGCAATTCGCTGCGCGCGCTGATCATGGCGCTGGACGGCAAGTCAGGCGAGGAGATCGTCAAGCTCGAGCTCGGCACCGGCGTGCCGGTGATCTACAAGCTCAACGCCGATTCCACCGTTGCGTCGAAGGACGTGCTGGAGGGGTGAGGCTGTTGGGCCAGCCAAGGCGGCCCGCGAAAAAA
Source organism: Mesorhizobium sp. B2-4-3 (assembly GCF_006442815.1). Taxonomy (GTDB): domain Bacteria; phylum Pseudomonadota; class Alphaproteobacteria; order Rhizobiales; family Rhizobiaceae; genus Mesorhizobium. The sequence continues at coordinate 66,687 of NZ_VFVL01000023.1, forward strand.
GCGCGTTGACACATATCGTTTGCCCGCTTACATGAGCCCGCACCAGCCCAGATGGCGGAATTGGTAGACGCGCACGGTTCAGGTCCGTGTTCCGCAAGGAGTGGAGGTTCGAGTCCTCTTCTGGGCACCATCCTTCGCTCTTCGAGCTTCGGATGGCAGGCCATCCCGGAGCTCCAAGAGCGAAGGGGTTGCCATTCATCCCGACTGCCGACGGGGTGCAAGTCTCAGCGTTCGCGATTAGCCGTAAGCTTCCGAACTTCGTCATTCCAGGGCGGAGCAAGGAGCGACGCGACGCGCGCAGACCCTGGAATCCATGCCGTGACGTCGAGGCGTTGCAGCGGTGCAGAATTCCGATCCGCCGCGCCCTTCGGCCAAGGTCACGCCATGGATCCTCGGGTCAAGCCCGAGGATGACGACGGCGTGTAGGCCGTCACCAACCTCCCCTTCCGGCCAGTCCTCCAACAAACCGCTTCAAACCCACTGCCCCGGGCGCTACGGTCGGCCCATGGCCCCTTCCGTCAGCCCGACCGTCGCCGCCCGACGCGACCAGATGTTTCCCGTGCTCACCGATGCGGATATCGAGCGCATGCGCCGCTTTGGCGAGGCGCGCGACTATGCCGCCGGCGATCATATCGTGACGGCCGGCAAGGTTTCGCCAGGCGTGATCCTCATCCTGTCGGGCAAGGTCGACATCACCCAGGCCGGCGGGATCGGCCGGGCTGAGCCGATCATCAGCTACGGCGCCGGCAATTTCGTCGGCGAGCTGGCGCAGTTGTCGAACCGGCCTTCGCTGGTCAATGCAGAGGCGAACGGACCGGTCGAGGCCATCGTCATCCCCTCGCAGCGGCTGCGCGACCTGATGGTGCAGGAGGCCAATCTCGGCGAGCGCGTCATGCGGGCGCTGATCCTGCGCCGCGTCGGCCTGCTCGAAAGCGGCGCCAGTGGGCCGGTCGTCATCGGCCCGCCCGGCAATGGCGACGTGCTGCGGCTGCAAGGCTTTCTGCGGCGCAGCGGGCTTCCCCATCGTGCTCTCGATTCCGACACCGACCCCTGCGCAAAAACGCTGATCGAGCGTTTCCATGTCGACCCGCATCATCTGCCGATCGTGCTTTGCCCCAACGGCAAGCTGATGCACAATCCGGGCGAGACCGAGCTTGCCCGCTGCGTCGGCCTGCTGCAGCCGATCGATGCCGGCAAAGTCTATGACGTGGCGATCGTCGGCGCCGGGCCGGCGGGGCTGGCGGCGGCGGTCTATGCCGCCTCGGAAGGGCTGTCGACCATCGTGCTCGACTGCCGCGCCTTCGGCGGCCAGGCGGGCGCCTCGGCGCGCATCGAAAACTATCTCGGCTTCCCGACCGGCATCACCGGCATGGCGCTGATGGCGCGCGCCTATAACCAGGCGCAGAAATTCGGCGTCGAGATGGTCATCCCCGACGAGGCGAAGCTGCTGGACGACGCTGGCGACGGCGCCCGCTACCAGCTTGCCATCGGCGATGGTGAAACAGTGCTCTCACGCGCGGTGGTGATCGCCAGCGGCGCGCGCTACCGCCGCCTCGATATCGCAAACCTCGCGCAGTTCGAGGGCACTTCGGCGCATTACTGGGCCTCGCCGATCGAGGCCAGGCTTTGCCGGGATCAGGAGGTGGCGCTGGTCGGCGCCGGCAATTCGGCGGGACAGGCGGCCGTCTACCTGGCGAGCCAGGTGCGCAAGGTGACGCTCTTGGCGCGCCGTGACAGCCTCGACGCCACCATGTCGCGCTATCTGGTCGAGCGCATCAAGGCGCAGCCCAACATCGAGGTGCTGACGCAGACCGAGGTCGCGGCGCTGGAGGGCAGCGAGGGCAATCTCGAAGCGCTGCGCTGGCGCAACCGCGCGACCGGCGCGGAGACGACGCGCGACATCCGCCACCTCTTCCTGTTCATCGGCGCCGACCCGAACACCGACTGGCTGGCGAATTGCAATGTGGCGCTGGATGCCAAGGGCTTCGTGCGCACCGGACCGGAGACGACACCGGGGCACGGATTGATGGAGACGAGCCGAAGCGGCGTCTTCGCCATCGGCGACGTGCGCTGCGGCTCGACCAAGCGGGTCGCCGCCGCCGTCGGCGAAGGCGCGCAGGTGGTCGCGGCGCTGCATGCCTATCTGGCGCGGAACGGCGAATTGGCGAGGAGAGCGTGATGGATGAATGCCGGCATACGAAGGACATCAAAAAGGTCACGCCGAGCGCGCTGGGCTGCGAGGAATGCCTGAAGAGCGGCTCCTGGTGGGTGCATCTGAGGCTCTGCCGGACCTGCGGTCATGTCGGCTGCTGCGACGACTCGCCCAACCGCCACGCGACAAAGCATTTTCATGCCACGCAGCATCCGATCATCGAAGGCTACGACCCGCCGGAAGGCTGGGGCTGGTGCTTCGTCGACGAGGTTTTTGTCGACCTCGAAGGCGATACGACGCCGCAGAATGGGCCGATCCCGAAGTTTGTTTGAGGGTACGCTTTTAACGCACCGAGCTCGTCACGGTTGGATCGACGGCATCGGGCACGGATTTGCGATCGTTGCCGGCGAGGATGCCGATGAGGAGAAGGCTGAGCACGACCGGCACAAACAGGATGGCGACGCGCGCCTGCACGTAAAAGATGGCGCGCCATTCATTTCGCTTTTCGTCGTTCATCATGCTCGCTCTGTGGTGCCTCCCGGAGAGGGGACATAGAGACGAAGCGTTAAACATCTCCTTCCGATTCGGTTAATGCGGATAGCCCGTACACGATGGGTAATGACAGTGTCATTACGATCTGCTATTCTCAGACCATGAAACACGAGTCGCCCGACGAAGCTTCCAAGAGAAGCACGCTAAATATCCGCATCAAGCCCGAAGAGCGCGGCCTGATCGACGAGGCCGCGCGCGTGCTTGGCAAGACGCGAACGGATTTCATTCTCGATGCCGCCCGGCGTATGGCCGAGGATACGTTGCTTGACAGGACGCTCATCAAAGTCTCGCCGGAGGCCTATGCGGAATTTCTTGCCTTGCTCGATGCGCCAGCCAAACCCAATGAGCGGCTCTCCCGGCTGATGAACGCACCTCTTCCCTGGAAGAGCACGTGACGATCCAGCCGCCTGTGCCGCTGGACCGGAGCCATGATCTATCCTCATTCTCATCCGGTGCTCCGGTTCTCGACGATTGGCTCAAGCGTCGGGCGTTGGCCAATCAGGATAGCGGCGCGACGAGGACGTTCGTCGTCGGCCTGAATACAAGGATCGTTGCCTATTACGCGCTCGCCTCTGGCAGTGTCATTGCGAGTCAGGCGCCGGGCCGCTTCCGCCGCAACATGCCAGATCCAATTCCGGTCGCCATTCTTGCGCGGCTCGCAATCGATGTTTCCCACCAGCGCAGTGGGCTCGGCCGGGCGCTGGTGCAAGACGCGGCTCGTCGGGTGATGAATGCGGCGCAATCGCTTGGCATTCGCGGTGTCTTGGTCCACGCGATCTCTGAAGAAGCGCAAACCTTCTATACGAAGCTGGGGTTCAGTCCCTCGCCTTTGAACCCGATGACACTGATGGTTTCGCTGGCCGATTTGCGTCAGACGATTGCCGAACCGAATACCTGACTGTATCCCGCCAGCCATCCAAACGCCCGCCGCAGAAACGCGGTGCCGTTTCCCGCACCGGCTCGCCATGCGCCCCGACTCCCATGCGCGCGGATCGCTCCGACGACGCCGTTGAAGCGTAGCAGTCGCATGCGTCGGACATTGGCCGAGACGCCCATCTGCATCGTCATCCACGGGCGGAGCGGGAGCGAAGCGGACGCGCAGACCCGAGGATCCATTCCGTGACGTCGAGGCGTCGCCACGGTGCAGAATTCTGCTCCGCTGCGCTCTTCGATCAAAGTCACGGAATGGATTCCAGGGTCTCCGCGACGCCGCTTCGCGGCTGCTCCGCCCTGGAATGACGAGGTTGAGAGGGGCAGCCAATCGCCAGCGTTTGCGCTGTGTCGACGAAACCAGCCTCTCACACGGCTTTCAGCGCAAACAGTCGGCCGCCAGCCGGCACGACGTCGTCGATGCCGGCGAGCCGCAGGCAGTGCCAGGCCATGGCGTGATTGGAGGACGTGACCGGAATGCCGATGTGCCGTTCCAGATCGGCGACCGCCTCGGCGACGCGCAGGCTGGTGCAGGAGATGAAGATCGCTTCGACGCCCGGCACTTCAGCCATGCGTTCGGCCGCCGCCTCGATCGAGGCGAGCGAGATGCGGGCCGCCTCTCGGTCGTCGCGGCGGTCGAAGGTGGCGACGGCCGCGATGTCGAGGCCGCGTCCGGTGAAATAGCGGACGAGGCCCTGGTTGATCTCGGGCGCATAGGGCGTGAGCAGGCCGATGCCCTTGGCGCCCAATGCCTTGAAGGCGGCCAAGGCACCGGTGACCGGGGTGGTGCAGGCGACGCCCGGCCGGGCCTTCCTGATCTCGGCGAAGACGGCGTCCTCGCCGAGCGTCATGGTCGCCGAGGTGCAGCCGAAGCCGACGACGTCGAGCGGGATGCTGGGCAGGATCAGGTCGACGGTCGGCGCGATGCGCGGGCCCATGGCGCGCAAAGTGTCGGGCGTGATATCGTTGTCGTTGAACAGACGCGCCTCGTAGAAGGCGACGCCCGGAATGCGGACCAGGGCGCGGAACTCATGCTCCAGCGTCTGATCGGTGGCGAGGATCGCGAGGCCGATCGCGGCGCGCGAGGCGAGGCCGCCATCGATCTCCGACGGCAACACGCCAAGATCGACGGGTCCCGAGGATTGAGGGCGGGTAGCGGCCGCGCTGACAGACATGGCATTCCCTTTCTTGTCGGAGCGGGATCGATCCCGCTCTCAGTTCAAAAGTCCATCCATCGATATGGCCGGCTTGCGGCCGGCGATCAGGTCGGCGGTGATGCGGGCGGAGCCATGCGACATGGTCCAGCCGATATGGCCGTGCCCGGTGTTGAGATAGAGGTTGCACAAGCGCCGCTGGCCGAATTCGGGCAAATTGTTGGGGGTCATGGGCCGCAGGCCAGCCCACATCTCGGCGCGGTCGTAATCGGCGCCTTCGGGATAAAGTTCCTCGGTCACGCCTTTCATGAAGGCGAAATCGGACGGCTTGTGGCTGGTGTCGTAGCCCGCGAATTCCGCCGTGGCGGTGACGCGCAGCCGGTCGCCAAAGCGCGAGACGGCGACCAGATTGTGCTCGTCTATTGCCGCGATGGTTGGCGGCGCCGGCCGGTTGCCGATGGGAATGGTCAGCGAATAGCCCTTGACCGGATAGATCGGCAGGCTGATGCCGATGGTCCTGGCGATCAGCGGGCTGTAGGAGCCGAGTGCCAGCACATAGGCGTCGCCCTTGACCGCGCCCTTGTCCGTCAGCACCTGCGCGACGCCGTCTCTGGAAGTCTCTATGCCGATGATGGTCGTGCCGGTGCGGATCTCGCCGCCGCGCTCGACCACCCTGGCGGCAAGCGCGCGGGTGAATTTCGCCGGGTCGCCGGTCTCGTCGGTCGGGCAATGAATGCCGCCGGCGATTTTTTCCTTGGCCGAAGCCAGTGACGGATCGAGCGCGACGATGGCGTCGCGATCGAGCACCTTGATCAGCTGACCGTCGGATTCGAGCAGCCGCATATGCTCGACGCCTTTGTCGAGCGCCTGCTGGCTGCGATAGAAATAGAGGATGCCGCGATCGTTGCGGTCGTAGTCGATCCGCTCGTCGGCGACGACCTCTTGCAGGACTGACTGCGAATAGACGGCGAGCCGATGCTTGAGCAGCGTGTTGCGCCTCGCCTTTTCCGCCGTGCATTCCATCAGGAACAGCCACGACCAGCTGTAGAGCCGGGGATCGGCCGAAAGCTTGAAGCGCAGCGCCTGGTCCCTCAGCACCAGCGATTTCAACAGGATCATCGGTGCCCTGGGCGACGACCAGACGAAGGAATGTCCCGGCGCGATCATGCCGGCATTGCCCCAGCTGGTCTCGGCCGCGACCTGAGGCTGGCGCTCGAGGATGACCACCTCGTGCCCGTCCTTCTGCAGCTGATAGGCGGTGGTGACGCCGACAACGCCCCCACCCAACACGATCACGCGCATGACGCTTCCGGAGATCGCAAAGCTGGCTCACTGTAAGGTGTAAGCTGCAGTCTGCAATGGCACACATATGGAGATGTCGGCGGGACAGCACCCCTCTCTGGCCTGCCGGCCAGAGGGGGGTGTGACGGAACTCGACGACTGCCCCCAGGACCCTCACCTACCCCAACGCCTGCTCCAGATCCGCGATCAGATCATCGCCGTCCTCGATCCCACACGACAACCGCACCAGCGAGTCCGATATCCCGATCGCGCCGCGCTTTTCCGCCGGGATCGAGCCATGCGTCATCAGCGCCGGGTGCTCGATCAGGCTTTCGACGCCGCCCAGGCTTTCGGCGAGCGTGAAGAGCTGCGTGCGTTCGAGGAAGCGTTTGGTGCCGGCCAGGTCGCGGTCGAGGTCGACCGAGATCATGCCGCCGAAGGCGTGCATCTGCTGGACGGCGATGGAATGCTGCGGGTGGCTGGCGAGGCCTGGATAGATGACCCGGCGGACATCTTTCCGCGTTTCCAGCCATTGCGCTATCTTCAGGCCGTTGGCCGAATGGCGTTCCATCCTGAGCGCCAGGGTCTTGATGCCGCGCAAAGCGAGAAAGCTGTCGAACGGGCCGGAGATAGCGCCGATGGCGTTCTGCAGGAATTTCAGCTGGTCGGCGAGATCCTTGTTGTCGCCAACGATCGCCACGCCGCCGACCATGTCGGAATGGCCGTTGAGATATTTCGTCGTTGAATGCACGACGATGTCGATGCCGAGCTCCAGCGGACGCTGGATATAGGGGCTGCAAAACGTGTTGTCGGCGACGGTGAGCAGTCCCTTGCGCCGGCCGAGTGCCGCGATCGCTTCGAGATCGACGATGCGCAGCAGCGGGTTGGTCGGCGTCTCGACCCAGAGCAGCTTCGTCTCCGGGCGGATCGCCGCTTCGACCGCGGCAAGGTCGGTGAAATCGGCAAAGCTCACCTCAAGGCCGGCCGAGCGCTTGCGCACCCGCTCCATCAGGCGGAACGAGCCGCCATAGATGTCGTCGGTGGCGACGATGTGGGCGCCGGAATCGAGAAGCTCGAGCACCGTCGAGATCGCCGCCAGGCCGGAGGCGAAGGCGAAGGCCCTGGTGCCGCTTTCAAGGTCGGCCACCGCGCGCTCGAAGGCGAAGCGCGTCGGGTTCTGGCTGCGGGCGTACTCAAAACCCTTGTGCACGCCGGGCGACTGCTGGCCGTAGGTGGAGGTGGCATAGATCGGCACCATCACCGCGCCGGTCAGCGGGTCGTGGCTCTGGCCGCCATGGATGGCGCGGGTGGAAAAGGCCAGGCGGTTCTTGCCGGATGTGGTCATTTTGCGCGGCGCCTCAGATGGTTGATCAGGTCGATACGGGTTATCAGGCCGATGAACTCCTCGCCATCGAAGACGATGGCGACCTCGTTGCGGTCGAAGACAGGCAGCAGCGCGTCGAGCGTCTGGCTGGCCTGCAGCGTGTGCAGGTTGGACGTCATGGCCGAGCGTACCGGGCCGTTGAAGCGGTCCCAGCGACCGTCATAGGGGCCGTCGACCTTGGCTAAAATATCGCTCTCGTCGACGATGCCGACCAGCCTGCCCTCGTCCAGCACCGGCAGCTGCGAGACGTCGGAGCGGCGCATGCGGCCATAGGCGTTGAGCAGGCTTTCGTCCGGCCCGACCCAGACCGTGTCGCCGGTGCGGTGCGAGCGCATGACGAGGTCGCGCAGGTCGCCATGCTGCTGGTGCTCGGCCAGGCCTTGCTCGGCCAGCCAGAAATCGTCGAAGACCTTCGACAGATATTTGTTGCCGCTGTCGCAGACGAAGGTGACGACGCGCTTCGGCACCGTCTGCTCGCGGCAATAGCGAAGTGCCGCCGACAGCAGCGTGCCGGAGGACGAGCCGGCCAGGATGCCTTCGCGCGACAACAGATCGCGCACCGCCAGCATGCTCTGCTTGTCGGGAATGGAATAGGCCTTTTTCACCAGCGACAGGTCGGCATTGGGCGGCACGAAATCCTCGCCGATGCCTTCCACCGTCCAGCTGCCGGCCGCTTCCATCTTGCCGGTCTTGATCAGCGGCGCCAGCACCGAGCCGACCGGGTCGGCCAGCACCATCTCGGTCTTCGGCGAATGTTTCGCGAAATAGCGCCCGAGGCCGGTCAGCGTGCCGCCCGAGCCGACGCCGACGACCACCGCGTCGACGTCGCCTTCGAGCTGCGAAAAGATTTCCGGTCCGGTCGTCGTCTCATGCGCCAGCGGGTTGGTGGGGTTGGCGAACTGGTTGGCATAGAAGGCGCCGGGCAGTTCGGCGGCGATCTTCTGCGCCATATCCTGGTAATATTCGGGATGGCCCTTGCCGACGTCGGAGCGGGTCATGCGCACCTCGGCGCCGAGCGCGCGCAGATGCTGGATCTTTTCGCGCGACATCTTGTCGGGCACGACGAGGACGATGCGGTAGCCTTTCGGGATGCCGACCTGGGCAAGGCCGAGGCCGGTGTTGCCGGCGGTCGCTTCGACGATGGTGCCGCCACGCTTCAGCGCGCCCGATTTCTCGGCCGCCGCGATCATCGACAACGCGATGCGGTCCTTGATCGAGCCGCCGGGATTCTGGCTTTCGAGCTTGATGAACAGCCGGCACTTGCCGGTGTCGAACTTGGTCAGCTCGACGACCGGCGTCTGGCCGATCAGGTCGAGCACCGAGGCGTAAGGCGGCTGCAATCTCGACAGATTTGCGTCCGCGCCGCCGGGCGCCGGTTGTCTGTGCTCGCTCATCTCAGATGCCCCATGGAAGCAGTTCGATGCGGGTGTCGCAATCTCGCGCATCCTTGTTGGATCATGATCTTTTCCAAAACCCGGTTCCCACTTTTTGGGATCATGCTCGAACCGCCGGAATCCATTCCGGTTTCGCGGATCGCGCGCTCGTCTTTTCCAGCCCTTTTCATCTGGAAAGAAGATAGATCGTGCCAATCCGGCGGCGAGTGGAGGAATGAAATTTCACGGAGGGTCACCCGATCGCCTCTCCCGTTGACGTTGGCGGGACAGCGCCCCCCTCTGTCCTGCCGGACATCTCCCCCACTTGGGGGGAGATCAGCAGCTTCGCCGACGATGCTCGTCCTGCAACGTTGGTGGTTGGCGAAAGCCGCGATGACGGCCAATCTCCCCACTTGTGGGGAGATGTCCGGCAGGACAGAGGGGGGCGCCGTAGAGTGCCAGGGCTCGGCAACTACACCGGCGAACGCCTCACCCCAGCAACTGCTTGCCCAGCTTGGCGCATTGCACGCGGATGTCGGGGATGGCGTCGATCTCGAAGAAGGTGCCGCGCGTCAGCGGGCCGATGGCGAGCAGCTTCGACGACACCGTGCCGTCGGCCGCGATCAGCTCGCATTTGGCGGTGACATCGAGGCCGAGGCGCAGCGGATCGGGCCGTGCCAGGCCGCGCTCGACCAGCGAGCGCACGACGCCGTTCGACGTCCTCGAAATGTCGCGGGCGATGCCCATGCAGTCATAGATGCGGGCGACGTCCAGGGGCTCGACATCCTGCGTGCCGCGCGGCTGGATTTTCACGGCGAAGCCACCGTTCGCCTCGACGTTCACGACCCTTCCGGCGACGAGGCGGATGCGGCCCGACCTGACCGCCTCGGTGACGCGCGCGTAGACTTCCGGCGCCATGCGATGGCGGTGGATATCCCACCAGGCCTTGGTGTGCTCGACGAAGCGGCGTTTGGCCGACGATGGCCAGCTCTGCCAGATCGTCTGGTTGAACGGCCTCAGGCCATCGACCACGTCGCGCCAGTCGCCGCCGGCCTTCTGGGTCTCGCGGATCAGGTTGCGGAACCAGCCGACGAAATAGGAAAGCTCTGTGCCGAGCGGAATGTCGGCGATATCGAGCTTGATCGGATTGCCCTTGCGGTGCGGCGACGGCAGCAGCCCGCGCCGCGACACCGCGACGACGGCGCCGCGATGGCCGCGCTGTTCCAGCGAGAGAAACGCGTCGACCATGCTCAGGCCGGTGCCGAGCAGCAGCACCTGGGCTTCAGGATCGAGCGTGGTGTCGGCCTCCGTCCCCATCCGGACGGCGTGGCCCTGGAAGGCGCCGGGCTGCTCGTCGTGGCCGGTGGCCAGGACGGCAAGATGCGCCACGACGCTGGTGCCGTTGGCAAGCGCGACCTCGACGCCGGCGGGCGTCGGCGCGATCGACAGGCTCTCCTCGCGGATCAGCCTGAGACGACCGGTGTCGCGCTCGCGTTCCTCCAGGCCCTCGAGCACATCCTGCAGATAGCGGGCATAGAGGCTACGCGGCGCATAGAACGGCCCCTGGTCCGGCCTAGCGAGGCCGCGTTCCAGCACCCAGCGCGCGAAATGCGTCGGGTCGTCGGCATAGGCGCTCATGCCGGAGGCGTTGACATTGAGCACATGCGCCGAAAGCAGCGTCGAATAGGCCATGCCCTGGCCGAAATGCGGCCGCTTCTCGATCAGCGTGACGCGCAGGTCCGGATTGGGCGATTTCAAAAGATGCGCGGCCAGCACGACGCCGCTGGCGCCGCCGCCGACAATGATGATGGAATTGGCGCGTCCAACCATGACTGCTAGCCGAAACGCAGCGATCAGCGCTCGGCGAGCGCCGCGGGCGGCCTCGGCCGCAAGCCACGAACGATCGCCGGAACGGTCTTTTGAAGGTCGCGCATCGTTCTCTCACTCCCAATGTTGATAAGATTACTATACTAACCGAGCTGGGCACGAAACCGGCGTTCCAATTGCCGCTCCGTTTGAGGCATGGATTTCCCCAGATGGCGTGACAGGCGGATTTTCGTTCGGCCCGCGAGTCGCAGCCTGCGTTCCTTCGTCATTCTAGGGCGGAGTGACGCGAAGCGGAGCGTAGACCCTGGAATCCATGCCGTTACATCCATGATAGGCACTACGGTGCAGAACGAAGGCCTCGCGCGACACCGGATAGTTTGCACCGTAGCATCGCTTCCATGTCACGGCATGGATTCCAGGGTCTGCGCGCGTCGCTTCGCTCCTTGCTTCGCCCTAGAATGACGAAAAGCGCAGGTTGCCGCCTGTTACGGCACCCCACGACCGTCCTTTTGCGCCCATTCCGCCGGTACCCGGCGACACTTTTCCAACAAAGCGCGCTTCGTTGGAAGGATTTAACTCTACAAACCCGATAGAATTAACGGACGCTAGAAAGGCAATCCAGTTTCTCAGGCGTATGGAGCCTTTCAATGTCAATCCTTTCACGACGCATCGTGCTTTTCTCGTCGGCGGCGCTTACGGCCGCCGCTCTTCTCGGCCCGGCCGGCGCCGAGGATCTCAAGATCACCATCGGCTACCAGACGGTGGTCGAGCCTTCGAAGGTGCCGCAGGCCGACGGCGCCTATGAAAAGGCGACCAAGGCGGCGATCGACTGGCGCAAGTTCGATTCCGGCGCCGACGTCATCGCCGCGATCGCCTCCGGCTCGGTCGATATCGGCTATGTCGGCTCGAGCCCGCTTGCCGCGGCCGCCAGCCGCGAATTACCGATCCAGACCATCTTCGTCGTCGGCCTGATCGGTCCGTCGGAGGCACTGGTCGCCCGCAACGGCGCCGGCATCGAGAAGGTCGCCGACCTCGCCGGCAAGAAGGTTGCCGTGCCGTTCGTCTCGACCACGCATTACAGCCTGCTCGCGGCGCTGAAGCATGAAGGCGTCGACCCGAAGTCGGTCCAGATCCGACGCCGGTGCCGTTTGCCGGCGAACGCGACCGCCTGCCGCCCCGCGACGAGAGCTTCTACTGGGCCTGGCAGTACTGGTCGCAGTGAGCTGGTCGTCATCGCGCGCTAGCCCCTGCGACTTCGTCATTCTAGGGCGGAGCAAGGAGCGAAGCGACGCGCGCAGACCCGAGGATCCATGCCGTTACGCCTGCCGAAGAGCACGGCGGTCCAGAAAAGGAGGGCATGCGCTGGTGCAGCGGTGCCGATACCTGCACCGCTGCGGCGCCTCGAAGTCACGGCATGGATCCTCGGGTCTGCGCGCGTCGCTTCGCTCCTTGCTCCGCCCGTGGATGACGAACGGAGGGGCGCCTCGGCTAATCTCCGAGGTAATGCCCGAGGATGGCGACACCGGGTTATGCGCAGAAAATAAATTCCATCCTATCCGCGAACTCGCAAGATCGTTCCTCTACTAACTTTATAGATTTACCTAGCCTGACCTCATTCCAAGCGACCCGGCAGCCCCGGGCCATCGAAGGAGAGGGGTCATGTTCAATCCGACGAGACGCGCTTTCGGCGTCGGCCTGCTGGCAGCGGCGGCCTTTGCCACATCCTTTGGGACGACATCCTCCGGCGCCGCGGCGCAGGAACTCAAGGCGTTCAACATCGGCTACCAGAAGACCGGCCTGCCGGTCATCGCCAGGCAGCAGCAGATCATCGAAAAGGCGCTGGCCGACAAGGGTGTGGCGGTGAAATGGGTCGAGTTCACCGCCGGCCCGCCGCTGGTGGAGGCCTTGAATGTCGGCGCCATCGACGTCGGCTGGACGGGCGACGCGCCGCCGATCTTCGGCCAGTCGGCCGGCGCCAACATCGTCTATGCCGCGGCGCTACCGTCGAATGGCGACGGCGAGGCGATCTTCGTCAAGCCGGCCTCGCCGATCCAGTCGCTGGCCGATCTCAAGGGCAAGCGCATCGGGGTCGGCAAGGGCACCAGCGCGCATAATCTGCTGGTCGCGGCGCTGGAGAAAACCGGCATCGCGTTCGACCAGGTCACACCGGTCTATCTCAGCCCGGCCGACGCGGCCGCCGCCTTCGCCAGCGACCAGATCGACGCCTGGGCGGTGTGGGATCCTTTCTTCGCCATCGCCGAGACCCGCTACCAGCCGCGCGTGCTCGCCCGCTCCAGCGACGTGCTCAAGGTCAACACTTATTTCCTGGCCAACAAGGATTTCGCCAAGGCTCATCCGGATTTCGTCTCGACGACGATCGCCGCGCTTGGCGACGCGGCGAAATGGGCCGACCAGAACCGCGACAAGGTGGCCGAGGCGCTGCATGAGGTGACCGGCGTGCCGCTCGACGCGCAGACGATCGCCGCCAACCGCACCAAGTTCGGCATCTTCCCGATCACCGACGAGATCGTCGCCGGCCAGCAGGCGACGGCCGACCGCTTCTTCAAGCTCGGGCTGATCCCGAAAGCGGTGCGGATATCCGAGGCCGTCTGGACCGCGCCGGGCAATTGATTTTCGGCCACGGCGCCGGGCCGCGAACGCCCGGCGCCGCCGCGTTTTCGACTTGTCTTCTCCCAGGTATCAGCCATGACCGCATCAGCCAGCCCGCTCGATTTCTTCTGGTTCATCCCGACGCATGGCGACGGTTCCTATCTCGGCACCGAGAAACAGCAGCGTCCGCCCGAATTCGGCTACTTCAAGGAGATCGCGCAGGCGGTCGACCGGCTGGGTTTCCCCGGCGTGCTCTTGCCCACCGGCCAGAACTGCGAGGATTCCTGGATCACCGCCACCGGCCTTGCGACGCTGACCGAAAGGCTGAAATTCCTCGTCGCGCTGAGACCCGGCGTGACGCTGCCGACCTTCGCGGCGCGCCAGACCGCGGCGCTCGACCGGCTGAGCAACGGCCGGCTGCTGCTCAATGTCGTGGTCGGCGGCAATCCGACCGAGCTTGCCGGCGACGGCGTGTTCCTGCCGCATGACGAGCGCTATGCGCAGGCGCAGGAATTCCTCACCATCTGGCGCGGGCTGGTGTCCGGCGAGCGGGTGAATTTCGACGGTAAATACTATCGTGTCGAGAACGGCCGCCTCGATCTCTTGCCGCTGCAGGAGCGGCCGCCGCTCTATTTCGGCGGCTCTTCCGACGCCGGACAGGAGCTCGCGGCAGACCTCGTCGACATGTATCTGACCTGGGGCGAGCCGCCGGCGCAGGTTGCAGGCAAGATCGCAGCGGCGCGCGAGAAGGCGGCGCGGCGCGGCCGCAAGCTGCGTTTCGGCATCAGGCTGCATTTCATCGTGCGCGAGACCGAGGACGAGGCCTGGCGCGCCGCCGAGCGGCTGATCAGCCATGTCACCGACGCGCAGATCGAGAACGCCCAGGCGCGCTTCCTCAAGGAGATGGATTCGGTCGGGCAGCGGCGCATGGCCGAACTGCATGGCGGCCGGCGCGACCGGCTCGTCGTCTCGCCGAACCTTTGGGCCGGCGTCGGGCTGGTGCGCGGCGGCGCCGGCACGGCGCTGGTCGGCACGCCCGAGCAGATCGTCGAGCGCATCCGCGAATACCAGGCGATCGGCATCGACACCATCATCGGTTCCGGCTACCCGCATCTCGAGGAAGCCTACCGCGTCGCCGAGCTCCTGTTCCCGCGGCTCGGCCTCGGCACGCAGCGGCAGCGGGCGCACAAGGACATCGCCAACGAGTTCTCTGTCGGCTTCCATGGCGCCGGCCGCCTGCAGGCGGCGTCATGAGCCTGGCGGCGCGCATCGCCGGCAACAGCCTTGCCGGCTGGCTGCTGCCGGCGGCAATCATCGCGGGGTGGGAGATCGCCAGCCGCGCGGGCCTCATCCCGGCCAATGTGCTGCCGGCGCCAAGCGCGGTCGCCGAGGCGTTCTGGCGGCTGACCCTGTCGGGCGAGCTGATCCGCAACATCGGCGTCTCCACCTTGCGCGCGCTATCGGGCTTCGCCATCGGCGGCTCGATCGGCTTCGCGCTCGGCCTCGCCAACGGATTGTCGACGCTGAGCCGCGGGCTGACCGACACCACGCTGCAGATGATCCGCAACATCCCGCATCTGGCGCTGATCCCACTGGTCATCCTGTGGTTCGGCATCGACGAGGAAGCAAAACTCTTCCTGGTGGCGCTCGGCGTCTTCTTCCCGATCTACGTCAACACGCTGCTCGGCATCCAGGGCGTCGATCCGCAGCTGGTCGAGATGGGCCGCGTCTACGGGCTCGACAGGCGCGCCCTGTTCTTCCGGGTGATCCTGCCCGGCGCGCTGCCGTCGATCTTCGTCGGCCTGCGCTATGCGCTGGGCATCATGTGGCTGACGCTGATCGTCGCCGAAACGATCGCGGCCAGCTCCGGCCTCGGCTACATGGCCATGCAGGCGCGCGAGTTCCTTCTGATCGACGTCGTGGTGCTGTCGATCCTGATCTACGCGCTGCTCGGCAAGCTCGCCGACAGCCTGGCCCGCCTGCTCGAGCGCCTGTCGCTCGGCTGGCATCCCGCGTTCCAGAAAAGGTGAGAACAAGATGCCGGCCGCCACCCTCACCGCCGCACGCTCCCTCGTCGCCACGCCGGCGCGGCCGATCGGCTCGGTCGAAGGCCGCCGGGCCTTCGCGTTCAAGGAGGTCGGAAAACGCTTCGGCGACAAGATCGTGCTCGACGGCATCGACCTCGACGTGCGGGCCGGGCAATTCGTGGCTGTCATCGGCAAGAGCGGCTGCGGCAAGAGCACGCTGCTTCGTCTGCTCGCCGGGCTCGACCGTCCGAGCAGCGGTTCGCTGACCTTGGGCGCCGGCGAGGAAGGCCACAGCCGCACGCGCTTCATGTTCCAGGAACCGCGCTTGCTGCCCTGGATGAGCGTGGTGAGAAATGTCGAGATCGGACTGACCGGCATCGCCGGCGGCACCGAGGCCAGGCAGCGGGCGCTTGCCATGCTGGCCGAGGTCGGGCTGGCCGATCGCGCCGATGAGTGGCCTTCGGTGCTGTCGGGCGGCCAGAAGCAGCGTGTGGCGCTTGCCCGCGCCCTGGTCGGCCAGCCGCAGATCCTGGCGCTCGATGAGCCGCTCGGCGCGCTGGACGCGCTGACCCGTATCGAGATGCAGCAGCTTCTGGAACGGATATGGCTCAACCAGAGGTTCACCGCCGTGCTGGTGACGCATGATGTCGGCGAAGCCGTGGCGCTCGCCGACCGCGTCGTGGTGATCGGCGAAGGCCGGATCGCTCTCGATCTCGACGTGCCGGTGGCGCGGCCCCGCCGGCACGGCTCGGCGGAGCTTGCCCGGATCGAGGGCGCCATCCTGGATCATCTGTTCGGCCGAGGTTGAGCGGCGCCGGCCGCGCGCCGGCGAATCACAAATCACATGCGCAAGGTCAGATGCGCGAGCGGTTCGCCCAGCGCAGCCCGACAATGCCGGCCAACATGGTGACGAGGCCGATATAGAGCCATTGCGTCTGGCCGGTCATGAAGCTGCCCCCGACGAGGCCGAGACCTTGCAGCGACCACAGCGCACCCAACCCCAGCACAATCAGCGCCAGCACAAACCTGATCAATCGCATCGGCTTGACCCTCTCCGGAAGTCGATCCTGAACGGCAATGGGGACGCAACAAAAGACGCCGAGGAACCGAAGCAGTTCCGTCCCCCTGTACTTCAAATCCTGACGACCGATGTTGGCCGGAACGATCCGGATATCGGTCCGATATTCATTGAGAATACGCCTTACCGGTGCCGGAAATATCATGACAAACTGTTTCGCGGCGACTCCAAACGTGTGCCGTCGCCATGGAACCGCCAGATCAATGCCGCATTTCCCGCCTCATTCGGCACTTAACGGCGGGGCCTACCTCTAACGGAGCCACCCCCAAAGCATGAAGAAAACCAACCAGACCGCGCTTGTCGCGGTAACGATCGCGGCTGGCCTGATGGCCGGCGCCTCGTCCGCTTCCTCCGCCGCCGCGCAGTGCGGCCGCGCTTCCTGGTATGCGCTGCATTCCAGAACCGCCTCAGGGGAACGCATGAACCCCTCGGCACTGACTGCCGCCCATCGCTCCTTGCCCTTCGGCACCAAGCTCAGGGTCACCAACAAGAACAACGGCCGCAGCGTTGTCGTGCGCATCAACGATCGC
The DNA here is from genome assembly GCF_006442815.1 of Mesorhizobium sp. B2-4-3. Classification (GTDB taxonomy): domain Bacteria; phylum Pseudomonadota; class Alphaproteobacteria; order Rhizobiales; family Rhizobiaceae; genus Mesorhizobium. The sequence goes on from NZ_VFVL01000023.1 coordinate 83,585, forward strand.
GGTCCGTTCGTGAAGGGACGCATGCTCGATCTTTCCCGCGGCGCCGCCGGCCAGCTGGGCTTCATCGGCTCGGGCCATACCGCCGTCTGCATGGCGCGCGTCTGATACACACCCATCGCGATCGTTGGGCGGCTTCAACCAATCCCCGGCGTATGCGCTGATTTCACGGTTGCGGATCATGGCCGGTGTCCGGCATGAGGTGCCGGACACATATCCTTCACATTTCTGCAGCGCACATTGAGCCGGCTCGCCCGCTCAAGGCCGATTTTCAACAGGTTGAACCAAAGAAGCATTCGTCAGACAAAATGACGTATTGCATCGCAACAATATCTTGCTAACCTCGCCGGGAGACATTCAAGGCTCGGCGCTGTCCGTCGTCCTTTTGGTCGCCGGACGGCAGCGGGGCTCGCGATGTTCTACCAGCTCTACGAAATGAACCATGCGGCGCTGCAGCCGGCCCGCCTCTATGCCGACGCGGTGCGGCTCTTCTACTCCAACCCGCTCAATCCGATTTCCCACACCCCCTTCGGCCGCTCGGTCGCGGCGACCGCGGAGCTCTTCGAGCGGACCACCCGCCGCTACGGCAAGCCGCAATTCGGCCTGGACAAGACCACGGTCGACTGGAAAAGCGTCGCCGTCACGGAAAAGACGGTCTGGTCGAAGCCGTTCTGCAACCTGATCCGTTTCGAGCGCGCGCTGCCCACCGGCCGCAAGCCGGACCCCAAGCTTTTGATCGTGGCGCCGATGTCTGGCCATTACGCGACGCTGCTGCGCGGCACGGTCGAGGCGATGCTGCCCCATGCCGACGTGCACATCACTGACTGGGTCGATGCCCGCATGGTGCCGGTGGCGCAAGGCAGCTTCGATCTCGACGACTACATCGACTATGTCATCGAGATGTTCCACGCGCTCGGCCCCGACACGCATGTGATGGCCGTGTGCCAGCCTTCGGTGCCGGTGCTGGCGGCGGTGGCGCTGATGGAAAAGCGCGGCGATCCCTTCGTGCCCGCTACCATGACGTTGATGGGCGGCCCGGTCGACACGCGCCGCAACCCGACCGCGGTCAATCTTCTGGCGAAGGAAAAAGGCATCGACTGGTTCCGCGACAATGTCGTGATGCAGGCGCCCTGGCCGGTGCCGGGCTTCGGCCGCATGGTCTATCCGGGCTTCCTGCAGCTTTCGGGCTTCATGAGCATGAATCTCGACCGCCACATCATCGCCCACAAGGACTTCTTCATGCACCTTGTGAAGCATGACGGCGACAACGCCGAAAAGCACCGCGACTTCTATGACGAATATCTGGCGGTGATGGACCTGACGGCGGAATTCTACCTGCAGACGGTCGACACCGTGTTCGTGCGCCACGCTCTGCCGAAAGGCGAGATGAAGCATCGCGGCGAGCCGGTCGACTGCGCGGCGATCCGCAACGTCGCGCTGCTCACCATCGAGGGCGAGAACGACGACATTTCAGGACTCGGCCAGACCCAGGCCGCGCATGATCTGTGTGTCAACATTCCCGCCGACAGGCATGTCCATTACATGCAGCCGGCCGTCGGCCATTACGGCGTCTTCAACGGCTCGCGCTTCCGCTCGGAGATCGTGCCGCGCATCGTCGACTTCGTTTCCAGCTATGGCCGCCAGCACCGCGTGGCGGCGAAGCCGAAACTGGTCCGCTCCGCTAAGAGCTGATTGCGAGCTGGAGCCTTTCCGGTCCTGCCGCCATCCTGGCGGCCGGCCGTGTTGCGCCGGTGTCCCTGTTGCGAAAGTGCCGCTACGGGATCGTCCAGGTAACCATGCCGTCAAACTGGCCGTCGTCTCCAATTGACACGGACTGTAAATCGCCTTTAACGTTTCGTTAATAAAGAACAGGGCGGCGGGGACAATGACTTCCTCAGCGATGACGCGGATTCTGCGTTTGTGTGCGGTCGCAGGACTGGCGATCTCTGCGCATTGGGCTGTGCCTGCCTGGGCGGCGGGCGCGATGGCCACGGGCGGGCTGACCTCACAGCCGATCGGCCACTATGATTTCTGCAAATCGCATCCGAACGAATGCAACATCCGCCCGACCAATCTCGATCCGGCCAGGATGACCGACGGTCTGTGGCGCAGGCTGATCAGCGTGAGCGCCAAGGTCAACGCCGTCGTCAAGCCCTTGAGCGATCTCGATCACTACGGCAAGGACGAAGTCTGGGCCTATCCGGACGACGGCTATGGCGACTGCGAGGACTATGTGCTGGAAAAGCGCCGCCAGCTCTACCGCCTGGGCATGTCGCTGGCCGATCTTCTGATCACCGTCGTGCGCAAGCCGGACGGCGAAGGCCATTCGGTGCTGACGGTGCGCACCGACAAGGGCGACTACGTGCTCGACAACCTGACCGACAAGGTCAAGGCGTGGGACGCGACCGGCTACCGCTTCCTCAAGCGCCAGGCGATCGACAACACCGGACGCTGGGTCTCGATCCGCGACGGCCAGGCGGTGCTTGTGGGCTCGGTGCAGTAGAAGCCGGCGCATCTCAGTTTCGTCATTCTAGGGCGGAGCAAGGAGCGAAGCGACGCGCGCAGACCCTAGAATCCATTCCGTTACCTGTAAGCGTCACGGCGATGCAGAATGAACCTCTGTCTGCGCCGTTTTTGCCCTTCGCGCGAGGTCACGGAATGGATCCTCGGGTCTGCGCGTCCGCTTCGCTCCCGCTCCGCCCGTGGATGACGAAGTTCGGGCGCTTCGGCTAACCCCACCTGTTGTCATCCGGGCAAGTTATCGCTTCAGCGCCGCCCGGACCAATGCCGTGATCTTGCGCAGTTCCGCTTCATCCAACCTCTCGATGCTCTCGGCCAAAAGGTTGGCCAGCTCGGTGGCCGCCGGCGACAGGCCGGACGTGTCGATCCTGACCCTTGGGTGCGAGCTTTCGGCGAGGCGGGCAAGGTCCTCGGCGTCGTCCCAGATGATGTTGAAATAGCCGATGATCTTCTGGATCAGCGTCCAGGTCGGCGCGCCGCGGCGGCCGTGCTCGAGCGCCGACAGATAGGCGGCGCTGACGCCGATGGCCTCGGCCATCGCCTTCTGGCTGACGCCGCGTTCTGCACGCAGTGCCCTGAGCTTCTCGCCGAACGGCGTCATGTCGGCCCGCTCATGCGCGTATCCGCCGCAGCCGCACATAGAGCGCGCCCGAGCCGCCATGGTTGCGGGCGGCGTGATCGTGGCTGGACACAAGATGCCGGAAGGCCGGCGTCGACAGCCAGGCCGGAACGGCGCGGCGCAGGATGCCGTCGCCGCCGGAGGACGAGCCCTTGCCGGTGATGATCAGCACGTAACGGATGCCGCCGGCATGCGCCCGGTTGAGGAAGGTGAGCAGCAGCGAATAGGCCTCGTCCTGCGTCATGCCGTGCAGGTCGACGCGGCCCTCGATCGGCAGCCGGCCTTTTTTCAGCTTGTGCAGCGTCTGGTCGTCGAGCGCGTGCGAGACATGCTGCGGCTTGGGTTTTGCCGCGGCGACCGGAACGCCATTGACCGGAGCGGCTGCCGGCTCGGGCTTCGGCTCGATGATGTCGGGGATCTCGACGGCGGTCTTGCCTTTCAGCGGCCGGGCCGAACGCGCCACCAGGTTCCACAGGATACGGTCGTCGTCGCTGAGCTGGTCGTCGCGGCGGCTCATAGGCGGCCTCCGCTGATCAAGCCGCGCGGAACCAAGGCATAAAAATCGGCCGCGTTGCGGACCACGCCTGCGATCTCGCCGGCGGCGTCGCCCGAGCCGGCGAAGAGGTCGCCGCGGGCCGGGCCGGTGATGGCCGAGCCGGTGTCCTGCGCGATCATCAGCCGCCGGAACGGTTTTTGGTCGAAGGCGGTGAGCGTCGGCGCGTCGATATAGAAGGGTGTGCCGAATGTGTGCAGCAGGCGGTCGACCGCGACCGAGCGCCCCGGCGTCAGCGGCACCTTGGCGGCGGCGATGGGCCCAAGCGCCGCATCGTCGACCGTGGCCTCGCGGAAGAAGATGTAGGAGCGGTTCCGCCACAGGATCTCGTCGACGCGGTCGGGATGCGCCTTGAACCAGGCGCGGATCGACTGCATCGTCACTTTTTCCAGCGGGATCTCGCCGAGATCGCTCAAGGTCTTGCCGGGGCCGGTGAAGCGCTGGCCGGACTTGGCGGCGTAGGTGACGCGGCAGAGCCTGCCGTCGGTCATCTTCAGCCTGGCTGCGCCCTGCACATGGATGAAGAAGGCATCGACCTTTTCGGCGAGCCAGGCGATCTCGAGGTTCCGGCCGGAGAGCGCGCCGCGCTCGATTTCGCCGCGGTCGAAATATTCGACCGGAGCAGCATCCGTGCGGCGGGCGAAGGCCAGGTAGCTATCCATTCCGGCCGGCCGGTTGCCGTCGTCGATGTCGACCAGGTCGGCGGGGCGGGACAGCAGCGGCACGGTGAACCGCCCGGTCCTGACCGGCGAGGCCTCGACCTCGGGTTCGTAAAAACCGGTGACGAGGCCAGCGCCGCCATTGTCGGGCGCGACCAGAGCGGGAACGAAATGCCGTTCGAAGAAGGACCGCGCCTCGGACCTGCTCGGCGCCGGAACGGCGCGCGCCTCGGCATAGGCCTCGGCAAAAGCATTGAAATCGACGCCGAGCGATCCGGTACGGTAAGGTTTTACCGGGGCATGGAAGGCCGAGCGACGAAATGCGGCGAAGGCCGCACAATGATCATCCTCGCCCCAGCCCGGAAGGTCGGTAAAGGATTTTTCGCTGAAAGTGGGAGAGAGCGGCACGACTTGGGCCCCGCCGCTTGATCTCAATCTTCTTCTTCGGTGGCGACGAGCTTCCAGTTCGGGTCGCGCGAGCGGGTGTCGCGGGCGAAGGTCCAGACATCCTTGACCTCGGCCACGGTTTCCGGGTCGCCGTCGATGACGGCGCCGGCCTTGTCGCGGGTCGCCGAGATCAGCTCGGAGACGATGCGCAGCGTGATATGCGCCTCCGAGCCCTTCATCTCGGCGGCGACGATGTCGGCCTTGTCGATGCCGACGAAGGAGGACTGGATCTTTTCGGATTTGGCCTCGCGGTCGCCGATCGCGGCGACGAAACCGTCATAGACTTCGCGCGACAACAGGTTCTTCAGCGCCTTACGGTCGCCGTCGGCATAGGCCATGACGATCATCTCGTAGGCCATCTTGGCGCCGTCGACGAAGCCCTTCGGCTCGAAGGCCGCATCATTGTCCTTGATGGAGCGCAGGCCCTTGTTGAGATCGGTGTCGGGTTTGGCGAAGGCGTCGATATCGGCATAGGTCTCGGGCGCGGTTTCACCCGGCGCGCGCTTGCGCGGCAGCGACACCACATTTTCAGGCTTTTGCGCCGCATCGGCCTCGCGCGTGCGGCTCGCCGAATAGGGATCGAAGGGCGGACGCTCGTTTCCGGTGCGACGTCCAAGCACGTTGCGCAGCTGGAAAAAGATCACAACCGCCGCAATCAGGAAGAAAATCGTGCCGAAGTCGAAGAAACCCATATTTTCCGCCAACCGATCCCTGTCCGTGCCGGACCGGCGTAACCCCTGGGGGACCGCGGTCGCATAGCGTTCAACACTCAAAGCATATAGAACGGCAGGCGCAATCATTCAAATCAAAGGCAGCCATACCTATCTAAGGGCACCAAGGCCAGCGGCGATTGTCCGCCAGCGCCGCAAAAGAAGAAAGCGATCGGTCGAGACTTGCGCATTTCGTTCATCCCGCTGTTCCTGCTCCTGCTGCCGCTGCTGGAGATCGCCGGCTTCGTCGTCGTCGGCCGCGAGATCGGGGCTTTGGCGACGGTCGGGCTGGTCATCCTGTCCAGCGTCGCCGGCAGCCTGCTGCTGCGGCTTCAGGGTTTCGGCGTCATGGCGCGGGTGCGGACCGAGATGGATGCCGGGCGCGACCCCAGCCGCCAGCTCGCGCATGGCGCGATGATCGTTCTGGCGGCGATCCTTTTGATCATCCCGGGCTTCATCACCGACATCTTCGCCATTCTTCTGTTGCTGCCGCCGGTGCGCGACTTCGCCTGGCGCCTGCTCAAGAACCGCATCGTGATGGCGACCAGCTTCAGCAGCGGCTTTTCGGCCCGCCGGCGCGACACTGTCATCGACCTCGACGACACAGACTATTCGCGCGACGATTATCCGAACCGGCCGGACCACAATTCACCCTGGCGGCGGCTGAAGAACGATTAGGCAGACGAAGCCCCCATTGAGGTTGGGAGGCTTCGGCCAATCCCCGGCGTTTGCACTGTCCTGTTCCTCCTGCCGATAAGGGCGGCAAAACTTGTTTTGTCCGGCAGGCCATGGTAGCGAACCCGCGATTTCAATCCGGTCAGCAATGCTGCCCAGGCAAAAGGACTTAAAGGCTAATGGCCAGCAACGATGACGCCGCGACCGGCGCCGCCAACGGCAACGGCAACGGCACCCAGAACCAGCCCTCGCTCAATGTGCTCGCCCAGTATGTGAAGGACTTGTCCTTCGAGAGCCCCGGCGCGCCGAATTCACTGCGCGGCCGCGACAAGGCTCCGGGTATCGCCATCAATGTCAACGTCAACGCCAACCCACTCTCGGACAAGCAGTTCGACGTCAATCTGACGCTGAACGCCAAGGCCTCCTTCGACCAGGAAGTGCTGTTCAATGTCGAGCTGGTCTATGGCGGCGTCTTCGCCATCTCGGGCTTCCCGCAGGAGCACATGCTGCCGCTGCTGTTCATCGAATGCCCGCGGCTTCTGTTCCCGTTCGCCCGCCAGATCATCGCCGACGCCACCCGCAATGGCGGCTTCCCGCCGCTGATGCTCGACCCGATCGATTTCGCGCAGATGTTCCAGCAGCGCGTCGCCGAGGACCAGGCGGCGGCCGGCAAGGTCCAGGTGAGCTGAGGCTCAACTGCGCAACCGTATCGAGAGCCCGGCTTCGCGCCGGGCTTTTTTGTTGGGGATGCTGGCGGGACAGCGCCGGCCTTCGCGATTGGCCGTGGCCTACATCCCGGTCGTCATTCCAGGGCGGAGCAAGGAGCGGAGCGACGCGCGCAGACCCTGGAATCCATGCCGTGACGCCAAGGCGTTGCGGCGGTTACAGAATTCTACACCGTTGCGCTCTACGGCGACGGTCACGGCATGGATACTCGGGTCAAGCCCGAGTATGACGACGTCACGGGGGATTCGGCTAATCGCGTCGGTTGGCGCTAGCGCGCCCGCTCAACCCACCGCCACTTTCAGCCACAGCGCCTTTTCACCCAGCGTCGAAACCAGCCCGGCATGCGCCGCGCGATCCGCTTCGCTCAACCGCGACGGCAGCACAATCGGCCGGGCGCCGATCGAGATGTCGATGTCGGCCACCTCGCCGGCGCCGTTCATGTGCACCGCCACGGACTCCAGCACCAGCGCCGCCTGCTTGCCGCCGATCAGCTCGATATAGACCTCGGCCAGCAGTTCGGAGTCGAGCAGCGCGCCGTGCTTGGTGCGGCGGGTGTTGTCGATGCCGTAACGACGGCAGAGCGCATCGAGCGAGTTCGGCCCCATCGGATGCTTGCGGCGCGCCAGCGCCAGCGTGTCGACGATGCGGCCGGGATCGATGGCTGCCTGGTCGAGCCGGCTGAACTCGATATTGAGGAAGCCGATATCGAAGGTGGCGTTGTGCGCGATCAGCTTGGCGCCGTCGGTGAAGTCCAGCCATTCCTGCGCGATTTCGGCGAAGGTCGGCTTGCCGGCAAGGTCGGCGGCGCTGATGCCATGCACGGCCTGCGCCTCGGCATGGATCGCGCGCCCTTGCGGATTGATGAATTTGTGGAAGGTGCGGCCGGTCGGGAAGCGGTTGACCAGCTCGACGCCGCCGAGTTCGATGATGCGGTCGTCGCGCAAATCGAGGCCGGTGGTTTCCGTATCGAAAATGATCTCACGCATTCGAATCAGCAGGTTTTGGCGAATCAGTTGTCCTTGGCACGGGGCAGCATCGTGCTTCGGCGAAAAATGGCAATGGCGGCTGCTGACAGCAAGAGTCAGGAGGGAGACGATCCCGGCTTATCCCCCGAGAGTTCGGCGACGATCGCCTCGACCGCCTTCCGCGCGGCGTCGAAGCCATGGCCGGTGTCGATGATGAAATCGGCCTGGCGGCGCTTTTCGGCGTCGGGCACCTGCTTGGCGAGGATCGAGGAAAACTTCTCCTCGCTCATGCCCGGCCTGGCGAGCACGCGCTCACGCTGGATCTCGGGCGAGGCGGTGACGACCACCACCTTGTCGACGCGGCCGCGGCCGCCGGTCTCGAACAAGAGCGGGATGTCGAGCACGGCGAGCGGCGCGCCGGCGGCGCGATGCGTTGCGAGAAACGCGTCGGCGTCGGCGCGCACCAGCGGGTGAATGATTGCCTCGAGCCTCTTCAGCGCGGCCGGATCGGCGAGCACTTTTGCGGCGAGGTTGACCCGATCGACCGCGCCCGCCTGCGTCGTGCCCGGGAAGGCTGCCTCGACAAGGGGAGCCGCCTTGCCGGAATAGAGGCGATGCACGGTCTCGTCGGAATCATGCACCGGCACGCCGGCCTCGGCGAACATTTTCGCCGTGGCGGATTTGCCCATGCCGATCGATCCGGTGAGGCCAAGCACTATCATCGATGGCCCTCGATGTCGGCGACGATCATGCGCCGCAATTCGGACGTAACGTCGGGCTTCCTGCCGAACCAGCGTTCGAAACCGGGCACCGCCTGATGCAGAAGCATGCCCAGTCCGTCGACGATCTTCAGCCCACGCGCCCTGGCGGCGGCGAGCAAAGGCGTCTCCAGCGGCACATAGACAATGTCGGTGACGATGGCGTGGTCCGGCAACGCGCCCGGATCGGCGGCCAAGGTTTCATTGCCATGCATGCCGAGCGAGGTGGTGTTGATGAGCAGGCCGGCATCGGCAAGCAGCTCGCCGAGCGCATCGGCGCCATGCGCCGAGATGCCGGCGCCAAAATGGCGCCCGAGGTCCTCGGCTCTCGCGAGCGTCCGGTTGACGATGCGGATATCCTTCACTGCGCGCTCCTTCAGCGCATGGATGACCGCGCGCGAAGCCCCGCCGGCGCCGAGCACCACGGCCGGGCCATTGGTCGCCCAGCCGGGCGCATACTGGTCGAGGTTGGCGGCAAAGCCGTAGCCGTCGGTGTTGCCGCCACACAGAATGCCATCCTCGAACCATAGTGTGTTGACCGCGCCGATCGCGTCGGCCGCGTGATCGCGGCGGGCGACGCCGGCGAAGGCCGCCTCCTTGTGCGGGATGGTGACATTGCCGCCGCGAAAACCATTGTCGGCAAGCGCCTTGAGGAAGGACGCGAAATCATCCGGCGCGACGTCGATCGCCTCATAGCTGCCGTCGATGCCGTATTGCGCCAGCCAATGGCCGTGGATCTTCGGTGAGCGCGAATGCGCGATCGGATGTCCCGTGACGAAGGCCTTTTTCTCAGCCATCGATAGCTCCCAGTTCGCGCAGCTCCTTCAGCACCGGCAAAAGCGGCAGGCCGACGATGGTGAAATAATCGCCCTCGATCTTCTCGAACAGCTGGATGCCTTCGCCCTCGACCTGGTAGGCGCCGACGCTGGACAGCGCCTTGGCGCCGACCCGCGCCAGATGCCGGCCGATGAAGGCGGGATCGAGCTTGCGCATGGTGAGGCTGGCGACGCCGACATGGCGCCACAGCACCTCGCCGTCGCGGCAAAGCACGGCGGCGCTGTTCAATTGATGCGTCTTGCCGGACAAGGCGAGCAGATGTCTCCGCGCGCCCTCCATGTCGGCGGGCTTGTGAAAGATCTCGTCGCCCAGCGACAGCGTCTGGTCGCAGCCGAGCACCAGGGCGCCTGGCTTGCGCTCGCTGACCTCGGTCGCCTTGGCCTCGGCCAGGATCGACGCGACATCCTCCGGCGAGGCGCCGCTGTCCTTCAGCGGAGCCTCGAGCGCGCGCTCGTCGACATTTGCCGGCACCGCCTCGATGTCGAGGCCGGCGCTGACGAGCATCGCCTTGCGGTAGGGACTGCCCGAAGCGAGTATGATTTTCTCGGCCATGATGTTTCGCCCAACCAGCTTCCTGACGCTGTTGACCCATCGTTTGTCTGGGGCCAGCACAAACTTTGGAGAATGGCCAAAGCTTTACGAACTTCGTCATCCTAGGGTCTACGCCGCGTCGCTTCGCTCCTTGCTCCGCCCTAGGATGACGAAGCGGCCGGCGTCTCGGCAAATCTCCGTTAGCGCGTCTTGCCCCGCAGGGCAACGATCGCCGCGGCCGTTTCCTCGATGGAGCGGCGGCTGACATCGATCATCGGCCAGCCATGCCTGGTGCAGAGCTGGCGGGCGTAGGCGAGCTCCTCGCTGATGGCGGCGCGGTCGACATAGTCGGTCGGCACGAAGGCGGCGCTGTTGCCGAGGATGCGGTTTTGCCTCACATGCGAGATGCGTTCGGCCGTGGCGATGAGGCCGACGACCAAGGGCCTCTTGGCGGCGATCAGGCTTTCGGGCAGCGGCACGCCGAGCACGATCGGGATGTTGGCGGTCTTGATGCCGCGATTGGCGAGATAGATCGAGGTCGGCGTCTTCGAGGTGCGAGAGATGCCGATCAGCACGATATCGGCATCGTCCATATTGGCCGGCAGCTGGCCATCATCATGCTCCATGGTGAAGTTCAAGGCATCGATGCGGCGGAAATATTCGGCGTCGAGCACGTGCTGGGCGCCGACGCGGCGGCCGGCCGGCGTGCCGAGATAGGACTGGAAGACCGTCAGCACCGGCTCCAGCACCGACACGCAAGGCAGGCCCATCGCCGCGCAGCGCTCATCGATCGAGCGCGCCAGCTTCTGGTCGACCACCGTATAGAGAATGATGCCGGGCTCTTCCTCGATATCCTCGAAGACCTTGGCGATCTGCTTTTCCGTGCGGATCAGCGGATAGATGTGCTCGATGGCCCGCGCGTCCTTGTATTGCGCGGACGCCGCGCGGCCGGCCGCGAGCAGCGTCTCGCCGGTGGCGTCGGAGATCAGATGCAGGTGGAAGAAGCTCTGAGGTTTGTTCACAGGGGATGGGTCCAGGCTGTGGGCAATTGTGGACAAGGCTGGATGGGCAGGCCTCGGGTCGGGAAGCGACTGTATCAGATGGCCGCTTGTCCACAATTCGACCCGCTGTAGGCTTTGTCGCGGCGCTGGGGACAAAACCGGGGATCAACTTTTCCTGGCCGATTTCGTCCACAGCGGGAAGTCCAGACCCGAAAAGCCAAGCTTTTGACTCCAAAGCCTGAATCCGCTTCGTCCCCAGATCCCTCCAAATTGCGAAAGCGAGCACGCGACAATATGCTGACTGGCCTTTTCGGCTCGCAAGCTGGACAGGTCGCAACCATCACAACCAACAGACTCTTAGAATCAGAAGACTCTTTTAAAATAGATATTTGATTTAAGAGACACCCGGAGGGGACAGCGCCAAATGGCTGCGAAACGGATCATTCTGGACGTCCTCAAGGGCGAGACGGTTGCACCGCCGCCGCTCTGGATGATGCGTCAGGCGGGCCGCTATCTTCCCGAATACCGGGAGACCAGGAAGCGGGCCGGATCCTTCCTCGATCTATGCTACGATCCGGACCTTGCCGTCGAGGTGACGCTGCAGCCGATCGAACGCTTCGGCTTCGACGCCTCGATCCTGTTCTCCGACATTCTCGTCGTGCCCAACGCCTTGGGGCGGGATGTCCGCTTCGAAGAGGGCCGCGGCCCGATCCTGAAGCCGATCACGGCATCGGAGATTCCCGCGCTGAACGGCGACATGTTTCACGTGAATCTCGAACCGGTCTACGAGACGGTGCGGCGGTTGCGCGCAAAACTGCCCGACGGGACGACGCTGCTCGGCTTCTGCGGCGCGCCCTGGACGGTGGCGACCTATATGATTGCCGGGCACGGCACGCCCGACCAGGGCCCTGCCCGGCTGTTCGCCTATCGCGAGCCCGAGGCCTTCGCACGGCTTCTGAAGATTCTGGCCGACCACTCGGCCGCCTATCTCATTCGCCAGATCGAAGCCGGCGCCGATGCGGTGCAGATTTTCGATTCGTGGTCGGGCGTGCTGGACGAACCGTCCTTCGAGGCCTTCTGCGTCGAGCCGGTGGCCGAGATCGTCCGGCAGGTGAATGCGGCTCACCCGAACGTGCCAGTGATCGGTTTTCCGAAGGGCGCTGGCGAGCGCTATCGCGACTACAGGAGGAAGACCGGTATTGCCGGTCTCGGCCTCGACTGGACCGTGCCGCTGTCGATGGCGAAGGACTTGCAGCGCGAAGGAGCGGTGCAAGGCAATCTCGATCCGCTGCGTCTGGTCGCCGGCGGCAAGGCGCTGGCCGACGGCGTCGATGCGATTCTAGGAACTTTGGGTGGTGGGCCGCTGATCTTCAATCTCGGCCACGGCATCACGCCGGAGACGCCGGTGTCGCATGTCGAGGCGATGGTGAAAATGGTGAGGAGCCGCCGATGAGCAATGAGAACAGCGCAAGCAGTGGGAACAGCACGAGCAGTGAGAACAGCATTGGCCAGGCGATGAAGCGCATGGCGATCGGCATTGTCTTGCTCGTCGTGCTGACCGCGCTGCTCTATTTCGTGGCGGGCGACGGCTTCTACCCCTGGGCCAAGGCGATCCATGTGATTGCCGTCATCGCCTGGATGGCCGGCATGCTCTATCTGCCGCGGCTCTTCGTCTATCACGTCGATGCCGAGAAAGGCTCGGTGCAGTCCGAGACCTTCAAGGTGATGGAGCGACGGCTGCTGCGAGGCATCATCAACCCGGCGATGATCGTGACCTGGGTGTTCGGCCTGTGGATGGCCTGGAAGATCTTCCATTTCGAAGGCGGCTGGCTGCACGCCAAGATCGCGCTGGTGCTCGTGCTTTCGGGTCTGCATGGCTATCTCGCCGCCGCGGTCCGGAAATTCGCCGAGGACAAGAATGAAAAACCGGCGCGGCACTGGCGGATCGTCAACGAGATCCCCACATTGCTGATGATCGTCATCGTCATCCTGGTTGTCGTGAAGCCGTTCTGAGGCTTTCCCGGAACCGGCCAGGTCCCGCAAAAGGCGGCTTGCTCTTTCAGGCGAGCGACGATAAAAGACGGGTCTTCCTTCCCGTCATGCGCCGCCCCTTTCACTCGCTTTCGGCCGCGCCCGGCATTTGTCGTATTCAGCCGATTTTCCTCCCCAAAGCCTACCCAGAGTCTATCTAATGCAAGAAATGAAACTCGCAGAGTTCAAGAACAAGAAGCCGCCAGAGCTGATCGCTTATGCCGAGACGCTCGAGGTGGAGAACGCCAGCGTCATGCGCAAGCAGGAGCTGATGTTCGCGATCCTGAAGAAGCTCGCCGCCCAGGATATCGAGATCATCGGCGACGGCGTGGTCGAGGTGCTGCAGGACGGTTTCGGCTTCCTGCGCTCGGCCAACGCAAACTACCTGCCGGGTCCCGACGACATCTATATCTCGCCGTCGCAGATCAGGCGCTTTTCGCTCAAGACCGGCGATACGGTCGAGGGACCGATCCGCAGCCCGAAAGAGGGCGAGCGCTATTTCGCGCTGCTCAAGGTCAACACCATCAATTTCGACGATCCGGAAAAGATCCGTCACAAGATCCACTTCGACAATCTGACGCCGCTCTATCCGACCAAGCGGCTGAAGATGGAGGTCGACAATTCGACCTCCAAGGACATCTCGCCGCGCGTGATCGACCTGGTCGCGCCGATCGGCAAGGGCCAGCGCGCGCTGATCAACGCGCAGCCGCGCACCGGCAAGACGGTGCTGATGCAGAACATCGCCCATTCGATCACCGCCAACCATCCGGAATGCTATCTGATCGTGCTTTTGATCGACGAGCGTCCGGAGGAAGTGACCGACATGCAGCGCTCGGTGAAGGGCGAGGTGATCTCCTCGACCTTCGACGAGCCGGCGGCGCGCCACGTGCAGGTCGCCGAAATGGTGATCGAGAAGGCCAAGCGCCTGGTCGAGCACGGCCGCGACGTGGTCATCCTGCTCGATTCGATCACGCGTCTCGGCCGCGCCTACAACACCGTCGTGCCGTCATCCGGCAAGGTGCTGACCGGCGGTGTCGACGCCAATGCGCTGCAGCGCCCGAAGCGTTTCTTCGGCGCCGCCCGCAACATCGAGGAAGGCGGCTCGCTGACCATCATCGCCACGGCGCTGATCGATACCGGCAGCCGCATGGACGAGGTCATCTTCGAAGAGTTCAAGGGCACCGGCAACTGCGAGATCCAGCTCGACCGCAAGGTGGCCGACAAGCGCATCTATCCGGCGATGGACATCCTCAAGTCGGGCACCCGCAAGGAGGACCTGCTGGTGCCGCGCGCGGACCTGCAGAAGATCTTCGTGCTGCGCCGCATCCTCGCGCCGATGGGCACGACCGACGCGATCGAGTTCCTCATCGACAAGCTCAAGCAGACCAAGACCAACGCCGACTTCTTCGATTCGATGAACACGTGATTGGAGGGGCGCGGTAGTCCGCCCCCTTTCTTCGTCATTCTAGGGCGGAGCAAGGAGCGAAGCGACGCGCGCAGACCCTCTTATGACCGTGGTCAAGAGTGATGGATGAACTTTTCCGCCCCATGTCGT
>NZ_VFVL01000024.1 GCF_006442815.1 Mesorhizobium sp. B2-4-3
GTTTGCTTTACAGCTGCAAAGACTTAGGACGGGCCGCCGCTCAGACCACGGTCATAACGTCTAGAATCCATGCCGTTACCCACGCCGAAGAATGCAGCGGAGCAGAATTCTGCACCGTTGCAACGCTTACAGGTAACGGAATGGATTCTATGGTCTGCGCCGCGTCGCTTCGCTCCTTGCTTCGCCATAGAATGACGAAGCGATCGGCGTTTCAGCCAAACGCCAAAGCATCTGCCAACGCAAACATTTCGGCCTTAGGCCGAAATGCCCTTGGGGTGACGGTCGGCGATCAGGCCAAGCGTCAGCCCCTGTTCCAGCCATGCCTTGGCGCCGGCAAGCACCAGCGCAAAGCCTCCGGTGGATTCGACCGCCTGCTTGACCTGTTCGTCGCCGGAGCCGGCGAAGCCGAAATTGCGGACTTCGAGAAAGGTCGCGTCGTCCGGCATTTCGGTGAGCGACCAGACGACGGTGGTCGGCGGATCGCTCCATTGCATGACGATCTTCTCGTTGGGGACGATCTCGCTGACCTCGACCCTGGTCGAGACGTCATACATGCGCCACTCCCACTTTACCGTCATGCCTTCGTCCAGTCGGCCGCTCGAATGCGTGAACCAGAATTTCGTGGTGATCGCCGGATCGATGATTGCTTCGAAGACGTCGGCGACCGGCCGTCGGATCAGCATGGCGGTTTCGGCGGTGGGGGCGCGTTTCAATTCCACAGTACCCTCCTCGATGTCAGGGCAAGTTGATCTGCCAGGAGACGCCAAAGCGGTCGTTGAGCCAGGCGAAACGACGGCTGAAGCCATAATTGCCGGTCGGCATCAGGAAGCCGCCGTCCTTGGAGAGAACGCCGACGATCCGCTCCAGTTCCTGTTCGGAAGAACAGTCGACAAAGAAGGAGAAGGATGGCGTGAAGGTGAAGGCGTGATGGACGGGGCTGTTGTAGATCCTGACCTCGACGCCGCCGACCAAAGCGCGCGCCAGCTTGAGCGTTCCTTCCGCCCCGTCCTCGCCCCGGCCGTGGCGCGTGATGTCGAGGACACGGCTATCGGGAATGGTCCCGCAATAGAGGGTCATGGCCTCCTCGCCCTTTCCCTCGAACATCAGGAATGGTGTTGCTTTCGTCATCGGGCGACCTCCTCCTGCCGGATATCGGGACTTGAACGCAGGCTCAGATATCGGGACTTGAACGCAGGCTCAGATGTTGGTCTCGTTGGCCGGCTCGCCTTTCATCTCGCTGCGGTAGTAGCCGTCGCGCAGATTGATGCCGTATTCGAGATAGGCCTTCATGCAGGCGAGCATCTGCGACCAGCCCTCGCAGTTGAGGTAGGACTTCTTCAGGCCGACCTCGCCTTCGCGCCAGCCTTGCTCGGCGATGGTGACGAAGGTGCCGCCGTCCTCCAGCGGCTCGAAATTCATCTCGATGCGGGTCTTGTAAGCGGGCTTGCCGTCGGCATCGGTGGCGTCCCAGCGCAGCACGATGCGCTCGTCCTTGGTCACTTCGTCGACCTCCACCGGCACCATCTTCCACCAGGTGACGGTGGTGCCGGCGACAAGCGGAGCCGAAGCGCCGCCAATAGTGGTGAAATAACCGCTGAGCTTCGTCGGGTTGACGACGGCGTCGAAGACCTCGGCGACCGGTTTGCCGACGCGCCCGGAAATCCTGAATCCAAGGGACATATCCACAGCTCCTTCCTTGCTTGACCAAATGATATGTTATAAAAACATAACATGTCAAGTCAAACCGCGGACGATCATGTTTTCAAGGCCTTGGCGCATTCGCGCCGGCGCGAATTGCTGGATCGCCTGAAGGACCAGCCGCAGACCACCGGCGCGCTGTGCGAGGCTTTTCCGGACATGGACCGCTGCACGGTCATGATGCACCTGAAAGTGCTGGAGGAGGCCGACCTGGTCGTTGCGAAGCGTGAGGGGCGCGAACGCTGGAACCATCTCAATGCGCTGCCGATCAAGCAGATCCACGACCGCTGGATCAGCCAGTATGCCGGCCACGCCATCAGCATTCTCGATCGGCTGAAGTCCGATCTGGAGGGGTGAGCGGCCATCTTCGGCGTTGGCGTGATGGTGCGTCTGGACGAATTGAGCCGATTTATCTATAAGCCGGCCATTCCGACAAAGAGCGCCGCGCGCCTTCGCAGGCATGTCCGGGACGTTCTGAAAGATTGAATTCGAGCATTTTGCCGAAGACGAGGTGATGACACCCCGCTTCGAGATGCTCTAGCCGAACACGACAGGGGTGCCATGGCTGGCCATTCGCAGTTCAAGAACATCATGCACCGCAAGGGTCGCCAGGACGCGGTGCGGTCGAAAATGTTTTCCAAGCTGGCGCGTGAAATCACCGTCGCCGCCAAGAGCGGGACGCCTGATGTATCGATGAATCCGCGGCTTCGCCTCGCCGTGCAGAACGCCAAGGCGGTGTCGATGCCGAAGGACAACATCCAGCGCGCCATCAACAAAGCCTCCGCCGGCGACGGCGAAAACTACGAAGCCGTGCGCTACGAGGGCTACGGTCCCGGCGGCGTCGCGCTGATCGTCGAGGCGCTGACCGACAACCGCAACCGCTCGGCCTCCAATGTGCGCGCCGCCTTCACCAAGGCCGGCGGAGCGCTCGGCGAAACCGGCTCGGTGTCGTTCATGTGGAACCGCGCCGGTGAAATCTACTACCCGGCTTCCGCCGGCAGCGCCGACAAGGTCATGGAAGCCGCGATCGAGGCCGGCGCCGACGACGTGGAGTCCGACGAGGAAGGCCACACCATCTATTGCAGCTTCGAGAATCTCGGCGACGTTTCGAAGTCGCTCGAGGCCGCGCTCGGCGAGGCGGAATCGGTCAAGCCGATCTGGCAGCCGCAGAACAACGTCCCGGTCGATGAAGAGCGGGCGCAGTCGCTGATGAAGCTGGTCGCCACCCTCGAGGACGATGACGACGTGCAGAGCGTCTACGCCAATTTCGAGGTCGACGACGAGACGCTGGCCAAGCTCAGCGCGGCGTAAGATATGAGCGATGCTCAATCCGTGATGAGCGAAAAGCCGATGCCTGTCATCCGCATCACCTACTGCACACAGTGCCAATGGCTGCTCAGGGCCGGCTGGATGGCGCAGGAACTGCTTTCCACCTTCGGCACCGATCTCGGCGAAGTGACGCTGGCGCCTGGCACCGGCGGCATCTTCACCATCACCTGCAACGATCAGCTGATCTGGGACCGCAAGCGCGACGGCGGCTTTCCGGATGCGGCGAAGCTCAAGCAGCTGGTTCGCGACGTCATCGATCCCGACCGCGACCTCGGCCACGCCGATCGCAAGGATCGTAAAAAAGACCCCGCCTGATAAACTGACTCCCGAAAGTTGGATGCAACCTTCGGGAGCTTTGCATTCGCGGGCTGCCGTCTTCAGATCAATGCCATGATGAAGCAAGCCATCGCCACGATCGCGGTGACGGTACGGACGTGGTTCCACATCACCCACTCGCTCAGATGGTTTGCCCACGCGGCGGCGCCGTTGGCGCTGGCAGGATCGACGGCGGCTAAAGCATCGTTGAGCGGCACGTTGAAGACCATGGTCACGATCGGATTGCCGACGAAATAGATCACGGCGCCGGCAAGCAGCCAGTAGGAGCCTGACTGGCTCCAGCCGAAGAGAACCGCGGCAATGAGCACGAGGCAGATGAGGCCGGTGCCGAAAAGCGCCGTCATGAAGGTCGGGGTGATTACTGTGATGTTGATCGAATTCATCGCGGCGATGCCGCTTGGGACGGGCAGCCGGGCAAGCGCCGCCATGATGAAGTTCGAGAAGGCGAAGAAGACGCCGCCGACCACGCCGGAGCCGATCGCGGCGATGAAGGTGAGGGTGGGAAGAAGTTTTATCATGTCGGTTGCTCCAGATTGGTCGACGGTTGCGATAGAAATATGAGGAACACTCATGTTTGCAAAACGTGATAAACACTCATATCTTGCGAGTCAAGCCGGTTCCGAAAAATCGCCCGGAGTGAGCCATGGATGACAAAGTCGCCGCGAAGACCGACCAGGGCGCAATTGCTTCGCCGCGCCGCGCGCCGACCCAGCAGCGCAGCCGCGAGCGGGTCGAGCGCATGCTGGCCGCCGCCGCGGCGCTGATTGCCGAGCAAGGCAGCGATGCCATGCGCATGGGCGAGGTGGCGGAGCGGGCAGGCGTGTCGATCGGCTCGCTCTACCAGTTCTTCCCCGACAAGCGGGCGCTCGTCTGGGCGCTGGCCGAGCGCTACACCGCCGAAAGCCAGGCCTGCATCGCATCAGCGCTGCAGGATGTCACCGACGCCGAAGGGCTGCGGAGCGCGTTTTCGGAGCTTGTCGACATCTATTATCGGATGTTCCTGGCCGAGCCGGTGATGCGCGACATCTGGTCGGGCACGCAGGCCGACAAGGCGCTGCGCGAACTGGAGCTCGCCGACAGTCGCGCCAATGCCGACTTCCTGGTCGCGGTGCTGAAGCGGATTCGCCCCGATGCCGATCCGATCGAATTGGAGACGGCCGCGTTTCTCGTCTGGCAGATGGGCGAGGCCGCGGTGCGGCTCGCGATTTCCGTCGAACGGGAAGAGGGCGACAGGCTGGTCGCGGCTTACAAGCGCATGGCGCTGACGGAGTTGCTGGGCGAGTGACCAGCGTCGTCCCGGCGGGCGCGATCTCAAGTCACGACGTTTTAACGGCTTCGCATTAAAGTGTTTCCATGAAACTTCCTACCTTTGGCCGCAAGGTGTCATCGTCGCAGCAAACACCGCCACCTCCGCCACCAGAAGACGGAGATGGCGGAGGTCCTTCATTGTTGTCAATGCTTGCAAATCTGCGACCGCTGATGAGTACAGCAGACATTGCAGTCACCCTCGGACTTAAAGAAGCTGAAATAACTTCGAAACTTCTGCAAAAATTCGATTATGACGATGGCGTCATGATATACCGAATTCATCCTGAGAACATTATTGATCAGATCGTGTTTACGTCGAAATTTCCGGAAAGGATTTCGATATGTGGCTTGTCTATGGGGATGAGCGCCTCGATGATGTTCGGCGTCATGCCCAGTTTAAGCCTGCCGGCAGGGGCAACAGGCGAACCTAATGGGCAAGGCTGGATTAGCTATACTGCAACGATCGCTCCAGAGGGTTTCGAAATCACCGCCGGTTTGAGAAACGGCGAGCTACGCAGGATAGGTCTGACAAGACCACATTATCAGGAAGTCCTGGCGGAACGGCAGCGGCGTGAAGACGACCGAATAGAAGACCTGAAGCTGGCGCAGGAGCGAGCCAATCGTTGGAAGTCCATCGATGACCCTGGTGGGATGCTGGAGAGCTGGGCAGCACATTGTTCGCCTTTGGGAAAGCCGCCAGACAAATTTGTCGCCTATGCGAAATGGCTCAGAACATCGTCAACGCCGGATCAGCGGCATGTCGCGGCTGACCTCTGGAACTGGGATTATAGCCACGCGCCTTTGCTGTGGATGATAAGGCAAACCGACTGCGACAAGGCAACGGCCCTCAGCATCTTCTTCAAGGGCGAGCCGTTCTTTTACCTGCAATTCGCCGCGGATCGCTCGGCAGTGCCAGGTCACGCTGTGGAGGTGTTCGATCTTCTGACTGAAATCCGGCTCCGCTTTGCAAAGGGCTTCTATACAAGGTCGGAGATCGCCTTTGACGGCGAGCGCGAGATGTCAGGCGTCCACCGCTCGGGAGCGAGCCCGATGTCTATACAGGCCTTCTATCCGCCAGAGGCCGGACAGAGGTTCTCAGGCCGCGATTTCTCGTATCAAAACAATTTCGGCGGACTTCGGCTTCCTGATTTCGGTATCATCTGACTGACAGGCCGCCGGGGTCTCCTGTCACGGGAACAAGATCGGGGGTGGGCCGCGTAGGCGTCATAAAAAACCCGCCACGAAGGCGGGTTTTTTGATCTGCGACAAAGCGGAAGAAGGCTTAGAGGCCGAAGCCTTCGAAGCGCTTCTTGAACTTCGACAGGCGGCCGCCGCGGTCGAGCAGGGTCTGCTGACCGCCGGTCCAGGCCGGGTGCGTGGTCGGGTCGATGTCGAGGTTCATCGTGTCGCCTTCCTTGCCCCAGGTCGAGCGGGTCTGGTATTCGGTGCCATCGGTCATGACGACCTTGATGGTGTGGTAGTCGGGATGGATATCGGCCTTCATTGTCGTGTTCCTGGCTTGCCGGCGCTGGTGACGGGCCTAAAGGCCTGCGTCGATGCGCCCCTTTTTAAAACTCGAAGCCGCAGCTAATGAAAAGCCACGGCTTCTAAAACGGTCGGCGAGCCTATACATCAGCCGGAATTGAATCACAAGGCCGCGGCAGGCGCATATTGAAGCACGGTGCCGGCAAGCGGCCGGAGGAAACGCTTATGGCGGAAATCGGTGGCAGCGCAAGCGAGCGCACACGCTCGGTCCGGCCGCTCCGCAGCCTCTTTCCGTACGTTACCCGCTACCGGAAGCTGGTAATAGGGGCCGTCGTCTCGCTGATCGTGGCGGCGGTGACGACGCTTGCCTTGCCGATGGCCGTGCGGCGCATGATCGATCACGGTTTCCAGGCATCGGGCTCCACCTTCATCGCGGAGTATTTCGCGGCACTGGTTCTGATGGCGGCTTTGCTCGCGGCCGCGTCCGCCAGTCGGTACTATTTCGTCATCACGCTCGGCGAGCGGGTCGTCGCCGACATACGCCGCGACGTTTTCTCCCATGTCACGACGCTGTCGCCGGCGTTTTTCGATCGTTCGCATTCGGGCGAGATCGTGTCGCGGCTCGCCGCCGACAGCACGCAGGTGAAGTCGGCGGTCGGCGCCACCGCCTCGGTCGCGCTGCGCAATGTCATCCTCGGCCTCGGCGCCGTGGCGATGATGGTCGTCACCAGCCCGAAACTTTCCGGCCTGGTGATCGCGGCCATTCCGGTGATCGTGCTGCCGCTGGTCGCCTTCGGCCGCTCGGTGCGGCGCAAGTCCCGGCAAGCACAGGACACGCTCGCCGAGGCCACCGCCTATGCCAGCGAACAGATCGGCGCGGTGCGCACGCTGCAGGCCTTCACCAACGAAAAGCTGGTCACCGGCCGCTTCGCCGCGGCGGTCGACGCTGCCTTCGAGGCGGCGCGCGCCTCGGTGTTCGCGCGCTCCTTCCTCACCTTCTTCGCCATTTTCATGATCTTCTCCTCGGTGGTCGCGGTGCTGTGGTTCGGCTCGCGCGACGTGCTTGCCGGCACCATGTCGGCCGGCACGCTCGGCCAGTTCCTGCTCTATTCGGTGTTTGCCGCCGGCGCGCTCGGCGCGTTGTCGGAGGTGTGGAGCGAGCTGTCGCAGGCGGCGGGCGCCGCAGAGCGGCTGACCGAGATCCTGGCCGAGACGCCGGCGATCCAGCGGCCCGCCGACCCCATTCCGTTGCCGGCCACGGCCAAGGGCGCGATCGACTTCGACGACGTCTCCTTCTCCTATCCGGCGCGGCCGGACCGTGCCGCCGTGCATGGCCTGAGCTTCCAGGTGAAGCCCGGCGAGACGGTGGCGATCGTCGGGCCTTCGGGTGCGGGAAAAAGCACCGTCTTTTCGCTGATCCTGCGCTTCTACGATCCCGAGGGCGGGCGCATCATCATCGACGGCGTCGATGTGCGCGAGGCCGACCCCGCCGCCATCCGCGAGCGCATAGCCATCGTGCCGCAGGACGTCACCATCTTCGCGGCGAGCGCTGCCGACAACATCGGCTTTGGCCGGCCGGGCGCCAGCGAGGCCGAGATCGAGGCCGCGGCCAAGGCGGCCCTTGCCGACGAATTCATCGCCAGGCTCGACAAGGGCTATGACAGCCAGGTCGGCGAGCGCGGCGTGACGCTGTCCGGTGGCCAGCGCCAGCGCATCGCGATCGCCCGCGCCATCCTGCGCGACGCGCCGATCCTGTTGCTCGACGAGGCAACCTCGGCGCTCGACGCCGAGAGCGAGACGCTGGTGCAAAGGGCGCTGGAGCGGCTGATGCGCGGCCGCACCACCATCGTCATCGCGCACAGGCTGGCGACGGTGCTCAAGGCCGACCGCATCCTGGTCATGGACGGCGGGCGCATCGTCGAGGAAGGCACGCATCAGAGCCTAGTCGCCAAGGGCGGGATCTACACGCGGCTCGCCAAGCTGCAGTTCGAGACCGGAGCCAGCGCTTTCAAGGGCGCGGCGGAGTAAGGCCCTCGAGACAATCGAGTGAGCGGCCATCCCAGTTCATGCGCTGGATGCGCAGAAAATCGGTTGTGCTTTCGCCTCTTGTGCCGGACACACGCGGCAATTCATCCAGCATTTTCTTGAGGCGCTTGACTGCAATCGCACGCGATACCTGCTCGACTGACTTTTCCACGAAACAACCTCTTGCGTCGGCGCTGCGTCCTCAACCTCGGTCTCTATGCCTGCCTCGATAGAAAGGCAATCGAGCGCGTTATGCCTCGCCGTAACGCCGGCGCAGATGCTCGGTGAAGTAAGCTGCGTTCAGCTTCTCGCCCGTGGCACGCTCGAGCAGCTCGGGGGTGGACCACCGCGAGCCTTGCGACCAGATCCGGTCGCGCCGCCAGCCATTGATGGCTCTGAAATCGCCCTTTGCCAGGTCCTCGTCGGCGGACGGATGCTTCGTGGTCAGCGCCGCCCATTGCTGCGCGGCCATCATGGCGCCCAGCGTGTAGGAGGGGAAATAGCCGAAGGCGGCGCCCGGCCAATGCACGTCCTGCATCGGGCCGTCGGCCGGATTGTCGATGGTCGAGAGGCCGAGATAATCGCGCATCTTCGCGTCCCATGCTTCCGGCAGGTCGGCGACCTCCAACCGGCCGGACACGAGCTCCTGCTCGAGCTCGTAGCGTAGGATGACATGCAGCGGATAGGTGACCTCGTCGGCGTCGACGCGGATCAGGCCGCGCTCGACATGGTGGACGTGCGGCAGGATGTCGTCGAGCAACCAGGCTTCGCCGAGATGTTTTTCGACCACCGGCAGCGCCCAGCGCCAGAAGGCCGGATTGCGGCCGATCTGCTTTTCGACGAACAGGCTCTGGCTCTCATGCACGGCCATGCCGCGAGCCTTGCCGAGCGGCCAATGCGACCAGGCTTTCGGCAGGTTCTGCTCGTAAAGCGCGTGGCCGGTCTCGTGCAGCACGCCCATCAGCGCCGACAGGAAGTCGGAGGTCTTGTAGCGGGTGGTGATGCGCACGTCGGTCGGCACGCCGCCGCAGAAGGGATGGTGCGACGCCGATAGCGAGCCGTGGGTGAGGTCGAAGCCGACGGCCGCCATCATGGCAAGTCCGAGCTCGCGCTGGCGGTCGACGGCATAGCTGCCGGAGAGCGGCTTTCGCGGATGCCTGGCCAGCCGCGCATCCTGCACGGCAAGCGCGTGCGGCAGGAAATCGCGCAGGAAGACCTTCAGCTCGGCAAACACCGGCGTGATGTCGGCGGCGCGGTTGCCGGGATCGTACTGTTCCATCAGCGCGTCATAGGGGGCGAGGCCGAGCGCGTCGGCGCGAAGTGCTGCTTCCTCGCGCACCAGGGCCACAACGCCTTCCAGCGCCGGCAGGAAGCCGGCCCAGTCGTTCTTGGCGCGCAGGTCGCGCCAAAGCTGCTCGGAACGCATGCGCGCCACCGTCTGCCGCTCGACGAATTCGACAGGCAGGCAGGTGAGGTTGGTGTATTGGCGACGCAGTTCCCGCACCGCCGCCTGTTGCTCTTCGCCGAGCGGTTCGGCTTCGGCCGCCGAAATCCAGTCGCCGATCTCGGGCGCCGTGGCCTGGCGGTGCAGCATGCCGGCAAGCGAGGACATCGCCTCGGCGCGCTTCTCGCCGCCGCCGACCGGCATATGCGTCGCCTCGTCGGCGCCGAGGATGGCCAAAGCATGCTCCAGCGCTTCGAGCTTGTGGCCGAGTTGGTCGAGTTTCTGGAAGGACATGGCGGGTTCCGGCTGCAAATGGGCTGGCGCGAAAAGATACCAAGGCGCGAAGCTTGGCAACCCTGGTCGGCGAGGCCGGGGTCAACCTATCTTGCGCGGCGGCCTCGACGTGTGGTCAATGCTTGTCCGAACGAGCGGAGGGGACAATGATCGGCAATATCCTGGTCGGGCTGGTGGCGCTGATCCACTGCTATATCGTCTACCTTGAGATGGTGTTGTGGGACACGCCGCGCGGCTGCAAGGCGTTCAGGCTGACGCCGGAATTCGCCAGCGCCTCGAAGGTGCTTGCGGCCAATCAGGGGCTCTATAACGGCTTTCTCGCCGCGGGCCTGATCTGGGGCCTCTATCTCGGCGCCGGCGGGTTCCAGATCAAGATGTTCTTCCTGCTCTGCGTCACTATCGCCGGCCTCTATGGCGCGGCGACCATCGGCCGCAAGATACTCTTCATCCAGACGGTGCCGGCGGTGCTCGCCATCGCCGCGCTTTGGCTCGGCCTGTAATCGAAACGGCCGCTATCGAAAAAGGACGCCCTCGGTACCAGGTCCCGTTCCCACTTTCGGGAGACATGCTTCAAATCACCGTTCGGTGAGCTTCAGCTCAATGCGGCGGTTCTTGCTGCGCGCCTCGTCGGTGTCGGCGGGATCAAGCGGCTGGAACTCCCCGAAGCCGGCGGCCACCAGCCGGTTGGCCGGCACGCCGTTCTCGATCAGGAACTTCACCACCGAGGTGGCGCGGGCGGTCGACAGCTCCCAATTGTCGCGATAGCGGCCGGTGCCGGACAGCGGCTTGTTGTCGGTATGGCCGTCGACGCGCAGCACCCAGCTGATCTCGGGCGGGATTTCCTTCTGCAATTCGATGATGGCGTCGGCGAGCTTCTTCATCTCGACCTTGCCGGCGTCGTTGATCACGTCGGAGCCGGTCGGAAACAGCACCTCCGACTGGAAGACGAAGCGGTCGCCGACGATGCGGATGTTCTCGCGGTCGGCGAGGATCTCGCGCAGCCGGCCGAAGAAGTCGGAACGGTAGCGGTTGAGCTCCTGGACGCGCTGCGCCAGCGCCACGTTCAGGCGGCGGCCGAGATCGGCGATCTTGGTGTTGGAGTCGCGGTCGCGCTGCTCGGAGACGTTGAGCGCATCTTCCAGCGCGCCGATCTGCTTGCGCAGGGCCGCGATCTGCTGGTTGAGGATCTCGACCTGGCTCAGCGCCTGCTGGCTGATCTGGCGCTGGTTGCTGAGCTCGCCGGACAATGCTGTGGCGCGCTGGTTGGCGGCATCGCCGGCGCCGGCGCCTTGTTCCAGCAATTGCTGGAGCCGGCTCTTTTCCGCTTCCGCCGCCGACAGCGAGGCCTGCAGATTGGCGAGCGAGTCTTCCTTGTCCTGCGAATTCGAGCGCTCGAGCGCGAGCAACTGGGTCAGCTCGTTGATCTGCGAGTTGAGCCGGTTGAGAACCGTGTCCTTACCGGAGATCTCGCGGCTGAGCAGGAACTGCGCCAGCACGAAGACGGTAAGCAGGAACATGATCGCCAGCAACAGCGTCGACAAAGCGTCGACGAAACCCGGCCAGTAGTCGATGCGGCGGTCGGCGCGCCGTCTTGCCAGCGCCACGTCAGTGGACCCCTTGCTTCTTCAGCGCGTCGGCGATTTTTTCCAGTGTGTTGCGCATGGCCTTCTGCTCGTCGGACTGGGCTTCGACCCAGTCGCGCATGATCTGCTGCTCGGAGCGCATGTTCTTCACCAGCCCCGAGATGCCGTCGGCAAGATTGGCCATGGCGGTGGCGACCCGCGGATTGGAGCCGCCGCCATTCTCCTGCAGGCTGCGCAGCCGCTCCGACAGCAGGCGGATGTCCTCGGAGGATTCGGCTGTTTTCGACGTGTCGGACACGACGATGTCCGATGACATATCGGTGACCGAGGACAGCCAGTTTTCGAGCTCGGTGTAGAAGCGGGTCTGGGCGCGGCCGGCCTGCAGGTCGAGGAAGCCGAGCACAAGCGAGCCGGAAAGGCCGAACAGCGAGGACGAGAACGCGGTGCCCATGCCGGCGAGCGGCGCCGACAGGCCTTGCTTCAGCGCGTCGAGAACGGCGGCGGCGTCGCCGGTTCCCGGGTCCAGCGCCTCGATCGTCTCCCGGATCGAGGCGATGGTGTTGAGCAGGCCCCAGAAGGTGCCGAGCAGGCCGAGAAACACAAGCAGGCCGACCAGATAGCGCGAGGTGTCGCGGCTTTCGTCGAGGCGGGTGGCGATGGAATCGAGCATCGTGCGCATCGAAGAGGTCGAGAAGGCCATCGAGGACGAACGGCCGATCATCGCCTTCATCGGCGCCAAAAGCACCGGCTCGGTAGTCTCGGAGCCGGCACGGAAGGAATTGACCCAGCGCACCTCGCGAAACAGCCGCCCGACCTGGGCAAAAGCGAGCAGGATGCCCACCACAAGCACGCCGACGATCAATCCGTTGAGGCCCGGATTGCTGGAGAAGGCGGTCGAGATCTGGCGGGTGAGGATGGCGGCGATGAAAGCGACGATGATCAGGAAGATCACCATGGTGAGCAGGAAGACCTGCGGGCTCGACAGCTTGTGCGGATCATAGACCAGGACGTCCGATCGCCTGCCGAAGGATCTAAGAAAAGCCATCCGTGCCCCGTTTCCGATGCCACCGCCGCAGAATTGCCGCGACTCTAAACGGAATTGTGACCAAATTGAATGGCGCTTGGCAATATGGCCGATAGGCCTGCGCCCAGAGGCTTAGAGCGGTCCCCGTTTCACGGAAAACGGGGAACCGCTTTAGCTCTGTTGTTTTGCGCAATTCCGGTCGGAAGGCCACGGCGAAGGCGCCGGGCCTAACCGCTACGCACTTTTCCTGGAATTGCTCTTAGAACCGGTTGACGACCAGACAGTCGACCATGGCGGCCAGATGCAGGCCGGCGCCGGTGACGACGAAGCCGTGCCAGACGGCATTGTGGAAGCGCAGGCCCTTCCAGGCGAAGAAGATAACGCCCAAGGAATAGACGATGCCGCCGGCGATGAGGAGCGCGACCGAGGTCGTCGGCAGCGTCTCGACCAGCGGTCCGGCAAGCACCACGCCGCTCCAGCCGATGGCGAGGTAGAAGACGATGGCGAGCCGGTCGTAGCGGCCGGGCAGGAACATCTTGATGGCGATGCCGGCCGCTGCCGCGCTCCACACGACGACGATCATGGGCAGCGCCAGCGGCGAGTTGTCGAGCTGGGCGAGGAAGGGCGTGTAGGTGGCGGCGATCAGCAGATAGATCGCGGCATGATCGAAACGGCGCAGGATCCATTTCGCCGGCCACGAGACCGGCCACAGATTATAGGCCAGCGAAACCGAAAGCACGGTGAGCAACGAGACGACATAGAACACCGCGGCGACATACTCGCCCGGACCGGAATGGAAGGCGGCCAAAGCCAGGAAGGCGGAGCCGGCAGCGATCGCCAGCACGATGCCCACCGCATGGACGACACCGTCGGCGATCATTTCGGCGCGCGAATAGTGCCAGCGCCCCACAAAGGGGATCTCGATCTGGGTATCTGGCCGCGCGTCGCTCATCAAATGATCCTGCAACCCTAATCTGGGCGCTCGCGGACCAGTATTTCAAGCTTCGGTTGCGGTTTTGCGACTAAGGGCGCGCGTCCTTTCGACGCGCAAAGGGCGCCATAGTCAGTCAGCGAGCAGCCAATGGCGTCTTCACGGTCTTGAGCAAAGCGCGCTGGATAAGCTCGTTGCCGGCGACGACCTCGCCATTGTCGAGCATCTCCTGTCCGCCGCTCATGTCGGAGACGAAGCCGCCGGCTTCGCGCACCAGAAGGATGCCGGCGGCGATGTCCCAGGACGACAGGCCGGTTTCCCAGAAGCCGTCCATGCGGCCGGCCGCGACATAGGCGAGATCGAGCGCGGCGGAGCCAAGGCGGCGTACGCCGGAGACTTCGGCCATGACGTTGCGCAGCTCGATCAGGAAATTGCCGTGCTGGCCGCGGCCGAGATGCGGCATGCCGCAGCCGACTACCGCGTCGGTCAGCTTGGAGCGCCCGGCAACGCGCAGCCGACGGTCGTTCATGAAGGCGCCGCCGCCGCGCTCGGCCGTGTAGAGCTCGTCCATCGCCGGATTGTAGACGACGCCGGCGACGATCTGGCCCTGGCGCTCGAGCGCGATCGACACCGAGAAGACCGGAATGCCGTGCAGGAAGTTGGTGGTGCCGTCGAGCGGGTCGACGATCCAGCGGTGCTGGGCGTCCTCGCCTTCGACCGCGCCGCGTTCCTCCATCAGGAACGCATAGCCCGGCCGCGCCTTGGAAAGCTCGGCGAAGACGATCTCTTCGGCCTTGCGGTCGGCCTGGCTGACATAGTCGCCCGGGCCTTTCATCGAGACCTGCAGGTTCTGCACCTCGCCGAAGTCGCGCGACAGCGAGCGGCCGGCCTTCATCGCAGCCTGGACCATGACGTTGAGGAGAGCGGAACGCGCCATTTTTTCTTCCTGCTTTTTTGCCGTCAGTCCGCGCGGCGCATGTAGGTGATTTCGTTGGTGTCGACGATGATGCGCTCGCCGGCCGAGATGAAGGGCGGCACCAGCACACGGATGCCGTTCTCCAGCACCGCCGGCTTGTAGGAGGAAGCGGCTGTCTGGCCCCTAACCACCGGGTCGGCCTCGGTGATGGTCAGCGTTACCTGGTCGGGCAGCGAAATGCCGATCGGCCGCTCCTCGTAAAGCTGCACCGTGACCATCATGCCGTCCTGCAGGAAGGCGGCGCGCTCGCCGACGAAGTCCTTGGCCAGCTCGAGCTGCTCGTAGCTTTCGGTGTCCATGAACACCAGGGCGTCGCCCTGCTCGTAGAGGAACGAAAAATCCTTCAGATCGAGCCGGATCTGCTCGACGGTCTCGGCCGAGCGGAAGCGCTCGTTGAGCTTGGTGCCGTTGATCAGGTTCTTCAACTCGACCTGATTGTAGGCGCCGCCCTTGCCAGGCTTGACGGTGTTGGTCTTGACCGCCACCCACAGCCCGCCATCGTGCTCGATGACATAGCCGGGACGGATTTCGTTGCCACTGATCTTGGCCATGATGAACTGATCCGGAATGAGATTTTTCTGGCGCGGGTCGCGCTTTGGCGCCTCCAAGACCACAAATTGCACGCAGTAGCAAGGGAGGAGGCAAGGAGGGGACCCAAGCGAGCCCGGACATGGCGTCCGTGGCGCGATGCGTCAACGCAGGCGATTTGCCTTCTGCAGCGCCTGCTTGGTCTGGTCGTCGTCGAGGCCCTGCAGGAAATCGTCCATCTGCGGGTCGATCAGGCCGGCGCGGCGGGCGACGATGTACCAGGCGCCGGCAAGGATCAGGTCCGGGTCGGTGCCGATGCCGCCCATATAGAGCTTGGCGAGGCGGTTCTGGGCGGCGACGTTGCCGCCCTCCGCCGCCCGCTTCATCCAGGCAAAGCCCGATTTCAGGTCGCGCCCGCCGCCGCGTCCCTCGATCATCCAGGCGGCGAGGTCGATCTGCGCGGTGTCGTAGTTCTGTCTTGCGGCCTGCGCCAGCAGAAGACGGGCCTGGGCGTCGTCATGCGGCTTGCCGCCAGCGCCATTGGCGTAGAGCTGCGCCATCGCATACTGCGCATCGGCAAGGCCGGTGGCGGCGGCGCGCTCGTAGTAGACGGCGGCCTTCACCAGGCCGTCATCGCCGGGATCCTGCTGGACGAGCAACTGGGCGAAATTGAACTGCGCAAGCCGGTTGCCGGCCTCGGCCGAAGCCTGCATCAGCGCGAAGGCGCCCTTTTCGTCCTTCTTCACATAACGGCCGTCGAGCAGCATCAGCGCATATTGGAACTGTGCCTCCGGCACGCCCTGTTCGGCGGCCAGCGCATACCATTTGCTGGCCTCGGCCGGATTGAGCGGCACGCCCAGTCCGCGCGACAGGATTTCGGCCACCAGCGTCTCGGCCGCCGGATCGCCGTTCTTGGCGCGGTCCATGGCGAGGTTGTAGGCGGTCTTGTAAAGCCCACGCTGGAAGGCGCCGTAGGCGGCGTCCGGCTGCTTGGCGCCGAAGCGGTCGGGATTGACGGCATCGGCCGATGGCGGCGTCATGGTCGCCGGTTGCGGCAAGGTGTTTTGTATCGGCTTGTCGATATGCGGACCGCCGCCGAACCTGCTCGCATCCGGCGTGACCGTATTCGGTGTGCCGGAGTCCGGAGTGCCGGCATCCGGCCGCGGCTGCGGCAGCGGGATGGTCTCGGCCGCCATCGCGGCCTGCGCAAACGAGCCGGCCAGGACAACCAGAGAAAGGACACGCAGGCGCATGTCAGTCCTCGAAACGCGGCGCGGTTTCATCGAGCAGCGCGTTGGCGGCGGCGATCGCCGCCCGCGGGTCGCGCCCGTCGGCAAAGACGGCGCTGGACAGCGCCACGAACTCGGCGCCGGTCGCGGCCACCGTCTCGACGGAAGCAAGCTCGGAGCCGGCCATGACGATGCAGGGGATCGAGATCATCTCCGCCCACCACTCGCCGAGGGCGAGGTTGCGGTGATGCGGCTCCGGCTTGTTGTCATAGCCGAAACGGCCGAAGAACATATAGTCGGGCCGCTTCTCGCCGAGCTCCAGCGCCTCGTCGCGCGTCTTGGCGCCGCCGACGCCGACCATCATCTTGCCGGCCACGCGCTCGATCGTCTCGGCCAGTTCCCCGGGCTTCACTTCGACATGGATGCCATCGGCCTGGACGCGCCCGGCGATGCGGCTGTCGCCGGCGATGATGACGGCGACGCCGGCGCTTTGAGCGATCGGCGCGATCCGTTCGGCGAAGGCCTGGAAGGAGGCATCGTCCATGCCGTTGTCGGGCAGGATCAGCGAGGCGACGTCGCCCCCCTCGAACGCCGCGCAGATCTGCTCCACCGGCACGAGCGGCGGCGCGATCAGCACGATGCGGCAGCGGTTGGGCGGGGTTAAATCGTTCATTGGCCTTCGATCCCGGTTTCGCCTATGCCGGGCGAAGATGGTTGCATTGCGGCATAGAGCAAAGGGAGCGGCTTGAACAGCAGCCGTGCGGCGCCAGGGCCAAAATGCTTAACCGCCGCTGTGGCTTGCGTCGCCCATTCGGGTTCCGAGGATGGCGTTGGAAGCCGAGGGGAGATCCGCTGGGCCGTGATGGCGTTTCGTTGAATCGCCATCACGGCCTAGCTCTTTGTTGGAGCATGATCTTTCTCCGAAAACCGGTTCCCACTTTTCGGGATCATGCTCTAGATATGCCGGCGAAAGCAGGACAGGCACATGGCGCAAAACATCTACGACCATCCGGACTTCTTCGAGGGCTATAGCCGTCTCGGCCGCTCGGTCGCGGGCCTGGACGGCGCGCCCGAATGGCCGGCGCTGCGCGCCATGTTGCCCGACGTCGACGGCTTGAGCATCGTCGATCTCGGTTGCGGGTTCGGCTGGTTCTGCCGCTGGGCGCGCTCGCATGGCGCGAGCGAAGTCCTCGGCCTCGACCTGTCGGAAAGGATGCTTGCGCGGGCACGCGCCGCCGGCTCCGACGCTGCCATCACCTATCGGCGCGCCGACCTCGACGAGCTCAGTCTGCCGAAGGCCCGTTTCGACCTCGCCTACAGCTCGCTTGCCTTGCATTATGTCGGCGACGCCGCGCGCCTGTTCGCGACCGTCCACCAGGCCCTG
The DNA here is from genome assembly GCF_006442815.1 of Mesorhizobium sp. B2-4-3. Lineage (GTDB taxonomy): Bacteria > Pseudomonadota > Alphaproteobacteria > Rhizobiales > Rhizobiaceae > Mesorhizobium. The sequence continues at coordinate 17,575 of NZ_VFVL01000024.1, forward strand.
GTGCCCGGCGGAACCTTCGTCTTCTCGACGGAGCATCCGATCTACATGGCGCCGACCAACCCGGGCTGGTCCATCGATGCGGCGGGCAGGAAGACATGGCCGGTCGATCGGTATCTGATCGAGGGACCGCGCGCCACAGACTGGTTCGCCAAGGGCGTGGTCAAACACCACCGCACCATCGGCACCACGCTCAATTTGCTGATCCAGGCCGGATTCAGCATCGGGCATGTCGAGGAATTTTGCCCGTCGGACGAGCAGATCGCCGCCCGGCCGGAACTGGCCGAAGAGCTCGAGAGGCCGATGTTCCTGCTGGTTCAGGCGCGACGCTAGGGCGTTCCGCCGGGGCAGTCGAGCGTCTGTTAAAGTTGCAGCTTGTAGCCGATGTGGCTGGCCTTGAAGCCAAGGCGCTCATAGAAGCGATGCGCGTCGGTCCGGCTCTTGTTGGCAGTCAGCTGGACGACCCGGCAGCCGCGCTCGCGGCATTTGTCGATCGCCCATTCGAACAGCCGCTGCCCCAGGCCCTCGCCGCGGCGGCTCAACACGACGCGCACCGCCTCGATCAGGCCGCGGCGGGAGCCGCGCAGCGACAGCCCGGCGATAAAGGTGATCTGCAGCGTGCCGATGATATCGTCGCCGTCGGTCATCACCGCGAGGAACTGGTTCGGATCGCCGTCTATCGCCGCGAAGGCGTCCAGATAGGCTTGCGCCAGCGGCAGGCCGGCGTCTTCGCGGGCCTGGCCGAGCGCATCGTCGGCAAGCATCGCGACGATCGAAGCAATGTCCGCTTCGCGCGCCTTGCGAATGCTGATGGCGCTCATTTCCATACCTCAAGACAGCGAGCCGGCCGACTGATGGCCCTTGGCCGTGCGGCCGGCCGTCGATATCGAGCCGGCAACAGCGGATGCCGGCATTAATGACTATCCCGGCGGCGCTATTCTGCGCTATGGCTGAATTCCCGCCTTCTCCAACATTTCCTTGCCGATGTCAGGCCTGCTCAGCGACCCGTGGTTTTATGCCGCCGCCATTCCGGCGGTGATCCTTGTCGGCCTGTCGAAAGGCGGCTTCGGCGGCGCCGTCGGTTTCGTCGGCGTGCCGTTGATGGCGCTGACCATCCCGCCGGTTCAGGCGGCCGCCATCCTGCTGCCGATCCTGTGCCTGATGGATGTCGTTTCCGTGTGGAGCTGGTGGGGCGTCTACGATCGCAGGATGCTGGTCGACATGATGCCTGGCGCCGTCATCGGCATCGGGCTCGGCTGGCTGACCGCGGCTTTGGTCACCGAGGAGATGGTGCGGCTGATCGTCGGCGCGGTCGCGCTGGTGTTCGTGCTGCGCTGGATCTACCTGCAGTTCCGCCACGGCGCCGACCATGCGGCGGAACCGAACCGCATTGCCGCCGCCTTGTGGGGCACGGTCGCCGGCTTCACCAGCTTCGTCGCCCATGTCGGCGGTCCGCCCTTTCAGGTCTATGCGCTGCCGATCCGGCTCGACCCGAAAGTGCTGTCGGGCACGGCGGCGATCTTCTTCGCCGCCACCAACGCGCTGAAGCTCATCCCCTATTTCGCGCTCGGCCAGTTCGACACCGCCAACCTCACAGCGTCGGCGGTGCTGATGCCGTTGGCGCCGCTGTCGACCATCGCAGGCGCCTGGCTGGTGCGCCGCATGCGGCCGGAGATCTTCTATCCGTTCACCTACGCCACCGTCGCGGTGGTCGCCGTCAAGCTGCTGTGGGATGGTATTGCCGGCTTGTGGTGAGGTGGCCATCAGGCCAGCTCACCGCAAGGATTCAGGCAGCGCTCGGCACCATTTGGCGGCTGCCGCCGAAGGCGAGCGCGGCGCCCAGCGCAACCACCATCGCCATGCCGGCAAGAATGCCGATGTCGTGCAAAGTGGGCTTCAGCACCATGTCGGCGATGATCGCCAGCATCACCGCATAATCGAGGCGCGCCCAGTTCATCATGCGCTGGCCGATGGCAAGAACGGCCGGCGTCACGCCCTGCTCGGCGATCATGACGCCCATGCGTTCGCCGGTCGGCTTGAAGACAAGCATGCCGATCGAGAAGGTCGTGGCGTAGCCGACGAGGCCGATGACGATCCACAGGTCGGCAAAGCCGACCCAGAAGCCGCACATGATGAGGCCGAAGACCAGCGTCAGCATCGACATCGGCGCGAAGAACCTGCCGCCGAGCTGTCCGCTGGCGCGCATCGCCTGCAGCTTGTCCTCGATGTTGCCGGCACGCTCGGCCAGCACCCCGAGCAGGAACAGCACGAAGCCGCCGCCGACCCACAAAACGGCCGAAACGACGTGAAGGAATTTGACGATCGAATACCAATCCATGATCTGCTCCCGGGTAACCCGCCTGATTTCAAGCGGCGCGGATCCGTGCGCCGCTTTTGTGGAGCGGCCTTTTGCGTGGCGTGTGTTTCGGAACGATGCCGCGACAGCAGCCAACATGTTACGGCCGCCACGATCGGCGTTCGAAAATCCGGTTCGCGGACGATCCCGGGCGAGAATCCGCTGTCCTGTTCCGGCACAGGAAAGCGCGTTCGCTTAAAAAATCGTCGCCGCGTTAAGGGTTCATTAAGCTTTACGGGCGTTTACTATGCGCATCCAGTTTTGCTGGATTCTTACCGAGTGGTTGGAGCCACTTTGTTTGACGCCTCCCTGTTAAACTCCTGAGAGCCGCCTTATCCGCGGCTCTTTTTTTGTCCGCAGGCGGCAAGCCGGTGCCATCCGCAAGCGGATGGCTGGAACGAGGCCGGCGTTAACCGTTTGTTAAACATGCGCTTGCCTTCATGGGCATCGAAGCGCATTTTCAAGCCTCAGTCATTTAGGGTGCGGCCGCGTCGGCAAGGATGCCGAATCGGCTTGCGGCAGTGCAGGGGCGTATCGATGAACGAGCCTTCGAAGGGCAGCGCGAAAACCATCAAATTGGCGGAGCGCCGGGTTTTCTCCCAATCCTTCAAGCCTCTCTACCAGGAAGGCATGGGGCTGGTCGAGCAGGCCGCCGAATATCTCGATGGCAAGGGCAGGCTCGAAGCCAAGAAATTGTCGCGCACGGCGGCGACGCTCTATGCGGCCGAGTCGATGCGGCTGACCACAAGGCTCATGCAGGTCGCCTCCTGGCTGCTGCTGCAGCGGGCGGCGAATTCCGGCGAGATGACGCGCGACCAGGTGGCTTCGGAGAAATCCAAGGTGCGTCTCGACACCGCGTCCGCGCATGACGAGGCGCTTGGCTGGAACGAACTGCCCAAGGATTTTCTGGACCTCGTGACGCGCTCGCTGCGCCTGCAGGCGCTGGTGCGGCGCATGGACGAGGAAATCTATGGCGGCGTCATCAACGACACGCACGCCCCCAGCCGGCGGGCCAACCCGGTTTCCGACCAGATCAGTCTCTTGAATACGGCTTTCGCGCGCGGCTGAAACCGCGTTTGCAACAAACGCCGCGATAGCGGCGCGCGGGAAGCGGGAACCCACATCGTTCAATCGAGGCGCGATCTGGCAGGCCGCGATCGTGGCCGCAAGTCGAACGCCTGCGACCTCCGACTGCTCTTCGATGCTGCGGCAACCGTCGTTGCATCGAAGGCCATGCCGGCCTTCGCGAGAAATATCGCCCTTGTCTTGAAGCGATGGCCCCCTAGTTGGAACCGTTCGCCGCAGCCGGGTCGACCCGAGCCGGTTTTGCAAGAAAATCACCGTCACTGTGACCAAAGCAGATTGCGAGGCTTGATCCGTGCATTCGCCATTGGACCGCATCCCGGTATCGATCATCATCCCCAATTATAACTATGAACAGTTTCTTGGACGCGCCATCGACAGCGCGTTGGAGCAGGACCACCGAAATGTCGAGGTCGTGGTCGTCGACGACGCATCGACGGACGCGTCGGTGTCCGTCATCGAATCCTACGGCGACAAGATCCGCTCGTGCCTCAGGCGCAGGAATGGCGGACATGCCGCTGCGTTCAACACGGGGTTCGAGGCGAGCACCGGGGAGATCGTCCTTTTCCTCGACGCCGACGATTATCTCTATCCGAACGCCGTCTCCGAGGTCCTGGACGAGTGGGACGAGGATGTCGCCCAGGCGCAATTCAGATTGCATCTCGTCGATGAGGCCCAACATATCAAGGATGTCTTTCCGCCTCCGGAACAGCCGTTCGACTCGGGCGACGTCGTCCCGGAATTGTTGCGCAAGGGGCGCTACCGTACGACGGTGACTAGCGGGCTGGCGTTCGACCGTGAGGCGCTGGACCCGATAATGCCCGTGCCCGAAAGCGATTTCCGGCAAGGCGCCGATGGCTATCTCGCAACGCTCGCGCCGCTGCACGGGGAGGTGAAATCCATCGACACCTGCCTTGGCGCCTACCGCATCCACGGTGCCAACCATTCGGTCTTCGCCGAAAAGCTTGCCGAGCGGGCGCGTTGGCGCGTGCAGCATGATTTCCGACGCCTCGAAGCCTTGTCCGGCCGGGCGGCCGAGATCGGTCTGACCGTGCCGCCGGATGCCGGCCTTCGCGACCCGGTTCATCTGGAGGAGCGGCTGGCTTCGCTCTGTGTCGACGAGCCCCAGCATCCGGTTGAAACCGACTCCCGGCTGGGACTGGCAAAAGCGGGCGCCGCCGCCAGCCTGGAAATGAACGCATCCTGGCGGCGGCGGGCTGCTCTGGCGGCTTGGTTCCTTAGCATCGGGGTCCTGCCGCGGCGCATGGGAAATGCAGTCCTGGCATGGAAGCTTGTCGCGTCGTCCAGGCCGGCATTTCTCACGCGGCTGTCGAAAACCATCCGTCGCGTGACGAATTAGGTCCCCGGCTCAGGGGTTTTGAAAGGTTGCCGTTTGTCTTGGTGTAAGATTTTCCATTCATTTGCGTGAAATCAGAGCAAACGCCGGGGGTTGGTTGAAGCCGCCCCAACGTCGTCATTCTATGGCGAAGCAAGGAGCGAAGCGACGCGGCGCGCAGACCATAGAATCCATGCCGTGACTTGGAAGCGTTGCCACGGTGCAGAATTCTGCTCCGTTGCACGCCTTGGCGAAGGTAACGGCATGGATTCTAGGGTCTTCGCGACGGAGCTTCGCTCCTGCTCCGCCCTAGAATGACGATCGCGATGGGCGTTTCGGCCAATCTCCAACGCATGCCACCTGCCAATGCAAACAGAGCCGACCGGTCAAAATCCCTGGTGCTGGAGAACGGCCTGCGAACGCCGGTCCGACGAGATTTTCAGGTGCGCTCCTGAGATCGCAATTGTTTCTGGTTTGTTCACATTTCGCTGGCATCGCTTGCCGCCGAGGTTAAACTTGGCGCATGGGGGAAACGATTCGCATCATCGGCATCGATCCGGGGCTGAGGCGCACCGGTTGGGGTATTGTCGACAGCGTGGGCAATTCGCTGCGCTTCGTCGCGTCCGGCACGGTGCGGTCCGACGAAAAGGAGTCATTGGCGACAAGGCTCTGCCAGCTGCATGACGGTTTGGCCGAGGTGCTGCACCAAGCCATGCCGCATGAGGCGGCGGTCGAGCAGACTTTCGTCAACAAGGATGCCACGGCGACGCTGAAGCTCGGCCAGGCGCGCGGTATCGCCATGCTGGTGCCGGCGCGCGCCGGGCTGGTGGTCGCCGAATATGCCCCCAATGCCGTCAAGAAGGCGGTTATCGGCGTCGGCCACGGCGAGAAGAAGCAGATCCACATGATGGTCAAGGTGCTGATGCCGAGGGCTGTCTTCGACAGCGACGACGCCGCCGACGCCTTGGCCATCGCCATCTGCCATGCACATCACCGCCAAAGCGTCGCCTACCGAATGGCGGCGCTGGCCGGGTAGTGTTGTTCTTGACTTGTTCTCATTTGCGCAGTAAGTAATACCTTGGAGGTATTACCATGCGTGTGACCACCAAGGGGCAAGTCACAATCCCAAAACAAATAAGGGACCACTTGGGCATAGGCCCGGGTTCGGAGGTCCAGTTCGTGGCTACGGACGAGGGCGCCCAGCTTGTCGCCGTCAACGAAAACATTTCGGAGGAGGAGGCTGCCCGCAAATTCAAGGAGGTCCTCGACAAGATGGAGGGGACGCTGGATTTGGGCGGCATGACGACGGACGAATATATGGAGTGGTTGAGGGGACCACGTGAAAATCTCGACGTTGATTGACACAAACGTGCTCATTGATGTCTGGGGTCCGGCCGGGCCGCTGACGGAATGGTCCTCGTCCGCGATTGTCTCCTGCCGACGCGATGGCGCATTGGTCATCAACAGCATTGTCTGGTCCGAGCTTGCGCCTCTGGTCGCTTCCGAAGCAATGCTGAGGAAAGCAGTCGAGAGACTTGAAATGGATCGCGAGTTCTTGCCCTGGGAGGCCGCATTCTTGGCCGGGGTGGCACATTCCCGCTATCGGCGTGCCGGCGGCGTTCGAGAGCGGACCTTGCCGGATTTTTTCATTGGCGCTCATGCGGCCGTTGCCGGTCACCGCCTGTTGACGCGCGACGCTCCTCGCTATCGCAGCTATTTCCCCGACCTCGACATCGTCTCTCCGGAAACGCATCCATGAAGGCCAGGCCATGATCGGCAAACTGAAAGGCACGCTGGACGAGATCGACGAGGATAGCTGCGTCGTCGACGTGCATGGCGTCGGCTACGTCGTCCATTGCTCGGTGCGCACGCTTGCCGCGCTGCCGCCCCCTGGCGAGGCGGTGGTTCTGTTCATCGAGACCTATGTGCGCGAGGACATGATCCGGCTCTACGGCTTCCAGACCGGGCTGGAGCGCGAGTGGTTCCGGCTTTTGATGAACAATGTGCAGGGCGTCGGCGCCAAGGTGGCGCTGGCCATCCTATCGACGCTGGCGCCGGCCGAGCTCGCCAACGCGATCGCTTTGCGCGACATCGCCATGGTTTCTCGCGCGCCCGGCGTCGGCAAGAAGGTGGCCGAGCGCATCGTCACCGAATTGCGCACCAAGGCGCCTGCCTATGCGGGCGCGGCCAGCGGCACGATCGGCCTCAAGCAAGAGCTCGGCGAAGGCGTCGCGGCGGCACCGATCACCGACGCGGTCTCGGCGCTGGTCAATCTCGGCTATTCGCGCGACATCGCCGCGAACGCGGTTGCGGCTGCGCTGAAATCGGCCGGCGAGGGCGCGGATGCGTCCAAGCTGATCCGCTTCGGCCTTAAGGAACTGGCGCGGTGACATTTGCCCGAAATAGGAATATGGGCGCGGATGCCAATCTGACTTCCAGGGGGCAGATGACGATTCCAAAGCATGTTCGCGACGCGCTGTCGCTCAAGGCTGGCGACAGGGTTGCCTTGACGGTCATGGACGGCCGTCTGATCGGTACGCCGCGCAATCTTGAATTCGCTGACCTTGCTGGGTTTCTGGGCGATCCGTTCGGCGGTCCGGCCACGCTGGAAGAAGTCGATGCTGCAGTAAGGGACGCGGTTGGCCGTCCGCGCAAAGAGGGCGCGACATGAACCTTTCGCCCCGCCTCATTGCCCCCGACAAGCGCGGTGAGGATGCCGACCAGACCTTGCGGCCGCAGTCGCTCGACGAGTTCGTCGGCCAGGCAGCGGTGCGCGCCAATCTCAAGGTCTTCGTCGATGCCGCCAAGGGCCGCGGCGAGGCGCTCGACCATGTGCTGTTCGTAGGGCCGCCTGGGCTCGGCAAGACGACGCTGGCGCAGATCATGGCGCGCGAGCTCGGCGTCAATTTCCGCTCGACCTCGGGTCCGGTCATCGCCAAGGCGGGCGATCTGGCGGCGCTGCTCACCAATCTCGAGGAGCGCGACGTGCTCTTCATCGACGAGATCCATCGGCTCAATCCGGCGGTGGAGGAAATCCTCTATCCGGCCATGGAGGATTTCCAGCTCGACCTGATCATCGGCGAGGGGCCGGCGGCGCGCTCGGTCAAGATCGACCTTGCCCGTTTCACGCTGGTCGCGGCGACGACCCGGCTTGGACTCCTGACCAATCCGCTGCGCGATCGTTTCGGCATTCCCGTCCGGCTCAATTTCTATACGGTCGAGGAGTTGGAGCAGATCGTGCGGCGTGGCGCCCGGATTCTCTCGATGCCGCTCGGCGACGATGGCGCGCTGGAGATCGCGCGCCGCGCGCGCGGCACGCCGCGCATCGCCGGCCGGCTGCTGCGCCGGGTGCGCGATTTCGCCAGCGTCGCGGGGGACGGCCATGTCGACAGGAAGATCGCCGACGAGGCGCTGACAAGGCTGGAGGTCGACGCGCTCGGCCTCGATGCGCTCGACCGCCGCTATCTGTCGATGATCGCGCGCAATTTCGGCGGCGGCCCGGTCGGCATCGAGACGATCGCTGCCGGGCTCTCCGAGCCGCGCGACGCCATCGAGGACATCATCGAGCCCTATCTCATCCAGCAGGGTTTCATCCAGCGCACGCCGCGCGGCCGCGTGCTGACCGCCAATGCCTGGCGCCATCTCGGGCTCGACCCGCCGAAGGATATCGCCCAGCAGCAGATCAGCCTGTTCCAGGAAGAGTAACGCATATTTGTTCGCCGTTTGGCCGTGTAACGGCCCGTCTGCGCAGAATCTGCTCGCCTTGACCTAGCTGAGGGCGCAATTGCCGCCTTTAAGGCAGCTTCCTGATAGAATCCCAAGGGGCTTGGGCCGATCCATGATCACCAGACGTGGTTTCCTGCGCCTTGTCGGCGGCTCGGCCTTCAGCCTGGTGTCGCTTGGCGCTTATGCCGTCGGCATCGAGCCGATGCTGCTGACCCACGTGAAGCGCTACACGCTGACGCCGCCGCACTGGCCGGCCGGACTCAAGTTGCGCGTCGTGGCGCTGGCCGACATCCATGCCTGCCGGCCCTGGATGACGCCGGAACGGATCGCGGCACTTGCCGAGGAGGCCAATGCGCTGCAGCCGGACGTCATCGTCATGCTTGGCGATTACCCCGCAGGAACCCGCATGGTGACCGGCTGGGTGAACGCGTCGGAATGGGCGTCCGCGCTGGCCGGGCTCAAGGCGCCGCTCGGCGTGTGGTCTATCCTCGGCAATCACGACTGGTGGGAGGATCGCTCGGCGCAAGCGGCCGGGGCCGGGCCGACCATTTCCCGCAAGGCGCTGGAGGCCGTCGGCATTCCGGTGCTGGAGAACGACGTCGTGCGCCTGGAAAAGGACGGGCAGGGTTTTTGGATCGCCGGCCTGGCCGACCAGATCGCCCTGTTGCCGGACAAGGCCAAGGGCCGCAGGGGGCTCACCGGCCTCGACGACCTTCCCGGCACGCTGGCCAAGGTTGGCGATACGGCTCCCATAATCCTGCTCGCGCATGAGCCGGATATTTTTCCGAAAGTGCCCTGGAGGGTTTCGCTGACGCTGTCCGGTCACACGCATGGCGGACAGGTGCGGCTGTTCGGCTATTCGCCGGTGGTGCCTTCCGCCTACGGCAACCGCTATGCCTATGGCCATGTCGTCGAGAACGACCGCAACCTGATCGTCTCAGGCGGGCTGGGCTTCAGCATCGCGCCGATACGTTTCGGGGTGCGGCCGGAGATCCTGCAGATCGATCTCGGCTAGCTCCACAGCACAGGGATTTTGACCGGTCGGCTCTGTTTGCGTTGGCAGGCGGCATGCCTTGGAGATTGGCCGAAATGGGGCTCACCGCAGCGACCTGATCATATCCATCACGTCCGGCTCCGCCTTCTCGCCGTCGAAGGCGTCGACGACGCCGAAGGCGCCGCCATAGTTCCACACCGACCAGGAAAAGCCATGCGCCTCGGCGCGGGCGATCATGTCGCGCACATAGGCCGCGCGGTAGGCGGCCGGCATGACGAAGCCGTTGCCGTATTCCTGGCGGATCATGCCGAATTCGCCGAGCGTGATATCCTGCGGCTTGACGCCGTTTGCCTTCGCCCAGGCGCCGACCGTCGCGAACGGCGCGTCCATCACGCCAGGCAGCTTTTCGGGGCTGTCCATCGTCGCCACCTGCTCGTCGAGATAGGCGAGCAAGCCGCTCCGTCGCGCCCAGGGCGCCTCGGCCTTGATCCGGTCGCGGATCGTGTCCAGCGTCATGTCCAGCTGCGCCTTCGGAACGGCCGTCAGCGGGTAGGGCAGGCCGGTGACATAGGGGATGAAGTCGCCGGCCCAGCTTGCGCCCTGATGCGTCAGAAGAAACGGATCGTAGGAGTGGAAGGTCCAGATGACGTTGTCATCGGCGATCGTCCTGGGATCGATTTTGGCCAGCGACTCCGCGTTCGAATAGCAGCCGCCGCTCAGCACCAGCGTGAGCCGGGTGGCGGAGGCGCGCGCGGCGGCGAACAAGCGCTTCTGCAGGTCGGGCCAAAGATTGGTGCCGCTCGCGTCGCAATCGGCCAGCGGCTCGTTCATCAATTCCAGCGCGACAAGCTTCGGATCCTCCTTGGCCAGCGTCCGCGCCATCTTGCGCACCAATTCGGCATAGGCATCGAAGACGGCCGGGTCATGCATCACCTCGCTCATGCCGATCTTGCGATTGCCGCCGGCGGGGATCAGATGCAGGTCGACGATCACCTTGAGGCCGGCGCGGTTGATCATGCGCGCCGAGTCCAGCACGCTGGCATAGAGGTCGTCGCGAAGGGCCGCGGTCTGGTCCGAGAGAAAGGGCGCGGGATCGACCGGCATGCGCAGGAAGTCGAGGCCTGCATCCTTGAGCGCCTTGAGGTCGTCCTCCTTGAGGAATTTGCGCCACTCCGGATAGGGCAGGATCGCCTGGCGGTCGCCCCATTTGTCCTCGGCCAGCCAGGTCACCCACTGGTCGAGATTGAGGCCGCGTTTCATCGAGAAGGTCGCCGCTCCGGCGGGCAACGCCAAAGCGGCAAACGCAAGCAGCGCCGCCATCAAGGTCTTGATCATCGTGCCCAACAATGCCATCCCGTTCCCGCGCGAAAACAGTGCGTGTCGCCCGAAAGTGCGCAGCGGTTTTTGGGACAACGACACGCACAGAAAAAATGCCTAAAGCCCGAGGGCTTTAGGTGCCTGTTCGGGCCTGAAAAGGAAAGCGCGATGGACGATCATGGTGAATCGGCGGCGCTGAGCGCCGGGCTTTCCGGCGCGCTGACGGATTTCGGCCATCGGCTGATGGCCCGGGTCTACTATGCCGACACCGATTTCTCCGGCGTCGTCTATCATGCGCGCTATCTCGAATTCCTCGAACGCGGGCGCTCCGACTATCTGCGGCTGACCGGCGTCCATCACACCGAGCTTCTGGACGGCAAGCATGGCGAGCGTATCGTCTGGGTAGTGCGGCGCATGGAGATCGACTTCCGTTCGCCGGCGCGCATGGACGATATCCTGACCATCGACACGCGCACCGACGATATTTCCGGCGCCCGCATCTTCATGGGCCAGCAATTGAAGCGCGGCGGCGATGTGCTGGTCGAGGCCAAGGTCGAAGCGGCGATCGTCGGCGAAAGCGGCCGGCCAAAGCGTTTCCCGAAGGAGTGGATCGCCGCCTTCATGCCTCGGGCAAGCTGATATTCAGGTGAGGCTGGCCTGCGAACGGCGGCTTCCTGCGCTTCCGGTGCTCACGTACTTAATGTACGCTCCGCTCCGGTTCTCGTAAGCCACCATTCTCGGCTCAGCCTGACCTGAATCTCAGCTTGCCCTGCGTCGCGTCTCGCCGGCCGCCGCCCCCAGCCATGCGCGGCAATGCGCCGCGCCTGATGTCCTAACCCATCCTTAACCATAACGGTTCATGAAGGAATTGGCGAAGATTGGCGCAATCCGTGCGCCTTCCTTTCACCAATATTTGCCTCGAAAAGGCCGCGGAACGGTGCATTCGGGGCTTATCCCGCAAGCTTCACGCTTCGCGCGATCGGACCAAAGGGATGCCATGGGCCAGCCGCCAGCGATGCCCGGATAATCTTAAGGACTTAAGTCATGGAAAACATCGCACTCGCCGATCCGGCAGCGCATTTATCGATCTGGGCGCTGTTCATGCAGGCCGGCTGGGTGGTCAAGCTGGTCATGATCGGCTTGCTCTGCGCCTCGATCTGGACCTGGGCCATCATCATCGACAAGCTCGTCGCCTATAGCCGGATGAAGTTGGCGCTGAACCGCTTCGAGCAGATCTTCTGGTCCGGGCAATCGCTTGAAGAACTCTATCGGACGCTGGCCGACCGCAAGACCACCGGCATGGGCGCGATCTTCGTCGCCGCCATGCGCGAATGGAAGAAGAGTTTCGAAAAGGGCGCGAAATCGGCGCTGGCGCTGCAGACCCGCATCGACAAGGCGATGGACCTGGCGCTGACGCGCGAAATGGAGAAGCTGGAGGGTCGCCTCGGCTTCCTCGCCACCACCGGCTCGGCCGCACCCTTCATCGGGCTGTTCGGCACCGTCATCGGCATCATGACGTCGTTCCAGGCGATCGCCGCCTCGAAGAACACCAGCCTCTCGGTTGTGGCGCCGGGTATCGCCGAGGCTCTGCTGGCGACCGCGATCGGCCTGCTCGCGGCCATTCCCGCGGTCATCGCCTACAACAAGCTGTCATCGGACGCGAACAAACTCGGCGTGCGCATGGAAGGGTTCGCGGACGAGTTCTCCGCCATACTCTCGCGCCAAATCGATGAAAAAGTAGCGCAGAAGACCTGAGGAACGATCATGGGGATGTCTGCAGGCGCAGGTGGCATGGGGCGAGGCGGGCGCGGCCATAGGCGGCGTGGCCGTCACCATGCCCTGATATCCGAAATCAACGTCACGCCGATGGTCGACGTGATGCTGGTGCTGTTGATCATCTTCATGGTCGCGGCGCCGCTGCTCACCGTCGGGGTTCCGATCGACCTGCCGGACACGCAGGCCAAGGCGATGAATGTCGACACGCAGCCGATCACCGTTTCGATCGACGCCGCGGGCAAGATTTTCCTGCAGGAGACCGAGATTCCGATCGAGGAACTGGTAGCCAAGCTGCAGGCGATTTCCAAGACCGGCTATGACGAGCGCATCTTCATCCGCGGCGACAAGTCGACCGACTATGGCACGGCGATGAAGGTTATGGCTCGCATTTCAGCGGCCGGCTACAAGAATATCGGCCTGGTCTCGCTGCAGGAACAGGATCAGTAGACGCCAGATGCGGACCGGCCTCACCTCTTCGGTGATATTGCATGCGGTGGCGCTGGCCTTCGGGCTGTTCACGCTGTCGTCGCCGCCGGCCATGCCTGCCAGCGACGTGGAGTCGGTGGCGGTCGACATCGTGCCGATGGAAGCCGTGGCACAGACGCTGCAGGGCGACAAGAAGGCGGTCATGCATGACAAGCCGGCGCCGCTGCCGACCAAGCGTCCCGATGTCGTGCCCGACGCCCAGAAGGTCGGCGAGAACACCGTCGATACCGACAAGCCGGTGACGGACGAAGCCAAGCCGAAGCCGGTCGAGAAGACAGCGGCGCCGCCGCCCGCGCCGACGCCGACCGAGAAGCCCGCGGTCGAGGACGTGCCGAAGCCGCAGGAGAAGCCGAAGCCGACCCCGGCGACCGAGATAGCCCCGACGCCGACGCCGAAGGAAGAAGTCAAGCCAGAGCCGGTCAAGCAGACGGAGCCGAAGCCGACGCCGGCCAAGGAACCGACGCCCGCGCCGCAGCAGGACAAGACCGCGGCCATCCAAAAGGAAGAGGTCAAGCCCGACGCCGTCGCAGAGGCGATCTCGCAGGATCAGCCGACGGAAGAGGCAAAGCTTCCGGATTCGGCGCCGGCGCCGGAAGCGCGGCCGAAGCCGCAGCCGGCCCAGGCCGAGAGCGCCAAGGCGCCGGACCGCAAGGATGCCGAAAAGCCGGTCAAGGAGGCTTCCTCGAAGCCGAAGTCAGACGAGAAGCAGTTCAACGCCGACGAGATAACGGCCCTGCTCGATAAGCAGAAGCCGTCCGGCGGCGGCGCCAAGCGCTCGACCCAGCAGGCTTCGCTCGGCGGCGAAAAGGACCAGGGCCAGAAGCTCTCCAAGTCGGAGCAGGGGGCGTTGGAGGATCAACTCGGTGGTTGCTGGACCCTTCCGGTGGGCCTCGAAGGTTCCGAGAACTTCACCGTGGTCATCCGTTTCAACCTAAATGCCTCCGGCAAGCTGGAGGGCCGCCCGACCGTTGAGAAGTCCAGCGGCAATCCTCAGTTCGACGCCAGCGCGGTTCGCGCCGTGCAGAAATGCGATGTCGCCGGACTGCAGGTTCCCGCCGGGAAGCAAGACATATGGTCCGACGTTCGCGTCAACTTCGACCCGAGAGCGATGCTCGGTCTTTAGCCTGAGCGTCCGAGAAATCAGCAAGAGAAGCGAGAAGACATGCAATCCATCCTCAAGCCGCTCCTGATGGTCGCCGCGATGGCGATGGGCATAAATGCTGCCGTCACCTTGCCTGCCCGAGCAACCCTCGAGCTCAACGTCAATAAAGGCAATGTCGAGCCGATGCCGATCGCCATCCCTGACTTTCAGGGAGGGCTTGGACCGCAGATATCGGAGATCGTCACAGCCGACCTGAAGCGGTCAGGACTATTCGCGCCGATCGACAAGGCCGCCTTTGTCGAAAAGATCACGAATCCGGATGCCCAGCCCCGTTTCGACGACTGGAAGGTCATCAATGCGCAGGCGCTGGTGACCGGCAGCGTGAGCAAGGAGGCGGATGGCCGCATTCGCGCCCAGTACCGGCTGTGGGATATTTTCGGCAATCAGCAGTTGGCCGGCGAGCAGTTTTTCGCCAACGACGCCAACCAACGCCGTGTCGCGCACATCATCGCCGATGCGATCTATGAGAAGATCACCGGCGAAAAGGGTTATTTCGATACGCGCGTCGTCTTCGTCGATGAATCCGGCGCCAAGAACGCCCGCAAGAAGCGGCTCGCCATCATGGACCAGGACGGCGCCAATGTGCGCTATCTGTCGGACGGCCGCGCGATCGTTCTGACGCCGCGCTTCTCGCCGAACCGGCAGGAAATCACCTATATGTCCTATGAAAGCGGGCAGCCGAAGGTCTATCTGCTGCAGATCGAGACCGGACAGCGCGAGCTGGTGGGCAACTTCCCCGGCATGACGTTCGCGCCGCGCTTTTCGCCCGACGGCCAGAAGGTGATCATGAGCCTGCTGCGCGATGACGGCAATTCCAACATCTTCGCCATGGATCTGAGGAGCCGTTCGACGACGCGGCTCACCGATTCGACCGCGATCGACACGTCTCCTTCCTATTCGCCGGATGGCTCGCAGATCGTCTTCACCTCCGACCGCGGCGGCGGCAGCGGCCGTTCGCAGATCTACGTCATGGGCGCGGACGGCTCCAATCCGCACCGCATCTCCTTCGGTGACGGCGTCTATTCGACGCCGGTCTGGTCGCCGCGCGGCGACCTCATCGCCTTCACCAAGCAGAGCGGCGGCGAATTCCAGATCGGCGTTATGAAGACCGACGGCTCGGGCGAGCGCATCCTGTCCTCCGGCTTCCAGCAGGAGGGTCCGACCTGGGCGCCGAACGGCCGCGTCTTGATGTTCTTCCGCGACTCCGCCGGCGGCCCCAAGCTGGTCTCGGTCGATCTGACCGGCCGCAACGAGCAACAGATCCCGACCGCGAACTATGCTTCGGACCCGGCGTGGTCGCCTCTTCTCGAGTAGGGGAACTGAGGAATTGGGGAACTGGGGAACTGGGGAATTGAAGAACTGAAGAAATGGAGAGGCAGGGGCGCTACGTTGGACGTGCAAGGGAGCTGGAGGTCTACAAGCGGGCCTACGTGGTTTCTCGCAAGGCCATCTGCGCCAATTTGGCAGAGGGCTTTGCCAAGCAGCCTCATTCCAAGGCCGAATTCGCTCGCTTCATTTCAATGGCTATGGGGTCGTGTAGCGAAGTCGAGAATGGATCTCCTTCGCCTTCGACCTCGGATACATTTCGAAGGCACAGCTAGACGAGTGGCTGCGATCCTATAACCAGATCTACGGAATGCTGGTGAATCTCAGAGGGTCGCTGAAGTGACCTGTTTCTCCAGTTCTTCAATTCTCCAGTTCCCCAATTCCCTCTTTTTTCATGTTTTGGCCGCATTTCCGCCTAGGGTCCGCGCGCAATGTCGCCCGTTGGAAAGCTTGGGGCCAAGCAGTCGCGGACGGCGGCTCGAAACCAAACATTAACCGTGTTTCTTGAATGCCGGTTAACCCAAACGTGGTTACTGGGTGATCAACGAAATCACTCGAATGCGAAGGAGAGGCGGCATGGGCCGTATCGCAGCACTTACCCGAAACCCGGCCATGATCGCGCTGGTGATGGCGCTCGCCATTACCGGTTGCGCCTCGAAGAAGACCCCGAACAGCGCGGCCGATCTGGGCCTCAACGGTGCCGGTGCCGCTACGCCGGGTTCGGCGCAGGACTTCACCGTCAACATCGGCGACCGCATCTTCTTCGATACCGATTCCGCGTCGATCCGCGCCGATGCGCAGACCACGCTGGCCCGCCAGGCGCAGTGGCTCAACCAGTATCGCCAGTACGCGATCGTCATCGAAGGCCATGCCGACGAGCGCGGCACGCGTGAGTACAATCTGGCGCTGGGCGCCCGCCGCGCCGCAGCCACGCGCGACTTCCTGGTCTCCAAGGGCGTTTCCGCCGGCCGCCTGAAGACGATCTCCTACGGCAAGGAGCGTCCGGTCGCGGTCTGCGACGACATCTCCTGCTGGTCGCAGAACCGCCGCGCCGTCACCACGCTTTCCGGCGCCGGCTCCTGATCGATTTTTCGCCAAGGGCGCCAGGCGTCCCAGGCGACAAAAATACAACATCCCAAAATGAAAGGCGGCCTCAGGGCCGCCTTTTTCATTTGCAACGGATTGAAACAAAATTTGGCCGAAGTCTCGCGTCCTGCTATGAGCGCGAGGGCGCTTCCTCCCACTGTTTGAGTTGGAAAGGCGCATCAGGCCAACACCCACGCGAGAGACAGAATGCATTTCAGAACGGTCCTGAGCGGCACGCTTGCGTTGCTGCTCGTATCAAGCCTCCCAAGCCTTGCCGCCTCGGCCGACAGTGCCGGGCGGGCCTCCGACAGCGGGTTCACCTTCCATCTGCCGACGCTCGGCATCTTCGGCGACAAGAAGAAGCCGGAACAGGCGCAGGTCGCGCAACAGGATGGCGGCGCCGGCGTGACTGGTCTGGAAGACCAGCTGCGCCAGCTGAACGGCAAGATCGAGGAGATGAATTTCCAGATCCTGCAGATGCAGGAGCAGATCCGCAAGCAGCAGGAAGACAATGAGTTCCGCTTCCAGCAACTGGAGGGCGGTCCGCAAGGCGGCGCCAAGCCGGCCGGGCAGAAGAAATCGGAAGCCGCGCCCCAGGGCGGGGACAGCAACGACGCCAACACCAATCTCGGCGATGCCGGCACCGGTCAATCCGGCACCGGCGACGCCGGAACCGACAACAGCGTCGCCCAGGCTCCGGCGACGCAGGCGCCGATCGACACCGGCGCGCAAAACGGCGGCAAAAGTGTTGGCGACGTCATCGTGGAATCGCAGACCGGCGATCCCGGCAAGCTGATCACCGGCGCGCCGCCGAAGAATTTCGGCACCATCACCGTCGACAAGAACGGCAACGTGGTCAATGCCGAGACCGGCCCGCAGGCCAGCGCGCCGGTGGAAGCTCCCGCGGCCACGGCAAGCGCTCCTTCCGCCGAAACGCCGGCCAAGAAGAGCAAGTCCGGCGGCACCGAAATGGCGGCCCTGCCGTCGACCAACGATCCCGACGAGCTCTATCGCAATTCCTATCAGTTCATCCTGTCGGGCGACTATCCGACCGCCGAGCAGGGTTTTCGCGATCATATTTCGCGCTTCCCCAAGGACGCCAAGGCGGCGGACGCGCATTACTGGCTGGGCGAGTCGCTGCTCGGGCAGCAGAAATACCGTGACGCGGCCGAAGTCTTCCTCGCCGCCAGCAAGGATTATCCGAAGGCCAAGAAGGCGCCCGACATGCTGCTGAAGCTCGGCGTTTCGCTGGTCGGCCTGAAGCAGAACGATGTGGCCTGCGCCACCTTCAGTGAAATCGGCAAGCGCTATCCCGATGTTTCCGGCGCTCTCAAGGAACGCATCAAGCAGGAAAAGGCCCTGGCGTCGTGCTGACGCCCGATACCAAACTTGACCTTTCGGACTGCCTTTTCTCTGACCTAGACCTTTCGACCGGCGCCGTTGCGGCCGTGTCCGGCGGCAGCGACTCGACCGCCCTTCTCCTTCTCCTCAAAGACCACCTCAACCGGACCGCATCGGCCGCCAGGCTGCTCGCGGTGACCATCGATCATGGCCTGCGGCCGGACTCGGCCACCGAGGCGCGGCTCGTTCAACGCTTCTGCGCCGAGCGCGGCATCGCGCATCGCATTCTTGCCTGGCGCGGCGACAAGCCCGCGACCGGTCTGCCGGCCGCCGCGCGCGAGGCACGCTACAGGCTGCTTGCCGAAGCGGCCGGCGCCGAAGGCATCAAGCTGATCGTGACCGGCCATACCGCCGACGACCAGGCCGAGACGGTGCTGATGCGGCAGGCCCGCGACGAGGAAGGCCGGGGCCTCGCCGGCATGGCGCCCGCCACGCTGCACGACTGGCGGACATGGATCGTCCGGCCGCTGCTCGGCACCAGGCGCGCGGTGTTGCGCGCCATGCTGCGGGCTCGCGACATCGGCTGGATCGAGGACCCTACCAATGTCGATATCCGGTTCGAGCGGCCGCGCGTGCGGGCAAAGCTCGGGCAGGGTGATGGCGAACGGCGGATCGCGGAAGCGTTGACGCGGTCGCAGCGGGCGGCTCTCGAGCGCCACGACATCGGCCGCCGCGCCGCCGTGCTCATCGACGCGTTTGCCGACAGGCCGGTTCCGGGTCTCATCCGCCTCGACCGCGAGCTTACCGAGCATGAGGATGGCCAAGCCGCCATCTATGCGCTGCGCATCCTGTTGGCCACTGTCGGCGGCATGTCGTTCCTCGCCGACGAGGCGCGCTGCGCCGCGCTGCTTTCCCGCCTGCGGTCGGCTCCGCTTTGCGCCACATTGTCGCGGACGGTGGTCGACGCGCGCCGAACCGGCATTTTCCTGCGCCGCGAGAACCGCAACCTGCCCGCCGCCCTGCCGCCGTCGGATAACCAGCTTTGGGACAACCGGCGACGCATCACTTTGAAAGACGGGCCGGGCGGCATGGTGATCGCGCCGCTTGGGTCCGCCGCTCCCAGGAAAGCGCCTTTGAGCGAGGATGTTCCGCAAAGCCTCTCACGCGCGGCGCTGGCTGCGGAGCCCGCGCTGTGGTCCGGAGACGAACGTCTTGATTTCACGGGCGGCGATGCCGGGCCGCGGGCGGTCTCGATGGTTCCGGTGGTAGCCCCTTTCGCCCGCTTCCTGCCGTCCTTCGATCTCGCGCCCGCCGCCGCCGTCGCGGCCCTTGTCGGCGCGCCGCCGCCGGCGCCGCCATTCCACGGCCATGATGGCGGCCGAGGGTGGGCGAAAGCTTAACCGATACGTGCTGTTCTGCTTGGCAAGGGGAGGCGCTCTCCCTATGTTAGGCCCAAGCTTCTCCACCATCGCGGGTCCGTACGCGGGACCCCAACAGGACAATAGATGAATCCGAATTATCGCAACCTCGCGCTCTGGGCGATCATAGCGGTCCTGCTCATCGCCCTGTTCAATCTTTTCCAGACGCCCCAGACGCGCGGTGCCACCACGGATATCGCCTATTCGCAGTTCCTACAGGATGTCGCGTCCGGCCGGGTCAAGAGCGTGACCATCGCCGGCGCCCGCATCCTCGGCAACTACACGGACAACGCCAATGGCTTCCAGACCTACTCGCCCGGCGACCCGTCGCTGGTCTCCAGGCTGCAGGACAAGAACGTCACCATCACCGCCAAGCCCGAAACCGACGGCTCCAATTCGCTGTTCGGCTATCTGATCTCGTGGCTGCCGATGATCCTGATCCTCGGCGTATGGATATTCTTCATGCGCCAGATGCAATCAGGCTCCGGCCGCGCCATGGGCTTCGGCAAGTCGAAGGCCAAGCTTTTGACCGAGGCGCATGGCCGCGTCACCTTCCAGGACGTCGCCGGCGTCGACGAGGCCAAGGAGGATCTCGAGGAGATCGTCGAATTCCTGCGCGATCCGCAGAAGTTCCAGCGCCTCGGCGGCAAGATCCCGCGCGGCGTGCTCTTGGTCGGCCCGCCCGGCACCGGCAAAACGCTGCTCGCCCGCTCCGTCGCCGGCGAAGCCAACGTGCCGTTCTTCACCATTTCCGGCTCGGACTTCGTCGAGATGTTCGTCGGCGTCGGCGCATCCCGCGTGCGCGACATGTTCGACCAGGCCAAGAAGAATGCGCCCTGCATCATCTTCATCGACGAAATCGATGCCGTCGGCCGCCATCGCGGCGCCGGCCTCGGCGGCGGCAATGACGAGCGCGAGCAGACGCTGAACCAGCTGCTGGTCGAGATGGACGGTTTCGAGTCCAACGAAAGCATCATCCTGATCGCCGCCACCAACCGGCCCGACGTGCTCGACCCGGCGCTGCTGAGGCCCGGCCGTTTCGACCGCCAGGTCGTGGTGCCGAACCCCGACATCGTCGGACGCGAGAAGATCCTCAAGGTGCATGTCCGCAACGTGCCGCTGGCGCCCAATGTCGACCTCAAGGTGGTTGCGCGCGGCACGCCGGGCTTTTCCGGCGCCGATCTGATGAACCTCGTCAACGAATCCGCGCTGATGGCGGCGCGCCGCAACAAGCGGCTCGTCACTATGGCCGAGTTCGAGGACGCCAAGGACAAGATCATGATGGGCGCCGAGCGCCGCTCGTCGGCGATGACGCAGGCCGAGAAGGAGCTCACCGCCTATCACGAGGCCGGCCACGCGATCCTGGCGCTCAACGTGCCGTCCGCCGATCCGCTGCACAAGGCGACGATCATCCCGCGCGGCCGCGCGCTCGGCATGGTCATGCAGCTGCCGGAAGGCGACCGCTATTCGATGAGCTACAAATACATGGTCTCGCGGCTCGCCATCATGATGGGCGGCCGCGTCGCCGAGGAGTTCAAGTTCGGCAAGGAGAACATCACGTCCGGCGCCTCCTCCGACATCGAGCAGGCGACCAAGCTGGCACGCGCCATGGTCACGCGCTGGGGCTTCTCCGACAAGCTCGGCCACGTCGCCTATGGCGACAACCAGGAAGAGGTCTTCCTCGGCCATTCGGTGGCGCGCACGCAGAACATCTCGGAGGAGACCGCCCAGATCATCGACGCCGAGGTGCGCCGGCTGATCGACGACGCCTATTCGACCGCAAAGACCATCCTGACCAAGAAGAAGAAGGAATGGATCGCACTCGCCGAAGGGCTGCTCGAATACGAGACGCTGTCGGGTGACGAGATCAAGCAGCTGATCGCGGGCAACAAGCCCGCCCGCGACCTTGGCGACGACACCCCGCCCAGCCGCGGCTCGGCCGTGCCGAAGGCCGGCACCGGCGGCCGCCGCAAGAAAGGCCCCGAGCCCGAAGGCGGCATGGAGCCGCAGCCGCAGGGGTGAGCTTCACGCCAGATTTGATTGAAAAACGCCGCGGATCAAACCGCGGCGTTTTTGCTTTAGGGGCTGGTGATTTGCGAAGGCTGGCGTGACGGCCAATCTCCCCCCTTGTGGGGGAGATGCCCGGCAGGGCAGAGGGGGGCGCTGTCCCGCCGGTATGTCGAGTCTTGGGGTTCTTCGTCCGTGCTGAAAGCGGGGAGAGGGGCCTCGAAGCGGTCGGAGAGTTGCCGTCTCAGCCTCTGCTTCATAGCCGGGGGCATAAAGAAGTCAGCATCGCGTTCCTTCGCGCCCCCCTCTGTCCTGCCGGACATCTCCCCCACGAGGGGGGAGATTAGCAGCGTCGCCGGTAGCGCTTCCTTACAGCGCGGATATGACTTCGAACCCAAACAAAAAAGGCCCGCGCATCTTGCGATGCGCGGGCCTTCGTCTGGAGATCAGAGCTAATGCATGTCGCCCAGAAGTGTGCAGCGGTTCTGGGACAACGACATGCAGCAAAACAAAGACTTAAGGCGCGTCGCCTGAATCCGGTGCAGCGCGACGCGCTTTAAGCGATCAGCTCTTCAACTTGGCATTGCACAGGCTGTAGAAGCCGCCGCCCTTCTGGATCCACTTCAGGCCGTTCAGCGTGTTGGCATCCTTGTTGGCGTAGTACTGCTCGAGGCAGGTGTGCATGCGGCCCTTGGCCGGGGTCTCGGTGGCGAATTTCGACGAAATCGCCTTCGGGAAGCTGACGCCCTTCGGCGCGGCGACAGACGGCTTCGCCGGCTCGTTGGTGTAGGTCGCTTCCGTCGGAGCCGGCACGGTGTCGTCATCGTCGGCGCTGGCGCCGCACTCGGCCTTGCGGAAGTCGTTCCACTTCATGCCCTTCAGCGTGTTCGCCGTTTTCGCAGCCTGGTACTTGGTGCTGCATTCGGCCATGCTCAGGCCCTTGCCGCCGTCGGCAGCCGCGGTCGAGGTCTTGGCCGTCGTGGCGGGTTTGGTGGCGGTGGCCGGGGCGGCAGCCGCGGCGGTTGCGCCAGGACCGCACTCGGCCTTGCGGAAGTCGTTCCACTTCATGCCGTTGAGCGTGCCGGCGGATTTCGCAGCCTGGTACTTGGTGCTGCACTCCTTGGAACTCAGGCCCTTGGCCGTATCGTCGGTAGCGGCGGCGGTCTTTGCCTTCTTGGCGGGCTTGGTGTCGGCGGCCTTCGTATCGGTCGCCGCCTTGGTGTCGGTCGCGGCCTTGGTGTCGGTCGCGGCAGAAGCGTCGCTGCCGCACTGCGCCTTGCGGTACTGGTTCCAGGTCTGGCCGGCGAGCGTTCCTGCATCCTTGGCCGCGTTATACTTGGTGCTGCACTCGGCCATGGTCAGCGCGTTGGCCGGCGCCGCCAGGAACAAGGTTGCGACGGCGATACCCGTCAAAGCTGCAAGTCTATGAATAAGCATGGCGTTTTCTCCCTTGCTGCCGCCAATAAGTGTCCCTATGCCAAATCAATAGCTCTCAATGTCCGGTTGCGCCAGATGCTTCCGGCATGGGCGCCGTCACAAAGTGTGTTGCTCCCGATAAGGTGATGAATTGCTTGCCGGTTGGCCGCCAGTCAAGCTTTGCCGGTTGATAGGGCGCCGAAGAGCCTCGCATGGGCAGGTGTAGCGCCGCCAAGTCAAAGGTGGTGATAGGCTGCCGAATCACTTGCACCGCCCGCGACAATGTTTTTCTAAGGATTGGTAATATATAATCACGAAATTTGATGATCGGATGCGGCCCAATTGTGGCAATACGGGTGGCTGAAAAACCGACGGGGACTGTAAGGCACATGACAGGTCAGTATTTCGGCACCGACGGTATCCGCGGACGCGCCAACAAATTTCCGATGACGGCCGAGGTCGCCATGCGCGTCGGCATGGCCGCCGGGCTCTCCTTCCAGCGCGGCAATCATCGTCACCGCGTCGTGCTTGGCAAGGACACGCGGCTTTCCGGCTACATGATCGAGAACGCGATGGTCGCGGGCCTGTGCGCCGCCGGCATGGACGTCTTCCTGCTCGGTCCCATACCGACGCCCGCGGTCGCGATGCTGGTACGCTCGCTGCGCGCCGACATCGGCGTGATGATCTCGGCCTCGCACAATCCCTACTACGACAACGGCATCAAGCTCTTCGGTCCCGACGGGTACAAGCTCTCCGACGAGATCGAGGAGCGCATCGAAGGCATGCTCGACAAGGACATCGAGCTGGCGCTCGCCGATTCCGACGGGCTCGGCCGCGCCAAGCGCGTCGACGGCGTGCATGACCGCTATATCGAATTCGCCAAGCGCACGCTGCCGCGCTCGATGTCGCTTTCGGGCCTGAGGATCGTCGTCGACTGCGCGAACGGCGCGGCCTACAAGGTGGCGCCCGAGGCGCTGTGGGAACTCGGTGCCGAGGTGGTGGCGATCAATGTCGAGCCCAACGGCTTCAACATCAACAAGGAATGCGGCTCGACCCATCCGGCCGGCCTGCAGAAGAAGGTGCACGAGGTGCGCGCCGACATCGGCATCGCGCTCGACGGCGACGCCGACCGCGTCGTCATCGTCGACGAGAACGGCGCGATCGTCGACGGCGACCAGATCATGGCGCTGATCGCCGAATCTTGGCACCAGAGCGGAAGGTTGGCCGGCGGCGGCGTCGTCTCCACCGTGATGTCCAATCTTGGCCTGGAGCGCTTCCTCGGCGACATGAAGCTGCAGCTGCACCGGACCAAGGTCGGCGACCGCTACGTGGTCGAGCATATGCGCGCGCACGGCTTGAATGTCGGCGGCGAGCAGTCCGGCCACATCGTGCTTTCCGATTTCTCGACCACCGGCGACGGCCTCGTCTCGGCGCTGCAGGTGCTGGCCTGCATCAAGCGGCAGAACCGCCCGGTCAGCGAGCTGTCGAAGAAGTTCGAGCCGGTGCCGCAGCTCCTGAAGAATGTCCGCATCTCGGGCGGCAAGCCGCTCGAGGAAGCGCCGGTCAAGGCGGCGATCGAGGAAGGGCGCAACCGGCTCGGCACGTCGGGCCGCCTCGTCATCCGGCCCTCGGGCACCGAGCCCCTCATCCGCGTCATGGCCGAGGGCGACGATCCGCAGCTGGTCGAAGCGGTCGTCAACGACATCGTCGGCATCCTCCAGGAAACCCGCAGCGCCGCGTGAGGGTGTGCTGATATTCAGGTGAGGCCGACCTGCAAATGGCGGCTTTCTGCCCTTCCGGTGCTCACGTACTTTGTGTACGCTCCGCTCCGGTTCTCGAAAGCCACCATTTTCGGCTCGGCCTGACCTGAATCTCAACTCGCCCTGATGCCGCAAGCCAGCCCGCCAACCCGGCGGGCTTTTCATGCGCGCGTAGCAACGGCCTACCATTAAAAATTGTATAGATTCGTGGTTAATTGGTACGGTTAAACGGCTTTTAACCTTTGCAATTCATTATCCATACCCGAGGTCAATAATCTTCGGGCGATGTCGTCCCGAGGCTTCTCAGGGGTGACAGAATGTTCAAGACAGCAAGAATGGCATTGCTTGCCGCGCTGTTCGCGGGCTTGGCCGGACCGCTCTTCGCGGCCGACCTCCCGGAACCGCAAATCGAAGAGGCGCCGCCGCCGGTCGTCGAACAGCAGCCGATCGATGTCGGCGGCTGGTACATCCGCGGCGACATCGACTATCACAAGTCGACCGTGCGCGGCATCGACTACATGACCTATGCCGTCGATCCTTGTAATTGCTCGGTGACGCCCGGCAGCAAGAGCTTCGATTTCGGCAAGCTCAAGGGCGGCTTCTCGCTCGGTGCCGGCGTCGGCTACAAGATCAACGATTACTTCCGCACGGACGTGACCGCGGACTATTGGTTCAAGTCGGACTTCAACGGCCAGACTTCGGACCTAACGACCACGCCGGCCCAGATATCGACTGAAGTGTCGAGCATGAGCGCCCTGCTGCTCTTGGCCAATGCCTATGTCGATATCGGCACCTGGCACGGCGTCACGCCCTATGTCGGCGCCGGCATCGGCGGCGCGCACGTCAAGTGGGATAGGGTTTACGATCCCACCCCAGGGGCGACAGAGACCAACCCCGGCGCATCCAACTGGCGCTTCGCCTATGCGCTCATGGCCGGCGCGTCCTACTGCCTGACCGACAGGGTGATCCTCGACGCCGGCTACCGCTTCACCCACATCCAGGGCGGGCGCATGTTCGACTGGGATGCGAGCAGCGCCGGACCGGGCTTCGATCGCGGCATCAACACCCACGAGGTGCGCGGCGGCCTGCGCTACCAGTTCGGCGGCAACAATGGCTGCGCCGCCCCGGTGGCTTACCAGCCGGAGCCGGAACCGATCTACACCAAGTAATCGTCTTCATTATCCCGAATTCGTCAGCCGCCCGGCGCCAGCCGGGCGGCTTTCGCTTTCCTATGACCGCTAAAATCCGATCGAAATCAATTCGGTAACCGGCTGTTATCCTTAACCAGCACTTAACCACTATGGTTAACAATGGCTCCTTGAAACGGCGCCCGCGTTCGCGGTTGGCGCCACTTTCAGGAGCCGGGGACCATGATATCCAGATCGCGTATCGCGTCAGCGCTTGCCGCAACCATCCTGTTGCCGATGACGCCGGCGCTGGCGGCGGACTACGATCCGCCGGTCTATGCCGACCAGGCGCCGGACTACCAGCCGGTCGAGGTCGGCTCGGGCTGGTACCTGCGCGGCGATGTCGCCTATCTGCCGCAGAAGAGCTTCAAGAACGGTGATTTCACCTTCCCGCCAACGATCACCAACGATAAGAGTTTCAGCGAGAGCGAAGACGCCGTCTTCGGCAGCATAGGCTTCGGATATCACTTCAACGATTACCTGCGCGCCGATCTCAACCTCGGCTACCTGCCCGGCAACAAAGCCAGCTTCAGCTATGACGACACAGCGACCGCGACGCCGTCGGCCATCGGGTTCGGAAACCTGAAGAACTATGCGTTCTCAGGCATACTCAACGGCTATGTCGATCTTGGCACATATGTAGGCATCACGCCTTATGTTGGCGCCGGCATCGGTGTTGTTCGCACCACGCGCAAGCTTTCGGCCAGGTACACCGATATCAATGACTCCGCCAATAACTTCACCGTCGAGGATAATAAATCTCGGTACTCTCTCGCCTATACGTTGAATGCTGGCCTTGCCTACCAGGTGTCCAAGAACGTGCTGGTCGACCTCGGGTACCAATATTTCTCTGCCCCCGATGCGGAATACGTTACCGCCGCAAGCCTTACCTCCTTCCCTGTTCACAAAGGCATTAGCAATCATCAGGTCAAGCTCGGGCTGCGCTACGATCTCTGGTAGGCGAAGTAGGCTCGGACGTATCGAACGGCGGATCCAGGGGATACGCCGTTTCATTTCGAATCTAGCTCCACGACACAGGGATTTTGAAAGGTTGCCGTTCGTCCTGGCGCGAGATTTTCCGTTCATTTGCGTGAAATCAGCGCAAACGCCGGGGATTGGCTGAAGCCGCCCCCACCTCGTCATTCTATGGCGGAGCAAGGAGCGAAGCGACGCGGCGCAGACCATAGAATCCATTCCGTGACCTTGGAGCGCCGCCACGGTGCAGAATTCTGCTCCGCTGCACGCCGTGGCGAAGGAAATGGCATGGGTTCTAGGGTCTTCGTGACGGAGCTTCGCTCCTGCTCCGCCCTAGAATGACGATCGCGATTGCGCGTTTCGGCCAATCTCCAACGCATGCCACCTGCCAACGCAAACAGAGCCGACCGGTAAAAATCCCCGGCTAGGGATCCAGGCGCCGAGTAAGGGAATATCCTGACAGCGACAAAAATTTTGCTCTTGACGCCGAAGCCTTGAGCGCATATCGCCGTCCGTGGGCCACCCCTCCCCAACGAGGGGCCACTATCTGGAAGGATAGACCACGATGACGACGCTTACCAAGCCCGGACTCCGTCCGGCAAACCCCAATTTCTCTTCAGGTCCTTGCGCAAAACGCCCCGGCTGGTCGGTCGAGGCGCTCAAAGCTGCTGCGCTCGGACGCTCTCACCGCGCCAAGATCGGCAAGGCGAAGCTCGAGCAGGCGATCAAGCTGACGCGCGAAATCCTCAAGGTTCCCGCGGACTACCGCATCGGTATCGTGCCGGCGTCGGATACCGGCGCGGTCGAGATGGCGCTTTGGTCGCTGCTCGGCGAGCGCGGCGTCGACATGGTCGCCTGGGAAAGTTTCGGCTCCGGCTGGGTGACCGATGTCGTCAAGCAGCTCAAGCTCGCCGACATGCGCAAGCTCGAGGCCGGCTACGGCCAACTGCCCGACCTGACGCAGGTCGACTTCGACCGCGACGTCGTCTTCACCTGGAACGGCACGACTTCGGGCGTGCGCGTGCCGAATGGCGATTTCATTCCCTCGAACCGCAAGGGCCTGACGATTTGCGACGCGACGTCGGCCACTTTCGCGCAGCGGCTCGATTTTGAAAAGCTCGATGTCGTCACCTTCTCCTGGCAGAAGGTGCTGGGCGGCGAGGGCGCGCATGGCATGCTGATCCTGTCGCCCCGCGCCGTCGAGCGGCTGGAGACCTACAAGCCGGCCTGGCCGCTGCCGAAGATCTTCCGCTTGACCTCGGGCGGCAAGCTGATCGAGGGCATCTTCAAGGGCGAGACCATCAACACGCCGTCGATGCTGTGCGTCGAGGATTATCTCGACGCGCTCAACTGGGCGAAGTCTATCGGAGGGCTCGAGGCGCTGGTCGCCCGCGCTGACGCGAATGCCGCGGTGCTCGACCGGTTCGCCGACAAGTCGGCGTGGCTTGGCCACCTCGCTGTCGATCCGGCGACGCGCTCGAACACGTCCGTGTGCCTTTCGTTCACCGACGCGCAAGTGGCGGCGCTCGATGCCGACGGGCAGGCGGCCTTCGCCAAGGGCATCGTGTCGGCGCTCGACAAGGAAGGCGTCGCCTACGACATCGGCTCCTACCGCGACGCGCCGCCCGGCCTGCGCATCTGGTGCGGCGCCACTGTCGAGACCGCCGATCTCGAAGCGTTGCTGCCCTGGCTCGACTGGGCCTTCGCCACGCAGAAGGCGTCGCTCAAGGCAGCGGCCTGAAATCCGTGGCGGCCTCTGGCCGCCACCATTTTCCGACACATCCAATCCCCTTCAAGGAGGCCGTGATGGCGCCCCGCGTTCTCGTTTCGGATAAACTTTCCACCACCGCCGTGCAGATCTTCAAGGATCGCGGCATCGACGTCGACTACTTGCCCGACCTCGGCAAGGACAAGGAAAAGCTCGCCGAGGTGATCGGCCAGTATGACGGCCTCGCCATCCGCTCGGCGACCAAGGTCACCGAGAAGCTGATCAATGCCGCCGGCAGGCTCAAGGTCGTCGGTCGCGCCGGTATCGGCGTCGACAATGTCGACATCCCGGCCGCCAGCCGCAAGGGCATCATCGTGATGAACACGCCCTTCGGCAATTCGATCACCACGGCCGAGCATGCGGTCGCGATGATCTTCGCGCTGGCGCGGCAAATACCGGAAGCCAATGCCTCGACCCATTCCGGAAAGTGGGAAAAGAACCGCTTCATGGGTGTCGAGATCACCAGCAAGACGCTGGGCGTGATCGGCTGCGGCAATATCGGCTCGATCGTCGCCACGCGTGGCGTCGGCCTGAAGATGCATGTGATCGCCTTCGACCCGTTCCTGTCGGACAGCCGCGCCGAGGAGCTCGGCGTCCAGAAGGTCGAGCTCGACGAGCTCTTCGCCCGCGCCGACTTCATCACCTTGCACACGCCGCTGACCGACAAGACGCGCAACATCATCGACGCGGCTGCGATCGCCAAGATGAAGGACGGCGTGCGCATCATCAATTGCGCCCGCGGCGGATTGGTGGTCGAGGCGGACCTGGTCGCGGCGCTGAAGAGCGGCAAGGTGGCGGGCGCCGGCATCGACGTGTTCGAGGTCGAGCCGGCCGAGCAGAACGCGCTGTTCGGCATGGAGAATGTCGTGGCCACGCCGCATCTCGGCGCCTCGACCGCGGAAGCGCAGGAGAATGTCGCGCTGCAGGTCGCCGAGCAGATGAGCGACTATCTGCTCAAGGGCGCGGTCTCCAACGCCATCAACATGCCGTCGATCACCGCCGAGGAGGCGCCACGGCTGAAACCCTTCGTCAAGCTTGCCGAAGTGCTCGGCGCCTTTGTCGGCCAGGTCACCGAGGATCCGATCAAGGAGGTCGAGATCCTGTTCGACGGCTCGACCGCGACGATGAACACGCGCGCGCTGGTGAGCGCGGCCCTTGCCGGCCTCATCCGGCCGCAGGTCTCCGACGTCAACATGGTTTCGGCGCCGATCATGGTGAAGGAGCGCGGCATCATCGTCGCCGAGGTCAAGCGCGACAAGTCGGGCGTGTTCGACGGCTATATCAAGCTCACCGTCACGACCGAGCACAGGACGCGCTCGATCGCCGGCACCTGCTTTTCCGACGGCAAGCCGCGCTTCATCCAGATCAAGGGCATCAATCTCGACGCCGAGGTCGGCCAGCACATGCTCTACACGACCAATGCGGACGCGCCCGGCATCATCGGCCTGCTCGGCACCGTGTGCGGCGAGAACGGCGTCAACATCGCCAACTTCCAGCTCGGCCGCAACCGGCCGGGCGGCGATGCGATCGCGCTGCTTTACCTCGACGCGCCCTTCCCGGAAAAAGTGCTGGAGCAGGTGCGCGCGCACAAGTCGATCGACTCGGCGAAGCGGCTTCGCTTCGACGTCGGCGGCGAGTAAGCGTCCGGATATCAAAACGCCCCGCTTGCACCAGCAGGCGGGGCGTTTCGATAGATCAGATCCCGTCCGATTTCACTTGCAGGGGAAGCCGGGCGCGATCTTGCATTGCGGCTTGTGAGGCCTCGGCGGCTTGGGCGGGCGCGGCCGGTGCGGCTTATGCGACCAGTGCGGCCTGTGTGGACGGTAATGCGGCGGGCGAATGACGATTTGCGGCTGCACGATCACCGGCCGCACGACATGGGAGCGTTCGAGATAGCTCGCGCTCGCCCAGCCATGGATGCCGGCGGCGCGTATCGAGCACCAGCTGTCCTCGCAATGGTAGAGCTCGACCCTATGGCCGGCCGGCAAGGTTGCGATCCTGGCGTAATGCGCGCCCGGACCGCTGCGGACATTCAGCGACGTCGTGGTGTGGGCGACGGTGGCCGCCGACGCCGGTGCGGAAAGGGCGGCAAGGCCGACGAAAGCGCCGATCAGCGCCAAAAACATCCGGAAATTCATGGTCCCCTCTCTGGTCGATGAAATACGCATCTGTCCGCCGAAAGTTGAGAGAGTCAATGGCGCCGCAGCTTCTGGTATATCGAAAATATCAATATCCTTAATAGGATAGAAGTTGTTGGCGACTGCTTGGCATATGATGAGAGGGATATCATCCCGTCTGCAGCGCTGCTCGGCTGCCGCTGTACTCGGCAAGCGCAATGCCGCCGAGGACAAGCGCCAGCGCGAAAGCCTGATAGGCCTGAAACTGCTCGCCGACGATCAGCACCGAAAGCAGCGTGCCGAAGATCGGCACCAGGTTGATGAACAGGCCGGCGCGGTTGGCGCCGATCAATTCGTTGCCCTTGATGTAGAGGACCTGCGAGACGACCGAAGCGCCGAGCGCCGTGTAGAGCGTGAGCGCCCATCCACGCGCGTCCGGCACGATGACGCGGCCAGACGCGACCTCCCAGACGAAGAAGGGCAGGGAGACCAGCAGCGCGGCGATCGACAGCGCCAGCATGAAACTTTGCCAGCGGATTGCCGGCTTGAGGCGCAGTCCCACCGAATAGAGGCTGTAGCAAAGCACCGCGACAAGCATGATGGCGTCGCCGAAGTTGAGATCGAGCTTCAAGAGCTGGCCGAGATCGCCATGGCTTGCGGTCAGCGCGACGCCGGCGATGGTGAGGACGACGCCGACGACCTGCAGAGGCTGCACACGCAGCCTGAACAGCACGAAATTGGCAAGGATGATGACGATCGGGATGGCTGCCTGCTCGATCGAGACGTTGATGGCGGTGGTGTAGTTGAGCGCCGTGTAGAAGATGACGTTGAAGATGGTGAAGCCGCAAGCGCCGAGGCCGGCAAGCAGCTTCCAGTGCCTGCGCACTTCAGGCCAATCCTCACGCAGCGTCCGCCAGCCGACGGGCAGCAGGATCAGCACCGCCATCACCCAGCGCAGGAACACCAGCGTCATCGGCGAGACATGGCCGACGGCAAGCTTGCCCGCCACCGAATTGCCGCCCCACAGGAGCATGGTCGACAGAAGGAACAGATAGGCGGCTCGGTGCATGGAGGTTCCGGCCCTGCAGGTATTCGAGGGTTCAGGCCTGCCTAGAGTGGCGGCGGTGGCAAGTAAATGATGCGAAAGCCGGAATTTGTTGTGCCTGGATCAGGTTGACGTTTCGCCGGCGGCGTCATTTTGATCCAACTCCTGTATGGGGGGCATGGTCACTTGCGAAAGCCGGTTCCCGCTTTTTGGGTTCGCTGACCTTCGGTTCGGGGTCATGCTCCAAGGATGGTTTCGGCGGCAAAGAAAGGGTCGCGCCCGCCTGCGCTAGACGCTATAGAGGCCTGTCGTTTCAGGCTGCCCGCGCGGCATTTCAAGGGAAAAGAACATGGCCAATGTGGTGGTCGTCGGCTCGCAATGGGGCGACGAAGGCAAGGGCAAGATCGTCGACTGGCTGTCGGAACGGGCCGATGTGGTCGTGCGCTTCCAGGGCGGCCACAATGCCGGCCATACGCTGGTCGTCGACGGCAAGGTCTACAAGCTGTCGCTGCTGCCCTCGGGCGTGGTGCGGGAAGGCAAGCTTTCGATCATCGGCAATGGCGTGGTGTTCGATCCGCATGCCTTCGTCGCCGAAGCCAAGAAGCTCAAGGAGCAGGGCGTGGAGGTCACGCCGGAGCGCCTGAAAATAGCCGAAAACACCGCGCTTATCCTGTCGCTGCACCGGGAGCTGGACGGATTCCGCGAAGACGCCGCCTCGAATTCCGGAACCAAGATAGGCACGACCCGCCGCGGCATCGGCCCCGCCTATGAGGACAAGGTGGGACGGCGCGCGGTGCGGGTGATGGATTTGGCGGATTTGGAAACGCTCCCCTTGAAGGTCGACAGGCTGCTGACGCACCACAACGCGCTGCGCCGCGGGCTCGGCCATGCGGAAGTGACGCATGAGGCGATCATGCAGGAGCTGACCTCGGTGGCCGCCGAGATCCTGCCCTACATGGACCGCGTCTGGAAGGTGCTCGACGACAAGCGTCGCGCCGGCGAGCGCATCCTGTTCGAGGGCGCGCAGGGCACGCTACTCGACATCGACCACGGCACCTATCCCTTCGTCACCTCGTCCAACACCGTGGCCGGACAGGCGGCTGCCGGCTCGGGCGTGGGCCCCGGCGTCATCGGTTATGTGCTCGGCATCACCAAGGCCTACACGACGCGCGTCGGCGAGGGACCGTTCCCGACCGAACAGAAGAACGAGATCGGCGAGTTCCTCGGCACGCGCGGCCATGAGTTCGGCGTGGTCACCGGCCGCAAGCGCCGCTGCGGCTGGTTCGACGCCGTGCTGGTGCGCCAGGCCGTCGCCGTCAACGGCATCAAGGGCATCGCTCTGACGAAGCTCGACGTGCTCGACGGGCTGGACGAGATCAAGGTCTGCACGGGCTATCGCCTCGACGGCGAGACGATCGATTACCTGCCGGCCAGCCAGGGCGCGCAAGCGCGGGTCGAGCCCATCTACGAGACGCTCGAAGGCTGGAAGGGAACCACGGCCGGCGCCAGAAGCTGGAACGATTTGCCGGCGCAAGCCGTCAAATATGTCCGCTATATCGAGGAGCTGATCGGCGCCCCGGTGGCGTTGCTCTCCACCAGCCCCGAGCGGGACGACACAATACTTGTGACCGATCCGTTTCAAGACTAGTTTCACAGCCCTTCCCGGCGTTACGGCTGATTTGCGGCCGGCGGGAAAAGAATGCAGGTCACCTGACGCATGGCAGATTTCGTTAGTGTTCTGAAAAAGCAGATCGACAAGAAGGTGGACCCTTCGTTCGAGGTGCGCAAGCAGATATACGATGGTGCCCGCGCGGTGCTGGCGAAGAAGCTCGCCGAGTATTCCCCGCCGCTTGCGCCCGATGTCGTCAGCAAGCAGAAGCGCTCGCTGGAAGATGCAATCTCCAGCGTCGAGCGCGAATATGCCAAACGCGTTCCGGCCGAGGATCCGCTGGCGGAGCTGGAGCATATTTTCTCCTCCATCGACCGCAACAAGAACCAGCCGAGCCATTCCCGCCAGCCGGCGGCGCCTGAGCCTGCCAAGCCCGATTCGTTCAGATCCGAACCGTTCAGGCCGGCGCCCGCGCCCGCCAGGACGGAACCAAGCTGGCAAAGCGCGCCGAAGGCGGAGCCCGCGCGGCAAAACCCCGTGAAAGCCGAGCCGGCGTGGCAGAACACGGCAAGGACGGAGCCGAACTGGCAGACCGCGCCAAAGGCCGAACCAGCCTGGCAGAAGGCGACGCCGCCGATGCCGTCGCCGCGCGAGGACGATGTAGGCCTGGCGGGCATGGACGATGCCGATGACGGCGGCGATGTCTTTGCCAATGACGAGCAGCCCGCGGCCGATACCTTCCAGCGCCTGCGGCCACAGCGGCAGGAACGCAAGCGCAGCTATGGCGGCTTGATCGCAGCCGTCATCGCGCTCCTGGTGCTGGCCGGCGGCGGCTACGGCATATGGCTGAACAAGAATGCATTCGGCTCGCTTTTCGGCCCCGGCGGCGGTGGCAGCAAGACGGTCTCGACCGAGCCGCTGGTCAAGCCGGCTCCGGCCAAGCCGGCGACGGAGACGGCGGCCGCGCCGGCTGCGCCCGGCGCCAGCGAGCCGGCCGACACCGCCAAGTTCACGCAACGCCTGACGCCCGAAGGCAAGGAGACCGATCCCGGCCCGGCCGGCGGACAGGCCACGATCGGCGAAGGCGAATCCGTCGCGGCGCTGACCTCGCGGCCACCGACGGCGCCGGTGACGACACCGCCTGCTCCGGCCACGCAAACGCCCGAGGCGCCTGCCGCAACGCCGGCTCCGACCGGCGCCGCCAATTCGACGCCGCCCGCGGCTGACGCGGCAACGCAGCCCGCGGCCGGCGCCACGCCACCGGCGGCGGGGACAACGCCGCCGGCCGCAGGCACGACACCGGCCGCGCCCGCGCCGACGACTGCCGAGGCGACCGTGCCGGTCGGTCAGAAGGCGATCTTCTATGAGGAGCGCACCAGCACGCAGCAGGGCACGGCCGAGCCCGGCAGCATCGTCTGGTCGCTGGTGCAGGAATCGCCCGGCGGCGATCTGCCGCCCGAACCGGCGATCCGCGCCGAGGCGACGATCCCCGGCAAGAATATCCAGCTGCGCATGACGATCCGGCGCAACACCGACCAGACGCTGCCGGCCAGCCACATCATCGAGATGATCTTCCTGACGCCGAAAGACTTCGACGGCGGCGGCGTCGACGGCCTTCTGCGCATCGCCATGAAGAGCTCGGAGCAAGACGCCGGCAGCCCGCTGATCGGCCTCCCGGCCAAGATCGGCGACGGCTTCTTCCTCGTGGCGCTCAACGACAACAAGGCCGACCAGGACGCCAACCTGACACTGCTTCGGGGCCAGGACTGGATCGACGTGCCGGTGGTCTACAAGACCGGACGCCGTGCGCTGCTCACCATGGAAAAGGGCATTCCCGGCGAGAAGGTGTTCGACGAGGCGCTGAAGGCCTGGGCGGCGAAGACGTCGGGGTGAGGAACAGCGGCGGTCTTGAGCTACCGCTCAGAAGCCCTGAAAGAGCATGTCGAGAGCGGCGACGATCTCATCGTGATGTCTTGCGAGGTTTCCTTCTGCCGCCCGCAATTCCGAAGCCATTACAGCCGAAATGAATTGGGTGACCATCACGTGGTCTTTGCCATCGATTCTGAAGATCGGATTTAGCCTGCGCGCCGGCAACGGTGCGATGTTGGGCGGCAGAAGCGGAACGACGACGCTGGTGTCGAGGTGTTCCAGTATGTCGGACTGGATATCGAGGAGATAACCGTCGCTTCCTGCGCTCCGATAGAAATCATAACGGGCCATCAAAACAGCCGGTGCTTGGCTAAAGGCAGACCGTTGCGTTTGACATATTCGTTGGAGCTTTCAAGCGCTTCCTTGTTTTCTTCCTGCCAGCGACGCGTTTTCTCGGCAGAAATTGCCTTGGCGATCCCTTGCTCGGCAGCACGGGACATGTTGATGCCCAATGCCTTGGCCTCCTCGATCAATCTGGAATCAATCGAGGTGTTGACCGATTTGCGTTGCGGTTTTGCAGTTGAATGGAGCATGGCCTACCTCTTCATGCGCATAAAATAGGCGCATACCTGCGTGCAAGCAAGCTCCTCAGCCCTCCATCTCTTCCCGCAGCATCTCCAGCTCCAGCCACTCTTCCTCGAGCGCGGCCAGCGTTGTCCGCTCCTTGTCGAGCGCGGCGATGGTCTTCTGGAACGAGGCCGGGTCGCGCTCGTAGAAGGACGGGTCGGCGATGTTGTTCTCCAGCCGCGAGATTGAGGCCGTCACCGCCTCGATCTTCTTGGGCAGCGAGTCCAGCGCGAATTTCTGCTTGAACGAGAGCTTTTTGGCGGGGCCTTTGGGTGCTGCCTGTTCGGCTTTCGATCCAGCCTCACTCGCCTCGGCTTTCGACCTCGCCTTGCGGTCTTCCAGCTTCGAGCCGCCGCGCTGCGTCAGCATATCGGTATAGCCGCCGGCATATTCGATCCAGCGCCCGCCGCCGTCCGGCGCGATCACGCTGGTGACGGTGCGGTCGAGGAAGTCGCGGTCGTGGCTGACCAGGATCACGGTTCCGGCAAAACCGGCGACCAGTTCCTGCAGCAGCTCCAGCGTCTCCATGTCGAGATCGTTGGTCGGCTCATCGAGCACCAGAAGGTTCGCCGGCCGCGCCAGAACGCGGGCCAGAAGCAGCCGCGCGCGCTCGCCGCCGGAAAGCTCGCGCACAGGCGTGCGCGCCTGCTCCGGCTTGAACAGGAAATCCTTCATGTAGGAGACGACGTGGCGCTGCTCGCCATTGACAACAAGGTTCTCACCGCGCCCGTCGGTCAGGTAATGCGCCAGCGTCTCCTGCGGGTCGACGGCCTCGCGCTTCTGGTCGAGCGTCGCGATCTCAAGATTGACGCCGAGGCGCACCATACCCGCGTCCGGCGCCAGCTCGCCGGTCAGCATCTTCAACAATGTCGTCTTGCCGGCGCCGTTCGGGCCGACCAGGCCGACGCGGTCGCCGCGCTGGATGCGGGTCGAGAAACCCTTGACCACGGTGAGGTCGCCAAAGCTCTTGTCGATGCCCTTGGCCTCGATCACCAGCTTGCCGGATTCGGCTGCATCGCTGGCCACCATGGTGGCGGTTCCCTCGGCGCCGCGATGGCCGCGGAAGCGCTGGCGCATGGTCTGCAGTTCGCCAAGGCGACGCATGTTGCGCTTTCGCCTGGCGGTCACGCCATAGCGCAGCCAGTGCTCCTCGCGCACGATCTGGCGGCCGAGCTTGTGCTGCTCGCGCTCTTCCTCTTCCAGCACCTGGTCGCGCCATTCCTCGAAATGGGCAAAGCCCTTGTCCAGCCGCCGTGTCTGGCCGCGGTCGAGCCAGACGGTGGCGCGCGTGACGCGCTCGAGAAAGCGGCGGTCATGCGAGATCAGGATGACGGCCGACGAGGTGCGGGCGAGCTCTTCTTCCAGCCATTCGATGACCGACAGGTCGAGATGGTTGGTCGGCTCGTCGAGCAGCAGGATATCGGGCTCCGGCGCCATGACGCGGGCAAGCGCGGCGCGCCGCGCCTCGCCGCCGGAAAGGTCGTTCGGCCGTTCCTCGCCGGTCAGGCCGAGATGCTCCATCAGATAGGTGGCGCGATGCGGATCGTCGGCCGGGCCGAGGCCGGCCTCGACATAGGCGCGCACGTCGGCGAAGCCGTCCATATCCGGCATCTGCGGCAGATAGCGGACGGTCGCCGAAGGCTGGCGGAACACCTCGCCGTCCTGCGGCTCGATCATCCCGGCGGCGATCTTGAGCAGCGTCGACTTGCCCGAGCCGTTGCGTCCGACCAGCGCGATCTTCTCGCCGGCGGATGCGCTAAGCGCCGCGCCGTCGAGCAGCGGGGTGCCGCCGAAGGTCAGTTTAATGCCGTCGAGATTGAGGAGTGGCGGCGCCATGTCAGCTTTCGGGAAGAGGATAGGGGTGGGCCAGAAGCAGCGCTCGGCCGCGCTCCAGCGCGATGCCGAGCCGCCCTTTGACCTCGTTTGATATAGTGAGCGAGGAGCCGAACGCCACCTCGACGCGGTCGAGCGGCCATTTGGCGCCGGTCACCGTCAGGCCGGCGAGATCGGAGAAGCCGAGCACCGAAAACAAGGTGCCGTCGGCATAGTCGAAGGCGGCTCCGCCCGGCAGGATGGGAACGCCTTCCTGCGCGCCGCTGGTCAGCAAGACCTCGGTGCCGGCCTCTGCCAGCCGAAGCGCAAGCGCCAGGTGCAGGAAAGCATGGTCGGCGCGCTTGCCGCCGAAGGCGCCGGCCAACACCAGGCTGGTGGCGCCGCGCTGGAGCGCTTCCGCTATGGCGAGCTCGCCATCGGTCATGTCCTTCTCGGCCGGAAAGACTTTTCGCGGCACGGCGGCGAGATCATCCGGCAGGTTCGCCGGCACCGAGTCGAAATCGCCGACCCAAAGCTCCGGCACCAGGCCAAGCATCCGGGCATGGCCGATGCCGGCGTCGGCGGCGATGACGCGCGAACCTTCGATCTGGCGTTCGAGCCGGGGTGTGCGGGTAAGCTCGCCGCCAAGCAGGATGGTGAATGTGCCCATGGCCGTGGCCCTTACCAGCCCTCCAAGCGAAACGGAAGCCGGACGGCCCGCGCTTCGGTTGCGCGCCTGCTGCCGCGAACATTAGCTGCCCGGCAAACTTCCGCTTGCGCGCCGCTTCGGCGGGGCCTATCTGTCGAAACGCTCTAACGGGGTGCCGGACGTGATCCGGCTGAGAGGCGATCAAGCCAACCCGCTGAACCTGATCCGGTTTGTACCGGCGGAGGGATTAGACGTTTCGGACCATCCGGCGCCTCAATTCCTTGTCACTCGAACGAAGGAGGCGCCGATGCGCTCGATACTGTCTCGTCTAGTTCTGGCAACCGGTCTTGTCTCGCTTCTGGCGGGCGTCGCGCCTGCCGAGGCCAAGGACAAGCTCACCGTCTATACCTATGAGAGCTTCACCGCCGATTGGGGGCCCGGCCCGGCCGTCAAGAAGGAGTTCGAGGCCGAATGCGGCTGCGATCTCGAATTCGTCTCGGTCGCCGACGGTGTCGCCCTGCTCAACCGCGTCAAGCTCGAAGGCGCCGGCACCAAGGCCGATATCGTGCTCGGCCTCGACACCAACCTGACGGCGGACGCCAAGGCGAGCGGCCTGTTCGCGCCGCATGGCGAAGTCTCCGGCATCAGTGTGCCTGGCGGCTGGAGCGACGACACTTTTGTGCCCTTCGACTATGGCTACTTCGCCGTCGTCTATGACACACAAAAACTGAAGACCCCGCCCAAGAGCCTGAAGGACCTGGTGGAGGGCGCCGACACGGACAAGATCGTCATCCAGGATCCGCGCACCTCGACGCCCGGCCTAGGCCTGCTCTTGTGGGTGAAGTCCGTCTATGGCGACAAGGCGCCGGAGGCCTGGGCAAAGCTCAAGACGAAGGTGCTGACGGTGACACCGGGCTGGAGCGAGGCCTATGGCCTGTTCACCAAAGGCGAGGCGCCGATGGTGCTCTCCTACACCACCTCGCCGGCCTATCACATGGTGGCCGAGAACACCGAGCGCTACCAGGCGGCCTCGTTCGAGGAAGGCGAGTACCTGCAGATCGAGGTTGCCGGCATCACCACGACGGGCGCGAAGAACCCGCTGGCGCAAAAATTCATCGCCTTCATGACCGGACCGAAATTCCAGGACGTCATTCCGGAGACCAACTGGATGTTCCCGGCCGGCAAGACGGACAAGCCGCTCAACCCGGCCTTCGACAAGCTGGTCAAGCCGACCAAGACCTTGCTGTTCAGCCCGCAGGAGGTTGCCGCCAACCGCAAGGCGTGGGTGGATGAGTGGCTGGGTGTGATGAGCAAGTAGGCTGCGAGATGGCGCTTG
This sequence comes from Mesorhizobium sp. B2-4-3, assembly GCF_006442815.1. GTDB lineage: Bacteria > Pseudomonadota > Alphaproteobacteria > Rhizobiales > Rhizobiaceae > Mesorhizobium. Next base: position 57,156 of record NZ_VFVL01000024.1, read on the forward strand.
AACACCCCCCTCTGGCCTGCCGGCCATCTCCCCCGCAGGGGGGGAGATCAAGCGCTCTGTCGGTTTCGCCAAACTCCCACGCTGCAAGAGTGGCGCGGCGATCGAAGCTGCCAATCTCCCCCCTTGCGGGGGAGATTGCCGGCAGGCCAGAGGGGGGTGGGCGGGAACACGACGCCGATAATCGTTCCGTTCAAACCAAACTGCTGTTTGGTTAGGCGGAATGCCATCGCCTCATCTCAGGGACTCCCGCGTCAACGCCGGCGTCATCGCACTAGCAGCCATTGCCATCCTCATTGGCGGCGCCTTCGCCGGCCTCGTCCTCGAAGGCGCGCAGGATCTCTCCGGCGCTGCCGCCGCCTTCGACAGTTATCTCTTGCGCGTCGCCCGCTTCACGCTGTGGCAGGCGGCTCTCTCGACGCTGCTGTCGGTCGCGCCCGCGCTGCTGGTCGCGCGCGCATTGTCGAGACATCCGGCTTTTCCCGGGCGTCGCCTTATCCTGCAATTGTTCACCGTGCCGCTGGCCTTGCCGGCGATCGTCGCCGCGCTCGGCATATTGGCGCTCTATGGTCGCGCCGGGTACTTTGCCGGCGTCTTCGCCGGGCTTGGCGGCGGGGATTGGCCGGGGATCTACGGCCTCTCCGGCATCCTTGTGGCGCATGTCTTCTTCAACCTGCCCTTGGCTACGCGCCTCTTCCTCGAGGCGCTGGGCACCGTTCCCGCCGACCAGTGGCGGCTGGCGAGTCAGCTCGGCATGGGCGCCCGGCCGGCCTTCCGGCTGGTCGAATGGCCGGTGCTGCGCGCGGCTTTGCCGGGGATCGCCGGGCTGGTCTTCATGCTCTGCACCACCTCCTTCACCATCGTGCTGACGCTGGGCGGAGGTCCGGCCGCGACGACGCTGGAGGTCGCCATCTACCAGGCGCTGCGCTTCGATTTCGATCCCGCGCGCGCCGTGGTGCTGACGCTGCTGCAGATCGCGCTCACCTTCGTCGTGGTGGTCGCGCTCACGCGGCTCGGCGCCAACACAGTCGGCGATGCCAATCTGCCGGTGGCGCCACGCCGCTACCTTTCGGCGGGACGGACCGAAAGCGTGCTGAACGCCGGCCTCATCGCGCTGGCCCTGTTGTTCGTCGCCGGACCGATGCTGGCGATCGTGCTTTCGGGCTTTCAGGCCGATCTCGGCCGATTGGCGGGTGAAGCGGCGGTGCGCCGCGCGACGTTGACCAGCGCGGGCCTCGCCCTGCTTGCGGCGCTGCTCAGCGTGACGTTGTCGCTGGCGCTGATCGCGGCGCGGCGCGCGCTGGCCCTGCGGCGCCAGGCAGGCGGCGCCGTGGGCCTGCTCGAACATGCCGCCGACACCGGTGCCGGCTTCGTGCTGGTCGTGCCGCCGATCGTCCTTGGCGCCGGCTGGTTCCTGGCGCTGCGCCACGTCACCGATGTCTTCGCCGTCGCGCCGGCCATGGTCGTCGCCGTCAACGCGGTGATGGCGATGCCTTTCGCCATCCGCGCCATTCGCCCGGCCTATGACGCGGCGAGCGAGCGCCACGAGCGGCTTTGCCTGGCGCTCGGCATATCCGGCTGGACCCGGCTCAGCCTGGTCGACTGGCCGTCGCTTAGGCGGCCCCTGGCCACCGGCTTTGCCTTCGCCATGGCGCTGTCGCTCGGCGATCTCGGCGTGATCGCGCTGTTCGGCAGCGATTCCGTGCAGACCTTGCCCTATCTGCTTTTGGCGCGCATGGGCAGCTACCGGACAGCCGACGCCGCGGGACTTGCCTTGCTGCTCGGCCTCGTCTGCCTGATGCTGGTGGTCGCCGCCGACTGGCTGGGGCGGGAAGGAAAGTCACGACAATGAGCATCGACGGCGCCGCCGCGCAAAAGGGCCTTACCGTCGCTCTGGATGGCGTCTCGTTCAGCTATGGCGAATCCTCCTTCAGTTTCGACGCCGAATTCGCGGCCGGCAGGATCACCGCCATCATGGGACCGAGCGGCTCCGGCAAGTCGACGCTGCTCAATCTGATAGCCGGCTTCGAAACGCCCGATGCGGGCAAGGTGCTGATCGGCGGCGCCGATCTCGGCAACTCGCCGCCTTCGGCGCGGCCGGTGTCGATGGTGTTCCAGGAAAACAATTTGTTCGCGCATCTTTCGGTCGAAGCCAATGTCGGGCTCGGCCGCTCGCCATCACTCAAACTCGGCGATGCCGATCGCGCCGCCGTCGCCAAGGCGCTGGCGCGGGTCGGTCTTGCGGGCAAGGAAAGGCGGCTGCCGCGCGAGCTCTCCGGCGGCGAGCGGCAACGCGTGGCGCTGGCGCGGGTGCTGCTGCGCGACCGGCCCGTCTTGCTGCTCGACGAACCTTTCGCGTCGCTCGGTCCGGCGCTGCGCGACGACATGCTCGACCTCATGGCCGGCATCCATGCCGAGCGCGACATGACGGTGCTGTTCGTCACCCATCAGCCGGAAGATGCGCGCCGCATCGGCCAGGACGTGGCATTTCTCGACGAAGGCACGATCGCGGCAACCGGGCCGGCCGATGATTTCTTCGATCGGTCTGGACCGGACGCCTTCCGGCGCTATATCGGCGATCGAGGCGGCACCGTTGCCGGATCACAACATATTGCCCGGAAGCGGACATAATTTACGGCCAAACCGGCTGCGGGCGATCCGGCGTTTGCTTGCCTTGTCCGGGGGAGTGTGGCTAGGTCCGGCCATGCTGGTCCGGCTGGGCCGCGATTTGCCGAAAGAGTTCGAAAGGAAGCCGATCTGTCGACCGGCGCTGAGAAGGTTTGGATGAGGCCGCTGGCACGATTTCTCGCGCTGGCGAGCGTTGCCGTGCTGGCCAGCTGCCAGATGTTCACGCCGCCGGACGTGCAGGAGAGCGGCTTCCAGCCTTCCGACAAGCCGATCACCGTCGACAATGTCGTCGCCAACGCCAAGCTCGCCGAGATGGCGAAGGCGCAGCATCCGCGGATTCTCGCCACCTATGGCGGCGAATATTCCGACCCCCGGCTCGAACGCATGGTGGCCAAGGTCGTCGGCAATCTGACGGTGGTGTCGGCGAACCCTACCCAGACCTATCGCATCACCATCCTCAACTCACCCAACGTCAACGCCTTCGCGCTGCCGGGCGGCTATCTCTATGTGACGCGCGGCTTGCTGGCGCTGGCCAACGATTCCTCGGAGCTTGCCGCCGTCATCGCGCATGAGATGGGCCACGTCACCGCGAATCACGGCCTGCAGCGGCAGCAGCTCGAAGCCGAGGAAGGCCTGGCGACCAAGGTGGTCTCCGATGTGCTCGGCGACAGCCCGACGGCCAAGGCGGCGCTCATCCGCGGCAAGCTCAGGCTCGCGCAATTCTCGCGCAACCAGGAACTGCAGGCCGACGCCATCGGCATCAAGTCGATCGGCGAGGCGGGCTACGATCCCTATGCGGCGGGTCGCTTCCTGCAGTCGATGTCGGCCTATACGGATTTCCGCTCGGTCAGCGGTGCCACCGACGCCAGCCTCGACTTCCTGGCGACGCATCCCAACACGCCGCAGCGCATCGAGCTGGCGCAGCGCCTCGCCCGCAATTTCGGCCCGCCCGGCTTCGGCACGCGCGACCGCGACGCATTTCTGGCCGGCATTGACGGCCTGCTTTACGGCGACACGCCGGAAGAAGGCTATGTGCGCGGCCAGACCTTCATGCATCCCAATCTCGGGGTGTCCTTCACCGTGCCGGACGGTTTCGTCATCGACAATTCGGCGGCCGCCGTCACCGCGACCGGGCCGGGCGACATCGCCATCCGTTTCGACGGCGTGGCGATCGACAAGTCGGTATCGCTCACCGATTACATCCGCAGCGGCTGGGTGGCGGGTCTCGAAGACGCCAGCGTGCGTCAGGAGACGGTCAACGGCAACGAGGCGGCGATGGCGCATGCCAGCGCGCAAGGCTGGCAGTTCGACATCGCGGTGATCCGCGCCGGCGGGCAGGTCTACAGGCTGCTGACGGCCGCGCCGTCGGCCAGCACCGCGCTGGACCCGGTGGCGCGCTCGGTCAGCGGTTCCTTCCGCGTGCTGAGCCCAGCCGAGAAGGCGGCGCTGAAGCCGCTGCATATCAGGGTCGTCACGGTCCAGGCCGGCCAGACCATGGGCTCGCTCGCCGCGCAGATGGTCGGCGTCGACCGCAAGCTCGACCTGTTCCGCGTGCTCAACGCCATGTCGCCGGGCGCGACAGTGTCGTCCGGCGACAAGGTCAAGATCGTCACCGACAGGTAGGGGCCCGCGAATTCGGACCAACCAGGCGCCGTCGGCTATTTGAACAATCGCCCGGGCCGGGAGCCGTTGTCCTCACAAGCCGTCACTACCGGTGTCGCCACCGTCACCTTCGCCATCGCCATCGCCGGTATTGCCGCCGCCGGTGGGGGCAGCGTGGCTGCTGCCAGTCCAGGATGCCCTCCCGGTTTCCGTCGGCATCGGCTTGACCTTTGGTGCTTTCGGAATTGTCCGTATGACGGTCTTCGGTTTCGACACGGGCACGCGGACCACTTTTATCTTCGTGATGACCTTCGGGGCCTTGCACGCCATGACCACGGGGGTGGTGCGCGCGGGAAGACCGAGAATGCCCATCGAATAGACGTCTTGCCGCTCCATGCCGGCTTTGAGGAAAGCCAGGGCGCGGGCCGGGTCGGCGGGCACGCCGTTGCGGCCTTCCTTGAAGATCACGGCGAGCTCCTTCATGGCGTCGACATTCCCCATCGCCGCTGCCTGGAGCAGCAGGTCGAGGCCCTTGCCGGTGTCGCGCTCGACGCCGAGGCCATTGAACAAGGCGCGTCCCCAGGAGGCCAGGGCGTAGGGGTCTCCCTTGTCCGACGCCTTCGAATAGAGGTCGTTCGCCTTCGATGTATCGACAGCCGTCCCTGTTCCGGACGAGGCGATGGAGCCGAGCGCGAACAGGGCGCGGATATGTCCCTTGTCCGCGGCTTCCTGGATCGCTTGCCTGGCCTCGTCGATCCTGCCCGCAGCCAGCAGCGCCCGCCCGAGCTCGTAACGGAAGCGCGCAATGTCGGGGTAGGACTTCACCGCCGCCTCGCAGGTATCGAGAGCCCCGCCACCGATCTCGTTCGACAACCGTCCGGGGACGACGCCTTGCAGGTCGAGCGGCTCGCCGGCGGCCTGGTCGCAAGGGTCGACATCCGGCGACAGTTTAATCGTCGCCCGCTTCGCGGCGTTGCCCACGCGGACCTCGAAGCCGACTTCGACGGGAGCTGCCGAGCCGATCTGCGGCTCGTAGCGCAGATTGTCGGCCTCGGCGGCCATCAGGCTCGATTGCGGCGACAGGACGCGACCGGGCAAGGACAGCGTTCCGGTCGCCGGGTAGCTCGCAAGCTTGAGGCTGATCGATGCATTCTTGGCCGGAAGCTCCAGTTTCAATGGAACCGGGCCGACGCCGACCGGGACGCGGATGTCACGACTTCCAATCGCTTCGGCGGCATCGGCAACCTGGATTCCGCGCTCCGCCGCCTGCTCGTTCTGCTGCGCGTCGGGCGGCGACGGCTCTGGTTGCTCCGTCCCGCGCATCAGCACGACATCGTCGAGCAGCGAGGAGTTCTCCCACGGGACCTGCTTGCCGTTGGTGGCCTTGACCACGTCGCGGCGCACGGCCGCCATGACCGAGCGTATCTCCTGGTCCGGCGCCAGCGCGCGGCGGGAAAAGGACGACGAGAACGGGCTGAGATCGCCTGAGCCGTCATAGGCGACCGCCCCCGGCTCGGTGGCATAGGCAATCAGCGTGTTCTGCGAACCTGTTAACTGCGCAAGTCCGCTGTCGCCGGCGACGATCAACTGGTCGCGCAGCCAATAGTCCTTGCGCGGGAAGGGATTGTTGCGACAAGCGTCGAGGATGATCATCTGGATCTTCGATCTCGAGCGCAGTTGCCGCAGTATGTCGTCGACCTTGATGGCCTGGACCTCCATGTCGGCCGAATCTTTCAGCGACGCATCGACCGGAATCAGGAAATTCTCCCCGCCGATCTGAAAGCCATGTCCCGAATAGTAGACGACCGCGAGATCGGCACCGTCGGCTGCCGCCAGATAGTTGCGGAACCGCTCTTCGAACTGAAGCCTGGTCAGGTCCTTGGCGGCGAACACCTCGAAGCCGGCCAGCCGGAACGTGTTGGACACGTCGTCCGCGTCCTTGTCCGGATTCTTGAGCGCCGGGATCTCGCGATACTCGGAATTGCCGATGACGAGGGCAACCCTTCGATCGGCGTGCGCTTCGAATGTCGTGAGGCCCATGAAGAACAGAGCTGCAAGGAGCGCGCAGCATCGCAGCATGGCAAATCCCCCATATGTTGTGATCTGGAGGCGTCAAAAAGCCCGATTGCGGCGCAGCGGTCTGTTAAAGAGCTCACAATCAATACGCATTATCGAGGAAAGATAGCCTCGACGGCGATATATTCTTATTTAATTAATTTCTCATCTTTGATTTTTGATTACATTGACTTCAGGCCGCTTCCGCCAAAAATTCCGGGTTCTGCTTCACAAGGGCCAGCTTCAGCTTTTCCATGGCGCGGGCCTCTATCTGGCGGACGCGCTCCTTGGAGATGCCGAGCTGCTCGCCAAGCGATTCCAGCGTGGCGCCGTCGTCGCTCAGCCTGCGCTCCTCGATGATGCGAAGCTCGCGGGCGTTAAGCGCGCCGAGCGCGCTCTTCAGCCAGACGGCCCGGCGCTGGATATCGATCCGGTCGCCGACGATCTCGTCGGGGAGCGGGTCCTCGGAGACCAGGAAATCCATCCGCTCGGCGGCGCCGTTCTCGTCGGCCAAAGGCGCGTTGAGCGAGCTGTCGGGCGAGGACAGGCGTGAATCCATCATCGCCACGTCGGCTTCCGGAACGCCGAGCGCGGCCGAGACCTCGCGGTAGAGCGAGGCGTTTGAGAGCGGCTCGGCGCCGTTGGCGAGACGGGCGCGCAGACGCCGCAGGTTAAAGAACAGCGCCTTCTGCGCCGAACTCGTGCCGCCGCGCACGATCGACCAATTGCGCAGGATGTAATCCTGCATGGAGGCGCGGATCCACCAGGTGGCATAGGTCGAGAAGCGCACTTCGCGCGCGGGCTCGAAGCGGGCGGCAGCCTCGAGCAGGCCGACATGGCCCTCCTGGATAAGATCGCCGAGCGGCAGGCCGTAATGGCGGAATTTCGAGGCCATCGAGATGACCAGGCGCATATGGGCGACGGTGATCCTGTGCAACGCGTGCTGGTCGTTCTCTTCCTTCCAGCGCAAGGCGAGGACATGCTCCTCGTCGCGCTCGAGATAAGGAGCCTTCATTGCCGCCCGGACCAGTGTCCGTCCTGCCGCGTCCTCGATCATGCCGGCTCCTTTTGGCGGTGAGTGCGCTTACGGCAGTTGAAAAGACGCCGCCGCGCCCTACAACTGCCATGCAACGTGTCAGGCGCATCGATGGTTCCGCCGCCCGCGGGACCGATGCTGCCGGCGGGAACATTTTGTTATCGGCCCGGAAATGTCGCTTGGCGGATTGTCGGGTGATTTGAGAATCAGATTTCTGGCAGAGCCGATTTTTGAAATCTGGTTCCTTATTTCGTGGCCTTCTATCTGTCAGTTTCCGGCTCTCACAATCGCGCCGGGGCACCGGTCAAAACGGGATCACAGAAAAATGAAATGGCTCAAATCGCTCCTTGTCGCTGGAACGTTGCAGATTCTGGCGGTCACGGCCGGGCATGCCGGCGCCAATCTCGACCAGATCAAGCAGGCGGGCGTCATCAAGGTCGGCACCGAAGGCACCTACGCGCCCTTCACCTATCATGACGAATCCAACGCCCTGGTCGGCTTCGATGTCGAGATCGCCAAGGCCATCGCCGAAAAGCTCGGCGTCAAGGTCGAGTTCCTCGAAGGCAAGTGGGACGGGCTGATCGCCGGCCTCGACGCCAACCGCTACGACGCCGTCATCAACGAGGTCGGCATCACCGATGCGCGCAAGGCCAAGTATGACTTCTCCGATCCCTACATCGCCTCGAAGGCGGTGCTGATCGTGCGCGGCGACAACACCGACATCAAGACCTTCGCCGACCTCAAGGGCAAGAAGTCGGCGCAGTCGCTGACCTCCAACTTCGGCAAGCTCGCCGAGTCCAATGGCGCCGAGCTCGTCGGCACCGACGGCTTCGACCAGTCGATCCAGCTTCTGCTCACCGGCCGCGCCGACGCCACCATCAACGACAGCCTGTCCTTCCTCGACTTCAAGAAGCACAAGCCGGACGCCAATGTGAAGATCGCCGCGCAGGAAGAGAATGCCGACTATTCCGGCGTCATCGTGCGCAAGGGCGATCCGGAGCTGGTCGCGGCCATCAACAAGGCGCTGGCCGACATCAAGGCCGACGGCACCTACCAGAAGATCGCCGACAAATATTTCGGCCAGGACGTTTCGAAGTAAGGCAATCGTCCTCTTGTTCGGAAACCGGCGGGCCGTCTTTGACGGCCTGCCTTTGTTGCGTGGTATCCATGGGGGCCGTCAAAGACGGCCCGTTGTTTTTTGCACGATATTCGTGCGCCGCCGTCTTTGACGGCCCGCCGGGTTTTGCATGATAGTCAGTCCATACGGGGGAACGCGCCGCCGTATCTGGAAGGGAGAAGCGCTCCGTGCCGCACTGGCTGCAATTGATGCTGGAATCGTTGCCGACGCTGTTGTGGGCGGCGCTGATCTTCACCGTGCCGCTGACGCTCCTGTCCTTCGCGCTCGGGCTCATCGCCGGACTGGCGACGGCGCTGATCCGGCTGTTCGGTCCAAAGCCGCTGGTCGCGCTGGTTCGCTTCTATGTCTGGATCTTTCGCGGCACGCCGCTGCTCGTCCAGTTGTTCCTGATCTTCTATGGCCTGCCGTCGGTCGGCATCCTGCTCGATGCCTTTCCCGCCGCGCTGATCGGCTTCACGCTGAACATCGGCGCCTACACGTCGGAGATCATCCGGGCCGTCATCGGCTCGGTGCCGAAGGGGCAGTGGGAAGCTTCCTATTCGATCGGCATGACCTGGAGCCAGGCGATGCGGCGCACCATCCTGCCGCAAGCCGGCCGCGTCGCGGTGCCGCCGCTTTCCAACACCTTCATCTCGCTGGTCAAGGATACCTCGCTGGCGGCGGCGATCACGGTGCCCGAGATGTTCCAGGCGGCGCAGCGCATCGTGGCCACCACCTATGAGCCGCTGATCCTCTATGTCGAGGCGGCGGCGCTCTATCTCGCATTGAGCTCGGTGCTGTCGGCGCTGCAGGCGCGGCTAGAGGTGCGGCTCAACCGCTATGGCGGGTTCCTGGAGGCCAACGCATGATCGGCCTCACCGACATCGAAAAGCGGTTCGGCGACAATCTGGTGCTGAAGGGTGTCACCGTCAGCCTGGACGAGGGCAGCGTGACGGCGCTGGTCGGCCCTTCGGGCGGCGGCAAGAGCACGCTCTTGCGCTGCATCAACCTGTTGGAGATCCCGACCTCCGGTTCCTTGCGCATCGGTGAGGAAGCGCTCGACTTCCATCCGGGCGGCAAGGTGCCGGCCAAGGACATCCAGCGCATCCGCCTGCAGACCGGCATGGTGTTCCAGAATTTCCAGCTCTTCCCGCACCGCACTGCGATCGAGAATGTCATGGAAGGGCTGGTGACGGTGCTGAAGTGGCCGGAGCCAAGGGCGCGCGAGCGGGCGCTGGCGCTGCTCGAAAAGGTCGGCATGGCGCACAAGGCCGATGCCTGGCCGGCGACGCTGTCGGGCGGTCAGCAGCAGCGCGTGGCGATCGCCCGGGCGCTGGCGCCGTCGCCGCGCGTGCTGCTCTGCGACGAGCCGACCTCTGCGCTCGATCCGGAACTGGCACAGGAGGTGGTAGACGTGCTTGGACAGCTTGCACGCGAAGGCACGACCATGGTGATGGCCACGCATGATCTCAGGCTCGCCTCCAAGATCGCGCAGGAGGTGGTGTTCCTGGACGCCGGCGCCATCGTCGAGAAAGGCCCGGCTTCGGTGATGTTCGACAATCCGGAGCGCGAGCGGACGAAGCGGTTTATAGCTTCGCTGAGGCAAGAGGCAGCACGCGAAGGCGGCGGGTGAGTTGTTACCTTCCTTAAGGGGGAAGACAGCCCGAAGGGCCAGCTGATAACGCAACCCGCGCCGCCGTCATTCTCGGGCTTGTCCCGAGAATCTGCCGAGTTACCCGGACTGACGGCGATCCTGTTTCATGAGGCGGTAGATCCTCGGGACAAGCCCGAGGATGACGGCGCGGGATGGGGAAGCTGAAAAGGTGCCCCAATGGCCTCGCAAGCCGCGGGAGACAAAAAACCCGGCGCGAGGCCGGGTTCTTCGTAAACTCAAAAGCGAAAAAGCTCAGGCAGCTTCTTCCTGCTCGGCTTCCTCGTTGTCGGCCTTGGCGCCGCGCTTCGGACCCTTGTTGAGGTTGACCTCGATGAGGCGAACCGCTTCGGTCTCCGACATGCGGTTTACCGCGGCGATCTCGCGGGCCATGCGGTCGAGCGCGGCTTCATAGAGCTGACGCTCGGAATAGGACTGCTCCGGCTGGTTGTCGGCGCGGTAAAGGTCGCGCACCACTTCCGAGATCGAGATCAGGTCGCCGGAATTGATCTTGGCATCATATTCCTGGGCGCGGCGCGACCACATGGTGCGCTTGACGCGGGCGCGGCCCTGCACGACCTTCAGCGCGCGGTCGACATAGTCCTCTTCCGACAGCTTGCGCATGCCGATCGAGGTCGCCTTGGCGACCGGCACCTTCAGCCGCATCTTGTCCTTCTGGAAATCGATGACGAACAGTTCCAGCTTGTGACCCGCAACTTCCTGCTCGTCGATCGCCACGATCTGGCCGACGCCATGCGCCGGATAGACGATGAACTCGCCGGTCTTGAACCCGTGGCGGGCCGCGTTGGACTTCTTCTGCGGGGTGATCGTTGCCATTACGCCCTGAACTCCTTAGTTGTGCAGCCGGCATCATGCCGGCTCGAACCGATGGGGTCGGCAATAGCCGACCATTAGCCGCGCAACAGGATGAACCCACCGGAAAAGCAGGGACCGGCATACCGCACGAATGCGACCGCCTGCCCCAGATCGCTCTGGTCCGGATCTAAAAGCTCACCTTTCAGTGATTTGGGGCGTTAGCGCCATAAATCGACGTTGTGTCACCGGCATGTTTCGCTGATGTAACACAAAAAGTCGGAAGAATCAAGGTTTTGCTGCGTTCGCTAACGTCAAACGGGGTCGCTGCCTGTCAAGACAGCAATTGTATCGGTCGCGTTACGTCGCGTCATGCCGGCGTCGCCGGCGCCAGCATCAATCGCCTTCACCGGGCTCCGCCGAGAAATATTTCTCGAACTTCCCGGTCTCGCCGTCGAAGGTCTTGGCGTCCGCGGGCGGCTCTTTCTTGGCGGTGATGTTGGGCCACTTCTCGGCGTATTCGGAATTGACCTGCAACCATTTGTCGAGGCCGCCCTCGGTGTCCGGCTTGATCGCGTCGGCCGGGCATTCGGGCTCGCACACGCCGCAGTCGATGCACTCGTCGGGGTGGATGACGAGCATGTTCTCGCCCTCGTAGAAACAGTCGACCGGACAGACCTCGATGCAGTCCATGTATTTGCATTTGATGCAATTGTCGGTCACGACGTAGGTCATTGCAGGCTCCGGAACGTCCCGATTTGCTCGGCTTTTTCACGTTGAGGTAACGCCTTTGCCGGCTGCTTGCAAGGGCAGGGCATTCGGGCACTGCCGGCCCCGGGGAATAGAATTCCAGCGGTCTCGCCACTGGCGGTCCGGCTGGCCCAATTCAATCATCGCCGAGCAGACGGTCGGTCTGCCGCCGCTCGCGTTTGGTCGGGCGCCCGCTGCCGGCCTCGCGCAGGGCTGGAATGGCATCCGGAACCGCCTCGCCCTTGGGTGTTGGCGCAGGCGACATATCCTCGTAAAGCAGCCGCGCCTCGTCGGCCGGACCGCGTCGCGTGCCGCAATTCAGCACCTTCCAGACCAGGATACGGCCCTCGAGCGTGATGGTGAGAACGTCGCCGGGCTTGACCAGATCGGAGGCCTGCGCTGCTTTGTCGCGATTGATGCGGACGCGCCCGGCGACGACGACTTTCGCCGCCAGGGACCGCGATTTCACCGCGCGCGAGAAGAACAGCCATTTGTCGATGCGCTGGCGGCCCTCTCCAACCATCGGGGCTAGCTTTGTTGGAGCATGATCTCGCCCGAAAATCGGTTCCCACTTTTCGCTGACGCGGTCCTTCGGTTCGGGATCATGCTGTCTCTTTGTTGGAGCATGATCTCGCCCGAAAACCGGTTCCCACTTTTCGGGATCATGCTCCAGCCTATTTCTTCAGCTGGTCGCGCAAGGCGGCGAGCTTGGCGAAGGGCGAATCCGGATCGAAGCGCTGCGGGCGTTCCTCGCGCGGCTTACCCTGGAAGGCCGGCTTGCCGCCCTGGGCGTTGCCCTTGCCATCCTGCCTGTTGCCCTTCCAGTCGGGCCGGCCCTCGCGGCGGTCCGGCCGCTCGCCTTGCGGTCTGCCTTCGCGCCGGTCGCCTGTCTCCGGCCTGGGCTTGAACTTCGAGCGGTCGAAGCGCGGCTTGCCGGCGCCGTCGCGCTGCTCGCGGCGGCCTTCCTGGGCCGGCCGATCGCCGGGCTGGCCGGTAGCGGCGCCGGGCTGGCCATCGCGCGCGGGCTGGCCGCCGCGCGGGCGATTGTCGCGACGGTTGTCGTGGCGATGGCGCGGACGCTGATGATCGAAGCGCGCCTGGCGCCACAGAAGGACAGGCTTCGGCTCTTCAGCCTCGGCCGCGGTTTCGCCGGTGGCGGCTTCCGTCGTCATTTCGGTCGATGCAGGGGTCTCGCTCGTGGCCGGGGTTTCGGTCTGCAAGGACTCGGCCTGAGCTGAGGGCACGCCTTCCTTCGTCACGGCCTCGCCGGCCGGCTCATCGCTTTGCACTGCCGGTTCGCTTGCCGCGGCGGTTTCCGTGGCCACGGTCTCCTGTCCAGCTGTGTCGTCGACAGGCTCCGCCGCGCTCGTGGCCGGGGTTTCGGTCTGCGAGGACTCGGCCTGAGCCAAGGGCAGGCCTTCCTCCGTCACGGCCTCGCCGGCCGGCTCATCGCCTTGCGCTGCCGGTTCGCTTGCCGCCGCGGTTTCCGTGGCTTCCGCGGCCAGTGTCTCTTGTCCGCTTGTTCCGTCGACAACCTCAGCCGCGCTCTCGGCCGGGGTCTCCGCGGCATGGATTTCGGTGCTGTCCGTCTCCGGGCTCTCGCCGGACGTTGCCAAGGTGGTGGCCTCGGGGGCGGGCGCCTCCTTCGCCTGCGCGGCGCGAGCGGCCTCTTCCGCGGCGAGCTTGGCCACGGCCGCTTCGCTGGCGGCGTCGTCCAGCGCGTCGAGCTTCGCCTTCACCTCGGCGGCCGGCTTCGCCTCGGAGCGATAACCGAGACCCTTGAGGATCTCCTCCATGTCGTCGGCCGTGGCGCCGAGGATCGACATCATCGGCGGCGTCACCATGAAGGCGTGGCCGTCATAGGCGCCGTCCGGACGCTGGCCGAGGCCGGGCTTCCAGTTGGTCGCCGGGCGGATGAGGTCGGCGAGCCTTTCCAGGATGTCGACGCGCACGGCGCGGCGGCCGAGATTGCGGTAGCCGGCGAGCTTGTAGAAGGTCTTGTCGAAGGCCGGGTCGATGACCACGGAGGTGCGGCCAGAAGCCAGCGCATGCACCACGTCGCCGAAGCCGGGCTTGTCCTTGCCGTCATTCTTCAACGCCCAGAGCAAGGTCACCAGGCCCGCCGGTGCCGGCTTGATCAGCGCCGGCACGAAGACATGGTAGGCGCCGAAGCGCACGCCGAGGCGGCGAAGCGCTGCGCGGCCTTCCTGGTCGAGCGACTTCATCTCCTCCGCGATGTCGCGGCGATTGATCAGGCCGAAATGCTCGACCAGCTGGAAGGCGATGCCGCGCGCGATGCCGGCGAGCTGGTCGGCATTCTTCAAATCGACCAGCGGCTTCAAAAGCGTTTCGATCTGGAAATTGACGAAACGCTCGGCGCGCGCCGCGACCTTGTCGCGGGCAGGGCCCGTCAGCTGCTCGTCGGCAAGCAGGACCAGGCGCGGCTTCAACGCCTCGTCGCCGGTGACCAGCGTGCCGATCGGCGCGCCGATCCAGCGCAGGACGCCGTCCGAGCCCAAAGCCAGGTCGCCATTGGCGCAAGCGGCAAAGCGCTCGGCGCGCGCCTCGAACTCGGCCGCGAGCGCCTTCTGGGCGGCGGTGCGCACCGCCTTGGCGTCCTCGCCGCCGGCGCTTTGGTCGGCAGTGAAGCGGAACCCTTGCAATTCGCCGACATGATGGCCTTCGACGAGGACGGTTCCGGTAGGGCTGATTTCGGCTTCAGGCATGGTATTTTCTCTAAGGCGCCGCATGAGGACGGAAGTCCTGCGGTCTACGAAGCGTTTCGTCAACCGCTCATGCAGCGCATCCGACAATCTGTCTTCGATTTCGCGCGTCTTTTCCTGCCAGTGTAGCTGATCGGCCAGCCAGCCAGGCCGGTTGGAGACGAAAGTCCATGTGCGGATCTGCGCGATCCGGTGCGAGAGCGTGTCGATATCGCCGTCGGTCGTGTCGGCGCGCCGCACCTGCTCGGCCATGTAATTCTCATCGACATGGCCATGGCGCGCAAGGTCCATATAGATAGAGGCGACAAGGTCGGCATGCTGGGCCGGCGCGATCTTGCGGTAGTCGGGCAGCGCGCAGGCTTCCCACAGCAGTGCCACGCGCTCCTTGCCGGCGGCCAGAGCGCGGATCTCGCCATCGCGCGACAGCTGCTCCAGCGCCTGCGCGTCCACGGCCGGCAGCGCGCGGGTCAGCCCTTCGACCGGCGCATTGGCCTCGATCGAGCGCTTCAGCGCATCGAGGCTGGAAAAGTCGAAATCGGCGGTGCGCCACTGCAGCACCTTCACCGGGTCGAAGTCGTGTCCCTCGATCTTGGCGACCAGATCCTCGTCGAACGGATCGACCTGGCCGGTGACGCCGAACGTGCCGTCGCGCAGGTGCCGGCCGGCACGACCGGCGATCTGGCCAAGCTCGGCGGCGGTCAGGTTGCGGTATTGGTAACCGTCGAATTTGCGGTTCTGGGCGAAGGCGACATGGTCGAGGTCGAGGTTCAGTCCCATGCCGATGGCGTCGGTGGCGATGAGATAGTCGACATCGCCGGACTGGAAGATCTCCACCTGCGCGTTGCGGGTGCGCGGCGAGAGCGCGCCGAGGACGACGGCGGCGCCGCCCTGCTGGCGGCGGATCAGCTCGGCGATGGCATAGACCTCGTCGGCGGAGAAAGCGACGATGGCGGTGCGCCGCGGCAGCCGGGTGAGCTTCTTCGAGCCGGCATAGGCAAGGTGCGAAAGCCGCGGCCGCGTCACCACCGACACGCCCTTCAACAGGCGCTGCAGGATGCCGTGCATGGTGGCGGCGCCCAGCAGCAGCGTCTCCTGGCGGCCGCGCAGATGCAGGATGCGGTCGGTGAAGATATGGCCGCGCTCGAGATCGCCGGCGAGCTGCACCTCATCAATGGCGACGAAGGCGGCGTCGGTTTCGCGCGGCATCGCCTCGACGGTGCAGACCGAATATTTCGCGCCGGCCGGCACGATCTTTTCCTCGCCGGTGATCAGCGCCACCTTGTGGGCGCCGACCTTCTCGCAGACCCGGGCATAGACCTCGCGGGCGAGCAGCCTGAGCGGCAGGCCGATGACGCCGGTCTCATGCGCGACCATGCGCTCGATGGCGAGATGGGTCTTGCCAGTGTTGGTGGGGCCCAGCACGGCCGTCACGTCGCGGCCCGAAAGGATCAGCGGCTGGGAGTGTTTCGGCTGGATGTTCATCGGCTCGGAAATAAGGTTTCTGCCGCTTGTAGTCTGAAGCACGGCGGTGCCGCCGCGTGTGACAGGCGACACATAGGGACTTCGGGCGTGAAGCGAAAGCGGAATGTTCCTTTGGGAACAGGCTGAGCGGCCGGGGTGGCCAAAATCGGGTCGTTGTTAACGGCTGGAACGAGTCTGGAACGAATCGGCGACGAATCGCTTACTCGCTCTGATTCAGGTTTTGTTCACGGCTATATGTGGGTTTTTTGACGGTGAGTCTCACCACATGCTGAATCGCTGAATTGGCCCGATTCCTGCCTGGCCCCGTCGGGCCGAGATCGTCGTTAACTTTTGCCGGGCAACGGTCGCGGTCGACTTGAGCCCTGTCCTCAAAGTTATGAAATTGTTTATTTTTCTTAATCGCCTTTAACGAATTCGGTGACGTTTGCGCTGTCCGCCGTTAACTTTCCGGCCAAAGCCAGAACGAATCGGCGACGAATCAGCGATCCGGTTATTTTCCCGGTTTGTTCACCCCTAGATATGGTGTTATCCACAGCTTGCCCACCGAGAATTCACAGCTTGTTGGCGGAGTTGCGCACAAGGGGGCCGTTGCCGTTAACCTTTGCGTGCCGAATTGAGGCAAGGTGTCGCGCCGAGCTTGTCGACGGTGGCAAAAAGGCGGCTCCGATGTCGGGGCCGCCTCAGCGCAAAAAGGGTATCAGGCGAAGTTGGGTATCAGGCGAAGTACTGGCCGCCATTGGCGGTAATGGTCGAGCCGGTGATGAAGCCGGCCTCGTCGGAAGCCAGGAAGACGACGCAGCGCGCGATCTCGTCCGGCTCGCCGAGGCGGCCAACCGGGATCTGCGGGATGATGCGCTCGTTGAGCACCTTTTCGTCGATCGCCTTGACCATCTCGGTCGCGATATAGCCGGGGCAGATGACGTTGACGGTGATGCCCGCGCGAGCGCCTTCTTGGGCAAGAGCCTTACTGAAGCCGATGTCGCCGGCCTTGGCGGCCGAGTAGTTGACCTGGCCGGCCTGGCCCTTCTGGCCATTGATGGAGGAAATGGTGATGACGCGGCCGAACTTGCGGTCGCGCATGCCGCTCCACAGAGGATGCGTCATGTTGAAGACGCCGGAGAGGTTGGTGTCGATGACTTCCTTCCACTGCGCGGGCGTCATCTTGTGGAACATGGCGTCGCGGGTGATGCCGGCATTGTTGACCAGCACCCCGACCGGGCCGAGATCGGCTTCGACCTGCTTGATGCCGGCGGCGCAGGCCTCGTAGTCGGCGACCGACCATTTGTAGACCGGGATACCTGTCTCGGCCTTGAATTTCTGGGCCGCCTCGTCATTGCCGGCATAGTTCGCCGCGACGGAATAGCCGGCGTTCTTCAAGGCGATCGATATCGCCGCGCCGATGCCGCGCGATCCGCCGGTGACGATTGCTACCTTGGTCATTGGGTTCCTCCTCCCTGTTCTGGTGAATGGTCAATCGTGAATGGTGAATGGTCGAAGAGGGTCGGCTATCCGGCCATTCACCATTTGCCATTCACCATTCACTCTTTTTTCAGAGCGCTTCCACGCACATGGCGACGCCCATGCCGCCGCCGATGCACAGCGTGGCGAGGCCCTTCTTGGCGCCACGGCGGCGCATCTCGTGGACCAGCGTGTTGAAGACGCGGGCGCCCGAAGCGCCGATCGGATGGCCGATGGCGATGGCGCCGCCATTGACGTTGACGATCGAGGGATCCCAGCCCATGCCCTTGTTGACGGCGCAGGCCTGCGCGGCGAACGCCTCGTTGGCCTCGACGAGGTCGAGGTCCTTGACCGACCAGCCGGCCTTCTCCAGCGCCCGCTTCGAGGCAGGGATCGGCCCCGTGCCCATGATCGCCGGATCGACGCCGGCGGTCGCCCAGGAGGCAATGCGCACCAGCGGGGTGATGCCGCGGCGGGCAGCCTCGGCCTCGGTCATCAGCAGCGCGCCGGCGGCGCCATCATTGATGCCGGACGCGTTGGCGGCGGTGACCGTGCCGTCCTTGTCGAAAGCGGGCTTCAGCTTGGTCATGGCGTCGAGCGTCGCGCCGTGGCGGATGTACTCGTCCTGGTCGACGACGGTGTCGCCCTTCTTGCCCTTGATGGTGAAGGCGACGATCTCGTCCTTGAACCTGCCGGCCTTCTGCGCGGCCTCGGCCTTGTTCTGCGAGGCCAAGGCGAACTCGTCCTGGGTTTCGCGGGTGATCTGGAACTGGCGGGCGACGTTCTCGGCGGTGTTGCCCATATGATAGCCGTTGAAGGCATCCCACAGGCCGTCCTTGATCATGGTGTCGATCATCTTGTAGTCGCCCATCTTGACGCCGGCGCGCAGGTGCTCGGCGTGCGGCGACATCGACATCGATTCCTGACCGCCCGCGACGATCACCTTGGCGTCGCCGGTGGCAATCTGCTGCATGCCGAGCGCAATCGCCCGCAGGCCCGAGCCGCAAACCTGGTTGAGGCCCCAGGCGGTGGTCTCCTTCGGCAGGCCGGCATTGATCGAGGCCTGGCGGGCCGGGTTCTGCCCTTGCGCGGCGGTCAGCACCTGGCCGAGGATGACCTCGTCGACTTCCGTCGCCTCGACGTTCGCACGCGCGAGCAATTCCCTGATGACGACGGCACCGAGCTCATGCGCCGGCGTGGCGGCGAAACTGCCGTTGAAGGATCCGACCGCGGTGCGGGCGGCGCTGGCGACGACGATGGAATTGGAAGCGGACATTTTCTTCTCCAGACTTCGAGGTGTCGTATTTTCGAGATCGCTTTAGGACTTTCTTGCCCGTTCGAAACCCTGAGTCAAACCGGAAATGGGCATGACCGCCATGCGCGGCAAGCAGAGCGCGCGCCAGTCGCGGCAACGTGACGTTGGCCGTACAGCGGATTTTGCGATGGCTGTGCAGCATTAATTGATGCCGCAGTGCACAAACCGCTTGGAATTGTGACGCTTTTGCGCGTATCCTCGATAAAGGGCGCAATCGTTACCGGCCGCTTACTCCTAAAGGTGCCGGTGTCCTGGGGAGGATACGGATGGCCGCAAAAGACGACCCGATCGTCATCAAGAAGTATGCCAATCGCCGGCTCTACAATACCGGCACAAGTACCTATGTGACGCTCGAGGACTTGGCCGAGATGGTCAAGAAGGGCGAGGAGTTCACGGTCCAGGACGCAAAGACCGGCGACGACATCACGCACCCGGTGCTGACGCAGATCATCTTCGAGCTGGAGAACAAGGATGGGCAGAACATGCTGCCGATCCCGTTCCTGCGCCAGCTCATCTCCTTCTACGGCGATCAGATGCAGATGATCGTGCCGAGCTTCCTCGAACAGTCGATGATCGCCTTCTCCAAGGAGCAGGAGCGGTTTCGCGAGCAGCTCAAGGGCGCCTTCGGCAAGACGCCGATCGACTTGATGAAGACGCCGATGAAGGCGCTCGAGGAACAGACGCGACGCAATGTCGAGATGTTCCAGAACGCCATGCGCATGTTCACGCCGTTCCCGACGGCGGGCGGCAATTCGGCAGCACCGGCCGAGCCGCCGAAGAAGGAAGAAAAGGGCGACGATCTGCAGGAATTGAAGGCGCAGATCGCGGCCATGCAGCGCAAGCTGGACACGATGTCCTGACGGGCGTGTCGATATTCAGGTGAGGCCGGCCTGCGAACGGCGGCTTCCTGCGCTTCCGGTGCTCACGTACTTTAAGTACGCTCCGCTCCGGTTCTCGGAAGCCATCGTTCTCGACTCGGCCTGACCTGAATCTCGACACACCCTATCGCGCTTTATCCGTCGCCCACCGCTCTCTCGACCGGCCCGTCATAGCGGGCGCGGGGCCTGATCGGCCTGTTGCTGGCCGCCTGCTCGATGGCATGCGCCGTCCAGCCGACGCTGCGGCCGAGCGCGAACAGGCGGAACGGCGCATCGGCCGGCAGGCGCAGGCTGCGCGTCATCGCGGCCAGGGCGAAATCGATGTTCGGATGCAGCCCGGTCGCGGCGAGCACGGCGTCGCGAAGATCTACGATCCCGTCATCGATCTCCAGGTCGGGCAGCAGTGCTTGCGCGCGCGGATCGCCTTCCGGGTAAAGCGGGTGGCCGAAGCTTGGCAGCGGCCGGTCATGAGCGAGCCAGCGGGCAATCGCCTCGTCCGGACCTAGCCGCTCGGCATCCTCGACAAGCGTGATCGCCGCCGCGCCGGCGCCGCCATGGCGCGGGCCGGTCAGCGTCGCAAGGCCGGCGAGCAGGCAGGCGGCGACCGGCGCGCCGGTGGAGGCCGCGACGCGGGCGGCGAAGGTCGAGGCGTTGAGTTCGTGATCGGCCAAAAGCACCAGCGCCTTGCGGATGAGTTTTGCGCCCGCGCCGTCAACCGACCAACCCTGCGCCAGTCGGTCATGCACAGGTTCCGAGCCCGGCGTCGCGCCGAACGCCGTGGCCAGCGCGCTGGTGGCGGCGGCGCCGTCCTGCTGCAGCATGGCCGGCCTGCGGCCGAGCGAGGGCCAGCCTTCGGCAGCCAGCGCCGAAAGCCTGGCGAAGGCGGTGGGCGTGCCGCTTTGCCGGGCGGCCGAAGAGGTCAGTGAAGCCAACGATACCGGACGGTCGGAGGCCCACAGCAGCTCGGCGGTCTCCTCGAGCGTCGCCGTCGCCGAGAGCTCCACCGCGTCCCTGCCGCGATAGACAAGGCGGCCATGCAGCACCGTCGAGATCGAAGTGGGAATCGCCGGCTCGCCCCAGGCGATGGCGCTTTCGGCGATTGCCCGCGGGCTCCTTCCGCGGTCGCGGCGCGTGGCAAGCGCTGCGATGTCGTCGGCGCGGTACTGGCTGCGGCGCGGGTCGGCATCGTCCGGCTTCATGCCGATGCGACCGCGGCTGACATAGGCATAAAGCGTCTGCGGCCGGACGTTCAGCCGCTCCAGCGCCTCATCCCGCGTCAGCCATTCCGTCATTCGACACCTTACATTGATTATCTTGATCAAGATTGATGCATTGATTGCGCAGCATTAATTGTCATGCACCAAAGGTCAAGGAGACGATCATGGCAAATGGGCTCGATGATGTTGTGGCGGCTGACACGGTGCTTTCCGATGTCGATGGTGTGGGCGGACACCTCACCATCCGGGGCCATTCGCTGATGGAGCTCACCGGCCGCCGGCGCTACGCGCAGGTGGTGCGGCTGCTGTTCGACGGCTTCTTCGACGATCTTCCAGGCGATGCCGAACTGGAAAAGGCGATCGGCAAGGCGCGGCGGGACGTATTTGATCGCGTGAAACCGATGCTCCCCCAGCTTGCGCCGCTCGATGTCTATAGCGGCATGCGGGCCGGCATGGCCGTCCTGCCGGATGGCGATGGACTTGCCGACGCGCTCAGGCTGATCGCGGCGCCGGCGGTGCTGACACCGGCGCTGCTGCGCCTTGGCCGGGGCGAGACGCCGATCGCTCCCGACGAAAAAGCCGATCATGCCGGCGACATGCTGCGGATGCTCTCCGGCGCCGCCTCCCCGGCGCTTGCCAAGGCGCTCGACAGCTATCTGGTGGCGGTCTGCGACCACGGGCTCAACGCCTCGACCTTCGCGACCCGCGTGGTGGCGTCGACCCACGCCGGATTGACCTCGGCGACACTGGCCGGGCTCGGCGCGCTGAAAGGTCCGCTGCATGGCGGCGCGCCGGGACCGGTGATCGAGATGCTCGACGCCATCGAGGCCAGCGGCGACGCCACCGCATGGCTGCGTGACGAGATTGCGCAGGGCGAGCGCATCATGGGCTTCGGCCATCGCATCTACCGCGTGCGCGATCCGCGCGCCGACGCGCTGAAGACGGTCGTGCGGCAGCTCGGTTCCCGCAACGAGACGAGCAGCAAGGAGATGGGTAGCCGGCTGGCCTTCGCCGAGACGGTGGAGCAGGCGGCGCTCGAAGTGCTCAGGATCGCCAAGCCGCAGCGCTCGATCCAGACCAATGTCGAGTTCTACACCGCGCTTCTTTTGGAAGCGGTCGGCTTCCCGAAAGAAGCATTTTCCAACGTCTTTGCCGCCGGCCGCGTTGCAGGCTGGATCGCCCATGCGCGCGAGCAGCAGGCAACTGGGCGGCTGATCCGGCCGCAGTCGCGCTATGTCGGACCGGTGCCCGACCTAGTGGCTTGAACCTGGTTCCTCGCCCCACTTCGTCTAGCTAGGGGATGCACACATCTTGTGTGTGACTGGCGTGACTGATCAGGCCGAGGCTTGATTGGCCACGTGGTTCCCCCAATCCGTCGCTGCTTCGCAGCGCCACCTTTCCCCCCTCCGGAGGGAAAGGAAGGGAGCGTTGCTGGACGAGCGTTGACCGCAGGAAGCTCGGCGCCTTTCCTCTACCCCGTCGATCGGGGGAGAGGTGGCTCGGCAAAGCCGAGACGGAGCGGGGGTCGACCAGCGCTACATTGGACAGTGCATGCGCCAAGCTGGACGAAGTGGGGCGAGGAAAAATCCCACGATCACGCTTGTGTGTTCGTGTTCTTGCCTTGATCCGCCCTTATATGCTGCACTGCAACATAGGCTGACTGCGCCGGCTCCGTCCAAATGACGCGGCGGTAGGCCGGCGCATCGAGACAAGGAACGCCATGGCGAAGAACGGCAAGGCGGAGGAAAAGAAGAAGATCAACATAGCCCTCCAGGGCGGCGGCTCGCACGGCGCCTTTTCATGGGGCGTGCTCGACCGGCTGCTGGAGGATGGGCGGCTGGAGATCGCGGCGGTGTCCGGCACCAGCGCCGGCGCCATGAACGCGGTGGCGCTGGCCGACGGGTTTGTCCGGGGCGGCGTGGAAGGCGCGCGCAAAAAGCTCGACGATTTCTGGCGGACGGTGGCCTCGAAGGGCCGTTTCAGCCCGGTGCAGCGCATGCCCTGGGACGTGGTCTGGGGCAACTGGTCGATCGAGAACACGCCCGGCTACGTCTTCTTCGACACGATGTCGCGGGTGTTCTCGCCCTATGTCGCCAACCCGCTCGGCCTCAATCCGCTGCGCGATGTGGTGGCCAAGGAGATCGACTTCGACAACGTGCGCGCCTGCAAGTCGATGGAACTGTTCATCTCGGCGACCAATGTCGAGACCGGGCAGTTGCGCGTCTTCTCCGATGGCGAGATCGACCTCGACACGGTGATGGCCTCGGCCTGCCTGCCGCAGCTGTTCCAGGCGGTCGAGATCAAGGGCGTGCCTTATTGGGACGGCGGCTATGGCGGCAATCCGGCGCTCTATCCGTTCTTCAAGACGGCGGCGACCGAGGATGTGCTTCTGGTGCAGATCAATCCTGTGGTGCGCGAAGGCACGCCGAAAAGCGCCAACGAGATCCAGAACCGCATCGACGAGATCACCTTCAACGCCGGGCTGCTGCGTGAATTCCGCTCGATCGCCTTCGTCAAGGAACTGATCGCGGCCGGGCGCCTGCCGCATGGCGAATATCGCGACATCCGCATGCACCGCATCGATGCCGACGAGGCCTTCAAAGACCTGTCGGCCTCGTCCAAGGTCAATGCCGAATGGGCGTTTCTCGCCTATCTGCGCGACCTCGGCCGCAGTGCCGCCAGCGACTGGCTGGAAGAGAATTACGATGCTGTCGGCCAGCGGGCCACACTCGATCTTTCAGGCGAGCTCGACGACGGCTTCAAGCCGTTGCGCGGTCCGGCGCCAGGACGTCGCGTCAAGGAATTCCTTGCCGCGCGCGTCAAGCCGGAATCCGCGCGGCGGCGGGCTTAAGGTCTCTATGCCTGTCAGCAAGTCTGTTCCGGCTGTCAGCATCTTCCCCCACGGAACCGGGGCAATGCTGGATTCGGTTGCCCTGGCGATGTAACTTACCTGAACGTAAACGGGAGGTTGCGATGCTGCAGACCAGACAGAATGCGCTCGGCGCGCTGTTCGAATTGCAGTGCAGGGCATTCGAGCGCGAACCCTTCCCGAGCCTCGACGTCCGCAAGGATCGTCTGAAGCGCCTGCTGGCGCTCACCGAAAAGCATGAGGCCGAGATTTGCGCGGCGATCGACAGCGATTTTTCCGCCCGCTCGGCGCAGGAAACGCGGCTGGCCGAATTGTTCGTCGTCCGGGCCGGGATCAGGCACGCCATTCGGCATCTGCGCGGGTGGATGCGCGAGCGCCGCGTCGGCACCAGCCTGCCGTTCCTGCCCGGGCACAACCGCCTGCTGCCACAGCCCGTCGGCGTCGTCGGCATCGTATCGCCCTGGAATTATCCCTTCCAGCTTGCCGTCGCGCCGGCAACGGCCGCGCTCGCCGCCGGCAACCGGGTGCTGATCAAGCCTTCCGAGCTGACGCCGAAATTTTCGGACCTGCTCGCGCGACTGGTCGAAAAACATTTCGGTCCCGACGAGATGAGCGTGGTGCAGGGCGACGCCGACATCGGCAAGACATTCGTGTCGATGACTTTCGATCATCTCCTGTTCACCGGCTCGACCGCCGTCGGCCGGCAGGTCGCGCTGGCTGCCGCCGCCAATCTGACGCCGGTGACGCTCGAGCTCGGCGGCAAGTCGCCGGCAATCTTCGATCCATCCTGCGATCTCGATGCAGCCGTCGCCAGTGTCGCCTATGGCAAGCTCTTGAATGCCGGCCAGACCTGCATTGCGCCCGACTATCTGCTGGTTCCGCGGGGGCAGGCCGCGACGGTCGCAACGAAACTGGCGGCGGCAATGGCGCGGCTCTATCCGAGCCTGCGCGACAATCCCGACTATACGGCCATCGTCAGCGAGCGGCATCGCAAGCGTCTCGCCGATATGATTGCAGAGGCGCGCGACAGCGGCGCCGATGTTATCGAGGTCAATCCGGCGGATGAACAACTCGGCGTCGGCGACCGCAAGATGGCGCCGGTCCTGGTCAAGAACCCCGGCGAAAATCTGCGGCTGATGCGCGAAGAGATCTTTGGGCCGGTGCTGCCGATCATCGAATACGGCACCCTCGACGACGCCATCGCTCACGTGAACCGGGCGGAGCATCCGCTGGCGCTCTACTGGTTCGGCGGCGACCGGGCCAATCGCCAAAGGATGATGCGCGAAACCCTGGCGGGCGGCGTCACGGTCAACGATTGCATGATGCATCTGGTCCAGGAAAGGCAGCCCTTCGGCGGCGTCGGCGCCAGCGGCATGGGCGCCTATCACGGCGAATGGGGGTTCCGGACATTCAGCAAAGAGAAGCCGATTTTCGTGCAGTCGAAGCTGAGCGCCGGCAGCTTGTTGCGCCCGCCTTATGGCAAGAATTTCGAGCGGCTTTTTCGACTGCTGAACCTCATCACGTGATAACAGTCTTCCAGTAACGAAGGCATTGGCACGCCGTCTGTTCGAAGACTTCCGCTCATTTTAGGACAAACTTGCGCATCATCCTGACGCCTGCTGCCATTTGCTCTCTTGAGCCGTCAGAATGCGGCGGCCGGCGCCGGAAAGTTGAGAATCGCGGGTCAACGCACCCGGTACTATAAGAAAACATCAAAGTTTCTGACTATTTTGCGGTGCAACTTTGGGGTAGAAGCGCGCTTCGCCGATCACGGCAAATTGAACATGGCTTTGCGCGCACCCATATCGGCCGCGCGCCCGACAGTCGGAAGCGCCGACTTCGCCAAGCCAGCAACGGAACAAAATGACGATGCCGAAAATCAGGTTTCACAAGCTTGCAGCCATTGTCGTGCTCATCGGCTTCGCAGCCTGGATGGGAACAGGCGAGTTCTCGTCCGTCGGCAGCGCCGCCGACAAGTCGGTTACCACCGACAAGTCGGTCACCGCCGACAAGCATGCTGACGCCGGCAAGCCGGCGCAGCCTGAAGCCGGCAAGCCGAAGACGGCCGAAGCCGAGCCGAAGGCAGCAGCGCGCACCGTCGCCGTGGTAACGCCGCCGCGCAAGACCTATGCGCGCGCCATCCGCATTTCCGGGCTGACCGAGGCCGACAAGCGGGCGGTGCTGGCAACGCGCGTCGCCGGCGTCATCGACAAGCTGCCGGTCAAGCAAGGCGACCGCGTCAAGACCGGCGACCTGGTGCTGATGCTGGCGGCGGAAGAAAAGATCTCGATGGCCGACAACGCCAAGCAGCTTGTGGCGCAGCGCCAGGCCGAGCTGGACGCCTCCCTGCGGCTGATGAAAACCGGCAATCTGCCCAAGCTGCAGCTCGATACCGCGCGCTCCAACCTGACGCTTGCACAATCGCAGCTCGACACCGCGCAGGCGGAGCTCGACCGCAATGAGGTCAAGGCGCCGTTCGACGGCGTCATCGACCGTGTGCCGGTGGAGCTCGGCAGCTCGGTGATGCAGGGCGGCGAGGTGGCGACGATCCTGAAACTCGATCCGGTCATCGCGCGCGGCGAGATCAGCGAGCGCGACCTGCGCTACGTCAAGGTCGGCGACGAGGCCGATGTGCGCCTGGTCAACGACCAGAAGGTCACCGGCACCGTGCGCTACATCAGCCGCGATGCCTCGGCGCAGACCCGTACCTTCCGCGTCGAGGTGGCGATCCCCAATCCCGACGGTTCGATCCCCGCCGGCATGACGGCCGAGATCACGCTCAGCGCCGAGCCGACCAACGCGGTCATGCTGCCGCGCTCGGTGGTGACGCTCGGCGACAAGGGCGACCTCGGCATCCGCGCCGTCGGCAAGGACGACAAGGTGGCGTTCTTCCCGATCGATCTCGTCGACGACACGCCGCATGGCCTGGTGCTGGGCGGCATCCCGCAGGATGCGCGCATCATCGTCGCCGGCCAGGAACTGGTGAAGGAAGGCGACCTGGTGAAGCCTGTCGAGGCCGACCAGGCGACCATCAACAAGCTGATCGGCGAAGCCACCGCCGGCACGCAGTAAGCACGACGCGTCCTTCGCCGGGCTCCCGGCGAAGGGGCAGTCCGCAGCCTCCGAAGCACAACAGGCCGAAGTCATGGATATCGTCAGACTCGCCATCAACAATGCGCGCCTCACCATTTCGGCGCTGCTGTTCCTGCTCGTCGCGGGCTGGGTCGCCTATCAGTCGACGCCGAAGGAAGCGGAGCCGGACGTTCCGATTCCGATGATGTATGTCAGCCTGATCTATCAGGGCATCTCGCCGGAGGATTCCGAACGCCTGCTGCTGAGGCCGATGGAAAGCAAGCTCAAGAGCCTCAAGGGGCTCAAGGAGATGCGCTCGGCCGCCTTCCAGGGCGGCGGCTACGTGCTGGTCGAGTTCCAGCCGCAGACCGACCTGGCGACGGCATTGCAGGACACGCGTTCGAAGGTGCAGGACGCCAAGGCCGACCTGCCGCAGGCGGCCGAGGAGCCGACGGTCAACGAGGTCAACGTCTCGGAATTCCCGGTCCTCGTCGTCACGTTGTCCGGCGACGTGCCGGAACGCGTGTTGACGTCGGCCGCGCGCGAATTGCGCGATCGCATCGAGGAAGTGCCAGGCGTGCTCGAAGGCTCGCTGCAGGGGGCGCGCGACGACCTCGTCGAGGTCGTCGTCGATCCGGTGAAGCTCTCTTCCTACGGGCTGCAGCTCGACCAGGTGATCCAGGGTGTCGCCTCCTCCAACAGCCTGGTTGCCGCCGGTAACCTCGAGGGCTCGGAAGGCAAATACGCGGTCAAGGTGCCGTCGCTGATCGAGACGCCGGAGGATGTCGCCAACCTGCCGGTCGTCGCGACGCCTAATGCGGTTGTGCAGGCAAAAGACATCGCCACGATCCGCTCGACCTTCAAGGACGCCGAAACGGTGACGCGCCTCGACGGCAGGCCGGCCATCGCCATCGAGGTGAAGAAGCGCATCGGCGCCAATCTGATCGACACGCTGACCCATGTCAGGGAAGTGTCGAACAATTTCATCAAGACGATGCCCGAGGGCATGCACGTCACGTACACGCAGGACAAGTCGGTCTTCGTCAACCAGCTGCTCGGCGACCTGCAGAACCATGTGATGATCGCCGTCATCCTGGTCTTCATCGTCATCCTCTACGCGCTGTCGGGGCGAGCCTCGCTGCTCATCGGCCTAGCCATCCCGTCGTCGTTCCTGATGGGCATCCTGCTGCTCGCCATGATGGGCTACACGATCAACATGATCGTGCTGTTCAGCCTCATCCTGGCCGTCGGCATGCTGGTCGACGACGCCATCATCGTCACCGAATTCGCGGAACGGCGCATGAGCGAGGGCATGCCGAAGGCGGACGCCTTCGCGCTGGCCGCCAGGCGCATGGCCGGCCCGGTCATCGCGGCGACGATGACGCGCATCGCCGCCTTCTCGCCGCTGCTGTTCTGGCCTGGCATCATCGGTGATTTCATGAAATATATGCCGATCACGCTGATCGTGACGCTGTCGGCCTCGATGCTCTACGCCCTGGTGTTCGCGCCGACTTTGGGCGCGATCTTCGCCAAGACGCCGGAGCATCACGAGGAGGGCAACCGCGACGGCTGGTACATGGCCGTAGTCAAGCAGGCGGTGCGCTTCCCGATCACCGTCATCCTGCTCACCGTCGGCCTGCTGGTCGGCGTCGGCTTCGCCTATTCGAAATATGGCGCCGGCGTCGAGTTCTTCCCCAGCGTCGAGCCGGATTACGGCCTGCTCTATGTCCATGCGCGCGGCAATCTCTCGCTGGCGGAAATGGACGCCGCGACCAAGACGGCGGAAAACCGGCTGCTCGGCTGGCCCGGCGTGAAGTCGGTCTACACCCGCGTCGGCAAGACGCAAGGCGGCGGCCAGGACATCCCGGAAGACGTGGTCGGCGTCATCCAGTACGAGTTCGTCGATTGGCGCGAGCGCAAGTCCGCCAACCAGATCCTCGACGACCTGCGCGGCGTCATGGCCGGCATTCCCGGCGTCGATGTCGAAGTGCGCGTGCCGGAAGCCGGCCCGCCGACCGGCAAGCCGGTCCAGATCAGGCTGTCGGCCGTCGACCCGGCGGGGCTCGACGACAAGGCGCGCGCGGTCGCGGCGCGCATCGCCAAGATCCCCAACGTCATCGACATTTCGGACGGCCTGCCGCCGCCCGGCGTCGATTGGGCAATCGAGGTCGACCGCGCCAAGGCGGCGCAATACGGCATCAGCCCGACTTCGGTCGGAACGGTGGTGCAACTGGTGACCAACGGCCTCAAGCTGTCGGAATACCGGCCGGCCGGCGCCGACGACGCGGTCGACATCCGGCTGCGTCTGCCGGAGGACCGCCGAACGCTGTCGACGCTGGACGAGCTTCGTGTGCAGACCTCGCAAGGTTCGGTGCCGATCTCGAATTTCGTCGTGCGCAAGCCCGAGCCGACGGTCGGCATCCTCAACCGCATCGACGGCGCGCGCACCGTGGTCGTGCAGGCCAATGTCAGCGCCGGCGCGCAGGTCGCGGCGGTGCAGGAGCAGGTGACCAAGGCGGTCGCCGACATGGATCTCGGCAGCGGCATCCGCTGGAAGCTCGCCGGTTCCAACGAGGACAGCGCTGAAGCCAGCGCCTTCCTCGGCAAGGCCTTCGGCGCGGCGATCTTCCTGATCTTCCTGGTGCTGCTTGCGCAGTTCAACAAGTTCACCAGCGTGTGGCTTGTCTTGTCCTGCGTGGTCATGGCGACGATCGGCGTGTTCCTCGGATTGCTGTTGACAGGCGAGGCCTTCGGCATCGTGATGTCGGGCATCGGCGTCATCGCGCTGGCCGGCGTGGTGGTGAACAACAACATCGTGCTCATCGACACCTATGACCGGCTGCGCGAGGAGGGCTGGGACAAGATGGACGCGGTGCTGCAGACCTGCCGCGAGCGTGCGCGTCCGGTGGTGCTGACGGCGGTGTCGGCCATCCTCGGCGTGCTGCCGATCGCCTTCGGCCTCGGCCTCGAAATCTTCCATCACGAGACGACGATCAACGCGCCGTCGACGCAATGGTGGATCTCGCTGTCCTCGGCAATCGTCTTCGGCCTGTCCTTCGCCACGCTGCTGACGCTGGTGGTGACGCCGTCGATGCTGATGGTGTTCACCCGCGCCAAGGTGAAGCCCGGCCAGCGGCGCGGCTGGCTCAGCCGCCTGCTGCGGCGCGGCAAGGGCAAGGTCACGACCGACGAGCCGGCCAGCGAGGCTGGCGCGGGGCCGGTGGAGGCTTTCCCGAAAGCCGCGGAATAGAGCGTTTCGCAACCCCAAGGACAAAAGCCGCCCGGGAACAACCGGGCGGCTTTTTGCATTGTCCCCTCGAAGTTCGATTAGTGCGTTTCAGCCTTTCGAGAAGACGGCGAAACGCCCTATCTCTTTGTTTTTGCGCAATTCCGGACGGAAAACCGCTCACACTTTTCCTGGAATTGCTCCAGACGGCGAGGGTTTCTCATGACCATCACGACACTTCTCGTAATAATCCTGATCCTGATTTTGCTCGGCGCAGTGCCGGCCTGGCCGCATTCGCGATCCTGGGGCTACGGGCCGTCCGGCATCGTCGGCGTCGTCCTGGTCGTGCTGCTGATCCTGCTCCTGATGGGGAGGATTTGATCTGTTCCTCGATCCAGGGATTTAAGAGGCTGCAGGTCAGCGCAAACGCTTGCCCAACCTCGTCATTCCAGGGCTGAGCAGCCGCGAAGCGGCGCAGAGAGACCCTGGAATCCATGCCGTGACCTTGATCCTAGAGTGCAGCGGAGCAGAATTCTGTACCGTGGCAGCGCTCATGTCTCACGGAATGGATCCTCGGGTCTGCGCGCGTCGCTTCGCTCCTTGCTCCGCCCGTGGATGACGAGGTTGGGAGGCTCCAGCCAATCTCCAAGGCATGCGACCTGCCAACGCAGACATAGCCGACCGATCCTGTAGTTCGCAGCCGGGCTGCCGGATCGGTCGCTTTTTGGCATGTTGCGATCAGGCGGCGAGGCGCGGCGGTTCCACTGCAATGCCGATATCCTGCATGGCCTCCTTCACCGCCTGGTCGAGCGGGGTGTGCGGGATTTCGCCAATGACCTGTTCCAGCCGCGTCGAGACCAGCCGGTGCGCTTCGAAGCGCAGATAGGACATCGAGACGATCTCGCGCCACATGGCCACGAACGGGCTGCCGGCGCGCAGCACCCACCAGGGCATGAAGGAGAGCTTCAGCTTGCGGCCGAGCGCCTTCTCGGCTGCGGCCTTCATGTCGAGGTCGGTGATGGCGTGGCCGGGGAAATTGATGGCTTCATAGAAGCCGAGCTTGTCGAGATTGCGCGCCAGGCCGACGAAGCCGACGGCGAAGTCCGGCAGGTAAGCCCATTCATGCACGAGATCGGCCGGGCCCGGCGCGGTGTAGACGCCTTTGTTCATCTTGGCCGCGACGATGAGGTCGAACCAGGAGCCTGAGCCGGTGCCGCCGAAGAAATCGCCCGCGCGCAGGATAATGGTGCGCACCCGGCCAGCTTCGGCCTCGCCGCGGAACAGCGCTTCCATAGCGCAACGGATGCGGCCCTTCTCGGTGGTCGGATGGAATGGCGTTGCCTCGTCGATCACCTGGGGCATCGGCGAGCCGTAGTTGTAGACGGTACCGGGGAAGAGATGCAGCGCGCCGTTTTCGCGGCAGGCGGCCATGACGTTCTCGGCCATCGGCAGGCACTTGCCCCAGTCGGTGTAGATCGGGTTCAGGCCGTTGAAGATGATGTCGACACCTTGGGTGGCACGGACGAGGGATTGGCGGTCGAGCGCGTCCCCGGCAACGGCGGTAGCGCCTTTGAGTTCCGCCGGTACCTTGCCGGTACGGGTGACGGCGCGGACGTCGAAGCCGGCGTCGATGAAGGCTTTGCCGACCACGCGGCCGAGCCGGCCATTGGCGCCGAGGATTGCGATCTTGGTCATTTGTTCTCTCCGTTGTTTGTGTTTCGCCCGGCTAATCTGATGCCTTCACAGGCGAATTGAAATTGACTGAGATCGGCGATCTGTTATTCAAAAATGAATGAAAGAATTCGACTGGAACCTGATCAGGAGCTTCGTCGCTGTCGCCGAAACCGGCAGTCTTTCAGCTGCGGCGCGCAGGCTTGCGGCCAGCCAGCCGACGCTCGGACGCCATATTGCCGAGCTGGAGCAAGCGCTTGGCGTCATCCTGTTTCGGCGCGGGCGGCGCGGCTACGAGCTGACCGAGGCGGGCAGCACGCTCTACGAGCGCGGCCGGGCGGTCAGCGAGCAGGCCAATGCGTTCTCGCTCCTGGCGCTGGGTTCGGTCGAGGCGATCGAGGGCACGGTGCGCATCGCAGCTAGCGAGGTTGTCGCGGCCTTCGTGCTGCCGGGCATGATGGCGCGTCTCGGCGAGGAAGAGCCGGGCATCGAGGTCGAGATCGTCGCCTCCAATCAGGTCGAGAACCTTTTGCGCCGCGATGCCGACATCGCCATCCGCATGGTCAGGCCGGCGCAGAACGAGCTGGTGGCGCGCAAGGTCACCGACATCGCACTCTGCCTATGTGCGGCAAGCACCTATCTCGACCGGCGCGGCCGTCCGGAAACACCCGCCGACCTTGCCGAGCACGCCTTGGTCGGCTTCGACCGCAGCGACGAGATCATTCGCGGCTTCACCGCGTTTGGCATTCCGGTCGGCCGCAGCCATTTTCGCTTCAGGACCGACAACCAGATCGTGCTGTGGGAAGCGGTGCGGACAGGCAACGGCATCGGCATCGGCCAGGAGCCGCTGGCCGACCGCGACCCGGACCTGGAAAAGCTGTTGCCCGACGTGCCTTTGCCGAACCTGCCGGTCTGGCTCGCCATGCATCGCGACGTGCGCACCAGCATGCGCATCCGCCGCGTGGCGGATTTCCTGCATGAGGAGCTGAAGCGCTATTCGGCGGGCGTAGGCTCGGGAGCGAACTCGGCCCGGTGAGCGAGGCCCGCCATCAAGAGCACGATGACCAGCAGCCCGGACAGCGCGACGAAGATCGGCCCGAAGCTCGAATGCTCGGCGACGAAGCCGATCGCCGACGGCGCCACCAGGATGCCGGAATAGCCCATGGTGGTGACGACGCTCATGCCGGTGCCGGATGACATGCCTTCCTGGTTGCCGCCGGCCGAAAAGAGTATCGGCACCATGTTGGCTATGCCGAAGCCGCAGAAGGCGAAGGCGGCGATGGCAAGGTAAGGCGAGGGCGAGAGCCCGGCGACCAGCATGCCTGCCGCGGCGACCAGCGCCGAGCCGCGCAAGGTCGCCACCGCGCCGAAGCGGTTGCGCACGCCATCGCCCAGGAAACGCATCAGCGCCATGACGCCGGAAAAAGCGGCATAGGCGAGGCCGGCGACCGCGAGATCGGCGCCCAGCTCCTGGTGCAGGAAGAGCGCCGCCCAGTCGAGCACCGCACCCTCCGAGATCATGGTGAGCAGCGCCATCAGCCCGACCAGATAGACGGCCGTGTGCCGCGGCAGCGTGAATTTCTGGTGCTCGACGGCCTGCGGCTTGTCGTCCGCGACGAGATAGCGAATGGCGAAGGCGATGACGGCAAAAGCGATCGCCGTCACCGCGACGGCATGGGGAAGATAGCCGTAGTTCTGGATCGAATAGCCGCCGAGCGCGCCGCCGGCGAAGCCGCCGAGGCTCCAGAAGCCGTGCGAGGACGACATGATCGCGCGCGAAAGCCGCCTTTCAACCACGACGGCATTCGAGTTCATGGCGACATCCATGCCGCCGATCGAGCCGCCGAAGACGAGCATGGCAATCGCCGCCAGCGGAACGTTGAGGGCGAGCGCCATGATCAGCAGGCCGAAGCTGCCGCAGATGCCGAACCAGCGCGTCACGGTGCGCGAGCCATACCGGGAGATCAGATGGCCGCACCAGCTCATGGCGATGACCGCGCCGACGCCGAACAGGAGGATCAGCAGGCCGAGGGTGAATCGGGTGATGTCCAGCCGGGCAAGGAAAACCGGAATCTGCGGCGCCCAGCTGCCGGTGAGAAAACCATTGGCAAGAAAAATGCCGGCGACGGCCCAGCGGCCGCGCGTCGCGGCCTGCATCGTGGTTTGCACGCTCATGGTTTGAATTCCGCTGGCCAGATGGCTTTGCGCGGCAAATTAGATCGATTCAATCGGCAGTCAAGAACCGCGTTGGGGAAGTGCTTGGACCAAGGGCGGGACCGATGGGTCTGCGTCGTTGGCGGCCGGCTGCTGCTTTGGAGGTTTGACATAAGCGCCTCTCCATTCGTCATCCACGGGCGGAGCAAGGAGCGAAGCGACGCGCGCAGACCCGAGGATCCATTCCGTGGCCTTCAACGTGGAGTGCAGCGGTGCAGAATTCTGTAATCGCCGCAACGCCTTAGCGTCACGGAATGGATTCTAGGGTCTGCGCGCGTCGCTTCGCTCCTTGCTCCGCCCTAGAATGACGAAGCCGCAGGGACGAGCCATAAGCCGCTCAGTGATCCTTCGGCCGCCGCGCCTCGAATTCGGCTTTCTTGGCTTCCGACGCCTCGGTCTGGTTGAGCGCCTGCCACTCGGCATAGGGCATGCCGTAGATGATCTCGCGCGCAGCGTCCTTCGACAGCGCCACGCCCTCGGCCTCGGCGGCTTCGCGATACCAGTTGGACAGGCAGTTGCGGCAGAAGCCGGCGAGGTTCATCAAATCGATGTTCTGGACATCGCCGCGTTCGCGCAGATGCGTCACCAACCTACGAAAGGCGGCTGCCTCGAAATCGCGCTTCTGGTCGTCGCTGAGTTCGGTCATGGGGAAAACTCCCGGCCTGTCGGCCATCTCACACCGGCCCGGTGCGCGAGCCGAACATTTTCACTTGGTGTATATCGGCACGGCGGTCGATGGCGTCAACGATCGGCGCCAGACGCTCGGCCCAGGCGAGAGCGCCGGCCAGGTCGGCGATCAGGTCCTGGCGGATCTCGATCAGCGCGTGGGCGTAGCCGTTGACGATGGCGTGGCGGAACATGGTGTCGCCGCGCAGCGCGCCGTCATAGGGCTCGTTGTCGCCGACGACGAGGGACCTGTCCTCGGCCAGCGTGTCGATCAGCGGCCGCGCCACGCGGTCATCGCGGTCCCACAGCACGCCGACATGCCAGGGGCGGACAAAACCCTGCATCACCGGCGTGAAGGAATGCACGGAGAAGATGAACGGCGCCTTGCCCGAGGCGTGCGCGACGGAGGCGATCATCGCGCCGACGGCGTCGTGGTAGGGCCGGTAGAAGCGGTCGAGCCGCCGCTCGCGTTCCTCCCGGGCCATCGGATAATTTCCCGGCACCACGGTCCCGTCATAGAGCTGACGAATCATGGTCGGGTCATCCTCGCCCCGGTTGGGGTCGATCAGCAGCCGCGAGAAGCCGGCAAGCACTGCCGGCACGTCGAGTGCTGCTGCGAGCTCGCGCGTCACCGTCTCGACGCCGATGTCATAGGCGATGTGACGATCGAATTCGGACGCCGGCAGACCGAGGCTGCCATACTCCTCCGGCAGGTCGCGGCGGGCGTGATCGGCCAGAAGCACGACGCCTTTCTTGCGGTCGCCCTCGACAATGTCGAACGGCGTGAAAACTGTGGATCGGGTCATCGGCTGAAAAGGGGATGGCGGCTGCGATGTGGTATCGTCATTCCACGAAGAGGACGCCGGCGCAATGCCGTTGTTTGGCCAAGGTTTCCGCAAAAAATCCCCGACGCGGGGAGAATTTGCGCGACGGGCCCTTCTAAATCGATTGGAATTGAACAAAACGGCGCGTTGACATGCGACCGGAGTTTGCTGAAAAGGGCTTCGAGAGATGCAAATGTGGTTCGCAAGGGGATCTGCGATGGGTTTTGCCGGCCGGTTGCGCAAGCGCCTGGCCGTGCCGTTGCTGATCGTCGGCGCGGGATTTTTCGCGATAGCCGCGACCTCGCCGGCCCGGGCCGACTTCCGCGTTTGCAACGCAACGCAAAATCTGGTGGGCGTCGGCATCGGCTATCGCGCCAAGGCCGGCTGGATCACCGAGGGCTGGTGGCACATCGAAGGATCGACCTGCAAGACGCTGATCGAGGGGCCGCTGTCATCAAGGTTTTACTATCTTTATGCAGAAGACGCCGAACGCGGCGGGCGCTGGGACGGCCCGATCAACATGTGCGTCGCCGAAAAAGAGTTCAAGATCGCCGGCGTGAATGATTGCGTCGCCCGGGGCTTCCAGCGCGCCGGATTTCAGGAATATGACACGGGCGAGCAGGCCAGCTGGATGGTCCAGCTGACCGACGAGCCCGCAACGGGAGGCGCGCCAGCGACCCCCGCTCCGGGAACAAACAGTCAATGAGACGTAACCGCAAGGTCAAGATCCTCGCCACCATCGGTCCGGCTTCCTCCTCCGAGGAGATGCTGAGAAAGCTCTTCGAAGCGGGCGCCGATGTCTTCCGCATCAATATGAGCCATACCGACCACGAGCTGATGCGCACGCTGGTCGGCCGCATCCGGGCGGTCGAGGCCGCGGTTGGCAGGCCGATCGGCATTCTCGCCGACCTGCAGGGCCCGAAGCTCAGGGTCGGCAAGTTCGCCAACGTCAAGGAAGCGCTGACTCCAGGGCAGACATTCACGCTCGACAACAATCCGGAGCCCGGCAATTCCAGCCGTGTCTTCCTGCCGCATGCCGAAATTCTGAGCTCGGTCGAGGCCGGTCACCGACTTTTGATCGACGACGGCAAGCTGGAGCTGAAGGCGGTCAAGAGCGACGGCAAGTCGATCACCTGCACCGTCGTCGCCGGCTCGGCCATTTCCGACAAGAAGGGCGTCAGCCTGCCCGACACCGACCTGCCGGTCGGCGCGCTGACCGAGAAGGACCGCGCCGATCTCGACGCGGTGCTCGCCACCGGCGTCGACTGGGTGGCGCTGTCCTTCGTGCAGCGGCCGGAGGACCTGGCGGAGGCGCGCAAGATCGCGCGCGGCCGCGCGCTGATCATGGCCAAGATCGAGAAGCCGCAGGCGGTGGCGCGGCTCCCCGAAATCATCGAGCTCTCCGACGCGCTGATGGTCGCCCGCGGCGATCTCGGCGTCGAGATGCCGATCGAAGCCGTGCCCGGCATCCAGAAGCAGATCACGCGCGCCGCGCGCCGCGCTGGCAAGCCGGTGGTGATCGCCACGCAGATGCTGGAATCGATGATCACCGCGCCCGTGCCGACCCGCGCCGAGGTCTCCGACGTGTCGATCGCCGTCTTCGAAGGCGCTGACGCGATCATGCTCTCGGCCGAATCCGCGGCCGGCGCCTATCCGGTCGAAGCAGTCGGCATGATGAACCGCATCGCCACCAAGGTCGAAACCGACCCGACCTATGCCGGCATCATCAACGCCCAACGTTCCGAACCCGAGGCCACAGGGGCCGACGCCATTTCGCTGGCCGCGCGCGACATCGCCGAGACGCTGAAACTGGCGGCGATCATCTCCTACACCGCATCGGGCACCACCGGGCTTCGCGCCGCGCGCGAGCGTCCGCAGGTGCCGATCGTGGCGCTGTCGCCGATCCTCAACACCGCGCGCCGCCTGTCGCTGCTGTGGGGCACGCATTGCGTCGTCTCGCCGGATGCGACCGACCTCGACGACATGGTCGACCGGGCCTGCCGCATCGCGCTGGAAGAAGGCTTCGGCAAGCCAGGCGACCGGGTGATCATCACGGCCGGCGTGCCGCTCAGGACGCCGGGTTCGACCAATATGCTGCGGATTGCCTATGTGGGGTCCGACACCCATTAGCCGTTAGCCTGCGCGCCTACGTCGCGAGCGGTTTCAACGCATCGCGATTCTTGGACGCTCGCGCAGCGGCTTCGGCATGGTCTATGCGTTGAAGGAACCGGACGGCGCGAGCAACTGGGTCATGCAGATACTGATCCGGGCCGCGCATCTTTCGTCGGTTGAGCTCGGCGGTGTCGAGCAGATCGAAATCGACCGTTTCCAGGGTGCAGTGCCAGCCGGCGTTGTGCGAAGCCCAGCCCCGTTCGTGGTGTTGAAGAAGCCGCTCGCGGCGTGAATAGCCGTGATAGTCAAAAGCGATCACGCCGTTCGTCACGTAGACATGGCTTCCCGAAAAACCTTCGCCCGGAATGATCCGCTCGGCATAGAACCCGTCAATGGGTGGATGCCCGAGGAAGGTACCCGCGAGAATGTGGCAGGCGCCGTAGCCGAAGAAGACGCGGTCCGGCAGCGCCCAGAACCTTTCCGGGTTTTTCTTGATGCCGTGCTTCACGACATACATCAGGTCGGCGCCAGCTCGGCGTCGGGCAGTTTGATGTCGGGGCATTTGCCGTCGTTATAGGCATCGCCGGCGATCCGGCCTTCCACCGTTCTGGCCATCGCGTGGAGATCGACATCCTTGCCCGCAACCTTCTCGATCGCGCCGGCCACGAGGTCGGGTGCGATCCAGTCCGGCTTGTGGCCGAGATTGTGGACCCAGACCAGCTCGGCGCCGGGAATGTCGCGTTCCAGGCCGATGGAGTGGATCGTTGCGTAAACCACCTTGTCGCGATCGCCCGAGATGACGACCGTCGGCGCCTTGATCTCGCGGTAGCCGGGCGAGGCGGCGAGGACGTAGTCATACAGCTGGGCGACATCGCGGGCGTTGGCGCGGAAGGCGGACGGCCGCAGCACCAGCGGGATCGAGGTGTTGTCGATATAGAAGTTCGGCAAATCGTTGGGCGAGAAGACGCAAGCCGTCGCACTGCCGATCCGCAGCATACCGGCCGGATAAGCGAGCGTTTCGGAAAACAGCCAGCCAATCGCCGGCATGGCGGTGAGCTTGTAGTACCAGGCGGTCGCGCCGCCCGGCCAGGGATGCGTGGCGGGCGAAAGGAAGACGAGGCCGAGCGTTTTGTCCGGATGCTGGCGGGCGAAGGCCGTGGTGATCGCGCCGCCGAAGGAATGGGCGACGATGACCGCTTTTGCGATGCCGAGGCGGTCCATCAGCCCGGCAACGGTGTCCGCCTGCGCGACAAGCGTTTCATTGTCGCCACGCTCCGACCAGCCGAACCCCGGACGGTCGAGGAACAGCATTTCGGCGCGTCCCTCGAGCAGGGGCTTCAGCGGCAGCATCTGGTCTTTCAGATTGGCGCTGGCGCCATGGATGAAGACGACCGGCGGCAGATCGGCGCCGGCCGGCGCCGGGATATGGACGTAGTGGATGCGCGCGCCATTGATCTCGGCGAACGCACCGACGGGTGGATTGCGGCGCTCGATCGACCACACGCCGGCGCGCGTGACACCGGCGAGGGCAAAGAGGAGAGCGACGAGGAAGAGGAGGGCGGCGCAGATGAGGTTCATGCGGGGAGATACGGGCGAAGGGGAGTAGGGGAGTAGGGG
>NZ_VFVL01000025.1 GCF_006442815.1 Mesorhizobium sp. B2-4-3
GTTCCTATTGGAGTCCCTGAAATGCCCATAGACCTCCTTCAAGCTTGCGCTGGCCGGAGTTCCTCGCACAAGAGCAAACAGGTCATAGTAGGGCTTGAAGCGCCTTGCATCGGAGTTGAGCTTCCACTTCCATCGCCACTTCCAACTCAGTTCCGACTGTCGGTTGTTTTGATCAGTTACGGTTCTGTCAATAACGAACCTGAAGATGTGATTGTTGCAGGCCTTTACGAATTGCTGGAGGGCGTCCGCAATGGCAGCAAGATCATCTCCCGACGCCGAGAAGATCGCGCCTACCAGATGTCCATGCCGAGGAAGCCCCAAGTCGTGCGCGTTCTTGTGCCCAAGGTAGCCAAAACGATGAACACAGCAATGTCTTAGATGGCAAATGCGATCGTACGTGACCATGGCTGCTTCGATTTCCGTCGGCAGGTGTTTCATGCCGATTTCGTTGAGCCTTGCCTTGAGTTCCTTCACTGACGCAAAGGAGTCCTCATAGAGGGCTTCGGCCAAACTATCGCGGTGCACAGCCATCGCCACTGAGAACAGTAGCTGCTTCTGGCCTAGGGCCTGCATAGTGATTTCGTCAATGTGAGCGAGGCGACTCAGCAGGGTGCGGAAGTATGTCTCAACCGCGGAAAGGTAACCAAGCACAACGACGGAGCACAGTTCTGGGCTGGGATCGCCTTCGGGCGCGGCGTTGGAGAGAATCCTGTTGATCGCGTTCGTGTTGATAATGAATTTGTCGATCGGACTCAGCGTCTCGCCAACGGTTCGGAACAGGCGAGTGGTGTCGATCGCCGGAATAGGATTGACCTCCACCAGAGGTGGCACGATGTGGCTGCTCACGACATCATCTCGTCGACGTAGGCTTCGACGCGGCCAAGAATCCTGTCGGATCTTGCCTTGGCGATGTTGGGAATCTTGCGCAATTCGGTGCCTGGATCACGAAATGAACGCAGGTCTCCGACCGTCCGGATGTTCGCACTTTCCATCTTCGAGATCAGGAAATCGGTGAGACCGGGCACACCATTAATTTCCATCGCCATGATCCGCGTGTAGATAAGTTCGTCGACAAGCTTGTTTCCGCAGTTCTGGCAGAACTTCTGCTTCGCGTTGTCCCGAGGAGTTTGACAAGCCTGACAAGGCGGGAGGTCGAGCTTCAGGTTTTCGTCTACACCCTGTTCCGCGAAGATCGTCTTGAACTTCCGACGGACGGGATGCTTTTCGTTCGGCCGATCGATGAAGTCGACGATACTGCCCAGCGAAGTACCGCGTTCGCCGGCGGAGAACGCTCGGGCGGCGATAAGCGCGGCGAGATGCGGCGTGAATCTCCGGTATTGTCGATCCCGACCGTGAGAGACATCCTCCTCCCTGTACAGAAGGCCAGCCTCCGCCAGGAGATCCACCATACGGGTTGTGAGCGGCTCGAAGTCATCGGCGTCGATGCCGAACGTCGTGGATTTTACGTTCTTGCCCTTGAGTTCTTCGTTGCGAGCCGTCATGGCGGTAACCACTCCGTCGAAAAACCGTTCCCCGACCCGGATCAAAGTCTTCAGCTCAACGACCTTCTCACCCAAGGACTGGAACTCGCGAATCCTGTTGTCGCGATGAGCCCGGATAGCCTTGGTGACGATGGCGGCGAGGCCCGTCTTAGTCGGCTTGGCTGCGTGAACGGAACGCAGAAGCGTCAGGTAGGCACGGGGAATACCGAACGCAGCATATTGCAGCAGGGTATTCGCCTCCGGCGTGACGGATTCGAGCCCTTCGCGATAACGCCGCTCCGCGATGGTCTGCATCATGGAGCGATATGCTGGGTCCCCAACCGCTGCCCAGGCGGAAATTGTGCGGCCTTCGTGGTCCGCATGGAACCTGGTACCGAACACCGTTGTGCCAGGGTAAATCGAGCACTTGGGGGCAATCTCAGGCGATTTTACCACCCGCAGGATGTCCAGGAATTCAGTCATGAACGCCGGAGTCAACGTCAGTGCCGCGTCGTCAAGCAGGAGAACCGCTCTCTTCCTGCGACTACGCCGGGCCAGGCCAATCAGCGCCCCCTGAACAGCCTGTACTGAGAGCTTGCGGTGAAGCTCCTCGTCCTCGCTGTCCAACTCGAAGTTCCGTTCGAGATTTTTGATCAGTTTTTCGAGCTGCTCTGGATCGGCGACCAGTTCCTGCCCGTTGTCCAGTTGCTGGTCACCAGTGATACGGTTGAAAGTTTCGTACGCTGCAAACAGGATTCGCGCCAGAATCCACGAATGAAAGAGGCTGTGCGCGTCGCTTCGGGTGCGGGACCATGGTTCCAGACTTAGATATCGATTGAGTGACGTGTACACGCAAAACGGTCGGGACGAATCCTCCAAGCATTCCAGCCACGCATATCGCATGAGATGCGTCTTCCCGCAGCCGCGAGGGCCTACCAGCAGTACGAGCCCCTTTGCGCAGAGGTGCTTGACCACCTCGTCGAATTGATCTCCGGTGGCTGTGCCGGACTTTATGACAGCCTCTTCGACATGGTCAGCACGTTCTTCGAAAGAGTCGTCCAGAACCTCATCGAACTCCTGATCGTTTCCGACAGCTGCCTCGCTCATGCGGTTTCGAGCTCCAGGTCCAGAAGGTCTTCCTTGTTTAACATCCGCGCGCCTACTCCTCGAGAGGCACAGACCAGGGCGGCCTGACCATTCGCTGACATTAAGGCGCGCGCTACCGAGCTGCGCCACATCGCCGGCACGCGAATGCGGTAAACGCAGTCGGTCATAACGGCCCGGCCCTCGATGACCAAGCAAACCTTGCGATGTAATTCCCGATCGACGCGAGCAAGAAGGATGTCGCCAGGTTCCGCAATACGTCGGCCGAGACGGTCTTGTCCTAGACGCTCGCGGGATAGCCTATAAGCAAGGGGATCGGCCTGCACGAAGCCGTTTGTATGGAAGACAGGATCACAGCATTCGCGCGCTTCGGACGATGAGAGTGAGCCTCTTGTAATGTCCGCATGGATTTCTCGGAGTGTGAACCTGTGGCCTGTCGTTGCCGTTCGCAAGCCGTAATAGCCATAGTCCATCCGAGCCTCGGCGGCCGAAGAAGAAATGGATAGCGGAGACGAGACGCCGTTGGCACCGAGGTTGCTGATATCGACGTCCTCGCCTCTCCCAAGTTCATTGCGGAAGACGATGACATGAGCCTGGGCTTCGGTTCCTCGGAATGACCCGCGGGGAAGCTGGACGACCCTCATAACGCGCACCCGCCTCAGCAGGGCCTCCCTTACGGCCCGCGAGCGACGCGCTGAGATCAGGCCGTCCGGCACGATGATACCGACCTCAGCGCCGGGTTCGGCAAGTCGCAGGATCTGCGCCAAGAACATGATGTCGGACGGTAGGGCCTCAGCCGGTACAGCACGAAGGTCTGCGAGGCCTGCCTCCGAAAGGATCCGGGCAAACCCGTCACGCCAGCGAATCTTTGCGTATGGAGGATTGCAGACTGCAAGATCGAAAAGAGGCCCACCAATCAATTCTGGCAGGTTTTCGTCGAGCACGTCCGCCACAAGATGGCTGTGCGCGAGATGACCGGCCGAGGCCATGCCAAGCCGAATGTTCTCTTCGGCGCCGAAATCCAGATCTACCGTTTGTATTCGAGCATCCGTCCAACGTTGGGCGGCAGCTACGGTGAGCGAGCCCCCTCCAGAACCCAAATCCAGAATCGAACTGGCATGCCGACGATCGAGGAGGCTCACGAAAGCCTGACCTATACTTGGGTCGGTATAGTACCGCCCCAAGGGATCACGTCCCGAGCCGAACTCCTGATGCATTTCCCCACTCACAGTAAATTGGTTCGCAAGAATCGGAGACGCGTCCCTTGCCCTCATTGGATCATTTTCCAATGGCCTCCGAGTTACAAGAGGCGGGCGCGAGGCAGTGGCAAGTCGGCGCTGTCATACATGTAGCTGCCTTCATCGGCCAGAACTGATCTGAACGGCACCGGGTTCGGACAAGGCGCACTTGGGCACAAGTGCTTTCCTTTTTCGAAGTTGTTTCAGGACGGATGCTCTGTCGTAGACCCAGGCGTTCGGGGAGCTGATCTCGAACCGCTCAATGTCCGATCTGTCATAGAAGAACGCGCCGATCTTTCCCGGAACCAGGTTCGGTACGATTCTGGCCAGCTGGAGAAGGGCGCGGACTCTCTTGTGATGCATGCCGGTCTTCTGGCAGAGCTCTCCAAGCGAGACGAAGCGTGACTTGAATGCCTCTGCGCTATCCCTCGAGACCACCGGAATCACGCGCCTTGCATCGGGACTGAATTCCTCGACTAGCGTGAGGTGGCCTGCCTCGATCAGCCTGTTCACGACGCGCTCATGTGTACCGGGAAGGAATGCCTCGGCCTCCGCCTTGGTGAGATTGGTGCGCGTCCCGCTTGAGCGCACCACCTGCGTCACCTCGTCGGCGTCGAGCAGCAACGCCATGTAATCATACCTGCCAGCCAGCCGTCCTTTCCACGTGAGCTTTCCCGTGAAAATCATGTCAAGGAGGTCAGGAATGGTACAAGTGGCCGCACGCCGCGCGCCGGTTACGTCAACCTGGCGTTCCGCCGGCTCGGAAATCTCCTGGGAGCCGTCGAATAGCCGATCTCGCAGTGCCGCGACATCGGCCTTCGAGAAGCGGCGCTTCGCGTTCCGTCTGCTGCCGGTTCCGGCCAGCCCGATCAGATATCCCTGGGCGACCAGTTCCTTCAGATGCAGTCGCGGAACGCCGAGCAAGCGCTCGACCTCCGGTGCGGTGATCGCGTCCTTCAACTCTGCGACTACGCGACTGACCTCCTCGGACTTGACGAGGATGCGATGGTCCATGACCCCGGAATGGTCCGCGGCCTCGTTGATGCCCATTCGCGTGAAAAGCCGACGGATGCTCAGGGCATGCATTCCGGAATCACGGGCCGCGGTTCGGACGGTATGAACCTTGCGCTTGCCTGCGATTTCGCCAAGGACGTCGGTGCCCGGCTCGATCGGCATAGTCTCGAGCGCGAACCTGCGCACCGCGTCTCGGAGCTTGCCGTAAGCCGGATCGCCGACCGTCTTCTGCAGGAGACCATAGGCATAGCCATAGGTGTCGCGCGGTCCCCAGAAACCCCTGGTCGAGGCCTGTCCACCGTTGAGCCGTTCGAGGAGGGTTCGCAGAGAGTCCTCGCCGGCGCTGGCGATGCGATAGCCTTCGTCGGCGGCTTGCGCCCAGTCTGATGTGGTGAAGCGCGCGACTTGGACCTTGGGCGGGTGCAACGACGACACGCCGAGCGCTTCGCAGAATGG
This sequence comes from Mesorhizobium sp. B2-4-3, assembly GCF_006442815.1. Lineage (GTDB taxonomy): Bacteria > Pseudomonadota > Alphaproteobacteria > Rhizobiales > Rhizobiaceae > Mesorhizobium. The sequence goes on from NZ_VFVL01000025.1 coordinate 5,294, forward strand.
AGCAGCGACGTAAAGAGGGAGGTCGTCGAGCCAGTTTTCCGTTGAACGGAGACCACGGAGCCGGCCCTGCAGCCATAGCTGGAAGGGAGAGGTGGCTGCGAACAAAGCCTGGGCGGCAGCCTGCCGCAGGGTTGGGACCAGGCTCTCAATCGTACCGCTGAAATCGAAGGGGGCGAAGGGTGTGCGCGTGGGATTCGTCGTCGTGAGGAAGACGTTATGCAGGGGACATGAACGGAAGTGCGAAAGCGTCCATTCGAGCCGAAGCCATGGCCTGCTGGAGGCCGGCCCTTCGTATCGGTTCATGTCCTCGAGCGCGCACCGCGGGCAATAGCGGAAATAGGTTCGGTTGACCGCCAGCCGGACTAAGGTTTCACCAGCGACTTCGAATAGCTTTTCAGTCGTGCGGACGGGTGTGTACCGAAGCAGCCGCGCGGGATCGGCCCGCCCCAGAATGGCCACGTCCCGTACCGCCGAGGCGATGCCCAAATCCAGGCTTCGCTGCCGAATGCTCATGTCGCGAAGGAGGTCCTTCAGCGATCTGCCATTCAGCGCAGCGAGGCGGGAGGCGAAGCCAGCCGCAGGCTCCAGCTCCTCAAGCTGGTAGGAAAATCCAAGCGGCCCGAGAATCCAACCGTTCGTCCTCACAATCACTCGTCCTCGATCAAGAAAAGGCCTGGCTCAAGCCGGTTCCAGTCGTCCACAAGGAAAGGGTTCATGTGGTCGTATCCACGGGCCTGCGAATGGTCGATGTATGCGTAGGCGAAGTGATCGCGCGTGAGGGTAGTTGCGTTCCTCAGTGCAGCCTGCTCGATCCCGGCGAGGACCACCTGTGCGATGCGCCCGTACCGATACCTGGCGACATGGGCAATGCGGTCTGGAATGTCGCTCTCGGTGATTGCGCGATAGCCGAGCCCCACCGCGTCGCACATGGCAGTGACAATGTTGAGGATCAGGATACGCTCCTCGGGAAGCGTGACGTCCGGCAGGTGCAAATGCCGTGACCGCCGCTCGATCTGATGGTCAAGCTTGCCAAGTGCGGTGATGCCGGGCATCCCCGACATGACGAAGCTCACCGGCCACGGCTTGTAGTTCATCACTCCCTTGATCGCCTTCCTGATTGAATCCCGCTCCCTGTCGGATTCAGTGAGCTTCAACAGGTGCTGCGTTTCGTCGATATGGATGAGCAGGATCTTCCGCAGGTGCAATTGCTCGGGCAGGATATCCCATACTTCACCCTGCTCGTATTTCCGCGTGATCTTGTATCCGGCCTCTTTCAGGATGTTCAGGCCTAAGAACTTGAGGGTAGAAGGTCCCATCAACGTGTGGCTGATAACGGGTTGGATAAGTCCGTACGATCTCTGGATCGGAGCCAGGGTAGCGTTCCCTGCGAGGATACGTTCAACGAGGGCGGTCTTGCCGGCGCCGCTTTCGCCGGTGACGAACAAGACGCGTCCGTCGTCTCGCCGGCCAGCTTTCTTTGCGAGCATCATCGCCACGAAGCGGGAAAGAAGCTCCTTGGCGCCCTGGTCGCGTCCGCAACTGACATAGACGCTCTTGGCCAGCTCGAGCGCCGCTTTGACGCGCTTCTCCTCGTTGGTCAGACGTTCGGAGACGGCGTCGAGAAAGTCGTCGTCCGACGCGGCGTCATTCCATTCCGATGCCGGCTCGATGTCTTTCGTGGCCGTCATTTATCTTCTCCGTCATAGAGGTTCAGGCTTCCGCCGAACGGCTTGGGCTTCGCTCTAGCCTCATGACTTTGTGGCGTGCTGGATTGGTCGGGACCGTCGCGCTTGGCCCGGCGCCTTGTCGCTGTCGCGACGAGTTCGCCCACCTGTCCGCCGTCGGTCTCCTCGGCCGCATGCTGGTCGGGGCCAAGCGCCGCTTGAGCGGCGAAGCGGATTCGCTTCTCCAGTATATCCAGGGCCTTCTCGGTGATCTCGTGGCTCGGGATCGCCGCCCTGTCCATGACCCCCCTGGAGAGATCCAGCAGATCCCGGTGCGCGCTGATGCGGATAGGCCTTCCCAACTCCTCCTCTTGCTTCAGGAGGTCGCGGACAGCGCGTTTGCCGAGCAGGTGATCGGCCAGCGTCTTGCCTTTGAAACCTTGGTCGACGGCAGGAACCCGTAGGAAGTGCTGGTTCTCAGGGATGCCTTCGAGCCGTCCCCGGATGCGCTTTGGGATCAGGACGTACAAATGGCCGAGATCCTCGGGCTCGACGATGGCGTCTACCTTCTTCTGGCCGATCTTCATGTGAAGCGTCGTCAGTTCCGTCGAGTTGTACGAGATGCCGACGGACTCCACTCCATGCTTGGTGATCGACCGCTGCCTGCGCGTCAGCCCGAAGGCCACGGCCAGCTGTTCATCAGAGGGAGAAGGCGGCAGCCCCGGCTTGGCGAGTTCCTCCCACATTGCGTAGGGAGTTCGCCCCTCAAGGCCGCGATGTGGCCTCATGTGGTAATGGTCCACGATGAACCTGATGAGGCTCCTGTAGAACTCCCCGACGGTCAGCGAGGCGAGTTGTTCCGCGGGATAGTCGCCCTGTTTCACGACGTTGGAGAAGGAGCGTCCCGCGAAATAGCGACAGAGCCGCTTGATGACCCTGAAGAACGCTTCGATCGTGCCTCGCTTGCGCGGATCCTGCTCCGGGACGACGCGGGGGACGCTGACCCTCGAAGCCGCAGTGTCGAATTCGCTACGAAATACGGGGCCGCCGTCCGTGGCCACGTTGAGCGGGCGGCCGTGCATGTGCCAGGACGCCGTCGCTCCCGCAGCATCGGCAAGTGCGCTCTTATCGATCATGACCGACCTGAGGGCGCTCTTCGTCGCGGCGGTTGAGGGCGGGCCGAACGCGAGGTTGAAGCCAACGATGGCTCGCGACGCGCAGTCGATCCCTGCCGTGAAAGTCGTTCGGATGCGCGGCACGAGGCTGCGTTGCTTAGGCGTCAACGATTTCCAGAAGCTCGACTTGGCGACGAGCGTGTGGAGGTCGACCTCCCAGTCGTCCATTTCGACGCGTCCTAACGCCTGCGTGACCTGCAATCCCCTACCGACGGGCGCGTATTTCCGAAAAGCGTAGTCGAGTCCTTTGCGGCCGGCGTCCACGATGAACGGATCGAGCAGGTGGATCTTGCGTCGAACGGCGTTGTGGCTCGCGTATACCTGCTGGTGTTTGGGCAGCTTCTTGTTGATGTCGTACATGGCGAGGTCCACGTTCTCGCAGATGTCGGCCATCCTGGGCTGCAGCAGGCTGGCGAATTTCCGGACCTCGATCGCGATCACGTCGGCGGCGCGAGGGTCCAGTTGATTGCGGTTGCCGCATTCGGAATAGTGCGGGCGCAGGCTCTCCATCCGGCAGTTGCCGCCGATGAAGCGCGCCAGCCATTTCTTCAGGGCGGAAGGACTAGGATAGTCAAAGGCCTTGCGGACCTCGCCCTGAATCCTTCGCCCCGGCCGCCTGCGCTCTCCGAACGTGTCGAGGTACCATCGATCCATGCGATCGTGGTTCTGCTCAATGAACCGAGCGAAGTCATCGATGATGCGGCGTGGGCGCCAATGCCCTTGCACGTTCGCGGCGGCGTCCAGGAAACGGACGCACCATTCTTTCTTCCAAGCGAGTGTCCTAAGTTCCTCCTCAGACAGGTCGGTCAAGTCGGAGTCGTCGAACCGCACACGCAGGATAGCCAAGGCTTTCGAATAGTAGCCCTCGTCGATGCGGATACGCTTCGACCGGATCAGCGCGTTGATCTCCTTGTCGGACTTCGTGACGAGGTAGTCTTCCGCGATCAGGTCGCCTGTCACGGGCTGGAGCACGTGCGTGTCCTTGACCTTCCTTTCGACCCTGAAGGATTGGCCATCGATGAGCAGCCTATCGTGGCGGCCAAACAGATGGGCTCTCTCGGCACTTGTTGCCGAGGCAGGATTCAATACTTTCATGCCTCCCCCCTTTTGTTGTTTTCTTTTGCCGTATCAAGCTTCTGTGATGAATGGATTAACGGCGCCGCTCATTGGCGCCGTGGTTGACAAGGATTGCTTGATCCCCGAGCCGGACGTTGGCAGGGACCACCAGGAGGCCCTTCTGGATCAAGGTGACGGCAGCCCGCCAGCCGCGCTCGCCAAGGCCGCTTGCTTGGGCGATCGCGTGGAGCGAGATTCGAGCGGGGAGTTTTGGCAACGCAGCGGCCACGATCGTCTGGGCTTCGAAGTCGTAGTCCGCTGCGTACGCCACGATGTCCTTGGCGTTCTCGATCTGTGTGAGGGTCAGGTCCTTCTCGGTGAAGATGCGGAACTCTTCGGCGATGCGGTCGCCGATCTGTTCGCATACGAGCCGAAGCGTCTCGCGCAGGTCTTCATCGACGTCGACCTTGTGCTTCACGGCGTACGCGATCCTGCCGCCCGACTGCCGCTGGATGAAGTCGATCCAGCACGTGCGCCTTTGCCCATTCTGGAAAAATTGTACCTTCTGCTGCTCGCGCAGTTCCAGCGTCTCGGGTTTTGCGAGAAGAAAGTACGCTACCGATTCCTCAAGGCCGCTCTCGTACCAGACCCTCCGCATGCGGAACGGGTCGGTAACGAAGCCGACCTTGGAGTCGCGCTTCTTTGGCTGCGGCACGCGGTCAGCGAAGCCTTCCTCAATTTCCAGGGCAGGGGCGTCCCGGCCCCAGTCACGTGCAGCGTCATCGGTATGGACAAGCCCCCGGCCGAGGTGCGGATGCTCTTCAACTGGTGGGCGACGACAGGTCCGTGCCCGAACTGGAATCCGTGGCTGTAGTTCTTCAAGGCTTCGGCCAGCAGCAGGTTATGACAACGCATTTCAAGGTCCCTTTCTTTGTCGATGCCGTGCATCGCCGGCGGGCGGCGAACGCCCGCAAGCCGACGGCTAGGCGGGAACAACGCGGGCAACGGTGAGACGCCGCGACCGTCAAGTCGCGAAATCCTCACATTCGCTGCCGCGGGGCAACCGCGTCGCCGTCGATCGATAGTGAAGGGACCAAAAAGCCGGACTTGATGCCCGGCTGAATATACCGGGGCCTCAGCCCTGAGCTTCGCGGACCTTCCGCACAGCTATCGATATGTTCATCGTCAACATGACCTGTCCTCGTAGGCGGACCTGGTCAGACAGGCCCGCGAGCGGGAGGCGAATACGGCGTCGACGCGAAGGTTGTCAAACGCTTTTTGGGACTTGCCTTCCCTTTCGGTGAGTGTGGTTAACAGCGTTTCGCTTGGTCTTCCGCGCCTAAACGAAGGGCAAACCATTCCGAGGCGGCGCGAGCGATCCAAACCAGTTGGGAAAGCCCTGCAACAAGGGCCCATTGACGTCTGCGACCTGGCGCCTGACCTTGGTTGGGTTCAAAGCTGAGGGGGGCGAAAGTTATGGGAGACGACAGCCAGAAGATCTACAGGACGAGCGAGGCGGAGAAGCTTGAAGTTCTCGCCTCGCTCGAATTGGCTGGGAGCGTCCGTACCTTGGACCGCCTTCTTAGGACGAGCTACGCCGGCTTGGCGACGTCGGTGTCCGAGGATGTCAGGGCGAGGTATGCACGATGGCAGGAGGTGGCCCGGAAGGGACTGGCCATCGAAGAAGAATGGGGCGAGGGTGCTCTCCTTAACCTCAATGATCCAATCTTCGTAGATATGCGGGCACGCGGCGAGATGAATCCGGTCCGTATCCGGAATGCAGAGGCATATGCCGTCGCTCATCTCCGGCGTGAGTTCAGTTCTCCGAGCTTCTTGTAAGCATCCCCCTGAGTGCCGACTATTTGGTTCCGCTCCCTAGTGCTGGCCGGAATCACAACGAAGGTTCCTTTGCGCGGGTCTGGCGTCTCTGATGGTTTCAGAACAATATAGATTTCACCGTCAGCGCTCTGATCGACGAGAAGCTCTTCATATTCAATGGCATTGTCTGGTTCGTCGCTTTCGTTTGTATATTCGGAACGTTCCGGATGCATATCCAACCTCCTCTTAGGGCCTGCACGTCGGCAAGCAGTAACCTCTGAACCTTGCGGTTTCGTTATCGCGCTTGTCGCATCAAAGGATTCGGGGGTGTTGCACCTAAGAATTACCTGATGCTTGCAAAACCTCTCGCCGGGTGTGGCGGTCGAGCTGTTTGATGTGTCCGGCGAGGGTGATCGCTCGGCCTGGCGCTGCGAGTCCGATGCAGCCGAAGCGAATACCATCTACGAATAACGCCTATTGACTCCGAAGTTTCTGTTCACTATTCGTTCCGTCGCCATGAAAACCGCCACGCACCTCATACGCTGACCGTTCCGACCCCCGCACTCTGCGGGCATTGCCGAACGAGTCCGCAGGTGCAGCAGTGACCAGCCTTACATACCAGCCGAACGAAGCCCTCGAAGTCGCGCTCTGCCGCGCGCAGTCGAATGCCTTCTTGCCGCGGGGAACGGTCCGCTGTCAGGGACCGCCTGCCTTCCGGACACAGCTGGCGCGAGATCTCGGCTGCCTTCTCGACGTTGACGAGGAAGTCGACGCTTGGTCGTGCCTTCCGGCCGCCCTTGGTTCAGCAGAAGGCACGCACATTCCGGATTTCCTAATTAAGCGCGGCCGCCGACACACGCTCGTCGACGCCGGCCCGGGGCCGGAACATCCTTGGCTCGACTGCGCGGCCAGGGAACGCGGTTGCGACTACCAAGTATGGCCGAAGCCCGCCATTCGGGAGGGGTTCCGTCTCTCCAACGCCAAGGACTTGCTGAGATACGCCCGATGGGAATGCCCCTTGGGCGACCGGATTCGGTTGCTTGGAGCGCTGGATGAGGAGGGTTCCCTGTCCGTAGGGGAATGCCTAGCCGCCTTCCGAGAAACCCGCCCGATGGCGGGGCTGGCGTCCTTGGTCCTGCAGCGCTTCGTTGAGGTCGAGCTCGACCAGGCCAGAATAGGTCCGGAAACGGCCGTTCGCCGCCGCCGGGATTGATCCATCCGACCAAGGTTGCCCGAATCACCCTAATCCACAGCTTTCATCGGAATATAATCATGAAGAACATGTCGCCACGCTTGCGCGCCAAGATCGTCTCAAGACCTGCGCGCTTTCTCGCATACTGCAGTTTAATGCGCGCCTTGCGAGGGCAGCGCACCTTCCTGCAGGACGGTCCCGGCGTCTTCGTCCTTGTCGTTCCCCAGGAGGACAGTGTCGAATTCTACGAGGATGCTTGCAAGTTTCCCGCCTTTGGGGAGAGCCTTGGCGGAGGATTTAGCGCAAACCACGAACGTACCGACATCGTAGCCTTGAAACCGGCGGCGCGCGGCAAACGGACAGCGCCGTACGATCTCGTTGACGCGTCCGTAACGAAGGACCGTCTGTTGGTGGTGACGACGTCGCGCGATCTTCTGGCAGAGGGCTTCGACAGCTTCGCTGACGCGGTTCTGGACATCGAGCCGCCGGATCCTCGCCATGTCCTCGCAGCAGCAAGGGTGTGCCATGGCGTGCAAATGGCCGCGGAGCAAGCGGAAGTGATCGCTGCCGCGCCGCTCAAGGCGATTTCTGCGGCTTGGCGAAAGGGTCGCCCATTCGACCGGGTCCTTAAGATGCTCAACGCTGCAACAAGCCCGAAAACGGTCGGGCCCGTCCTCGATGTCGCGCGTCCGTACCTGGACGATCTCTCTGGGCTGGGCGAAGCGGCCGAATGGGGCAGGGAACTCGCGATCGACTTGTTGGATTGGAAGGCTGGCCGCATCCGATGGGCGGATGTCGACAAGGGCATCCTGCTTTCGGGGCCGCCAGGATGCGGGAAGACCATGTTCGCTAAGGCGTTGGCTCAGACCTGTGGCGTCCACCTGGTTGTCGGGTCCCTGGCCCAGTGGCAAGCGCAAGGCCATCTAGGCGATCTGTTGAAGGCGATGAGAGGGGCATTCGATGAGGCCAAGAAGAATGCTCCCTCAATCGTCTTCATCGATGAGATCGATTCCGTAGGAGACCGAACTCGCTTCTCGGGCGACAATGCTACCTACTCCCGGGAAGTGGTAAACGGCCTTCTGGAATGCATGGATGGTGCGACGGGCCGGGAGGGCGTGGTTGTCGTCGGGGCGACGAACTTTCCGGACATGATCGACACGGCGATCAGACGGCCGGGCCGCCTGGACAGGCACATCCGGATTCCGTTGCCGGATGCCGAGGCACGTAAGGGCATCCTTAGTTTCCATCTCGGAGGGAAACTTGAGGATAGCGATCGGGCGCTGGTTGCCGATCGGACGGAAGGCTGGACCGGGGCCCGCCTCGAACAACTGGTCCGTGACGCGCGCCGTCGAGCTAGACGTGCCAGGCGGGAGATCAGTCGCAACGATCTCCAGTCGCAACTCCCTGAGCTTGTTACCGTTCCTGATGCTATGTTGCGACGCAATGCAGTTCACGAAGCGGGCCACGCGGTTGTCGGGCTTGTGCTGGGTATCGGAGAACTGGTTTATGTGGAAATCAAGGATACTTTCGATCCGTCCGGAGACGAACAGCAAAGGGGTGGCGGGGCCAGGTTCGATCGACCCTTCCTGGCCGAACGGACCAGACAGCAGTTCCTTGACCTGATCGCGATTGGACTCGCCGGACTGGCCGCGGAAGAAGTCGTGCTTGGGCAGAAGGGAGCGGGCGCCGGCGGAGCGAAGGGATCCGACCTTCATGGAGCCACGCTGCTGGCGCTGCAGTTCGAGGCTTCGTACGGGTTGGGGAGCGGGCTGACATACCTTTCGGGAACAACCGATCAGGAACTGCTGGTCACGTTGCACATGGACGGGCATCTCAGGAAGCGGGTGGAAGGAGTCCTGACCGCTGAGTTCGCTCGTGCCAAGAGCCTGCTCGAAGCCAAGCGGACGGAGCTGGCCAGAATCGCTGAGAATCTGTTTGCGAAAAAGAGATTGTTGGCCGACGAAGTGCGCGCTCTTGCGGGCATCGACGCTTCGACTGCGCGAGGCATTGCGAGCCGGTGCGCGTTGGATTGCCTTATAATTGATTTCGGAATTGGGAAGACATTTCCCGACTTTCTCCTGCATTCTTAAATGAAAGTGTCCTAAGTGACGGCACTTGGTACGTGAGCCGGATATGGAGTTTTGGTCCGTTCCGCAGTCGTTTCGACAAGCATAGTAGGGAGATTATATTGATGGATAGTTCGAAGGCATTGGGCGAAGCCACGCAGGAGCTCGAGCATGCTACGCGGCCAAGCGACGTCGCCGCGACTGCTCAGCGGCAGCCGAATAGCCGCCGGTCCGGTGCGGCGGAAACCGGCGAGCAGTCGATCGACTACGACAGCCTCGGCATCCCGAAAGCCGCTGTGGCCTCGTTCGAAGAGGCCCGGGAGATGTTCGCGTCGCTCGGCCGGAAGAGGACCGAGGAGGTCTTTGACTGCGGAGAGATGCTCGCGAAAGTGCGTGGCAAGTCGCCCAGCCAGGAGGTATTCGAGCGCTGGTCCAAACAGGCATGCCGGCTGACCAGGCGAGGGGCCGGCAACTACATCGCGGTGCACACCAACCTGCGCCCGCATCGGAAGATCCTGATTGGCTGCAGCGTGCCTGCCGCCGCCATGTACGCGCTGGCGACTGCACAGGACGAAACCGTCGCTTCCGTGGTTGCGGACCTCAAGGCGGGCAAGCGGCCAACGGTTCGCGAGATCAAGGTCCTGGTTTCAGGTGAATCCCATGCCGTGCAGCCGGAACCTGCCGACATCGCCGGTGTCGACGGCCTGAGAGCCTTGGCTCGCGCGAAAGTCCAAAACGGAGTGCCCATCCTCGTCGGGCGGCTTCGTGAGATGCTCTACGACATTCAGGCGGCACTCGAGCCCCATTTCGAAGGCAAGAATGTCGCCAAGGGAGCGCTTCTCGCGAAAGTGGAGCATCCCGCACGAAGGGCGCGCAGCGAACTGCAGAACCTGGCACTGTTCGTCGAACCGAACTCCCAAAGCAGCGAAACCTGGCGAGTACACTCTGCGCTCTTCCCGCATGGGAGCCAATGGGAGAAGGTCTCCATGGTTCTTTATAAGCTTGGTGGGCGCGAGGATTGGCCCGACGCCAAGGACCTGGGACTCTGGCTTCTTAAGGACGTCGTGCCCGCCCTCGAGTTCGCCATCGGAGCAAAGCCCTCAAAGGGTGCATCGAAGGAGTGAAGGCGCAGTGATTGCCTGATGGCGCGGGCGAGCAACTGCCACGAAACGGTGCGTCGGTGTCCGTGGCCGTCGTTGTCCGCCTTTCGGAAGGATGCTCCACTCGAGTGAAGCGGGGTCAAAAAGTCCCGGCAGCGGGAAATGACGGTCAATCCGAAGGAAGTCCTTCGTGTTTATCGTTGCCACGACGGCGCGATGCACGATGGCGGACGCCGCGATCGCGAGGTCCTGGTTCATTCTTGCCGACTTGGCTTGGGGAGATTGCATCCACAGGTCCTTGAGGTCGGGAACCAGGGTCATTCGGGCGTATAGCTTCGAAGTGTCAGCGTCCATGGGGAGGAAAGCCATGTCCGACCTTAAAAGGCGGTCAAGCCAATCCTGCAACTGGAGAGATCTTGCTACGTCCCTTTGTTGAAGCATCGCAATGCCCCGCTGAATCTCGATGACGCAACCAAAAGGGATCGCGAGCGAGGTGTCCTTTTCCGCTATCCAGCCGACCACGTTTGGGTGCGGTCTTTTGCGGATGAGCTCACTCACTACATTCGTGTCTAGGACAAACATTTTCAGATGTGGGCTCAAGGGTCCGATCCGACTACAATGGTGGCTTGAAATGTGCGGCGCGAACGTATGCAAGAAGCACCGGCAAATCGTTAAGCATAGTCTCAGAGTGAGTATAAGGATTCGGCATGGGCAAAGGTCCGGGAAAAGGGAGGGGTCCAAAGCCTACGGATACCGAATTGAACTCCTGGCCGGCTGCCGATGCGCAGGAGAGATTCGCGGAATTGCTCGACGCCGCAGCCAACCGGGGCCCCCAGACAATCGTCGACCACGACCGCAGTTTCCAACTGAGCCTGACGGGAAGCCGCTGGTCGCCCGAAGGAAAGGGGTTGCTCCTGAGCGGTCCGGACTCCGCGGACAGGAAGCGGAACAGGCCGAAGAAGTGACGGCGTAGGTCGGGAAATGTTTTCCCAAACAAGACCTGAACCGCGATCGTAGCTCGAGCGTTCCTAGATGCCCTGCTCGCGGGCAGCGCGCAGGGCATAGTTAGCTATAGCGACATGGAGAGCTACGACTTCCCTGATGGATTACGACGGGCGAATTCCACGTACTGCCGAGCCAAGAACTCTCGCCTGGCTTTGTGCTGCACCAGTCGCCCCGCAAGTTTCTCGTAGGCGCTTCCCTTCAGAGATGGCGCGACTATCACCCGGCTATCCACCGGACGAATGGAAATCAGCGACTTATCGAACAGTGTATGGATGTCGGCCCGAAGCAGTAGCCCGTTGCCCACGTCGTTTCGGAACTCAACGCCCTCAGAGAAAGGGACAATGTGGGCAGCCTCGATAACAGCTTCAACCTGATTTCCGCTAATCAAACATTTCGTGCCATATAGACGGATAAGGGCGCGCCTGAATGCTGCCTGCTCAGGACGCACCTCGACGTTGGCGAACCGCCTTTCGAACCCTTCAGCAATCTGCTGCCTATCGCCGTCGAGAGCCTGCTCTTCGGCGGATTTCGGCATGGATCGCATATAGGCTCCAATGCGCGCCTGCCTCTCGCGGTCAATCTTTCCAATCGCATTCCAGAACTGAGAGAGGTCCTCGTCGCTGACCTCGATCGTCCGCCTGTGACGGTTGCCTTTCAGGAAATCGAGCAGCGCGCTTCCGCTTGGTCCGGGCGGCTGTTCGTTCAGCCGAACATGAGGCTGTACTAGCTTTACCTCCTGCAGGACGACATCCAGAGTTTCCCCTCGATCCGTAACGGAGCCGGCCGTCGCCGTCGCCGTCAGGCCTTGCCCGTTTCCGAATTCAGGGTCCTCATGGGTCCAGACGACTAGCGCATCACCGGAGGCAATTTCCTTTCCTGGTCCACCTTCCAGCTTGCGAGGGCGCAGGGCCGATACGGTCGCTCCCTCCCATTGAGAAGCGTTGATCGGCCGCGGTTCAGCCCCGTGGAGGTGCAACTCGCAGTTTGTCTTCAGCAGGAAAGTCGTCATCGCTTTGATTGTCTGTTGGCCTGTTGTGGCCAACGGATCCGATTCAGGACGAATAGGTGATCAAGAATATTCTCCGGGCCGACGAGCCGGAAAGAACCTCTCGGCTAGCTCGCGGGGAAAGGTCTGGAATCCCTATCCGGTCACCAGTTCAAAAGCCAGCGGCATACGGTAGCGCATTAGGGTGACGTTCGGCGTGACCCTAGCTGCCAGAACCGCGCGCTCCTGGAAGTCAGGGGCGATTAGAATGCCTCGGATTTGTGCTAATGGCAGTTCCTTGGTGACGACGACCTCGCCCATGTAGGCGAGTATTTGAGCCAATGCTTCCTTGGTGGCCTTTTTCGCCTTCAGTTCGATGACTACGTGGCGACCCTTCGCATCCACTGCGGTGATGTCTCGAAAATCCATTTCCGATCCGCCGTCGAGTCACCTCAGACCCGGTTCGACGAGATCAAGGCTGTTCCTTAGGGTACGTTGCAGAGCGAGTTCGTCGCTCTTGATCAAGTTGTCGGAAACGGGCTCCGCATCGGCGGGGAATGGAATGCCGTTCTTATGCCGAAGCCATATCCGCATACCGCTTCCGTTGCCTTCGTAGACGACATCGTGGCCGAACTCCTTGAAGCGCTTGAACACGTTGTATTGGCTCTGTCCGGTGTGACTGCTGATCTCGCCCATGGTCGTACCATTCTTGCGTGCTGCCAATGACACGGCGATCGCGGCGTTTTCCCCCACGTTCAAGCCCCAGAAGTCCTTAAATTTCATCTGAGTACCTTGCCCTAAAAATTCCCGCAAACAGTTTGGCCGGCCGGAGGGTACATCATCGGCACTATTCCATCTGCCACTCGTCTCCGCGCGTAGGTAGTTCGGAACTGATGCGTCCAATCAATAGCTGTCACTGTCGGCATCGATACGGTGGCAACTGCAATGCGACTGAAGGTAAACGGCGAAGAAGCCTGATCCTCGGCCGTCAGTGGTAGCCGATGTCCGCCTTCACCTTGCCGCGGAACACCCAGTAGGACCAGCCGGTATACATGAGGATGACCGGCAGAAGAAACAGCGTGCCCACCGCGAGGAACGCCTGCGTGCTCGGTGCCGAAGCGGCATCCCACAGCGTGTAGACATGCGGCACGATCATCGGCCAAAGGCTGATTGCGATGCCGAGATAGGAGATCAGGAACAGGCCGATGGCGGCGCTGAACGGCGCCACTTCGGAGCTGTTGTTGAGCGAGCGCCATTCGAGCCAGCCTAGCAGGGCTGTCACCAACGGAACGGGCGAAAGGAAGAGCAAATTGGGCCAGGAAAACCATCGCGCGGCTATTCCGGCATTCGCAAGTGGCGTCCATACGCTGACGATCGCGATGGCTGCGAAAACGCCCAGGAAGCACCAGCGGCCGTGACGTCGCGCGCGCACCTGCAGCTCACCCTCCGTTTTCAGCACCAGCCATCCGGCACCAAGTAGCCCGTAGCCGAACACCAGTGCGACGCCCGTCACGACGGAGAAGGGTGTGATGAAATCCCACGACGATCCGGCGAAATGCCGGCCATCCACCTCGAAACCCTGGATGAAGGCGCCCAGAACCATGCCCTGCGCGAAGGTAGCGACGGTCGAGCCCCAACTGAAGCCATGGTCCCAGAAAGTTTTGTGCTCGGCATCGCGATAGCGGAATTCGAAGGAGACGCCGCGGAAGATCAGCGCTAGGAGCATCACCAGAATGGGGAAATAGACGGCAGGAATGATGATAGCGAAGGCCAGCGGAAAGGCGGCCAGGAGCGCCAGCCCGCCCAGCACCAGCCAGGTTTCGTTGCCGTCCCAGATCGGCGCGATCGAGTTCATGACCAAGTTGCGAGACGCGGTGTCCGGCTGGAAGCCGAAGAGGATGCCGACACCCAGGTCGAAGCCGTCCAGGATCACGTAGAAGCATACGCCGATCCCGAGGATCAGCGTCCATAGTGGCACGAAGTCGAGAACCAGCGGCTCCATGGATCAGCCAGCCTTTCCATGTCGCTGCGCTGGGCCGGGCAGGGCGCGCACGGGGCCGCCCGGGCGGCCGCTTTCGATCTCTTCCGGCTCGCTCTCGGCCACTTCCCGGCCCTTGCGAACGAAGCGCGCCATAATGATCAGTCCGGCCGGGAAGATCACCAGATAGGCGACCATGTAGCCGACAAGCGAGATCAGCACGTCGCTCCCCGTCAATGACGGGGAAACGGAATCAGCGGTCCTGAGAAGCCCATAAACCGTCCAGGGCTGACGCCCTACCTCGGTCGTGGTCCAGCCTGCCAGCACCGCCACGAACCCGAGCGGAGCGACCCATTGACAGGTTTGCAGATACCAAGCGGTATCGAAGAGCCTGCCTTTCCAGCGCAGCCACCAGCTAGCCGCCACCATCGCTAGCATCAGGAGGCCGATCCCGACCATTATGCGGAAGGCAAAGAACGGAATTGCCACCGGCGGTCTCTGGTCGCGCGGCCATTCCTTCAGGCCTCGGATCTCGCCATTGATATCATGGGTTAGGACCAGACTGCCAAGCAGGGGCACCTCGACCGCATAACGGTTCGCTTCGTTCCGCTCGTCGGGCAGGGCGAACAGCACTAGCGGCACGCGCCGTCCAGTATCCCAATGCGCCTCGATTGCCGCCAGTTTCGCGGGTTGATGCTCGAGCGTGTTCAGCCCGTGCTCGTCGCCGAGCAGGATCTGCAGCGGGACGAGGATCGTCAGCAGCCAGAACGTCATCGACAGCATGCGCGATCCCTCGGCCACGGAGCGGCCGCGCCGGACCAGCCAGGCGGCCACGCCTACGACGACGAATGCGGTGGTGACATAGAAACCGACCACCGTGTGGCCGAGGCGGTACGGGAAGGAGGGATTGAAGACGATCGCGAACCAGTCTTTCGGATAGAAGCGGCCGTCGACCAGTTCGTAACCAACCGGCGTCTGCATCCAGCTATTGGCGGAAAGTATCCAGAAGGATGACAGAAGCGTGCCGAAAGCCACCATCAGCGCCGCCACGAAGTGAGCCCAGCGCGGAACCAGATTCCGGCCGAACAGCAACACTCCGAGAAACGCGGCCTCAAGGAAGAAGGCGGTCAACCCTTCGTAGGCGAAAAGCGGCGACAGGACATTTGCCGTGGCATCGGAATAACGGCTCCAGTTGGTGCCGAACTGGAAGGGCATGACGATGCCCGACACCACGCCCATGCCGAAGGCGACGGAAAAAATCTTTATCCAAAAGCCTGAAATGCGGAAGTAGATCTCCTGTCCGGTGAAGAAATGCAAGCCTTCCAGGAGGGCGATATAGGACGCGAGGCCAACGGTGAAGGCAGGCAGCAGGATGTGCCAGCCGATGACCCATACGAATTGAAGCCGGGAAAGGAGCAGGGGATCGAGGTCCATCGATGGCCTTGCGTGCGCTCGGCCCCGTTCGGGAGGGACCACGTGGGCGAAGATAGCACGGCGAAGATGGGGAACAAGTCCGAAAGACGAGCCCGCAACGCGGCTTTCGGCGCGAATGGGCCCTCCCGTCCAGCGGCGAGCAGCCCGCGGAACGCATCCTCGACCGCATTGCGGGCAGATCTACGGTGCCAGGCAAGTCGAACAGATTTGACGACTCGGGCAGGCTGCGCAGATTGCGCTTCGAACGGCCCGCGAGACGGTGCCGAAGCTCGCCAGCTTCGCGGACAGCCTGCCCTCTTTCGAGGCTGCGACAAGCTCGTGAGCAGGCAAGCCGTTCACGTGCGCGCCTCCCGCCGGAGTCCCAGGGGGCGGGTATAGCACCGCCCTCAAAGGATGCCGTTGGGTGGCTCGGCGACCCTTTCGTCGAAGGATGCCATCCAATCGAGAGCCTCAGCCGGCGTCCCTGAAGTACGAACGCGGTCGCGGAGCTCGGGGTGGCGCACGAGACGGCAAAGTTGAGCCAAAGCGGGCAGGAAGCCCGCGCTGTCGGATTTCGGCCATAGGACGGCCAGCAGCAGATCGACCGGATCGCTATCGGGCGCGTCGAACCAGACAGGGCGCTGCAGCGTCGCGACCATCGCCGCCGGCGCAGATACCCCGTCAAGTCGTGCGTGGGGGATCGCGACACCGCGCCCGATCGCGGTCGAGCCGAGTCGCTCGCGGCGAAGCAGGGCCGCAAGAACGGCACCTTGGCCCACGCCCGCTCTTTCCCCGAGGCAGGCCGCGATTCTGGCGAGGGCTGACCGCTTTCCCTTGGCGTGCACGCCGAGCAGGATGTCCTGTTCTTCAAGCAGGTCGGTCACCGTCATCATGGGCCGTGCTTGGTCGCCCCGTTGATGCCGCGAGAAGCCGTGCGATTCATCGAGGGCAACGGAGCCGCCAAGATGGACGGCCCTCCCGGACGCAAAGCCAGCGTGGGGATCGCGTCCGGGCCGATGAGCGGCAGTACAGTCGAAGGCGATGCTCGCCGTGTCGGCACGTTGAAGCGCCAGGTTCAGCACCGAGTTCATAGCATCACCTGCCACGACGCGAAGCGGCCAGCCGGCGGACGGTGCGGCGGCGGGTGATCCACCAACGCGGCCGGCACGACTACCGAGGCTATGCACCAAGGGAACCGGGAGGCTGCTCTTGGCAATGATCGGCCGCAGGAAAGGCAAATGCGCCTCGAACGGGAAATTTTCATGTAACGCTCCATCGACGCGGCGCCGCAAGGGGCCGCTGGAATGAACCGCAGGTTTTATGGAAGGTCCCGGAGCAGGATTACGTGCGGGATCGAGGGATGGAGGGTCTGCTCCGGGAAAGGATCCGTCCTTGCCGGGCAAGCCTCGAAATTCTGACGAAAGTCTCCATGCACATGATACGCACCCTAGCCGATAAAGCCTCGTCTCTGAAAGCGACGCCAGTCCCGGCAAGCCGATACGCGAGGTTCAGATCGCCAGGAAAGCGACGAGCATCAGGGCGAAAAGGCCCACTGCGACAATTGTTCTTGTTGTCGTGTCCATTGCTGCTGCCCTTGTTAGACAGGTCGCTGAAATTGCCGATCGATTGGCGGATGCCTTGCGACGGAGCTCCACCTTCCATGTTCCGACGGCCTAAAGAAGCTTTCCGCTAACTGCGGGATTTCGTTTCGCGCTATCCCGATGTCTTCAAGGGTCCTGTCGTCCAGGCCTTCAAGCGCGGCCATGGCACGGTTCCGTTGCCAGCGTTGAACCGCCCGTAGGAACAGTTGCGCGACGGTGGCTCGGGATTGGCGAAGCGCAGGAGCCTGCCGTCGAACCGTGCGCGAGCAATACTTGGATATGGACATGTTGTCCTCCTTCGAGTTCGCCAGGCCCGTTCCACGCGGCCTTCGAATAGGCATCGGTGAACGGACTTGACGCAAGGCACCGGGCGCGCGTCTCCGACGCTCGCCGCATCGCTAGGAAGCAGCGCCGTGCCAGTCTGTCTGATTGTGGGTGAAGGTTCCCGAGACGGCGAACGGAGCGTTCGAGCCGCTCGGGCTACGAACGCGTCAGGAGGGACGCCGAGACGACCAGGTATTTTTTGCGACTGCCCGGAATAACCATGCTCCGGATATGGCCATTGGACGCAGCCGATTCAACGGGTTGGGACCGGGTGCGGCCTTCGGACGCTGGCAGTGCCATGCGCTGGCGATAATCGGGCGCAACGCCGCAAGCGAACCGCGCGGCGCCGTGCGGCATTCCATCCATTTGACTTCGAGCGCAGCCTGGCCATGATGTGTCTGTGAACAGGATTCCAACACGCGGACTTCCCTTCCGGAAGCGGCCCAAGACAGGCCGCTAGCCCTGGCCTAGCGGATCAATTCCGTCAGGTCAGGGAGCTTCCTATCGACTCAAATTCTCAGCGTTGCGCGTCCGCTTCGGTGGACCGCTCAACCATGCACGAAGGAAACCGGAAATGGCCAAGAGAAACGGCAATCGAGAAGCCCGCAAGCCGAAGCAGGGCAAGGACAGGAAAATTCAGGATGCGGCCACGGTATCGGAACTTGGCGCCAAGGCGGCCGGGGCCGGACGACGGCGTTAGGCCGTCCACAATCGTGGCGGCGCGTTCATTGGCCGCCGCCACTTTCCCCCTGCTGGTTTCGGCCACGCGGCGGTCGCAAGATCGATCGGGCAGGCACGCCCTGTTTTCCCTCCGCCCGGTCGCGATAAAGGGCTGCGCGTGCGAGCAGCATCAGCGTGACCGGGGTTGTGACGGTGATGAAGACG
Source organism: Mesorhizobium sp. B2-4-3 (assembly GCF_006442815.1). Lineage (GTDB taxonomy): Bacteria > Pseudomonadota > Alphaproteobacteria > Rhizobiales > Rhizobiaceae > Mesorhizobium. The sequence goes on from NZ_VFVL01000025.1 coordinate 23,556, forward strand.
CCGATCAGGAGTTCATTCGCGACAGGGCGCGAACCCAGCGCCGAGAAGCGGACGATCGAGGCGAGCACAATGGCGACTGTTCCCCAGCTTGTACCCAGCGTCGGAGCATGCACGCGCTCGAAAAAGCTGCCGAACCTCAGGGTTCCGATTGCACCGAGGAGGGTCAGTCCGGCGCCCAGCAGAACGAGGAAAGCTGTCAGCAGCGCCGCCCAGGCGGGTAGTGCTCCAGCGTGTGTCATTCAATCACCTCGCCGCGCATGAGAAACTTCGCCAGAGCCACGCTCGAGGCGAAGCCCAGCACCGCGATGATCAGGGCCGCCTCGAAATAGATCGGGCTTCCGGCGCGGATGCCGACCGTGAGCACCAGAAGCATGGCGCTCACATAGATGGCATCGAGGCAGAGTACCCGGTCCTGCGCGCGAGGGCCGCGGATCAAGCGGTAGGTGTAGCAGCCCATGGCGGCCACCAGCATGATCTGTGCGGCCGTCACGGACCAAAGGAGTATGATGGCGGTCATTCGAATATCTCCATGAGAAGACTTTCGTAGCGGCTCTTGATCAGGGTGATCCATTCCTCTTCGTCGACGAGGTCGAGAACATGGATCAGAAGGACGTTCAAATCCTGGGCGTACTCGATCCATGCAGTGCCAGGCGTGCTGGTGACGATGCAGGCGAGCACGGCGAGCCCCGTCCTATCGCGAAGGTCGAGCGGTATGGCCACGAAGCCGGATTTGCGTTTGCGGCCGCGACGTTGGATCACAATGCGAGCGACAGCGATGTTCGAGCGCAGGATGTCCAGTGCCACGATCCCGGCAAGGCGGGGGATCAACTGCCACCGTCTCAGCCTTGGCTTCGACGGCTGCAGCGCCGCCATCGCACGGGAGGCCGCGACAGCGACCAGCCCTCCGAGTATGAACTGCGGTGGCGAAAATGACGTCAGCAGCATCCACGTCAGCAGCAACGCCGCAGTCAGAATGGGGTAGGGCAGCGCACGGGTCATCTGGCGACGGCCTTCGCTTGCTCCGGGCCTAAGACGCCCTGGATGTAGCTCGAAGGATCGTGCAGCGAGAGGGCCGCCGCTTCGGTGTACTCGATCATCGCGCCTCCCTTGACCGTCAGGAACAGGCAGAGCGCCAGCAGCCCAACGACCGGCGCGATCTCCACCACCAGCACGCGCGGAACGACGGCTTCGAGCGGCGCCCAAAAAGTGCCGATGCCGCTGCGCATCATGGCGAGCAGCGCCGCCAGGCCGGACAGAATGACCAGTGCGACCAGCAGCCAGGTTCTCGGTGGGATGCCGGCCGGAGTTCCCAGCCCGTCCAGGTTCAACATGCCCGTCAGCATGGCGAACTTGGCAACGAAGCCCGAAAGCGGCGGCAGGCCCGCAAGCAAAAGAGCGACGCATCCGAAGCACACGCCGAGGATGGCGAGCGCGCCCGGCATGACGACGCCGACTTCCTCGTCGTCACGTTCCTCGTCCTCGCCGCCGTCTTCGCCATAGGCTTCCCTGGTGACGGCGAGCAGGTCGGCGCCCGGTTCACGCGCGCGCTCCACCAGTTCAACCAGCATGAAGAAAGCCGCTGTCGTCAGGGTCGAGCTGACGAGGTAGAACAGCCCTCCTGACACGACCGCCGCGTCGCCCATGCCGACAGCGGCCAGCAAGGTCCCCGAAGAAACCAGCACGCTGTAGCCGGCCAGCCTCCCCATCGCCTGCGAGGCGAGCACGCCGGATGTGGCAAAGGCGACCGTCGCCATGCCGCCCCAAAGCATGACCGTCCCGCCGAAGCCTGTCAGTTCGCCTGCTTCGCTGCCGAAGAGCAGCAGGCTCAGGCGCAGGAGCACGTACACGCCGACTTTGGTGAGAACGACGAAGATGGCGGAGACTGGGGCGGCGGCAGCCATGTAAGCGGAAGGAAGCCAGAAGCAGAGCGGCCACATGCCAGCCTTGACCAGGAAGGCGATGCCCAGGATCGCCGCACCCGCCTGCAGCAGCATCCGGTCCTCGGCCGGAACGGCGTGCAGGCGAACCGCCAGGTCGGCCATGTTGAGCGTGCCGGCGACTCCGTAGATCAGGCTGACGCCGATGAGGAAAAGAAGCGACGCCGCCAGGTTTATCGCGATGTAGTGCAGTCCCGATCGGACGCGGAATGCTCCGGAGCCGTGCAGCAGCAGGCCGTAGGACGCCGCCAGCGTTACCTCGAAGAAGACGAAGAGATTGAAGAGGTCGCCCGTCAGGAACGCGCCAGCAAGTCCCATCAGCAGGAACTGGAAGAGGCTGTGGAAGTGCGGTCCGGCCCTGTGCCAGCGAGCCAGCGAGTACACCAGCGACGCGAACCCAATGACGGCGGCGAGGACGAGCATGAGGGCGGCCAGTCGGTCTAGCACGAGCACTATGGCGAACGGCGCGGGCCAACTCGCGACCGCGTAGGACAAGGAAACGATATCGCTTGCGCCCGGAACGCTATTCGCCATGCACATAAGCATCACGCTCGCGACGAGGAGCAGCGCCGTTGAAGCGAGGCTGACCAGCGCCTTCAATGTGTGCCGCGACTCGTCGATCAGAAGCAGCAACGCCCCGGTCACCAGCGGGAGCAGGATCGGAACGACCAGAAGGTGTCGCGTCCACTCCATCAGCGCGACTCCCGCCCGTCGACGTGGTCGCTGCCGGTGAGGCCGCGGGCGGCGATCAGGACCACCAGCAGAAGAGCGGTCGTTGCGAAGCCGATCACGATTGCAGTGAGCACCAGCGCCTGCGGAACCGGGTCCGCGAAGTCGGCAGGATTTCCGGAGCCGTCCGCACCCAGTACGGGAGCTGCCCCTACGCGCAGGCGACCCATGCTGAAGATGAAGAGGTTCACCGCGTAGGAAAGCAACGAAAGGCCGATGACGAGCTGGTAGGTGCGCGGTCGTAGGATCAACCAGACGCCCGATCCGGTAAGAACGCCGATGGCGACTGCAAGCGTCAGTTCCATTGCCGGCTCTCCTCCACGACCTGGCGTTCCTCCTCGAGGCGAGCCGCCCGCAGGCGACGGATCGACTGGTGGGCGATCGCGATCAGCATCAGCACCGTGGCGCCGACGACGAGACTGAACACGCCGAGATCGAACATGGTTGCGCTCGCCATCGGGAGTTTCCCGAGGAGCGGCAGGCTCACGTACCGAAAGTATGAAGTGAGGAAAGCGTCGCCGACCAGCATGGAGGCGGCGCCCGTCAAGGCCGCCAGCAGAAGGCCGGCGCCGATCCATCTGACCGGCAGAATGCGCAGCCGGTCTTCCACCCAGACCGTTCCCCCTGCCATGTACTGCAGGACGAAGCCCGCCGCCATCGCCACGCCCGCGGCGAAGCCTCCCCCCGGGGCGTCATGGCCGCGCAGGAAGAGATAGGCCGCCAGCACAATCACCACCGGGAACATCCATTGCACGAGCACAGAAGGCACATAGAGGTATTCCGCGGGCGTCGCGCCTGCCCCCCGGTCCGGCTCGGCCTCGTCATAGGACAATTGGACACGCTGCTGCTCCGGTCGTTCAATACTGTCCGGCGCAGGGCGGAAGCGCCGCAGCAGGGCGAATACGGTCAGCGCGACGATGCCAAGCACGGTGATCTCACCCAGCGTGTCGAAGCCCCGGAAGTCGACGAGGATCACGTTTACGACGTTGCGTCCTCCGCCTTCGCTGTAGGCCTTTTCAATGAAGAAGTGGGCGATGGTGTCGGGCGGTTTGCGCGTCATGACGGCGTAGGAGATCGCCGTCATCCCGACACCCGCCACCACGGCGATCGTGAGATCGCGGAAATGTCGCGCGCGGGCGAGTGGCCCGATTGGCTCGCGCAGCGCTTCGGATCGTTTGGGCAGCCAGCGCAGGCCGAGTAATATGAGCACAGTCGTAACGATCTCGACGAGGAGCTGTGTCGCCGCAAGGTCCGGTGCCGACAGCCAGACGAAAGACAGGCAGGTGACGAGCCCGGTTCCCCCGAGCAGCACCAGAGCCGCGAGACGGTGGAACTTGGCCCGCTGCGCGGCCGCGACCGCGCAGACCATGCCAATGGCCCACAGGCCGGCGAAGGCGAAATCCGTCCGCCCGCCGCTATAGGTTCCGAAGCCAAGCCCCGAGGCGAAAAGCGGGGTCGCGGCGGCGGCGACCGCGGCGGCGACGAGCAGATGCATCTGCGGCTGCAAGCGCCTCGTGCCGAAGACCTGCTCGACAAGGCGCGCGCCTCGCCATGAGATCGCGACCATGACCAGCTCGAAGATGCGTCGGCCCTGTATCCGGCCGAAAAGGAACTGGCTTTCGGCCCGTTCGAGGTAGCCGCCGGCGAACAGGTAGAGCAGTGTGCCGGCCGCCAACGCTATCGCGCTCATCGCCAGCGGCAGGGTGAAGCCGTGCCATACCGCCAGACTGTATTGGGGTGTCGCGGCGCCAAGCACCGAGGACACCGCGACCTGCAGGAACGGTCCGATTGTCAGCCCCGGAATGATGCCGACGACGAGGCAGGCCACCACCAGGAACATAACGGGGAAGCCCATCCAGAAGGGTGGTTCGTGCGGCTCGCGCGGAAAGCTCTCGGGGGGCACCCCGAGGAAGATCGAGTGGATGAGCCGTATTGAATACGTAACGGCGAGCGCGCTGCCGAGAACGGCCGCGTAAGGCGCCGCCGTGTCCAGCCAGGAGTCGGCATGGGTCTCGACCGCTTCCGCGAAAAACATCTCCTTTGACAGGAAGCCGTTCAGCAGTGGCACGCCAGCCATGGCGGCGCTTGCGACCATGGCCAAGGTGCCCGTGACTGGCATGTATTGGAACAGGCCGGAGAGTCGCCGCAGGTCGCGCGTGCCCGTCTCATGGTCGATGATACCCGCGGCCATGAATAGAGATGCTTTGAAAGTGGCGTGATTGAGCATATGGAAGATCGCGGCGACCGCGGCGAGCGGGCTGCCGAGACTGAGCAACAGCGTGATCAGCCCCAGATGGCTGATCGTGGAATAGGCCAACAGTCCTTTGAGGTCCTGCTGGAACATCGCGAGATAGGCGCCGAGCACCAGCGAGATCATTCCTGCCAGACCAACGATGAGGAACCATTCAGGCGTACCTGAAAGCACTGGCCACAACCGGGCCATGAGGAAGACGCCCGCCTTGACCATGGTTGCCGAATGCAGGAACGCCGAGACGGGCGTGGGTGCGGCCATGGCGTTGGGCAGCCAGAACTGGAAGGGAAACTGCGCGCTCTTGGTGAGCGTTCCGAGCAGGATCAGCAAAAGCGCCGGGACATACAAATCGTGGTTCCGGATAGCGTCACCCGATGCCAGCACCGTGTCGAGATCGTAGCTGCCGACGATATGACCAACTACGAGAACTCCGCCCAGCAGCGCTAGGCCGCCGATCGCCGTGATCGTCAGCGCCATGCGGGCGCCGTCGCGCGCGGCCTGGTTATGATGCCAGTAGCCGATCAGCAGGAAGGAGAAGATGCTGGTGAGTTCCCAGAACACGACTAGGAGGATCAGGTTGCCGGCGAGCACCACGCCCAGCATCGACCCCGTGAACGCCAGGAAGAAAAGATGGAAGCGGCGGACGGGATCCTCTGGCGAGATGTAGTAGCGCGTATATACGACGACGAGAAGCCCGATCCCACTGATAAGCGCCGCGAAGATCCACGCGAACCCGTCCATCCGCAGGGCAACGTCGAGGCCCAGCGAGGGAATCCATTCGAACCTTTGCCGGACAATCCCTCCGCCATGGACGGAAGGGTAGAGCGAGAGCGTCAACGCCAGACAGGCCAGCGTCGTTGCGCATGCCAACCAGGTCGCGGGTGCGCGCGAGTCCGACGGAAGCAAGGTGGCCGCAAGACCTGCCACGAACGGAAGAGCGATGATCAGAGGCAGCGAATAAAGCTCCATCACTCTCCTTGTGTCGAGGCGGTACGATCGTGCGGTATGCTACGGTTCTACGCTATCGTTGATTGTCCGCCAATGACAGGCCTGGTGCTCGCGATGGACTGGCGGGGAAGAAGGTCGGTCGCCGGGCGAGGCCCCCGGATGCCGCCGAGCCGATGGCCAAGACTTCGACCCACGGCGGTTCCGGCAGGCCCGTGCCGACGACGGGCATGCGGTCGCCGGCCGACAGCCCGAGCAGCGTGATTCCCAAAGGCGTCGCCACGGATACCTCCGCGGGGGGCCACATCTGGTCTTCCGGATGGATCAGAAGGCGCCGCTCAGATCCCTCCGAGCCCATGATCCGGTAGGTAACGAAGCGGTCGAGTGACACCGTGTCTTGCCGCATGTCGTCCGGATCGCGCAGTTCAGCAAGGTCGAGCTCGCCTGCAAAGACCGCCGCCAGCGGATGCGACTGTTCCGCGAGCGAACGGGCGAGCGCTTGCAGGCGCATATGGTCGCCCGCAGATATGCGGCGATGGGGAAGGGACAGCTTGCTCATCATGCTTGCCTCCAGATGGATAATGACGGATCCCCGGTGCCTTCTGGTTAGACTAGACGGCACCGGAGATCGTGACTCGTGCGAAGAGAGGACGATCCAAAGCCTTCAGCCTCACGCGGCGGAGGGGTCCGGATCGTCGAGACCCTCGGATACCGCGGAAACCAGCTGCGGCTGGCCATCGAACGCGCAGCGGATCAGCTTCAGCGACGGCTTCCGTCGTGCATGATCGGACAGGCCGACCAGCGCTTCGTCTTCTCGGCGTGCGGCCTCAGGTTGGTACTGGACCTTCTCCAACACGACCCTTTCGTCGCGCCCTTCGTTGCCCGTCAGCACGAAATCCTGTCCCTCGACGAGTCCCAGCAGCGCTAACCCCCCGCGCCGTCGTGACGGGCAGGAAGATTCCGACCGCCGGCGTCGTGCGCTCATGGGACAGGATGCGGGTGTCCGGATCCCGTCCATCGACGCTGAAGGTGATGCGGCTGCTCATCGTAGCGACGTTCACGGGAACATCCTCGCGGAAGACTACTACGGCGGTCTCGATTTTCCTCTTCAGGATCTCCGCCAGAGGATCCTCCATGCTGAGGCAGCGGTCGCGCAAGACCTCAAGAATGGTGAAGTCTTTGGTCGTCAGTATGCAGGTATCGGTAAACATCGCAGCTCTCCATCGCTCCGCTCGGGAGCGGTTGCGTTGAAACGGAAGGGAGATCCCTGGCCGCTATACAGCGGCGCAGGGGCTACGATCCTGCGAGGAGGCAACCTCCGAAGAGCGAGAGGCGACAGGGCGGCCGGACCTCCGTCATGACCCGGCCCGCAACTCGACAGGCCGTTGACGGTGTCGAAGCCGGCATCGGGGCCTCGACGCTTTCCGCCGTCAAGCGATGGACGCGGCCGTCGCGCGCGGTCCAGTTGATCGACTGCCCAGCCGAAAGGCCGATCAGCGCAGCGCCGATCGGCGTAAGGATCGAAACCTTGCCTTCGGCGATATCCGCCTCGCCTGGGAAGACCAGCGTCACGCGCCTGTCTTCTCCAAGGTCGCTGACAAAGCGAACGGTTGAGCCCATGCGGACGACGTCGACCGCGATCCGTCCGTCTGCCACGACACGCGCGCGATCGAGTTCCGCCAGAAGTTCATCTGCGGCCGCAGGATTTCGCGTCGCGTGAGTGTCGGCCAGCCGCAACAGCCTCTCATGGTCGGTGCGTGTCATGGTGATCGTCGGTTTGCGAAGTTTTTTCGTATCGGAAGCCATTCGTGGACTTCCTTTCTGATGCTTGGACCGCAGGCGTATTGTGGCGCCGCTACGGTCGATTATTGGATATGATGGATTTCTGTCGCCCTGACTGCCCGCGTCGATCCCACTTGTGGGACTGCAGGCTCGACCCCCTCACCCGGAGCGCGACACGACCGGGCCGGGGGTCAGTGGTCCGCGATTGGACACAACCGCGTAAGGAAAATGGCGAAGCGCTTGGTCGACATGCACCACACATGGGATGTCTGGCGCGGAAAGTCAAGGATCGACAGGGTAGGCAGCAGCATCGAGCAACCGAGTTGCTGCGTGTCAGCGGTGAATTTGCTGCGATCGGGGGCGGCTCGACAAGATTTAAGTCGACATACGCAAGCAAGAACCATACGTTTGCTCCACGAACAGCATGCGCATGACCCCAACACTTCAAAGAACCGTGACAACCGTCTGCGGCAGCATTTCCGACATTCGGAGCGGTTCTTTTTTCTGAAGCCGAAAGATGGTGTGCATGGCCATGCTCCGATTGTCGGTCTCACTGTGTCAGTGATGTCGGCCCTTCTGAGCGCTGGCCGCGATCAACCACGCGCGGGCAAATGCTTCGCCACCTCGATAAAGTTCCGGACCGCCTTGGCACGGTTGGCGCGCTTCCACACCAGCACCGTTTGAATGCGGAAATCCTGATGGAGGATCGGCCGGATCTCGACGTTGCGTCCGAGGAAGTTGATCAGGCTTTCTGGATAAATCGTGATGCCGAGCCCCGCGGCGACAAGGCCGAGCAGCGCCAGCGTGTTGGAAGCCTCCAGCTTGATGTTGAGCCGCGTGCCTTCGGCAGAAAACATGTCGTCGAGGCGCCAGCGATAGGCCTCCCACTCGATCATGTCGCCGAGAATGATGTCTTCTTCGGCAAGGTCTGTCGGCCGCACTTCGTGCAGCCGTGTAAACCGGTGGTTCCTCGGAGTGACCACGTAGAGCGGGTCGGCAGAGAGAAGGAGGGTATGGAAATCGGCGTGGTCGAACGGGCCGATCATGTAGCCGACGTCGACTTCGTCATGCGCGAGTGCAAGCTTCTGGCCTTGGGTCCGGATGTAGCGGAGGTTGACGTCGATATGCGGATAAAGCTGCCGGTAGCGTGACACGGCGAAGGGCATCAACTCTGTTGCGGCAAAGGCCATGTACGCTACCCGCAGGCTGCCAGTCTTGCCTTCGGCGATTAGCCGGGCCGCCTTCACCGAATTGGAATAGCTCTGCAGAAGCGCGGCATTCTGCTCGTAGAAGGAGCGTCCAGCCGGCGTCAGGGTCACTTCGCGCGTCGTGCGTTCAAACAGCGCGAACCCCAATATGTGCTCCAGCTTTTGAATACGTCGAGTGAGCGCCGACTGATCGACGTTAAGACGCTCGGCGCTGCGGCGGAAGTTCAGCTCCTCCGCCACGACGAGGAAGGAATGGGTGAGCTCCAGGCCCGCTTCGGTGTCCATGACCATCCCTGCCCGATTGATGCGTTTGGCGCAAGAATAATTGGCCAAAGACCATTTCAGCTCAAGATGGAGACGCGGCAATCTTTCGGCGGATACCGGCGGACGGGAATGTTCCTCGGTCATCGGAAGCAACAATGCCGCAATGCCGGCACAGACAGAGGAACCGTCATGAGCGACGTGGACAACAAGGAACTCGATCGCATGCTGCAGCAGGCGTTCGCGGCATCGACCAAAATCTATCAGGAACGCGGTTTTCAGCGCCGCGTAGGCTTCGGCAAGCGGCCCGCGCTGGTTAGTGTCGATCTCGCCAACGCATGGACGCGACCCGGCAACCCTTTCACCTGCGACCAGGATGCAATGGACAATGAGATCATCCCGGGCATGCAGAGGCTGCTGAAGGCCTGCCGTGCCCACGGCCACCCGGTCATTCACGTCACGACGGCCTATGAGATCACCGATCGCAATGCCGGTTTCACCGACATGGGCCTCTGGCACTGCAAGATCCCGATCGATGTCGTCAACCTGAAAGACAAGGAACTGTGGGCGATCGACTCCCGCATTGCGCCGATCGAAGGCGAATACACGCTACTCAAGAAGCGGGCGAGCTCTTTCCATGGCACCGGCTTGGCCGGCCTGCTTCGGGCGGCTGGCGTCGACACGATCCTGGTGACCGGTGTCACCGCGACGGCATGCGTGCGCACCACGATCTGCGATGGACTGGCAGACGGCTTCCGTACCATCGCGGTGCGTGAGTGCATCGGTGATCGCGTTCCGGGCGCGGTTGCGTGGAACCTCTACGACATCGACGCGAAGTTCGCCGACGTCCACAGCGTGGACGAATGCGTCGAGTATCTCAACACGGTCAACGCCGCGCGGATTGCGGCTGAATGACTTGGCTGGCGCGTCCCTCGGGACGCGCCTTCGTCCATCGGGAGGAAGTGAACATGGCGCGCATTGGCGTTGACGTCGGCGGAACAAATACGGACCTGGTGCTCGAATGCGCCGGAGGAGTGTTCTATCACAAGGTTCCGACGACCTTGAAAAACCAGTCCATCGGCGTGGTCGAAGGCGTCAGGGGCATTTGCGGCCTGGCCGGGATCGAGCCGTCCGAAGTGGATGTTATCGTCCATGGAACGACCACCGCGACCAACATCACGATCGAGCACAACGGCTCGGAAACAGGGATGCTCACGACGCGCGGCTTCCGTGACATCCTGCATATCGGGCGGCACAAGCGCCCGTACAATTTCTCGCTTCACTTCATGGTGCCATGGCAGAGCCAGCCTCTGGTGAAGCGCCGCAACCGCATCGCCATCTCCGAGCGCATCCTCCCGCCGCGCGGCGATGTCGAGACGGCGCTTGACGAGAACGAGGTGCGCGAGGCGACCAGGCTCTTCAAGAAGCGCGGCATCAACTCGGTCGTGATCGGCTTCATGTTCTCGTTCCTGAACGATGCCCACGAGCGCCGTGCCAGGGACATCGTGCTGGAAGAGATGCCGGATGCCTATGTGACGCTGTCGAGCGAGGTCGCCAACGTCATGAGGGAATACGAGCGCTTCTCGACCGCGGCGATGAACTCGTATGTCGGCCCGAAAACCGCGTTCTACCTGCGCGATCTGGAATCGAAGCTGCGCGAGGCCGGAGTGTCGTCCAAGCTGCGCATCATGCAATCGAACGGCGGCGTCTCCACCGTCCAGGCCTGCGCGACGCGCCCGGTGCGCATCCTGATGTCCGGTCCGGCCGGCGGCGTCATCGGCGGCGCCTCGGAAGGCGAGATGGCGGGGGTGAGAAACATCATCACCGTCGATATCGGCGGCACCTCGGCCGACATCAGCACCATCCCGGACGGGCGGGTCAAGATCATGAACCCGCGCGACACCTACGTGTCCGGTCATCCCGTGCTAACGCCGATGATCGATCTCGTCACGATCGGCGCCGGCGGCGGTTCGGTCGCCTACATCGACGAGGCGGGTGCCTTCAACGTGGGGCCGCGCTCGGCGGGTTCCGAGCCGGGCCCAGCCTGCTACGGCCGCGGCGGCACGGAGCCTACGGTGACCGACGCGCAGATCGTGCTTGGCCGCCTCGACCCCGACCTGGTGCTGGGTGGCGACCTGAAGCTCGATCCGGCGCTTTCAAGGAGGGCGATCGAGGAAAGGATCGCGAAGCCGCTCGGTCTGTCGGTGACGGACGCGGCGCTCGGCATCATCAAGATCATCAACAACAACATGGCGCTCGCCATCCGCTCCAATTCGGTGGCGCGCGGCATCGACCCACGCCAGTTCTCGATCCTACCTTTTGGCGGCGCGGGACCGCTGCACGGCGCGGCGCTGGCGGAGGCGATCTCGGCGCGAGACGTGATCGTTCCTGTGGCGCCGGGCATAACGGCAGCCGTTGGCCTGTTGAAGACCGACCTCCAATACGAGCAGACCGAGGCCATTATCGTCGAGCTCAACGCGGCCGGCGATGCGCAGCTCGAGCGTGTCAACCGCGCCGCTGCCTCGTTGCGCGAGCGGGTCGTGGCGGACCTCGACGCAGACGGCATTGCGCGCGACCAACAGAAGATCGAGATCGTCGCGGAATGCCGCTATCACGGCCAGGGCTTCGAACTGCGCGCAAAGATGCCGGAGGAACCAGTCACGCAAGCCAACAAGGCGGTAATCGTCACCAGCTTCCACGACCAGCATCAGCTCGACTACGGCTACAGCTATCGCGAGCAGGAGGTGGAGCTGATCACCTTGCGTGCCATCGGCCGCGCCGCCGTGAAACGTATCGCTATACCGAAAGTCAGGCCCACAGACGGCTCCAGCATCGATCGGGCACTGATGTTCGTCCGGGCGACGACCTTCGACGACGGCCGCACGCTGGAGACACCTCGCTACGATCGCACGAAGCTTTACGCGGGCGACAAGGTGACCGGACCGGCGATCCTCGTCCAGCACGATTCAACGACCCTGGTGCCGCCCGGCTACGTCGCCGAGACGCTCGAATACGGCAACACGCGTGTCCATCGCGCCGGCGTGGCTTGAAACAAAGGGAGGAAATCATGATCAGTATGGCTCAGGCCGTGGCGCTCAAGGAGATGCCGGCCGAAATCGATCCCATCACGCTGCAGGTCATCCGCGGTTCATTCGAAACCATCGCCGAGGAAATGGCGCATGTGCTCTACCGCATGTCCTTTTCCTCGATCATCCGTGAATCCGAGGATCTCGGCGCTGGCCTGTTCGACGTCGAGTTCAACACGCTGTGCGAGTCGGAATCGACGCCGATGCACATCGGTTCGATCCCCGGTTACCTGCGCGGTATCCAGGCAACGCTGGAGGACGGCGAGTGGTACGATGGCGACGTGGTCGTCCACAATCATCCCTACCACGGCTCCAGTCACACCCCCGACCTCGCGATCGTGGTGCCCGTGTTCTGGCATGGCCGCCTGATCGGTTTTGCCGGCAATACCGCCCACCATGTGGACATCGGAGCGGCGACGCCCGGCCTCATCATCGACGTTCCGGATGTCTTTGCCGAGGGCATGCTGTTTGCAGGCACCAAGCTTTACCGCAAGGGCCAGCCCAACAATGCGATGTGGACCTTCATCCGCAACAACAGCCGCGCGGCCCAGCAACTGGTGAGCGACATCGAGGCCCAGGTCGCTTCGGCCAGGCTTGGCGCCAAGCGCTTCGTCGAACTAATCGAGAAGTTCGGGGAAGACACGGTCTTCCGGGCGGCCAACCAGCTGATGGACTATGCCGAGCGCATGATGCGACAGCGCATCCGCGAAATTCCCGACGGCGAATATACGGCCGAGGGCTGGCTCGACGACGACGGGCGCAATCGCGACCAGCGCTTGAAGGTCAAGGTCACCGTCCGTGTCAGGGGCGACGAACTCGACGTCGATCTCACGGGCTCTGCCGACCAGACACCGACCGCCTACAATGTGCCGTTCGAGGGTTCGACCAAGGTTGCCGCCTATGCGGCTTTCCGCAAGCTTCTGCTCGACGCCTACACGTCCGACGTGCGCGTGCCCTCCAACGAAGGTTCGTTCAGGCCGATCAACGTGATCGCGCCGCTTGGCTCAATTTTCAACCCGAAACCGCCGGCATCCGCGGAGGCGCGCTTCACCCAGTGCAATCGCATGATCGACCTGATCATCCGCGCGCTGGCGCCCGTCATGCCGGATACCGTGATCGCAGGCAGCTCGGCGTCGATCTCGTTCGCCGCCTATTCGGGTGTGCGTCCGAGCGGCGACTACTGGGTGTTTCTCGAAGTGAACGAGGGAGCCTATGGCGGTCGCCCGCGCTCGGACGGCCCCGACAGCATCGATAACCTGATGGCCAACACGCGCAACAATCCGCTCGAGGACCTGGCGATGCATATTCCGATGATCTGCGATCGCTACGAATTGCGCGACGACGTGCCTCCCGGCGCCGGGGAGTTCAGGGGAGGGCTCGGCGTGGTCAAGGCGCAACGCGTACTGACCGATGGCTTCATCACCCATGAATCGGAACGTCACAAGGATGCGCCATGGGGCATCTTTGGCGGCACCGACGGCGCGGTTGGCAAGTGCCTGATCTACAACGCCTTGGCCGCAGGCGAGGCCCGCGAGATGCATTCCAAATTCTCCGGACTCGCCGTAAAGGCCAACGACACCATGGCCTATTTCAGCCCCAATGGGGGCGGGTACGGCTCGCCGCTGAAGCGGCCTGCCCAGAAGGTGCTCGAGGACGTGCTCGACGGCTTCTATTCGGCGGAGCATGCGCGCGATGTCTACGGCGTCGCGGTCGATGTCGAGCAGGAAACGGTCGATATCGAGGCGACCGCCGCGCTACGGGCAGCGCTCGCAAAAGCCTCATAGCACCCGCGAATTGACTCTTGGGCGTCTGGAACACGCCCTGATCCACGACAACAATGGGAGGAGAGCATGTTCGAGACTACCGCAAATAGCGCTGGCAAGGGCGCGAAGGACGTACGCTACGCGACCTGGGTAACCCTTTTCGCCTGGGTTTTCGCGGTTTACGACTTCATCCTGTTCGGGACGCTGCTCCCGGAGATTGGCAGGCACGAGGGCTGGAGCACTGCCTTTCAGGCGGAGCTCGCGACGTGGATTGCCGTCGGCACGGCGGTCATTGCCTTGCTGGTTGGACCGGCGGTCGACCGTATGGGGCGGCGAAACGGAATAATTCTGACTGTCTCCGGGGCAGCCGTCTGCTCGGCCCTCACGGCCATCGGCGGCGGTTTCGGCAGCCTGGTGCTGGTGCTGATCCGCTCGCTCGGCGGCTTTGGCTACGCCGAGCAGACAGTGAACGCTACCTATCTCAGCGAGCTTTATGCCTCCGCGCCTCCCAGCGTGGCGCGGCGCCGAGGCTTCCTCTACAGCCTCGTGCAGGGAGGTTGGCCGATCGGCGCGCTTTTGGCCGCCGCGCTGACGGCAATCCTGCTGCCATTTATCGGCTGGCAAGGTTGCTTCATTTTTGCGGCGCTTCCCTCGCTCGTGATCGTGCTCTTCGCACGCAGGCTGAAGGAAACCCCGCAGTTCTTGGCACACCAGCTGGAACGCAGCCAGCCCGCAGCTCAAGATCGGGATCAACACGGTTTGCGCGCGACGCTGCAGGGCTCGACGCGGCGGAAGACGCTGGTCCTTGGAGCCGCGTTCCTGCTCAATTGGTTTGCCATCCAGGTATTTAGCGTGCTTGGGACGACCGTGATCACCGACGTTCATCATGTCTCGTTCGAGAACTCGTTGATCGTCCTGATCCTGTCCAATCTCGTCGGCTATCTAGGCTATCTCGCCTTCGGCTTTCTCGGCGACCGCATCGGCCGGCGCAATGCGATCGCTTTGGGTTGGACCATAGCCGGCATATTGTTCACCGGCATGCTTTACGCCCCTCATAGCCTCGGTCCGGTCATGGCGCTCTACAGCCTTGGTCTGTTTTTCCTTATCGGTCCTTACGCGGCGCTGCTGTTTTTCATCGGCGAGAGCTTCCCGACGACCATCAGGGCCACCGGTGGCGCGCTCGTCGCCGCAATGGGACCGATCGGCGCAATTCTGGCCGGGCTTGGTGCAACCTACCTTCTAAACGCCGGGTCGACATGGCAGCTCGCCGCGCTCTATTTCGGAGCCGTGCCTTGCTTCGTGTCCGGACTGCTGATCTGCGCTGCCCCGAAGGTCATTCCGGACGATGTCTCCGAAGCGAAACTTGGCGGCGCGGCAGGGTCACTGGCTTGATGCGCAACCGATGCGCCGTGAGTGAGCACCCGGGAGGGGAATCCCCCTCCCGGCCGACAGCGCCGCTCGTCGCGAGGCCTACCCTGTAGGCATTCGGAACCTTTGCTTCCCTAGGCGAATCTCTGACCACCTGTTCTGGTTCCTTAGCTGCTACGGAACTTTCCTTTCAGCCAACCGCGGCATTTCAGATCGAAATGCAAATATAAGCGGTATCAATTGTTAAACAAAAAATAGAGCGGCTATTCTGGATTTGGCTGTGGCGGGTCTCAACTGAGAAGTGTGGCCAACCGAATACAAGAGTGGCTGGCGATAACTCAATCTCATTGCCACGCCGACCTTCGGTCATCGTCCGCCTGCTAGGATAGTCGTTGTAAACGCCCTCCTTGATGTCCGTCAGGAACGGGATTGACTGGGAACGGACGCAGAAATGAAAAAGTTTGGATTTGTCCTCGTCCGAAATTTCACGCTTTCTCCACTGTCGATGTTCATCGACACGCTTCGCCTGGCTGGTGATGATGGCGATCGAAGCAGGCGCGGGAGGTTTGACTGGCAGATCATCGGAGAGAAGGGCCTGCCAATTCGATCAAGCTCCGGTGTAGAGGTGTTGCCAACCAGGCAGATTGCGGCTCCTGAGGACTATGACAATATCGTGGTCGTCGGAGGCCTTCTCACCGGGGGCCAGCATCTTAGCGCCGAAAAGGAAGCCTTTCTGCGGCTCGCTGCTCGACGCGGTATCCCGCTAACCGCACTCTGCACGGGCAGTTTTGTGCTTGCTGAGTATGGGCTGCTCGATAGCTATCGCGCGTGCGTAAGCTGGTTTCACGTCAAGGAATTCCGAGAACAGTTCCCTCACGTTCGGGCCAGCGCCGACACGCTTTTCCTGGTCGACAGAGATCGGGCCACCTGCGCAGGCGGAGCTGGTGCAGCGGATTTGGCCAGCCACTTCGTGTCCAAGCTCGCAGATGACAGAGCCGCCGAAA
This sequence comes from Mesorhizobium sp. B2-4-3, assembly GCF_006442815.1. Classification (GTDB taxonomy): domain Bacteria; phylum Pseudomonadota; class Alphaproteobacteria; order Rhizobiales; family Rhizobiaceae; genus Mesorhizobium. The sequence continues at coordinate 39,890 of NZ_VFVL01000025.1, forward strand.
AGGCGGCAAGGATCCTAGTCCTGGACCGAATACGCACTGACCGCGATGTGCAACCCAACGGGGAGCTATTCCCGACAGCTGTCAGCCGCCATATAAGGCGCGCCCTGCTTATGATGGAAAGCAGTATCCAGGAAAGGACCTCCGTGTCCGACATAGCGAAGAAGCTCGGCATTTCCAGGCGGCAACTGGAACGGTTGTTTTCCGAGGAGATTCAGACAAGCCCCGCGGCGGCACATCTCGCATTGCGTTTGCGGTACGCTGGGACCCTTTTAGCCAACACTGACCTTCAGATAGGCGAAGTCGCGTACAGGTGCGGCTTTCAGAATGCAGGACACTTTAGCCGGGTGTACCGTCAGCATGTAGGAATTCCGCCGTCGAATTTTCGAAGGACCGGGACACCGCCGGGCCCCGCAACGACTTGTCAATGCATCGCGCCCAATTGATGGTAATCTCCTTCTCTCAGCCGATAGGTCATATTTCAAGCGCGCTTTGGGAACTACCGCGTCTTGACGGCCTAGATGGCCAGGACAGGGGCACTGCGCGGCATTCGTTGAAGGTGAACGATGGAGCCGCTCTGGCCTCTGTTTCTAGACGATGATCACGATGTTCGAAAAGGCGGAGAGCTAAAACGTCTGCGGACATCAGCGGAAAGGAACACGCGCTGCCGCGACATGCCATGCGGACTAAAGACCGCATTAGGCACGCGTCAGCGGCCTAAAGGAATAAAAGTCTGCTGGCTCCTGAAGCGTTTCGCCTCCTAACCCGTTGCCTCGTCTTTCTACGTCGGATTGGTAACGCGCAGCAGGATTGCTGGCTGCTCCACCTTGAAGGAAGACGTAACGCCATCGAGCGAATCGAGCTCGGGCGGAATGCTTGGGCCGCTGCCTGACGATCGTGATTTGATATAGCACGAGCGTGAGATTGCTCGGCGCTGAAAAGTCCCATGGTGCGGAGCTTCGCGCCCGGATTGTCTCGATCGCAATCTGCAGGAGGCGCGGCATTTGGACTGCAGCAAGGTAGACTTGAGGCACATCAAGGCCAGGGCTGCGCGTTTCGTCAGCCCCTGAGTTCTTCGGAAGGGTCGATAACGGTTCCTCATGAAACCATGCGATGTACTTATTTGCTGCCAGCCCAACCGCAAATTACCGTTCCGGAATGGCCGAGGTTCATAAGAAAAGCGAAGCCAAGGCCTCCTTTGCCAACAAGAATGGGAGTGGCGGAAATGGGAAATCGCTTTAGGGGTAGCATGCTTGCTCTGTCGTTGGTGGCGAGCCTGCCGATGTTCGCAACGTCAGCGCTGGCGCTAGATAAGCTTTCCGTGATGAGTTTCGGCGGCGCGTACCAGGAAGCGCAGCGCAAGGCTGTGTTCGAGACGTACGCGTCGAGCATGGGCATCAAGATCGACGAGCAGGAGTATGGCGGCGAGATCGCCAAGATCAAGGCGATGATCGAGTCCGGCAACACCACGGTGGACGTCGTCGACGTCGATGCTCCGACGCTGTTGCAGGGCTGCGACGAGGGCATCTTCGAAAAGATCGACTGGTCGGCCATCGGCCCGAAGGAAGACTGGATCGCGGGCACCACGTCCGAATGCGGCGTCGGCACCATCGTATACGCGACCACGCTGGCCTATGACGGCGCCAAGCTGCCAGACGGCCCTAAGACCATAAAGGACCTCTTCGACACCAAGAAATTCCCTGGCAAGCGCGGCCTATGGAAGAATCCGGCAACCAACCTGGAATTCGCCCTCCTTGCCGACGGAGTGCCCGCCGACAAGGTCTATGAGACACTGTCCACGCCAGCGGGCGTCGACCGCGCCTTCGCCAAGCTCGACACGATCAAGGACAGCATCGTCTGGTGGGAGGCTGGCGCGCAGGCGCCGCAACTGCTTGCATCGGGCGAAGTGGTCATGACCACCGCCTGGAACGGCCGCATCTACAACGCCAACAAGGAAAGCAAGGACTTCCGCATCGTATGGGACAACCAGATCCTCGATTCAAATTACTGGGTCATCCCAAAGGGCGCCAAGAACCCAGCGGGTTCGCTCGCCTTCATCAAATACGCCGTGGAGCCGAAGGTGCTGGCCGGCATCATCAAGTATATCCCCTATGGTCCGGTGCGGAAATCATCCGCCCAGTTCGTGGCTCCAGAGGATGCCAAAAACCTCCCCACCAGCCCGCAGAATCTGACGGTGTCGCTGACGCTGGACAATGCTTTCTGGGCCGACAATGGCGACGAGATCCGCAAGCGCTTCACGACCTGGCTCGCAAAATAGACGAGGGCATAGAGGAGAGCATCGATGAACTTTTCCCAGCGAAGGTCGTTTGCGGCGGACAAGCCAATCGATGCCCTCGTTCGTTTTGAGGACGTGAAGAAGTCCTATGACGGCGTCAACTTCGTCGTGAAGGACCTCAACCTTGACGTTAGGCGCGGCGAGTTCCTGACCATGCTGGGACCTTCGGGCTCCGGCAAGACCACCACGCTGATGATGCTAGGCGGCTTCGAACGACCGACGCTCGGCCGCATCCTTCTTGACGGCAGGCCGGTCGAGCGACTGCCGCCCGAGAAGCGCAACATCGGCTTCGTGTTCCAGAACTACGCCCTGTTCCCGCATATGACCGTGGCGGAGAACGTCGCCTTTCCATTGCGCTACCGCGGCATCAGCGGACCCGCCGCGGCGGCGAAAGTCCGCGAGGCGCTCGGTCGCGTCAGCCTCGATACGCTGGGGGACCGCCGTCCTTCGCAGCTTTCGGGCGGCCAGCAACAGCGCGTCGCATTGGCACGGGCGCTAGTGTTCGAGCCTTCACTGGTGTTGATGGACGAGCCGTTGGGTGCGCTCGACAAGCAGCTGCGCGAACGCATGCAGATCGAGATCAAGCAGTTGCAGACCTCGCTCGGCATCACCATGGTCTATGTCACGCATGACCAGTCCGAAGCGCTGACGATGTCGGACCGCATCGCGGTTTTTCATGACGGCCGCATCCAGCAACTGGCCGATCCCGAGACACTTTACAATGAGCCGGCCAACCGTTTCGTCGCATCCTTCATCGGCGAGAACAACACTTTGTCCTGCACGCTGATGGGTCGCGAGGGAGACCTCGGCATCGTGCGCATGGCCGATGGCTCAACGTTCAAGGCCGGCAGCTCCTCAACCTCCGGAACTGGGGCCGAATTCAGCCTGTCCGTACGTCCGGAAAGCATCGCCCTTGCCGGCAGCGGCGCCGGCACCGACGTCAACCGGATGACGGGCACAGTCCGCGACGTCTTTTTCCTTGGCGATCACATGCGCCTGTCGCTGGAGGCGCTCGGCGGCCAGCTCGTAACCGCGCGTATCCCGGCGCGCCGCGTCGGACCGTTCGCGCCGGGCGATGCCGTGACGCTCGAATGCAACGTGCGGGACTGCCGCCTGCTGGAGGCCTGAGAGATGACTGCCGTGGACATCGACCGCATCAACATCTTCATGGCCGTGCGTCGGGCGGCGAGGCCTGCCCGGCGATCGGCGTTCTCGCTCGCGCTGCCGCTGCTCGCTTTCCTCGCGGTGGCCTTCGTCGCCCCCATCCTCTACCTCCTTGTCACCGCGGTTGCCAATCCGGAAACGCGCGAGGTGCTGCCGCGCACGCTGGTGGCGCTGCAGGACTGGGACGGCAAATCCGCGCCGGACGAGCGCGTCTATGCCGCGTTGGCAGAGGATCTGAAAGTCGCCAAGGACAACAGCACCGCAGCCCTGCTGGGCAAGAGGCTGAACTACGAGATCTCCGGCATGCGAAGCCGCGTCCTGGCGGCCGCCAGGATGGTTGAGAAATCGGATGGCGGACCCTACAAAGAGAAGTTCGTCCAGCTTGGACAGGAATGGGCCTCGCCGGAGACGTGGGCGGTCATCAGGCGCGACGGCGCTTCCTTTACTCCATATTATCTCTTGACCGCCCTCGATCTGAGGCAGGCCCCGGACGGCTCCATTGAGCGTGTCCATGGCGACCAGGCGATCTTCCTCGATGTCCTGGGCCGCACGCTGTTCGTGGCCGGCCTGGTGACGCTGTTCACGCTGCTTCTGGGCTATCCGGTCGCCTATGTGCTGACCATCGCGCCCAAGGCAATCGCCGGCATCATGATGCTGATGGTGCTCCTGCCGCTGTGGACGTCGCTGCTGGTGCGGACCACCGCATGGGTGGTGCTGCTGCAATCGGACGGCATCATCAACGACATATTGCTCGGCCTGCACCTGACCAGCGAAAAGCTTCAGCTCATCTTCACCCGGTTCGGCACCGTGACGGCGATGACGCATATACAATTGCCCTTCACGATCCTGCCGATCTACAGCGTCATGCGAGCCATCCCTGCCACACAGCTGCGCGCTGCCCGCTCGCTCGGCGCCGGACCGTCTTCGGCGTTCTGGCGGGTCTATGCGCCGCAGACGCTGCCCGGCGTTGTGGCCGGCTGCTTGATGACCTTCATCCTGTCGCTCGGCTACTACATCACCCCGGCGCTCGTCGGCGGCCCGCGCGACCAGATGGTGTCGAACTTTATCTCCGTCTACATCAACCGTGACCTCAACTGGGGCCTGGCCGCCAGCCTCGGTGTGGTCCTGCTGGTCGTGACGCTCGCCATCTACCTGTTGTTCCTGCGCCTTGTCGGCGCCGACAAGATCAAGCTTGGGTGACGCCATGTGGCTGCCTTCCTACGCAACCCCTTCCGAACGCCTGTTGCGAACTCTTGTTGTCATGCTGGCGGTCGCGGTCCTCCTGTTCCTGATCGCTCCGCTGTTCATCATCGTGCCGCTGTCATTTTCCAAGGACCCGTTCTTCACCTTGCCCGTGCGGGAATATTCGCTGCGCTGGTACGAGGACTTCTTCGGCAACGCGCGCTGGATGACGGCCATCTTCAACAGCGCGGTGGCGGCGGTTGCGACGACAATACTGGCAACGACGCTCGGCACCTTGGCGGCGCTAGGCATTTCACGCCCCGATTTTCCGGCGCGGCGGCTCGTCATGGCGCTGCTGATCTCGCCGATGATCGTGCCGATCGTCATCGTTGCCGTAGGCAGCTACCTTTTCTTCGGCCAGTTCGGCCTGACCAACACGCGAACCGGCCTGGTGCTGGCCCACACAGCGCTGGCCACGCCCTTTGTGGTCATCACCGTGACGGCGATGCTGTCGACATACGACACCAACCTGACGCGGGCCGCGCTGAGCCTCGGCGCGCCGCCCACCGCGGCCTTCTTCCGCGTAACATTGCCGAACATCATGCCGGGGGTCGTATCGGGAGCGATCTTCGCCTTCGCGACCTCTTTCGACGAAGTGGTCGTGGCGCTGTTCATGACCGCGGCCGAGCAGCGCACGCTGCCAGTGCAGATGTTCTCTGGCATACGCGACCAGATCAATCCGACCATCATGGCGGCCGCGACGCTGCTTCTGGCGCTGTCAATCATCCTGTTTTTCGCCCTGGCGATGCTCACGCGCCGTCGCGCCCGGTAATCGCCGTTTGCCCTTGTGCTGACCGCTGGCGCGATCGGGTTACGGCGGGGCGACTCTTGCATCGCCGTTTGTCGCCGGAGCCAGGTTGCGCTTTGGAGTCTTCGCTAACTGGCGAGCGCGCCGGGATCGCCCGCGACGAACATATCGGCGAACCGCGCCGCGAAGCTCCGCGCCACGGCCGAGCGCTTGCGGTCGGCGCTGACATAAATGCCCACCACGACATCGGCCAGCCGAGGCAGATGCGCCCCCGGTTCGACGACGCGCAGCGCGGACGGCACGATGCGGTGCGCGAGGACGGTCATGCCGAAACCAGCCCCTACAGCCGCCTGCAGGCCCGACAGGCTGGGGCTTGTGTAGACGATTTCGAAACTGCGTCCATCCCTCTGCAACGCCGTCAGCATGTTGCGCCGGTAGAGGCAGCCTTCCGGATAGCACACGATGCGCAGCGGAACTTTTTCTTGGCTGCCCGTGAGCGTGTCGCCACTCCCGGCGGCACCGACCCAGGCGAGCTGCTCCTTCCAGGTCATAAAGGCGCCCTCGGATGGGCCGTCCGGCGTCATCGCCACGACAATGTCGTACTGCCCCTTGCGCATGCCCTCCAGAAGGTTGTGCGAAATATCGCAGACCACATCGAAGGTGATATCGGCGCCGTCTCGCGCGAAGCTTGCCATCAGCCTGGGCAGGAAATGGTCGGCGTAGTCATTGGGAATGCCGAGCCTGAGCTTTCCAGTGCTTTCGCGGCTGGAGAGCTTGAGCATCATCTCGTCGTTGAGCGCCAGGATCTGGCGGGCATAGCCGGCCACCAATTCACCCTGCTCGGTCAGTTGCGTGCCGCCTTCCTTTGCGAACAGCGAGACACCGAGAAGGTCTTGCAGCTTCTTCATCTGCAGGCTGATCGCAGGCTGCGTGCGGCCAAGCTGCTCTCCGGCCCGCGTGTAGCCGCGCAGGTCGATGATGGTGATGAAGGCTCGAAGCAGATCGGTAGGAATGCTGCGCATCGATGGCCCCCTGGCGCGACAATGAGCGCATGTTGCGCTCATAAGATCACCTGTTTCCCGGCAAAAGCAAGCGGGCCTCGGCTTGCGCCAAGGCCCGCTGGATTTTTGAACAGGCCTCAGGCCCTGACGATGTTGTGCTCGGGACCGAACGGGAATTTCGTGATATTCTCGGCACCGTCCTCGGCGATGACCAAGATATCGTGCTCACGGTAGCCGCCGGCACCGGGCATGCCTTCGGGCAAGGTCACCATCGGCTCCATCGAGACCACCATGCCGGGCTGGAGCACGGTGTTGATGTCCTCGCGCAGCTCAACCCCGGCCTCGCGACCGTAATAGTGCGACAGCACGCCGAAGGAATGCCCGTAGCCGAACGAGCGGTAGCCGAGCAGGTCATGGCTGCGGTAGATGTCGTTCAACTCCGTCGCCACGTCGCCGCAGCGCGCGCCCGGCCGCAGCAGTTCCAGCCCGCGCCGGTGCACCTTGCAGTTGATTTCCCAGATGCGCAGGTGCTCGTCGCTGGCATGATCGAGGAACAGCGTGCGTTCCAGCGCGGTGTAATAGCCAGAGATCATCGGAAAACAGTTCAGCGAAAGAATATCGCCGTTCTCCACCTTGCGCGACGTCACCGGATTGTGGGCGCCGTCCGTGTTCACGCCAGACTGAAACCACACCCAGGTGTCCATCAACTCTGCGTGGGGGAAAGTCTTGGCGATGTGACGAACCATGGTCTGTGTGCCCGCCAGCGCCACCTCGTATTCGGGAACCCCCTCGCGGATGGCGTTGCGGATAGCCTCGCCGCCGATGTCGGCCGTGCGGGCCCCTTCCTTGATCAGCGCGATCTCCTCCGCCGATTTGATGGTGCGCAACCACATTGACGGTGCGCCGATATCGACGAATTCAACTCCCGGGAAGGCATCCTGCAGCAAATTGCGCAGGTCGAGATTGACATCGTCGAACTCGATGCCAAGGCGCTTGGCACTCGGCAACTGTTGCTGGAGAGCATGGAAGTAATTGTCGCGCTGCCAGTCGGTATAGGTGACGTTGTCGCCGAAGGTGCGGCGCCAAGGCTGGCCCGCATCGATGCCGGCGGAAATGGAAACCGCTTTCTTGTCCGTCACCACGAAGGCATAGCGGCGACCAAAGTAGCAATACAGGAAATCTGAGAAATAGCAGATGTTGTGGTAGGAGGTGAGGATGGCGCCGTCGAGTCTCAGTTCAGCCAGGATCTTGCGCAGGCCGTCCTGACGGCGTGTCATTTCGGCGGCACTGAAGGTCGGGACAACCTTATGGCCATTGTGCATGTTCTGCAGCCGCAACAGTTCGTTGGGCATGCCCTTGGCATAGATGTTCATTATGTCCTCCGTACCGCGAAAAGGGATGATCAATGCGTCGCTTCGGACAATACGGAGGCGGCTAAGGCACGGGAAATTAGAAGTCGATATCAGCCAATTACAGTTGCTAATCGCTACTGCGAAAAGAGAGGGGAGGTGTCAGGTCGCAGGTTCACGAAACGCTCCAACTGCCTGCTACACGAACATCATGACGATGATCGCGCCGATGACGATGAGGACGAGGCCACCGATCAGCATCGGCAACAGACTGTTGTCCGGGTCGATACCAGATTCAAACTGCTTTTCCATCGGCGTACCGTTCTTCTTTGGCTCAGTCATGGCTCATCTCCTCAAGAGAGAAATCGGCGTGCGTCTTGTGAAGGGCCAAGCCTGCATAGCAGCCTCCTGCGGCTGTTGGCCGCTTCCCGATCGATCCAGCGATGAGATTGTGCCGCTCTCGGTCCTCCGCGACGAAGCATATCGTTCTGAGCACATCGACCTCATCTACCGACCCGTGCCATACCCGAAGCGCGCCGTCGCGAGGACCCTCCAAGGAAATCTTGAGGCATCAGTGCAACATCGGCCAACGTGTAACGATCGAGGACGCTCTGAAAGGATGCTATGGCTTCGCCGAACATGCCTGAAAGCTTGCAGGAACTGGTGAGCACACATTGGTTTCCGGTGGCAAAGCACTCCACAACAGCGAAATCCGGCTCAGTCAGCCGTATGACGTCGCCGACCCGGATCTTCTCGGGCGGGAGCCCCAGTGTGAGCCCCCCGGAGCGGCCGCGTACCGCCTTCAGGTAGCCGCCGCGCGTCAGGGTATTGGCGACCTTGTTGAGGTGGGTCTTCGACACCTTAAAGGTGCGGGCGGTTTCCTCGATCGTAATCAGGCGATCGCCAGCCGAGGCGGCAAACATCAGCATCCTCAAGGCAAAATCGGAGAAGTTGGTCAGCCTCACGGATGGTGCCTCCCTTGGACTGGCATGCCCCTGTGGGGATCACTCACCTGCCTTTTCCGCGTCACAGCTCTTTCTCGACAATCGGTTCGATGTCAGTCGTTGTCTCGCCTCGGTTGAAGGCGACCGCCAGGCGAAAACTGTGGGCAATACGCAGGGCTCGATTCATGAACAGCGCCGCAACGTCCGGCGGACAGATGCGGCGCACGGTGGCGCGAAACAACTTCAGCCAACGCCGGAAATGCGCCTCGCCAAGGCCTTCGATCGTCAGATGTGGCGGTAAGGGCCGTCCTCCGTACCGAGCCGTCCGCAGCAATGTCGCGGACCAGAAGTCACACATTTTGGCCAGATGAGCCGGCCACTCGGCATGCGCTATCCTTTGGTGGAAGATGGGGCCGAGAAGCTCATCGCGGCGAATTTCATCATAAAAGCCGTGAACCACGCTACGGATCATGGTTTCGTCGAGTACTTCCGACAGCGCGGCGCCATCGACGATGATCGTTCTGTTGCTTCGACTGTTTCCGCTCATTTGCGCGCAACCGTCTCCTCAAGGGCAAGCCCATTCTTGACGCCGTCGCCAGGTTGCCGCGTGCGAGGGTACCTGGGGACGTCGATCTGCCGACCCTGAACCGGGCCTGCGGCCCCGTCCTGCGACGAGGGTTCATGAGTTTGCGTTCCAACGCCAATCCTGGCGGGTCGGCTCAACATTCCAACTAAAACACAGATTGTCAATATATGTTTTATGAAGGCTGTCGAGAATGCAATGCACTACCGACGCAATCAGTAGGCGTGTGGCTGGTTTGGTATTGCTCACGGCGCATTGCCGTGAAGAGCGTTGGACAGATCAGATCGAGCCGAAGCCAGGGCCGCAAGATCCCGTTCATCGGCAATCAATGGCGCCTAAGCATCGTTTAGTTGCGTCGGCACGACAGCGCCAGGCTCGGCTTGGCAAGGGCGCGGACCAATGGCAATGCCCAGACTTGGACCAGCATTAAGTATCGCCATCACCTCAGCACCAGAATGCGCCAGCCGCAGTTCTTCTCTGATGCGAGGTGTCCGAAGTATCCGGCAAACCTGTGAAAGAGCGGGAAGGAAGGCGGAGACGGCGGAGCGAGGCCACAGCACCGTATAGACGATATCGACGGGATCGTCGTCCGGCCCGCCGAAATCGACAGGCGGATGCAGCCGAGTGAAAGATGCCATGGGAGAAGAGATCGCGTCGAACAAGGCGTGTGGGGTCGCAACGCCGCGGCCGATACCTGTCGAGCCGAAACCCTCGCTGCGCCAAAGGCTGTCGAGAACCATCTGTTCGTCAAGTCCGGCTCTCCGCGCCATCCTGACGGCTATTTTCGTCAATGCGGAATGCTTTCCCTTTGTCGCGAGGTCTAGCGCGATGTCTTGTTCCGACAAATAGGGGATCATCACGGTCGCCTCTAATTGATCCAAGCGCAGTCACGAGCGACGGTTGAGTCACATCGCCAACGCAGGGCAACGTTCACTTTGAACTGAATTGGAATCCTGGCTCTCCCGGACACGAAGCCAACGTCTTTCGCGTCCGGGCTAGAGGCCTGCTTTAAGGCGCCGTGGATATCGTCGGAGATTTTTCATGAAAATATGCATAACGTCAAAAATGTAGTGAAGGTCTTTTTGGAATCAAGCGACGCCAGTAGTGACGGGTCGCTTCAGAGTTATTCGGTGTCGCGGGTATAATTCCTTCGACCCATTTGACACGTGCCGCCTCGGTTCGCGAGATATCGCGAGTGATCCTCGGCCCTTGCCGATGCGCATTCTGCGATCTTCGCCGACGCGTGACTGAAGAGAATTCTTGGATGCGAACAAGGGGCACCAGACAAACGCAAAAATAATGCACTGAAACGCCATTTAATTTCGTTTGACGAAGATGGCCGTCTCCTCCTTGCTTGGGCGAGACCGAACGGGCCGTGTCAGCGCGATAGGATCGGATTTTAGGCCTTCCAGATTTCGGCTGTCGCACGGCTTCTACCCAAGCAAGGAGTACCGTGATGAAAAAGCTTGCCCTCGCAGTTGCCGTGACAATGGCCAGTTCGTTTTGCGCCATGGCGGCTAGTGACGTCGCCAAATCGCCGCCGCCTGCTCCTTACGAACAGGTCAGCAAACTTGTGAAATTGCCCGACTTCCTCCCGGGCATGGGTCAACTCTTCGTCGATCCGGCGACGTTGCCGGCCGGTCCGTTCCTTGCCTATGACCACGACGGCAAGCTTGTCAGCAGCATCTACATGCTTCCGATCAAGGAACTCAATCCGGACAAGCGTTTTGACAACCTCGCGGCGCCGGGCGGCAACGTCGACCATGTCGACGTTTACTACAATGCCGGGCACCCTGGCGTTCCAGAACCGCACGTCCACGTGGTGCTGTGGCATGTCTCGGCCACCGACGAGGCGCGGGTCGCCAAATGACACTCACGCGCCGTGAGATACTTGGCGCGGGCGGCGGTTTCGCCGCCCTGGCGCTTTCGTCTTTAGCCGTGTGGGCCGGCGACATCGTCGACATCGCGATGAAGGGTCGCGTCGATGGCTCGCACGTCTGGTTCGACCCTATCGGCGTTCTGATCAAGCCAGGTCAGACGGTCCGCTGGACAAACCTCAATCCTGGCAACTCGCACACGACCACGGCGTACAGCCCGAAGAATTTCGGGCGGCCGCTGCGCATGCCCAAGGCCGCAAGACCATGGGCCTCGGACTACCTCCTGCCTAACGAGACCTTTTCGGTGGCCTTCACCGAACAGGGTGTCTATGACTATTTCTGCATTCCGCACGAGCATGCCGGAATGGTCGGCCGCATCATCGTCGGCGAACCCGTGACAAACGGCTGGACCCAACTTGACGGAGCCAATGGCGACCTCCCGGAGGAGGCCCTCAAGGCGTTTCCGACAGTCGAGGAAATCATGGCGAAATTGATCGTCCCGCCCGCCTAGGCCATGCACCAGACACACGACCGCCAGCAACAAGGAGAATTGAATACGACGATGGGACGGGAGCGCCAGATTCCCCGCCATCGTCAGCGTCGATCAATTTGGGGGTGATCTTTATGACAGCCAGTATTTTTCCATGCGGACCTCAATCACGATCCCAGGCGAGGCGGGACGACGGCGCTCATGCGCTGGACATGCCTCTCGATGTGCCGACCGCAGCCCAACAGCGTGAGCGTGCGACGAACCGGCTTGCTGCCTTGGGCGAGATGACGGGCGGCATTGCTCATGACTTCAGAAACCTCCTGGCAGTCATCGAATCCGGCCTGCGGCTTGCCGAAAAGCGAGCCGAGGAACCAGAAAGGGTGCGGGCCTACATCGCGTCGGCGCGGCAAGGAATCGATCGAGGGATCGAGCTTACGTCTCAACTGCTCGCCTTCGCGAAGCACCAGGAACTCGATGCTCATGCGGGGGACCTGAATGAGTTCCTCAGGTCTTTCGAGCCTTTCCTCAGGTATGGCGCCGGGTCCGATGTCAAGGTCAAGCTTGAACTCGGTCCCGATGTCCCGCTCTGCATGGTCGACCCCGCGTTTTTCGATGCAGCGGTGCTTAATCTCGTCATCAACGCGCGCGACGCCGTCTCAAATGGCGGCGAAGTCCGGGTTGCCACTGGACGATTGGTGCAGGCGACCGCCTCTCCTGATCCGCCCGGGCCAGGAACCTACGCGTACGTTCGGGTCGAGGACCGCGGCTGCGGCATGGCTCCGGAGGTGTTGCAGAAGGTTTTCGATCCCTTCTTTACGACGAAGGGCGAAAAGGGCACCGGCATAGGACTATCGCAGGTGCAGGCATGGCTGGAGATGGTGGGTGGCCGGATCCGCATCGCAAGCGAGGAGGGGGTCGGAACTACGGTCGACCTCCTGTTCCCGTCAATCCAAGCGGAAACGTAAGCCTTACAAAGGCTCGTGCTGTCTCGTCTCATCGCGTGCAACGAAGTGCAATCCTGCCAGGGCTGGGCCTACTACGCTCTCGTCCGCATTGGCGGATTGCACCGCATAGACCGGATAGGAGAACTGCGGCATTTCAGGCACAAGATGAAGTCGTCCGGCCGCCAGGTGAGGCTGCACTGAGCTCATTCTGAAATATCCTGCGCCGCCAGCGGCCAGAACATAGTTCAATGCGAGCGGACCGAGGTCGAAAGAAAGATCCGGCGCGGCACTCGGGAAATTCACCCCGTGGTGAAGCCCGAAGTCAGGCCCCCAATCCATATAGACATATGATTCATCCACCACACGCGCATCGGAATTGGTAGTCACGAGGACGAGTTTTTCTTCCAAAAGCAGATCGATTTTCAAACCCGGTCTGTGCGGGGGCGCGTACATGATAGCCAAGTCGACCAGCCCCGAGGCGACCTGGTTGATGAGATCCTGTGGCACGTCGACGTGCACTCGCAGCGCGATATCCTGCAGCGATTGGCGCATCCAGTGGACCCAGTCGAGCAGAAGAGGTTGTGCAAGGCTGACTTCGCTGCCGACCGTCAGCACGGCCCGGCGTCCCGGAGGCACTGCAACCTGGTGAAGGGTGCGTTGCCATAGTTGGACGAACATCGGCGCGTGACGCAGAAATTGCTCGCCCGCGGGAGTGAGCGAAGCTCCGCCTTTATGCCGAACGAACAGTGGTCGGCCCAATTGTTGCTCCAGGTTGCGGATCCGTGCGCTGACGGTCGTCTGGGCAACGTTCAAGCGCTCCGAAGCCCGAATGAAGCTCCCTGTCGAAACGATCTCGATAAAGGTGCGGGCGAGTTCAATATCCATGACCGCTAATAGCATAAAAATTGCGCTTAAATGTCAATGAATTTCGTTTGTCACATAGCAGGTGCGAATATTAGGCTGTCCAAATACTCACCGGATTGAGCGCTGAACGCGGCGCAGCGCCGGGATGGAGCAGGCATAGGCCTCTCCATCCTCACCCCTCGTTTGCCCACAGTGTCACAGGAGCGATCATGTCGAAGAGAGAGAAGAATGGCCAAGGCGACGTCGGACGTCGTGACTTTCTAAAACTGTTCGGCGCGGCTGGCGCGGCAGCGGGCACCCTGCCGTTTGGCGGATCCGCATCGGCGGACGAGATCGTGGCAGCCGCCGCCACGGACACGAAGCACCATCACGCCGCCGAACCTCATACTCGAGGCGGCGGCTACGAATTCTTCAATGTCGACGAATCCGCCTTCGTCGAAGCGGCGGTCGATACGCTCATTCCAAAGGATGCCACCGGTCCCGGAGCCAAGGAGCTTGGCGTGGCGACATACATCGACCGGCAGATGGCCAGCGGATACGGCAAGGGCGACCGGCTTTATCTGGAAGGGCCCTTTGGCGAGGGTACGCCCGAGCAGGGATACCAATTGCCGATGACGCCCTCGGAGCTGATCCGGGCGGGAATCGCCGACGTCAATGCCGTCGTACAGAAAAGCCACAAGAACAGTTTCGCGGCCCTTTCGGCAAAGGACCGTGCCGCCGTTATGGCGGACCTTGAGGCCAAGAAGACCGACCTTCCAACGGTGCCGGTCGCAACCTTCTTCAGCCTCCTTCTGCAGCTCACGATCGAGGGCTATTTCGCAGACCCGATGTACGGCGGGAACGGGGACGCGGCTGCCTGGAAGATGATCGGCTTCCCCGGCGCGGATGCCATGTACGCGGACAAGATCGAGCCGTTCCGGAACAAGCCCTACAAGGCTGAACCGAAGGGCATCCAGGACCTCATTTGATCGGCGGAAGAAAAAGGAGACTTTGACATGGCCACCAAACTGAACCCGGTCGATGTGCTGATTGTCGGCCTTGGGTGGACAGGCGGCATCATCGCCAAGGAGCTTGCGTCCACCAAGCTCAAGATCGTTGCCCTAGAGCGGGGAGGCCCGCGCGACACCAATCCGGACTTCATCGATCCGGAAATCCATGACGAATTGCGCTACGCAGCCCGCTACGACCTCATGCAGAACGTGCGGAGGGAAACCATCACATTCCGCAATGGTGAATCGCAAACGGCGCTGCCTATGCGTCAACTCGGCTCCTTCCTGCCCGGCCTGGGCGTCGGCGGCGCCGGCGTGCACTGGAACGGCGTGACCTGGCGCTGGCTCGAATGGGATCACCAACCGCGTACCCGGACCGTCGACAAGTACGGCGAAAAGATCATCCCTTCGGACATGCACCTTCAGGACTGGCCGATCACCTATGATGATCTCGAGCCCTATTACGACAAGTTCGAAAAAACCTGTGGCACCTCCGGCAAGGCCGGCAATATCAACGGCCGGAAGATCGATGGCGGCAACATCTTCGAAGGATCGCGAAAGGAAGAATACCCCAATCCGCCAATGATCGCCGCGCAGAGCATGGTGATGTTCGAGAAGGCGGCGCGCAATCTCGGCTATCACCCTTTCCCCAACCCGTCGTCAAACGCGTCGAGGGATTACGTCAATCCCGATGGGGTAGCCTTTGGCCAATGCCACTATTGCGGCTTCTGCGAACGCTTCGGCTGCGAGGCCAATGCCAAGGCCAGCCCGCATTTCACAGTCATCCCGCTGGCGCTCAAGAACCCGAATTTCGAACTGCGCACCAATTCGATCGTGCTGAAGGTCAATCTCGATTCGACCCGCAAGAAGGCGGTCGGCGTCACATATCTCGACGCTCGCGGGCGCGAATTCGAACAGCCCGCCGACCTGATCATCCTGTCGGCCTTTGCGCTTCACAACGTCAATCTGCTGCTTCAGTCGGGAATTGGCGCGCCCTACGACCCGGCAACCGGGAAGGGCGTGGTCGGCCGGAACTATGCCTATCAGTGCGGCGGCGGTGCCACTGCCTTCTTCGACAAGAGGACCGTTCTGAATCGTTTCATGGGCGCCGGCGCGCTCGGCACCTGCATGGATGATTTCAACGGCGACAACTACGATTTCGTCAAAGCCGGCTACATCGGCGGCGGCGGCATCAGTTGCAGCAACTCTGGCGCTCGCCCCATCCAGTCGCATCCGACGCCGCACGGCACGCCGCGTTGGGGCTCGGAATGGAAGAAGGCGGTGGTCGACAACTATGACAATGCGGCCAACGTTGGCAATCAAGGCGCGGTGATGGCCTATAGGCAGAACTACCTCAGCCTCGATCCGACCTACACCGACGTCTTTGGCCGTCCGCTGATGAGGATGACATTCGACTTCCAGGACAACGAGGTAAAGCAGATGAACGGTCAGGCCGACATCTGCGTGACAATCGCCAAGGAGATGGGAGCGACCAAGGTCGACCGGAGCATCCCGCCCGTGCCCTATTCGATTGTGCCCTACCAGAGTACGCACAACACGGGCGGGGCGGTGTTCGGTGCCGACCCGAGCACCAGCGTTCTCAACAAATACCTTCAGGTCTGGGATGTCCCGAACGTATTCGTCACCGGCGCCTGCGTATTTCCGCAGAACGCCGGGAAGAATCCGACCGGGCCGGTGGGCGCTCTTGCCTACTGGGCGGCGGACGCGATCAAGAATCAATATTTGAAGAACCCCGGCCCATTGGTTCCCTCCTGAGGCAAGTCTGCCGGGTCCCGATCCACGCTTCGGACCCGGCAGGCTGTGCGTTTCGAATAACGATGTAACCAGGGTGGCTTGGCGACAACCAAGCCGCCCCTCATTGAAAGCACTCGAAGATGAAATCGACCATTCTTGGATTGACGACCGCGGTTCTCGCCGCAGTCGGCTCTGCGCAGGCGCAGGACAAATCTCCTGGCGATCCTGACGCCGGCGCCTCGGTCTTCAAGAGATGCATGGCCTGCCATGCGGTCGGCCCCGACGCCAAGAACGGAGTAGGGCCCGTATTGAATGGCGTCGTTGGCCGTGCGGCAGGCACTTACCCGGGTTACAACTATTCCGCGGCGAACAAGAATTCGGGCCTGACCTGGGATGAATCGACGCTGACCACATATCTGCACGCGCCGCGCAAGTTGGTGCCAGGCACGAAGATGACATTCGCCGGTCTCAGCAAGGATCAGGAGATCGCCGATGTGATCGCCTATCTAAGACAGTTCAACGCTCAAGGGCAGAAGGCCTCCCCCTGAGCCAGGACGATCTGTCCCGGCTTGCAAAGCACAACCTTATGAAGTTCCTCCTGCATCGGGGCCTGGGGTATTCCACGGTTCATCAGATCGGTGACTACCTGCGAAGCCATGGAACCGGCCATCACTGGATCGAGCGATATCGCGGCAGCATCTTCGTGATCGTATCCGATCAGGCCGACGAGATGATCCTTCGAAAGGAGTTCTCCGAGCTTCTCGATGCCGTCAGCGAAAAGGAGACGGACGGATGAGCGGAAAAGTCTTCGACGAGCGAGTGAAACTGAAGCGGGCATATGAGAGCCCTGCCGCCGACGATGGCACGCGGGTGCTGATTGACCGGCTTTGGCCGCGCGGGGTCAAGAAGACCGACGCCGCCATCGACTGCTGGATCAAAGAACTCGCGCCAAGCACCGAGCTTCGGAAATGGTTCGGACACGATCCCGCCCGCTGGGAGGAATTCCGTCGGCGATATGCGGCGGAAATCCACGCGCACCGCGACGAGCTCGACCGGCTGCGTGACCTGATACTGCAGGGCGCCGTCACGCTCGTCTACTCGGCTCACGACGAGGCCCACAACGACGCCGTCGTCCTGAGAGAGATTTTGCTGGGACATCGGTAGAGACGTCGCGCCGCGCTGCCTTTGCCATCGATGACATTGGGCGTGTGACCACGACAGCGGGTCCCAGCAACACTTTTCTGGAACCAAACTGAAGGAAACCTCATCCAAGCGCCGAGAGCACGTTCACGGCGAGGAGAAGCACAATGAAATTCTTTGTCGATACAGCAGATGTATCTGAAATTCGGGAGCTTGCTGCGGCTGGATTTGTCGACGGGGTGACCACGAACCCGTCGCTCATCTCGAAGACCGGTCGACCGATCAGGGATGTGATCAAGGAGATATGCGGGACGATCGAAGGCCCGGTTTCGGCGGAGGTCACCGCGACCGACTTCGACGGCATGATCGCCGAAGGAGAGCGTTTGGCGAGCATCGCCACCAACGTGGCCGTCAAGGTGCCATCCACCTGGGATGGGTTCAGAGCTTGTAGGGCGCTCGCTCACCTCGGCCACAAGGTCAATGTCACCCTGTGCTTTTCAGCAAACCAGGCATTGCTTGCGGCCAAGGCTGGCGCGACGTTCATTTCGCCGTTCGTCGGCAGGCTCGACGATCTCGGATTGGACGGCATGGAAGTGGTCCGGGAAATCCGCGCGATCTACGACAATGACGAATCCTTCACGACGGAAATCCTGGCGTCTTCAATTCGCACCCCACTCCACGTCAAAGAGGCGGCAATCGCAGGCGCCGATATTGCGACCATTCCCCCAGCAATACTTCGAAGCCTTGCCAAACACCCGCTCACCGACAAGGGTCTGGCTTCCTTTCTCGCGGACTGGGGCAAGACGGGGCAAGCGATCCTTTAAGGTCGCCCAGGCCGGCTGTCGGAAATGGCCGAAGCCGTTAGCAGCCAAATGGACGAATTGGTCGAGGAGCAGATGCGCTGGGATGACACCGTCGCGTCAAACCGGTTGGCAGTTCACTTCCCGCGCCGGCTCCGAACCCGCCGAGATGCCCATTAGCCCGTCGAGCGCATGGTCTTGGAATCTAACACAAAAAATGCATCCAATTGCTCATTAAATTCGTTTGCATGAGGTCCTGAATGGCGGGAGACTGGGGACGTAGCGGTTCCGCTTTGGTCGGGAACTCTGGTGAAAATGAAATCGAGAATCTGAAGGCGCGCGCCTGGACGGAACATGTTCAGGGCTTGCGAAGTCTATTGCGGCTCCAGCTAACGATTTTGAATTGAGAATCGCCAACGGAGAAGAAAATGGCTGGGAGCCATTCGAAATCAAACGGTCCGGATCTGGTTCAGGGCATCGCGGTCGCCGATCTGCAGGATGGCGGCAAGCTTGTCGGCCATTGCGGCGACGAGCAGGTGCTGCTGGTGCGCCGTGGGACCGAGGTATTCGCGGTCAGCGCCACATGCACGCATTACGGCGGGCCGCTCGCCGCCGGTCTTGTAGTACAAGACACTGTTCGGTGTCCGTGGCATCACGCGTGCTTCGACCTGCGCACGGGCGAGGCCCTGCGCGCGCCCGCTTTGAACCCGCTCGCCTGCTGGTCGGTGGAACAGCGAGAAGACAAGATATTCGTGGTGGGAAAGCGCCCGCGAACGGCACCCATGGCGCGAGGTGGCGGCGCGGCTCCCGAAAGAATTGTCATTGTCGGCGGTGGCGCGGCCGGTTTCGCTGCCGCCGAGACACTGCGCCGCGAGCAATGCCAGGGCAGCATCGTCATGATCAGCGATGACCAGGCGCCGCCCGTCGACAGACCGAACCTCTCCAAGGACTATCTCGCCGGCAAGGCGCCGGAGGATTGGATCCCGCTCCGCGGAGAGAAGTTCTATTCGAAAAACAACATCGACCTGCGTCTCGATACGAAGGTCGACCGCATCGACCCGCGGTCCCGCGAGGTTGTCCTGTCGGATGGCGGCACGATTCCTTACGAAAGGCTGCTGCTTGCCACGGGGGCCGAACCGGTTCGGCTTGCTATCCCAGGAGCGGAGCAATCACGGATCCACACGCTGCGTTCTGTCGCCGACTGCAAGGCGATCATCGAGAGGGCCGCGAATGCGCGACGCTGCATCGTGCTCGGCGCCAGTTTCATCGGCCTGGAGGTTGCGGCGGCGCTGCGCACGCGCGGCATCGACGTTCATGTCGTGGCGCCGGACAGACGGCCTATGGAGCGGGTCCTGGGACCGCAGATGGGCGATTTCATCCGCACCCTCCATGAGGAGAATGGTGTCGTGTTCCATCTTGAGGACACCGCGGCCAGCATCGACGGCAGCAAGATGAAGCTCAGCAGCGGCGACACGTTGGCGGCGGATTTCGTCGTGGCCGGCGTCGGCGTGAGGCCACGTACCGGGCTCGCCGAAAAGGCCGGGCTCAAACTCGATCGCGGTGTCGCGGTGAACGCGTTTTTGGAAACAAGCGAGCCCGGAATTTTCGCGGCCGGCGACATTGCCCGGTGGCCCGATCCTCATAGTGGCGAGAATCTTCGGGTGGAGCATTGGGTGGTTGCTGAGAGACAAGGTCGCACCGCGGCACTCAACATGCTTGGCCATCGCGAGAAATTCACCGCGGTCCCGTTCTTCTGGAGCCAGCATTACGATGTGCCCATCAACTATGTCGGCCATGCCGAGCGATGGGACGAGATCTCGGTCGATGGAGACGTCGCGGCCAGGGACTGCCTGCTCCGTTTCAAACGCGAGGGGCGCACGCTCGCTGTCGCCTCGATCTTCCGCGACCTGCAAAGTCTGGAGGCTGAACTGGAAATGGAGCGCCAAACGGCAAGCTAGAACGCGCTCTCGATCACGGATGGGAGCGCAACAAGAATGATGCAGCTGAGTATGTCGCCGTACGAAAGGAGACCGATCTATGTCCGCATTGCAACAGGAATTCAACGTTCCCAGGGATTTGCAAATCGTTGCAACCACTCAGCATCATTCAAAGATCGTCGAGTTTGCCAAGGAGGTTGCCGGGCAAGAGTCCCATCAGATGCCTACCTCGGTCGAAATCTTCTCCGACAGCGGTCGCTGGTACTGCCAGGTCCGTCGGGGCAATGAAAAGACGCGGCCGATGGGCCCCTATACCAAACAGCAGGCTGAACGGGTTCAGGAGGTTCGCAGAGCCTTGATCGCCAAAAGAGGCACCGCTCGGATTATGTTCGAGTAGGCGGGGACCTGACGGTCGCGCCGTCGGCGTACGCTCCACCGCAACGACCGTCTTTATCGAGTTTACAGGACGAGGCAAGCCATCGGCCATTGCCGCATTGCGAACCAGGTCTCGCGACGAGACCTGTCGACGTTCCCGCTTGCCGAGCCGGCATCGTCTCAGCCAACGGAAGGAAAGCCGATATGGAATACAGGTCGATCGTTCTCAACCTAGACATCGACGGGATCGTTGAACCTGTCGTCAAGCTCGGAGTCGATCTCGCCCAGCGCTTCGACGCGCGCCTAATAGGTCTGTCGGCTGCCGATGTCGCGCCGCCGGTTGTAATGGAAGGTGGGACGGCCTTCGAAGGGGACAGCATGATGCGCCAGCGCAAGAACATCAAGCGACGGCTCGAGGACCTCCACGCACAGTTCGAAGGCATTGCTGGCGCGACGGTTCATACTCAATGGCGTGGGGCCGTGGGCAATCCGACCCGCGTGCTGATCGAATCGGCGCGCTTGGCCGATCTCATCGTCACAACCTCGCCCGAGGGCGCCAGTTTCGGCAACGCCTATCGTTCCACCGACCTCGGCAATCTGATCCTTCAGGCCGGTCGGCCCGTATTCGTGGCATCGACCAACCAGGAGAATTTCCGCATCAACAAGGTTCTGGTCGGATGGAAGGACACGCGTGAAGCCAGGCGCGCTGTTCTAGATGCTATGCCCTTTTTGCAGATGGCTCAGGAGGTTCGGGTCATTACGATCGACGACGGCCCAACCGACGGAACCTGGAACGGCCTCGACGATGTTGTCGCCTTCCTGGACCTGCATGGCGTAGAGGCCAAGGCGGAAGTGTTTCCGGAAAAATCCAATGGCGGAACGATCGCCGACGTCGCCGGCGCAATGAACGCGGATCTCGTCATATCCGGCGCATACGGCCACAGCAGGTTCAGGGAGTGGATCTTCGGCGGCGCTACCCGCTCGCTACTTGAAGCTGATCGGCTGAACCGGCTCATGTCGAACTGATCGCCGGCACCGATGGCGGGGCGCATCCCCACCCAGATTTCGGGAACGCATCCCAGCCCCGCTGGGTTGGCTGCTCGTTAACCGAGACAAGCCTGCCGGCCGGACTCTCTCGCAAGAACTCAGGCTTGATGTTGTTCGCCCTCGGTGGCGATCAATATCCAATTGCGCCTCCTTGACTGGGTCTGACAGGCGAACGTCCATGTATCGATGATCTCGACGATCTGCCGGGGATCGCCCGCGACGACAGCATTGTCGGCCGAGCGTGTAACGCTCACCACGTCGGAAACGTACCGAACGACGATCTGGGCGGTATCATCCGCCACGAACGCGTCGACGACCTTGGCTTCGTCCGTGCCTATGAAGGTGAGTTCCAGCACTTCTCGTCGATTCAGCCGCCCGACGATTTCTCGCTCGAAGGCGGCAAGCACTTCCGGCCCGACAAGACGCCTCAAGCTCTGGATGTCACTGTCCGCAAACGCCCGCAGGATGGCTTCATAGGCCCTCCTGGCGCCTGACAGGAATGCAGCAAGGTCGAAATCCGGGTCGAACTTGCGAAGCGCATCCTGGGACATGTCCGCGCAGGTCGCGTGTTCGGTACTGGGGTCCTGCTGCGACGGCACAGCGTTCCGCTTGGCCCTCTCTTCGTTCCAGCGCGAGAAAAGCTGGCTCCAACTCGCAAGCATTGCCCAATAAAGCGCGAGGATCGCAACGAGAAGGATCTGGCTGTTCGGGTCTGTGGTCTCGCTCATGACATTCACCCATCGACTTGTCGAAGATGCACATATCAGTGGATGCGGGGCAGCCTTTCCCACTGATGGAATGGCGGCGGCGAGGGCAGCTGCCATTCAAGCGTGGTCGCCCCTGCGCCCCATGGATTGGCGCTGGCGGGACGCTTGCGGCTGAAGGCTTCAGCGACCGCGACGAAGAAGATGATCAGCCCCGCGGTCGAGATGTAGGATCCGATCGAGGAGACGAAATTCCAGCCGGCGAAGGCATCGGGATAGTCGGCGTAGCGGCGCGGCATTCCGGCCATGCCGAGGAAATGCTGCGGGAAGAAGACGAGATTGACGCCGATGAACATCGTCCAGAAATGCAGTTTTCCCAAGGTCTCGCTGTACATGTAGCCGGTCATCTTGGGGAACCAGTAATAGAAGCCCGCGAAGATGGCGAAGACCGCTCCCAAAGACAGCACATAGTGGAAGTGAGCAATCACGAAGTAGGTGTCGTGCAACGAGCGGTCTATGCCGGGGCTGGCGACCATGATCCCGGTGACGCCGCCAATGGTGAAGAGCAGGACGAAGCCAAGAGCCCACAGCATGGGCGTCTTGAATTCCATCGACCCGCCCCACATCGTAGCCAGCCACGAAAACACCTTCACGCCTGTCGGAACGGCGATCACCATCGAGGCGAAGGCGAAGTAACGCTGGGCGTCGACGGAGATGCCGGTCGTATACATATGGTGCGCCCAAACGACGAAGCCGATCATGCCGATGGCCACCATCGCATAGGCCATGCCGATGTAGCCGAAGATCGGTTTTTTGGCGAAGGTCGAGATGACATGGCTGATGATGCCGAAACCAGGCAGGATCATGATATAGACCTCCGGATGACCGAAGAACCAGAACAGGTGCTGGTAGAGGATCGGATCACCGCCGCCGTCCGGGACGAAGAAGGTCGTGCCGAAGTTGCGGTCCGTGAGCAGCATCGTGATCGCGCCGGCAAGCACCGGCAGCGACATCAGCAACATGAAGGCCGTCACCAGCATCGACCAGGCGAACAGCGGCATCTTGTGCATCGTCATTCCTGGTGCGCGCATGTTGAAGATCGTCGTGATGAAGTTGATCGCGCCGAGGATAGATGATGCTCCCGCAAGGTGGATCGAAAGGATGACGAGGTCGACCGCGGGACCTGGCTGGCCGGAGGTCGAAAGCGGCGGATAAAGCGTCCAGCCGCCGCCATGGCCAAGGGTGCCGGGCGCTCCCGGCACGAACATCGAGGTTATGAAAAGGATGAACGCCATCACCAGCAGCCAGAATGAGATGTTGTTCATGCGCGGAAACGCCATGTCCGGCGCGCCGATCATGATCGGCACCATCCAGTTGGCGAAGCCGCCGATCAGCGCCGGCATGACCATGAAGAAGATCATGATCAGGCCGTGCGCGGCGCCGAAGGCGTTGTACATGCTCTTGCCGCCGTCGATGGCGGCGTCGCCCTGCATGCCGTAGACCATCTGCGCCAGGCCGCTGAAGATCTGGATGCCCGGCTCCTGCAGCTCCATGCGGATGGCGACCGAGAGCGCGCCGCCGACGATGCCGGCAATGATCGCGAAGATCAGGTAGAGCGTGCCGATGTCCTTGTGGTTGGTCGAGTAGACCCAGCGGACCCAGCCCCGCGGCCTGTGGTCGTCGTGATCGTGAGCTGCAGCCTCTGCCATGTTCCGCTCCGTTCCCTAAATCTTGCTAACCCGCGGCATCAGTTGCCGGCGGCCGCTACCTTGTTGGTACCATCGATCTCGGCCATCAGCGCCTTGTTGGCGGCGGGCACGTCGGTCTTGGCCGTATCCAGCCAGGTCTTGAACTGCGCATCGGACACGACGCGGACGGCGATCGGCATGAAGGCATGGTCCTTGCCGCAGAGCTGCGAGCACTGGCCGTAGTAGAGGCCTTCCTTCTCCGCCTTGAACCAGGTCTCGTTGGTGCGGCCTGGAACGGCGTCCATCTTGATGCCGAAGGACGGCACCGCGAAGGAGTGGATGACGTCGGTGGCGGTGATCAGCACGCGGGTCATGGTGTTGACCGGCACGACCAGCTCGTTGTCGACCGCGAGCAGGCGCGGATAGAGGCCGCGGTCTTCCTTGCCGGCCTTGGCACGGTCGGCATCCTGGAGAACCGCCGAGTTGAAGGAGAAGGTCTTGTCGACCTGGTACTCGTAATCCCAGTTCCACTGGTTGCCGGTCGCCTTGACGGTGAGCTTGGCTTCCTCCGGCGGGGTGTATTGCG
Organism: Mesorhizobium sp. B2-4-3; assembly: GCF_006442815.1. Lineage (GTDB taxonomy): Bacteria > Pseudomonadota > Alphaproteobacteria > Rhizobiales > Rhizobiaceae > Mesorhizobium. Next base: position 64,410 of record NZ_VFVL01000025.1, read on the forward strand.
CGGTGAGCAGCTGGAAGGAGGGAATAGCGATCAGCAAAAGCACGATCACCGGCCCGACCGTCCAGATCACCTCGATCAGTGTGTTGTGGCTGGTGTTGGACGGCACCGGATTGACGCTGGCGCGGAACTTGAAGATGCAGACCACCAGCAGCAGCAGAACGAGAATGGTGATCGGGACGATGAACCACATGGTGTAGTTCCCGAACCGCTCGATCTGCCGCATCATGTCGGTCGCCGGGGCCTGGAAGGTCACCTCCCATGGCCGCGGCTGGTCGGCATGGGCCGCCGCGCTGGAGAAGAGCACGGCCGAAGCTGCCGCACCTGCCAAGAATTCAGCGCTTGCCAGGAATTTCCTCATCGCCCTCTCGTCTCCCACTTCCCGCGATCCGATCGCACCAATAATCGACGATGCCAGGATTGGGAATCCCGGTCTGTCCCTAGGGTGGTTCAAACCATACTCTATTTCCCTCCGCAAGGAAGGAGCGGAGGAAACCGTGCGGCATTTTTGCGCGCAAGCCGAAGGCCGTGTTCGGCGCTCGCCGCGCTATATGCGCCACGGTCGCAATTCGGGCGAATTTGCTTTGGAAAAGCATGGAATTGCCGGTATCGGGGCGGGCCGGCGGCGGTCTCGTCCTTTACTTGGCCCCGGCGCGGCTTAAAGTGCCGTGATTCGCAATGGAGCCGTTATGACTTCCTGGCTTTCGAGAACCCTGGCGAAGGTCGTCCTTGCCGTCGCCTTGCTCGGTGTCGGCGTAGCCGTTGGCGCCGCTGCCTCGCCGAACAACGCCTCGCCGCCGAGCGGCACGGTGAAGTCGACGCATGGCGCGTGGTCGATCATCTGCGATACGCCCGCAGGCGCTACCTCCGAGCAATGCGTGATGATGCAGAACGTCGTCGCCGAGGACCGCCCTGAAATGGGGCTTTCGGTGGTGGTGCTGCGCACCGCCGACAACAAGGCCGAGATCCTGCGCGTGCTGGCGCCGCTCGGCGTGCTGCTCCCCAACGGCCTCGGCCTCAATGTCGACGGCAAGGATATCGGCCGCGCCTATTTCGTGCGCTGCTTCCAGGACGGCTGCTACGCCGAGGTGATCCTTGAAAAGCCGCTGCTCGACACGCTGAAGAGCGGCACGTCGGCCACCTTCATCGTCTTCCAGACGCCCGAGGAAGGCATCGGCATTCCCGTCGATCTCAAGGGCTTTGCGGACGGCTTCGCCGCCCTACCTTGATCTTCTTGCCCATGCGCCGCTCCTGACGCTGAGGTCCGGTGGCGAATGCGCATTTGGCTGCCAGGAGGCTCAATGCGCGCGAATTTATCCGCTTTCATTGCCGGTCTGGCGCTGGCCGGCACGGTTTCGGCCGTACGGGCCGAGGATGCCGAAATCCTCCAGACGCCCGACCCGGCGGCGATCCTCGACATCGCCAATGGCTTCGGCTCGGCCAGGATGTACAAGGACGACAATGGCGATCCGATGCTTTCCGGGCGGATCGAGGGCGTCAAATACGTGATCTATTTCTATGGCTGCGAGGATCACGAGAACTGCAAGTCGCTGCAATTCTCGACCGGCTACACCGACCCGTTGACCGCCGACCAGGCCAACGCCTGGAACGCGAAATACCGCTGGGTAAAGGCCTATGCCGGCGACGGCTCGAACTTCAAGATGGATGTCTCCTTCGCCGGCGGCATCACCAGGGCCAATCTGGAGGAGCAGTTTTCCAACTGGAACACGATGGCCGACAACATCAAGGGCTTCCTGAGCGGCGAGTGACGGCGCAATCGCCGACTTGGCCCTGTTGACGATTGTGCGACGGCGGCTTCGCGCCTACATCCGTCGGAACGATTTGTTTCCAAGAATGGATTTGCCATGAACAGCCTGATCGGCCAATTCGACATTTCCGACGATCGCGTCAAGGAGATCGTCACCGAGACCATCAAGGGTGCCGACGACGGCGAGCTGTTTCTCGAATACAGCGAGAGCGAAGCGCTGATGTTCGACAACGGCCGGCTGAAGACGGCCAATTTCAACACCGATCAGGGATTCGGCCTGCGCGCCGTGGCTGGCGAGGCCAGCGGCTATGCGCATTCCAGCGATCTCTCCGAAGCCTCGCTCAAGCGCGCGGCCGACGCCGTCTCGGCGGTCAAGGGCGGCTATTCCGGCACATTGGCCGGAGCGCCCGCCCGCACCAACCGCCACCTCTATGGCGACGAGAACCCGATCCCCTCGCCTTCCTTCGAGGCCAAGGTCAAGCTGTTGCAGGAGATCGACGGCTGGCTGCGCGCGAAGGATCCGCGCGTGCGCCAGGTGACGGCTTCGCTCGCCGCCTCGTGGCAACATGTCGAGATCGTGCGCGGCGACGGCCAGATCGTGCGCGATATCCGCCCGCTGGTCCGGATCAACGTTTCCGTCGTGGTCGGCGATGGCGACCGGCAGGAGAGCGGCTCCTACGGCATGGGCGGCCGCAAGAGCTTTGGCGAGTTCGTCGGCGAGGAGAGCTGGAAGCATGCGGCAAACGAGGCGCTGCGGCAGGCGCTGGTCAATCTGGAAGCGGTCCCGGCGCCGGCCGGCACGTTCGACATCGTGCTCTCCAGCGGCTGGCCGGGGGTGATGCTGCACGAGGCGGTCGGCCACGGACTCGAAGGCGACTTCAACCGCAAGAAGACATCGGCCTTCGCCGGCCTGATGGGCCAACAGGTGGCGGCAAAAGGCGTCACGGTGGTCGACGACGGCACCATCCTCGATCGGCGCGGCTCGCTCACCGTCGACGACGAAGGAACGCCTTCGGCGCGCAACGTGCTGATCGATGACGGCAAACTGGTCGGCTATATGCAGGACCGCCAGAACGCCCGGCTGATGGGCATGAAGGCGACCGGCAACGGCCGGCGCGAGGGCTATGCGCACCAGCCGATGCCGCGCATGACCAACACCTACATGACCGCGGGCGACATGGAGCCGGAAGAAATCATCGCCTCGGTCAAGAACGGCATCTACGCCGTTTCCTTCGGCGGCGGCCAGGTCGACATCACGTCGGGCAAGTTCGTGTTCAGCTGCACCGAGGCCTACATGATCGAGAACGGCAAGGTGACGCAGCCGATCAAGGGCGCGATGCTGATCGGCAACGGGCCGGATGCCATGCACCGCGTCAGCATGATCGGCAACGACATGAAGCTCGACAGCGGCATCGGCATGTGCGGCAAGGCCGGACAGGGCGTGCCTGTCGGCGTCGGCCAGCCGCATCTGCGGATGAACCAGATGACGGTGGGCGGCACCAGGGTTTGAGGCCTGACCGATACCTTCGTCTTACATCGGTAAGGTGCTATGACCACCTCTGAAAAGCTTACGACCACCGTCTCGACCAAGGGGCAAGTGATCCTGCCCAGCGCCATCCGGAAACGGAGAGAGTGGGGCCCAGGAACGAGGCTCGAGGTCGAGGAAACGGCTGAGGGAGTGCTTTTGAAGCTGGCGTCCGTGTTTCGCGGCGACGCGGCCGAACGATGTCTTTGGCTGCCTGCCATCCGGCGGCGCGCCGAAGACACTGGAAGAAATGGATGCGGGCGTCCTCGCCGAAGCACGGCGGCGCCACGCTCCCGATTGATACGAACGCTATCGTTCGCTGTCTGACGAACGACCATCCCGAGCAGTCCCGGCGCACCAGGCGGGTTGATTTCGGCTTCAACGCATCCCCACCTTGAAGTGAACACAATCGTGTTAGGACATTATTAATTGTTTAATTGGCGGGGCCGGCATTTGCGCATTAGCCTGTCGCCAATCTCCTCGTTGCGGTGGTGTTGGCAGTGAAGCGATCCCCTGGTGTCCCGACCTCTTCGTTCCTCCTTGGCCTTGTTTCGTTGGTTGGCGTTTCGTCGCTGCAACTCGGCCCTGCAGCGGCGCAGTCGTCGCTGTTCAAGCTAACGACGACACGACTTGTTGCGAGCTCCGCCACCGTAGGCGGCAGCACCAGCGTTCCCTATGGCTGGCTCGATTTCTGTCATCGCCGGCCGAGAGAGTGCAAAGTCCCTGCCCTGCCTGCCACAAGCGTCAAGCTGACCGCGCAGAGCATGAGCATCCTCAAGCGGGTAAACCAGAAGGCGAACCGCTCGATCAAGCCCGTCAGCAATTACGATCACTGGGGCACGACGATGGACCACTGGGACTATCCGGTGGACGGCAAGGGCGATTGCAAGATCTACGCGCTCTACAAGCGCAAGCTTCTCCAGGAAGCGGGATTTCCCCGGCAGGCGCTGCTGATGACGGTGGTGCGCGACCTTCACAATGAGGGCCACACCATCCTGACGGTGAAGACCGACAAGGGCGATCTCGTCCTGGACAATCTGGTCGACGAGATCCGCCCCTGGAACGCCACCGGCTATTATTTCCTGAAGCGCCAGTCGCAGCAGAACCCGAACACCTGGGTTTCGATCAACCAGCGTGGCGGCACGGCGAAACGGCTGACACCAAGCTCTTAGACCGTGATGGCGTTTCGTTGAATCGCTATCACGGTCTAACTCTTTGTTAGGGCATGATCTTTCTCCGAAAACCGGTTCCCACTTTTCGGGATCATGCTCTAGCTGCCCATGCGCGCGGCCGGTCTCCGCCAAGGGAGGCGCCGCGGACCAGCGCTTCCAGTCTTGCAACGTTGATGGTCGGGCGACGTTGATGGCCGGAAAGTCCGGCTCATCAACCGCGGCGCCGCCGTGACAGCTACTGCCTGCAGGGCGGCGGCTCGCCGGGATGCCCGCAGGTCGGCTTCTTGCCCGCCTGCTGCCTGGGCTGCTGCGCCAGACGCCGCTCCTGCGGATGGACTGGGCTTTCGGCTCGACGTGGAACGTCGGCTTTTCCTGCCTGGACAGCACCTGCACCTTCGGTTTGTTGACCTTGAGATCGTGCTGGACACTGGCTTCCGCGCCGGCCTGTGCGCCACCGACGCCGGTCGGCTTGCGGAACTTCTTGCTCCTGTCGCCGCCCAGCCCTTGCCCGTTCGAAGCCAGCGGCTCGCCGGCGTCAAGATCCTTGCGCGTGAACTTCTTTGGCTTGCCGCCATTCTGATCGGACAAGATTGTGGGGTTGTTCTTCCCGAGCTTGTCCTGGAGCGTCGGGCCATTCGCGACAGGCACGCCGTTGACGGTCGGCAGCTTGTGGAACTTGCCCTTGCCGGCCTGCGCCGCGGAGCCCTCTCCGGTGACGACCTCGCCCTGCTTGCCCAGCGTCCTCAGGTGACTGTCCGCCACCGCCGGCTTGCCGTTGACGAGCGGCAGCGTCTTGCCGTTCACCAGCGGAACCGTCTTGCCGTTGGCGAGCGGCAGCGTCTTGCCGTCGGCTCCGGGCAAAGCGTGCTCGGTGGCAAGCGTCTTCGACAAGGGCGTTTCCAGGGGCGTCGCCAAGCCCGGCTGCTTGCCTTGCTTGAGTGCTGCCCGCTTCTGCAGCAGCGGCGGCACACAGCCCGACCGCGCCGGCGGTCAGCTTCTGGCCGGTGGTCAGGCCGCCGGGCGCATTGCCGTTCTCGTTGATCGTCGTGTTGTCGATGACGGTCGTGTTGTGGATGTTGTTGAAGATGATGTCGTTCGGCGGCGGCACGATGTCATGCGGCGGATTGAACCAGCGTGGCATCGGTACGAAGACCGGGCTCGGCAGGACGAAGACACCGACCGGCGGCGGCGGTGGCGCCAGCACGATGAATTCCTCCCGGCCGTTTGAACCGTTCTATAGCCACGATGCCGGCGTTTTCGGCAGGCGATTGTCGGGATCGACGACGTCAAGACGCGGCGCGCCGTTCCCGTTCCAGTGCCAGAGCGCAACACAGGTGCCGCCGGGCGACATGAAGGATGGGTAGATCACGCCGTGCATCCCATCGACCAGCAGGCGGTCGCGAAGCTGGTGCGTCTCGGGCACCAGTCCTCGATCCAACAGGTCCCGCCACTCGCATCGATGAATGGCCGCGGTGACGCCGAGGCCGGCCAATGTGGCGGCGTCGGTCAGATCGGCCAGCCGAGCGCCCGAAAGTTCCAGTTGAGCGATCAAAGCCGGGTGCTGGACAAAACCCTGATTGTACTCGGCCCAGGCGGTGGACAGTTCTTGCGCCGCGTAGATCGTCGGAGCGCCTAGCGGGTTCCAACGACCGCCAAAGCGGGCCGCGCCTTCGCCGGAAAGCGGCAGGTAAGCCCACCGCGGCACGAAGGCGCGCCACAGCGTCAGCTTGGTTTCACGCATAGACGCCGGAGCGGACGGCCTCCAAATAGGCAAGCACCTTGTCCGTCTTGCCCTCGCGAACGAGATCGTAGGCCGTCTTTCCGGCCCAGCCGGGGATGGGCTGGTGCTTGAACCAGATGGCAGCGCGCTGATCACCGCCGGCCATCTCGCCTGCCATCGCCAGAATGCGAACGACGGGGCTCAGCGCGGCGTCGACCTTACGCGCGCCGGTGCCGGCGGCGAGCGTGTTGCGCGCGACACCAATCAGGCCGGCCAATTCAGTCAGGTTGACGCCGAGCAATTCGGCGACACGCCGCGCTGACAGGTACGGCGACCGTTCCTCGCCGAAGCGCGACGCCGGAATTTCAAGCATTGCGGGACCCATGGCGATTTCCTGGCGCGTTTTTACTTAGGTGATGTAAAAATAAGCCCAATCCGCGCGCAATTCAAGCGCAGCGGATAGCCGGAGCAGTCTAACGCCTTCTCCTCGGCTTCTCCAAAAGCGCCACGGCCTCGACATGCGACGACCACAGAAACTGGTCGATTGGGGTGAGACTCTTCAGCGTGTAGCCGCCATCGAGAAGAATCCGCAGATCGCGCGCCAGCGTCACCGGATTGCAGGAGACGGCGGCGACCAGCGGCACGTCGGAACGGGCGATCTGCTTCGACTGGTCCTCGGCGCCGGCGCGCGGCGGATCGAAGACCACTCCGTCGAAGAGGTTCAACTCCTTGAAGGTCAGCGGCCGGCGGAACAGGTCGCGGCGTTCGCTGGTCACGCGCTTCAGGCCGCCGGCGAAGCGGAAGGCGCGGTCGAGCGCTGCGAGCGCCGGCGCATCGCCTTCGACGGCATGGACTTCCGACCTCGCGCTGAGCCGCAGCGCGAAGCTGCCGCAGCCGGCAAACAGGTCCGCGACCTTCCTGGCGCGCGACAGATGCTGGCCGACAAGGTTCGCCATCGCCTGCTCGGCGGCTTCCGTCGCCTGCAGGAAGGCGCCGGGCGGCACGGCGACGGCGACCGATCCGAACTGCACCACCGGCTTCTTCGGCTCGACGACGATCTCGCCGTCGACGGAAAGCCGCGCCAGACCTTCGGCCATCACGAAATTCGACGCGATGCGGCGCTGGTGGTCGCCAAGCTTGCCGGCATCATGGACGGCAATGTCGAGGCCCGAAGCCGTGACGGTCACCGTCATATGGAACGCCTTCGGCGTGGCGCAGACCAGGTCGGCCAGGGCGCGCAATTTATCGAGCGCCGAGACGATCGTCGGCAGCGAGATCGGGCATTCCTCGATCGGGATAATCTCGGAAGACAGCGCGCGCACGAAGCCGAGCAGCATGCCGGCGTCCGTGCGCCTGGCGCTGAAGGTGACGCGGCGGCGGGTATGCGGCGCGCAAGGCACCAGCGCAGCGATCTCGCAAGCAATGCCCTTGGCCTTCAGCGCGTGCACAACCTTCTCGCGCTTCCATTGCCGGTAGGCTTCAGCCTCGTAATGCTGCAGCGCGCAGCCGCCGCATTCGGTGAAATGGCGGCAGGCCGGATCGATCCTGAGCGGCGAGGCTTCCAATACCGACATCAGCGCGGCGCGGTCCTTCTGGCGCGCGGCCGTTACCGTTTCGCCCGGCAGCGTGAACGGGATGAAGACCTCCCCGTCTTCGGCATTGGCGATACCGTCGCCCTGCGAGCCCAGCCTTGCAACGGTGAAGCGTGTGCTCATCGCCCGTCCTTCATGGCGGCGAGCAGGAACTCGCGGTTGCCGTCGCCGCCTTCGATCGGCGACGGCTGGAGTCCCAGCACGCGCCAGCCGGGAATGCCGGCCAGCCAGTCGCGCAAATTTGCGGCAATCCGGTCGGCATCGCCCGGATCCTTGAGCAGGCCGCCCTTGCCGATGGCCTCGCGCCCGGCCTCGAATTGCGGCTTGACCAGCAGAACTGCCTTGGCGCCATCGCCCGCCAATTCCAGCGCCGGCGGCAGCGCCAGCTTCAGCGAGATGAAGCTGACGTCGCAGACAAGGAAACCGGGAACGCGGCCGCCGAGATCGGCTGCCGTCAGGTCGCGGGCGTTCAGCCCTTCGATCACCGTCACGCACGGGTCGCCGGCAACGTCGGGGTGGATCTGGCCATGGCCGACATCGATCGCTGTGACATGGGCCGCGCCGCGCTCGAGCAGCACCTGGGTGAAGCCGCCGGTCGAGGCGCCGATGTCGAGCGCCTCGCTTCCGCAAGGATCGAGGCCGAAACGGTCGAGGCCGGCGATCAGCTTCAGCGCCGCGCGCGACACATAGGCCTGCGCCGGATCGTCGATGGCGATCAGGCAGTCCGGCGCGACAGGCTGGCCGGGCTTGCGGGCAACGGCGCCGTCAACCGTCACCGTGCCGCGCTCGATCGCGTCACGGGCGCGCGAACGGCTGGCAAACAGACCGCGCCCGACGAGCAGTTCGTCGAGCCGCTGGCGCCGGCTGGCTGGCAAAGGGGAACTCATCGGCCTTCATTGGCGAAAGCCGGGCGCGAACGCAATGGTTGAATATGGCGCAAGGGGCTGCAGAATGCCGACAGGAACGGGCCGTTCGTCAGCCGGTGGAGGTGGGCAATGCTGAAGGGTACCTGTCATTGCGGCGCAGTTCATTGGACGCTGGAAGGCGATCCCGGTGGAATCACCGCATGCAATTGCACGCTTTGCCGTCGCTACGGAGCGCTCTGGGCCTATGACTATGTCGACGAGCGCATCCGCGTCGCCGGACCGCTGAAATCGTACACACGCGCCGAGGTGGCGGAGCCCGCGCTGGAAATCCTGTTCTGTCCGACCTGCGCCTGCGTGGTCGCCTGGCGTGGCCTGCGCTCCGGCGAAAGCGGCCGCACGCGTATCGCCGTCAATGTCAGGCTTGCGCCGCCCGAGGAGGTCGCCGACCTGCCGATCGACCATTTCGACGGCTTGGATAGTTTCGACGACCTGCCGCGCGACGGCCGCTGCGTGCGCGATATGTGGTTCTAAAAAATAGTGCGCGAGACCTGGCGCTCGATGGCGGGCATCAGGCCGTCATTGCCGGAGGCTTCCTTGCGCGGCGGCTCAACCGGAGTGGGCGCGACGGGCGTAGCATCCGGCGGCACGACGAGTTGAGGAACCTGCTTATAGGAGAAGCCGCCGCGAATATTGCCCATCTTGCCGGCAACGATATCCAGCACCGCCTTTTCAAGGTTGCGGTCGTAACGCGTTTCGGCTGCCGCCGGCGCCGTCACGGCCGCCAAAAGGGCCACTCCGCACAGAAGCGCTTTCATTTTGGTTGTCTCCCTGCCTGGCTCGAGCTTCTAGCAGGGCGCCGTTGAAAATCGGCCAAGAGACAGGGTAAGCGAACCGCCAAACGGGAGCGTTAACAGATACCTACATCTGGCACCCGGCAAAAAATGATTCAGCGTCTTGACGTTCTGATTCAGGCGCGGTGCGCCTGCACGCCGCGACCGAGCGCGGCGAAGACCGTGCGCACGATGCCTGCCGAATCCAGCCCGGCATCGGCATACATCTTCTCCGGCTTGGCATGGTCGGTGAACACGTCCGGCAGCACCAGCGGCCGCACCTTGAGGCCGCTTTCCAGCAGGCCTTCATGGGCGAGCAAATGCAGCACCTGGCTAGCAAAGCCGCCAATCGCGCCCTCCTCCACGGTCACCAGCACTTCGTGCGAGCGGGCGAGCCGGCGGATGAGATCTTCGTCCAGCGGCTTGGCGAAGCGGGCGTCGGCAACCGTGGTGGAGAGACCAGCCGCGCCGAGTTCCTCGGCGGCCAGAAGGCAATCCTGCAACCGGGTGCCGAAGGAAAGCAGCGCGACCTTGGTCCCTTCCTTGAGAATACGGCCCCTGCCGATCTCGAGCAGCGACCCGCGCTCCGGCATATCGACGCCGACGCCGTTGCCGCGCGGATAGCGGAAGGTGATCGGGCCGTCATCATAAGCCGCCGCGGTGCGCACCATGTGGCGAAGCTCCGCCTCATCGGCGGCGGCCATGACGACGAAGCCCGGCAGCGTGGCCAGGAAGGTCGTATCGAAAGCGCCGCAATGGGTGGCGCCGTCGGCGCCGACGAAACCGGCGCGGTCGATGGGAAAGCGCACCGGCAATTTCTGGATCGCGACGTCGTGGACGACCTGGTCGTAGGCGCGCTGCAGGAAGGTGGAATAGATGGCGGCGAAGGGTTTGTAGCCTTCGGTGGCCAGCCCCGCGGCGAAGGTCACCGCATGCTGCTCGGCGATGCCGACGTCGAAAGTTCGCTTGGGAAACACCTCGCCGAACAGATCGAGGCCGGTGCCGCTCGGCATGGCGGCGGTGATGGCGACGATACGGTCGTCCTCGCGCGCTTCCTGGATCAGGCTTTCGGCGAAGACCTTGGTGTAGGCGGGCGCGTTGGCCGGCGCCTTGGCCTGCGCGCCGGTGATGACGTCGAACTTGTTGACGCCGTGATATTTGTCGGCCGCGGCCTCCGCCGGCGCGTAGCCCTTGCCCTTTTGGGTCACGACATGGATCAGCACCGGGCCTTTGCCGTTGTCGCGGACGTTCCTCAGCACCGGGATCAGATGTTCGAGATTGTGCCCGTCGATGGGGCCGATGTGATAGAAGCCGAGCTCCTCGAACAAGGTGCCGCCGGTGACGTAGCCGCGCGCATGCTCGACCGCCCGGGTGATGGCGCGGTCGGCGCGCTTGCCGAGATAGGATGTCAGCTTCTTGCCGAAATCGCGTAAGCCCAGATAGGCCTTGCCGGAGGCGAGCCTGGCCAGATAGGCGCTCATGGCGCCGGTCGGCGGCGCGATCGACATGTCGTTGTCGTTGAGGATGACGATCAGCCGGGCATCGAGCGCGCCGGCATTGTTCATCGCCTCGAAGGCCATGCCGGCCGACATCGAGCCGTCGCCGATGACGGAAATGACATTGTTGCGGCCGCCCGACAGGTCGCGCGCCATGGCCATGCCGAGGCCGGCCGAAATCGAGGTCGAGGAGTGCGCGGCGCCGAACGGGTCGTATTCGCTCTCGGCGCGCCGGGTGAAACCGGAAAGGCCGCCTTCCTGGCGCAGCGTGCGGATGCGGTCGCGGCGGCCGGTCAGGATCTTGTGCGGATAGGCCTGGTGGCCGACATCCCAGATCAGCCGGTCCTGCGGCGTGTTGAAGACATAGTGCAGGGCAACCGTCAGCTCGACGACGCCGAGGCCGGCGCCGAGGTGGCCGCCGGTCTGCGAGACGGCGTCGATCAGCTCGGCGCGCAGTTCCGCGGCAAATTGCGGCAGCGCGCCCTCATCAAGCGTCCGCAAATCCGCCGGAATGCGGACCTTGTCGAGCAGCGGCGTGTCTGGCTTCACTCGGGCGCGTCCTGCCTTATCGATCGAACACGGCGCTACCAGCAAATTGCGCCATAATCATGCGCGGGAATAGGCCGCCGGCGGGCGAATGTAAATGCGCGTCAGTGACGCGTGGGTTAAGCGACCGCTAGTTCTCCGGCAGCGGAATGAACTCTTCCTCATCGCCGGGAACGATATCGAAGCGGCCTGTCTTCCATTCCTGCTTGGCCTGTTCGATGCGTTCCTTGGAGGACGAGACGAAATTCCACCAGATGTAGCGCTTGGAGCCGAGCGAAGCCCCGCCGAACAGCATGAAATGCGCGCCGCGCTCGGAGGAAACGACGATCTCCTCGCCCGGCTTGAATACCAGGAGCCGCTCGGCCGGGAAAATATCGCCGGCGATCGAGACTTCGCCTTCCAGCGTGTAGATGGCGCGCTCCTCGGCATCGGCCGGGATTTTCACGCTCGCGCCCGCCGCCAGCCTGAGATCGGCGTAAAGCGTGTCCGAAGCGGTCGCCACGGGCGAGCGCAGGCCTGAGAATTCGCCGATGACGACGCGGCCGCTGACGCCCTCGGCATCGATCTCGGGCAGGCGGGCCACCGACGTGTTCGCGAACACCGGGGCAATTTCCTCCTTGCCGTCGGGCAGCGCCAGCCAGGTCTGCAGGCCGGAGACCGACATCGGCGCGCCACGCAATTCCTGTGGCGTGCGCTCGGAATGGACGATACCACGCCCGGCGGTCATCAAATTCACGTCGCCCGGCGCGATCACCATTTCAGTGCCGAGCGAGTCGCGATGCCTGATCTTGCCGTCGAACAGGTAGGTGACGGTGGAAAGCCCGATATGCGGATGCGGGCGCACGTCGAGCGCGTGGCCGGCACGCAGGATCGCCGGGCCCATGCGGTCGAAGAAGATGAACGGCCCGACCAGCCGGCGCTTCGCCGTCGGCAGGGCGCGACGCACCTCGAAGCCGCCAATATCCTTGGCGTTGGGGACGACCATCAGCTCGATCTGGTCGCAGGCGAAGGCATCGCCGGGTTCAGGGTCGTTTCCCGGAAAGAAGCTCATGTCGGATCCTCAGGCGAAACGCAGCGCCGACCTGGCCTTCGCCTTGGCCGCCTCTTCCTCGCGGTTGCGCGGTTCCTGTGTGGTCTCGAGCGAATCGATCAATTCGCGCGCGACAGCCGTGATCGCCTCGACGGCATGGTGGAAGGCATGCTCGTTGCGCTTGGAGGGCTTGGTCGAGCCGCTCAGCTTGCGCACGAATTGCAGCGCGGCGTCATGCACTTCGTCATTGGTCGCCGGCGGCTCGAAATTGGCCAGGGTCTTGATGTTGCGGCACATGGCTTGAACTCCTTACCTGCTTTCTCTGCCCACCCTATTGCAAATCAGTCGGCGTCCAACGGCTCCGTTCCCACCGGCTTGCCGTCGCGCGACAGCCTGATCTTCTCGACCTTGTCCTCGGCCGCTTTCAGCAGCCTGTCGCAATGCGCCTTCAGCGCCTCGCCGCGCTCATAGATCTTGATCGACTGGTCGAGCGGGACGTCGCCGCGCTCCAGATCATCGACGATCTTCTCCAGCGCGTCGAGCGCCTGTTCGAAGCTCATCGCCTTGACGTCCTCATTGCCTTCCACTGCCATGCTCTATCCCTTCATCAGCCGCCCGACATGGGCGGCGACTGAAAATGCCAGTCCCTGCAGATCGTAGCCGCCTTCCAGCAGGCTGACGAGCCTGTTGCCGCTGTGGCGGCCGGCGCGCTCCATCAACTGGCCGGTCGCCCAGTCGAAATCGTCCTCGGTCAGGTTGATCTCGGCCAGCGGATCGCGGTGGTGCGCGTCGAAGCCGGCGGAAATGATGATCAGGTCCGGCGCGAACGCATCGATGGACGGCAGCACACGCGACAGGAAGGCGTCGCGGAACAGGTCGCTGCCGGTCTGCGGCGCGAGCGGCGCGTTGATGATGTTGCCGGCGCCGGTTTCGCTTTTCGCTCCGGTACCGGGATAAAGCGGCATCTGGTGCGTCGAGCAATAGAGAACCGACGGGTCGTCCCAAAAAATGTCCTGCGTGCCGTTGCCGTGGTGGACGTCCCAGTCGACGATGGCGACGCGCTCGGCCTGATGCTTCTTCTGCGCGTAGCGGGCGGCGATCGCGGCCGTGTTGAACAGGCAGAAGCCCATCGCGGTGGCCTTTTCGGCGTGGTGACCCGGCGGACGGGCAGCGACGAAGACGTTGGCGGCACGGCCCTCGAAGACGTCGTCTACCGCCGCGTTGGCGCCGCCGATCGCCGTCACCACGGCCTGCCAGCTTTTCGGGCTGGCGCTGGTATCGGCGTCGATCGACACGATCCCGCTCTCAGGGATCGCCGCGCGCACGCGCTCGACGAAATCCTCGGGATGCGCATAGAGGATCGTTTTCTCGTCGCCTTCGGGCGCCTCGACCCGGTCGAGCGCCGAAAAAGCCTCGTCGTCGAGCACGCGTTCGATGGCGCGCAGGCGGTCGGGCCGCTCGGGATGACCGGGCGGCGTGAGGTGTTCCAAAAAGATCGGGTGCGTGTAGAGACGGGTGGCCATGGCGCCTAATCTAGGCACCGGCGGCGCGGATGACCATGTTTGAAAGCCGAATGGCTGGGGAAAATTGCGCCAGCCCGTGTCGCTGACGACATTGGCGCGGCCCAAGCTTCGCGGTAAGGTCTCCTCGCTGCCTGGTACCCGCGACGCGGGAGAATCGGGAACACGGTTGAACTCCGTGGCGTGCCCAACGCTGTGAGGGGGACCGCGCCGGCAAAGCCACTGTCGATGACGGGAAGGCGCCGGATGCGGGACGATCCCAAGCCAGAAGACCGGCCCGGCAGACATGGTTTTCCGCTTGGTCAGGCGGGGGACTGCTTGTCGCAAGGGGAAAAGCGATGACGGCAGCAGCGATCGCCGCGAGCGGCGACGACTTTGACCAATTGGCGCGCGACGCGGTCTACCGGGCGATGTTCACCAGGCGTGACGTGCGCAGCCATTTCACAGCCGACGATCTTGACGATGCCGTGCTGGCGCGGCTCATCACCGCCGCGCACCATGCGCCGTCGGTCGGCTACATGCAGCCTTGGAATTTCATCGTCATCCGCGACGCCGCAAGGCGGCGGCAGGTGCGCGACCTGTTCCTCGCCGCGCGCGAGCAGGAATTGCCGGCGATCGAGGCGGAACGGCAGGCGCTCTACCGTAAGCTGAAGCTCGAAGGCATCTGCGAGAGCGCGCTCAATCTGTGCATCACCTGCGACCGGCAGCGGTCGAAGGATTCGCCGCTCGGGCGCTGGCACAATCCGGAGATGGACCTCTACAGCACCGTCTGCGCGGTGCAGAATTTCTGGCTGGCGGCGCGGGCCGAAGGTGTCGGCGTCGGCTGGGTCAGCATCATCGAGACGGAAGCGCTGAAGCAGCTCTTGTCGATCCCGGAGCATGTCACGCCGATCGCCTATCTGTGCGTCGGCCGCGTCTCCGCCTTCGCGCCGAAGCCGGACCTCGAGGCGCATGGCTGGGGCAAGCGCCTGCCGCTGCCTGAGCTGGTGATGAGCGAGACTTTCCGCGGCGCCGGCGAAGCGCCGCTCAAATCGGCGATCGCAAGGCTAGAGCCGGATGATTTCAGGTCGAATCGACCTGAAATCTGAATCCGTCTCTAAATCAAAGAGATAGAGCATGATGTCGTCCGAAACCGCTTCACACTTTTCGGCATCATGCTCTAGACGGTCCTTCGAAATCCTGATCAAGCGGCCCGGGGCGTATCCCAGCGCGAGCCGCCGCCGAACGAGCCCAGCGACTTGTCGCGCAGTTCCCTGAACTTGGACGAGGCCTCGGCGAGCCGGTGGTCCCATTCGGGATTGGGCACCTGGCCCTCGATGGCTTCGAAATAGACCTGCATCAGCGAGGCGATGGCGAAGGGCTCGATGAAGGCTGCCTTGAACGCCCAGGCAAAGACGATGGCGAGCACGAAAGCCCAGCCGGCAAGCTGACCCGGCATGACCCAGAGGATCGCGGCCGCAGGCGCCAGCATCAACAGGAAGATGACGAAGGACACGCCCCACATTATCGCCGCCAGCCAGATGGCGTTCTTGACCATGTGCTTGCCGTTCTGTGCATAGAGCACGACGCCCTGCCGCGCCGTCTCGAAGGGCGAGTTTGAATTGATGCGGATGTTGTAGCCGAGGATGATCTCGTCGACATAGGTCAGCGACAGGCGGATGACCGTGTTGATGAAGCCGACGATACCGCTCAGGCCTGGAATGGGCAGGAAGGCGGCGATGCCGCCGATCAGGCCGGTGATAGCGCGGATGGCGCCCTTGACCAGTTGGTCGACGACGAAAAGGATGTTGGCCTCGGCGAAACGCTGGGTGACCACTTCCTTGGCATAGGCGATCTGGCCCTGGCCGTCGGGAATGTCATGGCCGTCGATCAGATGCACCATGACGGCGATATGGCCCGCCTTCAGCACATAGAGGATGTATTCGCGGATCCAGTAGACGGCGATCGACACGACGCCGAAGCCGACCACGCCGCCCCAGAGCGCGAAGGACATCGGCCCGTCCGGATCGGTCGAGATGTGGCCGACGCCGTAGCCGACGCTGGCGCCCGTGCCGGTCGCCATGATGTAGGCGATCGTGATGCCGAAGTAGACGATCATGCGAAAGACGATGAACGGCCATGTCCGAATCATGATGGACACCGACCTGGCGATGCTGAAGTCCCACATGCCCCGACTCTCCCACCCTTAAGAGAATGGCCCAGGAGCATGCGCTCGCCCCGTCGATTGTCAATCGCGGCAGGGTTGCGCCGGCCCGAAACCGGTGCACAAGCCGGTGGCTTGGTTACCCGAGCGTGCCGTCAAGGCTTCTTGCGCAAGCCCTCAAGCAGTTGCTTGAAGGCCGCGATCGCCTTCTTCGAAGTCGCTTCGGGGTCCTTCGAATTGGCGATGCGCTGCGCGGCCTGGCTGCTGGCACCATTGATCAGCCGTGCCGCCGTCTCGGGATCGAGATCCGCAACCACGACACCCTCCCCCTGCAGCGCGGTCAGGTGATCGGTCATTGACGCCGTGCAGGCACTGGCATTCGGCCACTGCGCGGGATCGCCGAGCACCGCCGGGCCGTCGCGGAACATGATGCGCTGGATTTCCGGCTCCAGCGCCATCTCGATATAGGTGGTGCATTCATCAACGAAATGCTGCCATCGGGTCGACGCTTTCGAAGCTACCTCGTTTACCCGCACGGCCATTTCGCCGTCGATCTCGGCGATCACCGCCTGCAGCAGCCCCTTCTTGTCGCCGAAATGATGGTAGAGCGCGCCGCGCGTCAGGCCGGCCGACGCGGTGAAATCGTCCATCGAGGCCTCGGCGTAGCCGACCGTGCCGAAGGCCTGGCGGGCGGCCGCGATCAGCTTGGCGCGCGTTTCGGCGATCATCTCCTTGCGCGGTCTGTGCATGGCTCTGGCCCTACTCACATACGCCTCGTATGCCAATTGACATACGCGGCGTATGAACTATCTGACATTCATACGCTGCGTATGTAGTTTTAGTTTGCACCCATGTCGAGGAGCAGGATCATGCGAAATCCCTATGCGGACATCTTTCGGGCTCCCGGCACGAAAGGCTTCGCCGCCGCCGCCTTCATCGCGCGGCTGCCGATCGCCATGGCGCCGATCGGCATCGTGGCGATGCTCTCGCAGACGCATGGCGAATACTGGCTGGCCGGGGCGATCTCCGCGACCTATGCCCTTGTGAATGCTGTTTTGTCACCGCAGATCTCGCGATGGGTGGATCAGCTTGGCCAAAGCGCGATTGCCCTGCCGACCACGCTTGTCTCGGTGCTTGCCTTCACGACATTGATCGCGGCGGCCAACCAGCACTGGCCGGCCTGGACCCTGTTCGGATCGGCGCTGCTCGCCGCCGCCATGCCCAGCATCCCGGCGCTGGTCAGGGCGCGCTGGACCGAGATTTTTCGCGACCGGCCGGAGCTAAACACCGCTTTCGCGTTCGAATCCGCCGCCGACGAATTGGTCTATGTCGCCGGCGCCTCGCTGTCGGTGGGCTTGAGCGCGGCGCTGTTTCCCGAAGCCGGCATGGTGGTCAGCACCTTGCTGCTCGCACTCGGCTCGGCGGCATTCCTGCTGCAGCGCTCGTCCGAGCCGCCGGTACGTTCCGCGGGACATGGCGCGGCCGGTTCGGCGATCCGTCTGCGGCCGGTGCAGATCATCACCTTCGCGCTGATCTTCGTCGGCGCCACCTTCGCCACCACGGAAGTCACCACCGTCGCCATCACCAAGGCGCTCGGCCAACCGCAAGCGGCGAGCCTCGTCATCGGCGTCTATGCGCTTGGATCCTTCGTGCTCGGCATCATCGTCGGCGCGCTCAGCCTGAAGGCGCCGCTGCAGCGGCAATTGGCGGTCGCGGTCACGGTGATCGCGCTCACCACGCTGCCGCTGCTTTTCGCCGACACGGTGCCGACGCTGGCGCTGGCGGTCTTCGTCAGCGGCGTCGCGATCTCGCCGACCTTCATCACCGCGTTTGGCCTGATCGAACGGCACGTGCCGGCGGCAATGCTCACCGAAGGCGTCACCTGGGTGACCACCGGCATCGGCATCGGCATGGCGCTGGGTTCCTTCGCCGCCGGCTGGATGGTCGACAATTTCGGCCCGCAGAACGGGTTCTGGGTGTCGGTGGCGGCCGGGGCGATCGCGCTGGCCACCGTGCTTGCAGGGCAGTGCCGGCTGGCGACGGGCGATTGCGATGCGGACAGGAGCGAGGCGGTGGTTCCGGCGGAGTGACGGTTATTCGGCCGTCCGATCATCGTCGCGGACGTTGGCAGTTAGCCGAGGCCTCCGCGACGTCGTCATCCACGGGCGGAGCGACGCGCAGCGAAGCGCAGACCGAGGATCCATTCCGTGGCCTTGATCGTAGGGTGCAGCAGAGTAGAATTCTGCGCCGTCGCAACGCGTCGAGGTCACGGAATGGATCCTCGGGTCTGCGCGCGTCGCTTCGCTCCTTGCTCCGCCCGTGGATGACGAAGTCGTGGAAGCCCCGCCAATCGCCTCCGTCGCAGAGGTTTCGGTCAGCCAGCAAGGCCGGCGGACTGCTGTGGGACCTCCGGTGCGTCAGTCCTTCGACAGACTACAGAATTTCCGTCTTCGCAATATGGATGCCAAAGCCTTCGAGACCGACATAGTGGCGCTCGCGCGAGGCGATCAGGTTGATCGAGGAGATGCCCAGGTCCTTGAGGATCTGGGCGCCAAGGCCGATCTCTCGCCATTCGTTCTCGCGGCGGCGCGCTTCTTCATGGTCCTCGCGCTCGCCGCTCGCGGGCCGCTTGCGCTCCTGATGGGCGACGCCGACCGAGCCTTCGCGCAGATAGACGATGACGCCGCGCCTGCGCTCGCCCATCGCCTTCATGATGCCGTCGAGGCGATGACTGGTGCCGAAGACGTCGGTGACGACATCTTCCGAATGCAGGCGCACCGGCACCTCTTCGCCGTCGCGGATATCGCCGAAGACGATCGCGACATGGTGCATGGAATCCCATGGCAACGTGTAGGTGAAGACCTGCGCCTTGCCGCCGGGCGTCTCGATGTCGGAGCAGGCGACGCGCTCGACCAGCGTTTCCTTGCGCTGGCGATAGGCGATGAGGTCGGCGACCGAGATCTGCTTCAGCCCATGTTCCTCGGCGAAAGCCTGCACTTGCGGGCCGCGCTTGACGGTGCCGTCGTCGTTCACCAGCTCGGAGATGACGCCGACCGGCGGCAGGCCGGCGAGCTTGCAGAGATCGACCGCGGCCTCCGTATGGCCGGAGCGCATCAAGACGCCGCCTTCGCGCGCGATCAGCGGGAAGATGTGGCCGGGGCGAACGAAATCCGAGGCGCCGACATTGCCGTTGGCGAGGTTGCGCACGGTCAGCGTGCGGTCGTCGGCGGAAATGCCTGTCGTGGTGCCGTGCTTGAAATCGACGCTGACGGTGAAGGCGGTGGTGTGGGCGGAATCATTGTCCGCCACCATCGGCGCGAGGTTCAGCCGCCTGGCATCGTCGCGCAGCATCGGCGTGCAGACGATGCCAGAGGTGTTGCGGACGATGAAAGCCATCTTCTCCGGCGTGCAGTGGACGGCGGCGACGATCAGGTCGCCCTCGTTCTCGCGCCCGTCATCGTCCATGACGACGACGATCTCGCCGCGCTCGAAGGCGCGGATCGCTTCGACGATCTTCTTCTGGTCGTATGGCATGGGGCGCTCGCAAGCTCGCTAGGGGAGTAGGGGAATAAGGGAGTATGGGAGTAGGGAAAAGGAAAAAATTTGCTCGACCGAGCGAATGGCGAAACCTACTCCCCTACTCCCCTACTCCCCTACCTGTCTGTCCTCTGTGCCGCAGATAATGATCGGCGACCGCGCAGGCAACCATGGCCTCGCCGATCGGCACGGCGCGGATGCCGACGCACGGGTCATGGCGGCCCTTGGTCATCACCTCGACATCCTTGCCGTCCTTGTCGATCGACTGGCGCGGGGTCAGGATCGACGAGGTCGGCTTGACGGCGAAGCGAGCGACGATCGCCTGTCCGGTCGAGATGCCGCCCAGGATGCCGCCGGCATTGTTGGATAAAAACACCGGCTTGCCGTCATTGCCCATGCGCATCTCGTCGGCGTTCTGTTCGCCGGTGATGCGGGCCGCCTCGAAGCCGTTGCCGATCTCGACGCCCTTGACGGCGTTGATCGACATCAGGCCGGACGCGATGTCCTGGTCGAGCTTGGCGTAGATCGGCGCGCCGAGGCCCGGCGCGACGCCGTCGGCGACGATCTCGATCACCGCGCCGACCGAGGAGCCGGCCTTGCGGATGCCGTCGAGATACCGGGTAAAGACGGGCACAGAGGCAGGGTCGGGCGTGAAGAAGGGGTTTTCGGGATCACCAATGAAATTCCAGTTCCAGTTGGCGCGATCGATCGATTTCTCACCCATCGAGACGAGCGCGCCGCGCACCGTCATGCCGGGCACTATCCTGCGCGCCAAGGCGCCCGCCGCCACTCTGGCAGCCGTCTCGCGGGCCGAGGAGCGGCCGCCGCCGCGGTGGTCGCGCAGCCCGTATTTGACGTCGTAGGTATAGTCGGCATGGCCCGGCCGGTACTGGCGGGCGATCTCGCCGTAGTCCTTGGAGCGCTGGTCGACATTCTCGATCAGCATCGACACCGGCGTGCCGGTGGTGATCATCGTCTCGCCGTCCTCGTCGAGGATGAAGCCGGACAGGATCTTCACCTCGTCCGGCTCGCGGCGCTGGGTGACGAAACGCGACTGCCCAGGACGGCGTCGGTCGAGCTCGGCCTGGATGTCCTCGCGCTTGAAGCGGATGCCGGGCGGGCAGCCATCGACAACGCAGCCCAACGCGGCGCCGTGGCTCTCACCCCAGGTGGTGACGCGGAAGAGATGGCCGAATGTGTTGTGAGACATGAGAATACGCCCTGCCCCGGTGACGGAACCCGGTTAAGGCTGCCTTCTATTGGCGTTTTCCACAGTGGTCAAACGGTGATCGGATGCATCAAACTGTGATGTGGCGGATTTAGTTTTGACACATTCGGTTGGTTTCTGCTCTCTTCCCATCCGCCGTTGAGGACCCGCCGCTGACAAGCCGGCGCAATGACCTAAAGAGGACGACGATGCGTACCCTGATTGGCGCGGCCTGCGCCATGTTGCTGATTTCCACCGCCGCCGCGTTCGCCGGCCAGACCGAAGGCCTGATCAAGAAGGTCGACAAGGACACGCTGACGCTGACGCTCGATGACGGCAAGGCCTACAAGCTCAACGCCGAGACCGATATTGACTCGCTGAAGCCCGGCATGGACATCGTCATCGCCTATGACGTGACCAATGGCGAGAATCTCGTGACGGATATGCAATTGCCCGACAGCGACCAGAATTAGCTTTCGAGTTGGAGGCTGAAGCGCCCGTGTTTCGTCATTCTAGGGCGAAGCAAGTAGCGTAGCGACGCGCGCAGACCCTAGAATCCATTCCGTTACGTCGACGCTTTGCAGCGGTGCAGAACGAGTTCTCTTCTGCACCGTTTTTACCATTTGACCTAGGTCGCGGCATGGATTCCAGGGTCTCCGCGACGGAGCTTCGCTCCTGCTTCGCCCTAGAATGACGAAGCAGAGGCGTCTTCCTCACAACCACTCCAAACTGCGGCCTTCCAGTCGCAGCAGGCGGTCCTGCGGGACCTCGAGGCTGGCGGCCTCCTGTTTGGAAATGCCGGTGACGAAGCGGAAGAAGCAGCGCATGACGCCGCCATGGGTGACGCAGACGGTCGGCTGGCGCAGCGCGTCGAACCACGGTTTGATCCGCTCGAGCAGCATCTCGTAGCTTTCCGCGCCCTCGCCGGGCGGCTGGAAATCCCACTTGGAAGCGCGTCTGCCGTCGGTTGAACCGGGGGCGCGTTCCTCCAGTTCGGCGAAGGTGAAGCCCTGCCAGTCGCCGAAGCTTATCTCGACCAGGCGCGCATCGGTGCGGTAGGCGGCGGGATCGAGCCCCATCGCTTCGCGGATCAGCTCCATCGTCTCGCGCGTGCGCCGCATCGGGCTGGCGACAAAATCGAAATCCGCAGGATTTCTGATTAGCTGCGCCAACCGTCGGCCATTTTGCGTGGCCTGCACGCGGCCAAAGTCGTTGATGTCGGTGTCGGCCTGGCCCTGCAGGCGGTGCTCGGCATTCCACTCGGTCTGGCCGTGGCGCGCGATGTAGACGAGCGGGTACATCAGGTCTTCCGTAGGTCGGGCCAGGGCCTGGACGGATGATAAGCGGAGGCGATTATTCCTTGACGGTCGAGATATCCGGCGCGTCGACAGCCTTCATGCCGACGACATGGTAGCCGGAATCGACATGATGCACCTCGCCGGTCACGCCGCGCGACAGATCCGACAGGAAGTAGACGCCGGAATCGCCGACCTCCTCCTGGGTGACCGTCTGCTTGAGCGGCGAATTGTACTCGTTCCACTTCAGGATATAGCGGAAGTCGCCGATGCCGGAGGCGGCGAGCGTCTTGATCGGACCGGCGGAGATGGCGTTGACGCGGATCTTCTTGGCGCCGAGGTCGACGGCGAGATAGCGCACGCTGGCTTCGAGCGCCGCCTTGGCGACGCCCATGACGTTGTAATGCGGCATCACCTTCTCGGCGCCGTAATAGGTCAGCGTCAAAAGCGAGCCGCCATCGGTCATCAGCGGCTCGGCGCGCTTGGCGATGGTGGTGAAGGAATAGACCGAGATGTCCATGGTGCGCAGGAAATTGTCGCGCGTCGTCTCGACATAGCGGCCGGTCAGCTCGTCCTTGTCGGAGAAGGCGATGGCATGGACGAGGAAGTCGAGCTTGCCCCAGTGCTTGGCGATGTCGGCGAAGACGGCGTCGAGGCTTTCCGGGTCGGTCACGTCGCAATGGCCCGCGACATGCGCGTTGAGTTCGGCCGCCAACGGCTCGACGCGCTTCTTGAACGCCTCGCCCTGATAGGTCAGGGCGATTTCCGCGCCGTGATCGACGCAAGCCTTGGCGATGCCGTAAGCGATCGACCGATTGTTGGCGACGCCCAGGATCAGGCCCCGCTTACCGGCCATCAGGCCCTGTCCACCTGCCATCTGCAAGCTCTCCGCAAGAATATCTGCTTTGTGGAGAGCCTATCGCACAGGCACAAAGCCCCTTCAAGCGCCCAAAAGACACTGTAACAGGAACAAAATTCCGCCGATCAGCCTTTTTGGCGGCGCATAAGGGCCCCAAGCTCGGCATCGCCGCCTTCCGGCAGCATCAGCCGCACATGGGCATAGAGATCGCCATGGCCGCCCGCCTTTTCCGGCAGGCCCCTGCCCTTCAGGCGCAGCACCTTGTCCGAGCTCGACCATGCCGGAACGTTGACCGCGAGCTTGCCGGTCGGCGTCTCGACCGCCACCTTGGCGCCGAGCACGGCGTCGGCCAGATCGACGGGCAGATCGACATGCAGGTCGCGTCCCTCGATGCGGTAGCGGGCGTGGCGGCGGATGTGGATCTTGACCAGCGCATCGCCCGGCTGGCCCGGGCCTTGCTCGCCCTGGCCCTTGAGACGGATCGTCTGGCCGTCCTCGACATAGGCCGGCAGCTTGACCGCCACCTTGCGGCCGTCGGGGAACATCGCCGTCACCTTATCGGCGGTGGCTGCCTCCTCGACGCTGATGTCCATGGTGACGTTGAGGTCGGCCGCCTGCACCGGCTGGCGGCGGTCGCCCCGGCCAGCACCGCGGGCGCCGGAAAAGGCATCGCCGAAGATCTGGCTGAAGATGTCGCTGTTGCCGTCGAACGGATCGCCGCCCGGACGCCCGCTGCGAAACTCGAAATGCGCGCCGCCCGGACCCTGCTGACGGCGAAAGCCCGCGAACGGGTCACCGCCGGCCGCGCCTTCAAAGCCCTGGAATTTCGGCTTGCCCTCGGCGTCGATCTCGCCGCGATCGTAGGCGCCGCGCGCCTTTTCGTCGCCGACGACTTCGTAGGCCTGGTTGACGGCGGCAAAACGGTCCTTCGCCTTCGGATCATCCGGATTCTGGTCCGGATGATGCTTCTTGGCGAGCTTGCGATAAGCCGATTTTATGTCCTTGGCCGATGCGTTCTTGGCAACGCCCAGCACCTCATAGGGGTCGCGCATGCTTCCTGCCTGCAAGAGAGAATGGATTTATCGTCGCCTCCTATATGCGCTCGCATAGGAAGAAATTCCAGTGCCGCAAGGGGAATTGGCGCCCGAAAATCAGAGCGCCCAAGAATCAGAGCGCGTTGAATTCCTGCATGCGCCAGCCGCCGGCGCCGGCTAGGCACAGCTCGCCCTTGTAGAGGGCAACGCCGTCGAAGCTCTCGCGCGTGGCGCTGAAACGGCGACAGGTCAGGCCGCCATCCTTCAGTTCCACCAGTTCGGTAATGGCGCCGCGCGAGCCGGTGCCGGCATTGGCCCATGGCACCGCCTGGCCGCCAAGCTCCTTGATGTCGGCGGAGGAAACGGCGTTGCCGATGGTGGTCTGGTCGGAGTCCTTGTCGGCCGCAGCCGGCGCGGCAGGCGAGTACGGCGTGCTGGAGGTGACGATCGAGCGGTCGACATCGGCCTTTTCCAGGCTGAAGCCGCCGGCGCCGCAGGCGGCAAGAGGAAGCGCCAACGTCAACAGCGCAGCCTTGGCACTGGCCGAAGCGATAACGCTCCATTGCCCGCTGTCAAAAGCTTGCGCGATACGCGACAATCGGCGAACTCCTCCCGCAATATTAAAAATTTGGAAAACTATGAACGAAACCGAGTTAACAAGCAGTGACTTCACCGAGGCCGCGGAGCCGTTCAGGCTCTTTGCCGCATGGCTGGAGGACGCAACCAAAAGCGAGATCAACGACGCCAATGGCGTCGCCCTGGCGACCGTCGATGCCGACGGCATGCCGGATGTGCGGATGGTGCTGCTCAAGGGGTTCGACGAAAAGGGGTTTGTCTTCTACACGAATTTCGAGAGCGCCAAGGGCCGCGAGATTCTTGGCAGCATGAAGGCGGCGATGTGCTTCCACTGGAAATCGCTGCGCCGCCAGGTGCGGGTGCGCGGGCCGGTGGAGATCGTCAGCGACGCCGAGGCCGACGCCTATTACGCGACGCGTCCGCGCGGCAGCCGCATCGGCGCCTGGGCCTCGAAACAGTCGCGGCCGCTGGAAAGCCGCTTCGCGCTGGAGAAGGCGGTGGCCGAATACACGGCACGCTACGCCATCGGCGAGATCCCGCGGCCAAAACACTGGTCGGGTTTCCGCATACTGCCGCAGTCGATCGAGTTCTGGCATGACCGGCCGTTCCGCCTACATGACCGCATGGTGTTCTCGCGCAACGACAAGGGCGGCTGGGACAAGACGCGGCTTTATCCTTGACGTTGTGGAGACGGCGTGTGCGATTGAAGCTGCCTGTACTCGCGAGAAGGAGAGATGCATGAGCCTGTTCCTGGCCTTTCTTGGTGTCTCATTCATCGTGCTTGCCACGCCTGGACCGGACACTGCCATCACCATCCGCAACACGCTGCTCGGCGGGCGCATGGCGGGCGTGTTCACGGCGCTCGGCATCTCCAGCGGCCAGACGATCTGGGCGCTGGCCACCAGCGCCGGCATCGTCGCGCTGCTCGTCGCATCGGAACCGCTGTTCCTTGCCGTCAAATATGCGGGCGCGGCCTATCTCATCTATCTCGGCGTCATGGCCCTGCAGGAAGCGCTGCGGCCGCCCCATCGCCAGGACACGGCGACCGTGGCCAGGCCGGCGCGCCGTCTGACGGCGGCAAGCGCCTATCGTCAGGGGCTGATCAGCGATCTCGGCAATCCGAAGATGGCGGTATTCTTCGCGAGCTTGCTGCCACAGTTCGTGCCGCCCGGCGGAGAGAGTTTTTCGGCGCTGCTCGGCCTCGGCGCGGTCTTCGCCGTCATGACGTTCACCTGGCTCGCGCTCTATGCGACGGTAGTCGCCAAAGCTGGGGATTTCCTGCGCCGCCCGTCGATTCGCCGCACCATCGAGGGGCTGACCGGAATGGTGCTGATCGGCCTCGGCATCCGCATCGCGACCGAGCACAGGTGAACGGGCGATCGGCCCTGCGGGCGGCCTGCGCGAACTATTTCTTTCTGGTCATGAACGCAGTCAGCGCCGCGCGCGCCTCGTCCGACTTGAGCCGCTCGCGGAAATGCTCGCTTTCGACCTTGATGCGGGCGACGAGTTCCTCGCGCGGCTCGCGCATCAGGTCGCGCGCGATCTTCAGCGCCTGCGGCGGTTTGGCGGCGATGCCGCCGGCGGCGGCCAGCACCGCGCCTTCCAGCGCGTCTTCCGCGACGAGGTCGTAGATCATACCGGCCGCCTTGGCGCGCTCGGCGGAAAAACCCTCGCCAAGGCCAAGCAGCGCGAAGGCGCCCTGCCGTCCGAGGAGCCGCGGCGCGATCAGGCTGGAGCCGGCCTCCGGCACAAGGCCGAGATCGACGAAGGGTGTACGGAAAATCGTGCGCGGCGTGGCGAAGGTCAGGTCGCAATGCAGGTTGAGCGTGGTGCCGATGCCCACTGCGATGCCGTCGACGCCCGACACCATCGGCTTTTCGGACTTGGCCAGCGCCATCAGGAAATCCCAGACCTCGTTGCCGCCCTCGCCGCCGGTGGCGATGACGAGGAAATCGGCGAGGTCGTTGCCGGCGGAGAAGGCACCCGGAACGCCGAGGAAGACATGCACGCGGACCGCCGGATCGGCATCGCCTTCGGCAAGAGCGGTCGACATTTTCGCGTACATGGCGCGCGTCAGCGCGTTCTTCTTGTCCGGGCGGTTGATGCGGATGATCTGCACGGCGCCCTGGCGCTCGACGAGGATATGGTCTGTCACGATTTTTTCCTTGTGAACGTCAAGCTGAAATCAGCGCCTTACCGGCGGCGGCGAGGCTCTCGGCGCCGTCGATGACGCGCTCCTTCAGCGCGTACGTCTCGCCGAGCAGGTTTTCTGCGAAGAAGCGGCAGAGCGCGATGCGGTCGCGGTCGGCGAGCCCGGCCTGCGCCAGATAAGCTCCGCCGGCGGCGAGCGAGATCAGGCGCAGATAGGGCGTGGCGCCGGCCATCGCGGCGTCGGCCTTGCCGTCGGCAAGCTGCTTCTGCAGGAAGCGCGTCGCTTCGTCGAGATCTGCAAGCGCGCGGTCGAGATTGTCTGCGGTGCGGCCGAAGCCTTCGATGTTGGAGGTGCGCACCGCATCGGCCATCGCTTTCAATTCGCCGATATAGGCATGCACATGCTGACCGCCACCCAGCGGCAGCTTTCGCGAGACGAGGTCGATCGCCTGGATGCCGTTGGTGCCTTCATAGATCGGCGCGATGCGGGCATCGCGATAGAGCGCGGCGGCACCCGTCTCCTCGATGAAGCCCATGCCGCCATGCACCTGGACGCCAAGAGAGGCGACTTCGACACCGACATCGGTCGAGAAGGCTTTGGCAAGCGGCGTCAGCAGGTTGGCGCGGTCGCGCCAATTGGCGGCGGCCTCGCCCTCGCCGACGCGCGCGCGGTCGATGGCATGCGCGCAGGAATAGCTGATCGAGCGGGCGATCTGGGTCAACGCCCGCATGGTCAAGAGATTGCGCTGCACGTCCGGGTGATGGACGATCGGCGCCATGCCGGAGCCCGGATAAGCGGAAGCCTTGCCCTGGCGGCGCTCATTGGCATAAGCGATCGCCTTCTGCGTGGCGGTCTCGGCCACCGCCACGCCCTGCATGCCGACGGCAAGGCGGGCGTTGTTCATCATCGTGAACATGCAGGCGAGCCCCTTGTTCTCCTCGCCGATCAGCCAGCCGATGGCGCCGGGTGTCGCGCCCTGAAAACCGTCGCCGTAGATCATGGTGCAGGTCGGCGAGGCATGGATGCCGAGCTTGTGCTCGAGGCCGGAACAGAAGACGTCGTTGCGGGCGCCGAGCGAACCATCGTCGTTGACGAAGAACTTCGGCACCAAAAACAGCGAGATGCCGCGCGTTCCGGCCGGCGCGTCGGGCAGCCGCGCCAACACCAGATGCACGATGTTGTCGGTGAAATCGTGCTCGCCATAGGTGATGAAGATCTTCTGGCCGAAGATGCGGTAGGTGCCGTCGCCGACAGGCTCGGCGCGGCTACGCAAGGCCGCGAGATCCGAGCCCGCCTGCGGCTCGGTCAGGTTCATCGTGCCCATCCACTCGCCCGAGACGAGTTTTTCCAGATACTTCGCTTTGAGCGCGTCCGAAGCGTGCTTGTCCAGCGCCTCGACTGCGCCCATGGTGAGCGTCGGGCCGATACCGAAGGCCATGGCGGCGGAGTTCCACATTTCGAGCGCAGCGACGCCGAGCATGGTCGGCAGGCCCTGGCCGCCGAATTCTTGCGGCCCGGACAGCGCGTTCCAGCCGCCGTCGATCCAGCGTCGGTAGAGTTCCTTCCAGCCGGGCGGCGTGGTGACGGCGGCGTCCTTCAGCACAGCACCTTGCTCATCGCCGATCTTGTAGAGGGGTGCGACCTCCTCGCTGGCGAAGCGCCCGGCCTCGACCAGGATCGCGTCGACAATATCCTCGCCGAGATCGCCGAAGATGCCGGCATCCAGCGCCGGCTTCAGCCCGGCCACCTGCTTCAGCGTGAAGGCGATGTCCTCGACCGGCGCGCGATACATGTCTGCTCCTCCTGCGTTCCAGCCAATCCTAGAGCATGGCCGAAGCGAAACCCATGCGTCGATCCCGCACCTTCTTTTTACGTAAACGTCAAACTTTGTCACGCGGATTTTGCGAGCGCGAACGTCGTCATC
Source organism: Mesorhizobium sp. B2-4-3 (assembly GCF_006442815.1). Classification (GTDB taxonomy): domain Bacteria; phylum Pseudomonadota; class Alphaproteobacteria; order Rhizobiales; family Rhizobiaceae; genus Mesorhizobium. The sequence goes on from NZ_VFVL01000025.1 coordinate 93,199, forward strand.
CATGACGCTTGCCCCAACCGAAGCAAATCGCCGACCTCGGAGATTAGCCGAAGCGCCCGAACTTCGTCATCCACGGGCGGAGCGACGCGAAGCGTCGCGTAGACCCGAGGATCCATTCCGTGACCTTGATCGAAGGGCGCAGCGGAGCAGAATTCTGGATCGTCGAAGCGCCTCGACGTCACGGAATGGATTCTATGGTCTGCGCCGCGTCGCTTCGCTCCTTGCTCCGCCATAGAATGACGAAATCGCGAAGG
>NZ_VFVL01000026.1 GCF_006442815.1 Mesorhizobium sp. B2-4-3
AACCAGTTCCAGCGCTAGCATGGGAAACTGTTCGCGATGTCTTCGCACACCTGTTCGCGATGTCCCCAGTCCATACAGGGGGGAGATTGGCAGCTTCGCCGAAGGCACAATTCCTGCAGGGTTGGAGATTGGCGAAAGTCGGCGCGACATCTAATCTCCCCCCTCGTGGGGGAGATGGCCGGCAGGCCAGAGGGCGGCGCTGTCCCGCCAGCCTGTCCAATAAATCCGCGAGAACTATATCGGCAGCGCGCCGGTTTCCTTGAGCGTCTCCAGCACGATCGCCGTCTTCACGTGCTGCACGGATTCATGCGGGAGGAGCACGCCGTTGACGAACTCGGACAATGATTTGAGGTCGGGCGTCACCACCTTCAGGATGTAATCCATCTCGCCGGTCAGCGCGTGCGCCTCCTGCACTTCCGGTAGCCGCGCCACCAGTTCGCCGAAACGCCGCGCATTGTCTCGGTTGTGGGTGGCTAAAGTCACCGAGATGACGTTGACCAGCGAAAAGCCCAGACGATCGCGGTCGAGCACGGCGCGGTAGCCCTTGATATAGCCGTCCTCTTCGAGCCGCAGCCGGCGGCGCGAGCATTGCGAGGGCGACAGGTTCACGCGCTCCGCCAGGTCGCTGTTGGTGAATCGCGCATCGTCCTGCAAAAGCGCCATTATCTTGCGATCAAATTGGTCCAGGCGCGCACCATCCATGGATATTCCTCCAATCATGCACAATTTACGCGCATGATGCGCATTTCAAGCGGTTGAATGCAAGCACCGTGCGGCGGCTTCGCGCTATCATCGTGAAAATTGGCCAAGCACGGCCGCGACAGCTTTTCGGAGGATTGCCATGGGCCCCTTCCCGCACGACGCCCCGCCCGCGAAAATCAGCAAGCAAAACCCGGCCGGCACCGACGGTTTCGAATTCGTCGAGTTCGCGCATTCGGAGCCCGAAAAGCTCGCCGAGCTTTTCACCCGCATGGGCTATGTCGCGGTGGCCAGGCATCGCAGCAAGGACATCACCGTCTGGCGCCAGGGCGACATCAACTACGTCGTCAATGCCGAGCCCGGCTCGCATGCGATGAAGTTCGTCGAAAAGCACGGCCCCTGCGCCGCCTCGATGGCGTGGCGCGTGGTCGATGCCAAGCACGCTTTCGACCATGCCGTGTCGAAGGGCGCCACGCCCTATGAAGGCGCCGACAAGGCGCTGGACGTGCCGGCGATCGTCGGCATCGGCGGATCGCTCCTCTATTTCATCGAGACCTATGGCGAAAAGGGTTCGGCCTATGATGCCGAGTTCGAGTGGCTGGGCGAGCGCGACCCGAAGCCGGAAGGCGTCGGCTTCTATTTCCTCGACCACCTCACTCACAATGTCTATCGCGGCAACATGGACAAATGGTGGGATTTCTACCGCGACCTGTTCGGCTTCAAGCAGATCCATTTCTTCGATATCGACGGCAAGATCACCGGTCTTGTCAGCCGCGCCATCACTTCGCCCTGCGGCAAGATCCGCATTCCGCTGAACGAGTCCAAGGACGAGACCAGCCAGATCGCCGAATACCTCAAGAAGTATAATGGCGAGGGCATCCAGCATATCGCCGTCGGCACCGACGCCATCTACGAGGCCACCGACAAGCTCGCCGCCAACGGGCTGAAATTCATGCCCGGCCCACCCGACACTTATTACGAGATGTCGCACGACCGCGTGAACGGCCATGACGAGCCGATCGAGCGCATGAAGAAGCACGGCATCCTGATCGACGGCGAAGGCGTGGTCGATGGCGGCACGACCAAGATCCTGCTGCAGATCTTTTCCAAGACTGTCATCGGGCCGATTTTCTTCGAGTTCATCCAGCGCAAGGGGGACGAAGGCTTTGGCGAGGGCAATTTCCGCGCGCTGTTCGAATCGATCGAGCAGGACCAGATCAAGCGCGGCGTCATCAAGCTGGACGGCAAGGCGGCGTAGCGCTTGAGCTTGCGGCCGGACCAATTATGACCTAAATTCTGGTCATAAGAGGTTTGGCAATGAACGTTCCGATGGCAAAAGCAAAGGCCAAACTCGCCGAGTTGGTCAAGCGTGCCCAGGCCGGCGAAGAGATCAATCTGACCCGGCACGGGGAGATTGTGGCAACCTTGAGCGCCCCTACCCGGCCTGCGGGGAGCAAGGGCCTGTTTGGTGCCCTGAAAGGCCAAATCTGGATATCGGATGATTTCGATGAACTTGGTCCCGAATGGGACGAGTACATTGTTAAATGAGCAGAAAATATCTGGTCGACACCCATATTTTGCTGTGGGTTCTCAATGCGGATTCACGTCTTTCGGATCATCATCGCGACATCTTTCTTGCGGGCGAGGATGTGGTCGTCAGCGCAATCTCGGTGGCAGAGATCGCCATCAAGAAATCGCTCGGCAAAGTCACGCTCACAGGCAATATCGTCGAAATCTTGCGGTCGAACGGTATTCCGATCCTCGGCGTCAATGAATTGCACGCAGCGAGGCTTGAGCATCTGCCGCTTCATCATCGGGATCCATTCGACCGTCTGCTCATCGCGCAGGCTCAAATCGAAGGTCTGACGATGGTCACTGCGGATCGGCACTTCACAGCCTACGACGTTGCGTTGGTCTAAGCATCCGGTGCAGCCCGACTCACCCTTCCTCGGCTTAATATCGTAGTCGAGCGGGAATCGTCCTTGGGGCGCCATGACCAAAGCGAGTAGGTCGCACTATCCGGCGTCGATGCTGAGCGAGCTACTTTTGGAGACCAGCGGCTTTGCGCAGGATATCGTTTATCCGGCTCTGCCAGCCGGGTCCGCCGGCGCGAAAGCGGGCGATCACATCGCTGTCGAGCCGCAGCGTCACTTGCTTCTTCGGATTGTCGAGCGCCGGCCGGCCGCGCGCCCGGCGGATGCTTTCGGCTAGGTCGGGAAAGACCTCGGTGAAGGGACGAGCGTTTCGAAAGTCCTCCTCAGTCCACTCGGGATTGTCGGAAACGGCGTCCCAATCTTCCTTCGTGAAGCCCTTGCCTGGCTGGAATTCCTTGTCTGGCTCCGTGATGTTCAGCTTAGACTTTGCCATCGAACAATCTCCTTTCCGCCTGGTTGGCCGGCCGCATCGAAATTATCGAAATGCCCTCGGAGCCAAGCCGGGCAAAGATCACCGCAACGACTCCGCCAACAAGCCACCCGATCGCCATGAAGCGTCCGGCCTTGGCTGTCCGGATTGTCGACGTGAGAAAGAATCCGTCATCCACAACGGCAAAATCCAGCCCGTGCTTCTCGATGTTGGCCAGTCGCTTCGGCTCATCCCAAACGATCTTCATGAATTTATGTACCTACAATAATTAAGTCAATAATTTTCGTAACTACAATAATTTTCAGGTCGTCTCGTTCACAACCCCAATCGCTCGACTTCATCCTTTCTGAGCTTCAGGTCATAGTCGAGCAGGAATTCATCGAGCTGCGGCGGCGCTACCGATGTGCCGGCGAGCATGGCGTGCACCTGGCCGCGGTGATGGATGTCGTGCAGGAAGACATGGGCGAGTATATCGCCGATCTTTTCGGGGATCATGCCGTCCTCGCGCCTGTCGGTGACGACGCGGCGGTCAAGATCGGCTTCGGACAGACGATCGCAGAAGGCAATCAGCCGACGGTCGAAATCGGCCTGTGCCGCCGCCAGACTCGCCACATCGTCGAACGGCAGGAAGGTGTCGTATGCCGAGGCGCCTAGGCCGCCATCGGTCAGGAAATCGAGATAGAGACGGTCGACCGCGAGGATGTGGTTGAGCGTCTCCCTGATCGACGGAAAGAAGCTGGTGCGCACGGCCTCGAACTCGCCAGGCTTCAACGTGAGCACAGCGCAGTAGAGCCGGTCGTTCGACCAGAGATTGTTGCGCGCCATGCGGCGCAGATGCTCCAGCATGGTCACCGCCTCAATGCCCCCTCACCTCTCGTATTTCTCGACCTTCTGCTCGATGGCGCCGAAGATCGAATGTCCAGCCTTGTCCTTCATTTCGATGCGCACCGTGTCGCCGAAACGCAGGAAAGGCGTCTTCGGCTCGCCGCTCTCGATGGTCTCGATCATGCGCAGCTCGGCGATGCAGGAATAGCCGCCGCCTCCCGCCGCAACCGGCTTGCCCGGCCCGCCATTGAGCTTGTTGGATACGGTGCCCGAGCCGATGATGGTGCCGGCGGCGAGCGGCCGCGTCTTGGCGGCATGCACGATCAGCGCCGGAAAATCGAAGGTCATGTCGACGCCGGCATTGGCGCGGCCGAACGGCTTGCCGTTGAGATCGGCGAGCAGCGCGAGATTGACCTTGCCGCCGTCCCAGGCGTCGCCCAGTTCGTCGGGCGTGACGGCAACCGGCGAAAAGGCGGACGACGGTTTCGATTGGAAGAAGCCAAACCCTTTGGCCAGTTCCGGCCCGGTGATGGCACGCAGCGTGACATCGTTGACCAGCATCACCAGCCGGATCGCGTTCCTCGCCTCGTCCAGTCCGGCGCCCATCGGCACGTCGTCGACGATGACGGCGACCTCCGCCTCCATGTCGATGCCGAAGGCCTCGTCGGCCATGCGGATCGGATCGCGCGGGGCAATGAAGGAGTCCGAGCCGCCCTGGTAGATCAGCGGATCGGTCCAGAAGCTTGCCGGCATCTCGGCGCCGCGTGCCTTCCGCACCAGCTCGACATGGTTCACATAGGCCGAACCATCCGCCCATTGATAGGCGCGCGGCAGCGGCGAATGCGCGTCGTGCTCGTGGAAACGCGCCGAGGGAACTGCGTTGGTCTCGAGCGATTCCGCCATCGCCGCCAGATGCGGCGCAATGCGGCGCCAATCGTCGAGCGCGGCCTGCAGCGTCGGCACCAGGAACGAGGCATCGGTGAACCGCGTGAGATCGCGCGAGACCACGACCAGTTTTCCGTCGCGCGTCCCGTTCTTCAATGTGGCAAGCTTCATGCGGTTTCCTCTCCTGAAGCGGCGTGTTCGCCGCTTAGCGGTACAACAAGGCCGTCGCGGGCAATCGTCAAGTCGCCGGACCAAGTTTTCCTGACGGCGTCGATCCAATCGTCCTCACCGATGGCGGGATCGTCGGCAGGAATGAGGTGGTTGAGCACCAACCTGCCGACGCGGGCCTCGCTGGCTATGCGGCCTGCCTCCTCGGCCAGGCTATGGCTGGCAAAGAGGTGCTCGCGCAGCCGCGCGCCGTTGCCGGTCCTGGCGATCAGCCTTTCCACGCCCTCCTCCAGCATGGCTTCATGGACAAGGATGTCGGCGCCGCTGGCAAACCCGGCCAGCGGCGGAAAGAACGCTGTGTCGGCGGAAAACACCACGCTCTTGCCGCCATGCTCGAAACGCAGCGCAAAACAGTCGGTCACGGGCGGATGGTCGACGCGCAGCGCCCTCACCGTCAGGTCGCGCTGGTCCAGGACCGATCCTTCGCCGAACTCCTTGACGGTGACGAGGTCGCGAACATCCGGCCTGCCTTCGTCGTCGATGCGGATTTCGATGTCGAACGCCATCGCCTGGCAGAAATGCCGCCAGTGGTCCCTTGTACCCGGCGGGCCGAAAACGCTGACCGGCATCGCCAGGCCCGCCGTCCAAGCGGTATGGATCAGCGACCCGAGTTCCAGAACGTGGTCGGAATGAAGGTGCGTGATGAAGATCAGGTCGAGCGCCTGCAGGCTGACGCCGGCATCAGTCAGCGCCCGCGTGACGCCAAGTCCGCAATCGACGACGACGGTGCGCCCGCCGATTTCGAGCAGCGACGAACTCGGCCAGGGGCCGCCCGGCCGGACTGCCGGACCGCCCTTGGAGTCGAGCAGGACGAGCCGACCCACGTTTTCGGCACTCAAGACCAGTCGCCCTCTGGTGTGCCGTTGAAACGCTTCTTCAGGTCGGCCCAGCAGTCGATGTAGTTCTCCTGCAAAGTGCCGAGCTCGGCGGCGTAGCGCGTCAGCATCTGGGGGAAGCGCGTCTCGAACATGAAGGCCATGGTGTTGTCGAGCTTCACCGGCTTTAGGTCGGCCTGCGTCGCTTTCTCGAAGCCGGATGCGTCCGGCCCATGCGCCAGCATCTGATTGTGCAGGCTGATGCCGCCGGGCACAAAACCCTCCTCCTTGGCGTCGTACTGGCCATGGATCAGGCCCATGAACTCGCTCATGATGTTGCGGTGGTACCACGGCGGCCGAAACGTGTTTTCCGCCACCAGCCAGCGCGGCGGGAAGATGACGAAGTCGACATTGGCCGTGCCCTCCTCGCCGCTTGGCGCCGTCAGCACCGTGAAGATCGACGGGTCCGGGTGATCGAACAGGAGGGCGCCGACGGGCGAAAACGTCGCCAGATCATATTTGTAGGGCGCGTAGTTGCCGTGCCAGGCGACGACATCAAGCGGCGAATGGCCGAGCTCGGTAACGTGGAAGGCGCCGCACCATTTGACGATCAGCCGGCAGGGCGTCTCCTTCTCCTCGAACCAGGCGCAGGGCGTCTTGAAGTCGCGCGGGTTGGCCAGGCAATTGGCGCCGATCGGCCCGCGGTCGGGCATGGTGAACTTGGCGCCGTAGTTCTCGCAGACATAGCCGCGCGCCTCCTTGTCGGCGAGCTCGACCTTGAAGACGAGGCCGCGCGGCAGCACGGCGATCTCGCCGGGACTAAGCTCGATCACGCCCATCTCGGTGACGAAGCGCAGCGCGCCGACCTGCGGCACGACCAGCAATTCGCCGTCGGCGTTGAAGAAGTGGTCGTCCGCCATCGAGCGGTTGGCGACATAGACATGCGCGGCCATGCCGGACTGGCCGACCGCGTCGCCGGCCGTGGTGAAGGTGCGCATGCCGGAGATGAAGTCCGTCGGCTCGCCGGGCATTGGTGTCGGGTTCCAGCGATACTGACCGAGCGCCAGCTCGTGGTCGCCGATATTCGGCCCGGTCTTCCATAATGGATAGCTCGCCCCCTTGAAGCGGCCGGTGTGTTTCACACTCGGGCGAATGCGGTAAAGCCAGGAGCGCTCGTTGGTGCCGCGAGGGGCGGTGAAGGGCGAGCCCGACAGCTGCTCGGCATAGAGCCCGTAGGCCGGCCGCTGCGGCGAGTTGCGCCCCTGCGGCAGTGAGCCGGGCAGCGTCTCGGTCTCGAAATCATTGCCGAAACCCGGCATGTAGGAAAAGGCCATCCGATCCTCCCTGATCCCGGCTTGCGAGCTTCGAGAACTGGCCAGCCGGCGACGTTGACCAAACTGGTTTCATTTGTAACCATCGAAAATGTAACTATCAACGGCTGTGTTGCACGCCGGGAGCGCTCCATGGAACCGGATATCCTCGAGCTGGAAGACTTCCTGCCGTACCGGCTCTACCGGCTGGCCGACACCGTCAGCCGCGAATTCTCGAAAATCTACAAAGATCGGCATGGCCTGACGCGGCCGGAATGGCGCACGCTATCAGGCATTGGCCAGCGCGGCACGATGACGGCGACCGAGCTCGGCGAGCAGTCGGCCATGCACAAGACCAAGGTTTCGCGTGCGGTCGCCGAATTGGAGCGCCGGCGCTGGCTGACGCGCACGCCGGACGAGAAGGATCGCCGCGTCGAGCGCCTGACGCTGACTAAAGCGGGGCTCGCGGCTTATCGCGAGATGGTGCCGCTGGCGAAGGCGTTTGAACGGGAGCTGCTGGGAAGGCTTGGTGTGGAAGAGCGCGCGGCGATCGCAGAAGGGCTGGCCGCGCTCGAAGCCAGTCTGACCCTGGGCAACAGCCGAGGTCGGGCTCGCTCATTCTGAACGACCAAGGCCGTGCGAAACAAGCCTCGGTCCCAGCTCGAGATTCCGGCTGAGCGTGATTTTGGCGGTCAAGCCGTCTATAGTTGCCGCAGCACCGGCGGGAGGACTACATCGAAGGGAGGACTTATCATGCGCATTCGCACATTGACTCTTCTGGCGACGTTGCTTGCGGGCGTATCCGCGCATGCCCAGCAGGCAAAGCCAACGTCAATCGAGGTGTTTCCTTTTGAACTGGAAGACAAGAGCGCTGGAGCGGGGATAATTCCGCCGGATGAACACGACAGGCGCTATCTGTCCGAGTCGGCACAAGTCGCAAAGGACATGCTCTCTAAATCCGGGCGTTTTGCGGTCATCGACCAACCAGCCCGGAATGAGCAGCCAGCTGCGCCGCACGGACTGCGCAACTGCGGCGGCTGCGAAGGCAAAATCGCGAGGGAACACGGCGCATCTCTTGCCTTGCTTGGCGTCGTGACGCGCGTCAACCGAACAGAACATACCATGTTCATCCGCATCCTCGACGCCGAGACCGGCAGACCTGTCTCGCAGGGCTTCACCGATCTTCGCATGGGTGCGAATTACGCGTGGCCCCGCTCCGTGAAATGGCTGATGACAAACAGAATTCTGCGGTAAGGCGGCCTACCAATCCATCACAACCTTGCCCGAACTGCCGCTCCGCATCGCATCGAACCCCACTTGGAAATCGTCGACCCCGATCCGGTGCGTGATCAGCCCCGAGACATCCAGCGGCCCCTGCACCAGGGCGATCATTTTGTACCAGGTCTCGAACATCTCGCGGCCGTAGATGCCCTTCAGGTGCAACATCTTGAAGATGACCTTGTTCCAGTCGATCTCGAAGCCGGTCGGCGCGATGCCGAGGATGGCGATCTTGCCGCCATTGTTCATGGTGTCGATCATGTCGCGGAAGGCAGGCGCGGCGCCCGACATCTCCAGCCCGACGTCGAAACCTTCGCTCATGCCGATCGAAGGCATCACGTCGCGCAGCTTCTCCTTCGAGGCGTCGACGACGTGCTGCACCCCGAGTTTTCGGGCCAGATCCAGCCGGACCGGATTGATGTCGGTGATGACGACTTTTCGCGCGCCGACGCATTGCGCGATCAGCGCGCCCATGATGCCGATCGGCCCGGCGCCGGTGACCAGCACGTCCTCGCCGACCAGGTCGAAGGACAATGCGGTGTGCACCGCATTGCCGAGCGGATCGAAGATCGCCGCGATCTCGTCCGGCACGTCGTCGGGGATCGGCACGACATTGTGCTGCGGGATCGCCAGGTACTCGCCGAAGGCGCCGGGCCGATTGACGCCGACGCCGAGCGTGTTGCGGCAGAGATGCCCTCGCCCGGCGCGGCAGTTGCGGCAATGGCCGCAGACGATATGGCCTTCGCCCGAGACGCGCTGGCCGACCTTGTATTCGGTGACCGCGGCGCCGAAATCGGCGACCGTGCCGACGAATTCGTGGCCGGTCACCATCGGCACCGGCACGGTCTTCTGCGCCCACTGGTCCCAATTGTAGATATGGACGTCGGTGCCGCAGATCGCGGTCTTCCTGACCTTGATCAGCACGTCGTTGGGGCCGATCTCCGGCACCGGCACCTGTTCCATCCAGATGCCCGGCTCAGCCTTGGCCTTCACCAGCGCCTTCATCATGTTCGACATCAGGATCTCCCAGTGCTGCGGAGGTTTGCGATCCTTCGCGCGCCCCTCTGTCCTGCCGGACATCTCCCCCACAAGGGGGGAGATCGATCATCGCCTTCGCTTTCGCTAATCGCGAACGTTGCAAGATGGACGCCGCGCCCGAACTGCCAATCTCCCCCCAAGTGGGGGAGATGTCCGGCAGGACAGAGGGGGGCGCCGTAGAGTGTAAACATTCGCGATTATCTAATTACACCGAGTTCGCGCCCGACCTCGCCGAACGCCTCGACCGCGCGGTCGATGTCGGCGCTGGAATGCGCCGCCGACATCTGCGTGCGAATGCGCGCCTGGCCCTTCGGCACCACCGGGAAGGAGAAGCCGATGACATAGATGCCGCGCTTCAGCATGCGCGCGGCCATCTCCTGCGCCAGCGCCGCGTCGCCCAGCATCACCGGGATGATCGGATGATCGGCGCCGGCCAGCGTGAAGCCCAGCCTGCCCATCTTGGACCGGAACCGATCCGCATTGGCATATAGGCGCTGGCGCAGCGCGTCGCCATTGCGGATCAGGTCGAACACCCTGATCGAGGCGCCGGCGATCGCCGGCATCAGCGTGTTGGAGAAGAGATAGGGGCGAGAGCGCTGGCGCAGCCAGTCGACCACTTGGCTTTTGCCCGACGTGTAGCCGCCCGAGGCGCCGCCCAGCGCCTTGCCGAGCGTGCCGGTGATGATGTCCACCCTGCCCTCGACCCCGCAATGCTCGGCCGAGCCGCGGCCGTTCCTGCCGACGAAGCCGACCGCATGGCTGTCGTCGACCATGACCATGGCGTCGTATTTCTCGGCGAGGTCGCAGACGCCCTGCAAATTGGCGATGATGCCGTCCATCGAGAACACGCCGTCGGTGGCGATCAGCCGGAAGCGGCAGTCCTTCGCCTCCTTCAGCCGCGCTTCGAGATCGGCCATGTCGTTGTTGGCGTAGCGAAAGCGCCTGGCCTTGGAGAGCCTGACGCCGTCGATGATCGAGGCGTGGTTCAGCGCGTCCGAAATGACGGCGTCCTCCTCGCCGAGCAGCGTCTCGAACAGGCCGCCATTGGCGTCGAAGCAGGAGGAGTAGAGGATGGTGTCGTCCATGCCGAGGAAGGACGAGATCGTCGCCTCGAGTTGCTTGTGCTCCTCCTGCGTGCCGCAGATGAAGCGCACCGAGGCCATGCCGTAGCCGTAGCGGTCGAGCGCGTGCTTTGCCGCGTCGCGCAAATCCGGGCTATCGGCGAGGCCGAGATAGTTGTTGGCGCAGAAATTCAGCACCTTTTCGCCGCCGACCTCGATCTCGGCGGACTGCATCGAGGAAATCACCCGCTCGGACTTGTAGAGCCCGGCCGATTTGAGGCCCTGGAGCTCGCTGTCGATGTGGGAAAGAAATGCTTTGCTCATGGTCCGGCCCTGTTCGGTTCGAGGCCGGACTGTCGCGCCATGGCTGCAAAAAATCCATCGCAAAAGCGACCGCTTCGGTGGCGCCGCGAAAGCCCGGTCGCAATCCCTGCGATGACGCGGCCGCGATACGATCAAAAATGCGGGTGCGGGAAAGGACGTGATAACCATCTTGCGAGCATTGTCGAACCGCCATGCCGGCCGCCGCTCCCCCTTGCCGACCTGTTAACCCTTTCAAGGCAAGCGTTTTCCCGCCACGAATCCTTGGCAGGAATCCGTCGACCGGAGGGGTCACCCAGTTATGTCGCAGCAGCCAGTGCAGAGCGTTTCGCGCAAGCTGATCCTGCTCATCAAGACCGGCTACTGGCTGGCGCTGACGATCATTGCCGCCATGGTGGTGGCGTCCTTCATTCTTCTACAGCAGTTGATGGCGCAGCAGCAGCATAACGACGCGCTGCTCGACATCGTCTCGACGCAGAAGGCGCTGTCGCAGCGCATCGTCTTCCTGGCCAGCGCCACGGGTGCCGCCGCGCGCGACAAGCAGCCGGCGCTGGCGACCGCGCTCAAGCAGGCGACCGGCGAGTTCGAGACCAATTACGATCGGCTGCTCACCGAGACCGGCGCCGACCCGCTGTCGGCGGCGCGCAACGATCCCAAGTCGATCGAATACGTGCTGTACAGCAAGCCGTTCCATCTCGACTATTTCTCCGTCGGCCTGGTGGCCAACGGCGAGCGACTGGCCTCGTCGTTTGGATCCCAACTTGGCATGCAGAGCGAGGGCTACAAGGGAGGCACCGAGCGCGCCGGCCTCGACGCCTCCGTCGCCAATGCGACCTTGTCCGGCTATGCCGCGCTCGGCCAGCGCATCAGCGCCTTTGCCGACGAACGCTCCGGTCAATTGCTCAATCTTCACCGCACGCTGTTCTTCGCCACCCTCGGCGTCATCGTGCTGGTCGCGCTGTTCATCTTCCGGCCGATGTCCAACGCCATCCTGCGCAAGACGCGCGAGCTGGTCGACGCGCGCAACTCGATGGCCTTCATCGCCGTGCATGACGGCCTGACAGGGCTGCACAACCGCACCTTCCTGACTGACCATTTCGAAACGCTGATCAAGGGAGCGCACCGCCGCCGCGAGCGCCTTGCGGTGATCCAGCTCGATCTCGACCGCTTCAAGCAGATCAACGACACGCTTGGCCATGCCGCCGGCGATTACGTGCTGGTGGTGACGGCGCAGCGCATGCGCGATTCCTGCCGCGCGTCGGATCTGTGCGCACGGCTTGGCGGCGACGAGTTCGTCATGATCCTCAACGGCGCCGGCACCACCGAGGACATCCATGCGCTGGCCAAGCGCATCCTCGACGAGATCAACGAGCCGATCACGTTCCAGGGCACGACCATCATGCCCGGCGCCAGCGCCGGCATCGCGGTCTATCCGGTCGACGCCGACAACGCGCAGGATCTGCTCGTCCATGCCGATCTCGCGCTTTATTCCGCCAAGAAGCTCGGCGGCGGCAATTTCTCCTTCTTCTCCGAGGAGCTGCGCCGCGAGCTCGACTATCGCAAGCAGCTCGAACAGGACATCCGCACCGCGATCGCCAACAAGAGCTTCGAGGTCTATTTCCAGCCGCAGGTGTCGCTGACCAGCGGCAAGATCAGCGGCATCGAGGCGCTGGTGCGCTGGAAGCACGCGACGCGCGGCATGATCTCGCCCGGCGAATTCATCCCCGTCGCCGAAAAATGCGGCTTCATGCCGGATATCGGCCGCATCGTCATCGCCAAGGCGATCGAGGAAGCCGCCGAATGGGACCGAGCCGGCATCGATTTCGGGCGCATCGCCGTCAACGTCTCGGGCACGGAGCTGCGCGAGCCCGATTTCGACGCCTTCCTGTTCGGCACGCTGGAGCGCGTGGGGCTGGCGCCGCAGAAGCTGGCGCTGGAAATTGTCGAATCCGTCATCCTCGACGACGAAAAGACCGGGATCGCCGCGAAGCTGCGCCATATCCGCGCCGCGGGCGTGCATCTCGAGCTTGACGATTTCGGCACCGGCTATGCCTCGCTCAGCCACGTCAACCCGAACGAGATCGACCGGCTCAAGATCGACCGCCGCTTCGTCCAGAACATCAACGAGAACGGCGACAACTCCAAGATCGTGCGCGCCATCACCGAGCTTGCGCGGGGCCTAGGCATCTCGATCGTCGCCGAGGGCGCCGAAACCGAGGCCGAGCTCGACTCGCTGATGGCGATCGGCTGCGACCAGGTCCAGGGCTATTCGATCGCCTTCCCGATGCCGCAGGACAAGGCGCGCGAATGGCTTTTGGCGCGCAGCCCGAAGAAGACGAAGCTGAAGGTGCTGCAGGGCAGCTTGGCCTAGGGTCAATTGCTATTCGGGTGAGGCCGGTCTGCGAATGGCGGCCTCCTGCGCTTCCGGTGCTCATGTACTTCAAGTACGTTCCGCTCCGGTTCTCGGAGCCCATCATTCTCGACTCGGCCTGACCCGAATCCCAATCGACCCCGAGCAACTCGCGGAGGCTTGACAGAGCCATACTCGCATGGCGGGCTTGCTGGCATTGCCAACGGATTTCACGGATGCGGCTTCGACTTCTTCTACTGCTGCTGCTTGTCGCGTCGCCGGCTTTGGCCGCCGATCGCACCGTCTACCTCACGTTCGACGACGGGCCGCTGAACGGCACCAGCAACATCCTCGACGTGCTGCAGGCCGAGCAGGTGCCGGCGACGCTGTTCATGGTCGGCATGCATGCCGAGGCCAACGCCACCAACCGGGCGCTGCTGCAGCGGGCAAAATCGATGCCGCTGGTGACGATCGGCAACCACAGCTACAGCCATGCCTACAATCACTACCGGCATTTCTACGGCGAAACCGAAGGCGTGGTCGCCGATATGATCAGGGCGAATGCCGTGCTCGGCCTGAAGCCGGCCGTGCATGCGCGGTTGCCGGGACGCGACGTGTTCCGGCTGCCCAATTACTCGAAGGACGACAATTCGCTGGGGCTGGCGGAGGCAGGGCGCGAGGATCCGGACTACGAATTCGTCGCGGCCTCCGGCTTCTGGCTCTATGGCTGGGACCACGAATGGGTCCATGAGGACAGTGGCAAGCCGGTGCAGAGCGTCGACCACTTGGTCAGCGAGATCGATCATCTGTTCGGCTATGGTCATTTCGCCAAGCCGAACAAGCTGATCCTGCTCATGCATGACGAAATGTTCCAGGACACCTTCGACGGCAAGGCGAAGCTGACGGCGTTGATCGCGGCGCTCAAGCTGCGCCATTACGCCTTCGGCGCGATAGCCGATTATGATCGCTAAGAGCTTATGATTTGATTTCGCGAGCGGGCCTGCTGGGGCGAGGCGGAATGTCGCTCTCGTCACCGGGGAAAGACGCCAGCAGACGCCCGAAGCGCGGCGCTTCGACATTCGCCCGCAACGCGGCCAGCATCTCGGCGAATTCCGCCAGCCTGTCGTCGGCAATACCGGCCCGCAGCCGCTTGTCGAAAGCGACGGCCGCGAGGCGGAGCTTTTCGAACAGCGCGTCGCCGGCCTCGGTCAGCGCCACCTGGTGGACCCTGCGGTTTTCCGGATCGCGGCGGCGCGTCAGCAACCCTTGCGCTTCCATGGCGTTGAGATGATGCGTCAGCGTCGCGCCCTGGATGCCGATCATGCCGGCAAGCTCGCGCTGGTTGGCCAGTTCCTTCGACTTGACCGACAGCAAGGTCAGCCAGACCGGCAGCGTGCCGCCAGCCTCGACCAGCGCGGCATCGAAAGCCTGCGCCACCACCTTCGAGGTGCGCGCGAGATTCATGCCGACGGGTGGACGGTCAAACGGTGTCATGACCTGACAGTAGAGCACGCAATGGCAAGGTGGAACTCGGCATCATGCATTGACACCTAATCGTTAGATATCTAACTTTGTCTTATTGATGGCGTCGCGACATGGCTGCGGCGCGGCGGGCGACAGAGAGGAATGCGGTCATGCAATATGTCTACATCGTCACCATCGGCCTGCACGTCATGGCCGGCGTGTTCTGGGCCGGCACGACCATAGCGGTTGCCCGCGATCCGGAGATCAAGGCGGAGCGTTTCATCCGGCCGCAGCTCGGCGCCTCCAGCCTGGCGTTCCTGACCGGCATACTGCTCTGGTATTTCTTCCACGAGGGCGCGTTCGGCTCTATGGAGAAGGTGTTGGCGCTCGGCATCTTGACGGCGCTGATCGCCGCCGGCGTGCAAGGCGCGCTTGTCGCCTCCGCCAGCAGGCAGCTGGCTGGGGCCGACCAAGCCACGCAGACCCAGTTGCGCGCGAAAATGACCCGAGGCGAACGCATCGCCGGCGGGCTGCTGGTCATCACCGTGTTTTGCATGGCGACCGCCAAGCTATTTTGAAATCGCACGGCCGGCGCAACCGACCGGGCGCGGCGCGCAACGGACCGAAGCGGCAGGTGGCTCTCCTTGCAATGGTCCGTTGCGCGCCACAAGCCGGCGGGCCGGACGACGAGAGGAGCCGCCTAAATTAAGCCATTTCAGGGCGCCTGGAGGCCTCGCGAATGGCCTTGTGGACGTTGCGCTGCAGGTCCATGAAAACGGCACTCTCCATGACCTCTTCGCGGCGCGGGCGCTCGATGTCGACGTCAAAAGTCCGCATGATGCGCCCCGGACCGATGCCCATCACGGCAATGCGGTCCGATAGATAGACAGCCTCCTCGACGTCGTGGGTGACGAAGAGCACGGTAAGCCTGTGCTCCTCCCAGATCTGGGTCAGGAGTTCCTGCATTTGATGCCTCGTCAGGGCATCGAGCGCGCCGAAGGGCTCGTCCATCAAGAGCATCTTGGGGCGGTAGGAAAGCGCGCGCGCAATGGCGACCCGCTGCTTCATGCCGCCCGAAAGTTCGGATGGATAGAGATTGGCCGAGCGCGGGAGCTTGACCAGATCGAGGTGCTCAAGCGCGATCCTGCGGCAGGTGGCGCGGTCGTGGCCGGCGGCCTTGAGAGCGAACTCGATGTTCTGCTGCGCCGTCAGCCAGGGCAGCAACGTATAGGACTGGAAGACGACGCCGCGGTCGAGGCCGGGCTTCAGGATCGGCGACCCGTCGATCTCGAGATCGCCCGAGTCGAAATCCTGCAGTCCGGCGACGATCGACAGCAGCGTGCTCTTGCCGCAGCCCGACGTGCCGACCAGCGACACGAACTCGTTGTCGGCGAGGTCGAGATTGATGTCGCGCAGCACTTCGGTGCGCCGCGCGCCGGTGCCGAAGCTCTTGTGGAGACCTTTGATCCGCAGTTTGGGGGAATTCATCGGCCTTGCCTCGTCATGAACGGGTGTCCTGGCGGAACAGCACCTTGCCCAGAGCCTTCATGACTTGGTCGGTGATGAGGCCGAGCATGCCGAGCAGAAGGATGTAGCCGATGATGGTGTTGGTCTGGAAATAGCGCTGCGAGACGGTGATGCGATAGCCGAGCCCGGACGTCGCAGCGACGAGTTCGGCCAGCACGAGCCAGGTCCAGGCCCAGCCCAGGCTGATGCGCAGCGTATCCCAGATGCCCGGCAAGGCGCTGGGCACCACGATACGCGTCAGGATCTTGCGATCCGGCAGGCCGAGCGTCCTGCCGAGACCGACGAAGTCCGCCGGCACACGCTTGACGTTGTCCATGATCATCAGCACCTGCTGGAAGAACGTGCCGATGAAGATGATCAGGAATTTCTGGGCGTCGCTCGTCCCCGCCCACAGGATGGAGAGCGGCACGAAGGCGACCACCGGCATGTAGCGGATGAAATCGACCAGCGGCTCGATCGCCGCTTCCCAGGTTCGGAAGCTGCCGATGAGCACGCCGATCGGAATGGCGAGCACCGAGGCGATAAGAAAGCCGATCGAAATACGGTAGATCGAGGCCTTGAGATCGATGAGCAGCGTGCCGTCGGCCCAGAGCTTGCCGAGCTGCGTTGCCACGCTGGCAGGCGACGGCAGGAAGATCGGCTTGACCAGGTCGAGACCCGTTGCCGCCCACCAGGCGAGGCCGAGGCCGGCAAAGACGGCCACGGCGATCATCAGGAAGCGGGAGCGCGCGATCGGCGCACCGATCCCCGAGGATCGGCGGCGCCTCGCCGGCCCGGCAACCGGTCCGGTTGCCGCCCCGGACGGTCTCGCTTTGGCGGCAGGCTCGTCGGACATCCCTGCGACCGCCACGCCCCGCCTACTGCGCGGCCTTGACGAAGGCCGGATCGATCATCTGCTCCGGCGTCACGTCGGCTTGCAGCAGCCCGGCATTCTTGGCGGCGGCCTCGACGTCGGCGAATGTCTTGGTGGAAAACTCGCCGGTCAGAGCGTCCTTGTTCTCGGCGAGCGAATAGTAGCGCACGCCGTCGAAGGCGGTGTTGAGATCCTCGACGCTCGAGCCGACCGCCTTGGAGATGATGGCGCGGCCGCCGGGCGTGTCGGCATTGTAGGCCTTGAGCGCGGCATCCCAGGTCTTGATCATGGCAAGCACTTGGCCGGGCCGCGACTTGATCACCTCGTCGCGCACCACCAGCACG
Source organism: Mesorhizobium sp. B2-4-3 (assembly GCF_006442815.1). Lineage (GTDB taxonomy): Bacteria > Pseudomonadota > Alphaproteobacteria > Rhizobiales > Rhizobiaceae > Mesorhizobium. The sequence goes on from NZ_VFVL01000026.1 coordinate 17,363, forward strand.
TCGCTGATCAGGCCGGGATCCTCGCCGGCGGTGAAGAGAAGCTTGACGTCCTTGTTCTGCGCCTTGGCCGCGGTGAGATAAGGTTCGTAGGTGACCGCGACCGGGACCTGTCCGGCAATCAGCGCGCTGCCGGCATCCGCCGCCGGCATCGGCACCGGCTGGACGTCGGCAATGGACATGCCGTTCTTGGCAAGAGCGTATTTGAGCAGGATGTCGCTTGTCGTGCCTTCCTCGAAGGCGACCTGCTTGCCCTTGAGATCGGCGATCGAGGCGATGTCCTTGCCTGCGATCATGGCGTCGGCCGTCATCGAGACGTCGAGCAGCAGCACGATCTTGACCGGCAGCCCAGCCGCAACCATGCCCATCGCGGTGTGGGTCGCGATGTTCGCCGCGTCGAGCTGGCCGCTCGCCAGGGCAGCGTTGATGTCCTTGTCCTCGGCGAAATTGACGATCTGGACGTCCGACAGCCCGCTTGCCTTGAACAGACCTTTGGCTTCGGCCACGTGCCACTGGCCGTAGCCCAGCCACGGCTCGATGCCGATCTTAAACGACCCAGACTCAGGCGTCGCGGGAATGGTGGCGTCGGCGGCGTGGGCCAGCGGAGCGAACCCGACTGCGGCTGCCGCGACGAGCGCACGGAATTGTCCTTTGAGGTTACGCATCATTTTTGTTCCCCTTGATGATTCAGGCCGTTTTTTGAACCAAACTTCCTGCCTTGCGAGAATGCGGCTTGCTTCTTGCGGCACTGTGCCTCGGCGTCCTACCTGCCACGTCGACGGAAGTGAAACGATATTCGACGTCGGCGGCAATGGATGTCAAGGCGAAAATACATACATGCATATACAAGCTGGCGAGGCTGATTTCCGGGACCTCGGCAGCATTTGGGCAAGCTGATCCGGGCTCCTTCGTGACTGGCGCCGGAGGCACGAACGGTCCCACCCGTTTCACGTCTTGCGGGAAGGAGAATAGCGGCTGCCGAGCGAGTAGCGGCTACCGACATAGGTCAGCTTGCTGATGGTGGCCACGACCGCGCCCGTCCACGTCCGGCGATGCAGGAGAAGGCAGCAACTGCCGATATCGATGGCGAGGTGCCGCGCCGTCTCGGCATCGGCCGGGACAGCGGAAATGATGTGCTCGACCTCGGTCACCGGGGTCTTCTGCATCAGGTAGTCGTAGGTCGCCGTCTTCGAGAAATCCTGCTTGTCATAGTCGGGTATCAGGCTCGGATTGACGAAGCGCTCTTCGAGTTGCACGGGCAGGTCGTTCTCGAAGTTGACGACCACCGAATGATAGATCGCCGGGCGCTTGGCGAATTCGAAGGACAGCGAGAGCTCCTTGGTCGGCGTGATCCTTTCAAGGACGAGAACCTCGGAGCGATGCCTGTTGCCGCGCGCGACGATCTCGGCCGCGATGTTGTTGATCTCGATCAGCGTCGACTGCGGCCGGGGCGGCGCGATGAATGTCCCCACGCCCTGCAGCCGGATCAGGAAGCCAGCCGAGGTCAATTCCCGCAAGGCCCGGTGAACGGTCATCCGCGACACGCCGAGCGCCGCGACGAATTCATTCTCGGACGGCAGCTTGCGGTCCTTGCTCCATTTGCCGGCTCCGATGTTGGTCAGGATGTAGTCCTTGACCTTCTCGTAGAGAGGACTGGCCGTATCGGGCAAAGCATTCATGTTTCACACGTCCTTTCCGGCAAGCTGTCGGCAATCATGCGCCGGCAGGCCGCCGCACCCGGATGATGGTTTTCAAGCCGTCGCCCTGCCCCGCCAGCAGGCGCTCATAGGCGGCCGGAACGTCGTCCAGGCCGATCTCGCGATCGATCAGGTTGATCAATGGTGCGGACAGTTCGCCGAGCATCCCGATGGCGTCGGGCAATTCATCGGCGAAGGCATGGCATCCCAGCAGCGCGATCTCGCGCTCGACCAGCATGTTGGGGTCGATATCGAGGCGGCCGTGGAAAATGCCGACCAGCGCCACGGAGGCGCCGGAACCCAGAACATCCAGCAACCGGTTGAGCGCAGCGATGCTGCCGGTGGCCTCGACGGCCGCAAGCAACGGCGCTCCGTGGAGCGCGGCAGCAATTGCTTCGCGGTCGAGATCGACGATCGTGGCGCCGGTCACGCCGGCGACACGCTCGCAGCGCGCCCGATTGCGATCGGTGACCAGCACCTTGCCGCCGAACGTCCGCGACAAGAGCAGCGCCGCGAGGCCGCCGATGGTGCCGCAGCCGACGACCAGCACCGCACCCGCCGTCTTCGGCAGGCGCCGGACCGCGTGCAGCGCGACGGCGAGCGGCTCGGCCATCGCCGCTACCCTTTCGTCAAGCGCGGCGTCGATGACATGCAAAAGCCGCGCCGGAAGGACCGCCTCCTCGGCAAAGCCGCCGTCGCATGCTTCGCCGACGAAGCCCAGCGAGGCGCATAGATGCCGCCTGCCCGCGCGGCACTGCGCGCATTCTCCGCACCAGAAACGGGAATCGGCGACGACCCGGTCGCCCACCGCGATGGTGTCGACGCCCGCGCCGATCGCTACCACTGTGCCGGTCAGCTCATGGCCGGCCGTCGAGGGCACGCGGCTTATCCACTGTCCGGTGCGGAAATTGTGGAGGTCGGACCCGCAGATGCCGGCGGCATCGACACGCAGCTTCACCCAGCCCGCGTCGGGGGCCCCTGGCGCGGCGATATCCTCGACGCGCAGGTCGCCGGGGCCATGGAGTCTGGCGGCCTTCATAGCGACCGTCCGTCAGGCGCCGAGATAGCGGTCGCGGATTTCCGAGACGGCGTTCTCGTGCGAGCTGAACCCTTCATAGCGGGCGAGCGTGCGGGCATGCCCGGCAAGCTCCGGATAGGCGGCCGACGTCACATAGCCGACCGACGAGCGCTTGAGGAAGTCGGTCACCGAAAGCGGTCCGTAGGTGCGCGCCCAGCGGCTGGTCGGCAGCACCGCATTCGGCCCGAGGACGAAATTGGCGAGCGTCACCGGCGTGTACGGACCCATGAGGATCTCGGCCGCCTCGGTGATGTGGCCGAGATGCGCGAACGGTTCCCGCGACAGTATCTCGAGATGCTCGGGCGCATAGTCGTTGATGAAACGGTAGCTGTCCTCCAGCGAGGCGGTCAGCACGATGCCGCCGCGCTTGCCGGTCAGCACCGCGCGCGAAAACTCGACGCGCTGCTCGCTCATGCGCGACCAGTGCTCGGGAAGTGCTGCCAGGGCGGCAGCGGCGACCTTGCGGCTGTGCGTCACGAGATAGGCGGAGGAATCCGGTCCGTGCTCGGCCTCGATCAGAAGGTCGAGCGCGGCGAGGCCGCCGTCGACACTGTCGTCGGCAAAGATGATCGCTTCCGACGGGCCGGCCGGAAGACCGGTATCGATGATCGAGGACAAAAGGCTCTTGGCCGCCACCACCCAGGGGCTGCCCGGCCCGACGATCTTGAGCGCGGGCTTCACCGTCTCGGTGCCGTAGGCGACAGCGGCGACCGCATGCGCGCCGCCGCACTTGTAGACGGTTTCGACCCCCGCAAGGCGGGCGGCGACCAAGGTTGCGGCGTCGACGGAACCGTCCGAAGTCGGCGGCGTCACGATCGCGATCCGCGGCACGCCGGCGATGACGGCCGGAATCGAGGTCATCATGGTCACCGACGGGAAAGCGCCCTTGCCGCGCGGGACGTAGAGCGCGACGGAGGCGATCGGCGTGTATCGGTCGCCGGCATAGGCGCCTGGCCGGACCTCCTTGAGCCACATCGTCTCCGGGCGCTGCTCCTCGTGGAAATGCCTGATGTTTTCGATGCCGAAGCGGATGCTGTCGACGACATCCTTGTCGACCTTGCCGAAGGCCGCATCGAACTCGGCTTCCGAAACCTTCAGACTGCCCGCGGTCACATCGGCCTTGTCGAGGTCCCGGACGAACCGGAGCAGGGCCGCATCGCCTTCGGTCCTGACCGCATCGAGGATCGGGCGCACCTTCTCGACGAAGACCGAGAGGTCGGCTTCGGCGCGCTTCAGCAGGCTCGCCCGCTGTTCGGGGGTGGCGGATGACAGGTCGTGGAAGCTGACGTCGGACATGGGCTGCTCCTCAGAAACGCGGTGACGTACGACAATTCCGGAACACGCCGGGATTTGACATGGCAAGGATCACACGCATCTTGGCTTCCTTAAAAGTATATACATGTATGTATAACCATCGCCAGCATTTTCCGTGCTCTGCCATCGGGCTGGCCCCGGCAAGCCGCGTCAGATCGAGGCAAGAAAGCCCCCGTCCACCGGAAAGGACTGACCGGTGATGTAGGCCGAGGCGTCCGAGGCCAGGAACACCGCGATGCCGTGCAGGTCCGAAAGGTCACCGAAACGGTGCTGTGGGATCTTGGCGAGCATCGACTGCCGCCACGCCTCGTCGGCGTAGAACACCTCGGTCATCGCCGTCCTGAAGTAGCCGGGAGCGATGGCATTGACCCTGATCCCCAGATCGGCCCATTCCGCCGCCAACGCCCGCGTCATGCCGAGCAGGCCCGACTTCGACGAACCGTAGGGCACGGCCGTGGGGATGCCGACTTCGGAGGTCAGCGAGCACAGATTGATGATGGCGCCGGGCCGTCCGGCATCGCGCATGCGGCGAGCGGCTGCCTGGGCGCAGAAGAAGGCGCCCTTGAGATTGGTGTCGACGATCCTGTCCCAGAGCGCTTCGTCGACGTCGAGCGAAGGCCTGACCTCTTCCATGCCGGCATTGTTGACCAGAATGTCGAGGCCCCCAAGCAGGTCGGCGGCCTCGGCGGTCGCGGCGCGGCAACGGGCGACATCGGTGACATCCAGGGCAATGGCGTGCGCAACCCCTCCGGCGGCCCGGATCGCTGTCGTCGTCTCCCCGAGCGCGGCAAGGCTGCGCGCCGTAACAGTGACAGCAGCGCCGGCCGCGCTCAGCGCCTCGGCGATGCCGCGCCCGATGCCCCGGCTCGCGCCGGTGACGAGCGCCTTCTTGCCCGACAGGTCGAAGAGGGAAGCATTGCGCATCTCGATCCTCCTTGGCCTTGCCGGCCTGCCCTCGCCTGCGAGACTAGCCGATCATTGCTTATACATACAAGCATATACAAATGATTTTGGGCGCAGCAGTGAAGCTGGCGGTGGGGAGCGTGAGCCCCTGTGCCGATATACCGCGACCCTATCCGGCGCGCTGTCCTGCCGCCGCGCTCAAATCCTGATCCCGAAGCGGATGCCGTCATAGATGGCGGCGTGGATATTGCGCGAGGCGACCGCGTCGCCGATGCGAAACATCACGAAGCCGCCTTCGGCATTGCGATCGGGGAAGATGTCGCCGCCGCTCACCAGCCGCCCGTAGTCGATCGCGCCGCCATTCTTCGACAGGGGTTTTAGCGACAGATAAAGATCGTCGAGCGGTGCTGTGCCATGCTCGACCACCACCTGGTCGACGCGACGCTCGCCGCGCCAGCCATCGGCGAAGTCCGACGCGAGCTCGGCGACGAGCTGGTTGCCCTCGCGCCGCACCGAGCGCAGGCGGGTGTTGATGGTGACGGTGACGCCCTTTTCATGGAAGGCGCGCATGTAGGGCACGTGGTTCAGGCCGCCCATTTCCGGTGCGAAGAAGCGCTCGGGCGAGACAAGCTCCAGCCTGGAGCCGCTGTTGGCGATCAGCTCGGCGGCGCCCATGCCCTGATGGCCGCCATTGTCGTCGTAAAGCAGCACGTTCTCGGCCGGCTTGACACTGCCGGCCATGATGTCCCAGCTCGAGGTGACGAGATTGTCGCCGGCGGTCAGCGGCGGGTTCTGCGGCAGGCCGCCGGTGGCGACGATCACCACATCCGGCGCCTGCGCCAGCACATCGTCCTTCTCGGCCCAGGTGTCGTAGCGGATCTCGACGCCGAGGCGGTCGAGCTCGGCCAACCGCCAGTCGATAATGCCGATCAGCTCCTTGCGGCGCGGGTTCTGGGTTGCGAGCCTCACCTGGCCGCCTGCCTGGCTGGAGGCTTCGAGCACAGTCACCTGATGGCCGCGTTCGGCGGCGACGCGCGCGGCTTCCAGGCCACCGGCACCCGCGCCCACCACCACGACTTTCTTCTTCGGTCCTTCGCTCTTTGCGATGATGTGCGGAACGGTCGCTTCCCTGCCGGTCGCGGCGTTGTGGACGCAAAGCGCCTCGCCGCCCTCATAGATGCGATCCAGGCAATAGGTGGCGCCGACGCAAGGGCGGATCTCGTGCTCGCGGCCTTCCATCACTTTGCGGATGATATGCGGATCGGCGATATGGGCGCGGGTCATGCCGACCATGTCGAGCTTGCCGGCGGCGATGGCGTGGCGGGCGGTGGCGACGTCGGAAATACGCGCCGCGTGGAAGGTCGGGAACTTCGTCGCCGCCCTCACCTCGCCGGCGAAATCGAGATGCGGCGATGAGCGCATGCCGGCCACCGGGATGACCTTGGTCAGCGACGCATCGGTTTCGATCGTGCCGCGGATGATGTTGAGGAAATCTACCTTGCCGGAATTGGCGAGCCGCCTGGCGATCTCGACGCCCACCTCCTTCGAGATGCCCTTTTCGAAATCCTCGTCGGCGACCATGCGAATACCGACGATGAATTTCGCGCCGACGGCGGCACGCACCGCGTCGAGCACCATGTCGGTGAAGCGCAGCCGGTTGTCGAGCGAGCCGCCGAACTCGTCGTCGCGATGGTTGGTCAGCGGCGACCAGAAGCCGTCCATCAGATGGCCGTAGGATTCGAACTCGATGCCGTCGAGGCCGGCCGCCTGGCAGCGCTGCGCGGCCGAAGCATAGTCGGCGACGATGCGCTCGATGTCCCACTCCTCGATGATCTTCGGGAAGGCGCGATGCGCCGGCTCGCGCACCGGCGAGGCCGACAGCACCGGCAGCCAATCGGCCTTGTTCCAGCCGGTGCGGCGGCCGAGATGGGTGATCTGGATCATCACCTTGCAGTCATGCTCATGGCAGGCATCCGCAAGTTCAGCCAGCCACGGCACGATCCTGTCGTCATAGACATGCAGATTGCCGAAGGCGGCCGGGCTGTCGCGCGAGACGATCGCCGAGCCCGCCGTCATGGTCAGCGCCATGCCGCCCTTGGCCTTTTCGGCGTGGTAGAGCCGGTAGCGCTCCTTCGGCATGCCGTCCTCGGAATAGGCCGGCTCATGGCTGGTCGACATCACCCGGTTCTTCAGCGTCAGGTGCTTGAGCTGGTAGGGTTGGAGAAGCGGGTCGTTGCTGGTCATCTTCTTCCTGCCGTTTCAAAATCAAATTGTGCTAATGAGCGCGCCGCGCCCGATTGAATGCGGCGCCCAATGATTGCGCTGCCGCCCCTCGAACGGCGGCAGCAAGGAGTTGCCCATGACAGACGCCAAGAACCTCACCCAGCTCGGCAAGCACGTCGAGACGCCACAGAGCCCCGAACAGGCGGTCCTGGAGACCGTGCCGTTCCAGCGCGGCGACGGCCCGCCAGCGATCGTGCGTTTCACCTGCCCGGAATTCACCTCGCTCTGTCCGGTCACCGGCCAGCCCGACTTCGCCCACATCGTCATCGACTACGCACCCGACCGGACGCTGGTGGAATCGAAGTCGCTGAAATTGTTCATGACCTCGTTCCGCAACCACGGCGCCTTCCATGAGGAGTGCACGGTGATGATCGGCCGCCGGATCGTCGAGGCGACGAAGCCGCTCTGGCTGCGCGTCGGCGGCTACTGGTTCCCGCGCGGCGGCATCCCCATCGACGTGTTCTGGCAGACCGGCGCGCCGCCCAAGGATGTATGGCTGCCGGATACCGGCGTCGCGCCCTATCGCGGACGCGGTTGAAATTTGTTGCGAAAGGCCGGCGGGACAGCGCCCCCCTCTGTCCTGCCGGACATCTCCCCCACAAGGGGCGAGATTGGCAGCTTCGGCGGCCCGTTTATCCTGCAACGTCGAAGATTGGCGAAAGCCGGCGGGACATTTGATCTCCCCCCAAGTGGGGGAGATGGCCGGCAGGCCAGAGGGGGGCGCGAAGGATCGCCAGCCCTGATCTTCAATCACCACCATCACTCGCACTGGTATTGGCTGAGCGCCCATTCGCCGGTGACCGACAGAAGATCGGAGACCTTCCAGGCGCCACCGACCTTCTTCAGCTTCCATTCCAGCCGATGCTGGTGGCCCTCGACGACGAAGGCGACGACCACCTTGGCCTGGTCGCCATCGACGGCTTCGATCGTCCGCAAGCTCTTGTCGATGGCGAGCTTGTCATAGTCGGCATTGTCGAGCGCCATGTTGGGATCCAGGCATTCGCCCTGCCCCGAGGCGCGCAGCGCATCGCTCTTGTCGAGCACGGTTTTCGCCGGATCGACGAAGTTCTTGCGCTGGGCCGGATCGAGCTCGAGCCCGAGATGTTCGTAGAAGGGCTTGACCACCGCCGTCGGCGATCCAGGCAGGACAGGCGCGGGCGGCGGCAGTTCGACCGGCTTGTTTTCCGGCGCCTGGGTTGCGGCGGGCGGCGAGGTGTCGAGCGCAGGCGGCGAGGTATCGTCCGCAGGCGCATTGTCGCCCGACGACGCGTTCGGCGGCGCGCCGAAGAGCCCCTGCGCCGAGGCGGCGCCGTTCAGCCCCGCGGCCAGCATCGACAAGCTCGACAGCGCGAGGACGAGACGACGAAGCACGGCGTCACTCCGTCGAGGCGCCGCATTCCAGCGCGCTGAGCTTCCAGTCGCTGGTCTTGGAGGTGATGTCGGCGATCTTCCACTTGCCGTCCACTTTCTTCAGCGACCAGACCATTTCGCGTTTGGAGTCATCGCCTTCCGGGAAAAGGTTGAAGTTCGCCGTCACCTCGGCCGTGTCGCCATCGACGGTCTCGGTGAGCTTCAGCGTCTTCGACAGGGTCTTCTGATCGAAATCCTGGGCGTCGAGGCCGGGGTCGAAATCGATGCAGGACACCTCGTCGGGCTTCTCCTTCTGCGCCTTGTCGTTGGCTTCGAACAGCCTGGTCACCGGCTCGGTGAAGCGGTCGCGGTATTTGGCGTCCGCCTCGAACTTCACTTCCGGCATGTAGAAGAACTTCACGGCTTTGGAAGCCGGCCCGGCGAGCGCGGCGCCGGGCAAGGCTATCGACATGGCAGCGGCAAGCACTATCGGCTTCATGCAGGATCTCCGGAGGTTCGGCGGCGTGGCGGCGAGATCGCCACCACGCATCCTGCATACCGGCTTTTTTGCGGCTCATGAAGTCCCGGCGCGCTCAGGCATCCAGCCAGACGTTCTGGAAGTCCATTTCGTAGGTCTGGTGCATCGAGTAGTTCTTCACCTTCTTGTTCATGTGGCAGTAGAGCTTCTGCCAGAACGGCTGGATGATGACGCCGGAATCCTGCAAGATCGCCTCGACATCCTTCATCACCTCCTTGCGCTTGGCGACATCGATCTGCGACAGCGCCTCCTTGAGCTTGGCGTCGAACTCCGGATTGGAATAGGCCGTCTCGTTCCAGGCCTCGCCGGTGCGGTAGCCGAGCGCCAGCACCTGGACGCCCAGCGGGCGCATGTACCAGATGGTCATCGAATAAGGATATTTCGTCCAGTCGTTCCAGAAGGTCGAACCGGGCAGCACCGTGCGCTTCACCTTGATGCCGGCGTCGCGCAGCTGGCCGGCAATGGCGTCGCCGGTGTTCTTCTGCCATTCGTCCTCGACCGTGATCAGCTCATGCTCGAAGTCGGCCTGGCCAGCGTCGGCCATCAGCTTCTTGGCGCCGGCGGCATCGCGCTCCTTCTTGGGCAGCGGGTAGTATTCGGGATGGATCGGGGCGACATGGTGGTTCTCGCCGACCGTGCCGCGGCCATTGTAGCCAAGCTGCATCACCTGGTTGTTGTCGACCGCCATCTGCAGCGCGTTGCGCACCCGCTTGTCGTCATAGGGCTTGTGCGTGACGTTGGTGCGGGCAACAAGCGTGGTTGCCGTCGCCACCTCCGATTTCACCAGGTCCATCTTGTCGAGCGGATCGATGAAGTCGGCCGGCGTCTCGAAGTCGAGGTCGATCTCGCCGGAATCGAAGGCATTCAGCGTGGCGTTGAAGTCGGTACCGTAATCGATGAACTCGACCCCGTCGAGCGGCGCTTCGCCGCCCCACCATTTGCCGTTCTCGCGGCGCTTGACCACCGCCTTCGACCCCACCGAATAAGACACCAGTTCGAAGGCTCCGGTGCCGATCGGTTTCTTGATCGGATCGGCGCCATCCTTGTCGAAGTCGCGGTGCACGACCAAGGCCGGATAGTCGGTGAGGCCCGGGATGATGGCGATATCGGCTTCGTTGAGCTTCAGCTTGACCGTGTGGTCGTCGACCTTGGTGATCGCGCCGTCCTTGGCCTTGCCGGTCTTGGCGTCGATCAGCGCGCCGACACGGGCGGCCATGGAATTGCCGGATGCCCCCTTCTCGCACCAGCGGTTCAGATTGGCGACCACGTCGTCGGCGTTGAACGCATCGCCATTGTTCCAGGTGACGCCCTTGCGCAGATGCAGCGTGTATTCGGTGGCGTCGTCATTGACGTCCCAGCTTTCGAGCAGCACCGGCTCGAAGGTGAACTGGTGCGTGTAGCGCACCAGCGGCTCCAGCCACGTGCGGGTGATGTTCGCCATCTCGGTCCAGTCATAGGTGCGCGGATCCTTCTGCGCCTTGACCGACATCGCGACGTGCAGCGTTCCGCCCTTCTTGGGCTCATCGGCGAGCGCCTTGGTCGGCGCGGCAAGGCCGAGCATGCCATAGGCGAAAGCCGTCGACGCGCCGAAGGCGCTCGCCAGGGCCAGGAACTCGCGCCGGTCGACACGACCCGCCCGCGCCTCCTTTGCCATCGCTTCGATAGCGGCCGGGACCCGGTCGCCATTGCTTCTGAATAGTGTCATTCTCTTTCTCCCATTGATTTGATCGAGTCTTCGCCCGTTTTGGTTCAACTGACGCTGCCATCCATCAACTAACGCTGTCCGGCAGCTTTTCCTCACGCCGCGCGATCAAATCCGCGAGACCCTCGGCAATGCCCTCGTCGAGCTTCGGCTCCTGGTAGTCGGCCAGCATGGCGCGCGCCTTTTCTCGGCCGCGCGTGTCGTGGTCCTTCGCGCCTTCGGCGTTCCATTGCTCGAAGGAATTGAAGTCCATGATGTTGGGCATGAAGAAGGCGCTCTCGAAATGCTCGAGCGTGTGCTGCGTGCCGAGGAAATGCCCTTGCGGACCGACCTCGCGGATCGCGGCAAGAGCCTCCTTGAAATCGTCGAAAGGCACGCCGCCGGCATATTTGTACCAGCCGACCAGCTGCTCGCAGTCGGTGGCGAATTTCGAATAGCCGCAGGTGAGGCCCGCTTCCAGCCAGCCGGCGGAATGCCAGATGTAATTGGCGCCGGAGAGGATCGCGGCATGCATCAGCATGTTCGCCTCATAGCCGGCCTGGGCGTCGTTGAGCTTGGAGCCGACATGGAAGCCGGAGGTGCGCCAGGGCAATTTGTATTTCCTGGCCAGCGCGCCCATCAGATACATCATCTGGGCCGCTTCCGGCGTGCCGCCCATCGGCGCGCCGGTCTTCATGTCGACGGTGACCATGAACTGGCCGTAGATCTGCGGCGAGCCGGGCCGGATGAGCTGCGTGAGCGCCACGCCGGCAAGCGCCTCGGCGTTGACCTGCGCCACCGCGCCGACGGCGGAGGCCGAGGTCGACGCGCCGCACAGCGCGAACGGCGCCAGGATCAACGGCTGGTTGTGGCTGGCATAGACCCGCATGGCGTCGATCATGGTGGCATCCCAGACCAGCGGCGAATTGCAGTTGGTGATCGCCACCAGCACCGGGTTGTCGCGCACGAAGTCCTCGCCGAAGACGATGCCGGCCATCGCCATCGTGTCCTCGGCGCGCTCCTTCGACGTCACGATGCCCATGAACGGCTTGTCGGAATGTTTCAGCGCCGAATGGATGATGTGCAGATGCCGCTTCGGCACGGCGATTTCCATCGGCTCGCAGATGACCGAGCTCGACGAATGCAGCGCCGGCGCCATATAGGCCATCTTGTGGAAATTGTTGAGGTCGGCGAGCGTGCCGTAACGGCGCTTGTTGTCGAGGTCGCGGATATAGGGCGCGCCATACATCGGCACGAAGATCGAGTTCTTGCCGCCGACGCGCACGGTGCGCTCGGGGTTGCGCGCGTTGAGCGTGAATTCCGCCGGAACCTTGGAGACGAGTTCCATCAGCAAAGCGCGGTCGATGCGGACACGCGTTTCCCGGACATCGGCGCCGGCCGCTTTCCAGAGCTCGATCGCCCCGTCGTCGCGGAATTCGCACCCCACTTCCTCGAGAATCTTGAGCGATTCCTCGTGGATCAGCTCCACCGCTTCGTCAGGCACGATCTCGTAAGCGGGGATCTTGCGGACAAGGGTCGGGAAGGACGCGATCGGCGCACTTCTGAGCGCCTTGCGGCCAAGACGGCCACCGCCGCGGCGGTGGGTCTGTTCGGTCAATTCAACGGCCGGTGCGTTCATGGAGCCTCCTTCTTACCGCCACCCACGTTAGCGAGGCAAAATATGGCTGTGACGCTGGAAAATCCTGATCTTCTGTATAAGCTCACCTTATGCGAAGCCTGCGCCACCTCCTGCCCTCAGCCGGCAGCCTCATCGTCTTCGAAGCTGCGGGCCGGCTGTCGAGCTTCACCGCCGCCGGGCGCGAGCTCGGCATGACCCAGGCGGCCGTCTCCTATGCCGTGCGCGGCCTGGAGGAGCAGCTCGGCGCCAAGCTCTTCCAGCGGCGCCACCGCCAGGTGATTCTGACGGAGGCCGGCGAGCGCTTCCATGCCGACGTCTCGCTCGGCCTGTCGCATATCCGCAAATCGGCGGAGGACCTGCGTCTGCAGGCGACGGGCGGGCACGTGACGCTTGCCGCCTCGACAGCCTTCGGCTCGTTCTGGATGATGCCGCGCCTGCAGCAGTTCCGCGACGAGCTGCCGGGCGTCGACCTGCGCATCCAGACCGCCGACCGCGATCTCGACATCATCGCCGAGGGCATTCCACTCGGCGTGCGCGGCGGCGTGCCGCGCGACTGGCCGGACTATCACTCGCTGTCGCTCTCCGACGAGGAGATCTTCCCGGTCGCGGGGCCGAGCTATCTCGCCAAATTCGGCAGGCCGAAGACGGTCGAGGAACTGGCCACGCACCGGCTGATCCATCTCGAGGAGCCCTATCGCGAGGCGCCGAACTGGGACGAATGGTTCGCGTCCGCCGGTACCAGCCTGCGCAATGCCGAGCGCGGGTTGCGCATCAACGATTATGCGCTGGTGATCCAGGCGGTCATGGAGGGGCAAGGCATCTCGCTCGGCTGGCGGCATCTGGTCGAGCGCCTGGTGGCATCGGGGCTGCTGGTGCCGGTGACCGATCATGTCATGAGGACCGGCATCGGCTTCCACGTCATCTGGCCGAAGAACCGCGATCTCAGCGAGAATGCGCGCAGGGTCAGGGACTGGCTGGTGGCGCAGGCCTAGGTTTCATTCGTTCTACGAAGCAGGCAACGCTGGCGGGACAGGCCCCCCCTCTGCCCTACCGGGCATCTCCCCCACGAGGGGGGAGATCAGATGTCGCCTCGGCTTTCGCCAATCTCCAACGTCTCAGAATAAGTCGAGGCGCCCGCACAGCTAATCTCCCCCCTTGTGGGGGAGATGTCCGGCAGGACAGAGGGGGGCGCGAAGGAACGCGGCATAGCAGTGATCAACTTCATTCCACCCCTCCCCCACACCGTTCGAATCCGCCTATACTCGCCTCATGCCCATCCGCCCGCTTTCCGAAACGATGATCAACCAGATCGCCGCCGGCGAGGTCATCGAACGTCCGGCGAGCGTGGTGAAGGAACTGGTCGAGAATGCGCTCGACGCCGGCGCGTCGCGGGTCGAGGTCGTGACGGCGGGCGGAGGCTTGAACCTCATCCGCGTCACCGATGACGGCTCGGGCATTCCCGAAGAGGAACTGGTGCTGGCAGTCGCGCGACATTGCACCTCGAAGCTCTCCCACGACATCCACGACATCCGCTCGCTGGGTTTCCGCGGCGAGGCGCTGCCCTCGATCGGCTCGGTGGCGCGGCTGTCGATCCGCTCGCGCACGGCAAGCGGCGACAGCGCGGCCGAGATCGGCATCGACGGCGGGCGCGTCTCGGCGGTCAAGCCGGCGGCGGCCAACCGCGGCACCACTGTCGAGGTGCGCGATCTTTTCTTCGCCACGCCGGCCAGGCTGAAATTCATGAAGGGCGAGCGCGCCGAGAGCTCGGCCACCAGCGACGTGGTGAAGCGCATCGCGATCGCTTTCCCGACCGTGCGCTTCACGCTTGCCGGTCCCGACCGCTCGACGCTGGAACTGCCGGCTACGGACGACACGCCGGAGGGCCGACTTGCCCGCGTCGCGCAGGTGATGGGCAAGGATTTCCCCGATAATGCCATTGCCATCGATGCCGCGCGGGAGGGCGTGCACCTCGCCGGCCACGTCTCGATCCCGTCCTACACGCGGGCGAATGCGCTGCAGCAATATGCCTATGTCAACGGACGGCCGGTGCGCGACAAGCTGATCGCCGGCGCGATCCGCGGCGCCTTCGCCGACGTGCTGCCGCGCGACCGGCATGCGGTGACGGTGCTCTTCCTGTCGCTCGATCCTTCAACCGTCGACGTCAATGTCCATCCGGCCAAGGCCGATGTGCGGTTCCGGGATCCCGGCCTGGTGCGCGGGCTGATCGTCGGAGCCATCCGCGAGGCGCTGGCCGGCGCCGGCATCCGCGCGGCGACAACGGGTGCCGCCGGCATGATGGCGGCGTTCCGGCCTGGCGCGGCACCCTACTCGCATCCCGGTCCGGCCAACGGCCATCGCAGCTACGAGGCCGCTTATCACGCTTCCGGCTCCGGAGGCTTCGACCCGTTGCGCTCGGCGCAGCGGCCGCTCGACATGGGCGAAGCACGGGCGCCACGAAACGGCTTCGCCGAGAACGAGCAGGCCGCCTTCGACAGCGGCCCGCTTGCCAGCGCCGATGCCCGCGCCGGCATGGCCGAGCCGGCCGAGGCGTTGCTCGGCATGGTGCTGGGCGCGGCGCGCGCGCAGGTGCATGAGAACTATATCGTCGCCCAGACCAGGGATTCGCTCGTCATCGTCGACCAGCATGCCGCGCATGAGCGGCTGGTCTACGAGGCGCTGAAGAATGCGCTGCACTCGCGCGCGGTGCCGTCGCAGATGTTGCTTTTGCCCGAGATCGTCGACCTGCCGGAAGAAGACGCCGAGCGGCTGGCGATGCATTCCGACACGCTCGCCAAATTCGGCCTCGGCCTCGAACGCTTCGGTCCCGGCGCGGTGGCGGTGCGCGAGACGCCGTCGATGCTCGGCGAGACCAATGTGCAGCAGTTGGTGCGCGACCTCGCCGACGAGATCGCCGACAACGACACCGTCGAGACGCTGAAGGAGCGGCTGGACAAGATCGCGGCGACCATGGCCTGCCATGGTTCCGTCCGCTCAGGCCGGCTGCTCAAGGCCGAGGAGATGAACGCGCTGCTGCGCCAGATGGAGGCGACGCCCGGGTCCGGCACCTGCAACCATGGCCGCCCGACCTATATCGAGCTCAAGCTCGCCGACATCGAAAGGCTGTTCGGGCGGCGGTGAGCGTCCCCTGGCTCGTCGCGCCACAGCAGGTCGGGGCCATACACTGAATATCATTTCTTGAGGTGGTATTTTCTTGTCTTCGGGTTGAGGACATAGTCGTTCGCGCCTGCGAATTTGCCGCCTCCAAAATTCACCGAAATGATGACCTTGCCTCCCTCCACCCATTTTTGCACGTTCATATAAATGGGCGTCGTCGACATACCGGCGTTGCAGTCCTCATCGTCGAAGCCGATCTCCTGAACGGCCGTCTTTTTCTTCTTGTTGATCACCAGCATTTTCGTCATGCAGATGCCGGCGTCGGACTTCTTGTAAATCCCCGCAAATCTGTCGCGGGTCGTCTCGGCCCAAAAGGGAATTTCGACGGTCCCGTCGATCTTCAGGTCGCCTGTATCGTCAAGACTCGCGACCTTCCTGAGCGTAACGGGGAATTTGTCCACGCCCTTGTTCCAGTTTCCCGTCGCGCCGCTTTCACTGATCTCGATAGAGAAAGGACATCCGGTGGTGTCGACGGGTGTTTTCGACCCCATCACCAACACGCGCTCGAATTCCTGGTCGTCCGCGATTTCGCATAGCGTGAGCCTTGAGCCGTCCGCCTTGCCGTAGATCGCGATTGGATTTTGCCTGGTGTCGTAGAAGTAGCTTCCCTCGATGGTGATGCCGCTGCCGAAGCTGGCATAGCGCTGCAGGGAGAGATGGACCGGGTTCGGTCCGATGGAGCCTTCGTAATTCTCCACCTGGTACCAGCCCGCGACGGCCTTCCCGCTCAGCAGCAGGCAGAAAACCGTGGCTATGAAGCCTCTTCCCATCCCGATCCCCTCCGTCAAGGCGGGTCAGGATAGCTTGCCTTGCACCTGCGTCACAGGGGAGCCAGCGGCCGAATTCAACTTTTCAGTTCGAGTCCGGAAACGGCCGTAAACTTTTGAACTAACGCTTCAGATTGACCACGATGACGCCACCAAGCGCCAGCGCGCCGCCGAGGATGCCGAGCAGCGACGGCACTTCGCCCAGCCAGAAGAAGCCGATCAAGGCGGAGGTCGGCGAGACGAGGTAGAGGAAGTTCGAGGCGCGCGCCGCCGGCAAGCGCGACAGCGCGGTCGCCCAGGCGGCATAGGCGATCAACGAGGGCACGATGCCGAGATAGATGACGGCGCCGAGACCGGCGGTGTTGGCGACCGCTGCCTGCGAAAACGCTTCCGGCAGGAACGGCGACAAGCAGAGCGCGCCGAGCACCATATTGGAGGCGGAGATCGTCAGCGGATGATGGCGGGCAAAAAGCGGCTTCTGGACGATGGTGTTGACGGCGGAGCAGAGGGCGGAGCCCAGCACTAGCAGCGCGCCGGCGTTGAAATGCAGGCCGTGCCCGTCCGCGACCGCGATGATGCCGATGCCGGCAAAGGAAATGACCGTGCCGAGCCACGCCAGACGCGAGAAGCGCTCGCCGAGCAGCGCCATCGCCATGATGGCGGTGAAGATCGGGCTGACATTGATGATGAAGCCGGCCGCGCCCGCCGAGACGGTAAGCTCGCCGAAATTGAGCATGGCAGTGTAGAGCGCGACGAAGATGGCGCCGCCGAACGCGAAGCGCCACAATTCGTCGATCCTGGGCAGCGCCGGGCGCTTCACCGCGAGGAAGATGGCGGCCGGAACCGCCGCGATGGCAAAGCGCAGCGCCCCTAACTCCAGCGGCTGGAAGGCGGCAAGGCCGGCGCGGATCGCCGGGAAAGCCGAGGCCCAGCCGATGACCGTCAACGTCACCGCGATCGCGGCGGTGGTGTCCATGCGCTGTGTCTCATTCAACGTGCCGGGGTAAGCGCTCATTGCCGTAGCCTCGTCTTTCTGCGTCATGGATGCAGAGAACGCCATTGCCGGGCAATTGACAAACGACCAATTCGAGGGTCAGCTGTGAGCATGGATCACAGCTCTGATCAGATACTGCCGCTGGAAACCCTGCGCGCCTTCGATGCGGCGGCGCGCATGGGGAGTTTTTCCGCGGCGGCTGAAAAGCTCAACCTCACCCATGGCGCGGTGAGCCGGCAGATCGCCAAGCTGGAGGACTGGCTTGGCTTGAAGGTGTTCGAGCGCAACGCGCGTGGCGTGACGCTGACGATCGAGGGCAACCGCCTGCATTTGCGGACCGCTGAGGCCTTCGCGCTGATCTCGTTCAATTCCGACCGCTGGGTCGAGCCGCGCGGTACCGCCGTGGTGCGGCTGGCCTCGATCCCGTCGGTAAGCGGGCTGTGGCTGATGCCGCGCATGGCCGCATTGGAGAACCATCCGACCAAGCTGCGCATCGTGCTCGACGTCGACAACCGCCAGGCCGATCTCGCCGACGAAGGCATCGACCTTTCGGTGCGCTGCGGGCGCGGCCGCATTCCGGGCCGCGTCTCGGTGCAGCTTTTCGAGGAGCATATTTTCCCGATCGCCTCGCCGGAGCTGGCGAAGGAGATCGGACGAGGCGACCCAGCCCGGCTGCTGAAATTCCCGCTGATCAACGATTCCGACGCTTCCGCTTGGCGCGCCTGGTTCGCGGCGCAGGACGTGGATTATCGCCCGCGCCCGCAGGACCGGCGTTTCGAGGACTATAATCTGGTGCTCGACGCGGCGGCGCACGGGCTGGGTATCGCGCTGGCGCGGCCGCCGCTCACGGCGGACCAGCTCCAATCCGGCCGTGTCGTCGCCGTCGATGAGCGCGTCGCGCTCAATCCGGTGTCTTATTGGATGGACCGCCCGGTCGGCCGGCCGCGAGCGGCGGCGGCGGACCTTGCCAAGCGTATCGCCGAGCAGGCAGGGCTTGCCCCGGAAAAGCTCGAAGCCTTCCTTCAGGACGACGTCTAGAGCGGGGTTAGCGAAGCAGCAGCACCATGATCGTTGCCGTCACCGCCGAGACGATGGCCGTGACAACCGAGATCGTCCAAAGGGATATCGGCGCGGATTCCGATCGCGGGGCGTGTCCAGCCGGGCGGACGGAGGCACCGCGCGGTTGAGGCGCGTTGGCATTGGCCGCGACCAGCGTTGAAGCGGCGGCCGGCGAAAATGTGGATAATGCCGGCGCGACCGCGGGCCTGGGCGTATTGTCGGCAACCGCTGCCGGTGGCGGGACGAAGCCGCGTGGGGCCTGATCGGTATCCGTCGCCGCCCTGCCCGTCGAGGGTCTTGCCGGCGTATCGTCGGTGGCGGCATCGGGCTCCATGACGGCCCGGTAGGCGTCCTCGACCTCGGAGGACGACAGGCGTTGCGATGCCTGAGCGGCCTGGCGCGGCTGCGCGCTTTGCAGCGACTGGGCAGCGATTTGCGCCGCCTGCCCCGTTGTGGGCGCCGGCGGCTGGATCAGCGCCTTGATCAAAGCCGTCGTCGCCGGATCGGCCTTGGGCGACGGCACCGCCTGCGGCGTGAGCGCCTCATTGATCAGCGTGTTCAAGCGGGTCGAGGTGATGTCCATGCCGGTTTCCGGAAACCATTTTGCCGCTCAGCCATACTGGATGAGGATTGCGTCAAGCTTGACGTTGCTTGCGATTTATGGCGATTGAAACCCGATGAACTCAAGCGTCCTTTCATGATGAATCGTTTCGAAGGCCCGGGCGGCAGGGAAGCCCGGATCCGTTATCTCGACGGCGACTTCCAGGTCACCAGTCCCGGCTCTTTCGTGCGCTGCGCGGTGACGGGCGAGAACATTCCCCTCGACGAGCTCAAATATTGGAGCGTCGCCCGGCAGGAGCCCTATGTGAACGCGGCGGTCTCGCTTGCCCGCGAGATCGAGATGCACCCGGAATTGCGCAAGCGGGGATAGGCCATGCGAGCGCATGGCACCGTGACAATCACCTCGATCGTGCCGAGGCTACCGCGTTGAAAAACTTCAAGAAGTCTCTCAAGACCTTTGTTCGCATGCCACTTATCATGCGTGCGAGATTGCGCGATCGGGCGATATCGAAAGCTGCACGATTCAAGCTGGCGGCCTGCGCCATCTTCCGCGAGGAAGCGCCGTTCCTGGCCGAATGGATCAGGTTCCACCAGAGTGTGGGATTTGAGCATTTTTATCTCTACAACAACTTCTCGACCGACGACTTCAAAGCCGTATTGGACCCGTTCATCCAGGAAGGGCTGGTTACGCTGGTCGACTGGCCGCGGCCGGTGGGGCAACTGTCGGCTTACAGGGACTGCATCCGCAGGCGCTGGCGTGAAGCGTTGTGGATTGGATTCTTCGACATCGATGAATTTCTTTTCGCACCCGACGGACGTGACGTGCCCTCGGTTCTCAGGGACTACCGCGACCTGCCAGGCGTTTGCGTCTGGCAAGCTTTCTTTGGCTCCTCCGGCCATGTCGAGCGACCGGAACGGCCGGTGGTCGAGGCCTATATGATGCGAGCCGGGCCGGACATCACGACGGTCAAGACAATCATCAACCCGCGCATGGTCTACAGGGTGGGCGTCCATCAGTCGAAATTCCTGTCCGGTGAAGGGGTGGACACCCATCGACGGACCATCGTGCCCGGCATGGCCCCCAGGCTCGATATATTGAGGATCAATCACTATTGGTCGCGCTCGCTCGCCGACCTCGCCCAGAAAATCCGGCGCGGCGATGCCTCGACGTCCGCGCTGCGCGACAGGGATTGGCATTTCGACTTCGAAAGCAAGCTCAATGTCGAGCGCGACGAGGCGATTCTGCAGGCGATGCGGCGCGCAGGATAGCCGTAGCCATCTCCTCCCTCCCATCGATGGTCCCAGGCCGTCACTTCAATGCTGACACTTTCACCTTTCTGGGGCTATAGACAGCAAAAGGCGATGGGTACGGGGGTTACCGTGAAGGTTCTTGTAACGGGTGGGGCCGGCTTTATCGGCTCGCATCTATGTGACTTGCTGTTGGCACAGGAACGCCAGGTAATATGTGCCGACAATTTTTCGACCGGCTCGGAGGAAAACATCCGTCACCTTCTGGGCAATCCAGATTTCGAGTTCCTCAGGCACGACGTTACCGCGCCTCTCAAAGTCGAAACGGATGAGATCTTCAATCTCGCCTGCCCGGCCTCGCCCGTTCACTATCAGCGGATTCCGATCGAGACGACCAGGACCTGCGTCTATGGAGCGATCAACATGCTCGATCTTGCATGCGCTTCC
The DNA here is from genome assembly GCF_006442815.1 of Mesorhizobium sp. B2-4-3. Classification (GTDB taxonomy): domain Bacteria; phylum Pseudomonadota; class Alphaproteobacteria; order Rhizobiales; family Rhizobiaceae; genus Mesorhizobium. Next base: position 38,093 of record NZ_VFVL01000026.1, read on the forward strand.
GGGGCCAGGATCCTTCAGGCATCGACATCCGAGGTCTATGGCGATCCGCAAGTCCATCCTCAGACCGAGGCCTATTGGGGCCACGTCAATCCGATCGGACCGCGCAGCTGCTACGACGAAGGCAAGAGATGCGCCGAGGCGCTGTTCTTCGACTACTGGCGCCAGTCGAAGTTACCCATCAAGGTGGTGCGCATATTCAATACATACGGACCCCGCATGCACCCGTCGGATGGACGCGTGGTCAGTAATTTCATCGTCCAGGCCCTGCGGAACGACCCCATTACAATCTACGGCGACGGAAGCCATACGCGCAGCTTCTGCTATGTCGACGACCTCGTCGACGCGATGGTTCGGATGATGGCTACGCCCGCCGATTTCGTAGGCCCCCTCAACGTTGGAAACCCGACGGAAGTCACGATCCTGGAACTGGCCGAACTGGTATTGAGCCTTGTCGGCGGCAAGTCCAAAATCGAGTTCAAGCCCCTCCCGCAAGAAGATCCCCGCCAGCGCCAGCCCGACATAGATCTGGCGCGAGCGACGTTGGACTGGTCCCCTCGCGTCGCTCTCGAGGATGGGCTCGGCGAGACGGTTCGCTACTTCCGCCGGCTGATCGACGGCAAGTGACGGCGGGCGCCGCTTTAAGTCTTTGTTTTGATGCATGTCGTTGGCCCAGAACCGCCGCACGCTTCTGGGCGACATGCATCAAATTAGCCCCGCATCTTGCGCAGGCGCCAGGCGTCGAGCGTTTCGTCGATTATGCGTTCGGGCACATGATCGAGCTCGAACACGGCCTCGATATCGAGCACGTCCAGTTGGTCGAGGAAACCGGCGGGCGTCTCGCCATGGCGCAGCCGAGCGGCATCCTTTGCCGTCGTGACGAGGCGCAGCCCCTCCTGCCGGGCAAGCGCCAGGAGGTCGGCAAGCTCGTCCTGGGCGTAGAAATGATGGTCCGGGAAGGCTCGCGACAGCGCGACCTCGCCGCCCGCGTCGCGCACCGTGTCGAAGAATTTCTCCGGATGGCCGATGCCGGCGAAGGCCAGGAAGCGCCCGCCGGCGAAGCGCGACGAGTTGGCCGGCTCGACATGCGCCAGGAAGATTGGCCGGCCGGCGCGCGCCGCCTGGCGCACGACGCCGTCGGCGGCGGCCCCCTCGCCCATCTTCAGCAAGCCGCTGGTGAAGACCAGTTGGTCGACGACCCTGGCGCGGAGCGGCCCGCCGGGGATGACGCGGCCGTTGCCGATGCCGAAGCGGGCGTCGACCACGACCAGCGCATAGTCGATATGGACGCGCGCCGACTGGAAGCCGTCATCCATGATCAGGAAGTCGCAGCCATGTTCCTCGATGAGCAGCTTCGCGCCGGCGGCGCGGTTCGCCGTCACCGCGACCGGCGCATGTTCGGCCAGGAGCAGCGGCTCGTCGCCGACATGCTTGGCGGCGTCATGATGCGCGTCGACGACATGCGGCTTGGCGAAAGAACCGCCGTGACCGCGCGACAGGAAGCCTGGCGTGAGCTGCATGTGCCTGGCCTGCTTGGCCAAGGCGATGGCGACCGGCGTCTTGCCGCTGCCGCCGACGGTAAGGTTGCCAACGCACAGGACCGGCGCTGCGACCTTCTCGCGCGGGGCATGGCGCATGCGGCGGCCGGCGACCAGCCCATAGACCACCGATGCCGGCGACAACGCGAAGACGCGCCAGTCCGGCCTTTCCCACCAGAAGGGTGGCGCTTCGCTGGTCATCGCGCCAGCCCCATGCGTCTTGGCTTCGCGCATGGACTTTTCCAAAAACCGGTCCCGATTTTTGGCATCATGATCTAGCGACCGTTTGCGCCTTCCAGGCGCGCCTTGACGACGAGCGGCTGGATATAGGGCTCCAGCGATTTCAGCGTGCGGGCAAGCGCGCCGCGCATCTCGTCGACGGTGGCGGCACCCGCCGCCATCATTTCGTGGCGCGCCACTTCGTTGGTCAAAAGGAAATTGACGGCTCCGGTCAGCATGTCGCGGTCACGCACCAGCTTGGCGCCGCCGCTGTCGAGCAGGCGCTGGTAGGCCTCGCGGAAATTCTGCACGTTGCGGCCGGCAAGCACGGCGGTTTCGAGCATCGCCGGCTCGAGCGGGTTCTGGCCGCCTTCCGAAGTCAGCGAGCGGCCGACGAAAGCGATCTCGGTCAGCCTCAAATAAAGGCCCATTTCGCCGATCGTATCGCCCAGAAGGATATCGGTGTCCGGCGAGATGCGGTCGCCCTTGCCGCGCCTTGCGACCGTCAGCCCCATGCCGGAAATCTGCGCTGCAAGCGCGTCGGCGCGGTCGGGATGGCGCGGCACGATGATGGTCAAGAGCCCGTGATGGCGTTTGTGCAGGCTGGCATGGACCTCGGCGGCCACGACCTCCTCGCCGTCATGGGTCGAGATCGCCGCCCAGGTCGGGCGATCGCCGATCTGGCGCTGCAGGGTGGCCAAAGCCCGCTCGTCGGCCGGCGGCGGGTTGGTGTCGACCTTGAGGTTGCCGGAGACGGTGACGGGCCGGGCGCCGAGCGCGCGGAAGCGCTCGCCGTCGGTATCCGACTGGGCGATGACATGGGCGAGGTTCTCGAACAGTGCCTCGGCAACTCCAGCTCGCTTCTTCCACGAGGTGAAGGAGCGGTCGGACAGCCGGCCATTGACCAGAACCTGCGGCACGTTGCGGGCGCCAAGTTCCAGGATGGTCATCGGCCAGATTTCCGATTCGGCGATGATCGCCAGTTCCGGCCGCCAGTGATCGAGGAAGCGGCTTACTGCGGGCTTGAGATCGAGCGGCACATATTGGTGGATGATGCGGCTGCCGAGACGCTCTTCGGCGACCTTGGCCGAGGTCACGGTGCCGGTGGTCAGGACGATGTTGACGCCATAGTCGAGGATGCTCTCGACCAGCGGCACCACCGCGATCGTCTCGCCCACGCTTGCGGCATGGATCCAGATCACCGGCCCTTCCGGTCGGGGACGGCCGGCAACGCCGTAGCGCTCGCGGCGGCGGACGCGATCCTCCTTGCCGCGCGAGGCGCGCCAGGCGACATAGGGTCCGATCAGCGGATAGGCGGCCGCCCCCGCATAGCGGTAGGCGGTGAGGGCCGCGCGTGCCCAACGCTCGCTCATTTTCCGCCATCCACGAGGCGATAGGCCTCGGCCGTCGCAGCGTTGAGGGAGGCCGTGACCTCCTGGCGCTTGCGCTCCATCTCGGCCTCGTCGGCATCGGCCGGCACGAAAACCGGCGGGCCGACGATGACCGCCGAGCGGCCGAAAGGCAGGTTGATGGTGGTCTTGTCCCAGCTCTTTTCCAGCACCTTGCGGCGGCTGGTGGCGATGGCAGATGGGAGGATCGGCCGGCCGGAAAGCCTTGCCAGAAGCACGATGCCGAGCCCCGCATCGCGCGGCGTGCCGTTCGGGATGTCGGCGATCATGGCGACGTTCTTGCCCGCGAGGAGCGACTTCTTGAGCGCGATCAAGGCCTTGGCGCCGCCTTTGTCGAGGTGCCTCGAACGGTTGCGGCCGCCCGAGCCGCGCACCGCCTCAATGCCGAATTTCTCGAGCATCAGCGCCTGGAGCTCCGCATCGGCGCTGCGCGAGACCATGGCGACCAGCGGCCGTCCCTTGGGATAATAGGCAGGGGTCAGGAGCTGCTGGCCGTGCCAGAGCGCGATGATGCCGGGCTCGAGATGCGCGTAAGCGCCGCCGGCGACCTGCGTCGAGCCCTCGACCAGCGGGCTGGTGAGGCGAATCAGCCGCAGGAACCAGGCGAACAAGCTGGCGATGAAGTTCTTGACGAAACTCGACTGCGCCAATGGCTCGCGGATGCGCCGCCACAGCGTGCGTGTTCCGCCGCGCCTGGCGGCGTGCCGCCGGGTCGTCCCTTTCACCGCTTCATGCTCCATCGACGTCAACCGCCGACCTTCGATTCTGGATCGAGCAGACGGTGCAGATGAACAACGAAATAGCGCATATGAGCATTGTCGACACTGGCCTGCGCCTTGGCTTTCCAGGCGCCAAGCGCGGTTTGATAGTCGGGATAGATGCCGACAATGTCGAGGGAGTCGAGATCGCGGAACTCGGTTCCACCCAGCTTTTTCAGCTCGCCGCCGAACACCAGGTGCAAAAGCTGCTTCTTTCCGTCTTCCGCGGCCATGCCGATCCTTCGCATATTCATGAATTGTGACAGGTCTAGACCAAAGCAGCCGGTTTTGGAACTGCCGACCGCCTCACCCTTCGTCAAGCCCGGCAATGACGCCGGTAAGCACGCCGAGCAATTCGCCGCTGCCGGCGGCGAGCGCGCCGTGATTGATCACCTCGCCGGCATAGCGCGGCGGCTTGCCGGCGCGGTCGAGCAATGCGCCGCCCGCCTCGGTGAGGATGAGATCGGCGGCGGCGATGTCCCAGTCATGCGCGCTCGGCTTGACGAAGGTCGCGTCGAGCTTGCCGGCGGCGATCATCGCCAGCCGATAGGCGAGCGAAGGAATGTAGGCCGTCCGCCGCAGCCTTTCCTGCCAAGCCTGCGGCATCAAGTCGACCAGCGGCTTGGGGCCGCCGATATCGACGTCCTGCCCAAGCGGACGCACATGGATGCGCTTGTCATTGAGATAGGCACCCTCGCCCGGCAGCGCCCAATAGGTCTCGCGCTTGGCCGGGCATTCGAGCACGCCGGCGAGCGAGCGTCCGTCCTCGACCACGGCGACGCTGACGCACCAGGAATGCAGGCCGTCGAGAAAGCCACGCGTGCCGTCGATCGGGTCGACGACGAAGGTGCGGCGAGCCGACAGCCTGGCATGGTCGTCGGCGGTCTCCTCCGACAGCCAGCCATAATCCGGACGCGCCCGCAGCAAGGTCTCGCGCAGATAGGCGTCCGCCGCATGGTCTGCCTCGCTTACCGGCGAGGTACCGCCCTTCATCCACACCTGCGGGTTGTTGCCGAAATAACGCATGGCGATGGCGCCAGCCTCGCGAGCGGCCTCGCGCAGCAGAGCGAGGTCGTCGCGGGCCTCATTCGAAGTCAATTGGTCAAGCGCCGGCAAGGGTCATCCCTTCAATCAGGAGCGTCGGCGCCGCCGTGCCGAAATTGCGGTCGAGATCGTTCGCCGGCACCATGTTGAGGAACATGGTCTTCAGGTTCGAGGCGATCGTCACCTCGGCCACCGGATAGGCCAGCGCGCCGTTCTCGATCCAGTAGCCGGAAGCGCCGCGGCTGTATTCGCCGGTCACCATGTCGACGCCCTGGCCGAACACCTCTGTGACATAGAAGCCGCTCTTCAACGACGCGATCAGATCTTCCGGCGAACGCCTGCCCGGCTCGATGGCAAGGTTGGTCGATGACGGCGAAACCGACGAGCCGCTGCGCGAGCCGCGTCCATTGGTGACGAGACCGAGCTCGCGCGCGGCCGAGGTCGACAGGAACCAGTGGTTCAACATGCCCTTCTCGACCATCAGCAGCTTGTCCCCCTCGACGCCCTCGCCATCGAAGGGGCGCGAGGCCTGGCCGCGCCGCCGCAAAGGCTCGTCGGTGACGGTGATGGCGGCCGAGGCCACCTGCTTGCCCATCATGTCGCGCAGGAAGCTGGTCTTGCGGGCGACCGCGGCGCCGTTGATGGCGCCGGCCAGATGGCCGGCTATGCCGCGCGCGACGCGCGGATCGAACACCACGTCGACCGGGCCGGTCGCTGCCTTGCGGGCGCCGAGGCGGCGCACCGCCCGTTCGCCGGCCTTGCGGCCGATCTCTTCCGGCGCGTCGAGATCGGCGAAATGCTGGCGCGAGGAGAATTCATAGTCGCGCTCCATCGCCGTGCCCTCTCCGGCAATGACGCTGGTCGAGCGCGAGAAGCGCGAGGCGACATACTGGCCGACAAAGCCATGCGAGGTGGCGAGAACCAGGCCGCCCAGGCCGGCGCCGGCGCTGCTGCCCGCGGAATTGGTGACGCCCTTGACCGCCAATGCGGCTGCTTCGGCGGCAAGGGCGGCTTCCTTCAGCTGGTCCGCCGATACCTCTGTCGGGTCGAAAAGGTCAAGATCGCGCAAATTGCGGGCGAGCAGCGCGGGGTCGGCGAGGCCTTGAAACGGATCCTCGGGCGAGACTTTCGCCATGGCCACGGCACGCTCGGCAAGCGCCTTCGGGTCGGATGCGGCGGTGGCCGAGACGCTCGCCACACGCTGGCCGACGAAGACGCGCAGCGAAACATCCTCGCTCTCCGACGATTCAGTGCCCTCGACCTTGCCCAGCCGGACCGAGACGCCGGCCGAGCGACCGCGCACCGCCACCGCGTCGGCCGCGTCGGCGCCTGCGCGCCTGGCAGCCTCGACGAGCGCCGCGACGCGATCGGTCAATTTCGCTGCGTCGAGCTTATCGGTCATGCGGTTGTTCCTGTTTGTTCACGCGGCCTGGGAGGGTAGTGTCCTGACGACCACCCGCACCATCTATGGATGCCATAGGCACCATCATAGATACGTCCGCACCATCTATTGTTCCACCGACGCTAGTGCAATGGCGGATGCGGCAATCTCAAGGCAATCGCCGTGGTTCGTGTCGGATGCTTTGCCGCAGCGGGCAAGAAGAGAGCGTTACTCGGCCACCGGCGCCCAGATCACGTCGTCGATCCTTGCGGCGCCCGTCGCCAGCATCACCAGCCGGTCGAAGCCCAGGGCCGAGCCGCTTGCCTGCGGCATTACGGCCAGAGCCGCAAGGAAATCCTCGTCCAGCGGATAGCGCTCGCCATAGACGCGCTCCTTCTCGTCCATCTCGGCGATGAAGCGGCGGCGCTGCTCGGCAGGGTCGGTGAGCTCGCCGAAGGCGTTGGCGAGCTCGACGCCGCAGCAATAGAGCTCGAAGCGCTCGGCGACGCGCGGATCCTCGGCACTCGGCCGGGCGAGCGCCGCTTCCGAAATCGGATAGCCGTATAAGATGGTGGCGCGACCCTGCCCCAGCGCCGGCTCGATCTTTTCGACCATCACCCGGCTGAACAGGTCGGCCCAATTGTCGTCGGGCGCGGTGCGCAGGCCGGCACGGACCAGCGCTTCGTGAAGCGCGCCGCGGTCGGTGCTGCCGTCGACTGACACGGTCGCCAGCAGGTCGATGCCGGCATGGCGGGTAAAAGCCTCGGCCACGCTCAGCCGCTCCGGCCCGGCGAACGGATCGGCCTCGCGGCCGCGGAACCGGAAACTCTTGGCGCCGGCCTTTTCCGCGGCGAGCGCCAGGAATTCGGCGCAATCGTCCATCAGGCGCTCGTAAGTTTCGCCGACGCGATACCATTCGAGCATGGTGAACTCGGGGTGATGCAGCGGCCCACGCTCGCGGTTGCGCCAGACGGGGCCGAGGCTGAAGATGCGTTCCTCGCCGGCGGCGAGCAGCTTCTTGCAGGCGAATTCGGGCGAGGTGTGGAGATAGAGCGGCCGGCTCGATGCGTCGGGCCCAATCGCCTCGGTGGCGAAGGCGGCGAGATGCGCCTCGTTGCCCGGCGAAACCTGCAGCGCCGAGGTCGTCACCTCGACGAAATCGCGCTGCGCGAACCAGCCGCGAAGGGCGGCGGCGATGGCATTGCGCGCCATCAGCCGTGGCCGGCGGTCGGCATGGATATCAGGCGTCCACCAGGGCGAAGCGGCGGTCATGGGCAGGAAAATCGCTCGGCAGGCTGGCGGTTCGACGCAAGATGCGCTAGGGCGCACGCGATGGCCGCCGTCGCCGCTTCGCGGAAATCGACGCTTGCAGGCCGACAAACTCGAATGGGATCGAATACCGTGGTCAAGGTCATCGCCAGTTCCTTACGCAAAGGCAACGTCGTCGATAAGGACGGCAAGCTCTATGTCATCCTCTTTGCCGAAAACATCCACCCTGGCAAGGGCACGCCGGTGACCCAGCTCGACATGCGCCGCATCGGCGACGGGGTGAAGGTCTCGGAGCGCTACCGCACGACCGAAATGGTCGAGCGCGCCTATGTCGAGGAACGCGAGCACACCTTCCTCTATTCCGACGACGAAGGTTTTCATTTCATGAACCCGGAAAGCTACGACCAGGTCGTGGCTTCGGAAGCCGTGGTCGGCGACTTCGCGCCCTATCTGCAGGAAGGCATGGCCGTCCAGCTGGCGCAGTTCAACGACGTGCCGATCTCGCTGGTGCTGCCGCAGCGCGCCACCTTCGAGGTGGTCGACACCGAGCCGGTCACCAAGGGCCAGACGGCGTCTTCGTCCTACAAGCCGGCGATGCTCTCCAACGGCGTGCGCACGGCCGTGCCGCCGCATATCTCCGCCGGCACGCGTATCGTGGTGATGACCGCCGACGGGTCGTATGTCGAGCGCGCCAAGGACTGAGATTTACGGCATTCGTTGCAACGGCTCGCCTGGAGACAGGCGGGCCGTTTTTGTTTCGAAAAGAGTCAACCCGCGGGTCCATTCCGGCATGCCGTCCTCGTGGCGGCGCGCAGAATGCCCGAGTTAGCGGTTTTGCCGTTCTCAAACCCCTTTTCCGAAAACTTTCCAAGCGTCTACTATGTGCACATGCAGGGGACTCGCATCGCTTTTGGTCCGTTCGTACTCGATCCAGACACCGGGACGCTCTTTAAAGAGCGGATCCCGATCGCTGTTGGGCATCGTGGGCTGACGTTGCTTGCCGCGCTTGCGGCACGGCCCGGCGAGATCCTGACCAAGGCCGAGCTGATGGACGCTGCCTGGCCGGGCACCGCCGTTGAAGAAGGCAACCTTACCGTCCAAATCGCGACTCTAAGAAAGGCTCTCGGTCCGGCTGACAACGGCGGTGAGTGGATCGCCACGGTGCCTCGCGTCGGCTACCGCTTCACCGGGACTGTCGAGCCAGCCGCGAGCGCATCCGGCAAACCGACACCAGCGTCCGGCAAGCCGTCGATCGCGGTGCTGCCTTTTGCCAATTTGGGCGGCGATCACGACCAGCAGTATCTCAGCGACGGCATAACCGAGGACATAATTACGGAGCTGGCCAGGTTTCGCTCCCTCCTCGTCATCGCCCGCAACTCATCCTTTCAGTTTCGCGATCCGGCATCGGACATTGCCGAAGTCCATCGCAAACTCGGGGTTCGCTACCTGGTCGAAGGCAGCATACGAAAGCTCGGTGATCGCATTCGGATCACCACACAATTGATTGATGCCGCCACCGGCACCCACCTGTGGGCCCAACGGTACGATCGGGCCCTCAACGACATCTTCGCATTGCAAGACGAGGTTGCTGCTCTCATCGCCTCGATGGTCGAAGGCCAAGCGGAGGCCGATTCGGCGAGCCGCTCCAGACGCAAGCCTCCGGCCGATTGGGATGCATACGACTACTACCTGCAGGGGCGTGCGCTCTTCCATCGATATGAACTGGACAAGTCCGAGCCCCTCTTCGTTCGGTGTGTCGAACTCGATTCGACATTCGCCCAAGGCCACGCCTTCCTCGCGCAGGCCCTCGTTGGCAGATTTTGGTACGACAACGATCCGCGGACGCTGCAGAAGGCCTGGGACTCGGCACGAACGGCGCTCGCTCTCGACAGGAGCGATGGCGTCTGTCACCAGAGCATGGGATTGGTGCTTACGCATATGCGCCAACATAGCGATGCGGGAATGCATTTCGAGCGAGCACGCTCGTTGAACCCTTTAGATGTGAATATCGCAGGAGACTACGCAAGCTGGCTCAACTACGGTGGTTGGGCCGAGATGGCGCTCAACGTGCTCGAAAGTGCGCTGCTGCGCGACCCCTTGCCTCCGGTATGGTTCTGGGAGGTGAAGGGCAGCTCACTCTTCCTGCTGGGAAGGTACTCGCAAGCCGTCAGTTCGTATCAGAAAGCCGGAGACCAATTCTTCACTCATGCCTTCCTCGCAGCGGCATACGCACATTTGGGTGAGATGGAGAAGGCGCGCGCTGAAGTCGAGGAAGCGCTGACAAGGAAACACGACGTGACTGTTCGACTGATTTCAGGTCTCCCGTTCGCCGACCCAGTCGCTCACGAGCTTTTCACTTCAGGCTTCAGAAAAGCCGGTTTTCCCGCGTGAACGTATCTACGATCCTGGCCTATTTCGACTTTGGTAAACATGCGGACGATCCTGATGCCCCACAGGACAGCAGGCCCGCCTGCAACCAAGCGAGCCACGGTCAGCACGGTTGCCCGCCGTCTGGGTGTTAGGCTCTCACCCGAAGCGATCCTGCCAGCGGTGACAGGTACAAAGTGGTGACCTTGGCCCCAAAGCCCAGCTTGGCTAGAGTTCGAAAGATGCTGGACGCCATTCACCACGTTGCGCTTATCTGCACCGATTACGATCGGTCGCGACGGTTCTATGTCGAGCTCCTCGGCCTGGACCTGATCCACGAGGTCTATCGGGAGGAGCGGCAGTCTTGGAAGGCCGACCTGCGGATCGGATCCGCCCTGCTGGAATTATTCTCCTTCCCTGACCCAGCGCCGCGGCCGTCCTATCCAGAGGCGACAGGGCTGCGGCACTTGGCATTTGCTGTAGGAAACCTCGACCCCGTAGTTGCGCGCCTGGAAGCCGCCGGCGTTGCCGTGGAGGCAATCCGGATCGACCCATATACGGATCGGCGCTTCACCTTCTTTAGCGACCCGGATGGATTGCCGTTGGAACTCTACGAGGCGCAATAAGGTATCGTTTATACGACAGTCCGCGTATCGCGCGCAGCAGCGATCCAGGCGGAACCCTAAGGCGGGTGACCAGTTGAAAGGGATTGGAAAGGAGACAACGTCATGGCCGACGGTTCCGCCCTGCAACCCGCTGCTGCGATCGCTCACAAGAACCGCGCCCGCCAGCCGAACGAGAGCGCCGAATACCGCAAGTCGCGCGAGGCCCTATTGATCGAGGAGATCGAACTCAACCGCCACATCGCGCGCGTCGCGGCCCAGCGTCGCGCCTTGCCGCCTGGCGGCGAGGTGAAGGGCGACTATCAGTTCATCGGCGAAGCCAGCAGCGTGGCCGGCGCCAATCCAATCGGCTTCGAGGAGCTCTTCGGCGATAAGGACACTCTGTTCGTCTACAACTGGATGTATGGCCCCAAGCGCCAGCGCCCTTGCCCCATGTGCACCGCGCTGCTGAGCTGCCTGGACGGCAACGCCGACCACCTCCGCCAACGAATCGCCCTCGCCGTCGTCGGCCTTTCGACCATCGAGCGGCAGATTGCCTTCAAGGTAGAGCGTGGCTGGAAGAACCTGCCTCTCTACGCCGACGTCAACGGGAATTTTAGCCGGGACTACCACGCGATCATGGACGACGGGACCGACACCGCCGCCGAAAACGTCTTCACCCGGCGCGACGGAACCATTCGGCACTTCTGGGGCGCGGAACTGGGTTTCGAGTCAGCCGATCCGGGCAAAGACCCGACAACCGAGCCCGACTTGATGATGCTGTGGAACGTCCTGGACTGGACGCCGGAAGGCCGCGGGACCGACTGGTACCCGAAGATCACCTACTAAGCGGTCGAGATGGTTTGCCAGAGGTATGGCGTAGCGGAAAAGGGTGGAGACCTGCCAATCCGCTCACGGTTCCGCTCAAGGCATTCGCATGTTGTCACCAAACGTCTGCAATTGGTGCTCAGTGGCCAATCCGGCGCGTAAGTATTCCGCGCTGTCTAATTGGCCACACCATCAGCTGCCATTTCCACCGGTAAGCCCGCAGCTTTCCACTCCGGCATGCCATCCTCCATCCGGCGCGCCGCAAGCCCGAGCGAGCGCAGCGCCGCGACAGCCTCGAAGGACATCACGCACCATGGGCCGCGGCAATAGGCGACGACCTCCTTGCCGGTATCGGCACCGCCGGACCACGCCTTGATTTCGCTGAGCGGGACATTGATGGCGCCGGGCACATGGCCGAGCGCGAATTCATCCGCCGGACGAACGTCGATCAGCGTCACCAACCCGTCGCGCATCAGCCTCTGAAGCTCGTCGCGCGTGACCGACCGCATGTCATCACGCGCGTCGAAATAGCCGCGCACGATGCGGTCTACCTCGGCGAGATGCCGCTCGGCGACGCCGCGCACCGCGGCGAAAGCGGAAAGCACGCTCGCATCGGCCAGCGAATAATGCACGAATTTGCCGTCGCGCTCGGCCGAGACGATGCCGGCGCGGCGCAGCGCCTGCAGATGCTGGGAAATGTTGGCGACAGGCTGGCCCAGCTTGACCGCCAGCGCCTCGACGCTGCGCGCGCCCTGCGCCAGATGCTCGATCATTTCCAGGCGCAGCGGATGACCGAGCGCCTTGGCCACGATCGCGAACTGCTCGTACAGCGCCTGTTTCGGATTGCGGATTGACATCGCCTTTTCGCTAACGCATCGTCATTCAATAGAATTGTTGAATGGCAGTTTCAGCTCGGACTGTCAAGCAGGGCACGCTGCCCGGCACATTCGCCCGCTCGGAGGAAAAAGCGATGATTCTCAGGCAGTTCCTGCATAGCGACCCGGTTGCCGCCTCCTACCTGTTCGGCTGCGGCGGCAAGGCTTCCGCGGCCGTGGTTGATCCGCTCGGCGACATCGCGACCTATGTCGAGGCGGCGAATGCCGCGGGCATGCGCATCCTCTATGTCGTCGACACTCATATCCATGCCGACCACATCTCGGCCGGCCGGGCGCTGGCCGAGGCGACGGGCGCCGACTATGTGCTGTTCGAGGGCGCCGAAGCCGGTTTCCCGTTCCGGCGGGTGAAGGACGGCGAGGTGCTGGAGCTTGGCAACGTCACGGCGACCGTCATGCATACGCCGGGCCACACGCCGGAGCATTTGAGCCTTCTCGTCACCGACCGGACACGGTCGGCCGAACCCTGGTTCGTGCTCACCGGGCACACGCTGATGGTCGGCGATCTCGGTCGCACCGAGCTTGCTTCAAACGCCGAGGACGGCGCTCGCGCGCTCTACGCCAGCGTGCGTCGCCTGAAAGAACTGCCCGACCACATCGAGGTGCTGCCCGGCGCCTATTCCGGCTCGGTCTGCGGCCGCTCGCTGAGCGGCAAGCCGACGTCGACCATCGGCTTCGAGCGGCGCTTCAACAAGGCCTTCCGCATCGAGGACGAGGATGAGTTCGTGGCCGCGATGACCGCCGATATCCCTCCCCCGCCGCCAGAGGCCGCGCGGACCCGGGCCGTCAACGCCGGGGCGAAATCTTGAGCACAGCGGCGCCCGCCGTCGCGCTCGGCCTCAAGGCCAACTGGAAGCAGTTTTCGCTGCTGGTGCTGATCAACGCCTTTGTCGGCGGCATGGTCGGCATCGAGCGCACCGTGGTGCCGCTGATCGGCGCGGAGGAATTCGGCGTTGCGTCGACCACGCTGGTCGTCTCCTTCATCGTCAGCTTCGGCGTGGTCAAGGCCTGCGCCAACCTCGTCTCCGGCCAGCTTGCCGACACATGGGGGCGCAAGCGCGTGCTGATCCTCGGCTGGCTGTTCGGTCTGCCGGTGCCGTTCATCATCATCTCAGCGCCGAGTTGGGGCTGGATCGTCGCCGCCAACGCGCTGCTCGGTATCAACCAGGGGTTCGCCTGGTCGATGACGGTGATCATGAAGGTCGATCTGGTTGGGCCGAAATCGCGTGGGCTTGCTGTCGGGCTCAACGAGTTCGCCGGCTACCTCGCCGTCGGCGTCACCGCCTTCCTCACCGGCTATATGGCCAGCCGCTACGGGCTGCGTCCGGTGCCGATCTATCTCGGCATCGGCTACGCGGTCCTTGGCGCCGCGCTGTCGATCCTGCTCGTGCGTGACACGCGCGAGCATGTGCGGCTGGAACTGGCCAACCATCCAAAACAGGCTTCGCCGCTGAGCTTCCGCGAGATCTTCATGCTGACCTCGTTCGGCGACCGCAATTTGTTCGCCGCCTCGCAGGCCGGCCTGGTCAACAATTTGAACGACGGCATGAGCTGGGGGCTGTTTCCGCTTTTCTTCGTCGCCAATGGGCTCGGCGTCGAGCGCATCGGCATCCTCAAGGCGGTCTATCCGGCGGTGTGGGGCATCTTCCAGGTCGCCACCGGGCCATTGAGCGACCGCTGGGGCCGCAAGGGACTGATCGTCGCCGGCATGTGGGTGCAGGCGGCGGGGCTTATGCTCACCGCCATGACGCGCGATTTCGGCTGGTGGCTGCTGGCGAGCCTGCTGCTGGGCCTCGGCACGGCGATGGTCTATCCGTGCCTGATCGCGGCGGTGTCGGACGCATCGCATCCCTCCTGGCGGGCGCGCTCGCTCAGCGTCTACCGTTTCTGGCGCGATCTCGGCTATGCGGTCGGGGCGCTGTCCGCAGGCCTGATCGCCGACTTCTTCGGTTTCGTCGCCGCGATTGCGGCTATTGCCGCATTGACCTTCCTGTCGGGCGCGATCGTCGCGGTGACGATGCGCGAGACGCGTTCCGCCGCCGTGGTTCCGACATCGGGCGATCGTTGAGACCGCCTCCAAAACGAGGGCCGCGTTTACGTTAATGGAAGCTTGATGCTGCGCGGGACGTGCCCGTCCGCTACAATCTGGACAGGTACATTTCCTCGAGATCGTTCATGAGCAACCCGAACCGCATGCCGTGGGTGGATACGGCAAAAGGTCTTTCCATCATCCTGGTGGTGATGATGTATGCCGCCTACAACACCGGTGAATACACCGGCGGCGTCGGCTTCCTGCATTACGTCATCGGCTTCGCGACGCCGTTCCGCATGCCGGAATTCTTCCTGATCTCGGGCCTGTTCCTGTCGCAGGTGATCGACCGGCCATGGCGGCGCTATGTCGACCGGCGCGTCGTCCATTACCTCTATTTCTATGTGCTTTGGGCGACCATCTCGATCGGACTGAAGATCGGCATCTTCAGCCGCGATCCGGCCGGCATGCTGCACGATCTCGCGATGGCCGCCGTCGAGCCGTACGGCGTGTTGTGGTTCATCTACATGCTGGCGGTTTTCGGGATCGTCATCCGCCTGCTGCGGGAGCTTCGCGTGCCGCACTGGGTCGTCATCTTGGCTGCCGCCGCGCTGCAGATGTGGGCGCCGAAGCCGGACAGCTACGCGCTCGAGCAGTTCGCCGCCTATTTCGTGTTCTTCTATCTCGGCTTCGTGCTCGCGCCGCTGATATTCCGGGTGGTGGAGTGGACGCAGGCCCGGCCGGCGGTCGCCGTTCTCGGCCTGCTCGCCTGGGCGCTCGTCAACGGCCTGCTCGTCTATTCGCCGGGCTACGCCGTGCAGCCGGTCGGCATGCAGATGGGCCTGGCGGCATGGCCGCCGCTGCATCTGTCGCTTGCCGTGGCCGGCGCGGTGGCGCTCTGCGTCGCCGGCGGTTACCTGTCGAAATTCACTTCCATGGAATGGCTGCGCTGGCTCGGCGAGCATTCGCTGGTCGTCTATGTCGCCTTCACCATCCCGATGTCGATCTTCCGCGGTGTCATGCTGGCAAGCGGCCTTCTGACCGACACCGGCATGCTGAGCCTCGCCGTATTGCTCGTCTCGATCGTCAGCCCGGTTGTGCTTTACTTCATCGTCAAGCGCATCGGCTTCGGCACTTTCCTGTTCGAACGGCCGGCCTGGGCGCATGTCGACAGGCCGAACGCCGCCAAGGCCTCCAGCATGCCGCGGCCGGCACGCGAGGCGGCCTGATCAGGCCGCCCCATCCGTTAGCCCGTTACTTGCCACCGCCGTGTCCCGGGCGCCGCGCGGCCTTGATCTTGCCGCTGCTGCCGCCGCCGCAGAAGAAGCAGCCGCCGCCGTCGGATTCCAGCCCCGACACGCCGGAGGGCATCGCCAGTTCCTGCAACACGTCGCCTGTGTCGGGATCGACGCGCACCAGATCGCCCTCCTCGCCCTCCCAGGTGGCATGCCAGAGCTCGCCATCGACCCAGGTGACGCCGGTGACGACGCGCTTCGATTCGATCGTGCGGATCACCTTGCCCGTTTCAGGATCGATCTGATGGATCTTGTGTGCCCGGTATTCGCCGACCCAGAGCGAACCCTCGGCCCAGGCCATGCCTGAGTCTCCCCCGTTGCCGGGGGCAGGAATGGTTGCGACGACCTTGCCGATCTTCGGGTCGACCTTGTGGATACGATCCTCGGCAATCTGGTAGAGATATTCGCCGTCGAAGGCAGTACCGGCATGCGAGGCGACATCGATCGTACGCACGATCATGCCGCTGTCGGGATCGAGCACGTTCAGCTTGTCGCCACTGGCGAACCAGACATTTTCGCCGTCATAGGTAACGCCGTTAACGCGCTCGACGCCGGGGAACGGTCCGTATTCACGCAGGATCTCGGCAGCGGCTCGTTTCATTTTCCAAATCTCCATCGGTCTCTTGTGTCAGCTTCGACTCTAGCCGCCCGGCTACAAACCTGAGAGTAACAACACAGTCGCGAATTTACCGAAGCCGGCGCCTTAAAATTCGACGCAGATCTTGCCGAAATGCTTTTGGCTCTCATACGACCTGAAGGCCGAAGCAATCTCGTGCAGCGGAAAACTACGACCGATCACGGGCCTGAGGCCATTGACCGTTATCGCCCGGATCATGTCTTCCTGGTCAGCCCTGTTCCCGACAGAAATTCCACTAACGCGGATCTGATTGGAAAACAGCGCCGGGATCGACACTTCTCCGGCGAAGCCGGTCAACACCCCGATCAGAGCGATGTGGCCGCCTATCCTGCAAGCTGTTATCGACTGGGCCAGCGTGCCTGGACCGCCGACCTCGACTACATGATCGACACCGCGCCCATCGGTCAGGTCCCTCGCCTTGCTCCCCCAGTCCGGCACGGCCTTGTAGTTGATGAGAGCATCGGCGCCGAGTCGCCGTAGCTTTTCGAGCTTCGCATCAGAGGAGGATGTAGCAATAACACGGGCACCAGCCATCTTGGCGAACTGCAGCGCGAACAGCGACACGCTGCCCGCGCCGAGGATCAGCACCGTATCGCCGGGCTTCACCTGACCGCACACCACCAGGCCTCTCCAGGCAGTGACCCCGGCGCAAGTGAGTGTAGCCGCCTCCACGTGGGTGTAACCCGCCGGCGCTTTCGTGAAAGCCTGCCAGGGCATGCACGCATACTCCCGTGCATAGCCATCGAGATCGTCGCCCAATTCGCCCTGCTTGTTCGCGCGCGAAGCCTCGCCGCCCAGCCAATCGGGCCAATAGCAACTGACGACGGCATCGCCGGCTTTGAATGCTTCGACACCGTCCCCGACAGCAACCACCTCGCCCGCGCCATCGGATAGCGGAATACGACCGTCGGCGCAGGGCTTCTTGCCCGTGACAACCATGCTGTCGTGGAAATTCAGCGAGCACGCCCGGATCCGGACCAGCAACTCTCCCGATCCGGCTTCGGGCCGATCCTCCTCAACCAGTTCCAGTTTTTCCAGGCCGCCTGGCGCCCGCAATCTGATCAGTTTCATGACGTCTCCTCGATCCAGCGTCGGGAAACTAGTCGCTCGGCAGCGGTCCTGGGAGTAACAACACAGTCGGGAATCCGGTCACCGGCGGCATCATCCAACGGCGCGCCCGGCCGCGGCCGACGGCCTGCACCTTGTGTTCGGCCGAAAGCTGCTCCAGCGCGCGCTGGACGGTGCGCGCGCTGGCGCCAAGCGCGATCGCCAGAGCCGAGCTCGACCAGGCCTCGCCGTCGGTCAGGAAGGCCATCACCGCACCATGCTCCTCCTCGACCGGCGGCGCCAGCACGACGACCTCAGCGGCGCTGACCGGCGTGAGCGCGAAACCGGCGGCCGTCGCGTTGATTTCTGCCAGCCCGGCGAGTTCGGCGCGCAGCCGTCCCATCTCGACCCTCAGCCGCGCGCGATGCGATTCATCGGCGTGCCTAGCGCGAAAGGCGCGCCTCAGCAGCACTTCGCGCGAGGCATCCGCCGGCCATGCCTCGGCAAGCGTGCGCGCCAGCGCGAACAATACAGGCCGGGTCGCAAGCGAAACGACCGCGTCGGCCTGGCGCACGACGTTGCGGCAGGCATCGACGACCAGCGTGCCCGAGGTCAGCAACGCCTCGACCTCGTCGAGCAGCAGTTCTTTCTCGGTGCCGCGCGCGATCAGCCGGCCGACCGGCGTGTTCAGCACCAGGGACGCCGCTTCGACTTCGGCCTGCAATGCCGGGATGTTGGCTTGATAGGCGGCAAGCGACGCCCGGCCGAACGCCGAGCGCGCCGCCTTGGTCCTGAGGCGCCTGACGGCGATGCCGGCGGCGGCCAGTTCATGCGCGACGCGCGCCACGGGCGGCAGCGGCGCCGGATCGAAGTCCGATAGCAGGCGCTCGGCTTCGTCGAGGCGGCCGATCAGGATGAGGCGGCGCGCCTCGAGACTGCCGGCATAGGCAGCGTTCAGCCGGTCGCCATGCGCGGCGAGCGTCGTGCGGGCGGATCGCAGAGCCTTCTCCGGCCAGCCAAGGTCGCGCGACACCAGCGCGATCTCGGCCTCGGCGACGACGCAACGCGCACGCGCCACCGCTTCCCTCGGGCTGAAGGCTCGGGCAGCGTCCTTCAGCAGCGCCTTGGCCTTGGCGAAATCGCCGAGCTGCGCCATCGCGATGCCGCGCAGCGCCAGCGCCGGCGCATCGTCGCGCAGCGCGACGCGCTTCAAGGCGCCGAGCGGATCGCCCGCCGCTAGCGCGCGGCCGGCGGCGTTGATCAGCGAGTCCATGCCGCCGCCTCGAAGCCCGCCACAGCAAATCGCGTCACACTTGTAACTCTCACCATCGCCGGATGCGGCCCTATGTCTGTCCTTGTCACCCCCAACCAAACCCAAGAACGGGACAAGAGCAATGACCCAACACATGAAGACACCGCCGGTCGTTTCGCAGGAAGCGTGGAAAGGCGCCTATGAAGAGATGCTGGTGAAGGAAAAGGCCGTCACCCGCGCCCGCGACGCTCTGGCCGCCGAACGCCGCCGCATGCCGTGGATGGAAGTCAAGAAGGACTACGTATTCGAAGGCCCGAACGGCAAGGCGAGCCTGCTCGACCTCTTCGAAGGCCGCCGGCAGCTTGTCGTCTACCGCGCCTTCTTCGAGCCCGGCGTCTATGGCTGGCCCGAACATGCCTGCCGCGGCTGCTCGCTCGGTGCCGACCAGGTCGGCAACCTCGCGCACCTCAACGCCCGCGACACCACGCTTGCCTATGCCTCGCGCGCGCCGCAGGCCGACATCCAGCGCCTGAAGCAACAGATGGACTGGAAGATGCCCTGGTACACCATCACCGACAGCTGGGACAAGGATTTCGGCGTCGACGAATGGCATGGCCACAACGTCTTCATCCATGACGGCAAGCGCATCTTCCGCACCTATTTCGTCAACAACCGCGGCGACGAAGCCTTTGGCACCGTCTGGAGCTATCTCGACGTCACGCCGCTCGGCCGCCAGGAGGTGTGGGAGGATTCGCCCGAGGGCTATCCGCAGACCCAGACCTACAAATGGTGGAACTGGCACGACAGTTACGAAGCAGGCGCCGCCCCCGACCAGAGATGGGCCGAGGTGTCGGATGCCGGTGAAGCGGCGTTCCGCAACAAGAACGCCTGAGCGTGAAGCTGGTCCGGCGGCGCAAACCGCGCGCCGCCGGAGCCGATCGCCTCGCGCTTGTTCCAATGGGCTTGCAAACCTGCCCGCATCAGAAGGTGGATATCATGAGCATCGACTCCCCTCACCCGCCCGGCCTGAGCGGCTTCGGCCTCGCCGACTGGCTTTGCCTCGCCGCGGCGCCCACCTTCGCCACGATGGCGCTGCTGACGGCCGCCTATGGCGGCCAGGACATGATGTGCATGTCGGGCGCCTCGGCGCTCGGCGGCATGGTGCCGATGTATCTCCTGATGGCGGCGTTCCATCTTGCGCCGTGGCTGCGGCTGGCCGCGCGGCGGGGGTGAGATCTTCGTTTGAGCGCCGTATTGCCCGATCACCACTGCGAAATCGAGTATCCGACCCGCTACCCTCCAGGTCTTGACGAAAATAGGCGCGCCTGAGACACGGGGGCAAATGGAGACATTTGCTCCATGGGAGATGAGCAGGCGGTGGGCAAGCTGTGAAGCGCGTTTTTCGATTGCTTGCCGCGGCGATCATGGCGTCCGGCGTGACTGGGTGCACCAGCATTTCCTACTATGCGCAATCACTGGAAGGCCATGTCGGGATCATGGCTGCCCGCAAGAATGTTGCGAAGCTGATCCATGATCCTTCGACGCCAAAGGCGTTGCGCGCCAAGTTGACCTCGGCTAGCGTCATACGCCGCTTTGCCACGGAAGAGCTGGCACTGCCCGACAACAGCAGCTACCGCAGCTATGTCGACGTCGGTCGCAACGATGTGACCTTGGCCGTGTTTGCCGCGCCGCAATTTTCTCTCGCGCCGGTAACATGGTGCTTTCCGGTCTTCGGCTGCGTTCCCTACAAGGGTTATTTTTCGCGCAAAGACGCGCTCGAAAATGCCGCTGGGCTGCAGCGGCAGGGGCTGGACGTCTATGTGACAGGCATCACGGCCTATTCCACGCTGGGCTGGTTCAGCGACCCGCTGCTCAGCACCATGCTGCGTCAGAACGACACCTATCTGGCAAGCCTTGTCTTCCATGAGCTGGCGCATCAGAAAGTCTATGTGAACGGCGACTCCGCGTTCAACGAGGCTTTCGCGGTTTCCGTCGAAACCACCGGTACGAGGAAATGGCTGCGCGCCACCGGCAATCGCGCCGCATTGCGCAGCTACGAAATCGATCGCAAGCGCAAGGCGGATTTTCTCGGACTGATATCGAAAACCCGGGACGAGCTGAGCCAGGTCTATGGAAGCCCGCGTAGCCCGGAGCACATGGCGGCCGCCAAAGCCGCCACGATCGACAGGCTGCGGATACGCTATCGGCAAATGCGCGACAAGCGATGGGCCGGATACCGCGGATACGACGCCTGGTTCGATAGCCCGATCAACAACGCAAAGCTTGCCGCGACCGCTGTCTACGGCGAACAGGTTCCGGCGTTTCTTCGCTTGTTCGACTTGTGCTCCGGCGACTATCCGAGGTTCTACGCTTCCGTTCGGCGGATCGGGGCTTTGCCCGCGCCTTCCCGTGCCGAGGCGCTTAGAACCATGGCTGCGTGTCGTTGACCATGTAAGGAACTCGGCATCCGGAGGCCGCGCGGACATGTTGGACAATTATGAGGTGGACAGGTTCGGCGTGATCCACCAGATCGACTTCACACCGATCAAATACGACAAGAAATACATTTCCTATTACGAGGACTTGAGCGACCGCACCATCAAGCTCGGCTATCAGCGGCTTGGCTGGGTGCTTGGCATCACCGGCGAGATTCCTCGCTCGGTGCTGGAAATCGGATATGGCACCGGCACATTCATCGAGGCCGCCAAGATGACCGGCGTCGCCGATTGCGCCGGCTGCGATATCGCCGAGTTTCCCCTGCCCAAAGGGGTCCGCTTTGTCGACTGGGATCAGGCGCTCGCCGGCACCTGGGACCTCGTCGCCATGTTCGACGTGCTCGAGCACATCCCCGATCTCGGTTTCCTTTCCCGCCTTCAGACCCGCCACCTGGCCCTCGCCGTCCCCTATTGCCGCTGGCGCGAGCTCGGCGCCGACGGCGACGCTTGGTTTGACAAGTGGCGCATGCGCCTGCCCAACGAGCACCTGCACCATTTCGACCGCGACTCGCTGGTGGCGCTCCTGGCGGCCAGCGGATTCGAGTGCGTGACGCTGAACTGCTTCGAGGACGGGATCAGGCTGCGGCCAGGCGAAGCGGGTCCGAACATTCTGTCAGGCTTCTTCAGGAAGAAGGCCCCTGAAGCCGGCTGAGCGCCAATAACGGACTACTCCGCCCAAGCAAGTTCGCCCAGGTGGCGACGGACCCAGCTCATCTCCTCGGAAGCCGTGCGTCCAAAATGCCGCTTGAAGTCGCGGCTGAACTGAGCCGCACTCGCATAGCCGACCGAAGCCGCGACCTGAGCGATCGTGCCCTTGCGCGCGATCATCAGCCTTGCCTCGTGCAGCCGCATGGCTTTCACGTACTGGATCGGGCTGCTTCCGGTCATCTCCTTGAAATGAACGTGGTAGGAAGGCACGCTCATGCCCGCTTCTCTCGCCAGATCGGCGACCGAGATTTCCGAGCTGTAATTTTCCCGCAACCATGCGAGGCTCCGCACGATCCTCCCCGACCTGCCTCTTTGCTGCAGGGCCGCGACCATCGCGCCTCCCTGCGGGCCAATCAGGACCCGGTAATGCAGCTCGCGCAGAAGGCTTGATCCAAGAACGGCGGTCTCGGCAGGATTGCGAAGCGCCGTCAGCAGGCGCAGCAGGACATCCTCGATATCGGAGCCCATCCTGCTCGATACGAGACTTCGCGGCCGGTCGCTTCCCACAGCCGAATGCATCTCCAGCTGCGCGGCAATGTCGGCCGCCATGCGCATGTCGAACTCGACATAGACCGCAAGCAGCGGGCGATCGGGACTGGCCGACGACTCCATTCGAAAGGGAACAGGGACCGACACCGCCAGATAGTGTTCTTCATCGTACAGGTAGACCTCCCGTTCGAGGATGCCTCGCTTGCTCCCCTGCAGGACGAACACCGCGCCCGGCTCATAAAGCACCGGGACGTCATGGAGCACTGCCTCCGTCCGGAGCACCCGCACGCTCTCGAGCGCGGTCGCATTATATCCATTGCGACCGGCGAGAGCTCCGGCCAGCTCGACCAGTCTCCGTCTTCGTCCGATGTCCACCCTAATAGGATTTGGCAAGGTATTCATAGAAACCACAATCGAGGCCGCCGTGAGATCATACTATTTGCCAAGCTGCACTCCATCAATGAAGGACCGCAGATCATGGCAAAAAAGACCTTCTTCATCACCGGCGCCAATTCGGGCTTTGGCCTCGCCATCGCCTCCGCCGCCATCCAGATGGGCCATACGGTCATTGGCACCGTCCGGTCCGAGACGTCACGCGCGGTACTTGCCGGATCCCTCCCAGCGATCCGCACAGTCACCTGCGATGTCACGGAGTTCGACCGCGTGCCGGACGTCGTCGCACAGGCGGAGGAAGAGCACGGACCCGTCGACGTCCTGATCAACAATGCCGGCTATGGCCACGAGGGCGTGCTTGAAGAGTCCCCGCTCGAAGAAATGCGGCGTCAGTTCGATGTGAACGTCTTCGGCGCCGTGGCTGTCGCCAAGGCGTTCCTTCCCAGGTTCCGCGAGCGACGTCGCGGCTTCATCGTCAACGTCACGTCGATGGGCGGCATGATCACAATGCCGGGCATCGCTTACTATTGTGGCAGCAAGTTCGCGCTCCAGGGCATATCGGAAGTGATGCGTTCCGAAATGGCCCCGTTCGGCGTTCGCGTTGCCGCCGTCTGCCCAGGCTCCTTCCGGACGGACTGGGCCGGACGCTCGATGGTCCGGACCGAAAGGTCCATCGGCGACTACGATGCGCTCTTCGATCCGATCCGAGAGACGCGACAGGCGAAAAGCGGCAAGCAACTTGGCGATCCGGATAAGCTTGCGAAGGCCGTATTGGCTTTGGTGGAATCCGAAGCCCCGCCGCCGCAGCTTCTGCTTGGCAGCGACGCCCTCAAGCTCGTGTCCGAGCGAATCCAGCGCCTGCAGCAAGAGATCGAAGCCTGGAGGGCCGTAACCGTCTCGACCGATGGCTGACGGCGTAGCGGCAAGGGCAAACGCGGTCAGGCACCCGGCAAGCCTGACCTTGCCGATTGTGCGGCCGGCGGCGACCATCGCCGCGCGGGTTCACACCAGCCTCACCGCCCGCATTGCCTTCCGCGCCGGCTCGCACAATAGTCGGGCCGATGTTCGAGGCGATTGCGAGTCACTGGTCCACGCTTATCCTGATCCTGTCGCTGGCGATGGCCGCGGTGGGCATCGTGCATGCCATCATGACGAAGGAGGACGTGCGCGCCGCCACCGGCTGGGTGGGCGTGATGCTCTTGTCGCCTTTCCTCGGCGCGATCATCTACGCCATCGCCGGCATCAACCGCATCCGCCGCGCGACGATCAGCGCCATGCGTCCCGTTTCCAGCGAGGCGGCTGCCGCCAGGCACGACCGCGACATCGCGCTCGAAGCCTTGATCAACGCCGAATACGGCCAGCGTTTCACCGGGCTGAAGACGCTTGGCGACAGGGTGGCGCGGCGCCCGCTCACCTCGGGAAACACCATCGCCGTGCTCAAGACAGGCGACGAGGCCTACACGGCGATGTGCCGGGCGATCGACGCGGCGCAAAGAAGCGTATTGCTCGAAACCTATATCTTCGACAATGACGCGGTGGGCGCGCTTTTCGTCCAGTCGCTCGGCAACGCCGTCAAGCGCGGCGTCACCGTGCGGGTGCTGATCGACGCCGTCGGCGTGCGCTACTCGGTGCCCAGCATCCTGAAGCAGCTCAGGGAGGCCGGCGTCACCGTCGATCTCTTCAACGGCAACATCGTCATGGGCCTGAGACTTCCTTATGCGAACCTCAGGACCCACAGGAAGATCCTGATCGTCGACGGCACGGTGGCGTTCACGGGAGGCATGAACATCCGCAAGGGATTCTCGGCCGAATTCGCCGGTTCCGACAGTTCGCGCGACACCCATTTCGAAGTCGCCGGGCCGGTGGTGGCCGATCTGTTCGCGGTTGCCGCCGAGGACTGGCGCTTCGCCGGCAACGAAGCCTTGAAGGACGGGCCCTGGCAGGTCGAGCGAACCGCGCCGCCGCCGGGGCAGCCGATGCTGGTGCGCGCGGTCGCGACCGGACCGGACGCATCCAACGAAACCAATCTCAAGCTGCTGATGGGCGCGTTTTCGGTCGCCCGCAAATCGATCCGCATCATGTCGCCCTATTTCCTGCCGGACCGCGAATTCATCAGCGCGTTGACCACGGCCGGCCGGCGCGGCGTCGAAATCGACATCGTCGTGCCGGCGGTGAACAACCTTTTCCTCGTCGACCATGCGATGACGGCGCAGTTCGACCAGGTTTTGAAGCATTATTGCCGCGTCTGGCGCCATGAAGGCGCGTTCGACCATTCGAAGCTGATGGCGATCGACGGCGTGTGGGCCTATGTCGGCTCCTCCAATCTGGACGCCCGCTCGCTGAGGCTGAATTTCGAGATCGACATGGAGGTGCTGGATGAAAACTTCGCCGCCGAGATCGACGCCCGCATCGCGGCGGCCATCTCCACCGCCCAGCCGGTGACGCTGCAGACGCTGAAGGCAAGGCCGTTCGCAATCCGCGTCTTCGACCGTTTGCTGTGGCTGGGATCGCCCTATCTTTAGAGCAGGAAATCGAGCACCGGGATCATGGAGATAGACGACATCAAAGGACGCAGCCTGCCCGAGACCGTGCTGCTCTCGATCCGCGGCAGAAGCGCGCGCAAGGCGAAGGCGACGCCGCGCAAGCGCGTCAATGATACTGAAATCGTCGTTGCCTCCTACAATGTCCACAAATGCATCGGCACCGACCGCAGGTTCGATCCGGATCGGACGGTGCGCGTCATCCGCGAAATGAGCCCCGACGTGATCGCGCTGCAGGAGGCCGACAACCGCTTCGGCGACAGGGCCGGGCTGCTCGACCTGGCCCGCCTGGAACTGGAAACGGGGCTGGTGCCGGTGCCGGTCAGCGGCAACGGCAAGGGGCATGGCTGGCGCGGCAATGTGCTGTTGTTCAAGCGCGGCACCGTGCGCGACGTCCACCAGCTCAAGCTGCCGGGACTGGAGCCGCGCGGCGCGCTGGTCGCCGAGATCGATCTCGACGAGAAACGGTCGCTGCGCGTCATTGCCGCCCATCTCGGCCTGCTGCGCCGCTCGCGCTCGGAACAGGCCCGCGTCGTGCTCGACATCATGAGCAGCGCCGACGAAAGGCCGACGCTGCTTCTGGGCGACCTCAACGAATGGCGGCTCGGCAACCGGTCGGCGCTGAACACCCTGCACACCACCTTCGGCCCGACTCCGCCGGCGGTGCCGACTTTCCCATCCGGCCTGCCGGTGCTGGCGCTCGACCGCATCATGGGCAACCGGCACGATCTGGTTTCAGGCGTCGAGGCGCATGACACGCCGCTGTCGCGGGTCGCCTCCGACCACCTGCCGCTGACGGCCTTCGTGCATCTGTAGCGAACTAGAGCCGGATGATTTCAGGTCGAGTCGACCTGAAATCTGAATCCGGCTCTAAATCAAAGAGATAGAGCATGATGTCGTCCGAAAACCGCTCCACACTTTTCGGCATCATGCTCTAGGCATTGGCGCAGCATGGTTGCGCACTCTTGGGCGACATGCACTAGGAATTGGGAAGGCCGGCTTTCGATAGCATTTCAACGAACCGGGCGTGATGGTCTTCCTTCACGTAGCGCGGCAGAAAGCCGGGACAGGCATTGCCCAGGTTGAGATGGGGCAGTTGCGACAGGCAATGATGGATGGCGCGTGAGGCTTCTTCATTGTTTCCGGTCGCCGAGGCCGCAGCCGCCCAATAGAGGGCGCCGCGGACGAAACCCGGCTTTGTCCTCACCACCTTGCGGGTGACTTCAAGCGCCCGGCGGTCGTCGCCTCCGGCGAACAGCGCCACGGCCAGACCATGGTGGCGCCAGAAGTCGATGACGTCATGCGTGCCGAGCCGGATCGCTTCATTGGCCTCGCGCAGCGCCTCGCTCACCTGGCCGCGCAGGCCGTAGAGCTCGCCGAGATCACCGTGGCCGCTCGGATAGCTTGGGTTGAGGCTGACCGCGTGACGGCATTGCACAATTGCTTCGTCAATCCGGCCATCACATTCGTAGGCGAACGACAGGATGCAACGGGCAATCTCATCATCCGGCACGGCCCTTACCGCGTCTTCGGCAAGCCCCAGCGCGTGGTCGACATGCTCCTGCTTGCCAGGCAGCGCGCCGAATGCAAGCCCCATAGTCGTCGCGATGGAGAGTGTCCGTTTCGCGCGAGCGTTGTCGGGCGCGATCGATAGGGCCTTTTCGGCGAGCCCCTTCGACACCAGCAGCGAATCCCGAGTCATCTCGAAGTATTTCATCAGAGCTTCGTTCACCAACCTGCGTACTTCGGGGGCGCCAGACGGGCTCTTGTCGCGAACTTTCCAGTTGGTCAGTTGAAGTTCGAGGCTGACCGCCAGCACGACCGCCTGCGCGATCCTGTCCTGGAATTCGAGCGCGTCCTCCGAATGGCCATCGAATTTCTGGGCCCAGACATTGTAGCCATCCGCAGCGTCGACCAACTGAACGTTCACCCTCAGTTCGTCCCCAGACCTCTGGATGCTGCCGTTGAGCATGTAGCGGGCCCGCGGGGCCGCCGACGCCTTGGATTCCTCGCCGCCCTCCTTGAGCGGCGGGAGCCCCGAGAGCACGACATAGTCGGCCACCTCGGAAAGCGCCGTGGTGATGTCATGGACCAGACCCTTGGCGAAAAAATCGTCGCCGCGCTCGCCCGTCAAATTGACGAAGTCGGCGACACCGATGGATGGACGGCCGAGGCGCTGAACGGCAGGAAGGCTGTTTGCCGATCGCTGGCTCGTCGCGACGTCGGCAGCAGAGATGGATTGCCAGAGCGCTCTTGTCTCCGGGCCGACGTCAACACCGAACTCCTTCTTCAGCGCACTCCTGCAAGCCTCGAAGGTTCGCAACGCTTTGTCTCGCTGGCCGCAGGATGCAAGCAGTTCCATCTTCAGCCGATAAGATTCCTCTCGCGTCGGCTCCATGGCCAGAATTCGATCAGCCACGGCCAGTCCGTTTTCAGCATCCACGAGACGGGCGAGCTTCTCCATCGAGAGAAGCGCGCGGCTCAGCAGCCTTTCGCGTTCCAATGCCGCCCAATCATCGAAAGCGTTGCTTCCCAGGTAAAAGCCATCGAGAAATGGCCCGGTGTAAAGTGCCAAGGCAGTTTCGAGTTCCGGCGCGGAACGGGCCGACAGGCCCGTTTCGAAGTCCTCGACGTCAACCCGCACCGCGTCCGGCCTGAGGCCGATAAGCTCCTTGCGGGAATGGACGATATCCATGCCTGCCCGCGACAGGTCCCGGCGCAGGACGCTGAGCGTTTGTCGCAGACTGTTGCGCGAGTGCTCACTGTCGCTATCGCTCCACAGGAGGTCGGCCAGTCTCTCCCGTGGTGCCGCCATGCCTGGACAGCGGGCCAGATAAGCGAGGATCGCCGGGCCTCGCTTTCCGGTCAACCAAACCGGACCGCCAGCTTCCTTTTCAATCTGGAAACCGCCGAAGAGTGAGACTTTGCTGCCGGCGACGCCCGCCCCATTTCGCATGTGCTTGAACAGCTTTTCAGAATGACGAAATTCTAACTCAAAACTAACGCTGCGGAAACTCCGCCGCCCCGCCCTCAAGCGCTGCCGTGACGATACATCAATTAGGCTTCGCTGAATTAGGGAAACTGGAACCTACCATGGGTTTCCGGTCCGGGGGTGCGGCGGATGTCGAAGCTCACAGCCAACTTGCTGCTCCTATTCGCCGCCGCTCTGTGGGGCTTCGGGAACGTGGCGCAAAAGACGGTGCTCGATCACCTCGATGCGCTGAGCGCCGTTGGCCTGCGCTGCCTGATCGGTGGGCTGCTTATGCTGCCCTTCGTCCCGATCGAATGGCGAATGCCTGCCGGCGCCGGCCATTTTTCCAGCCTGGCCCGGGTGGTTGCGCTGTTTGTCGTCTCCATCGTGCTGCAGCAGCTCTGCTATCTCGGCGCTACCGTTACGAATGCAAGCTTCCTGATCAGCACGACAACGGTGATAACGCCGCTGGCCGCCTGGCTGTTGATGGGCGAGCGTCCGACGACCGGTCTGATGCTCGCCGCCGGATCGACCGTCGTCGGCTGCCTGCTTCTTTCTGGTGGAGTCGCTGGTTTCAGCGGCGGCGATCTCACCGCCCTCCTGTCGGCCGGCTGCTATGCGCTCTGGACGCTCGAACTCGGGCGGCACATGCAGGCCCATGCCCGTCCCTTCACGGCCGCGGCCGCGCAGTTCCTCGCCGTCGCAGCGCTCGCCCTTCCGCTCGGGGCGATGCAAGGCAATCTGTCATTCACCGCGGCTTCCGAGGCTGGCCCCGAACTGGTGGTGCTTGGGGTGTTCTCCACAGCGGTCGCCTTCGGCATACAGATTGCCGCCCTGCGCTTCACATCGGCCAGCCATGCCGTCGTGATCGTCAGCGCCGAAAGCGTCTTCGGCGCCATGGGCGCAGCGATCTTCCTCGGCGAACAATGTTCAGCGGTGGGAGTTCTGGGTGGAACGATCATCCTCGGCTCGATCCTGTCGGTTGCTATGTCGACCCGGGCGCCGGTGTGCCTCACCTCGCGACCCGACGCTGGCACTTCCAGCGCGGGAGTCCGCGCCTTTGCAGGTACTCCGGCCGGCTGGGGGACTCCCGCCACCGCCAATCCCGTTCACGAGGACATTCCATGATCCTTGCCGATGATGCCCCGCGCTCGTCTGCCAACCGAACCAACCTGTCGTTGAGATGGAGGGATAGAATGTTCGAAAGCCTTCATAGTGAACCGGGCTCCCGGCTTGATGTCGGGCCGCGAAAGCGTGCCCATTCCTTGCTGAGACTGGCGACGCTCGCCGCCGCGGCGTTTTGGGTGCCGACCACGCAGGCCGCCGACGTCGACGGTGCGGTTCTGAACGTCGACGTCGCGGTCGTCTTCGCCGTGGACTTCTCCTCTTCGATCGACCCCAAGATCGCCGACCTGCAGCGCGAGGGACATGCCGCGGCGCTCACCTCGCCCGAGATCATCAGGGTCATCTCCCAGAATTACCTTGGCTGCATCGGCGTGACCTATTTCGAATGGTCGAGCCCCGGCCACACGCACACCGTGCTGCCGTGGACGCGCATTTGCGGCCTGGAAGATGCCAACGCAGCCGCGTCGGTGATCAGAAGGAATGGCGACACCGGCTATTTCCGTCGAGGCCGGAGCGGAACGTCGGTATCGGCGGCTATCGATGTCGGAAGCCTTCTGCTCGACCAGTTTCCGGGCAATGCGATGAAGAAGGTGATCGACATCTCTTCAAACGGCGAGAACAATGACGGGCTGCCTGTTCAGCCGAGCCGGCAGAACGCCATCAATAAGGGATACACGATCAACGCGATCGCCATTCCGGCGGACGACGAGGACCCCAAGCAACCGCTGGCGTCCTACTTCGCCCGGTCCGTCATCGGCGGCTCGCAGGCCTTCGTCATGTCGCCAAAGGAGTCGCACGATTACGCCACCGCCCTTCGCCGCAAGCTGGTGACCGAAGTCAGCATGAATGTCGGTACTCACACCGCAAGCGAAGGGACGCCCCTCGCTCTCATGCCTGCCAACATTCAATAGGCTTGCAAGGTCGCGCTTTGGTCAGGCCCTGCCTCGAGCGCATTGCATCTCTCGATGCGACGCAGCTCTGGCACTCTACCCCTCCCTCAGCCAGACCAGCATCTCGCCTGGATCGCGGTTGTCCCAGGCGAAATAGGGAACGGCCTTGAGCTTCGTCTCCTTCGTCGTCGGCGGTTCGGGACGATAGAGATCGGCGCCCCAGTTCTTCGTTTCGGCCCGGCTGCCGATGGCCGAAAGCGTGACGACGCCGCCGAGCAGGTTCGGCTCCTTGTGCGCCTCGAGCCTGGCCGTGCGCGATAGCGCTATGCGATGCAGCCCGCCGCCATTGTCGGTTTCCTCGACGCAGTAGATCAGCGGGCCGCGCGCCAGCGCCACGCGGCCGATGTCCTGGCGCACCTGCGGGTTGGCGAAGAGGCGTGCCATCGACATTTCGAGATCGAGCTCGACCTTATCGCCCTGGCGCCATTCGCGGCGGATCGCTGCATAGCCGTCGACCGTGGCCGCTTCGAGATCGACCAGCTTGCCGTTGATCCGAAGCGCTGCCTTGCGGCACCAGCCAGGCACGCGCAGATGAAGCGTGAACGCAATCGGCGCCTCCGGCCCGACCTCGATCGCGACCGCGCCATCCCAGGGATAGTTGCAGGTCTGGACGAGCGTCACCTGCCGGCCGGCGATCTCGAAGCGCGCGGTCGAATCGCCGTAGAGGTGCACCGCCAGCGCATCGTCGGCGAGGCCGTAGAAATAGCTGCCGATCGAGGCCACCATGCGACCGATATTGGGCGGGCAGCACGGGCAGCGGTGCCATTTCCAGCGATGGTGGCCGCCGCGGCTCTCCAGCGGGTTCTCGTAGAAGAACAGCGAGCCGTCGAGCGAAAGTCCCGAGATCGAGCCGTTGTAAAGCGCCCGCTCCATCATGTCGGCGTAGCGGGCGTTCGGCCCCATGCCGAGCATGCGGCTCGCCCAGAACACCAGGCCGACCGAGGCGCAGGTCTCGGCATAGGCGGTCTCGTTGGGCAGGTCGTAGTCGCTGGTGAAGCCTTCATTGTGCGCCGACGGCCCGAGGCCGCCGGTGACGTAGAGGCTCTTCGTCATGAGATCGTCCCAGAGCCGGTCGAGCGCTACGCGCAGCGTGTCGTCGCCATATTCGGTCGCGATGTCGGCCATGCCGGAATAGAGATACATTGCCCTCACCGCATGGCCGACGACCTTATCCTGCTCGCGCACCGGCTTGTGCGACTGGTTATATTCGTAGGTCTTGAAGTGATAGGCCTTCGGATCGGCGCCGCGGGCGCGCGCCTCCTCGTCGAAATAATGCGGCTCAACTCCGCGCTGGTCGATGAAGTATTTGGCGAGGTCCATGTATCTCTTCTCGCCCGTCGCCCGCGCGAGCTTGACCAGCGCCAGCTCGATCTCCTCATGGCCGCAATAGCCTTTCCTTTTGCCGGGCTCGGGGCCGAACATCGAGGCGATGTGGTCGGCGTAGCGGCACATGATGTCGAGCAGCGCGCGCTTTCCCGTCGCCTGGAAGTAGGCGACGGCGCCTTCGATCAGATGGCCGGCGCAATAGAGCTCATGGCAGTCGCGCAGGTTGGTCCAGCGCAGGCCGGGCTGGATGCGCTGGTACCAGCTCGACAGATAGCCGTCCTCCTGCTGCAGTCTGCCGTACATGTCGATGACGGCGTCGATCTTCTTTTCCAGATCGGGATTTCGGCGGCGGTAAAGCGAATAGGCGGCGGTCTCGATGGTCTTGCCCCAATCGGAATCCCAGAACATCTGCGTCGTCACCGTCGAGCCGGTGAACTCGGCGCCCTGCTCGTCGGCTTCATCCGGCGACGGCGAATGGAAGGGAATGACCACGCCCGGCGACGGGCGGTCCGGATCGATCTGCTCCAGCATGCGTGCCTCGACGCAGCGGTCGTACAGGATCTCGGCGGTGCGCGTGGCGACCGCGTCGACACGATCGCCCCAGAAGCCGCGGACATCGACCTGCGGCACGGGAAGCGGCCGGAAGGCAAGCTTCGGCCTGGCGGAGGGCTGCGCGGCGGGCTGCGATGCGGTCATGATTTCACTCCATTCGAATTACTTGACGGCCCCGGCCATCAGGCCGCGGATGTAGAAGCGCTGCAGCGCCAGGAACAGGATCAGGCAGGGAACCATCATCACCGTGACGCCGGCCTGCACGGCGCCCCAGTCGATGGCGCCGAAGCGACCGGACTGAAGCGCGGTCATCATCACCGGCAAGGTGAATTTGGACTGGTCGGTCATCAGCACGAGTGCCGCCAGGAACTCGTTCCAGGCGCCGAGGAAGGCGAACAGCGCGATGGTGACGACGCCCGGCCAGACCAAAGGCAGCATCACCTTCACCAGCATGGTGACGTTGTTGGCGCCGTCCATGCGCGCGGCCTCCTCGATCTCGCGCGGCACAGCGTCGAAGGCGTTGCGCATCATGAAGATCGAGAACGGCAGCTGCAGCGTGACATAGACGCAGACCAGCCCGGTCAGCGTGTTGTGCAGGCCGAGCTTCGTCAGCACCAGGAAGATCGGCGTCAGGATCGACTGGAACGGGATCATGATCGTCGACAGGATGAGGACGAAGAAGAAATCTCGGAACGGAAAGCGGAAGCGTGAAAAGCCGTAGCCGGCGAGCACGCTGACCAGCACCGAGAGCAACACCGTCATCACCGAGACATAGATGCTGTTCTGCGCCGAGACCCAGAGTCCGTCGCCGAAGGAGTTCAGCGTCTGATAATTCTCGATCGAGAAGCCGGTAGTCGGCCATGGCGGCAGCGGTGGCTGGCGCGCTTCCTGCGCCGGCTTGAAGGTCGACAGCACGGTCCACACGATCGGCGCCAAAAACAGCACCGAGGCTATGATGCCGGTGGAATGCCTGGCGAGGCTGAAGCCGATTTTGCGGTTTTGCGACATCGCCTCGGCCATCAGTCGAGCCCTTCGGGCTTGCGCAGCAGCCAGAGCTGGATGAGGCTGAGCGCCACCAGGATTGCGAGCAGCACCATGGAAAGTGCCGCGCCGTAGCCGAGCTTGAACGAGACGAAGGACTGGTTGAAGATCCAGTAGACCGCCGTCAGCGTTTGGTTGCGCGGGCCGCCGCGCAGGATGATGTAGAACTGGTCGAAGGCGAGGATCGAGCCCGCGACCGACAGGATCAGCGCCAGCGCCAGCGTGCGGCGCATCAAGGGCAGCGTGATCGCCCGGAACCTGGCGAACGGCCCTGCCCCGTCGATGACCGCCGCCTCCTGCAGATCCTGCGGGATCGACTGCAGGCCGGTCATCAGGATGATCATGGTGAAGCCGGCGACCTTCCAGACCACCATGGCGATGATCGACCAGAAGGCCGGCTGGAAGGTGGCGAGAAGATTGATCTTCTTGCCGATCAAGCCGAGCTCGTAAGCGGCCGGGCTGAACAGGCCGGAATCGACGTTGAGCAGCCATGACCAGAGCAGGCTCGCCGAAGCAAAACCCACCACCGCCGGCATGAAAAAGGCAGTGCGATAGAGATTGGTGAGCGGGCGCGGCTTTTCGATGAAGATCGCCAGCGGGAAGGCGACGGCGAAGATCGCGATGGTGACGATCACCGTATAGTAGAAGGTGAATTTCAGCGCATTCCAGAAGCGCGTGTCGCGCAGGATGGCAAAGTAGTTGTCGAGGCCGACGAAGGAATGCTCGCCCATCAGCGGCCAGTTGTTGAGCGACATCCATGCCGTCATGCCGAGCGGGATGACGAAGAAGACGGTGACCAGGGCGACGGCCGGCAGGACGTAGAGCAGGCCCACCCATTGCCGGCGGCTGGTGCGTGAGCGCGCGGGCGCAGAGGTGACAGCAATGGCGGTCATGGCAGCGCCTCCCCTTCCCCCCTTGTGGAGGAAGGTGTCGCCGAAGGCGACGGATGAGGGGTGTTCCAGCGGAGTGAGACGTTAGCTTTCCCTGGAACACCCCTCATCCGTCTCGGCGCTGCGCGCCGATCCACCTTCTCCCACAAGGGGAGAAGAGTGAGCGAACCTCGCGGCGCCTCAAATTGGTGAGTGTGTCTTCTCAACGCGTCAGTTCCTGCCATTCAGCGATGCAGTCCCCGGCCGCCCGGCCAGGGAGACGGGGCGGGCGGCCGGCCGGAGCCTTGGCGGCAAGGCGTTGCGCGATCCTCGCCACCTATAGGCCCTGGTGTCTACTTGTTCGGCGCCTGGTCGATGATCGACTGCATGGTATCCTGCGCGTTCTTGATGGCGCCGTCGACGTCGTCGCCGAAGAACACCTCGTTGATCATCTGCGTCCACGGGCCGTTGGCGGAGTTGATCAGGTCGTTGAACACCACCGAATAAGGCGTCTTGCCCTTGGCCATCGCCTCGGCCGCCACCTGGTAGCGCGGGTCGAGATCCTTCAGCGCGTCCTTGGCGATGTCGTTGCGCACCGGCAGGCTGCCATATTTGGCAAGGATCGTCTGACCCTCCAGCGAATAGGCGAAGTCCAAAAACTCCTTCACCACGGCGATCTTCTTGGTGCCCTTGGTGACGACGAAATTGTCGCCGCCGGCGAAGGAAGACCAGCCGCCATCCTTGCCCGGCAGGAAGGTGATGCCGTAGTCGACGTCCGGGTACTGCGTGTTGAGCGCGCCGATGGCGAAGGCGCCGGACGGCGAGATGCCGATCTTGCCCCCGGCGAAGGCGGCGAAGAAATTGGCGCCGGTGTCGGTCTGCGCGCCCTCGGGCACCAGCCCCTTCTTGACCATCGAGCGGTAGAGGTCGATCGCGCCGCGCAGCTGCGGGCTGTCGAGCGTCGCCTTCGAGCCGTCCTCGGACAGGATGTCGCCGCCCGAGGCCCAGATCAGCGGCGTGAAGGTGAAGATGTTGCAGCCGCCGCAATTGCCGGAGAAGTAGAAGCCCTTGATGTCGCCGCCGAGCGCGTTGACCTTCTCGGCGTCGGCCTCGATCTCGGCCCAGTTGGCCGGGCCCTTCTCGGGGTCGAGCCCCGCCTGCTTGAACAGCTTCTTGTTCCAGATCAGCACCGAGGCGTCGGCCGAGAACGGCAGGCCGTAGATGCGGTCCTTATAGGTGCCGGTCTTCACATGCGCCGGCGACAGGCTGGCAAAATAGGGCAAGGATTTCGCCCAGTCGGTGATGTCCTCCAACTGGCCGGCGGCGGCGAAGGACGGCGTGTAGATGAGATCCAGCGAGAGCGCGTCGGGCGCGGTGCCGCCGGCGGCGGCGGCGCCATATTTCGGGATGATCTCGGCATTGGGGATGATGTCGAGCTTGACCTGGTCCTTGTTGGCCTTGTTGAAGGCGTCGACGATGCGCGGCATGAAGTTCGAGCCGTCGGCGCGCACCCAGATGTTGGCGGTCTCGGCGGACGCCGCCTGCAGGCCGCCGCCGATGACGGCCGCGGCTAAAGTCAGCTTCGCAAACATGGTCTTCATATTACTCCTCCTCATGGTTCTCCTCCCTGTTTTGGCCACGCCGCCCGGTCTATCCGGGCGCGTGGCCTTGTTGCTTCATTGCGGCGGACTGCCGCATGACTGACGCACCACCAGCCGGCACGGCAGTTTCCTGATGCCCGGCGCGGCCGGATGGCCCTCGACGAGCGAAAGCAAGGCAAGCCCGGCCTCGCGCCCGAGGCTCGCCAGGTTCATGTCGACGGAGGTCAGCGGCGGGCGCGTCGCCTCGGCCACGATCTCCCAATTGTCGAAGCCGATGACGCCGACATCGTCCGGCACGCTAATGCCGCGCTCGCGCAGCGCATCGATGACGCCGCGGGCGATCTGGTCGTTGCCGCAGAAGACGGCGTCCGGCCAGCCTTCCCTCCCCACCTTGCCGAACAGCCTTGCCACCGCATCGTGGCCCCAGGCCTCCGACCAGGCGCCGAGCAGCGGTTCGCTGGCGGCCAGGCCGTTCTCCTTCAGGACGTCGCGCCAGGCCTCGGCGCGCGTATGCACCACGGCGAAGCTTGCCGGCCCAGTGACATGGGCGATGCGCCGGCGTCCGAGCCGCACAAACCGCTCGACCGCCAGCCGCGCGCCGCCGGCATCGTCGGAGACCAGCCCAACCGCGCCGGGATCCGGTTGCGTGAAGGCGTAGACGACCGGAATGCGCAGATTGGAGAGATCGACCGGCAGATGGCGGTCGATGCGTTTTCCGGTGGCGACAATGCCGTCGACGCGCTTGTCGAGCATGGCCTCGACATGCAACTGGCCGAGCCGCTGGTCGTCCTCGACATTGCACAGGAACACCGAGACGCCCTTGTCGACCAGCGCATCCGAAACGCCGGCCATCAGCGGCAGCGAGAAGCGGCCATAGGTATCGTTGGTGAGCAGCCCGACGGTGAAGGAGCGTTTTCGCAACAGGCTCTGCGCCAGGCTGTTCGGCCGGAAGCCGAGCAGCCGCGCCGTCTCGCGGATGCGCTCGCGCGTCTCCGCCGTCATGCGCCCCTGCCCGTTCAGCGCCTTGGACGCCGTCGCGACGCTGACGCCGGCCGCGGCCGCAACCTCGCGCAGCGTGACCGGCGGCTTGGCGGAAACTGGCGCTGGCTCGGCGTCGGTGGACATGGGCGCGACGGATTCCTTAGCTGGGAAAAGGTTTTCTCTTATCGCCCTGCGCGGTGATGACGGATGAGGCCAGCGAGCGCGGAGCGGGTTGGGAAAAGGTTTTCTCAGGGGGAGATTAGGGGAAGGTGGCGGGGTTGGCAAGGGGATGCCGGGCCCTGCTCTTCAACCGGGGATGACAGAGAAAAAGCAAGGAGACGCTTAGGCCCCTTGCTGGTCGTTCGCACTAAACCTTCTATTACGCCACAAGGTCGATTTTAATCTTCTGGGTCGCCATAGTCAGGCTCAATGTAGTCAAAATCGACGGAGCTTTCGCTTTGAACCACCTCTGTTTCTTCTACTTCAAATTTCGCGAAAGGATCACCAACAATTGTTACCGTTAATACAAAAGGCATTTCTTCTGTTTGATCAGCTATCACTGACCCGATCGGCACCTCATCCTTGTCAATCCAATCAGTTACAAAGAAATTAAACGTACAGCTAATTTCGACGGACGCGGAAAGAGAAATTTCAAGCACATAAACTCCATCCTCCTCACTATGATCGACGACTTTGAAAATAGGTTCCTCAAAATGAGTAATGCCAAGGAATTTTTTCTCTGGGAGATCGTGCTCGTAAAAATATGCCGCACTCGCCTGAACATGTAAATCCATGCTGTCAATGTAATTATCGAGTTCGACCTTGATCGCCTTTTCCAACTGCGGGAGTTCTCCCGCCTCGAACTTTTCCGACAATTGCGCTGCGACAAGAAAGGGCAGCCGTTGGAGAAGGGACATGGCCGTTCCAAGGTCCGGAACGCACACAAGATTTCCTGAGTCCGCACCGAAGGCCCGCCATCCTCCGTCATTTGATACGACGAGCATCAGGGTATTTTTTTCCGTTGCGTAATGATTAAGGGTCCTCACCGCAATCGCGTCAGGAAATTCGTGCTTCTTGTCGGGCTTGTTCCCAAAGGGCGGTCTAAGCTCAAAATAGTCATCGACGAGATCGCGAATCTCAACTTTTCCTTGTGCCTCAACAATCTTCAATCCCGTTTCTTTCTGAAAGGCGTTAAGCCGTTGCTGAGTAACCTTGACCGCCGAGTTTCCACCGAACAGGCCTACCTGTAGCTTGTCCCGCTCTTGTTTGCCGATGTTCCAGGATCCGCCAACCTTTTTGATAACAGAGGTCAGGCGCGCCTCCGCTTCCTCGGCCTCGTGGATCATATGGCGCTGTAGCTCGCGATGAACGATGTCCGAAAGAACCAGCTCAATTTCTGAGTCACGGAACTGCGAAAGGCGCTTGAGCAGCCCGTACTCCAAGCCATTGTTATATCTCTCGAATACATTTGTATCGATCGTGAGGAGGGTAACCTGCCCATCATGTATCGCTTTTGCCAACTGCTCCACGGTCAATTCCGGCAATTTTCTGATCCCTTAGTTCACTGCGACCGAAGAAAGGCTGCGCATTTTGTCAATTCCGCCTTCGTGCGTCTTACGGACTGCTAACCAGCCAGTGGGGTGGAACGAGCTTCTCGTCACCTCGCCATTCCTGCGCCAGAACCACACCTTCGATCTCACCCCACACGTCATCACCCGCGTGGTCGAGAACAATCGCTTGAAGTTGACCCTTTCCTCGCACGATCTCACTGGCTATCGCTTCAAACACCTTCCTAACGGCCGCAATATCCTCATCCCGGGTGCGCCCGACGCGAGTTTCTCCCCCTGCCGTGTCAAACCCTCGCGGGAAGTACACCTGACTTGGTTGATCATAGATCAGCATTCCAGGAACTGAATGTGGCCCCTCAATGAAGAAGCGCTGTAGCGCCAATGTAATGGCCACATGATACGCAAGCCAGTTTGCGCCACTTCCAATTTCCCAGAGATAGTCCTCACGATCGGTGTGTATGACCTTGATCGTGAGATCATTAACCATCAGCTGTATAGGTGCGTTTGGCCACTCCGCATCTAAGTTCGGGATAATAGCAGCCGCAAAGGTTTCAATCTGCCGCAAAGCGTTTTGTGTTTTTCGCTGCACTTGGGTTTCCGAGTAAATCCCGCGCAGTTCTTCTATGCGGGTTCTCAGCAGCGAAACTTCGTCGGCAAATAAAGAACCTTCCTCCGACCTATCAAACGACACCAACGCTTGTTCAAGTCTTCCTATGAAGCGCTCAATCCGGTCTTGCCGGTAGGTAAGGGCACGAACTTGCTCAGACTGTTGCTCCAGAAGAGCGATCTCCTGCCTAACTGCGATAAGGTTTGCGGTTGCCGACTCAACCTCTTCCCGGAGTCTAAGCCGCTCCTTATCAAAGGTGTCTGACATGGTTGGCTGAGTGCGAAGCTGAACGTCTATCCCAGCCAACGCTTCGGTTAGCGTATCGAGCTTGTCCCGACCACCGTCGCCAAGGGCGACTAGAACGTCGCCTGCGTCGTCAGCACGAGCCTTGAGCCACGATGCCACGTTTAATCTGTCACGCTGGATGCGGATAGCCGAGCCATATGCTTGGCTGCTCGTTAGTAGCCGTTGAATTTCATTTAGCCGATGGCGTTGCTCCGCGAGCTTTCCTGCCGCATCGCTTTCGAGTTGCCGTAGCGCCTGCAGTCTCTCAATCGTAGGCTGGATAGACTCAATGGTGGCGAAGGCCGCGCGCGTATTCGCCCCTGTAGCGCGCCGCAATAAGTCGACGACCTCGTTCCACTCCGTGGGAATTTGGGTGTCGCTCGGAAGCAGGCCAAACTCGACCGCATTGCGAAGCCAAGCTTGTGTTTCGGTTTGCCATGCCCGCACAGCTGTGCGAGCGGCAGCAAGGGAAGCTTCCTTCCGTCGTAATTCTCGATTTAGCCGATCCATTTCCCAACGCGCTGCTAGCATTTCGGGCGTGAGGGCATCTAATACGTAGGGAAAGATGGCCTTTAGCTTATCTCGATGCTCAGACGTATCAGCGTTGAAAAACAACACCATTGGGTTGGCCACAATATACTGCGGTTGGAACGTAAACGCGATCAAATCGCGAAAGCTCACTCGCGCGACCTCGCTGTCCGGATTAAGCCCGAGTTGGGAAAGACCAGCCAGCTTGTCTAGCATTCGCTTAACGATCTCGGCCGTAGTGTTTTTGTCAGGGGAATGCTCAGGCGCTTCGACGGTGTCCCCTTCGAGCACAAACATATCCCCAGTCTGCCGCGCCTCCCCAGGCTCCCGACGCGCCAGCAGCTTTTGCCCTTCGATCGTCTCGATAACGATGCCGAACCAAGAACAGGCGTCGCGAATCGTGCCCACAGGAATGCTGCATTTTCCTGAAGCAAGGCAATAATCGATGATTGGAATTACGGCGGACTTGCCTGTTTTCGAAGCACCGCTGATCACATTGACCATGCCGGGTTCGAACTCCACGATGCGTGGAGAATGGCCGGCACGGGACCAAAGGATGAGCTTTAATATCTGAAAGTGCATTACGGTTCGACCTGCAGAAGTGAGAATCCTTGATTTGACGGAAGCCGGGCCAGCCACCCGCCAAGTTTTTCCGCGCTAGCGACGTGGTGCTTTAACCGATCCGGTGCTGAAGGCGGCTTGGCCTCATTTGAGCGCACAGCGGCTGTGTCATAATCAACGCTCAAAAGCTTGGTCGAGATGCCAGCCGCCATGGATTCAAGCGTCAAGCTACGCATTGCTAGTGCGCGATCGTGCACAGCGAACAAGCGCTCTCGCTCTTCAGCCAATTTTGAGACAAATTTTGCGAGGCCCGAACTCTGATTTGTAGAGCGAATTACACGCATCGTGGGACCATGAAGCACTAATGGCAGGACTAAGAAAAACTGCGTCAGTATTGGCAAGTCACCCACTCGCTCAACCTGAAATCCTCTACCAAAATTCCAAAGCAGGAGTGCGCCGAATGCAGGATTCTGAACCAGTGCAACGGGTGATACCTCCGACTGTACCATCGCAATTTACTCCAAGGGAAACAACGTCTGATACAGCGGATGCCAACCGACGCGACGGAGATCAGCGAGATCGTTGAAGGCACCAGCAATGAAATGGGATGGAAGCGTGCGACCGTCCAACGGTAGCGTGGTTGCCGCACATCTTCGGTAGAGCGTACGACCTCGTCCAGGTTCATCCACGTTGGTGCAGGTGTCCTCGATTTCGTCACGAGCTATCTTATGTTGGCGTACCAATTGGTCGTCGAAATCACTCAAACTGTCCTCAACGATCAATCCTTCGTCGGCCCAGTGAACTTTGTCGGCCGTTGAACGTAGGTAGTCGCTGACTGCTGTAATCAGCATATCGTCGCTTGCATTGATTGCCTGAAGTTGCCTCACGAAAGTCGGCGCAGTGGTGACGACTGCACTAATCGCCCCTTCAGTTGGCGTCGGCGCCTTAGATGGAAGCATATTGGTTAGATTGGAACGTCCAGAGAACGTATGGAATTGTCGGCGGAATTTTGTCGCTGAAATAACGGGAGGCTTTCCCTCTCGGATAAGCTTGTCGACGCGATCGCGCGCTATTCCAATGGCCGCGGAGGTAAGCTCATCCAATGCATCCGACGGGATGCCAGCGCGCACAAACTCACGGACACTCTCGACGGCATCTATCTCAGCGACAAGCTGAAACCGCTGGATGATAAGGCGGCAAACATCATCACCAGCGCTCAAAAAGCGAATGATCTGCGGCGTGCACCCGATGTCGAGCTTCTTGGGGTCGACCAACTTCTTAATCTTCGCCAATGCATCGCCGACCGCCACCGACGTCAGGGCCGAATGTAGTTGACCGACTAATGCACCAGTCTTAGCCGGCGTTACATATAGCCGGAAATCAGTCTTAGCTGGATCAATTGAACCTGAAGAACAGAGATCGGCCCAATTTCCAAATGCCTTCCAAAGTTCTTCAGATCGATCAGCCGCGGGGTTTCCGGTGAGCGCACTTTTGTCCTGCTCCAGCAGGGTTGTTCCGTCTGACCGGTGGACTGCGATATCATCCAAATACTCTAGTGATACAGTATCGCCATCTGGAGCTTTGAAAAGGTGATGGCACAGTCGCAACTGCTGCAGCGAATAGCCAAGATATTGGCCAGCTGCCGTAGCCTTCAACGGTTTATCAATGACTAGCAGAGTCACCTATCCTGACGCACTACAGGTGCATCCCCCAAGAATCATCCCGACCCAGAACACTAGATTATCCGCAGACGAGCCCCGTATTCAACCTTGTATGAGATGAGGCCTCGCCACCTCGCCCAGACACGCGGAGCACCGCCGCAAGGCACGAGCAGACAGCTTATTCCACCCCACTCACATTTCTGCTTGAATACCGCCTCCACCCACCCCGGAGCACCCCCATCTCCACCGATCCCTTCGCCCCGCTCCGCCAACGTTTCCTCGCCCGCTGCGCCGATCAGCTCGCCGAGCTGAAGGCCATAGCGGGTGAAAGCGCGCCCCTGCCCGGCAACGACTCGCTGGTCCGCCTCGCTCATTCGCTGGCCGGCGCCGCGGGCACGTTCGGGTTTGCGGAGATCAGCGCGCGGGCGTCGGTGCTGGAGACGTTGCTGATCGAGCAGGCGGATGGCGCAAGCGTGCGCGCGGCGCTTGATGCTTTGATCGCGGAGATCGAGCGGACGCTGGGCGTGATATGACGCTGACCTGAGCCGCCGGCCGGGGGGCTTACCTCTTTGCAGTGCTGACGCCGCCCGCCGCGCTTATTTCTTGGCGCCGCCGAGGCCGGTTCTGGTCATCTCGCCCCAGCCCTGGTTGCCGCGCAAGAATTGCCAGCAGCCCTTCACGCGCCAGAAATTGTTGAGCTGGCGGTAGCCGAAATTCTCGATCACGGCAGCGGCCGTCAGCACGGCGAGGTCCCGGGCGCGGGGGAAGCGCTGCAGCTCGGCCTCCTCGAGGATCAGCGAGCAGACGCTGACGCAGACGCCATAGGTGAAGATGAGCGCGGTGAAGGCGAGCAGATATTCGGCCGAGAGGATGCCGAGCAGCCAGAAGGCCGGGATCAGGATATAGCCCAGCACTTCCGCCACCGGTCCCAGCACGTCGACGATGAAGATGTGGCCGAAGCCGAGGAAGCCGACGCGGCCGTAGCGCGGGTTGAACAGCATCGAGCGGTAGCGGAAGAAGCATTCGAGCGCGCCGCGCTGCCAGCGCGAGCGTTGGCGGGCGAGCACGCTCAGCGTTTCCGGCGCCTCGGTCCAGCACACCGGCTCGGGGATGAACTGGATGCGGTATTTGCGCTTGTTGTCGCGCATATGGCGGTGCAGCTTGATGACGAGATCGAGGTCCTCGCCCATCGAGCCCTTGGTGAAGCCGCCCACCGCCACCACTTCAGCGCGACGGAACATGCCGAAGGCGCCGGACACCAGCATCAGCGTGTTGATGCTGCTCCAGGCGAGCCGCGCCATCAGGAAGGCGCGCAGATATTCGACCACCTGGAACAGAGGCAGCAGGCGGCGCGGCAGGTGGATCTCGCGCACCCTGCCCGCCTCGATCCGCGAACCGTTGGCGATGCGGATCGTGCCGCCCACGGCGATGGTGCGCTCGGGGTCGTCGATGAAGGGCTGGGCGGCGCGCATCAGCGCATCGGGCTCGAGGATGGAATCGCCGTCGATGACGCAGAACAGCGGCGCGCGGCAGACATTGATGCCGGCGTTCTGGGCATCGGCCTTGCCGCCGTTTTCCTTGTCGACCACGAACAGCCGCTCGGTCATCGGCGAGGAATAGAGGCCGCGGATCGGCTGGTGCGCCAACGCCTCCTCGTAGGGGCGGTGGAACTTCACCAGCCTGAAGGCCTCGATGAGGCGCAGCAAGGTGTCGTCCTTCGAGCCGTCATTTATGACGACAACCTCGAAATTCGGATATTCGAGCGCCAGCATCGAGTGCACGCTCTCGACGATGTTCAGCGCCTCGTTGTAGGCGGGCACCAAGAGCGCGATCGGCGGCGCGACGTCGCCATAGCGCTGCCACAGCAACGCCGAGCGCGCCACCGGCGGGCGCTTGGACAGCGCGTAGCCGGCGACGACGAGCTGCAAGAGGTAGATCGTCGTCTGCGCCAGCCCCGCCCCGATGATGAACCAGGACAGGATGGTGGCGGCAAGAACGACCTCGTGGCTCCAGTCGGCGATCATAGGGCCGGTCCCTCGGCAAGGATGAGCGAGGCGGTGCGCTGGCTGCGCGACACCTCGGCGGAAGCGATCTCGCGCAGCAGCCGCTCCCCCGGCTGGCCGAAGGAGCGCAGCGCGTTGGCGGCGGCATAGCGCACGGTCCAGACCTCGTCGTCCATCAGCGTGGAGAGCGGTGCCGCGAGCTCGGGCAGGCCGAGGCGGCCCGCGGACTCGGCGGCGGCGGCGCGCACGTCCCAGTCGTCGTTTTCCATGGCGCGCTTGAGGATGGCGAGCGCCTGGGCGTGCCCCGTCAGGCCGAGCGCCCGCAGCGCGGCGGCGGCAACCTCGGGCGCGGCATCGCCGGCGAGGCCGGCGAAGAAATCGGCGAAGCCGAAGCCGCCGGCCCGCGCCAGCGCGTCGATCGCGGCCGCCCTGATGAGGGGCGAGGCGTCGACGCGCGATGCGTGGACCGCAAGCTCGTTGAAGCGCGAGCGCGGAAAGCGCCTGAACAGCTCGATCAGGCGCCGCGAGCGCTGCCCGGCCACGCCGATAAAGTCCAGCGCGGTGCCGAGCAGCGGCAGGCTGCCGAGATCGCAGAGCGCGATGGCCGCGGCGATCCTGACTTCGCGCGAGCGGTCCTGGGCGAGTGCTGCAAGCAGGCTGGCCGACGCATCGTCCGAAGCCAGCGCCGCCAGCATCTCGGCGGCGTGGATGCGTTCGGCGACGTTGCCTTTCCGCAACTGCCTGCCGATACGGGCCGGCAGGCCGCATTCGTTGAAGGCGACAAGCACGTCGTCCCTCTCTTCGCCGCGCAGCAGCGCAAT
This sequence comes from Mesorhizobium sp. B2-4-3, assembly GCF_006442815.1. Classification (GTDB taxonomy): domain Bacteria; phylum Pseudomonadota; class Alphaproteobacteria; order Rhizobiales; family Rhizobiaceae; genus Mesorhizobium. The sequence goes on from NZ_VFVL01000026.1 coordinate 82,733, forward strand.
GAACTCGAAGCCGGCGTCGATCGCGATGCCGGCCGGCACGCCAAGCACCGTCGTCTTCAACGCCTCGCGATCGCGGTTTTCGGTGAAGGCGATCAGGGCGGTCAGAATCTGGCGCCGCTGGTCGGCCGTCGCCCTGCCCCGGCGCTCCTGCAGCACGCGGCGCGCGATCAGGAACAGCATGATCACCAGGGAAAGCGCGCTGAGCAGTATCGACAGGTCCCAGATGTACCACATGGTCAGAACCGCGCCGTCAGGCCGAGGCCGAATATGTTGCGGTCGAAGGTCGGGCGTTCTTCATGCGCGACGCTGGCGCGCAGCGTCAGCGGATCGCTGACGTCGAAGGAAAGACCGCCGAAGACGGTGCGCGTCGGCACCAGCGCGCCGTCGTCGATCTCGGGGGCGTCGGCATAGCCGGCGAAGACGTTGAGACGCTCCGTCACCGCGAGGTCGGCGCGAAGCACATAGCCGTCGGCGCGCGTGCCGGTGTCGTCCTCGGCATGCACCCAGCGGGCGGAAAGCCCCAGGCGGCCGTCGAGGACATAGCCCTGGATCCAGGGCTGGATGCTGGTGACGCTGGTGTCGGCGAAATCGTCGTAGCGGGCATCGATGTTGAGCGAGAGCGGGCCGAACGCATTTGCCGGCGCCACGACCTGCCAGGACGCGCCGGCGCCGATCGAATAGCGCGCCAGGAAGTCGGCGTCCGGCGTCACTGCCGCGAGCGCATAGGCGGAGAAGGCCGGCGTCAAGACCTGGTCGATGCGGCCCTCGATCTGCACGTCGGTGCGGCCGAAGCGGGTCGCCAGCCGGGTGTGGCCGGAAATCGTCGTGCGTGGCGACAGCCGATAAGCGAGGCCGGCCGAGCTGTCGGTCCAGTCGCCCAGCCCATTGGTGAGGTCGCTCACCTCGCTGCCGAGATCGAGCCGCCATTTGCGCGGCGGCGGCACGGCCAGCCTCTGCTCGATGTCGGCGGAGCCCGGCTCGATGGCGAGCGCCTGGGTGTAGGCCTGCCGTGCGGCCTCGTCGTCGCCCTCGGCGCGGCGCACGTCGCCGATCCCCACCAGCGCCTCGGCATTCTTCGGCTCAAGCGCAAGCACGCGCTGGAACGACTGCCCGGCCCGCCTATTGTCGCCCTCGAGCAGGGCGATCCTGCCATCGAGATCGAGCGCCTCGGCATTGTCCGGCGCGCTCGCCAGCGCCTCGTCGATCAGCGCACGGGCGCGCGGCGTGTCGCCCTGCCAGATCGCCAGGCGCACCTTGCCCAGCCTGGCATCGAGAAGGCCGGGCCTGATGGCCAGCGCCCGGTCGAAGAAATGCCCGGCTTCGTCGAAGCGCTGGCTGGAACCGACGACAAGGCCAAGCGCGACCAGGATGTCGGTGTTTTTCGGCGACAGCTCCAGGGCGCGGCGATAGACCTTTTCCGCTTCAGGCAGCTTGCCTGCTTCGCGCAGGCGCCTGCCCTCTTCCATCAGACCGGAGACGCGATCGGGCCGGCGATGCGGTTTCTTCACCGCCGCCGGCGCTACGCGAGCAGATTTCGGCTTGCTGGCGGCCGGCTGTTTCGCCTTGCGGATGTTCTCGACAAGCGCTGCGGCGTCGGCATTGGCCGGGTCGGCCTTGGCGACGGTTTCGGCGAGCGGCAGCGCGGCGTCCAGGTTGCCGGAGCGGAACTCGACCTCGGCCATGCCGAAGGAGGCATCCCGGTAAGTCGGGGCAATCGAAAGGGCCTTGGAAAAGGCATCGCGCGCCGCTTGAAGGTCGTTGCGGCCGAGCTCGGCGAAGCCAAGCTGGACCAGCGCGTCGGCATCGTCGGGCTTGAGCGCCAGCGCGCGCTTCAAGAGGTCGGCGGCCTCGTCGAAATGCTGCGCCTGCCTTGCCTTCACGGCCGAGGCGTAGAGCTCGTCGACCGTCTGCGCCAGCGCCGCGTGCGGAGCGGCGGCGACGGCCAGGATCAGGCATGCGGCAAGGCTCAAGCGCCGCCCGCGCCGCATCAGCGCTTCCCGCCCTTGCGCGCGATCAGCCGCGCGAGCCTGGCCAGCAGTTCCTCGGGGATGAATGGCTTCACCAGATAGTCGTCGGCCCCCTTGTCCAGGGCCGAGACGATGTCCTTTTCGCCCTTGCGGGCAGTCAGCATGACCACCGGTATTTCAGACAGGGCCGGGTCGCCCTTGATGCGGGCCAGCACCTCCAGGCCGTCAGCCTTCGGCATCATCGCGTCGAGCACGACGACGTCGGGAGCGTCCCGCCGCACCTTCTCGAGCGCCTCCGCCCCGTCGACGGCCTTGACGACCTCGTATCCCTTCGCCTTCAACCTGAATTCCATCAGCTCGAGCAACAAGGGATCGTCGTCGCAGATCAGAATTCTCGCCTTCGCTCCATCCACCAGTCATGCTCCGGTTTACGCCTCGTGCCCCCCGGAGAGTAACCGACCCATGAACCGACATCCGCCAACGCGGTCCATGAACCAAGCCCGCGCGGCCACCGCGCCGACCAATGCCGCGCAAATCATAGACAAGCCGATTCGCGACGGCCGCATTTCGATGCAATCAGTAGATGAATATCGGCGCATGGTATAGGAGGCGTAAACACCAGGCCGGCGCTTGCCGACAAGCTTCCCGCCGCTGCACGCGCCCTCCCGGCTAGGCCTCCGGGCCGCCGGCGCGCGATGCAAGCAGCCTCTTCGCCTCGCCGGCGAGCGCCAGCGGGTCGAAGGGCTTCGCGATAACGCCCACCGCTCCCATGGCGAGATAGCGCTCGACCTCGTGCGTCTGGGTGCGCGCCGTGATGAACGCCACCGGTATCGTCGCCGTCGACGGCGATTCGGCCAGGCGCTTCAGCGTCTCCGGCCCGTCCATGTCCGGCATCATCACGTCGAGCAGGATGAGGTCGGGCAGCCATGCCGCCGCATCGACCAGCGCCGCCGCGCCCGAAGAGCAGGACCGCACTTCGAACTCCGGCTCGAGATCGAGCGACATCTGGGCGATTTCGCGGATGTCGTCCTCGTCGTCGACATAAAGGATCCTTGCCGGCATAAATATCACTCCCTGGCTTGCGCGGAGGCGTCGCGGGTCGAAACCAGCATGTTCCTGACCAGCCTTGCGACATCGATCTCCGACGCCTTGGTCTTGGTCATGATCGCCTGCACGCGATCGCCCAGCTTGTCGTCCAGCTCGGCCGCGGAAAACACGATGACCCCTGTTTCGAGCGGCAGATCGGTCAGCAGGTCCAGTCCCGATCCGTCGGGGAGCGCGATGTCCAGGATGACAAGATCGAAACGATGGTTCGCGATCGCCTGCTGCGCGTCCTTCAGCGTTTTCGCCGAGGTGATCGAGACGCCCGAACCCAGGCCCTCCGACATCACGGCAAGCACGCCCTCGTCGTCCTCGACATGCAGAATCCGCGGTTTCGGCTCGACCCTGCGGCCGACGATCTTGGCGAGAGCGGCGTGCAGCCGCTTCGAATCCACCGGCTTTTCCAGCCAGTCGACGATGCCGACAGCGGTGCCGTTCAGCGAGCGCCTGGCCTCGTCGGCGACGGCGGAGATGACGATGACCGCAATGTCGGAATTCACCGGTGACGCCCTGATGTCGTGGAAGAGCTTGATGCCGGACTCCCCCGCCAGCTTGATGTCGAGCGTCAGCGCCACGTAATCGCGGGAGGCCAGCAGAGCCTTGGCGGTGCCGATGTCGGGGGCGACGTCGCTGGAAAAGCCTTCCGCGTCGAGAAGCGCGGCGATCACCGCGGCGACGTCGGGCTCGTCCTCGCAAATCAGGACGCGCAGGCGGCCATCGCGCTTGCGCGACCGGCGCTCGACAAAGACCGGTTTTTCCTCCTGCCTGTGCGCTTCGGCCAGGTCGACGTGAAACGACGTTCCCTTGCCTTCCTCCGTCTCGAAGGAAACGGCGCCGCCCAGCTTTTCGACAATGGTCTTGACGATGCTCAAGCCGAGGCCCGTGCCTCCCTTCCTGCGTGTGCTGGACGCGTCGGCCTGCTCGAACTTGCCGAATATGCGGCTGCGGAACGCTTCGGGAATGCCGGCGCCCTGATCGATCACGGAGATGCGCAGCATGTCGCTGTCGCGGCGCTGCAGCTTCACCATCACGGTGCCGCCGTGATCGGAGAACTTGATCGCGTTCGACAGGAGGTTCGCCATCACCTGGTGCAGGCGGTCGGGGTCGATATTGGCCTCGGCGCGCGGCGCATCGTCGACCAGGACGATGCGGATCCTGCTCTCGGCCATGTAATTTGAACTGGCGGCGATGGCCTGCTCCAGGACCGGGCGCAGCGGCATCTGCTTGATCTTGAAGCTGATCATGCCCGATTCGATCTTCTCTATGTCGAGGATATCGTTGATGAGAAGAACCAGCCTCTCGCTGTTGTTGTGGGCGATGTTGACGAGATTGGCGGCCTTGGCCGGCAATTCGCCCGCGACGCCCGCCGCGATCAGGCCGAGCGAGCCGCGGATCGACGTCAGCGGCGTGCGCAGCTCATGGCTGACCGTCGAGATGAAGTCGTTCTTGAGCTGGGCGTTGCGTTTCTGCTCGGTGATGTCGCGGTTGTAGGTGATAACGCCGACGATCTTGCCGGTCTCGTCGCGGAAGGGTGCCTTCAAGGTGTAGAGCCAGCCCTGGCTGCCATCCGGGAAAAGTGCCGGCTGATCGAGGCGCGACGTCTGCCCGGCCTCCAGCGCGCCCATCTCATCCTGCCTGAAGCGCTCGGCCACGTCCTTCGGATAGAACTCGAAATCCGTCTTGCCGATAAGGTCCTCGGCCGAGGCGGCGCGCATCATTTCGGCGGTGGCCGGGTTTGCAACGACAAAGCGGCCGGCGGCATCCTTCACATTAAGGCAATCCGGCAGCTCGCGGACCATGGCACGGTAGATCATGTTCGACATGGCGAGATCGCGGCGCCGCTGCTGCCGGTCGAGCAGCACGCCGATGATGAAGGTGCCGAGGAATCGGAACACCAGAGACGGAAGCGTGCTCTGCTGAACGAAGCCGGTGAGAACCTGCTGCGGGATGACCACAAGCATGATCAGCCCGGTGAGCGCCACCGTCACGCCGAGGCCGAGTATATCGAGCATGGTGCGCGAGCGGACCGCGACGACGTGATGCCACGCCAGCCCGACGACGGCGGTGATCAGGATACTCATGGCCCCGACATTCGCGCCCTGCCCGCCAAGATAGACGCGATAGGCAATGGAGCCGGCGGTTGCGATGAACATTGCCGGCCATCCGCCGAAAAAGGCGGCCGCGGCGATAAAGGCGGCACGCAGGTCGACCACGAAGCCGGAGACGTTGAGCGCCGTCGCCATGGAAATGATCGCGCCGCCGCACATGACCGCGCCCAGAATCAGCGACTGCATCAACCGCGGCAGGCGCCCGGTGAAATCCGCCACGAGGTCCCAGGCGACGACGAGGATCGAGACGAGGGCAAGATTGCCCAGGAGTGAGCGCCAGATCTCGGTCATGACTTTCCAGCTCCTTTTTCCCGATAGATACCGGCAAAACCTATCCGAGGTCTAAAGGGTCCTGCGCATCGACCCCCGCTGGAGTGATTGCAGCGGTCCGGCTGGCCATTTTTGGGAGCATCGCCTGTTTGTGCCTGTCGTTGCGGCAGTTTGCCCATGGGTGTGGCATTTCTGCCACCACAAATTTCAACAACCTCTGCTAGAACCTCGTCGGGTTTAATTGGGGTTATGGGCTATGCTTACTCGCTTTTCCGCGAAATCTGTTTTGTTAGGCGCCGTTTCGGTCGTCGCTTTGATGTCGGCCGCGCATGCCGCCGACGTGGTCCAGGAGCAGGCGGCTCCCGGTTTCAACTGGAGCGGCGTCTATGTCGGCTTCGGCGTCGGCGCCGGCGCAACCGTTCACCAGCTCAGCGTTCCTGGCGTGAGCTTCAACGGCATCGGCGGCAATGGCGTGTTCGGCGAACTGTCGGCCGGCTATGACTACATGGTCAGCGAACGCTTCCTGCTCGGCGGCTTCATCGACGCCCACTACGGCAATATCGGACCGTCGCTGAGCGCGTCCGGTTTTCTCGACGCTGACCTCCAGAACGTCTACGGCTTCGATGCCGGCTTGCGCGCGGGCTATCTGCTGAACCCGAGCACCTTGGGCTATGTGCTCGGCGGCTATGGCTGGCAGCATTTCAAGCTTGACGGGTCGCTCGGCGGCGGCGGGTTCAGCTTCACCCAGAATCGCAGCGGCTATGTGCTTGGCGTCGGCATGGAGACGGTCCTTCGCGGCAACTGGACGCTGAAGACCGAGTATCGCTACGCAGACTATGGCGACAAGTCGGTGCTCGACCTGGGTGGCGCGTCGCTGAACATCGAGCCGTCGACCCACACTTTCCTCATCGGCGCCAACTACCGGTTCAACGCCCAGGATGGCGGTGGAGCCTCGTTTGCCGCGCCGACCTACAACTGGACCGGTTTCTATGTCGGCGGCGCCCTCGGCGCAGGCGCCCAGGTGCATGACCTTTCGATTACGGGAGGTGAGTTGGACGGCATCGGCGGCGAAGGCGTGTTCGGCGAGGCCAGCGTCGGCTACGATCAGGACTTCGGCGCCTGGGTGGCCGGCGTTCAGTTCGACGCGCGGTACTCCGGCATCCGCTCCAAGCTCGATCTCGGCCCGCTCTCGATCAAGGGCGACGCCGATTATGGCTTCGACGCACTGGCGCGTATCGGCGCGAAGGTCAACGAATCGACGCTGGCCTATGTCATTGGCGGTTACAGCTGGCAGCACTTCAACCTGCATGGCTCGGTCGCAGGCGGTGGCAGCGGCGATATCTTTGATTGGGGCTCCAGCGGCTTCTCGATCGGCGGCGGCCTCGAAACTGCCGTTTCCAACAACATGACGGTCGGTCTCGAATATCGCTATTCCCAGTACCAGAAGGAAGACTTCGGCTCCGGCGGCTTCCTCGAAGACACCCCGCGGATCCAGACGGTCCGCGTTGGCGCCAAGTACAAGTTCAACTAAGCAAAGGCCTCCAGCCAAAGCAAAAGAAAGCCCGCCGAATCGCGGGCTTTTTCTTTGTGAGTCGCTTTGCTGAGGGTTTTCCTCGCCCTAGAGCAATTCCAGGAAAAGTGCGCAGCGGTTTTCCGTCCGGAATTGCGTAAAAACAAATACTTAGAGCGGTTCCGCGATTCTGTGAAACGCTGAACCGCTCTAGGAAAGCTGCTGTGCGAGTTGTTCGACCGGCTGCACCTTGCCGGCCTGCGTCAGTCGCGCCATGACCGCGGTCATCTGATTGTAGAGATCGACGAAACCCGCCGGTGGCATCGATAGCTGCCCGACAACGACGCGATTGACGTTCGCGCGCTCCGCGGCATCGATGCGATCCGAATAGAGGGTAAGCCGCAGCACATCCTGGCGAAAGCTAATGGCAAGGGCGCCATCGCAAAAAATCTCCGGCGCATCGGGCCGATCGATGATCTTCTCAACGCGCTGGTTCATATCGGCCCTCTTCGCCTTTTCTTGAATTTGATCGCGCGCGATTGGTATCGGACGCCTCCGGCGCGAGGGATCGAGGGCGAGATTAGTTCGCCCTCGATCGGTGTTCGCATGAGATCAGCGCATGGCTTCATCAAACGTGGAGCTGCAGGTAGCTGCCCGAATAATTCAGCACAGACGAGAGAATGCCAAAGTGATCGCCCTCGTCCTGGGTGGTGAAAACATGCGACTGGTTCAACGACATCATCATGTTGTTGCCGGTGGCGCCGTCGGTCGTGGCGTTCATGTCGGCAAAGATCTGGGCGCCGGACGGCACGCCGTTGACGGTGTTCTGCCAGGCGGCGCTGCTTGCCTTGATCGTCTTGGTGAAGCCGTCCTTGCCCGGTTCCGTGGCATTGTTGTAGTTGAGGATATAAGGGTCGGCATCGGTTATCTGGCCGTCTCCGTTGAAGTCGGTATGCGTCACACCGCCATTTGCGATCAGCCAGTCGGTGATGTTGGCATTCATGCCTGCCGGCGCGCTGAAGTTCGGGACGCCGGCCTCATTGAGCAGCGTGGTAATCGCATAGCGGACGAAATCGCCGAGCTTGTCGCCGCCCGTACCGTTGGCGCCGCCGACGATCTCGCGCGCATCGTCCCACTCGATGACCAGGGACTTGCCGCTGGCATCGGTGAACACCAGATCCTTGTGGTGGTCGCCGTCGACATCGAGATTCCCGGGTAGACTGTTGGCGATGTCCGGCGCCGAGATCGTGCCGGCGGCAGCGAGCTTGGAAGCGAGGGAGACACCCTTGCCATCCACGCCGCCATTGCTGTTGTCCGAACCGAAGCCGGGGAGCGGAGCATCCCACACATATTCATGATTGTACCAGAAGCCCGGGGTGAGCCCGAGAGCGCCGAGCTCGTGATTGCCGAAGGTCAGGGCGTTGCCGACGTTGACTTCGGTGTGGGTGCCGAGCGGCCCCTCCTGCCCACTGACCGCGACAAGTTCCTGTCCACTCAGCACGGTTACTGTCGTGGTGGCGTCGCCGCTCCCATTGCCGTCATGATCGACGGTCGCTGCCCAGGTCTTTCCGTCCGTGAACAGTTCGCTGACGGTGTAGGTACCCGGGCGAAGATTCTCGAACGAGAAATGGCCGTCTTTGTCGGTCACAGTGGTAAGGGTATCGATCGTGCCGTTGCCGTCCACGTCGCCCTGCAACTGGATGGTGATGCCCTGCATCGGGGTATCGCTTCCATCGTATTTGCCATTGGCATCCATGTCCTCGAATTTGAAGCCGTGGATCGAGCCGAGCTGCGTGTTGACGAAGTCGTTGCCGGTGGTGTCGTTCTCGCCCGAAGTCAGCGTCTCGGCACTCGAGCCGGAGACCTGGAACCAGCCGCTCTGCATGGTCTCGTCGGTGGTGTAGAGGCCGGGCTTGAGGTCGGAGAACGTGTAATGGCCGCTGGCGTCCGTCGTCGTCGTCAAGGTGACGTCGACCATGCCGTCGCCATTGGTGTCGCCATGCAGCGTGATCTGCCAGCCGGCAAGCGCCGTGCGGTCGTTCGTCGTCGAGGCCAGACCGTCGGCGTCCTGCCACTTGGTGCCCGAGATCGAGCCGAGCTGCGTGTTGACGAAGTCGTTGCCGGTGGTGTCGTTCTCGCCCGAAGTCAGCGTCTCGGCACTCG
>NZ_VFVL01000027.1 GCF_006442815.1 Mesorhizobium sp. B2-4-3
GCCCGAGCGCCTTTCAAAAAACGCCCATCTGCCTCATGCGCTAAATATCGGCTCCCGTGCAAAACCCTCCTTGTGGGAGAAGGAGGCGCCGGAGGTGACGGATGAGGGGTGCTCCAGGGAAGACCGACGTCTCACTCCGCTGGAACACCCCTCATCCGTCTCGGCGCTGCGCGCCGATCCACCTTCTCCCGCAAGGGGAGAAGGGAAGTCCCTACTCCGCGATCCCTTCCTCATATTCCGCCGACATCGTCAGCCACTTGTCCTCGTTTTGCGCCAGCGTCTGCGCCAGTTGCGAGCGTTCCTTGGCAAGCCGCGTCGCTGTCGAGGGGTCCTTTTCATAGACGGCCGGATTGGCAAGCTCGTCCTCGATCAGGTCGATGCGCTTGCGGATGCGGTCCATCAGCGCCTCGGTGGCGCGGATTTCCTTGGCTAAAGGCTCCAGCGCCGCGCGGCGCTGGGCGGCTTCGCGGCGGCGGTCGGCCTTGGACGCCTTGTCCGCTTCCTTCTGCTCGCGGCGGTTGGACGACACGCCGGTGACCAGCGTCTTATAATCCTCGAGGTCGCCGTCATAGGGATTGACCGCGCCGTCCTTGACCAGCCAGAGCCGGTCGGCGGTGGCCTCGAGCAGGTGCCGGTCGTGCGAGATCAGGATGACCGCGCCCGGAAAATCGTTCAGTGCATGGATCAGCGATTCACGGCTGTCGATGTCGAGGTGATTGGTGGGCTCGTCGAGGATGAACAGGTTCGGTCCCTCGAAGGCCGACAGCCCCATCAACAGCCGCGCCTTCTCGCCGCCGGACAGGTCCTTGGCGGCGGTGTTCATCTTCTCGGTGGTGAGCCCAAACTGGGCGACACGGCCGCGCACCTTCGATTCCGGCGCCTCCGGCATCAGCCTGCGTACATGCTCGTAGGCGTTTTCCTCGGGGCGCAAATCGTCGAGCTGGTGCTGGGCGAAGATCGCCACCTTCAGGCCCGGCGCGATCGTCATCGAGCCGGTCTCGGCCTTGAGGCGGCCGGCGAGCAATTTGGCGAAGGTCGACTTGCCGTTGCCGTTGGCGCCGAGCAGCGCGATGCGGTCGTCGGCATCGATGCGTAGCGTCATCTTCTTCAGGATCGGCCTGCCCTCGGTGTAGCCGACATTGACGCCGTTGAGCGCGACGATCGGCGAAGCCACCGTCTTCACCGGCTCCGGAAAGGAGAACGGCCGCACCGTGTCGTTCACGATGGCCGCGATCGGCTTCATCTTCTCCAGCGCCTTGATGCGCGACTGCGCCTGCCTGGCCTTGGAGGCCTTGGCGCGGAAGCGCTCGACGAAGGATTCCATATGCTTGCGGGCGGCTTCCTGCTTGATGCGGCCCTTTTCCTGCTGTTCTTTTTGCTCGGTGTACTGGCGCTCGAACTGGTCGTAGCCGCCACGCCAGAAGGTCAGCTTCTTCTGATCGAGGTGGACAATGGAATTGACGGCGCGGTTGAGCAAATCACGGTCGTGGGAGATCAGCAGAACCGTGTGCGGATATTTCGAGACGTAATTCTCCAGCCAGAGCGTGCCTTCGAGGTCGAGATAGTTGGTCGGCTCGTCGAGCAGCAGAAGGTCAGGCTCGGAAAACAGCACGGCGGCGAGCGCTACGCGCATGCGCCAGCCGCCCGAGAAGGAGGAGGCCGGGCGGCGCTGCGCCGCATCGTCGAAGCCGAGGCCGGCAAGGATGGTGGCGGCGCGGGACTCGGCCGAATGCGCGTCGATGTCGGCCAGCCGCATGTGGATCTCGGCAATGCGGTGCGCGTCGGTCGCGGTCTTTTCTTCTTCAAGCAGCGCGGTGCGCTCGATATCGGCCTTGAGCACGATGTCGATCAGCGGCTCCTCGGTGCCGGGCGCTTCCTGCGCCACCTGGCCGATGCGGGTGCTTTTCGGCAGGCTGATCGAGCCGGTCTCCGAAGCGAAATCGCCGGTGATCGCCTTGAACAGCGTGGTCTTGCCGGTGCCGTTGCGGCCGACAAGGCCAGCCTTTGTGCCGGCCGGCAGGGTCAATGAAGCATGATCGAGAAGCAGCCGCCCCGCCATGCGCAGCGTAAGGTCGTTGATAATAAGCATGGCCGGCTTTTGCACGGGAGATCGGCGCTTCGCAAGAGCCGGGGCCCGGATGAGACACGCCGCGCGCTGTCTTTGGCCGTTTCAGCAAAAAACTCGAAGGACTGGAACCAGTTGCCGGCCCAAGCGTTTGGACGCCCGTGATCCGCTATCTCGCCCTCGCCTTCATCTTCTTCCAAGTCGCCACGACGACCGCGCTGGCGACGCAGGTGGTTCTGTTCGAAGACGAGACCGCTCACATTGCTCTCGCCGCTGAACCCGCGAGCGGGCCGCAGGGCCGCCCAACCTCCCCCCAAGCAGCCAAGATTACGAACCGGCTAGAGACGCGGGAGCCGGAACACCTGTTGATCCAAATCGATTCCGGAAAAGCATCTTAGGCTTTGCCTATGATTGACGAAGAGGCCGGCGGACACGCCCTCTCTACCCTGTCGGGCTGTCTCCCCAAGGAAAGATTGTTCGTTCCTCCGCTTTCGCCAATCACCGGTCACACTTTGCTTGCCACGTCACAGGTTTGGCGTTGATCGCGGCTGTTGTCTCAACCTATGCTGGCGCGAGCGGCGGGGTTCGATTCAAGCAGAGGACAGATCAGATGCCGAGCAAGACCACGCTCCTTTCGGCCTCGCTGGCGGTCGCGATTTTCGCAGTCGCCGCCGGGCTGGCTATGCTTCTCACCATCCCCGCGGCCCGTGCGGCCATCGACTGCGCGGCAGCGAAGACGCAGGCCGACCTTGCTACTTGCACGACCGCGAATGCCGCTTCGGCCGACGCTGGCCTCAACGCGGTCTACAAGGTGCTGGCGGGACGTCTCGCTCCCGCCGACCTGAAGCGCTTGCGCGACGCGCAGCGCGCCTGGATCCCGTTCCGCGACAAGGAGTGCGCCTTCCGCACCCAGCCTTATGCCGATGGCTCAGTGTACTCGACCCTCGTCGAGACCTGCAGGGCGGAGTTGACCAAGGCGCGGCTGGCGCAGTTGCAGCACCAATTGCAATGCCCGGAAGGCGATCTCTCCTGCGTGCCGCAAAGCGGCGGCAGTGCCGCGCCTGCGAAGGCCCCCCCTGCGACGGCTGGTGCCGCGCCTGCGACGGCTGGTGCCGCGCCTGCGAAGGCTGGAGCCGCGCCTGCGAAACCCGCCCCTGCCAAGGCAAGCCAGAACGACACGCGGCCATGCGTGCAATCCGCCGGCAAGGCGAAGTCGGACCAGTATGTCTCGCAGTGCATCCAGGTGTCGCCGGCTACCAATCCGCCTTGCAACGGGCAGAATGCATGCAGCATGATGGTCGACGAGATCAAGCGCGGCTGCGCCATGATCGGCAACGACAACCCGCCGGGCTTCTGCTCCGCCTATAAGAACTAGGCCGCACCCGCCGCTCGCTTCCTGCCTGCCTCGGCGATCAACATTCCCGGAGAAAGATCAACCCGGCGCAGGAAGACAACCGCAAGTTTGCATCGTGCTCAATATTGATGCAGCAAGAGACGATACCACCAAAAAAGACAGCAAAATCTTCCGAGCCGAGCATGATGCTTATCAAAAATTGATTTCAGTTTTTATCGCAAACCTGCGACCTTGCCGATGCGCCGTGAGTCGTGAGTTGGCGCCAACGATAACTTGGTCCAAGAAACTTGGCTCTGGCCTTCAGGAGCTCACGATGGGCGCGGCGGTCAACGATCCACGCACGTTGAGATATGTCGCGGAAATCACGCGCAAGCTGGCGAAAATGCTCTCGCGCACGCGCTACAACATGCTCGTCTATCTTCTTGAGATGACGGCGGTCGAGGCGGAAAGCCTAGCCAACGAGCAAGACCCCAAGCGGGTCCGGCCGGCGGAGCCACCTCAGGTCCGCGGCTGAGCGCTTGCCGTAAGCCGGTCCAGAGCGTTTCACCGTTTCATGGAAACGGTAAATCGCTCTATTTCCTTGTTTTGACGCAATTCCGGGCGGAGGCTACGGCGAAGGCGCCGAGCCCAACCGCGCACACTTTTCCTGGAATTGCTCAAGGACGGCGAGACATTTCAGTCTGCGCGCTTCGATGGCCGGCGGGTCGTCGCATTCGACGATGGCGCTCGAACCGGTCAAGCGCGTCGAGCGCGGCAAGCATGTCGCCGGAGGGATCGCCCAGCGAAAACAGGGTGCGCCGCGCCCTGACGCCGTCGGCCGCGTCCACCGAGGACTGGACGGCTACCCCCGGCGCAAAGCGCCGAGCGCGGTCAGATGGTCGCGCCATGGCCATGGCGCGACATCATCCGTTGCGGGCAACATGCCTCAGGCCTTGGCCTTGCGCTTCCCTTTGCCAGCGTCGCCTACGGCCGGCTTGCGGCCGAGGCCGGAGGATTTGGCCAGTGCGGAACGAGTCGCCGAATAGCTGGGCGCCACCATCGGATAGTCGGCGGGCAGGCCCCATTTCGCGCGGTATTCGTCCGGCGTCAGACCATGGTCGGTCGCAAGGTGGCGCTTCAACGACTTGAACTTCTTTCCATCCTCCAGGCACACGATGTGGTCGGGGAAAACAGAGCGCTTCGGGTTGACGGCGGGCGTCAGAGCCACCGCCTCCTTGACAATGCTGCCGCTGGAGAGCTTGCGAACCGAGGCGCTGACGCTGGCGATCAGATCAGGCAGGCCAGAGGCGGGGAGCGGATTGTTGCCGACATAGGCTGAAACAATGTCGGCGGTCAGCTCGATTGCAGTCTTGTCGTCGATGTTGGACAATTTTTTCACCTTCTGCTGGTCCTCAAATCGCCAGCTCTTTTTAAGACTTTCGTCGGTGTATCGAATTGGACCTGCCCCCCAACGGACCGTCCATAGTCAGTAAAGCTACGAGACTCAATACCGGGCGATGTTTCTACACAGACTGGAAACGCGCAAGTTAGGAATTCTAACAGCTATAGCGAACGCATTATAGCACGGACTGCCCACCTGCATGCGAAAAAGGCGCTATAGCACTTCGATTCGCCGTGAAAGTTGCTGAAAAATCGAAGTTCAGGGCAAGTTCCGGCACGGCCGCGATAATCTACCGTCGGATAATCGAACATGCGCGATTCGGCGGCCCCGTGGCAAATCGGTCATTTGGCGGCGACACCGCGCCTGAGTTCCGCGGGCGGCTTGTCCGCGAGGATCTCCAGCACGCGCTTCCAGCGCGCGCAGCGGCCGAAATCCTTCTGCTCGATGGCCTTTTCGGCCTTCATGGCGGCATAGAGCGGCGCCTCCGCGCCAAACTCCCTGACCAGCCAGTGCGCCTCCTGCCTGGCGCGGCGTTCGTCATCGTCAACGGCCATCCTGGACATCATGCCTGGTCTCCGTACCTTCGATGCCGACCGCAAGGCAGCTGCCGATGACGAGGACGGCGCCGGCAACCGCCGTCATCGACAGGCTTTCGCCCGAGAGCGTCAGCAGAAACGTGGAAGCAATCGGTGTCAGATAGGCGACGATCGCTATCCTGCCGCCATGATCGAGCTTCGCCGCGCGCGACCAGAAATAATAGCCGAGCCCCATCGGGCCGGCACCGAGATAGAGGCCGAGCAGAAGGTGCGCGCCGGTCGGGCGCACGACGCCGTCATGCAGGCACCAGGCAAAGGTGAGCGCGACGCCGATCAGCGCCGAGGGCAAAAGCAGCCGGTCGGGCGACACGGCAAGGCGGCCGACAGTGAGCGAGTAGAAGGCCATGCAGAGCGCCGAACCGAAAGCGGCGAGATAGCCGACGAGGCTGCCTTCGAACCAGCTCTGCGCGCGGCCGCCTGAAATCACCAGCGCCACGCCGACGAAGCCGAGCGCCGCAGCCAGCCCGAACAACAGCGGACGGCGCGGACGGCCAAGCAGGATGACCGCCGCGGCGGTCATCAGCGGCCAGGTGTAGGCGACCAGGTTTGCCTCGATAACCGGCATCGAGGCGAAGC
Source organism: Mesorhizobium sp. B2-4-3 (assembly GCF_006442815.1). Taxonomy (GTDB): domain Bacteria; phylum Pseudomonadota; class Alphaproteobacteria; order Rhizobiales; family Rhizobiaceae; genus Mesorhizobium. The sequence goes on from NZ_VFVL01000027.1 coordinate 5,973, forward strand.
CGATATATTGCAGCACCATCGTGCCGACCAAGCCAAGGAAGCCGACCGCGTAGGCGAGCGCGGCGTTTCCCTTCTCCCCTTGTGGGAGAAGGTGGATCGGCGCGAAGCGCCGAGACGGATGAGGGGTGTTGGAAGAAACTCCGGCGTCGGTGATCCGTCCAACACCCCTCATCCGACCGAGCTTCGCTCGGCCACCTTCCCCCACAAGGGGGGAAGGGAAGAACCGGATCAGCGCGAAGACCAGGGTCGCGCCGCAAAACTGCAGGAACTGCACTTGCGACACCGGATAGGCGGCAAGCAGCGTCTTGCCGACCAGGGCGTTGGTCGCCCACAGCGCCACGGCGCCGAGGGCGAAGGCAAGCGCCGCCCCGAGGGCGCCGGAACGGCTTTGACTTTCCGGCGCGACCGGACCGAGGCTCAGCGACATTGGAGGCGGCTGACACTCGACCGGATCGTCGGTCATTACCAAGACTCCCTCGCCCCGCCGGAAACCGCCTCGGGCTGCGGCGCGGGATGCTCCTCGGCATGGCGGCGGTAGGCAGGCAGTTGGTTGGTCCAGACATCCTCCGCCAGCTCGTTCACCCAGGCACGGTCATGGTCGTTGTCGGCGGCAAGGTAGAACATGCGGTTGTCGTCGACATAGGGCTTGGTCGCCGAGCGCTGGTTGAGCACCAGCGTGACGCGCTCGCCGAGCTGGATCGGCGCGGTGCGATGGAGCACGCCGAGGAACTGGCCAAGCGTGGCATAGTTCATCTTGTGGTCGATGCGCATGATCTTGTTGCGCGGCAGATCGCGGCCGGATTCCAGGATCGAGCGGCCGGTCTCGGAATCGTCGCAATAGATTTCAAGATGGCCGCCGATGAGCGGGTCGCTGATAGACAGCGGAATGAGCTCGGTCACCGGAACGCCATCGCAATGCCATTCGACCGCGCCGTCTTTCGGATTCATGAAGGTGACGGTCGAGCCGACGATCGACAGTGGATACGGCTCGAGCCTGGTGCCCATCATGTCGGACAGTCTTTCCAGGCGCAGCTTGTCGTGCAAAAGCTCCTTGATCTCCGGAATATAGCGGTCGGCGCCGGTGATGAAGGTGAGGTCGAGGTGCTTGTGCACGGCATGGCTGGCCTTCAACTTCAGGGCGGCTTCCTCGATGGCGGCAAGCAGAGCCGGATCGTAACCGTGACGATACTGGGCGACGCCGAAACCCGACACTTTCCAGGACGTCTCATGACCAATGATGGCCTCGCGACTCATTGCGCAACGCAGTTCGGGAATTGTATGGGCGTTCATTCTACTTTCTCCAAAGTGGGGGCAACACTTGGTTAACAGTCATTTAAACGCCTACCCCTGTAAATTTAGGAATGCTGGTGGTAGCGTAAGCCCAGCTTAAGGTCGAAACCCCCGTGCGTCTGCTCAGTCAGGTCAATCTCAACTCGCTGAAAATCGTGGAGAGCGCCGCGAGGCACAGGAATTTCACGCGTGCCGGCGAGGAGCAGTTCATCACCGCTTCCGCCGTCAGCCAGCGCGTGAAGAGCCTGGAGGATCAGCTTCGCTTCAAGATATTCGAGCGCGGCGGCAATGCCGTGTCGCTGACGCCGGAGGGGGAGACCTACGTGGCGCGCGTGCGCGAGGCGCTGGAGCGGATCGTGGCGGCCAGCATGGAGGCTACGGGCCAGTCGCAGGCGCATGTGCTGCGGATCTGCGTGCTGCCGACCTTTGCCGCGCGCTGGCTGTTTCCCAGGCTGACGGCCTTCCAGCGGCAATATCCCGACATCGAGATGCGGGTGGCGACTTCCTACGCCACGCATGAATTCTCGACCTCGGAATACGATCTCGAGATCCGCTATGGCGACGGCAACTTCCCCGGCCTCACCTCGGACCTGCTGTTCAAGGAAGACCTGACACCGGTCTGCAGCCGCAAGCTCTTCCACGATGTGCTGGGCGACAAGCCGCTGTCGAAGGTGACGCCGGAAGACCTGCGCTATTTCACGCTGCTTCATTCCGAAACCTGCACGCAGAACTGGCAGTCGTGGCTGGGCTTTGCCGGCGCGAGCTTCGTGCTTGGCGAGACCAGGAGCGTTTATTTCGATAGCTGCATGATGTCCTACGAAGCGGCCAATGCCGGGATGGGCTTTGCGGTCGCCAACCGCGCCTACATGGCAAGCGACATCCGCGCCGAACGGCTGATGGCCCCCTTCGCGGTCCACCACCCCAACACGGCGGGCTGGTATTTCGTCAACCCCATCAAGGCGATCGGCGCCCGCAAGGTGCAGTTGTTCAAGCAGTGGATCATGGCCGAAGCAGCGCTGACGCAGCGCCAGCTGGACGTCGAGATCGAGAGCGTTCCGGTGCGGCGCGTAGCGATGGTGTGAAGGTCACTCTTCCACGAATGCTCACTTGAGCGAATTCCGCACCTCGGACGTGCCTCGCAATGGCGGGCCCTGCAGAATTTCGTGATTTTCTGTGGCTCCATAGCCGGCTACCGCGATCGCACCATGACGCAGGGGCGAGACTCAGCTATCTTTGGTCCTGCGGCGGGCCTGATTTTCCCGCTTGGCCGGCGCTACCCAGCTTCCTCCCAAGCAGCGCCGGCCTTCTTCGTTCAGCCCGACCATAATTTCGCCAAGGCCGGCCTTGGCGCTATTGCTTCGGCGGAGTGCCTGGCTGATCGCCGCCGGTGGTCGATTTCGGCACCGGATTCTTGTCGACCTGCGGGTTCTGGTCGACGGCGGGCGCCTTGGTCGGCGGCACGCTGTTGTCGCAGGCGGCGAGCACGAGCCCTGCCGCAAGAGCCAGCAGCACAGGAAGTTTCTTCATGACGACCTCCTCTCGTTCGCTCGTGATCTCAAGGGCAACGAAGCGGTAGCGGTTTGGTTGCGTGGCGCGCGGAACCAACCGGCCTGCGTATGGTTGAACCGCCAGCCAAACGACACAACGAGGAGATGGTCATGCTCCGCCTGCTGCTTACCGGCCTCTTGGCCTACACCGCCTATCGTGTCGCCGTGAGGATCATCGACGAGGTGCCCGGCGATGTCGCGCCGCTGGAGATGCCGGGCGACGAGAGGCGCAATTTGCGGCGCCAGTCGGCGGCGATGGGGGTCGAGCCGAAGCGGTAGCGGCTCTTTCGGGTGGGAACAGCCCCTTCCGGTGAAGCATGGATGCCGACGCAGCCCTCGCCGGCCGCTTCGCGGCCACCTCTCCCCGCTCGCGCGGGGCGAGGAAATTATTGCGAACAAAGCGGAAACGATGCTTGATGGGCGATGAACATCGCCGCTCGTGATTCGTCCTTCGAGGCGCCCGCCTATCTTGGCCGGCTGAACGACGAGCAGCGGCTGGCGGTGATGCATGGCGACGGCAAGGTGGCCGCGCCGCTTCTGGTGATCGCCGGCGCCGGCTCCGGCAAGACCAACACGCTGGCGCATCGCGTCGCCCATCTCATCGTCAAGGGCGCCGATCCGCGCCGCATTCTGCTGATGACCTTCTCGCGCCGCGCCGCGGCCGAGATGGCCAAGCGCGTCGAGCGCATCGCCGGCGAGGTGCTGGGGCGCGACGCGGCCATTATCGCCGACGCGCTCGCCTGGGCCGGCACTTTCCACGGCATCGGCGCGCGACTGCTGCGCGACTATGCCGAGCAGATCGGCCTCGACCCGGCCTTCACCATCCACGACCGCGAGGATTCCGCCGACCTGATGAACCTTGCCCGGCACGAGCTGGGATTCTCGAAAACCGAAAGCCGCTTTCCGACCAAGGGCACCTGCCTGCAGATCTATTCGCGGGCGGTGAATGCGCAGGCGCCGCTGGGTGAAGTGCTGGGTTCGGCCTTTCCCTGGTGCGCGGCATGGGCGGACCAGCTCAAGGAGCTGTTCGCGGCCTATGTCGAGGCCAAGCAGGCGCAGAACGTGCTCGATTACGACGACCTTCTGCTCTACTGGGCGCAGATGGCGGCCGAGCCGGAGATCGCGGCGCATCTCGGCGGCCGCTTCGATCACGTACTGGTCGACGAATACCAGGACACCAACCGGCTGCAGGCCTCGATCCTTCTGGCGCTGAAGCCCGACGGCGTGGGCTTGACCGTCGTTGGCGACGACGCGCAGTCGATCTATTCCTTCCGCGCGGCGGAAGTGCGCAACATCCTCGATTTCCCACAGCAGTTCGCGCAAGCAGCCTCGGTCATCATGCTGGAGCGCAACTACCGCTCGACCGAGACGATCCTGGCCGCGGCCAACAAGGTGATCGGCGAGGCCAGCGAGCGCTTCACCAAGAATCTCTGGACCGAGCGGCGGTCGTCGCACAAGCCGCAGTTGGTCAGCGTGCGCGACGAGGCCGAGCAGGCCAATTATGTGTGCCAGGCGATCCTGGCCGAGCGCGAGGCCGGCACGGCGCTGAAGGCGCAGGCGGTGCTGTTCCGCACCTCGAGCCATAGCGGGCCGCTGGAGGTGGAGCTGACGCGCCGCAACATCCCTTTCGTCAAGTTCGGCGGCCTGAAATTCCTCGATGCCGCGCATGTCAAGGACATGCTGGCGATGCTGCGCTTTGCCGAGAACCCGCGCGACCGCGTCGCCGGTTTTCGCGTGCTGCAGCTTATGCCGGGCATCGGCCCTTCGGCCGCCTCGCAGATCGTGGACGCCATGGCTACGTCGCTGGACGAGACGCTGGGCCTTGCCCGGTTCCGGCCTCCACAGCGCGCCGCGCAGGACTGGCCGGTCTTCCTCGACATCTATGGCGGCTTACGCGCCGGCGCCAAATGGCCGGCCGACCTCGAGCGGATCAGGCTCTGGTACGAGCCGCATATGGAACGCATCCATGAGGATGCGATCACGCGCCGCGCCGACCTCATGCAGCTCGAACAGATCGCATCGACCTATCCTTCGCGCGAGCGCTTCCTGACCGAGCTCACCCTCGACCCGCCCGACGCCACAAGCGACCAGGCCGGGCCGCCGCATCGCGACGAGGATTACCTCATCCTGTCGACCATCCATTCGGCCAAGGGCCAGGAGTGGAAGAACGTCTTCGTGCTCAACACCGTCGACGGCTGCATCCCGGCCGATCTCGGCGTTGGCACCAAGGAGGACATCGAGGAGGAGCGGCGGCTGCTCTACGTGGCGATGACCAGGGCCAAGGACAGCCTGCATCTCGTCGTGCCGCAGCGCTTTTATCCGCACAACCAGGCGGCGCGCGGCGACCGCCACGTCTATGCCTCGCGCACCCGCTTCATCCCGGCCTCGATGCTTTCGGCCTTCGCGCAGTCGTCCTGGGCAAGCGCCGCGCTCAAGGACGACCCGCGCCAGAAGCCGGGCGTCAAGGTCGATCTCGGCTCCCGCATGCGCGGGATGTGGAAATAGGCCGCCTGCCCGTTCCAGCCGACTGCCAGGCGAAGAGTCCGATTTGCCTCCGCTTCAGCGGGCGGCACGCCATCCTTGAGAAAACAGCGGCATGCGTGGAACCTCCCGCCGCAAGCCGCGTTGTGTGGCGTCCTTCCCCAGACGGGAGGCTCGCCGCCTCCGCAGCCAACTGACGAGGTCCGAATGCACGACAGGACGTTCTTCACCCCGGTCGCTCTCAGCGTCGGCGCCGGCCACAAGCGCATGATCGCCTCGCTGTTCGAAATGCATGACTTCCTGACCGAGTTCCCGCCGTCGCGCCGGCGGCTCAGCTACGGCGCCGCGGTGAAGGCCTGCGAGGCCGCGCGGAGTGGAGAAATCCCGCCCGAGGCCGCGCGCGACGCGCTGATCACCTTCGCGGTGACGGCGGGCGTGCTCTGGCCTTCGGAGCAGCCGGTCGTCTCGGTCAAGCCGGCGGCGCGCGGATATGGCGGTTTCGCGGCCTGAATTTTACAAAAGAAGACCGCCCCTCCCGGGTAAGCCCGCCCTCAGCGGCGGGCTTTTCCGTGCTGTCATTCCGGCTTGGCAGCCGCCGGCGACGCTTCTGCGATCGGCGCGGCCGGCTCGGCCGCGGTCACGAAGGGATAGACGAGCTGCTGGTGGTAGAGCTGCGGCACCGGCTCGTCGGTGCCGTATTTTTCCGGCATATTTCGCGGCATGAACAAGGTGCCGCCAATCAGGTCGAGGACGGCCAACTGGCCGGCGAAATTCTTGTCATAGGCCTGGCGTTCGTTGGCATGGTGCCAGTGATGAAACTGCGGCGAGCCAATCAGCCATCTCAGCGGCCCGAACTTGATGCGGGTGTTGGAGTGGATGAACACCGACTGCCAATGATAGATCAGCACGTAGATGAGAAGCGCCTCGCCTGAAAACCCAGCGCGAAGAGCGGCAAGAACGAAGCCGACTTGGTCAGGATCTGGTCCACCGGGTGCACGCGGTGGGCGGCCAGCCAGTCCATCTCCTCGATCGAGTGATGAATGGCGTGAAAGCGCCACAGGAACGGCACCGCGTGAAAGGCGCGATGGGCAAGGTAGAAGCCTATATCGGCAATGATCAGGGCCTCGATCGCCTGCAGCCATAAAGGCTGCGACTGGACGGTGGCCGAAAGCGCCTCGGGCACGACACGTGGGACCATCAGCATCGCGGCGCCAGCAACAGGCCGAACTTGATGACGATGCCGTTGAAGAGCAGTTAGAAGACGTCGTTCAGCCAATGCCGGCGCGTGGCCGATTGCTCGGCATGCAGCGGCAGGAGCTGCTCGAGCGGAATGAAGATGAGGGCGATGACCAGCACCGCCTTGTAGTCGATGAGATCGAACACGGTCGCTCGCGGATCGGCTGAGGCCAGTCTCCGACACTAGGCGCCAAAGGATGAACGGACCGTTGATGGCATGCGCGGCGCCGCGAAATCCCCGTGAAACTTTTCGAGCGCTGCGTGAAACACCGCACGGAACGTTCGCGTTTCACCATGTCAGTTGCGGACGCGCTTTAAGTCTTTGTTTTGATGCATGTCGTTGTCCCGGAACCGTTGCACACTTCCGGGCGACATGCATCGGGAGGGCGGATGTTTCTCGATCGCGAGCGTTTCAAGCCGGCGGCCGAAATGCGGCTCAGCCGGGACAGGTCGTCGATCCGTGTGACGATAACCGACCCCAAGGTGTGCGAGCTCGGCGAAGCGGTCTATGCCTGGGTCACCGCCGACGGCAAGGCGGTCAGGATCGGCACCTGCGGCGCCTCGGCGGGCAAGCGCCTGCTTTCCTATCCCGGCTATATCAACCGCAGCCTCATCGGCCGCGGCGGCGCGACGCCCAAATGGGAGGCGCTGAAGTGGCTGAACCTGCTCACCGAACACGGCATGCTGACGGCGGTGGTGCATCAGCCGGAGCCGACCCCGACCGCGGCGGGCCTGATCAGGCCCTATCTCGATGTCGAGCGCCAGTTGATCCGTCAGCACAGGCCGCTGCTCAACCGCAGCCACCGTTGACCTCGGCTTCCAGGGCCGCAGGCACGGCAACGAACGGCTACGGCGCGGTTGCCGGGCCAAAACGGATCGCACTTTCCTGGAATTGATTTAGTGGACCGTGCCGGCGGCGTCGCCCGGCCCGCCGCGCGGGATCTCGAAGCTCACCTGGTCGCGGCCATTGGACTTGGCCTTGTAGAGATGGCGGTCGGCGACCTGGAACATGTCGTGGTAGGTGGTCGGGCCGCTGAAGGCGGTACCGCCGATGCTCACCGAAAGCGGCCAGGGCCGCCCGCCGGGCGCGAACTCGGCCTCGCGGATGCGGCGCCTGATGGATTCGGCGACCAGGAAGGAGCGCGCGGCGTCGGCGCCGGGCAGGAAGACCGCGAATTCCTCGCCGCCGATACGTCCGACAATGTCGGCGCCGTGCAGTTGCCCCTTGATCGTCGCCGCGATCAACCTCAGCGCCTGGTCGCCGCAATCGTGGCCGAGGCGGTCATTGATCGACTTGAAGTGATCGGCATCGACGATCAGCAGCGCGCCGGCATCGGCGACCGCCTGGCCCCGCGCCCGCTCGAGATAGGCCTCGACCAGCATCGAGAAGGCGCCGCGGTTGAAGACCGCCGTCAGGCTGTCGGTCGCGGCAATGACGCCGAGTTCCTTCTGCGTGATCGCCAATTGGCGCATCTTCCACATCAGGAAGAACAGGAAGGAGCCGCCGAGGACAAGCGGCAGGAACAGGTCCGTGAGTTGCGCCCACAGCAGCGCCTGCGGCGACAGCGAGGGGAAATTGAAGGAATCGACGAAGAAGGCGGCGGCAATGAAAAAGGCGGTGCCGGCGGCGGTGACCACCACGACCCTGCCCCAACTTGTCGGGGACAAATCGATGCGCATGCCGTTGCTCCCGTTACGTCAGGGTCATCATGCCGCGAGGAAGGCAAACGAACTGCTAATATACGCCTCGTCCCGCGAAGTTGGTTAATTCTCGCCTTTCGACGATACGCGAGCAGTCAAGCCGACCGGTTCCGCAACAACATACAACGGGAAGCCCACCACGGATGTGGCGGGCTTCCCGACTGGCCGGAGGTTCTCGTCAGCGCGCCGCCGGCCCGCAGCCGGCAACGCGTAGGAGAGTGCCGTAGAGCCTCACGGCCGGTCCGACACTCCCGGTTGGCCGTTGCCCGGCACCGGGAACGGCGTGACACTCTGACCCGGCACGTGATCCATGCCGAAGCTCGGTCGGATCAAGCGTCAGCGGCTCGCGATCATCAGACAGAGGGCCCTGAGGTCGCTGTCATAAGTGCCTGCACTGGAAAGCACGTCGGCGCAGCGCTTCTTCATGCGCGCCAACTGGTTGCCGGACAAACTGGCGACGGCGCCAGGCAAGCCCGGTTTGGTTGGCTTGCCGGGGTTGGACGGGTTGCTGGGATTGCTCGGATTGGCCGGGTTGCCGCCGATGCCCACGCCGAGGCCGACATTGATGCCGTTTCCAACATTGGCACCGACACCGGCATTGATGCCGTTTCCAACATTGGCGCCGACACCGGCATTGATGCCATTCGAGCCGCCGACCGAGGCGGTAGCGCCGGCATTGACGCCACCCGAACCGCCCAAGGATGCGCCGGCGCCGGCATTGACGCCGCCCGAGCCGCCAACCGAGGCACCAAGGCCGGCATTGACACCGCCGGAACCGCCGACAGACGCGCCGACGCCGGCGTTAATGCCGCCGGAACCTCCGACAGATGCGCCGACGCCGACACCAATGCCGCTCGCGGCGTTCGCGGGCAGGGCAAAAATAGCGATAATCGCACCATATGACAAAGTTCTAGCGATATTTTTGGAAATACTTGACATTGCACTCTCCTCTTTTTCATAACTATTTGCTGCGCTGCATCATGCCAATATCTATGTTTCGCATGTGCTTTACGCAAAAATACCTACGCGCTCATCTTCACTCAGGTTTCAGAGGGGTGTTTGCAAGAATAGGTTGTAGTTTTTGGGTGCTATATCACTGAACTAAAAATATAAGATATTTTACTTCAATATTTAAACTATTGAGAAATTTTCGAAACCAAAAGCAAGACGTTAATTCGGTACTGTTGGTTGGATCGGAAGCGACTCCGCCAAACGACTTTGGCCAAGCACGGCGCTCGGTTGAGAACGCCTCCCAAATGTGACGGTTCCGCTTTCAGGCGTAGGCGCGACCGTCCTCGGAGCGCTGGAACAGCGCCAGGTCGAGCGGCACCGAGGGTCGGCCGAGCACAGTGAGCATCATATGCGCCTGGCCGCGATGGTGGGTCTGGTGGTTGAAGAAATGGCTGAGCGCAGGCGAAAGGCGCTGCGAGACGGTGCGCATGTCGACGGTCATGTAGGAGAAACGCCCGGTGATCGCCTTGTCGCCCATCCCATTCACCCAGTCGACGACCCTCCTGTCCTCGGCCTCGCGCGCCAGCTTCAGGGCCGGCAAGGCGTGGTAGAGTATGGCGGCGGTGTTCGAGGGCGCGTCGCCCTCGCCGGTGAAACGCTTCATCCAGACGCGGTCGACGGCGAGCAGATGGTTCAGCGTGCCGAGCATCGAGCCGAAGACGGCGCCGACGTCGCGACCGAACTCGTCTTCGCCAAGATCGGCGGCGGCATCGTAGAGGCGGCCATTGGCCCATTGATTGTAGGCCGCAAACATCATGAAATGCTGCTTCATTCTTCCCACCCGGCTTAATCCGAATCCAGACCCTACGTAACCCGCAGCAACGGACCCGCCAATGACCATTCTGCTTTACGACCTCGTCGGCCATGACACCGCCCGCCCGTTCAGCCCGCATTGCTGGAAGACCAAGATGGCATTGGCGCATAAGGGGCTTGCCGCCACCAAGATGCCGACGCGCTTCCTGGAGGTGCCGAAGGTCGAAGGCGGCGTGTCGAAGACGGTGCCGGTGATCCGCGACGGCGAGCGCGTGGTGGCCGATTCCTTCGCCATCGCGCTCTATCTCGACGAAGCCTATCCCGAACGGCCGACGCTGTTTTCCGGCGAAGGCGGCAAGGCGACGGCGCGCTTCATCGAGCGCTGGTCGCAGCTCACCATCCACCCCTATATCGCGACGGTGGCTCTGACCGATCTGCATGCGATGCAGGATGAACCGAACGCGGCCTATTTCCGCGAGAATCGCGAACAGCGCTACGGCAAGCGCCTGGAAGACGTCGTGGCCAATCGCGAGGCCGGGCTCTCGGCCTTCCGTGCCGCGCTGGAGCCGCTGCGCTCGACGCTGACATACCAGCCCTTCATCGGCGGCGCGGCGCCGCTGTTTGTCGATTACATCGTGTTCGGGGCGCTGCAATGGGGCCGCATCGCCTCGCCTTTCCAGTTGCTCGACGATGCCGACGGCATCGCGCGCTGGTTCGAGCGCTGCCTCGACCTGCATGGCGGGATCGGCCGGCAGGTCGCCGCTGCGGCCTGAACGCCGCGAGCGCGGGACCGCCATGTTGCGCTATGAAATGCGGGCAGAGATCTGGGTCTATCCCGGCAAGGGAGGTTGGCATTTCATAACGCTGCCGACGGACGTCGCGGCGCGGATCAAGGCGGCGATGGCGGGGCTGGCGCGCCCTTGGGGCTCGCTCGGCATCACGGCGACGATCGGCAAGACCAGGTGGCAAACGTCGCTCTTTCCCGACACGTCGTCCGGCAGCCTGCTGTTGCCGGTCAAGGCCTCGGTGCGCCAGCGGGAAGGCCTCAAGGCGGGCGATGAGCCTACAGTGACCTTTGAGTTTGAGCTTTAGCGCCTACTTTGACGCGCCCTTGTCGCGCGCGTCCCCATTCGGCGCATTGCTGTCGGCCAGCCTCACGCAGATCGGATCGCCCTGTTCCATACGCACGCATTGCCATTCCGGGCCGAAGCCGAAATTCTGCTCCGCGCGCTGCGGGAAGAAAAGCAGGGCAAGGACGACAGCGGCGAAGAACACGACCACGAAAAGAAGGCCAGCCATGTCGCCGCGTGTGAGATAGGGCCAGTTCATCACCTCGGGCTCCGCTGCCACGGCGCTCCGGACTTCGCGCCCGAGGCGCATGCAGCCACCTGATTATCCCGCAAACGGCTCGCCTTGACCAGAAGTCGACCTCCCCTTGGCAAGCCGCCGGGCGACTTGTATAGAGCCCGCCACCCCAGTTTCCATTCCCACAACAAGGACGACCCTATGGCGATCGAACGCACCTTCTCCATGATCAAGCCGGACGCGACCAGGCGCAACCTCACCGGCGCCATCACCAAGATGCTGGAAGACGCCGGCCTGCGCGTCATCGCATCGCGCCGCGTGTGGATGAGCCGCCGCGAGGCGGAAGGGTTCTACGCCGTCCACAAGGATCGCCCTTTCTTCGGCGAGCTGGTGGAATTCATGTCGTCGGCGCCCACGATCGTGCAGGTGCTGGAGGGCGAGAACGCCATCGCCAAGAACCGTGAAGTGATGGGCGCCACCAACCCGGCCAACGCCGCCGATGGCACCATTCGCAAGGTGCATGCGCTGTCGATCGGCGAGAATTCGGTGCATGGCTCGGACGCGCCCGAAACAGCCGCGCAGGAGATCAAGTACTGGTTCTCGGACACCGAGATCGTCGGCTGAGGCGCAAGCTCGAGTTTCACGGAACGGCCCGCTCCAGCGGGCCGTTTTTTTGTTTTTGAGACGGGTGGTCACATTCGCTGCCTGCCCTAGGTTCAGCGAAATTGGCAACAAAGTAGCGCTCGGCGGCTGCGAGCCGCGCTTCCGCCGAACCGTGGGAGGGAGGCATGATCAAGCCTCATGTTTCTGAAAGTGGCCTTGCCTATCCGGACGACCTCGCCCTGTTGAAGCGCATCTATGACGAGGTCTGCGAGGAGCGAGGCATCGTTATAGGCAGTTCCGAGGCGTCGGAACTGGCGATAGAGGCGATGAGACTGTTTTCCGCCGGTGTCTTCGATGAAGTGACGATCGGCCGCCGTCTCCGAGGCGGTGACGGGGAGAGCGGGGAGTTCAGTCCCCGTCGCCATAGCGGATGACTTCCACCTTCTCCCGGGTGATCAGGCAGCTCTTGGTCCTGGTCAGTGCCTTGATCTCGGGGATCAGCGCATCGATCTTCTCCGGCGCGTCGACGATCTCGACGACGATGGGCAAATCCTGCGACAGGCGCAGGATCTTGGCGGTGTGCAGCACGCTCGAGCGGCCGAAGCCGAGCGGGCCCCTCAAAACCGTGGCGCCGGCCATGCCGGTCTCGCGCGCCTTGATGACGATCGCCTCGTGCAGCGGCTTGCCATCGGCTGCTCTGTCGTCCTCGCCGAAGAAGATCCTGAGCAGCGCGCATTGGGTGGGAAGTTCCATGTTCTCTTCTCCCTGATCACCTGTTGGCCCGATCACCTGTCGGCCGGCAGGCGGTTGAGCCTGGACGCCATGAGGTAGCCCAGCCACGCCGCGGCGAGAGACAGGCCGACCACGCTGATGAGATAGGTCGCGGCCAGCGGCCAGTCGCCCTCGAACAGCAGGATAAATGTATCGAGGCTCATCGCCGAAAACGTGGTGAGGCCGCCGCAGAAGCCGGCCATGACGAAATTGCGGCTAGCCGGGCCGACCATCAGGCGCCCGTCCGGCCCGGTCAGCGTGGCGAAGGCCATGATGATCCACGAGCCGACGACATTGACGAAAGCAGTCGACCAAAGCGCGTTCATGCCGAGCAGCGAGACGATGACATAGCTCGACAGGAAGCGGGCCAGCGAGCCGATCGCCGCGCCACAACCGACCGCCAGATAAAGCCGCATCGCCATCTGCCTGTCCGTCATCGTTCAGCCCACTACCCAGGCGACGGCCCAGAAGCCGAGCGCGACGAACAGCACGCACAGAACCGACGAAGCGACGACGTTGAAGGCTGCGTGCCGCCCCTCGCCGTCGAGCTCGAGATTGAGCGTCTGCAGGCAGAAGGACGATACCGTGGTGTAGCCGCCGAACAGGCCTACGACGATCAGGTCGCGCACGAGATCGCTGGCGAACACGCCGCCGACAGCCCGCGCCGCGCCTGCGAAGGCGCCGATGGCCAAGGCGCCGGAAACGTTGACCAGCAACGTGCCCCAGGGAAAGGTCTCGCCGATGGCACGGCCGACCACGCCGGAGAGGAAGAAGCGGGAAATGCCGCCGAGGAAACCGCCGATCAGGACCAGGGCGCAAGCCGCAAGGGTCATCGCTTCAATGCCTTTCCAAACGCGATTCCGCACCGGAATCACTTCACGAAATCAGGCATGGTGCGAGCGGGAAAAACAAATCCTGCCGCGCGAGAGCACGCCTGGCAGGAGTCATCAGCCCGTAAGGGCGGTTTCGGGGGAACCCCATCCCCATTTTCGAGGGAGCCTAGGGGGTCGAGGCGGCGCGGTCAATTGGCGCCCTCAGCGGATCAGCGGCGTGTCCCAGAGATCGCCGAGCAGCGTCTTCAATTCCTGGAAGCGCTTCGGCCCAAGCTCCTCGGCCCATTCCCGCTCGATATCGAGCAGGATGTCCGCCATCTTCTGGTAGGCGGCCCTGCCCCTGTCGGTGAAGTTCACGACGGTCCCACCGGCATCGTCGGGCGCCGCGCTGCGGATGATATAGCCCATCCCCTCCAGCGTCTTCAGCAACTGGTTCATGGCCTGCTTGCTCATCGCAGCCCGCTCGGCAAGCGCGCTCGGACGCATCCCGTCCGGCCCTGGATACTGGATCACGGCCATATGCGGCGGGCTCAAATCGTCGAAGCCGGATGCCCGCAAATCCCTGATCAGCTTGCGGTGGATGGCCAAGGCCGGCACGCGCAACAGCGCGCCGATCAATGGCGGTTTCTTCGGAGGATCGTCCGTGGACTCAGGCATTGACATGTTGGTAAATTGAGTTTACTCATTTCGGTAAATTCGATTTACCATATGGGAGGATGGAATGCTAGGGAAGGCCAGCGATGTGCGCGTCAATCCGGCGGAAGAAACGATCGGCGATGACGGCGGCCTCGCCATTCGCTTCCTACTCACCGGCGACCAGTCCAACGGCAGCATCGCGGCCTTCGAACTGACCGTGCCCGGCTCGCAGCGGCTGCTCGCCCCGGCGCACAGCCACGACCACTACGAAGAAACGATGTACGGCATCGAGGGCGTACTGACGCTCACGGTCGACGGCAAGAGACACGAGGTCGGGGTGGGACAGGCTCTCTGCATTCCGCGCGGCGCGGTCCATCGCTTCGACAACAACACCGCGGAAACCGCCAAAGTGTTGTGCGTGGTCACACCCGCGGCGATCAGCCCGGACTATTTCCGCGAGGCCTTTGCCATTTTTGGCGCCGGCGGCCCGCCGGACCGGGCCAGGATCATGGACCTGATGCGCCGCTTCGGCCTGACACCGGCGCCACCGCCGCCGCAGACGTGATCCCTCGAAAGTGGTGGGCTCGCCGCATGAGCTGACGAGAATCGCGCCGCCCTCGCGGCGGGTATCCCGTCACTTCGCTTGACGGTCTTTCACATTCGCATGGGCGTTTGCCGCCTCGGTATCGGTAGACGGTGTCTTCGTCTCCTCGCCGGCGAACGGGCTGCCCTGTCCAGGTGCAAGGTCGCCGCTATGGCCGGCCTTGTTGGTCTGGAAAGGCTGGCTGTCAGGGCTGAGGCCATGCTGCGTGGCGTTGAACAGATGGTCGTCCGCCTTGGCAAAACCGGCGAAGGCGATCAGCGATACGCTTGTGACTGCGAAAATGAGCGTGTGCTTTTTCATATCTGGTCTCCATTGAGTGCCAGATCGATCCCGCGCATCCGGTCTGGCGGCTTAAGTGAAGGGACATTGTCCCTTTGCCTGCCCGCCATCTGCATAAGTCAACGCCTGGCACCGCCGGTTTATTCCGGTGAACACGGTTTCCAGACTGAAAGTCGCGCACGGTATTGCGGCCATCCTTATCGGCGATGGCAAGCTTCGCGAAGTCGGCCTGGCGCTCGACATCAGCGCGTCATTCTCACCAACACCGTCTGCGGCTTGCCGTCCAGCGGATCGAACTGGTGCCTTGTACCGGTAACGAATATCAGCCGTTCGCCAACGGCGATACGCGCCTGCAGCGTATAGGTCCGGCCCTTCTGGATTGCCTTGGGATCGAAGCCGATGTCGAATTTGATCGGCAACTGGCCGGTCGGCGCTATCCTGCGCCTGGCGATCACGGCCGCCGGTGCGTCTGCCAGCGAGACGTCGGCGAGCTCGACCACGAGCACGGCATCGGGCGGCAGGGCGATGCGTTCGCGATATGTCACCTCGCCCGCGATCGTCTTTTCGCCGGCATTGGTCGCTTCCGGCACGGCAAGCACGCCGACGACCAGCGGCACCAGCCCGAAGATGAAGAACTCCGCGATCCTGTCCAGCATGGGATTGCTCCGCCAAGCAAATCGGCAGGCTTGGGAAGGATTGCGGTCGTTCGATGGCCGAACGGGAGTTTTTTCTGATGCATGTCGTTGCCCCAGAACCGCTGCACACTTCTGGGCGACATGCATTATTCGCCTTGTTTCTTCCAGCGGTCCGCGGCGTGATCGTCGGCTTCCTTGGCCTCGACCCAGCCGCCTTGAGTGCCGTCGGCGAGATGCTGTCTCTTCCAGAAGGGGGCGCGCGACTTCAGATAATCCATCAGGAAATTCGCCGCCTCGAAGGCCGCCTGGCGGTGCGACGAGGCCGCGACCACCAGCACGATGTTTTCGCCCGGCGCTATCTTGCCATGGCGATGGATGACGGTGAGCCCCTGCAGCGGCCAGCGCTCGAGGGCTTGCGCGGCGATGCGGCCGATCTCGGCCTCGGCCATGCCGGGATAATGCTCGAGCTCGAGCGCCGAGAGCGCGCCCTGCTCGTCGCGGCAAAGGCCGGAGAAGGTGACCACGGCGCCGATATCGGCGCGGCCCCCGGTCAGACGGGCGATCTCGGCGGCGACGTCGAAATCCTCGCGCTGGATGCGGATGGCGGGCACGACGGCGCCGGCCATCTCAGCCCCCGGTCATCGGCGGAAACAGCGCGATTTCGCGCGCGCCCGCTATCTTCTCGCGGTGGCCGACATGTTCCT
The DNA here is from genome assembly GCF_006442815.1 of Mesorhizobium sp. B2-4-3. GTDB lineage: Bacteria > Pseudomonadota > Alphaproteobacteria > Rhizobiales > Rhizobiaceae > Mesorhizobium. The sequence continues at coordinate 22,362 of NZ_VFVL01000027.1, forward strand.
GGTTGATGGCGACGCGGATGACGTCGGGATATTGCAGCGCGTTCTCATACTCCTCGCCGCGCGACTTCAGCCAGCGCAGCAGATCGGCGACCGTCTCGATGCCGGAAGGCAATTCGACGTCCTCTTCCGGCTTGCCGATCCGCTCGCGCACCCAGGCGAAATAGATGAGCTTCGTGGACATTGTCTTCACTCGTCCATTATGTGCTTGAGGCCGGCGCGGAAATAGTCGTAGCCGGTGTAGAGCGTGACGAGCGCCGCGACCCACAAGAGCACCAGGCCGATCTGGGTGGTCAGCGGAAAGATCTTGTCGCCGGCCGGGCCGACCAGCAGGAAAGCGATGGCGACCATCTGGATCGTGGTTTTCCACTTGGCGAGCTGGGTCACCGGCACCGACACTTTCAGGGCAGCCAGATATTCGCGCAGGCCCGAAACCAGGATCTCGCGGCACAGGATGATGATCGCCGCCCACAGCGACCAGCCGGCGATGCCGCCATGGCGGTCGGTGTCGGCGGCAAGCAGGAGCAGGCAGGTGGCGACCAGCAATTTGTCGGCGATAGGGTCCAGCATCTTGCCGATGTTGGAGGTCTGCTGCCAGGCGCGCGCGAAATAGCCGTCAAAGTAATCGGTGATGGAGGCCAGCAGGAAAATGACCAACGCCGACCAGCGGGCGAAGTCGGACGACTTCAGATGCCCTTCGAGAAAGAAGCACAGCACGACCAGCGGCACCGCGACGATGCGGGCATAGGTGAGGATGTTCGGCAGGTTGAACGCGCGTTGTGCCATGTCGTCTCGGGAAATCTCCTCCGCCAGACCTACTCAAATCAGAAGCCAATGTAGGGGGTCAACAGGCGAGATTCGATTGGACAGGGAAAAAAGGCGTGAACGTCGGTGAAAGGCGCCTCTCTCGGGGACGGAGCATCGGCAGCTTCGATATCGTCATTTCCTGCAACGTTGGCGATTGGCGAAGCCCACGCAGCTTCGTCATCCACGGGCGGAGCGGGAGCGAAGCGAACGCGCAGACCCGAGGATCCATGCCATGACCTTGCGCGAGGAGTGCAAGGGAGCAGAATTCTGCAACGGGATCAATGCCTTGACGTCACGGAATGGATTCTAGGGTCTGCGCCGCGTCGCTGCGCTCCTTGCTCCGCCCTAGAATGACGACCGCGACAAGCGTCGCGACTCCTCTTACCTCGCCACCTAGACAACCTCTTCAACCTCTGTGCTCGGCCCTAGCCCCTCAGCTCTCGTGAAAATGATTGTAGACCAGCTTCGCCACATGCTCGGAAATGCCGTCGACCTTGACCAGGTCCTCGACCGCGGCGCGGCTGACCGCCTTGGCGGTGCCGAAGGCGTGGAGCAGCGCGCGCTTGCGGCCGGGGCCGATGCCCGCGATCTCGTCGAGCGGGCTTTTCACCATCTCCTTCTTGCGCCGTGCCCGGTGCGAGCCGATGGCGAAGCGGTGCACCTCGTCGCGCAGGCGCTGGACGAAATAGAGCACCGGATCGCGCACCGGCAGCATGAAGGAGTCCCTGCCCTTGACGAAGAAGCGCTCGCGGCCGGCGTCGCGGTCCGGGCCCTTGGCGATGCCGATGGCCACCACCCGGTCCTCGACGCCGAGATCGGCGAGGATCTGGCGCACCGCCGTCATCTGGCCCTGGCCGCCGTCGATCAGGATGACGTCCGGCCAGGCCGGGAAGCCGCCATTGCCGGCGACCAGATCCTCCTCGCCGGTTTCGTCCTCGACGGCCGGGCCGGGCTGCTCATCGCCATGTTCCTTGAGCAGCCGCGAAAAGCGCCGCTGCATCACTTCGCGCATCATGCCGAAATCGTCGCCCGGCGTGATCTCGGTCGAGCGAATGTTGAATTTCCGGTACTGGTTCTTCACGAACCCCTCCGGCCCGGCGACGACCATGGCGCCGACCGCGTTGGTACCCATGATGTGCGAGTTGTCGTAGACCTCGACGCGCACCGGCGGTTTTTCCAGGCCGAAGGTCTCGGCAAAACCCTTGAGCAGGCGCGCCTGGGTCGACGTCTCGGCCAGCCTGCGGCCGAGCGCCTCGCGCGCGTTCTGCAGCGCGTGGTCTGTCAGGTCCTTCTTCTCGCCGCGCTGCGGCACCGAGATGGATATCTTGCGGCCGGCATGGGTCGATAGCGCCTCCGCGAGCAGTTCCTGTTCCTGCGTGGTCTGCGACAGAAGCAGCGCGCGCGCCGGCACTTTGTCGTCATAGAATTGCGCCAGGAACGAGCCCAGCACCTCCGCCGGCTCCAGCGCCGGATCGGCCTTGGGGAAATAGGCTCGGTTGCCCCAGTTCTGGCCGGTGCGGAAGAAGAACACCTGGATGCAGGTCTGGCCGCCCTCCTGGTGGATGGCGAAGACGTCGGCCTCTTCCACCGTCTGCGGGTTGATCCCCTGATGCGCCTGCACATGCGAGAGCGCGGCAAGGCGGTCGCGGTAGATGGCGGCGCGCTCGAAATCGAGCTTTTCCGAGGCCTGCTGCATGGCGGCCGAGATTTCGGTCTTCACCTTCTGGCTGCGGCCGGAAAGGAAATCCTTCGCTTCCTCGACCAGCTCGGCATAGCCCTGATGCGAGATCTCGCCGGTGCAAGGCCCGGCGCAGCGCTTGATCTGGTAAAGGAGGCACGGCCTTGTGCGGTTCTCGTAGAAGGAGTTGGTGCAGCTTCGAAGCAGGAAGGCGCGCTGCAGCGAATTGATGGTGCGCCCGACTGCGCCGGCCGAGGCGAAAGGGCCGAAATAGTCGCCCTTGCGCGAGCGCGCGCCGCGATGCTTGTAGATGCCAGGCGAGACATGGTCGCCGGTGAGCAGGATGTAGGGGAACGATTTGTCGTCCCGCATCAGCACGTTGAAGCGGGGCCTGAGCCGCTTGATGAGGTTGGCCTCCAACAGCAGCGCCTCGATCTCGGTGCGGGTGACGACGAATTCCATCGTCGCCGTCTCGCGAACCATGCGACCGATGCGGGCGGTGTGGAAGCGCCCCTGCGCGTAATTGGTGACGCGCTTCTTCAGGCTGCGCGCCTTGCCGACATAGAGAACGTCGCCGGCGGCGTTCATCATGCGATAGACGCCGGGCTGGTTGGGCAACCGCTTGACCAGGGTCTGGATCACCTCTGCGCCGACCATGCCGTCGGCGTCGCCGGCATGTGGCGTCCAGTCTATGGCCGTGAAGGCGACGTCAGGCCCGGTCGGGATCGACTCCGGCTCGACGATCTCCTCCGCCGCCTCGTCCTCGATGTCGAGATCGACATCGGGCGGCAGATCGTCGGCGGCGCCGCCGTTTCTCTTATGTCTTTGGGCTGCGGGACTCATTCCACCATGCCTGTCACATCGGGCGTCTGCCACGCAAGATGCTGGCCGCCGTCGAGCGCGATCATCTGGCCGGTCACCGAGCGCGCCTGCCAGAGATAGCGGATCGTGGCACCGAATTCGGGCAATTGCGGGCCGCGCTTCAGGATGAGGCCGTCAACCTGTTTGTCGAAATCATCGTCGTCCTGTCGCTTGTTCTTCAGCGTCGGGCCAGGACCTATGGCGTTGACGCGAATGCGCGGCCCGAGCGCCTGGGCCAGCATCTCGGTCTGCGTCCAGAGCGCCGATTTCGACAGCGCATAGGAGAAATAGCGTGGCGTCGGCCTCCAGACGCGCTGATCGATGATGTTGACGATCAGCCCCTCTTCGCCTTCGGGCAGGGCACGGGCAAAGGTCTGCGCCAGAAGCGCCGGTGCCTTCACATGGATGGCGAAGTGGCGATCCCAGGCCTGCCAGTCGAAATCCTCGACACGATCGTCGACGAACAGGGAAGCGTTGTTGACCAGCAGCGTGACAGGTCCGAGCATCGCTTGCGCGCGGCCGACAAGGCCGGCCACGGCTTCCATGTCGGTGAGGTCGGCGGCGATCACGGCGGCGCGGCCGCCCTCGCCCGCGATCTTCTCCGCCAGCGCCTCGGCCTCGTCGCTTGACCGGTTGGCATGGATCGCGACGGCGAAGCCATTGGCGGCAAGGTCCTCGACGATCGCCTTGCCGATCCGTCTTGCTCCACCCGTCACCAGCGCGACGGCCGTGGCTTGTCTCATGGTGTCAATCCTCAATCGGCTTCACGATTCCGGGAAGCCGGCACAATATGACGGGCCAAGCGTTAAATGCCATTTCCACCTGGGGCAGGAATGTGGCGAAGCGGCCCGGACGCGTGTCCGCCCCGCCGGATTCGGGGCACCGTTCCCGGCAATATATGTCGCCGGCCCCCTTGAACCAAGCGGTGTGCAGCGCAACATATTTAGCCTGCTGACATTCGCTGTTGCGAAGATGCAACGTCACCTTTCGGCCTCATTCGCGCCGGGGAATGACCCAAGTTCAGGTTCGCTTCAGCCGCATTTCAGCACGACATTTGGAACCGTTGAACGCCAAGCTCGTTTATCCCCCCGGACGGGCCGGGGCGTTTCATGAACAAACAAGCCTAAGTGTCTTGTGGCTTAAGGAGTATAATAATGAAGACCAATCTCAAATTCGCGCCGCTCGCCGCTGCGCTCGGGCTGTTCGCCCTTGGTGGTACCGCCTTCGCGGCCGACGTCGTTTCCGAGGAGCCGCCGGCTCCCGCCCCGGTTGCCGAGCTTCCGGTTGCTTCCTGGGCCGGCCCCTATGCCGGTATCAATCTCGGCTACGGCTTCGGCGGCCATGTGAAGGCCCCGGGCGCCGACGCCAAGACCAAGGGCTTCATCGGTGGCGTTTTCGGCGGCTACAACTGGCAGCAGGAGAACTTCGTCTACGGTGCTGAAGCCGACCTCGGCTACAATGGCACCAAGGGCTCGGATGATGGCCTTTCGGCCAAGACCGGCATCGAAGGCTCGCTGCGCGCTCGCCTCGGCTATGCCGTGACCCCGGAAATCCTGCTCTACGGCACGGGCGGTCTGGCTGCGAAGAACCAGAAGATCGACGACAGCTTCACCGGCGTGAACGACAGCAAGGCCATGCTCGGCTGGACCGCCGGCGCCGGTACCGACATCAAGATCACGGACAACGTGTTCGGCCGTGTCGAATACCGCTACACCGACTACGGCAGCAAGAACTTCGGCGACACGGGCAAGGTCAAGTCTTCGGACAACCGCGTCACGTTCGGCGTCGGTATGAAGTTCTAAGTCGTAAAAGCCACGACACGGAAAAGCCGGGCCTTGCGCCCGGTTTTTTTGTGTCCGCGGATGGCAGAAGGCGGCGAGCTCCTCAGTCGTCCTCATTTCGACCGCTTCGGCGGTTTCGCTTCGCCGGCAGCGTCTCGACGAAAGCCAATGCACGGTCGAGCCAACCGGCAAGATCGGCGTCGGCTGCCGTCCCTTCGGTCGCGACGCGGATATAGCCTTCCATCGAGCGACCACCCATTTCCATCGTGCTTGCATGAGGAAGTGCCGCGGCGGCCGCATGCGCGCCCTTGCCGACGCGTACCAGAAGCCCGCGCTTCGAGGTGCCGATCAGCATGTTGCCGTTGATCATGAAACAGGTGCCGCCGAACATCTTCTGCTCGGTGAAGGCGCGTCGACCGAGGGCGGCGCGCAGGCGCGCGACCATCGGGTCCGGCGCGGCGCCGGTTGAGGGCTTTGCCATGCTCACCACTCCGACTTGGGTGATGCCAAGCAAGCATGGAAGCGGGCGGGGTTCAAGGCGGGCGCAAGGCCGAAGCTGCCAATCTCCCCCCACGTGGGGGAGATGGCCGGTAGGCCAAAGGGGGCGCGAAGGAACGCCAACTTTCGAGGTGGCCCGATCTTTGTTCTGATGGCAGCACATGCTTGGCAAAGACTGAGACGCCGGCGGGACAGCGCCCCCCTCTGCCCTGCCGGGCATCTCCCCCACAAGGGGGGAGATTGGCTGTATCTACCCGGGCACGCTTGCCTTCAGCTCCGGGAACTTCTCGTCAAACCTCGCCGCCCAGCGTACGAGCCGGCTGCGGCCCTTCTCCCATTGGCCGCCGAAACGCAGCGCGAGATAGCCGAGGGCGGCGCGCAGTGCCATGTGGCCGGCGGTGATCTTCTTCGGCAGTTTCGGCGGATTGGCGTTGATGAGGTCGAGCGCGGTGGCGATCTTCGTCCACTGACGGTCGAGCCAGGGCTGGTAGACCATCGTCTCCGGCCGCGTGCGGCGCTCATAGACCATCGACAGGGCGCAGTCGCAGATGCCGTCGGCCAGCGCCTCGAGAACTTCCGCCTCGAGCCGCTTGTCGGGATTGCGCGGGAACAGCGCGTTCTTCGACAGCCGGTTGAGATGCTGGGTGATGGCGCGGCTGTCATGGATGGAGCGGCCGTCCTCCAGCACCAGCACCGGGATCTTGCCGAGCGGATTGGCCGAGATCAGCTCGGCGGGCTTGTCCTCCGTCTTGACCGGCACGAGGTCGATCGCGATGCCGGCATAGGCGGCCGCCATGCGGACCTTCGAACTATAGGGCGACGTGGAAGCGTAGAGCAGTGTCGGCATGATCGGGTTCCCAGTTGTTTACGGCACTGTTGACCGATCGGGATCCGAAGGGCAACGGCCAGCCGGGCAATCCGGATTGGCCAATGCATCTTGTCGGCGCGGGCACCCCAAAGAAAAAGCTCCCGGAAGTTTTGCCTGGCGGCAAGATTTCCGAGAGCTTTTAGGAGGAGCGTCCGCTCCGACTCCGCTCGCTGTGGCACCGAATTGGCGAGAGGGGTGCCAAGGTGGCACCCGCCCTCACCTGTTGCGGTTCGCGAGCGAAGCTTACGCGATTACTTCTTGGCGGCCGGCTTCTTGGCCGGAGCTGCCTTCTTCACTGCTGCCGGTGCCTTGGCGGCGGCTGCCTTCATCGGAGCCTTGGCGGCGGGCTTGGCTGCTGCCTTCGCTGCCGGCTTCTTGGCGGCGGGCTTGGCCGCCGGCTTTGCCGCTGCCTTGACGGCCGGCTTGGCCGCTGCCTTCGCTACCGGCTTCTTGGCGGCGGGCTTAGCCGCAGCTTTCGCTGCCGGCCTCGCCGCTGCCTTGGCCGGAGCCTTGGCGGCGGGCTTGGCCGCTGCCTTCTTCACTGCTGCAGGTTTCGCGGCAGCCTTAGCTGCCGGCTTCTTTGCCGGCGCTTTCGCCGCCGGCGCCTTGGTTGTCGTCTTTGCCATGCGATGCCCCTTGCGTTTTGCCGATGGTCGTGAGTGACCCGGCATGTCTATGCATATCTGACTCGCGACTGTCTAGCCAGCGAAGCAACACAATGATTTTCAGTTATTGAATTTTGGTTACACGAAACGCTCGAAGATGCATCTCATTGAAAAATTGTGAGCGAATCTGTCACTTTCGAAGTGACGGCCCGGGCCACAGATTTTCGCGCGGCTTCTATCGCCCGATCCTCCATCGACCGGCGGCATAACCTTTCATCACAATGTGAGCGGAGTGCTCATAATAGACAAGAGGCCGTCGGACGTCGACTTCATCTTGTCCAGCAGAAACATCTACAGATGAACCGGCCATGCGCGACGACCAAAGCTTGAGCGCTTTAAAGTGAGCTTAAGGCTCATATTCAGGCGCGACAATCAAGTGCTCGCCGGTTGGCGTCCGTGCTGCAGGCGGCGCGCCGGCTCGACCCGGTGCAGATGGACGGCGTAGGTGTCCCAGGGCGGCGAGAGCGCGATCCTGGCCAGCTTGCGGCCGATCTCGCCGCGATGGTAGCTGCCGTGCAAGACGACATGGGTCAGCATCTCCTGCCTCGTCATGCAACCCCTGTCGCCGTCGGTGAAGGTGAAGGCGACCGGGTCGGCAAGCTCTTGCTCTGCAACGGTTTCAAGATAGTCGAGATACCAGCCGTCGATCTCGGCCAAGGCGACGCGCAACGCGCGCGGTTCGGGCGTATCCGGGGTATTGTCGCTCGCATAGCCATGGGCGACGCCCTTCAGATGCGCGGCAAAAATCCGCGACACGACATGGATATGGTTCATCAGGCGGATCGCGGCGCGCCGCTCCTCGGGGTCGCGGGACGGATCCATCCCCGCGAGCTTTCCCACGAGCTCATCATTCGCCCAGGCTTGATAGACAAGCAGGCTCTTCAGCAAGGTCTTGGCGCTCATGTTCCGGTCCATTTGCGTTGGTGAAAAGAATGTGAGTATCCTGTTTATATTCTCGGGAGACGTGCCAGGATGTCTACTCGCATTGCAAAGCCGGCCGCACGCATGCGCAAGCAGCCGCGCCAGGCGCGTTCGATCGCCACCGTCGAGGCGATTATCGAAGCCGGTGCTCGCGTTTTGAGCGAGCTCGGTTGGGCGGGCTTTTCCACCAACAAGGTGGCAGAGGCCGCAGGCGTCAGCATCGGCTCGCTCTATCAATATTTCCCCGACAAGCTCGCTCTGGTCGAAGCGATCCGGCGCCGTCACTTCGATCATGTGCTGTCGGTGATTCGCGAAGCGGCGGCCGACGAGAAGCCGCTCAGGCAATTCGCGCGCGAGCTGGTGCGCGGCATGATCGGCGCGCACTCGATCCATCCGACGCTGCACCAGGTGCTGCTCGACGAGGCGCCCGGCGACCGCGGCTCGCGTGCCGCGCATGCCTCGTTCCAGACGCGCTATCTCGAGCATTACGCGGCGGCCGTCGCGCAGTACCGCAAGCGCCGCAAGGATACCGAGACGATGGCGCGCGTGCTCTCCTCGGCGATCGAGGGCGTGATCCACAACGCGGCACGGCGCAACATGCTCGACGCGCCGGAATTGCAGAGGCAATTGGTCGAGCTGATCGAGGCTTACGTATCGGGCGGCAGGGCAGCCTGAGGCAGCGACGGTTGAGAGGCTGGCGCCGGCCGCGTGCCCGCGCCTCCTCGGTTGCCGGCGTCGCAATTAAATTCGCATCGCTGTCGATTCCACCGATCGCCGTTCGTCGTATCATCGCAACCTGCAAACCGAAGGAACACAAAGATGCGTTTCATGATGCTGATGATCCCCGGCGGCTACGCGACCGCGGCTCCCGACGTCAGGCCCGAGGCCGAGGCCGTGGCGACGATGATGAAATACAATGAAGAGCTGAAGCGGGCCGGCGTGCTGCTTGCGCTCGACGGGCTGCATCCGCCGTCATCGGGCGCACGGGTTTCCTTCAAGGGCGGCAAACCAGCCGTCACCGACGGCCCGTTCGCCGAGGTCAAGGAAGTGCTCGGCGGCTATTGGGTGATCGACGTGCGCTCGCGCGAGGAAGCCATCGAATGGGCACGCCGCTGCCCCGCGGGGGAAAACGACGTCATCGAGGTCCGGCGCGTTTTCGAGATGAACGATTTTCCCGAGGACGTCCAGAAGGTCGCCGACGGATTCGACGAGCTCAAGGATTGACCGCGACTGCAACGATCGAAGCGGTCTGGCGGATCGAGCAGCCGAAACTCGCCGCCAGGCTCACCCGCACCCTGCGCGATGTCGGGCTGGCCGAGGAGGTGGTGCAGGATGCCTTTGTGGAGGCGCTGGAGCGCTGGCCCCGCGACGGCATTCCGCACAACCCGGCCGCCTGGCTGACCAGGGTCGCCATGAACCGGGCGCTCGACCGGCTGCGCCGCACCGTGCTGATCGACGGCAAGCATCGGCAGCTGGCCGTCGATCTCGCCGAGCTGGAGCGCGCGATGCCCGACATCGAGGCGGCGCTCGACGAGGATATCGACGACGATCTGTTGCGACTGATCTTCACCTCTTGCCATCCGGTGCTGCCGGCAGAGCAGCGCGCGGCGCTTGCGCTCAGGATGCTGGGCGGACTGTCGACGCCGGAGATCGCGCGCGCCTTCCTGGTGCCCGAGGCCACGGTCGCCCAGCGGATCGTGCGCGCCAAGCGGACATTGCGCGACGCCGGCATCGCGTTCGAGACGCCGCGCGGGCAAGAGCGGCGCGAGCGCCTGACTGCTGTGCTGGAGGTGATCTACCTGATCTTCAACGAAGGCTATGTCACGTCCTCCGGACCGGACTGGCTGCGCGCCGATCTCGGCAACGAGGCACTGCGCCTCGGCCGCCTGCTGGTGGCGCTGATGCCGGAGGAACCGGAGGCGATCGGACTGCTGTCGCTGATGGAACTCGGCGCCTCGCGCTTCGGCGCCCGCACCGACGGAGCCGGCAATCCGATCCTGCTCTTCGACCAGGACCGCGGCCGCTGGGACTGGTCGCTGATCCGACGCGGCCTCGACCGATTGAAACGCGCGATGGCGCTCACGCCGACGCCAGGTCCCTATCAGCTGCAGGCGATGATCGCCGCCTGCCATGCCCGCGCGGTGAGCGCGGCCGACACCGACTGGATCGCCATTGCCGCCTATTACCAGGCGCTCGCGCTGGCGGCGCCCTCGCCCATCGTCGAAGTCAATCGGGCGGTCGCCGCCGGCATGGCGTTCGGACCGGCGCAGGGGCTGGCCATCGCCGATGCGCTGCTGGACGAACCGCGGCTGAAAGGTACGCATCTCTTGCCCACGGTGCGCGGCGACCTTCTGGCCAGGCTCGGACGGACGGAAGAGGCCCGCGCCGAATTCCGCCGCGCCGCCGAGCTGACAGCAAATGAGCGGGAGCGCGCGCTGCTGTTTGCCAGGGCTGGCGGTGGGGAAGCCAACTCGGGATAGGTCGGCGGGACAGCGCCCCCCTCTGTCCTGCCGGACATCTCCCCCACAAGGGGGGAGATCAGATTTCACGCCGGCTTTCGCCTACCACCAACGCTGCAGAATGAGCTGGACGCCGAAGCGACTAATCTCCCCCCTCGTGGGGGAGATGGCCGGTAGGCCAGAGGGGGGCGACGTAGAGCGCCTACCTCAACTGCCTATCAGCCAGCATCAATTACCTAAGCACGCGGCAGCGGCCGTTATAAACCAGCCAGCGGTCGAAGCCCGAGACGCAGAATTCGACATTGTCGCCGATCGAGGCAAAGCCCTGGCCTTCCTCGATCAGGTAGAAGATCGAGCGGTCGCGGCCGTCCGACAGGTTGACGGTGGCGCGGCAATAGTGGCGGCCGATCGGCCATTCGTCGCTCGCCGGCTCGTAGCGATGCTGGCGGATGTTGCGGAAATCTGTGATCGCGACATCCGGCAGATGCGGCACATGATGCACTTGGTAGGAGAAGCGGTCGGTGATCTTGCTCAGCACCCAGCTTTCGCCGCAGACGCTGCCATCGTCGCCGCTGTAGACGGAAAGGTCGGCGGCCTGCGCCGCCTGGGTGAAGCCCAGCGGAGCGGCCAACGGAGTGGACAGCGCAACCAGCGCGGCAAGAGCGGAATGGGCGAAGCGAGTCATGACAGCCTCTCAAGGTCGGTTGCACGCACTGTGCGGGAGCGCTCGGCGGCGGTCAAGCGGTCGCGAAAACAATGGTTTCCGCAAAACTTCGCTCCAGACTTCACCAGCTAACTGGGTTATATGGAGATTCAGGTCATACCGGCATCGCCTTAATCTCCATACAGCCTAAAACGTGCCGGCAAGCAGCAGCCCGCCGACGACCGCGATGTTGATCAGGAACGCATTGCGCAGCACCTGGCGCTCCGGCTCCCGGCTCGCCCAGAAACGCAGCAGCATCGCGTTCGTCGCCAGCGTGAAGATGACGAGCGCGCCCGCGGCGAAGGGCCGGGCCATGCCAACGGCAAGCAGGAAACCCGCAATGATCTCGACCGCCGAACCGGCGGCCAGCATCAAGGCCGGAGCCGGAAATTTCTGCGCGGCCAGATAGTCGCGCATCGCCCCGAATTTCAGGAAATGCTCGATGCCGGCGAAGACGAACACGCCACCGATGAGGAGAGCGCCAAGCGCTTGAGCGATTTGAACAAGCATGGCGGTCTCCTCTCGATGATCTGCTTCGCTCCGCTCAGTCCTCAGGAACGAAGGCCGGGTTGTGGACGACCTCCCACAGGTGATCGTCGGGGTCCTGGAAATAACCGGCATAGCCGCCCCAGAAGGTTTTCTGCGCCGGCTTGACCACGCGCGCGCCGGCCTTGACGGCCTCGGCCATCACGGCGTCGACCTCGGCCTCGCTGCCGACATTGTGGCCGATGGTGAGCTCGGTCGGGCTGCGACCGCTCTGCGGCACCGTGGCATCCCAGGCGATGCTGGCGCGTTCGTAGATCGCGAATTTCAGGCCGCCGGCGAGCTCGAAGAAGGCGACGGCGCCATGTTCGAATTCACGGCCGATGATGCCTTCGGTCGGCAGGCCGAGGCCGTCGCGATAGAATTTGAGCGAGGCCTCCAGATCGTCGACGCCGAGCGTCAACACGGTGATGCGAGCTTTCATTTCTCTCACTCCTTTCTATATTCGAAACCAACATCCGAAATCGGATCTGGTTGGCAAACGCGCCGATGGGCGCCATCAGGCTGCGTCTGTTGTGCCATGGATGAAGTGGCCGGCCTTGAAGATTTCGGCCAAAATGACCGTCGCACCGATCCGGCATCCGCCGGAGCAGATCGGAGAAGAGATGGAACCGGTCCTGGCGCAGACAACCGGCTTCTTTCGGGAACGGCCCGCCGCCAAAGGCCTGGCCGATGCCTTCTGTGCGATCTGGGTCCACCGCATGGACGAGCGCGCCGCTCCGCCCATCGTCATCACGCCTGACGCCACGATCGACCTGCAATGGATCGACGGCCGCTTCCGTGTTGCCGGGCCGGACAGGGAGCCGCAAATCGAGACGCCTGCCGCCGGCGCGGTGATCGTCGGCTTCCGCTTCCGGCCGGGCGCGGCCGCCGGCTGGCTCGGCGTGCCGGCCGGCGAGATCGTCGGCGGGCGGCTGGACCTCCAGGAGTTATGGGGCACGCGCGCCCGCGAACTGTCGGATCGCATCAAGGCTGCGACCGATCTGCCGGCCATGCTGCGGCAGTTGGAAGAGACGGTCGGCATGCGCACCGAGGGCCGCGATGCGATCGACCCGCTGATGGGCCGGGCCTTTGGTGTCCTCGACGAGGGCCTGCCGCCGGAAACGCCCTTGGTTCCATTCCTGCAGCGCCAGCTGCATATGAGCGAGCGGACGCTGCGACGCCGCTTCGAGGACGCGTTCGGCTATGGCCCGAAGACGCTCGACCGCATCCTGCGCTTCCACCGCTTCCGGCGCCTGCAACGGCAGCAGGGCGAAGCCTCGACCGCGCTGCTCGCCATCGAGGCCGGCTATGCCGACCAGGCGCATCTTATCCGCGAAAGCCGGCGGCTGACCGGTGTGACGCCCTCGGCTTTGGCCTAAGGGAACGCGAGCGCCCTACTCGCCCGCCAGCCACTCCAGCGACCAGCGCGACGGCTGCCGGACTGCGAGCGCCTTGTGGAGGGCGGGCAACAGCACCTTCAATTCGCCTTCCAGCGTGTAGGGCGGATTGACCACCACCATCCCGCTGCCGTCGAGGCTGGGCTCGTCCGAGGCAGGCCGGATATCGAAGGCAATGTCGAGCAGTTTTGGAATGCCGGTCTCCCTCAGCGCCGCGCGGAAAGCGGTCACCGCCCTGCGATCCTTGATCGGGTACCAGAGCGCATAGATGCCGCCCGGCCAGCGCCGGTGCGCCTTCAGCACGCCGTCGACGAGGCGGGAGAACTCGCCCTCCTCCTCGAAAGGCGGATCGATGAGGACGAGGCCGCGCTTTTCCTTCGGCGGCAGTTGCGCGCCGAGCGCCAGCCAGCCGTCGAGCTCGATCACCCTTGCCTGGAAATCGCCGGTGAAGACGGATTTCAGCCGCGCGGCATCCTCGGAGTGCAGTTCGATCGCCGTCAGCCGGTCCTGGTTGCGCAGGAGATGGCGCACAATCAGCGGCGAGCCGGGATAGTGCTTGAGGCCGCCGTCGGGATTTTGCGCGCGCACCGCTTCCAGATAGGGCTGAAGCAGTGCCGCCGCTTGCGGCTCGAGCGTGGCCCCGGCCAGCCGGCCGATGCCGCCCTGCCACTCGCCGGTCTTGCCTGCCTCGACCGAGGCAAGATCGTAGCGGCCGATGCCGGCATGGGTGTCGACGACGCGAAAAGCCTTGTCCTTCTGCTTGAGGTATTCGACGAGGCGCGCGAGCACGGCATGCTTGACGACATCGGCGAAATTACCGGCGTGGTAGGCGTGGCGATAGTTCATGCGCGCCTGCCTCTGGAGAGCATGATGTCGACCGAAAACCGCTTAACACTTTTCGGCATCATGCTCGTGGCGAACCGTTGCGGCCCCAGCGTGGCGGTGGCGGCTGCGAATTGGGATTTTGCGGACTGCCGCCACCGCGGCGCCCGAAGACCAGCGACAGCGCCAGCCCGGCAAGGCCGACGCCCATCAGCGTATAGCCGGCCGGCTGCGCGCGTTCGTCGATCGAGCCGGTGCCGGCGCGCAGGATGAGATCGACCGCGCGCATGTCGATACCGTCGGCATCGCCGGGGCCGACGGTGAACACATAAGGACCGGGCGTGACCCTATCGATGACGCCGCCCTCGTCGCGAAAGATCTTGTCGGGCAGCTGCGGGCTCGCCTGGCGCGGATTGTCGGTGTGGTTGAAGGAGAGCGCCGACGCCAGCGCCGTGCGGCCGCCGTTCGCCGCGGTCAGCGTCAGCACCGTGCGCTGCTGGCCCGCGACGCGCTCGGCCCGCGCGGTCAAGTCGACCAGCACCCTCACCGGCGCGTCGCTTGCGGCGAGTTGCACGGTGACCGGCCGGAAGCGGCCGCCCTCATAGACGCGGTAAGTGCCGATCGCATGGCCGGAAAAATTGCTCATCGCCCAGGGATAGAAGATGCCGATGGCGGCACCGACGATGAGGAGAAGGACACAGAGGAAGCGCATTCAGAGCCTTGGTTTTCTGGGCGAGATCGCCGCTATTTTTTGGCAGGTTCGTTTCGGGCAGCTTCGCGGACCCGCTCCATCTCGTCCAGAAACATTTCCAGGCCAAGCTCGAAAGTTTTGTCGAAGCCGCCGGCGCCGAAATAGGCGCCGGCTTTCATGACGCTCGGATAGTCGCGCGCCAGTTCCTCGTCGCTGACGGTGGTGACCGCCGAAGGCCCCTTGGCGTAGCCGGCCGTCTCGTCGAGGATCGCGCCCATCAGATAGTAGCTTGCGGCGCGGAACAGGCGGGCGCTGAGCTCGGGGCCGAAGCCGCCATCCTCGAACAGGCCGATGATGGCATTGAGCTTGGCAAGGCAGGGCGGCGAGTTCATGCGGTAGACGACGATGAAGGGCGCGAAGGCGGGGTGCTCGGTGGCGACGCGGCGGAACTCCTGCATGCCGACGCGCGCCCGCTCGCGCCACGGCAGGCTGTCGTCAGGGATGACAAGCCCGCTCATCTGCCGGTCGACCAGCGCCTCGTACAGATGCGCCTGCGAGGGGAAGTGGTGGTAGATGCTCATCGCCTCGCAGCCCAGCCTGGCGGCGAGCTTGCGCATCGAAAAGCCGGAAAGCCCTTCCCGCTCGATCACCTCGAAGGCGGCGTCCTCGATCATCTCGCGGGAGAGCTTTCCGCGGGGTCGCCTTTTTTTGCTCGGTGCGTCCATGGCGTCGCTTGACAACTTACACTGTAAGGTTCATCTTCCATGTACCTTACAACGTAAGGCTAACAAAAACCAGAGGAGAACATCATGTCAGTCATTCACATCGTCTCAACCGTGCATTCCTGCCTTCGTTCCGCCTCGCTCATCGCCGCCGCGAGCGTGTTTGCCGCCGTGCTCGCGTCCGCGCCGACCCGCGCCGATGACTACGACGCCGCCCTCAAGGACATCCAGTCGACGATGGGCGGCGTGCCGAGCTTCGTGAAACAGTTCCCGAAGGCCGGTCTGCCCGGCGCGTGGGCCGAGGTCAAGGCTATCGAGCTCAGCGACAAGACGGCGCTGACGCCGAAGGAGAAGTCGCTGATCTCGCTGGCGGTCGCGGCGCAGATCCCGTGCAGCTACTGTATCTGGTCGGACACCGAGAACGCCAAGCACGCCGGCGCCACCGACGAGGAGATCCAGGAGGCCGTCGCCATGTCGGCGCTGACCCGCCACTGGAGCACCATCTTCAACGGCATGCAGGTCGACTTCGAGCAGTTCAAGAAGGAGATGGGCGGGCAGTAAAGCGGCAGGCACCAGACACCGAAGGCGACAAATGGTCCGCGGCCACGCGGGCCATTTTTTTGCTCGCGGCCAGCCAGCCGCCCTCCGCTCGATCGTCATCGGGCCGGCGGCGGCGTGCCCGCTCCTCGAGCCGTCCCGCCCTCTTGCGGCGACAGAAAAATCCGTGGAAGCGTTCAAACAGCTATCGCTAAATTAATCAGCTTTGCCATAATGAGTTGGGTGGGTGGCTGATCAATGATTCGAACATAAGCGCCGCGCGCTTGAGGGGATACCACTTCATGCTCATGGCTTATCGCGGCTTTAGCCGGCCCTGCCCCAACAACAATTTTCGCATGCCGATCAAGGCCCTGCCCCGTCTTTTTGTTTTTGGTACGTTGTTGGTAACTTCCGGTTGCCAATACTTCAACTTTGGCCAGTCGACTTCATTCAGCGTATCGCAAAGCGGCAACGCCGCCTTGATCGACTTGAAGCCAAGCCGACCCACCCAGACAAGGAACCTGTCTCGCACGGCTCCGGTGATAAGGGTAAATCCTTATCTTGGGAACGCTTCTTTTATCTGCGGCCCGAGCGGCTTTGGACAGCAATCGCATTGCTTTGCCAGAAGTGCCGGAGCGCTCGCCGAGAACATCTAGACACGACGCGGCAACCTCGACCTGGCGTCTTGCTGGCGTTGCTTCGAGGCCTGAAGGCTGACGCCGAAGGTTTCTCCAGCATGCTCCCGCAATTCGATGAACGCGGCACCGGTTACAAAGCGGTCCGGGAGCAGCTTCTCGCCGCCGACAAGCCGGGTGGGCGCCTTCATGGTTAACCGCTCGCCAAGGTGTGAGGTTAATGAAACGCTAATTTAGTTGACTACCCTCGACACAGGTATATCTTTGTATGTGTTGGGTGTGCAATTTGGGCGAGCAGTCTGCGGTGGTGGCAACCGACTCGTGGATCGCAACTTAGGGGCGCAAGAGACGCTTAGGCGGCAGAGATAAGCCGTAAAGCAACAGGCCCCGCGAACTCAGAAAATTACGACGCACATCAGTGCAGGCGGTTCTGCATATGCGGAGGAATCGCCTTTGTGACCTGGTCGGGCAAGGCCCGTCCCGGAACGGTAGCGTGTGTGCGTACGAGGTTGCCATGAATAGGGTCATCAAAGTTCTGAAACCGGTACGGTCGGGTCGAAAGACGATCGATCGTGGCCGGGCTCTGGTCGCGGGCGGAGCGGGATTCCTGGGCTCTCATTTGTGCGAGCGGCTGCTTGCGGACGGCTATGAAGTCATCGCGCTGGACAATTTCCACACCGGCAAAAGATACAATCTAGCCGGCGTCGCGCGCGACGCCTCTTTCACCTGCATCAGCCATGACATTGTCGATACCTTGCCGATGGATTTCGCCGTCGACGAGATCTACAACCTCGCCTGCCCAGCTTCCCCGCCCCACTATCAGGCCGATCCTATCCACACATTCAAGACAAGCGTGCTCGGGGCGATCAACCTTCTGGAACTCGCACGGCGCCACAACGCCAAGATATTCCAGGCTTCGACCTCCGAGGTCTACGGCGATCCGCTGGTGCATCCGCAGCCTGAAGGCTATTTCGGCAACGTCAACACGCATGGCCCGCGCGCCTGCTACGACGAGGGCAAGCGCTCGGCCGAAACGCTGTTCTTCGACTATTCGAGAACTTACGGCCTCGATATCCGGGTCGCGCGCATTTTCAACACCTATGGGCCGCGCATGCAGCCCGATGACGGACGCGTGGTGTCCAACTTCATCGTCCAGGCGCTGCGCGGAGACGATATCACCGTCTATGGCAGCGGCACGCAGACGCGCTCTTTCTGCTATGTCGACGACCTCATCGAAGGGTTTGTTCGGCTGATGCGGTCGCCGGCGGCGCCGAAACATCCGGTCAATCTCGGAAACCCCGGCGAGTTCACCGTCATGGAACTGGCCGAGCTCGTCCTCGACTGCACCAATTCCCGCTCGCGGATCGTGCACAGGCCGTTACCGGTCGATGATCCCCGGCAGCGCAGGCCCGATATCACCTTCGCCGAGCAACAGCTCGGCTGGGAACCAAAGGTCGCACTGAGCGAGGGGCTGGCCTATACCGCCAGCTATTTCGAAGCCCTGCTGGGCCGCCGGCAGCCCGGGGCCTCACAGGGCGGCCATCTGTCCTCCGGCGAGGCTTTGGCGCTATGAGTGCCCGCCCCATCCTGGTGACGGGCGGCGCAGGCTTCATCGGCAGCCACACCTGCAAGCAGCTGGCGGCGGCCGGCTATCTGCCCGTGGTCTACGACAATCTCAGCCGCGGCAACGAGAAGACGGTGGCCTGGGGTCCGCTGGTGGTCGGCGATATCCGCGACCGCGACGCGCTCGAGCGAGCCATCGCCATCCACCGGCCGCAGGCGGTCATCCATTTCGCAGCGCTTGCCTATGTCGGCGAGTCGGTCAGCGATCCCGCGGACTATTATTCGGTCAATGTCGCCGGCACGATCGCCGTGCTCGAGGCGGCACGGGCGAACGGCATCGGCAACATCATCTTCTCCTCCAGTTGCGCGACCTATGGCATGCCCGAGACGCTGCCCGTGCGCGAGACCTCGGCTCAGAACCCGATCAGCCCTTACGGCCGCACCAAGCTGATGGGCGAGCAGATCGTCAGGGACCATGCCTCGGCCTATGGCACGAAATACGCAATCCTGCGCTACTTCAACGCCTGCGGCGCCGACCCCGACGGCGAGCTTGGCGAATGGCACACGCCGGAAACCCATCTCATCCCCAGGGTATTGATGGCGGCGTCCGGCATGATCGATGCGATCGAGGTCTTCGGCACCGACTACGAGACCGCGGACGGCACCTGCGTGCGCGACTACGTCCATGTCAGCGATCTCGCCCGGGCGCATCTCAAGGCCCTGCTGCATCTCGAGGCCGGCGGCGAAAGCCTTGCGGTCAACCTTGGCACCGGCCGCGGGGTCTCGATCAGGCAGATCATGGAGGCGGTCGAGCGGATCACGTCGCGGCCGGTCCCGGTCATGTACAAGGCGCGCCGCCCTGGCGATCCGGCAGGGCTTTTCGCCGACCCCAGCCTTGCCCGCGAACGGCTGGGCTTTGTGGCGCAACTTTCAGACATCGACACCATCGTCAGGACGGCCGCCCCCTTCTTCGGGCTCGGCCCGGCCTCGCTCAATTCCGGCGCTTTGGCCGCCATGCCGCGCGCATTGCGCGCGCCGCGTGGCGCGAACGTCAATCAGAAACGTCGGCCCGCAAGGCCGGCGGTCGGCCCTGTGAGTAATGTGTCGGGGCGTGGGCTCGCTGAGTTCGGCTAAGGCCGTCTCAGCGAGCCACCATTTTGGAGTTGCCGGGCTTACCCGGCGCGATGCCTAGCTCCTGATGTCGATGAGCTTGCGGGCCTGATCGAACTGAGGACCCTTGGTGTTGCCCGCCTCGAACTTCCGGTGCTCGTCGGCAGGATCGTCCTTGGCATGCTTGAAATCGTACCAGACGCCGTCCGGATCCTTGCGCTGCTCGATATTGCCATTCTCGACGCGATGGCTGTAGCAGGTGCGTCGCGGCTTGGTGGTGTAGGTCTTGGACCTCCAGGCAAGTTCCATGCACATCTTGCCGGTTTCGGTCACCAGCCACCGGCCCTCGGCGACCGCGGGTGAGTCCTTTCCAGCCGTCCATGCCTTGATGCGTCGGTCCATCCCGAAATAGGCCGCGCCATTTTCCCAGTTCCAAGTGCGATCAGCGTAGAGCAGTTGCAACTCGAAAGCCGTCGGAGCGATGTCGGGCTTGGCAGACGCCTCGACAGGCGCATTGTTCTTCGCCGTGGTCGCGTCGGCGATGCCGCAAAAAGCAAGCTGGCCACAGACGACCAGGAGCGGAAGCATCCAAACGAACTTGAGAGGTCGGCCGCTCCCGCCAGGTTCAGTCGAACCTGGTTTGCATGGCAACGTGGTTTCAGCCGTCGTTCCGATGTGCGCTCGCATATCAACCCCCCTCTCGACCCTGAGATGGTCGGGTCGAGGAATCATGATTTGGAAGAGTTTCTCCGGGCTTTCCGCGATCCGTCACGATGCCCGAGCCCAGTGGACCTGATGGCGGCGCGATCAGCACCCTTGAACCATTTAACAGCCGCGCACGGCGCGATGTCAACAGAATCCAAGTCTAAGTCGGCGCTACAAGCCCTTAGTTAATCACGGATATTATAATCTTGTGATACCGTGACACTGTTTGGCAATTGCGCTGTGCCAAATAGCTTCGATGGGAGGGGGTTCCAGATGACAGGCGACGCGGAAACGACCGCAATTCAGGACGCAGCATTCGCCGGCCAGCACCCGGCCGTCCGCGTCGCCCATGTCCATTCCCTGATTTTGCTGGCGATCCTGATCGTCGCCGCCATCGCCCGTTTTCACGACATCACCCAGCCGCTGGTCGACGCCTTCAGCTGGCGCGAAACGAGCACGGCGATGATGGCCGACAATTTCCAGCAGCGCAGCTGGAACATCTTCTTCCCCGAGGTGAGCTGGACCGGCCCCGGGCCGAGCTACCAGGGTCGGGAATTCCAGATCGTCAGCTATATCGCCGCACTGCTCTACCAGCTCTTCGGCTGGCACGACTGGTTCGGCCGCATGGTCGCCGCCCTGTTCAGCATGGTGACGGTGTTTTCGCTGCACAGGCTGACCGCGCTCTGCTGGGACGAGGCGCATGCGCATGCGGCCGCGCTTGCCTACGCGCTGATGCCGGGTGCGGTGATGATCGACAGTTCGTTCCTGCCCGATCCCTCGATGCTGGCACTGGTGACGCTCGGCGTATGGCTGTTTGCGAAATACTGGGTCGGCGGCAAGCCTTGGCTGCTGCCGGCGGCCACGGCGAGCTTCACGCTCGGCGCGCTGGCGAAGCCGCCGGGGCTCGCCGCCGGCGCCGTCATCTTCTACCTGATGGTCTGCTGGATCCTGGAACGGCGTTACCGGCAGGCGGCGCGTGTGCTTGTCAGCGGGCTTATCAGCCTGGCGGTCATCGCCGCCTATTTCGGCTGGGCCATCTATCTCGGTCGCAGCTACCCGCCATACCACGTCGCCGGCTCCGGCTACATTTGGGATTCCGGCTTCTGGACATTCTTCAAGAACAGTTTTTACCTCAAATCCGTCTGGAACACGTCGGTCTGGTGGTTCTACGGCTATCCGTTCATGGCGCTTATCGCCATCGGCTTCTGGATGCCGCCGAAGCCCGCCGGAACCGGCGAGAGAGCGCTTTGCGCCGTTGCCTATGTCTGGCTTGCCGCGGCGGCGGTCGTCTATGTCGCGGCGGCGCGGGAGATCACCAACAATCCATGGAACTATCACATCTTCCACGTGCCGCTGGCGATGTTCTGCGGTCGCGGCGCGCTGGTGCTGGCGACGCTCGGCACCGGCACCGTCCTGTCCCCAGCCGCCGCGCTGCGCTCCATGCTCATCGCCGCGCTTGCGCTGACGCTGTCGACCTTTCCACTTCTCAAGACGATGAAGAACCCGACCGCCCTGAATGGCAAGCTGCTTGGCGAGGAGCTGGCGCGCATCGTCAAGCCGGGCGAGCTTGTGGTCGCCATCGCGCCGGCGGTCGGCGATCCCGTCGCTGTCTACTACAGCCGTGCGCGCGGCTGGGTGTTCCCGCCTGGCGGCGGCGACGTCGAATGGTCGAAATTCGTCGAGGACGACACCACCGCGATCGCGCAGCTCGAGGAATTGCGCGCCCAGGGCGCGGACTATTTCGGCACCGCCAAGGAGGCTGCCGACAATCAGGACCGGCTGTTCGTCCAGCACCATGACGGAGTGATCGACTATCTCGACAAGACCGCAACCAAGCTTGTGGATTCGGATAAGCTGCTGGTCTATAGGATCACCCGCCCGTGAAGGAACCAGCCGGAGGTTACCGGCCGGCTGAAGCGATGCGCTGGGAAGCCGCGGAGCTTCGGAACCACCGGACGCAGCCGCACCAACGCGGCGGACGCCATCGGAGAATTGGTTGAAGCGAGCAATATCGATAATCGTCACCCTGGCGCTGCTGGCATGGCTTGCCAGCGACCAGCGCTGGAAGATGGTGGGCGATGCCTTCGCCTCCATCACGCCCGGCGCCTTCGCGGCGGTGGCGGCGGCGCTGTTCGTCACCTATGTGCTCAGGGCGCTGCGCGTCTGCGACGAGTTCCGCGACGATGTGAATGGCCGCTTCGGCGCCGTGCTTCGCATCATCCTGATCCACAATGCGATGATCAACATCGTGCCGTTCCGCGGCGGCGAGACGGCCTTCCCGATCCTCTTGCGCCAGGTGTTCGGCGTCTCGATCGTGCGCGCCAGCGCTTCGCTTCTATGGTTTCGGCTGCAGGACGCTTTCGTCGTCGGCGTGCTTGCCTGCCTGGTCTGGCCGGGCGTGCATCCGGCGCTGAGGGCCGCCGGCATCGCGGCGCTGATCGCCGCCGCATGGTACCTGCCGCGCTGGGCGCGCGCGCCGCATAACTGGACCACTGGCGGCAGGATCGTCTCGAAGCTCGGCAAATTGCGCGATATCTTCACCGAAGCGACGGGACGCTCACGCTATGGCTGGTGGTGGACGATCGCCAACTGGGCGCTGAAACTCGGCGTGCAGGGATGGCTGCTCGCCATGCTGCTCAACACCTCGTTCCAGACCGCCTTTCCCGGCGCCGTCGGCGCGGAGGCAGCCGCCATCCTGCCTGTGCAGGGCGTCGCCGGTTTCGGCACCTATGAAGCGGGCGCCGCAGCCGCATTGCTCTATTCCGGCATCGCCATGAAGGACGGCCTGCAGGCGGCGCTCGCGCTGCATCTCTTCATCCTCTGCTCGGCGGTCGCAACCGGTGCGATCGCCTGGCTGTTCCCCTCGAAAGCGACGCTGCCGGAAAGCCCGGCGGCGGGACCGGCAAGGAAATGACCGCCATGAACGTGCTTCCCATTCCGGCACCGGGATTGCCCGAGGGCGCCGTCATGCCCGAGCACAAGCTCTCCATCGTCATCCCGATGTATAACGAGGCCGACAATGTCGAGCCGCTGCTCGTCCGCATTCACCAGGCGATGGAGAACTACAGCCAGCCCTGGGAAGTGGTGCTGGTCGACGACGGCAGCACCGACGCCACGCCCGCCGAGATCCGCCGGCTGGCGGCTCAATACGGGCCGCATGTGCATGGCGTGGAGCTGGTGCGCAACTACAAGCAGACCGCGGCCATGCAGGCCGGCCTCGACGCCGCGCGCGGCGACGTCATCGCAACGCTCGACGGCGACCTGCAGAATGACCCGTTCGACATTCCACGCATGGTCTACCGCCTGCTGAACGAGGATCTCGACCTCGTCGCCGGCTGGCGCAAGGACCGCAAGGAAGGTTTCTGGATGCGCCGCCTGCCCTCGCGCATCGCCAACAGGCTGATCGCGCGCGTCACCGGCGTGCAGCTCAAGGACTATGGCTGCAGCCTGAAAGTGTTCCGCGGCAGCGTCATCCGCAGCGTGCGGCTCTATGGCGAGATGCACCGCTTCATCCCGGCGTGGCTGGCGACCGTTACGACGCCGCGCCGCATCGCCCAGGAAGTGGTGACGCATCACGCCCGCATCCACGGCCAGTCGAAATACGGCATCTCGCGCACCTTCCGCGTGGTGCTGGACCTCGTCTTCATGTTCTTCTTCCTGCGCTACCGCACGCGGCCCGGACACTTCTTCGGCGGCATCGGCATCGTGCTCGGCGTGCTCGGATCGCTGATCCTTGCCTATCTCTTCGCGGTCAAGGTTTTCTGGGGGCAGGACATCGGCACCAGGCCGATGCTGATCACCGGCTTCTTCCTGGTGATCGCCGGGCTGCAGGCGGTGACGTCGGGCGTGCTCGCCGAAATGCTGTCGCGCGTCTATCTCGAGGCCAACGGCGCGCTCGCTTATGTGGCCCGGCCGCAGCCCGCGCATGGCGAGGGCGACGGCTGGCATCGGCCGGACAAGCTGGCGACCGAGAAGGCGAAGCCGCGCAGGAAGTGATCCTGCTGCCACAACGCGGGAGCGACCGGAGGGGCAAGAAGTGGCGCGCTGACGGCGCCCGTCTCCTTGCTCCCGCGGTCACGCCCCCAAACGTCAGCGCTTCGGAATTGCCTGAAGCGCGTCGCGCTGAAACGGATTCAGGCGACGCGCTTTAAGTCTTTGTTGTATGCATGTCGTTGCCCCGGAACCGCTGCGCGCTTCTGGCGACATGCATTGGTCTATCGCGCCCGGCAAGCCGAGCGCTGACCGAAGCCACTCGGGCCGCAGATCCACGGCGAGTGGCCAAGCAACGGACCGACGCTGCCCATGCTGTAGGAAATCTTGACCGGCCGCGGCACGCGAGCAGGCTGCGGCCGCACGAAGGCGGCATAGGCCTCCTCTCGGATGCGCATCACACTGGACATCTGCGTCAGCGGCTTGCGGTGAACACGATGCAACCGCTGCTTCTTGAGGTAGTGCACCTTCTTGGCGGTGGTGTGGGCTGCCGGTCCGGTGCCGATCGAGCTGGTTTTCATCGTGTCCATGCTCTGGCAGCCGGAAACCATCGAGGTCAGTGCAACGGCGGCAATGGCGCAAGCATATTTCCTGCCGAAAACCGCTGCTTCATTCATGAAATTGTTCATTGTCGTTCCCTGCCACGAAAATACATGTTGCTCCCGCGCGGATATGTTTCTTCTTTCCTTGACTTCCACGCCGTGCGAACGGCTCACTGCCGCTCACACTGTGGCTAAATATTAGAGGATACTTATTAAAATTCGCGCAAACGATATGATGAGCGCGATCTCTAGCGACTCGATCGATTGTTATTAAAATTTGATCTTTTAGTTGTGGCTACGGACGACGGTCGGGAAACGCGCCCATTCCTGGAATTGTGCGTTTGTCTCTACGCAATTCCGGACGGAAAACCGCTACGCACTTTTCCTGGAATTGCTTAACGCGGCTGGTCCCAGCCAGGGTCGAAATAGAAGTTTTGCGAGCCGGTGCCACCCGTGCCGGCACCCGAGACCGGATAGGCTATCCTGACGATGTGGAAGCCGCCGGCGGCTCCCTGCTGAAGGCCGTATATGCCTTCCAATCCCCGGCCGTAGAATCCCGCAATCGCGATACAGAGCGCGGCTCCTGCCAAGGATGTCTGCATGGTTATCGCAACCGCGTCGTCCCTTAGCGATATCCTGTTTTCGGAGAGGTGCTTGACGATGATGACCAGCACGAGCAATCCGTAGATCGCCGCATTGAGTGCCGCAAACCAATAGAAACCAGTGGCACTGGAGGGCTCTTTCACAAAAATGACAGGCAGCGACGCACCAGTAGCAAGCGCCACATAGGGAAAGATGACACGGCTGGGCAGAAGCGTCTTCGGACCACTACCTTTCGGCGTGACGCGGAAATCGACGAATGACTTGGCAAGATAATCGCGAACCGACGCCAGCGTTCCTGCCATCACCCACGGCCAGCGCGCGAATAGATGGAAGAGTGTCCCTTCCCAACTGATAGCCTTGGCCGAGAACGGACGCGCAAGGCCTAACCTTTTTAGAAAGACCACCAGGACAATCGGAAGGGCCGCGCTTGGCGTATAGTAGACAAGGAATTCAGGATAGGTCACGTCCGCAAAATTGTTGCCCGACAACAGCGCGTAGATCGGCATGACATACATTGTTATCGCAAATAGAGCGAACATCGGATACCAGAGCTGGCAGAATACGAACTGCCGTCTGAGCCTCGGGCTGAGCTTGGACAGATATCCAGGCGTGTATTCGAGCAAGATGGTCGTCAAACTCCGTGACCACTGGAACTCCTGAGTAACCAGGTCGGCGAAAGTTTGCGGACCGTCGCCATTCGCGATGGCATCAATGGCATGCACACCGCGCCATCCAGCGGCGTTGATCATCATCGAGGTGGAGTGGTCCTCGGCCAGTTCAGGGCCCAGCCCGCCAGCCTGTCGCAACGCAATGGTGCGCACGGCATAATGCGAGCCGATGCAGAGCGGGGCGCCGTTGCTCGTGTAGCCGGATTGCAAAGGGCCGTGGAGCATCCCTTCCACAAACAGCCTGCCGCGCGCTGCCCAGCTTTCGTCGGCGTTGTTGTCACAGATGCTCGGTGCCGAGACATAACCGACGCCTGGGTCGGCGAACGGATAAAGGATTTCCCTCAGATAGGTCGGCGTCGGAACGTGATCGGCGTCCATCTGGGCGACGAAGTCGTAGCGCTCGTAGCCGTAGTGGTCGTAGAAGAACGCCAGATTGCCTTCCTTGCAGCGGGTCCGGCGCGGCCAGGTCTTGCGGTGATAGTCCTCGCGGCCGCGCCTGGTCGAAATCAGCACGCCATGCGCGTCGCACCAGGCAATCGTTTCCTCGCCGGGGTCCTCATCGGCAAGCCAGGTGTCGTGCGGATAGTCCTGCGCCAGCATCGCCTCGAGCGTGCGCTGGACGACGGCGAACGGCTCGGAAGGCGCCTTGGTGACCACCATGGCGACACGTGAGCGCTTCGGGATCGTATGCAGCTTCGACGACTTCCTCGAAGCATGGACCTTGAGCAGGAAATACATCGGCATCAAGGTGAGCCAGGCCAGGACGATCGTGGCGAAGGCAAAGGGTCCGACATGATCGATATGCGCAGGCTGCAGCCACCAGGACCAGAAGAAAGCCAGCGAGACCAACCAGGAAACAAGGCCAAGCCGCAAGATCAATTGCTGGCGCGGCGTGAGCACGGGCACGAGGTAAGGACCCCTTGGACCGATGCCGGCTGTGCCCGGCCGGCGCCGAAATCTCGTTTTGCCGACAGAGCCGGCACCCGCTGATACGCCCATGCCACGCGCCGCCCTACGCGCCCGGCCATACGGCCGAAAGCATTCATCCGGCTATAGAATCAGTCGATACTAATACAAAGTCAACAGGATTAAGCCTGTGCTAACCAAGCCTCTTAAGAACCGGTTAATCTAACGCTTTGGCCCGCACCGCAGCTTGCCGTCCCGACAGCGGCCGCGATGGCGGCCTTTTGCCGGCTTCAAGTGAGGACCGGCAACGGTCCCTGCCGGCTGCGCCGATCGCCCCATGGGCCGCAACAAGGTTAAGTAACAGTTAATTGCCCTTGACTCTGGGCGGTCATAGGCTCTTATATCAGGAAGGGTTAATATCGTAATGTTGACGCGAATTTGTGAGTATCGCGGCGACCTCTCTTCAGGTATTCAGGTAGAGGACCTTGAGAGATAACCTCTGTGGAGGCGCTCCGTAAAACGCGCCCGTCCCAGTCGCTCAGACACCCCACGGTTCACGTTGGCAGACGTTAGGGTTTGCGCGCTGGTTCATGCCGGCACGCGGCGGCGAGTTCCGATGTCCGTCGGACGTCGGAACCATGGGAGGCGAGTATGAAACACTCCACTGCGACTGCATTTGTGTCAGCACTGATTATCGGCGGCGGCCTCGCGTTTCCGGCGTCGGCCGGATCGTCCGCTGGGACGGATCCGATCAAGACGAGCTCGGCCGCGTCGGCATTCGGGTCGTATGATCCATATGGCGATTTCACCAATGACAAGTCGGCCAGTATCGAGGAACTGTTCCTGCCTTGGGAAGACGTCGACCTGTCGACGCTGCCGCTGGCGGACGCCTATGCGCAGCAACGCGGCCGCTCGCTGCTGATCACCGTCGAGCCTTGGACATGGTCGAAGGACTGGCGCATCACGCCGCCCGAGCTGCGCGACGGCATATTGAGCGGCAAATACGACGCCAACATGCAGGCGATCTGCAACCTGGTCGGACAGATGAAGAGCCCGGTCACCATCCGCTGGGCGCAGGAAATGGAAGACAAGAACGGCCGCTTTACCTGGGCCAACTGGGCGCCGAAGGACTGGATCGCCGCCTACAAGCGCGAGGTCAATGTCTGCCGCAAGGCGGCGCCCACCGCGAAATACATGTGGTCGCCCAAGGGTATCGAGGGCCTTGAGAAGTACTATCCCGGCGACGACTACGTCGACGTGATCGGCTTGTCGGTGTTCGGCCTGCAGAAGAAGGACAATGACGAGGCCGGCCGCGACCGGACCTTCGAAGAGACGTTGAAGCCGGGGTACGACCGCGTCGCGAAGTTCAACAAGCCTGTGATCGTGGCCGAGCTCGGCTATGTCGGAAAGCAGGAATACGTGACGAAATGGGCTGACGACTCGCGCAAGTCTTATGCGGAGTTTCCGGCCCTAACCTCGGTGGTCTACTTCAACCAGAAGGAAGTCTGGCCGTGGCTGGGCGGCTATGGACTGCCCGACTGGCGGGTAACCCAGCACGTGCTGCCGTAGTGGCGACAGGCCATGCCCGTCCCGGCAGAACAGGGACGGGCTCCAGCTTTCCAGTTCGATAGGGATCGCTCCCGGGTCCGGGCCTTGGGAGCCGATGCAAGGCGTGGCGTAAATGAGTTGGCGGAGTAAAATCGTGAACAGGGTGTTGGGGAATCTGCTCGGAGCGGCGCTCGCCTGCTCCGTTTTTGTTGTCGGCCAGCAGGGTGCTGCAATGGCCAAAGCCGCGAACAGGATCGACGCTAAGGCGGCGAAGGCCGCCGTCGTTTCCGACGAAGGCGTCTATCAGCTCTACAAGAACCGCTCATGGCGCTGGGGCAATCATGGCGCGGCATATTTTGCCGTGCAGAAGCGACAGTTTACGGCGTGGTCCACCGAGGGTGGCAAGAGCTATGGCGAGGGCATCTGGTTCATGCCCGGCTACGGCAAACTGTGTTTCCGGGCAACCTGGCACGGCTCATGGGGCGCCAAGACGTCCTTGAGTTGTTTCGAGCATCGCAACGACAGCAAGGTTGTCTACCAACGCAAATCTCCGAGCGGAGCCTGGTATGAGTTCAGGGATCGCCACGGCAAATCGGACCTGCGTAACGGCGACTACGCCAGCAGGAAGGTGAAGCGCTTCAAAGCGAAGCTGTAGTCGCTGCCCGCAGGCATGGCGCAATGCCGGGTTGGCGTGAACAGCGTGATTGCCTGGCAAGGCGATTTCGCGCAACGGTTTTCGCGACGGGAACGACCGCGAATGACCGATGCCGAGGGCTGACAGATCCATCCTGATTACAGGGGCACGCGCGCCGGTGGCGCTGCATCTGGCGCGCCTTCTCCATGGCGCCGGGAAAAGGGTGATCCTGGCCGACACGCCGGCGAGGCCCATCGCGGCGGCGAGCAAGGCCTGCGCGCGCTATCGTCGATTGCCGCCGCCGCGCTTCGAGCCACAGGCCTATGCGGATGCGGTGGAGGCGCTGATCCGGGCCGAAGGCATCGGCCTCGTCGTCCCGACCTGCGAAGAGGTCTTTCATCTGGCGCTGGCAGGGCGCGGCGGAACCATGCCGGCAAAAGTGTTCGCGCCCGGCATCGAGATGTTGGCGCAGGTTCACAACAAGCATAGCTTCATCCGGTTGGCTGAACAGCTTGGCCTGGCGGTGCCGGAAACGGCGCTTCTCAATTCCCTCGACGATCTGGAGGCGATACGCGGCCGCTCGCGCGACCTGGTGTTCAAGCCGGTCTGGTCGCGCTTCGCCAGCCACGTTCTGCTGCGTCCGACGCCAGATTTCCTCGATGCGATCACGCCCTCGCCCGCCATGCCCTGGGTGGCGCAGCGTTTTGTCGAGGGCAAGGAGATCAGCGCCTATGCGGTGGCGCGAGAAGGCAGGCTCAAGGCGCTTGCGCTCTACCGTTCGCTCTATCGCGCCGGCAAAGGCGCCGGCATCTTCTTCGAGCGGGTCGAGGACGATGCGGCGCGCGATCTGGTCGAGCGCATCGTCGCCGGCACTGCATGGACCGGGCAGATCTCCTTCGACCTGATGCGCGAGGCGGATGGCCGCGTGCTGCCGCTCGAATGCAACCCGCGCGCCGTGAGCGGCCTGCATTTCTTCCGCGATCCGGCGCGCTTTGTGGATGCCGTGCTCGGCGACGGTCAGGAAGTCAGGCCGGACGTCACCGCCCCGCAAACGGTGCGGCTCGCGATGTGGATTTATGGACTGCCGGCCGCGCTGCGCTCAGGCGGGCTCGCCCACTTTCGCAAGGCGATGCGGGAGGGTCAGGAACTGCTCGACTGGCCGGGAGATACCGCGCCTGTCCGGGCGCAATGGTCGGCGCTGGTGGAGATTGCCGGATTGGCCTTGCGCCAACGCATCAGCCTGCAGGCGGGATCTACGCGTGATATCGAATGGAACGGGCCGGATGGGTGAGGCCGGCGGGACAGCACCCCCCTCTGCCTACCGGCCATCTCCCCCGCAAGGGGGAGATCAGCAGCTCCGCCGGCCGCGCCTTTCCTGCAACGTCGATGATTGGCGAAAGCGGTCGCGACATCCAATCTCCCCCCTTGCGGGGGAGATGCCCGGCAGGCAGAGGGGGGTGTGAAGGAACGCGACCTAACCATCTCTCGAGCGAAAACTACAACTCGATCTGGTGCACCCTCGGCTCGCTAGCTGCCGCCGGCATCTTCCCCTCCATGATCGCCGCGATGTCGCGGCGCAGGAAATCGAGCGGGCCGATCGCCGGTAGGGCTTGCGGCGCGAAACGGGCGTTGTCGCTGGCCGATTTCAGCACGCGGCGGTCCTGATGCAGCGCGACGGTGAAGAGCGGCTTGAAGGCCAGCGCCTTCAGCTCGCCGAGCAGGCCTTGACGCCGGCCGATCAGCCAGCCGACGCCTTCAACCGTGCGTTCGTCGGCCTGGCGAAGATGGAAGGTGGTGGCCAGGACCAGTCCGTCCTTACCCCAATATTCGAGTTCGGCGATGCCGGGATGACGAAAGCGCCCGATGGTTTTCGCGCGCTCGCCTTCGAGCAGCCGGCTGATCAGGCCCTGCTGACGGTCCTCGCCGGTGTAGCTGGCCTCGACCCAGCCCTCGCCGCCGGTCACCTCGACCCGCACCAGATGGCGCTTGGCGGTGAGGCCGCGCAGCAGGCCCTTATGGGTGAAATGGGTATGGGTGGCGTCGAGGATGTTTTCCGCCGCATCGATCACCGTCGACTGCGTCGACGAGCGCACCCGCCGCACGATGATGTCCTTTCCCTGCATGCAGTGCAGGTAAGGCTCTCCCTGCGGCGTGCCTGACGAGATGAAGACGACGCCGTCACGCTCGATCGCAGCGTAGCGGCGGACCCGGTAATGCGGCATGGCGCCGACATGGCCGGGGATCGCGGTGCAGCGGCCCTCGCCATCGTAGCGCCAACCATGATAGGGGCATTCGATCTCGCCGCCGACGATCTTTCCGGTCGACAGCTCGACCAGCCGGTGCGGACAGCGGTCGAACAACGCGGCGATGCCTTGCGCCGAGCGGAACAGCACCACGGGCGCACGATCGAACAGGATGCGCTTCGGCCGCTTGCCGATGTCGGCGGACAGCGCCACCGCCTGCCAATAGGCTTCCCCGCGGCGCTCGCTCACAATTCGAACCTCCTCAGCAGGGGAATGCCGACCAGCGCCAGCACGGTCTCCATGACGCGGATCGCTATCCGCCGACGGCGTGGAAGATGCCCGGCATAGACGGCGTTGTATTCGATCGCGGCGACCGCGCCGCGCCGCCGTTTGAAATCGGCGGCGCCCGCGCTCATGTTGAAGAACAGGCCGCGCGAAGTCGCGTGATCCTGCGCCATCGCCATCATCATGCGATAAAGCCCGTCGGCGACCGGCAGGCTGGTGTCATAGCCGACGACCGGCTGGGTCAGCGTGCCGCCGTTTTCGAACAGGCCGGTGACGGCGACCAGCTCGCCGCCCGGCCGGCGCAATCCCGCCAGGCTGATGATGCCGCGCCGGTGCATCTCGGCGATGTAGTGGGCGGTGTAATGCGGATTGAGCGGCGTGTATTTGTCGAGATAGAGCATGTTGTAGAGCTGCTCGGCACGCGCATAATCGGCCTCGGTGAAATCGTCATTGCCGACCCGCTCGAACGGCGTTGTACGCAGGCGGGCGCGATCGCGCTTCATGTCGCCTGTCATTGCGGGCGCTGCGCTGCGGTCGGCGAAGATGTAGATCTGGCGCGCCGCCAGCATGCGGAACCCCTCTGTCCTCAAGGCGGCAATGGTCGCCGGATCGGCGATATCGTTCAGCGAGCGGATGACGATGGCGCGATCGGGGAAACGCGCGGTCAAGGCCGCGCGCAGCGATGCGATCGCCGGCCGGTCGAGCAGCGGTACCGGATTGGTCGAATAGAGCCAGTTGTTGACTTGCGCCTGACGGTCGAGGCCGCTTGCCCTGGCCAGCGGCGCGCAAGCCCCAATCAGGGTATTCAGCGCGCGCCGCAGCAGCGGATGCGCGGCGAAGTTGCGCGTCTCGTCCATCGCATAGTCGATATAGGCGCTGGTCGGGCAACAGATGTAGCAGTTGTGCGCCTTACTCTCGTCGTTCAACGTCAGCGGAAAAACCCGGCCGGCGACATCGAGCGTCTCGACTTTCGTGTCCAGATTGGCGATGAGATCGCGCACCGGCATCTCGTTGAAAAGCCTCACAAAAGCCTCGACCTTTGCCGGCTTGTTCTCGACCCTGTCGGCCTGCTGCGCAGGCCCTTTTGCGATCGCCGCCGCGCCGCTCATCGCGCCGGCTCCAGGCGGCATTCGACGCGGCGCAGCTTGCGGCTTGTTTCCAGCGGCAGCGGCGTGCGGATGAGCGTCACGGTGGCGACCGCCTTTCGCATTTCCAGCAGCGCGCGGACTGCCTGATGAGCAGCCACCGCCACATCGTCCGCGAACGACGGCGGAAGCCTGAGCTCGATCCTGTCCGGCCCGGTCTGGATGAGGCGGAAATCGTCGATGCGGCGGTCGGCCTTGAGCACGGCGTTGCGCAGCACATCCGGCGTGACCAGGATCGGGCCATCCTGCGACACGAGACGGAAGACATCGTCCATGCGGCCGACGATCTCGTCGACACAGCGCAGAGGCGAGCCGCAGCGGCAAGGTTCTTTGGACAAGCGCAACAGGTCGTTCATCCTGTAGCGCGCCATGATCTGTGTCCGACGGCGAAAGGCCGTCACCAGCGGCGTCACCAGCCCCTCGCCCGCAGGCTCGAATTCGAAGAAGACGGAGTCTTCGGCAAGATGCAGTCCGCCCTGGCGGCAGGTCACTGCGAACAGGCCTTCGGTCGCCATATAGATCTGGTCGAGCGGCAGCCGGAAGAAATCCTCGATAACCGGACGATCGACCGGATCCAGCGTTTCAGCCGCCGAGAAGACACGCTTCGGACGCAGACGGAAACCCTCGCTTGCGAAATGGCGCAGGATCTTCGGCGGCGCGATGATGACCGTCGGGTCGAACATTTCGAGCGCGCCGCGCCAGCTCTCCGGCCCTGCAGTCAGATCGAAGAAGGCGAGCTTGATCAGGCGCGATTTGCGGGCGCTGTCATAGAGCCTGGTGTTCTGCGGCAGGATGACGGCGACACGCATGCCGCGCCACAGAAGATCGGGCGCCGCCTTGGCGAGGATCGCGCCCAGCCAGCGGTATTTTTCGGCCTCGGAAATCACGAACAAGCCGCGATTGCCCGAGGTGCCGGTGCTGGCGCCGACGGTGAGCGATCCGGCGCGGCCGTCGCGCGCCAGGGCCGCCCAGGCTTTTGCGGCGGTGAGACGGTGGATGTTGAATTCGTCGAAGCGCGCCATCAGCAGCGCCTTGTCGGTGACCGGCAAGTCGACGAGGCGCGCCTGCGCCTTGCCGTAAAAGGACGCGCGCGGCAGGTCGCGGTCGAGGAAACGCCGCAGGGCGGCCGCCTGCCAGCGCTCGAAATCGGGCCAGGTCTTGCGCGAGACCCAGCGCGTCAGGGCGAAAGAGCGCACCGCTTCCGCCAGCCCGTTCATGCGGCCTCCGGCGCGAGATCGTAAGGTGTCGGAGCGGGATCATGGCAGAGCATCACCTCGCCGCCGGCGGCGAGGAAGCCGCGCAGCATGGCGCTGGTCGGCTCGATCGCCGCGGCATCTTCGGCGATCAGCGTGGCCGGGAAGCCCGGCGTGCGGTTTTCGGTCAAGGCTGTGAGCAGCCATTGCACATCGACGGCATAAAGCAGCGGGCGCTCCGGCCCGCTGAACAACAGGCCGAACTGGCCATCGGCATGTCCTGGAAGGTCTACCGCGATCACGCTGCCGTCGCCGAAGAGATCGGTACCGCCGGGGAGGTCGCCCTGCGGCGCGACGTGGGGCTTCGCGGAGATACCTTGCAGCCTCGCCTCGAAATCCAGCGGGAAGAGTTCGGCGAAGACGCCGTGGCGCAGATTCTGCCTCGGGCTGCGCGCCTTGACCCGCGCCCAGGCGGCATCGCTGGCGATGAAGCGGGCGTTGCGGAACAGCGACAGGCCCGAAATGTGGTCGGCGTGAAAATGGGTGACGATGATTGTGCGGATGTCATCGGGCGACAGACCGAAATGCCGCAGCACCGGCAGAACCTGCTCGGCCGCATTGAGTTCGGGCTTCAGCAGCGCACCGTAAAGCCGAAGCATGCGGCTGCGCCGCTCACCGCTCAGCGCCTCAGATGTGTAACCGGTGTCGATGAGCACCGGCCCGGCAGTTGGGTGAAAGATCAGCCCATAGCGGACGCGCAGCTTGACACTTTGCCAGCTGCCATCGCGCAAGATCAATCGCTCGGCGGCGCTCACCCAGGCGCTGTTGGCGAAGACGATCCTCATGCCTGCGGCCCACCGGAAAAAGTGCGATCAAGCCCTTGCTCGAACGAGATTTTCGGTGCCCAGCCAAGCATCCGCTTCGCCTTGGAAAGATCGAGACTTTGCGCATAAGCGAAGAGACCGAGCGCATAGCGCGTGACCGGTGGCTCGGGCCGGCCGGGTAACCGAAGCGCCACCGCTTCCATCAGGCCCGCCGCCAGCATCGCCGGCATGAGCGGCGTCGGCCGCCAGCGCGCCTTGAGACCGGCGCGGCTGCAGGCCTCATCGGCGATGCGGCGGACCGGCAGCACTTCGCCGCCGGAGATGTTGAAGACCTGGCACTCCGCTTCCTTGGGCGCGGCAAGCGCCGCTACCACCGCGTCGACGACGTCGTCGACATGAGTGAGGTCGATGGCCGCGCGGCCATCGCGAAACAGCGGCAGCGGCCGGCTCTTTGCAGCCTTGATCAGCCGCGGCAGCAGCGCCCGATCGCCGGTGCCATAGATGCCGCGCGGACGCAGCACCAGCGGATGGATGGCAGGCTGGCCGAGCACGATCTTTTCGGCCTCGCGCTTGGTGCGGGCATAATGATTGACGGGCTCCGGCAACGCCGCGTCCTCGCTGAGGCCAAGCTGGTCGCGGAAGGCAAAGCAGACCGACGGGCTGGAGATGTGGACGAAGCGGCTGACGCCTTGTCGCTCGGCGAAATCGACAAGGTTCTGCGTCGCCGTCACATTCGCCATCTCGAAATCCGCGAGGCGGCCGAAGGGCGAAGAGAGCGCCGCGCAATGGATGATCCGCTCGACCCTGCCAAGCCTCGGATCGAGCGCGCCGTCGAGCAGCTGCGCGAGATCATGGCGGACGATGCGATGGCCGGCGGCCTCCAGCGCGGCGCAGCGCGCTTCATCGCGGCCGAGCCCGAGCGCCAGCGTGCCGGACGCAGCCAGCCGCTCGAGCACATGCGAGCCCAAGAAACCGCTGGCGCCGGTGACGAGCACGGCCATCCCTCAGACCTCCAGCGCCATGCCGCCGAAGGAGACACCGGCAGACGTGCCGAGGAAGAGCAGCTTCATGCCTGGCGCGACGCGCCCCTCGCGGCGCGCGACGTCGAGCGCGAAGGGCATGGAGGCCGCGATCTGGTTGCCGAAGCGGGCGGAGATGTCGACGAGCTTTTCCGGCGCAAAGCCTGTCAGACGCGCCATATGCGCAAGCGCGAACGGGCTCGCCTGGTGCGGCACGACGAGATCGACATCGTCATGCCGCCAGCCGGCGCGCTCAAGCAGGGCGTCGACGAAACCGTTGAAGTGGCGCGAGGTGAGCCGGAACAGTTCCTTGCCGTCCATGTGGAACAGGCTGTGCGCTGCGAACGCTTCCTGCTCCTTGCGGAAATCGAAGCGCGTGCCGCCCGAACCGATGCCGCAGGCTTCCCAGCTCGACGGATAGGTGCGCATCAGGCTCGCCACCACCTTTCCCTCGCTTGCCTTGGCCTTGCGCAGCACGGCCGCCGCCGCGCCGTCGCCGAAGAGTGCGGCGATCTCCGGCGCGTCCTGCCACGGCAAAGCGCGCGAGGCGACCTCGGACGAAAACACCAGCGCCGTCTCGCATTGCCCGGCCTCGATCATGCGGCCCGCGGTCTCGAAGGCGGTGAGGAAGCCAAGGCATGTGCTGTTGACGTCGAAGGCGGCGGCCGAGCCGTCGACAAGGCCAAGGCGCTGCATGACCAAGGGCGCGGTCGCCGGTAGCGGCTGGTAGGGCACGCCGCAACCGCCGACGATCAGGTCGACAGCGCCGGGCTCGAGGCCGGCATCGGCAAGCGCAAGTGTGGCGGCGGCGCAGGCGAGATCGATCTGCGATTCGGCATTGCAGACATAGCGCTCGACGACACCGGTGACGGTTTCAAGCGCGCCTGCGTCAAGGCCAAGCCTGCCCTCCAGTGCGCGCGTGGTAACCCGCTCGGCCGGTACCGCTCTGCCGGTTCCGACGATCCTGATCCGCATCACTCCCCCGACGCATGAGCTTGGCCCTATCTAGCGCAAAAAGCGATCGATAGCGATGTTCACGGGGTCGGCTGATCGCTTCAAACACAACAGCTTGAGGCTTTGTTGCCAATTGCTGATGCCGGCGCTGCCCCTCATCCGCCTGCCGGCACCTTCTCCCCGTATAGTGACGGGGAGAAGAGGGCTGGTCGCAACCTCGGCGCTCTTCCTGCAACGCCGGCGATCTCGATTGCCGGCAGGCACATTCCGGGCCGCGTTGAAACGGTGGCCGCTGTCCGGCGGGGGGACAACCCGCACGGACCGGTGGCCGAGGCCTTGTGGCAGCATCTGCAGGACAGTGCTTCGCTTCCGAGCTAAGCCTTGCGTTCCCAGCGCCGGTCCTGCGTCTGCTGCCAGTAGGTCACGGCGTGGCCGGCTTCCTTCAGCGTCTTCCAATGCGTCCGCGCGCCTTCGAGCTGCGCGGCGTCATGGCCGTCGAAAAGGAAGACGGCGCGCTCGTAGCCCGATAGTTCGGGCGGGCTTGCGTCGTCGACCAGGAAGCGGATCTGCGCCGCGTTCTGGTTACCCTCGCCCGTGGTGAGCAGGACCGGCTGTTCGGCCGGATAGGCCTCGCGGTCGGTGGCATGCGCCAGAAAGGAATCGTCGCGAAAAATCCACAGATGCTGGTCGAGCGCGTCACGGCGCTCCTCGGTGCCGGTCTGCACCACCGCGCGCCAGCCGCGCTCGACGCTGCGCTCGAGCAGGCCCGGCAGCGCCTCCTCGAGCGTCGATTCGGTCAAATGGTAGAACAGGATGTCGGTCATACCGGAACCTAACCCTCGTAGTGGTCGCGGACCAGGCGGTCGAGCAAGCGCACGCCAAAGCCCGAGCCCCAGGACTGGTTGATCTCGCTCGACGGCGCGCCCATCGCGGTGCCGGCGATATCGAGATGCGCCCAGGGCGTGTCCTTGACGAAGCGCTGCAGGAACTGCGCGGCGATGATGGCGCCGCCATAGCGGCCGCCGATGTTCTTCATGTCGGCGTTCTTGGAATCGATCAGCTTGTCGTATTCAGGCCCGAGCGGCATGCGCCATAGCCGCTCCTGGGATGCCTGGCCGGCGCCGAAAAGCCGGCCGGCAAGCTCGTCATTGTTGGAGAAAAGGCCGGCATAATGCTGGCCGAGCGCCACCATGACGGCGCCGGTGAGCGTCGCCAGGTTGATCATGAATTTCGGCTTGAAACGGTCGTTGGCGTACCAGAGCGCGTCGGCCAGGACGAGGCGGCCTTCCGCGTCGGTGTTGAGCACCTCGATCGTCTGGCCAGACATCGAGGTGACGATGTCGCCGGGGCGCTGGGCATGGCCGTCGACGGCGTTCTCGACCAAGCCGACGATGCCGACCACATTGGCCTTGGCCTTGCGTGCGGCGAGCGCATGCATCAGGCCGGTGACGGCAGCCGCGCCGCCCATGTCGCCCTTCATGTCCTCCATTCCGGAGGCCGGCTTCATCGAATTGCCGCCGGTGTCGAAGGTGACGCCCTTGCCGATGAAGGCGAGCGGCGCGTCCTTGGCCTTGCCGCCGTTCCAGCGCATCACCGCCAGGCGCGCGCCGCGCGGCGAGCCTTGCGCGACGCCGAGCAGCGAGCCCATGCCGAGCTTCTTCATCTCCTTTTCGGCGAGGATCTCGACCTCGACGCCGAGCGTCTCCAGCGCCTTGATGCGTTCGGCGAATTCGACGGGCCCAAGCGCATTGGCCGGCTCGTTGACCAGATCGCGCGCAAGCAGCACGCCATCGACCATCGCTTCCTCGCCGGCGAAAGCCTTCTTCGCGGCAGCGGTATCGCTGCAATGAATGGTTACCCTGGCTGGCTTGGCCGCCTTTGTGTCGGATTGGCTGTCTTCCTTGTCTTTCCTGGTCTTGTATTTGTCGAAGGAATAGCTGCGCAGCAGGACGCCGGCGGCGAGGCTCGCCGCCTGGCGACCGTCGGGCTGCAGCTCCGGCAGATCGAGGATGACGGCCACCTCGGTCGCCTTGCGTAGCGTAGCGGCAACGGCGCCGCCGAGCTTCAGCCAGGCATTGTCGTCGAGGCTCGAGACCTTGCCCGCGCCGATCGCCACCAGCCGGTCGACCGGCGTTCCTTCCGGCGCCAGCACTTCGGCCGAGGTTGCGAACTTGCCGGAGAAATCGGCGACCGGAAAGGCGCGTGCCAGCGCACCTGCCGGATCGCAGGCCTTCGCCGCCTCGCCGAGCTCGCCGCCATCGGCCGCGAAGACGAAGACGCTGCCCTTTTTCGGCGCGGCAAATTTGGCGAAGGAAATGGAAGGTCTCGACGTCATCAGGTCCTGCTTTCGGGGATGGCCGTTAGGTGCCGGCGAAGGAAATTTTCAGCGAGCGAGAGGTTTGGCAAGCGTGCGCGACATTTGGTCGTTTTCAGCCATTTGGCAAGACTTTGGCCGAAATCGCTGTCTATATCAGCGCCACCATAGACAAAGGATTCGCCTCGGCACGACCTTAGCTTGCTGCCGTAACTTGCTGTTAACCATCGATGTTTTGCATTTCTTATCCATTGGCGCGGAGACTCCGCCGCGCCGGGGCACGCGGCGTGGGGCGACCAACCGGAGCGAGCCGCCTATGACGCAGTTGTGCGGGTGCCGCCGGATCACTACCTTGTCGGCGGGCATGATGCCGTTCGGCAAAATCGAGAAAAGCCTTCATGAAGGTCGTTGAACGCTACATCATGCGCCGTGCGCTGACGATGTTCCTCGCGGCGCTGGTCTGGACGCTGGCGATCGTGTGGACCACGCAGGTGCTGGCCAAGATCGATCTCGTCACCGACAACGGCCAGTCGGCGCTGACCTTCTTCGAAGTCGCGGCGCTCATCATCCCCTCGATCATCCCGATCGTCGTGCCGTTCGCCCTGGTGGTGGCGGTGGCGCAGACGCTGAGCGCGATGAACACCGATTCGGAGCTGGCCGTGCTCAGCGCCGCGGGCGCCTCGCGCTGGACGATCGCGCGGCCGATCCTGCTGCTCGCCGCTTTTGCCTGCGCGTTTTCCTTCATCGTGGACAACGCCGCCGACCCCTATGCCAGGCAGAAAAACCGCCAGCTGGTGGCGGCCTCGCGCGCCGACCTCGTGTCGCTGATCATCCAGGAAGGCACGTTCCGCAAAATCGACGAGGGCCTTTACCTGCAGGTCGGCGAACGGCTTCCCGGCAACCGGCTCGGCGGCATCTTCGTCGCCGATTCGCGCGAGGAAGGGGCCAGCCTCACCTATTACGCCAAGACCGGCAGCATCGTCGAAAAAGGCGACGAGAAGGTGCTGATGATGAATGACGGCGTCATCAACCGCAAGTCAGTGACCGGCGATCTCTCCGTCATCCGCTTCACCTCTTACGCCTTCGACATGTCGGCCTTCATGTCGGCGGCGAACGACATCACGCTTTTGCCCAAGGACCGGACGACGGCGTATCTGCTCAACCCGGATCCCAACGACAAGATGTTCCAACGCGAAC
Organism: Mesorhizobium sp. B2-4-3; assembly: GCF_006442815.1. Classification (GTDB taxonomy): domain Bacteria; phylum Pseudomonadota; class Alphaproteobacteria; order Rhizobiales; family Rhizobiaceae; genus Mesorhizobium. Next base: position 62,372 of record NZ_VFVL01000027.1, read on the forward strand.
CCGGCAGCTACCGGGCGGAGCTCAACCAGCGCTTCGCCGAATGGTCGTATTCGCTTGTATTCGCGCTGATCGCGCTTGCGGTTGCGGGCGATGCGCGATCGCATCGCGAGGCGCGCATCAATCCGCTGATCACGGCGATCGCAGTCGCGCTTTTCGTGCGATGGCTGGGCTTCTTCGCCGCCGGCAAGGCCGACAAGCTCTGGTATTACGTCTACCTGCTCTACGGCATACCAATCATCGCCTCAGCGGTTTCGATCTGGTTCATCGTCTCCTCGCGCACCATGGAATTGCCGGTCAGTTGGGCCGACTGGCTGACGGGTTTTGCCAAGCGCGCCGGCGACAATTGGACGGCATTCAAGCTCTGGCTCGCCCGGCGCGCTTCTGGCCAGGGAGCCTGACCATGGGCTGGACGCTGGGCCGCTATTTCTTCTTCCGCTATGTCTCGATCACCTTCTGGTTCTTCCTGGGCCTGCTGGCGCTGGTGTTCCTGATCGACTTTACCGAGCTTTCCGGCCGCACGACCGGGCTGCCCGGCTTCACCTACGGCATTGCTTTTGCCATTTCGGCGCTCAGGATGCCGATGATCATGCTGCAGACGGTGCCGTTCGTCGGGCTGTTCTCGGCGATGGCGACGCTGGTGTCGCTCAACCGCCGTTACGAGCTGGTGATTGCGCGCTCGGCCGGCGTCTCGGCCTGGCAGTTCCTGTTCCCCTGCTGCGTCGGCGCCCTGATGTTCGGCGTGCTGTCGGTCGCCATCATCAACCCGATCGCCGCACATGGCTTTTCCTGGTCCGAGCAGATGGAGAACGACCTGCGGGCCGGCAAATCGAATGCCGTCACCACCAATGTCACGCCGTGGCTTCGGCAAAAGACCGAATCGGGCGACACCATCATCGGCGCCCGCGCCATCCTCAACCAGGGGCTGGAGATGGCGGATGCGGTGTTTTTCGTCCTCGACCATGAGGGCAACATCACCGAGCGCAAGGATGCCGCCAAGGCGTTCCTGCGCGACGGCTATTGGGAATTGCAGGACGTCAAGGTCTTCAAGGGCGGCAATATCCAGACGCTGGCGTCCGACAAGGTGCCGACGAATCTGAAGCCGGAATTCGTGCAGGAGCGGCTGGCGCGTCCGGAAACCATTCCCTTCTACGAGCTGCCGCGCAAGATCGAGGTCGCACGTTCCTTTGGACTCAAGGCAAACGCCTTCGCCATGCAATTTGATTCGCTGGTGGCGTTGCCGTTCCTTCTCGTGGCCATGACGCTGATTGCTGCAACGGTTTCAATGAGATTTGCGCGAATGGGGCAGTCGGCAACGATGATTCTGGGTGGCGTCGTGGCTGGCTTTCTGCTTTATGTCGTTTCGGTACTGGTCAAGGCATTCGGTGTCGCCGGATTCGTGCCTACTGTGGTGGCTGCATGGGTTCCGGTTGTCGTGGCTATGTTCTTTGGGGTGACGTTTCTGCTATACAAGGAAGACGGCTAGTGAGGGAGGCGGTTTTGCGCAGCCATAGGCAGGCCGGTCTGGCACGCCTCTATGGGGCGACCGCCTTGGCATGTCTGTTCGCTTGCGCGGTGCCGACGGCACCCGCGCTGGCGCAGACGATCGCTGCCAAGTCCGTCCCTTCAGGCACGCAGATGCTGCTGGCCGCCGATACGCTTGTCTATGACAACGACAAGCATACGGTGACGGCCGTCGGCGGCGTGCAGATCGACTATGGCGGCAACAAGCTGGTCGCCCAGCGTGTGGTATATAACCGCGACACCAAGCGCCTCGTCGCCAGCGGCGCCGTCGAGCTGATCAACAGCGACGGCACCAAGGTCAATTCCGACCATATCGATATCACCGACGACTTCGCCGACGGCTTTCTCAACGCGCTGCGCGTCGAGACGATCGACAAGGCTTATTTCGCCGCCGAGAGCGCCGAGCGCATGGGCGGCGTCCTCACCACCTTCCACAATGGCGTCTACACCGCCTGCGAACCGTGCGAGGACAAGCCGGACAAAGCGCCGACGTGGCGCGTCAAAGCGCGCAAGATCATCTGGAACGGCGAGAAGAAGACGGTCCGCTTCGAGAACTCGAATTTCGAATTCTTCGGCTTCCCGCTCGCCTACCTGCCGGCCTTCGAGATCGCCGACCCGACGGTGAAGCGCAAGAGCGGCTTCCTGATCCCCGGCATCGTCTACAACAACCATCTCGGCGTCGGCGTCAAAGTCCCCTATTACTTCGCGCTGTCTCCGACCTATGACCTGACCGTCACCGGCAGCGGCTATACCAAGCAGGGTTTCCTCGGCGAGGCCGAGTGGCGCCAGCGCTTCAACAACGGCCAGTACACGCTGAAGATCGCCGGCATCAACCAGCAGGACCCCGACGCGTTCATCGATTCCGCCGGCCATAATGTGAATTCCGGCGATGTCGGCGATCCGAACAAGTTCCGCGGCATGATGGGCACCAAGGGCCAGTTCGCCATCAACGAGCGCTGGAATTTCGGCTGGGACGTGCTGCTGCAGACCGACAAGGAATTCTCGCGCACCTACAACATCGACGGCTACAGCGACCTCGTCCACCAGTCGTCGATCTATCTGACTGGCTTGAGCGACCGCAACTATTTCGACGTCCGTGCCATGCGCTTCGAGGTGCAGGAAGACACGCTCTCCAGCGACCCGACAGCGCGCGCCGCCAAGCAACCCTGGGTGCTGCCGTCGCTCGACTACGCCTATATTCCCGACACCTCGGTGGCCGGCGGCCAGCTGTCGTTCAACGTCAACGCACGCGTGATCAGCCGCAACCGGCTGGACGCCGTGCTCGCCAACCCGATCGACGACACTTCCATCAACAATGTGCGCGGCATCGAAGGCGAATCCAGCCGGCTGAGCGCGGAAGCAGAATGGAAGCGCACCTTCACCACCGATGACGGCCTGCAACTGACGCCGTTGCTCGCCTTCCGAGGCGACGCCGGCTATGTCAACGCCAATCAGGCTTCGCTCGATGCCGTCAACCAGATGGGGACGAATCTCGGCCAGGACGTGGACATGCGCTCGTCGCTTGCCCGCTACATGGCCACCCTCGGGCTCGAGGCGCGCTGGCCGCTGCTATTCTCGATGCCCAGCTCCAGCCACATTCTGGAGCCGACGGCGCAGGTCTTCGTGCGCCCGAACGAGCAATATGTCGGCGGGCTGGCGATCCCCAACGAAGACGCGCAGAGCTTCGTCTTCGACGCCACCACGCTGTTCGAGCGCGACAAATTCTCTGGCTACGACCGCATAGAAGGCGGCACGCGCGCCAATGTCGGCTTCCGCTACTCAGGCGCCTATGACAATGGCTGGGGCACGAACGCCATCTTCGGCCAGTCCTATCAGCTCGCCGGCGAAAACTCTTTTGCCGCACCCGATCTCGTCAATGTTGGGGCCGAATCCGGTCTGGACAAGCGGACCTCGGATTATGTCGGCCTTGTCGGCTTCAACAGCCCGAGCGGTTTCTCCGGCTCGCTGAGCGGGCGTTTCGACGAGCAGACCTTCGAGGTCAGGCGCGCCGAAGTGAAGGCCGCCTATTCCAGCCTGCCGATATCGCTCAGCGCCAAATATGCCTTCATCGAGGCGCAGCCGCTCTACGGCTTCACCACCGACCGCCACGAGCTCACGCTCGGCGCCTCGACCCATCTGGCGCAGAACTGGAGGCTGTTCGGCACCGGCACCTACGACATCGAGACAAATGTGCTGGTCAAGGACGGTGTCGGCTTCGCCTACAACGATTCCTGCTTCACTTACATCATGACGTATTCGCAGACGCGTGACACCGTCACCAAGGAAGTGTCGCAGAACATCGGTTTCAACCTGTCGTTCCGCACGCTCGGCGATTTCGGTTCGTCAACAAGCTCTGTCGATACCATCCAGTGACCAAGCGGCAGGCGCGCGGCCTCCGAGCTGCGCGTCGGCTGGGGCGCTGACGGGGCTTTGGTCTTGATTTGGAGCGTGTTCCTTCGAAAATGGGCCTGATTCTCAGGGCCATGCGTCGGCGACATCGTTTCGCCGCATAAGATGGGCATGGGGGTCGACCGCGTCGCGCAGGCGTTCGGAGGACGCGCGGCGCCGCGATGGTGGGGAAAATTGGGATGGGGAAAAATTAGGAAGGTAAGATGAGGAAATACCTGTTTTCAGCGGGATTCGCGCTTCTGGTGGCGACCTCGGTTTCGGTCACGGCTGTCGTGCGGCCTGCTTTCGCCGCTGAGATCAAGTATGTCGTCAACAACATAGCGATCACCACCGGCGACATCGCGCACCGCGCAGCCTTCTTCAAGCTGCAGCACAAGAAGGGCGATGCCGCGCAGGAGATGATCGACCAGACGCTGCGGCTGGCTGAGGCCAAGCGGCTCGGCATCCGCATCAGCGACCAGCAGGTCGACGCCGCCTACCAGCGCTTCGCTTCGGGCAACAAGATGCCGCTGGCAAAACTCGACGCGATCATGGCGCAATCGGGCGTCACCAAGGAACACTTCAAGGAATTCATCCGTGCCCAGATGGCCTGGAACCAGGCGCTCAGCGCGCGCTACCGCTCCGGCGAAGGCGGCTCGGTGACCGAGCAGGACGCCGTGCGGCGCATGCTGGACAAGGGCGGCGCCAAGCCGACCGCGACGGAATACATGCTGCAGCAGGTGATCTTCGTGGTGCCGGCATCGGAGCGCGCCGCCACGCTCGCCAAACGCAAGCGCGAGGCCGACGCCATGCGCGTCCGCTTCAGCGGCTGCAACACCACGCGCGACTTCGCCAAGGGCCTGCTCGACGTCACCGTGCGTGATCTCGGCCGTTTTCTGGCGCCACAATTGCCGTCCGACTGGGCCGAGCAGATCAAGGCGACCAAGGTCGGCGGCGCGACGCCGACCCGCGAGACCGAGCGCGGCATCGAATTCATCGGCGTCTGCTCCTCGCGCGAGGTTTCCGACGACAAGGCCGCGCAGACGGTGTTCCAGGCCGAAGGCAGCAACGACAAGGACGCCGACGAGCTCAGCAAGAAATATGTCGCCGAGCTGCGCCAGAAGGCCAAGATCGTCGAACGCTAGAGCCGGATGATTTCAGGTCGGTCCGACCTGAAATCGGAATCCGTTTCTAAATCGAAGAAATGAAGCATGATCTCGCCCGAAAACCGCTGCACACTTTTCGGCATCGTGCTCTGAGCGACAAGCGTGCGATACCGCAGCCAGCCCACCGCATGAGCACGCAGAAGACCGATGCGCCGCTGGCGCTCAGTGTCGGCGATCCCTCGGGCATCGGGCCCGAGATCGCCATCGCCGCCTGGCTGGCTGGCGACAGCGCTGGTGTGCCGCCCTTCTACCTGCTTGCCGACCCCGCTTTGATCGAAGCCCGCGCCCGCCTGGTTGGCGCAAATGTTGCGATTGCCGAGACGCTGCCGGGACAGGCAGCGCATCATTTTTCCCGCGTGCTGCCCGTCGTGCCGCTCCATGCGCGCCATGTCGATAGCTCGGGAGAGCCGGACCCGGCCAATGCCGCAGGCACGATCGAAGCCATCGACCGCGCCGTCGCGGACTGCCTCGCCGGCCGCGCCGCGGCGATAGTCACCTGCCCGATCGCCAAGAAGCCGCTCTATGATGCCGGATTTGGCTTTCCGGGTCACACAGAGTATCTGGCGCATCTGGCCTCGCGCCACATCGGCAGGGACGTGACGCCGGTGATGATGCTGGCAGGACCGGACCTGCGCACCGTTCCGGTGACCATCCACATCGCGTTGGCCGAAGTGCCGAAAGTGCTCACGACGGAGCTGATCGTCGCGACCGCGCGCATCACCGCCGCCGATCTCAAGAACCGCTTCGGCATCGCGCGGCCGAAGCTTGCGATCGCCGGGCTCAACCCGCATGCCGGCGAAGGCGGCGCCATGGGGCTGGAGGACGCAGCGATCGTCGCCCCCGCCGTCGAGATGTTGAAAGCGGAAGGCATCGACGCGATCGGACCGCTGCCGGCCGACACGATGTTTCATCGGCGCGCGCGCGCCGCCTATGACGCGGCGCTCTGCATGTATCACGACCAGGCGCTGATCCCGGCCAAGACTTTAGCCTTCGACGAGGCGGTCAACGTGACGCTCGGCCTGCCCTTCATCCGCACTTCGCCCGACCACGGCACCGCTTTCGACATCGCCGGCAAGGGCATCGCGCGCGCCGACAGCCTGATCGCCGCGTTGAGGCTGGCGCGCCGGCTGGCCGACAGCGGACCGCAGGCCGCCGCCGCGTGAGGATGCATTGAGCGGACGCACCACAATCGACGGGTTGCCGCCGCTGCGCGAGGTGATCGAGCGGCACGGCCTGCAGGCCAAGAAGGCGCTCGGACAGAATTTTCTGCTCGACCTCAACCTGACAGGCAAGATCGCGCGTGCGGCCGGCGATCTCGGCGAGGCGACAGTGATCGAGGTCGGCCCGGGCCCGGGCGGACTGACGCGGGCACTGCTCTTCAACGGCGCGCGGCGCGTGATCGCCATCGAGCGCGACGAGCGCTGCCTCGAAGCGCTGGCGGAGGTTTCCAACCATTATCCCGGCCGGCTCGAGGTCATTCCCGGCGATGCGCTGAAGACGGATTTTGCCGCGCTTGCCGGCGCGGCGAACGGCGCGCCTGTGAAGATCGTCGCCAACCTTCCCTACAATATCGGCACGGAGCTTCTGATCCGCTGGCTGACGGTGGCCGACTGGCCGCCCTTCTACCAATCGATGACGCTGATGTTCCAGCGCGAGGTGGCGGAGCGCATCACCGCGGCTCCTGGCAGCGACGCTTATGGCCGGCTCGGCGTGCTTGCCGGCTGGCGCACCGAGGCGAGGATCGCCTTCGACGTGCCGCCGCAAGCGTTCACGCCGCCGCCGAAGGTCACCTCATCGGTGGTGCATCTGGCGCCTCGCCTATCTCCTCTGCCCGTGGACGCCAGAAAGTTGGGCCGCGTCACCGAGGCCGCCTTCGGCCAGCGCCGCAAGATGCTCAGGCAAAGCGTGAAGAGCCTGGGCGGCGAAGCGCTCCTCACCCGCGCCGGCATCGACCCGACGCGGCGGGCCGAGACGCTGAGCGTCGAGGAGTTCGTGAGGTTGACGAACGCCGTGTAGGTCTCTTCTCCCCGTTTACGAGGAGAAGATGCCGGCAGGCAGATGAGGGGCGGCGCGAACCTGCAAAGGATGATTCTTACCCCTATCCGGCCCTTTGGGCCACCTTCTCACCGTCGGCGGAAGGAAGTTGCGCTGGCAACCGTCATTCAAACGCATTACATTCATGGCAAAGGAGATGGCCATGCCAACGAACGCACTTGTCCAGACGCGTATCGACGCCGATATCCGGGATCGGGCTTCCGCGGTGCTCGAAAGCATGGGACTCACGGTTTCGGATGCGGTGCGGATACTTCTTACCCGAACCGCCAACGAGGGCGCGTTGCCCATCGATCTGCTCGCAAACAGTGAGGCTTACGATGTGTGGTTTCGCGCCAAGGTGCGCGAGGCTCTGGACGACACCCGAGCCGACATTCCTGGCGAACAAGTCGAGGCGCATTTTGCCGAAAGACGCGCTGCAGCGCGTCGCAAGGTCAATGAGCCTAAATCTTGAAGATCGTATGGTCGGCATTCGCACTTTCGGATCGCGATGGGATATTCACGCATATCGAGGCTGACAACCCTGCCGCCGCGGTCGCGATCGATGAGCGGATTGTCGCCGCGATAGGCCGTCTCCGTGACTTTCCCGAGAGCGGCCGCACCGGCAGGCTTTCACGAACACGAGAGCTTGTCATCGTCGGCACGCCATATGTCGCGGCCTATCAGATAGCTGAGAGCAGGATTCGAATACTGCGTGTGCTTCACGGAGCACAGCGCTGGCCGGACGATCTTGCAGACAGCTGACGCTATTTATCCTGCTTGTCCGGCCAGCCTACGTCGTCTTCTCGTCCAGCAAACCAGAGATGAAATCGAACAGGCCAGGCCGCCTGTCGCGCCGCAGCCGCTCCGCCGTGACGATGGCGCGGACCTCGGCGAAGGCGCGGTCGAGGTCGTCGTTGACGATGACGAAATCGTATTCCTTCCAATGCTCGATCTCGAGGCGGGCGTTCTTCAGCCTGGTCTCGATGACGGATTCCTGGTCCTCGGCGCGACGCTTCAGGCGCGCCTTCAATTCCTTCATCGACGGCGGCAGGATGAAGATCGAAACGATATCGGCGCGCATCTTCTCCTTGAGCTGCTGGGCGCCCTGCCAGTCGATGTCGAAGAGCATGTCGCGGCCTTCGGCCAACGCGATTTCCGCCGGCTCACGCGGCGTCGCATAGCAATTGCCGTGCACCTCGGCCCATTCGAGCAACGCGTCGGAGTCGCGCAGCCGCTCGAACTCGCGCATGGTGCGGAAATGGTAGTGGACGCCCTCGATTTCCGAGCCGCGGCGCGGCCTTGTCGTGACGGAGACCGAAAGCTCGAGACTTCCATCGCTTTCCAGAAGATTGCGCGCGATCGTCGACTTGCCGGCGCCCGACGGCGACGACAGCACCAGCATCAATCCACGACGGCGGATGCGGGACCCCAGATCCCTGGCGGCCGTCGGTTCCTTGGCAACCATCCCGTCACTCCAGATTCTGGACCTGTTCGCGAAACTGGTCGACCACAGCCTTGAGCTCCAGCCCGATCGCGGTGACCGCGGCGGCGTTCGACTTCGAGCACAACGTATTCGATTCGCGGTTGAATTCCTGCGCGAGAAAATCGAGCTTGCGGCCAACGGCGCCGCCGCTTTTGAGCAGCGCCCGCGCCGAAGCGACATGTGTCTTCAGCCGGTCGATCTCCTCGCGGATGTCGGCCTTGGTGGCGAGGAAGGCCGCTTCCTGGTGCAGCCGGACGGCATCGAGATTGGCCGAGGCATCCATCAACAGACGCATCTGCTCGGCGATGCGCGCGCGGATCGCGGCGGGTTCGCGCGAGGGGTCGGCCTCCGCCTTCAGCGTCAGCGTCTCGATGGTGTCGACATGGCCGGCAAGCAGCGCGCCAAGTGCCGCGCCCTCACTGAGGCGCGCCTGTTCAAGGCCGGCGAGCGCCGCCTCGAGCGCCGACAGGATCATGGCATCGAGGGTAGCCCGCTCCTCCTCGGTCTCCACGGCCTCAGGGATGTCGAGCACTCCGCGCAGGGAAAGCAGGCCGTCCGCGGTGGCGGGCTCGGCGCCGAACTGCTCCTGCAAACGCTTGGCCAGCCCCGCCAGATCCTTGAGGAACGCCTCGTTGACCACCGGCTGGACTTGCCTGGCGGCGGCGCGGCCGACGGTCAACGTCGCCTGGAAGTTGCCGCGCGCAAAGCGCTTCTGAACCGTCTGCCGGACCGCCGTCTCCAGCCGGTCGAAACCCTGCGGCAACCTCAGCCTCACCTCGGCGCTCTTGCCGTTCACCGATTTCACCTCCCAGGCCACCGAGGTGCCATCACTTTCGGCGGCGGACCGCGCAAAACCGGTCATGCTTTGCAGGCTCATTGCCCTGTCGTCCCCCTGTCGCAGCCAAGGCATGGGTGGCCCAACGCTACGCGCCCCAAACATCGCCGGACGATCGGCCGGCGCCCCCCTCAAAACATGAATACGGCCTCGCGTCAAAGGACGCGTGCTTCCGTCTGATGCAAGTCGTTTTCCCAAAACCGCTGCGCACTTTTGGGCGACATGCAGTGCGCCTATTGCGCGTCGCCGCCGCCGGCGTCGCCGTTCTCGCCGCTGCCGCCATTGGCACTGGCATCGCCGCTGTCGGCGCCGCCATCGGGAGCGGCCGGCGCCGTCGTCTGGCCGGAAGCCTTGGCGGCGGCGTCCGCCTGCTTCTTCTGCAGCGTCCGGTAGCGGGCAACGTTCTGGTTATGCTCTTCCAGCGTCGCCGCGAAGACATGGCCGCCATTGCCGTCGGCGACGAAATAGAGGTCGTCGGTCTTCGACGGATTGGCGACCGCTTCGAGCGCCGCGCGGCCCGGATTGGCGATCGGCGTCGGCGGCAGCCCCTTGATCATGTAGGTGTTGTAGGGCGTCTGCTTGTCGAGGTCCGACTGGTAGATCGGCCGGTCCGCCGGCTTTCCCTTGCCGCCGAAGAGGCCGTAGATGATGGTCGGGTCGGACTGCAGCCGCATGCCCTTGGCTAGGCGGTTGAGGAACACCGCGGCGACGCGCGAGCGCTCGTCGCTCCTGCCCGTCTCCTTCTCGACGATCGAGGCGAGCGTGACGAAGTCGTCGATGTTGGCGATCGGCAGGTCGGGCGCGCGGTGCGACCAGACGTCGTCGACCAGCTTCTTCTGGTCGGCGATCAGCTTATCGACCATCTGCTGCCTTGTGGCGCCGCGGGTGAAGCGCAGCGTGTCGGTGGCGATGCTGCCCTCCGGCGGCAAGGCCGGCGGCATATCGCCAGTCAGCGCCGCCTGATCGGCGACGCGCTGCAGCGCCTGCTCGACCGTCAGCCCTTCGGGAATGGTGAGCGAGTACATGACCGACTTGCCGCTCTTGAAGAGGTCCATGATGTCGCGCATCGAGGCGCGCGGCTTGATGGCGTATTCGCCAGCCTTCAGCGCCGATTCATTGCCCGTGGCGCGTACGCCCAGCCGGAAGACGCGGGCATCGCTGATCAGGTTGCGGCGTTCCAGCTGGTCGGCGATCTCCTGCACGCCGGTGCTCGGCTTGATCAGGAAGGTGTCGCCATTGGCGGATGGGCCGGGCTCGACGAAAGCCTGCATGCCGAAATAGAGCGCGACACCCGAGGCGAGCACGACCAGGATGACCATGGAGAGGAAGAAATTGAGGAAGACGACGACCTGGCTGCGCGAGGCGCGCGAGCGCTTCGACGGCGGCGGCGTGCCGGCTTCCGGGCGCAACGCCTCGGCCGCGGTCTTCGGCATGATCGGCCCCTTTGTGCCTTGCCGTCCGAAATCCCCGTCGCCGCCCGGATTTGTGCTCCCAGGATTTGTGCTCATGGCGCGCCCTACCGTCTGATCTTGCAACGAATCCCCTGACTACAAGCTAGGGGAGAATTTGGCAAAAATGACGGCAGATGGCGGGACTGCCGGCTGGTTGTCGGTTTCTGAGCAATCCCGAGAGGGAAAGCGCTGAGCACTCTTCCCGGGATTGCTCCGATTGGCCTTTCAGCCATTGTAACGCTGGAACACGAGCGAGGCGTTGGTGCCGCCGAAGCCGAAGGAATTCGACAGCGCGACGTCGATCTGGCGCTGGCGCGGCTTGTTCGGCACGAGATCGATCGCCGTCTCGCGTTCCGGATTGTCGAGATTGATGGTCGCCGGCGCGATGTTGTCGCGGATGGCGAGGATCGAGAAGATCGCTTCCGCGGCACCCGCGGCGCCCAGCAGATGGCCGATCGACGACTTGGTCGACGACATCGAGATCTTCGAGGCGGCATTGCCGACCAGCCGCTCAACCGCGCCGAGCTCGATCGTGTCGGCCATGGTCGAGGTGCCGTGCGCGTTGATGTAGTCGACGTCGGCCGGCGAAAGTTTCGCCCGGTTCAGCGCCGCCGTCATGCAGCGGAAGGCGCCATCGCCGTCTTCGGCCGGCGCGGTGATATGGTGGGCGTCGCCGGTCAGGCCATAGCCGGTGACCTCGGCATAAATCTTGGCACCGCGCGCCTTGGCATGCTCCAGCTCTTCCAGGACGACGACGCCCGCGCCCTCGCCCATGACGAAGCCGTCGCGGTCGCGATCATAGGGACGCGAAGCTGTCTCGGGGCTGTCGTTGCGCTCGGTGGAGAGCGCCCGGCAGGCGGCGAAGCCGGCAATCGACAGCCGGGTGACCGGCGCCTCGGCGCCGCCGGCCAGCATCACATCGGCATCGCCCCACATGATCAGCCGGGCGGCGTCGCCAATGGCGTGCGCGCCGGTCGAGCAGGCGGTGACCACCGCATGGTTCGGGCCTTTCAGGCCGTGGCGGATGGAGACCTGGCCCGAGACCAGATTGATGATCTGTCCGGGGATGAAGAAGGGGCTGATGCGGCGCGGGCCGCGTTCCTTGAGGATCATCGCGTTCTCGGCGATGCCGTCGATGCCGCCGATGCCGGAGCCGATCAGAACGCCGGTGGCGCACTGGTCCTCATGTGTCTGAGGCTTCCAGCCGGAATCGGCCAGCGCCTCGTCGGCGGCCGCGATGCCGTAGAGAATGAACTCGCCGATCTTGCGCAGTTCCTTCGGCTCGAGCACGGCCTCCGGATTGAAGGTGCCATTCGAGCCGTCGCCGCGCGGGATGATGTGGGCGATCTTGCAGGCAAGATCGTCCACCTCGAATTCGGTGACGCGGCGGCAGGCGCTGCGGCCGGAGAGCAATTCCCGCCAGCTATGCTCGACGCCCATGCCAAACGGCGAAAGCAAGCCAAGGCCCGTGACGACGACACGCCTCATCGCAGGTCCTCCCCGGTAATGCCTGCGAAAGAAATCAGGCCGAGGCCTTGTCGATATACTTCACGGCGTCGCCGACGGTCAGGATTGTCTCGGCCGCATCGTCAGGAATCTCGACGCCGAACTCTTCTTCGAACGCCATGACGAGTTCGACCGTGTCGAGGCTGTCCGCGCCCAGATCGTCGATGAAGCTCGCCTGTTCCGTCACCTTGTCGGCGTCGACGCCGAGATGCTCGATGACGATCTTCTTGACGCGCTCTGCGGTGTCACTCATTTGGGGCAATCCTCGTCTTAGGTTGTCTATCTTCGTTAGCGGGCGGAATGCCGCTAATCAAGCTGAAAGATGGTCTTGCGGGCAACGCAACGCCACAGGACCGGTTTTTGCCCGAACCGCCGGGTTGCGGGCCGCATTACACGAAAAATGATGGGCGTCCAAGCCGAAATGGCTGTTTTCACAGGCACCCATCCTGCCTCAGATCATTGCCATGCCGCCGTTGACGTGAATGGTCTGGCCGGTGACATAGGCCGCCTCGTTGGAGGCGAGATAAGCGACGGCGGACGCCACTTCAACGCTGGTGCCCATGCGCCGGGTCGGGATCGCGGCCATGATCGTCTCTTTCTGCTTGTCGTTGAGCTTGTCTGTCATGGCCGATTCGATGAAGCCCGGGGCGACGCAGTTGACGGTGATGTTGCGGGTGGCGATTTCCTGCGCCAGCGACTTGGAAAAGCCGATCATGCCGGCCTTGGAGGCGCAGTAATTGGTCTGCCCGGGATTGCCGGTGACGCCGACCACCGAGGTGATGTTGATGATGCGGCCATGGCGGCGGCGCATCATCGGATGGGTCAGCTCGCGGGTCAGCCGGAACACGGCGGTGAGGTTGACCTCGATCACCGAATCCCAGTCGGCGTCCGACATGCGCACGAACAGGCCGTCCTTGGTGATGCCGGCATTATTGACCAGGATATCGACGCCTTCGAGGTCGGCTTCAGCCTTCTGGCCGAGCGCCTTGACCGCGTCGCGGTTGGTCAGGTCCGCCGGAAACAGTTTTACGCGGTCGCCCAATTCGCCCGCCAAGGCTTCCAGCTTCTCCACACGGGTGCCGTGCAGGCCGACGATCGCGCCCTGGCTGTGCAGCACCCTGGCGATCGCTTCGCCGATGCCCCCCGTTGCGCCGGTGACAAGCGCCTTGCGGCCGGTCAATTCGAACATTGTTGTTCCCTTTCAAGTCGGACAGGTCAGATGCCAGGCTATCTGTAGACGTCGCCTCGATGGCCAATCGCTACGACAAGAATGACGAGCCGCGCGTCTTGCACATCGCAGATGATCCGGCAGTCCCCAACTCGGTACCTCCAGAATGTCGCCAACGGGCCCTTGAGTGGTTTGCCTACCTCACGAGGATTATCGAGTTCGGCAAGTCGGTTTTCAATGAAGTCGCGGATGCGGCTACGTGTGTGAGGGTCTAGTTTTTCGACAAACTTGCGGGCCGAACGAGCATATTCAAGCGTCCAGGCCACGCCAGAAATCCTCGCTCTTCACGACATCTTCCTCGCCTCGCCTGATCCGCTCAAGAACCTCGGCGGCGAGATAGTAGTCCTCCACGTCTTCGAGCCCACGTTCGATGAGCTCGCGCAAATAGTAGGCTTTGCTGCGGCCGGTCTTGGCGGCGAGAAACTCCAAACGTTCTTCGATTTCAGGCGCAAGGCGGACGGATGTCGGCATGGGAACCCCGGTGAATACATGTATTCATGTATCGCCATTGCAACAAAAATTCAAGAGAAGAGGACGACTTCACCCCAGCGCCGCCAGCGCCGCCTCGACTTCCGCCGCCGTGCCGATGGCGCCGGTGGCGATGTCGCGGTCGATGCGGCGCGCCAGACCCGACAGCACCTTGCCTGCGCCGACTTCATAGAGGCTCGCGACGCCGTTGGCGCCAAACCATTCCACTGTCTCTCGCCAGCGCACGCGGGCGACCACCTGCTCGACCAGGCGGCGGGCGATCTCGTCCGGGTCGCTGGTCGGGGTTACGGTGACGTTCGAGACAATCGGAACCGCCGGCGCAGATTTCGTGACACCGGCCAGCGCCTCGCGCATGATGTCGGCGGCCGGCGTCATCAGCGCCGAATGAAAGGGGGCGGAAACCTGCAGCATCAACGCCCGCTTGGCGCCCTTTTCGGTGCACAACTTCGCCGCCAGCTCGACCGCCGGTCTGGCGCCGGAGATCACCAGCTGGCCACCGCCATTGTCGTTGGCGATCTGACAGACCGAGCCTTTGGCCGCTTCCGCGCATGCGGCTTCGACATCGGCCTGCTCCAGCCCGATGATCGCGGCCATGGCGCCCTCGCCGGCCGGCACCGCCGCCTGCATGGCGTTGCCGCGCGTGCGCAGCAACTTCGCCGCGTCGCCGACCGAAACGAAGCCGGCCGCCGCAAGCGCGGAATATTCGCCGAGCGAATGACCGGCGACATAGGCCACGCTATCCTTCAGCGAGAAGCCGCGCGCTTCAAGTGCCCGCATCGCCGCCAGCGAAACAGCCATCAAGGCCGGCTGCGCGTTGGCGGTCAGCGTCAGCGTCTCTTCAGGGCCTTCCCAGATCAGTTTCGACAGTTTTTCGCCGAGCGCGGCGTCCACTTCCTCGAAGACGCGGCGCGCTTCGGGGAAGGCATCGGCGAGATCCTTGCCCATGCCGGCGGCCTGGCTGCCCTGTCCCGGAAAGGTGAATGCGACGGCCATTTTGGGTCTCTCCAGAGGCTGGTTTTTCTTGCCTCTGGCGCAAGGCGCACAGCCAAGTCAAGCCCGCGGGCGCCTCTTCAGCCAGCATTTCAGCCGGAAAAACCTGGCTGACTCCCTGTTCCGAAAGGTTTTTTGGCGATCACACCTGATGAAAACCGCTCACGTTTAGTTTGCTGGCTCTTCTTATTTCCGCCACAGGCGCTAGCTTTGCGTGACATTTCGATGACAGTGGCGTGACGCGTGTGGAAGACGCGTGACATGGGCCGGGGAAGCAAAGTGGCAAGGATCAGGAAAGGCGCGGCAAAGCCCGCGCCGCAATTTTTGGAAGACGATCCGTCCACCGGCTACCTGCCGGGGCGGGCATGGCCGATCGTACGCTACGGCCTGACGACGCTTCTGGTTTCCGCACTGCTCGTGTTCGCGATCGAATGGATCGTGCGCGGCGATTTCTTCGGCACGGTCGATTTCTTCCTGCAGCCCTTCAAGCCGGGCTGGACCACCATCATCGTCTTCGCCCTGGTACTGGTCGGGCTCGACGCCATCCTCGGGCGCAGCCACCAGAGCCTGATGATCGTGGCGCCGCTGACGCTGGCGCTGGCCTTTGTCGGCCACCAGAAATCGCACTATCTCGGCGATCCGCTCTATCCGACGGATTTCCTGTTCGCCCGCCAGATCGTGGCGCTTATGCCGCTTCTGGTGCGCGAGCGGCCGTGGACGGCCGTCATGCTGGCGGTCGGCATCGTCGGCGGCCTGACGCTGCTCGTCTACGGCTGGCGGACCTGGCGCCGGCGGGTGCCGATCCTCAGCCGCAAGGGCCGCCTGGCGCGGCTAGTGCTTGCCGTGCCGCTGCTCGCCTTCTTCGTCTCGATCATGGACTACGCCACCTTCTCGTGGACGCGCGACCGGCTGCAGATCATCCCGATCATGTGGGACCAGAAGGAAAACTATGCCTCCAACGGTTTTGCGCTGGCTTTCGCGATGAACGTGCCGATGGCGCATGTCTCGGCGCCGCCCGGCTACTCCGAAAAGACGATGGCCGCGATCCAGCGCCCCGACGTCGCCGCTTCGGTGCCGGACGAGAAGCCGGATATCGTGGTGGTGATGAGCGAATCCTTCTGGGATCCCACGCAGTTGCCTGGCGTCGCCATCAAGCCCGACCCGATCCCGACAGTGCGCGCCTTGCGCTCCGGCTCGATGTTCTCGCCTGAGTTCGGCGGCATGACCGCCAATATCGAGTTCGAGGCGCTGACCGGCTTTTCCAACGCCTTCCTGCCGGCTGGCTCGATCCCTTATCAGCAATATGTGCGCACCCCGACCCCGTCGCTGGCGACCTTCCTGAAGAGCCAGGGCTACCGGGCGCGGGCCATCCATCCCGGCACCAACTGGTTCTGGAACCGCGGCGCCGTCTATGCCGATTTCGGCTTCAACGACTTCCGCTCCGAAGAGACGCTGCCGCCGATGCAAAAGCGCGGGCCGCTGGCTTCCGACGCGGCGATGACCGACGAGATCATCCGCGAGGCCGACGCCAGCGACGATCCGGTGTTCCTGTTCGCCGTCAGCCTGCAGAACCATGGGCCTTACGAGCCTTACCGCTACAGCAACCCGACGCATTCGGTCGGTGCGCCAATCAGCTCCTGGGCGCGGGAATCGCTGCTCTCCTATGCCGAAGGCTCGGCCGACGCCGACCATGGCCTTAAGCGCCTGATCGACTGGGCGAAGGCGCGCCAGCGGCCGACGATCATCGCCTTCTTCGGCGACCATCTGCCGCCGCTGGGACCGGTCTATGTCGAGACGGGCTATCTCAAGGACAATGTCGCGCCGCGCAAGGAGCCTAGCGACGCCGCGCTCGAACACCACGACACGCCTTTGGTCATCTGGTCGAACCGCTCCGGTCCGGTCGAGAACATCGGCTCGGTGAGCCCGGCCTTCCTGCCCTACCATATCCTGACCACGGCAGGCATCAGCCACCCCTATTACACCGGCTTCCTCGGCGCGCTGCGCGAACACTACCGGGTGGTCGACCGCAACCTGCTCCTGTCGCCCGCGGGCGAAGCGACGCCGGATTGGGCGAGGCAGAAGCAGATCGATCCGAAGATCAACGATTTCCGGCTCATCCAATACGACATGATGTTCGGCAAGCGGCATTCGGCGCCCGATTTCTTCCCCGAGACGGTGGACAAGCTGGTCGCGCATACGAGCTGAGCTGAGCGAGCGGCATCGCCATGGCCGATCGTTGAGGCGAAAGAGGCCTTGAATTGAAAGTACCGTGCGGGCCCACTCCGCCACGAGCGTTCCCATGCCGCGGCGCCCCTCGTCAGTTGGTGAGCTGCAGCCTGGAGAACTTGTTGGCGATGGTCTGGAAGACGTTGGGCAGCTTGGCCGGGTCCTCGACGGCGTAATAGTCGCTCGGGTCGGACGCGCAGGCGCTGTAGAGCGAGCGGTTGGCCGCCGTGTCGGCCTGCAGCACCATGGTGTAGATCTGCACGCCCTGGTTCTTCAGCTGCGTGCAGACATCCTTTGTCCAGCCGTCGACGTTGCGCGCCGCCGCCGCCTGGTTGCTCGAACCGAAACGGCCGCTGGCGAGGTAGCCATAGGAAGTGTAGTCCGATTTCTGCGGCGTGTTTGATGCGCCGTAGACGACGTTCTCGCCATCGGTCAAAAGCATCACCACCTTTGCCCGCCGTCCTATAGGGAGCGGCGTCGGTGTAGGGTGGCTGCGGCGACAACACCCGCTGGCCCCAGCTCAAGCCCTCCGACACGTTGGTGCCGGAGCCGTTCCATTCGCTCATCTGGCTCGCTGCCTGGCGAAGCTTGTCGAAGTCGTCGGTCAGCGGAACGATCGGCGTCGGGCAGGCGCGGTTCGGGCCGATGGTGATCGGATTGCCGGCCTCGGTGATTTCCTTGCCGGTCGAGGCGACGTATTTGGCGATCGTCGTCAAATCCGCGCTGAGCAGCGCGTTGAGCACGCCCGTCAGCAGCCCGCTCAGATCTATGCCCAGTATGTTCTGGTTCAGCTTGGTCTTGTCGATCGTGTCGTTGAGATAGGAATTGTTGTAGCCGGTCGACGAATTGCCATACGAGGCCGACGGCTTCTTGGCGACGTCGGGATCGTCCGGCGCGAAATACGGCACGAACAGCGTATCGGGCTTCGACGGGTCCGGCGGCGTGTCGGAAACGTTCAAGGCGCCTGGCCGCGCCTCGACGCAGCCCTTCCAGCCCGTGTTGCTCCATCCGCCCTTCTGGCCGAGCTGCCTGAACAGCGCCATATGGTTCGGTCGCTTGCCGTCGATGACCGGAAAGTTGACGCCGTTGGTGGACGACTTGCCGTCCATATCGATCCAGGACGGATCGAATTCGGGGCCGTTGACGTTGACGGCGGTGACGAAGGGCACCAGCGAGGCCCGCACGGACCGGGTCGGCGACTTGACCGCCTCGAGATAATCGAGCAGCGACTTGGACGCGGTCCGGAGCGCGGTGATGCGCGCGCCGGCCATCGAGCCGGTGTTGTCGAGCACCAGCACCACTTCGAGCTGATTGTTCGATTCGACCGCCGAAGCGTCGACGCTGATATGCTTTTCGGCGCCAAACAGGAACGCGAAGTTGAGATTGACGTCGGCCGAGGCCGTGGCCCTGGTCTTGACGAAGTTGACGCCCCTGTCGACGGTGAGCGTGGCCTTGGCGTTGGAGAGTTCGCCATGGCTGGCGACATTGGCCTGGAAATAGCTGTTGAAGGCATCATTGCGCGTCACCTCGGCGTCGCCCAGATGCGAGGAGGCGAGGTTTGCGGCGTCCAGCGCGGTCTGCAGATTGCTTTTTGCCCGCATCAGGGTGGAGACATCGGTGGCAAAGGCCACCGCCCCCAACATGGCAGGCACGCCCACCGCCAGCATCAACGAGAAATTGCCGCGCCTTGAGCGCCAAAACTGCCTGAGAAGCATTCCCTACCCCTGGAATTGCTCGATTTTCCGCCGCCTTGCGGCCCGCGTGCCTCTCATGCGCCTTTCATGATAAACGGGTGGTTACAACCCGCTACAACCTTATGGGGTGGTTAAAGTCCGATTACTGGAAAATCGATAAAATCGAGTGCCGGCTGACCTTTGCGTTCTTCTGGAGGCTGCGACACGCCAGAATCTCACCTGACACCTGCCGGGCCTTGCCTTCCTGGCGAATTGCTATATAGACCCGCGCAATCTGCCGGTCCTTGCTGGGGGCTGAACGGAGGGCCGTGGCCTTTTCGAAGGTCGCGACACGAAGCCAAAAAGGGCTTCCAGCCTCCCGTGTCTCCGCTCTCGACCGTCTCGTGATGCTCCTTTCTTCCCCGCTCTTTCGCGATCGGGTCAGACAAGTTGCAGAGGCTTAGCCGCGAGGGCCGGTGAGAGAAACGAAGAAAGGCACTAAAACATAATGGCTCTTTACGAACATGTGTTTCTTGCCCGGCAGGACCTGTCGCAGCAGCAGGTTGACGCGCTTGTCGAACAGTACAAGGGCGTCATCACCGCGAATGGCGGATCGGTCGGCCGGATCGAGAACTGGGGGCTGAAGTCCCTCACCTACCGGGTCAAGAAGAACCGGAAGGCTTACTACACGCTGATGGACATCACCTGCCCGCCGGCCGCGCTCAACGAAATGGAGCGCCAGATGGGCCTGTCGGAAGACGTCCTTCGCTTCCTCACCATCAAGGTGGAAGCGCATGAGGAAGGCGTCTCGGCGATGATGCAGAAGCGCGAAGAGCGTTCCGAGCGCGGCGGCTTCGGCGACCGCGACCGTGGCCCACGTTCCTTCGGCGACCGTGATCGCGGCGATCGTCCGCCGCGCAGCTTCGGTGGCGACCGCGATGGCGGTGGCGACCGTGGTCCGCGCCGTCCGCGCGAAGGCGTTGAAGGAGGTGCAGAATAATGGTCGACATCAACCAGATCCCGACCCGGCGTCCGTTCCATCGCCGCCGCAAGACCTGCCCGTTCTCCGGCGCCAACGCTCCGAAGATCGACTACAAGGATGTGCGTCTCCTGCAGCGCTACATTTCCGAACGCGGCAAGATCGTGCCCTCGCGCATCACCGCCGTCAGCCAGAAGAAGCAGCGCGAGCTCGCCAAGGCGATCAAGCGCGCCCGCTTCCTCGGCCTGCTGCCCTACGTGGTTCGCTGAGGCCTGAAAGTTCGATGCGGGCGCTTGCCGCCCGCATCCCACCCACGGCGACGGGCGCCGCGGTTCAAGTCAAATCCCGAGTTGGGGCCGGATGGCCTCTAACTGCCAGCACAGGCAGGACAGCGACAAGAGCGGCGAGCGCCGCAAAGAGCTTCCTGACCTGTTCCAGATCATTGCGCCAGTCTTGCGACCGGCGCCAACCGAAGGAACGAAACCATGGAAGTCATTCTCCTCGAGCGCATTTCCCGCCTCGGCCAGATGGGCGAGACCGTCAAGGTCAAGGACGGGTTCGCCCGCAATTTCCTGTTGCCGCAGGGCAAGGCGCTGCGCGCCAACGAAGGCAACAAGAAGAAGTTCGAGGGCCAGCGCGCCCAGCTCGAAGCCCGCAACCTGGAACGTAAGTCGGAAGCCGCACAGGTCGCCGAGAAGCTCGACGGCAAGAGCTTCATCGTGGTGCGCTCGGCCGGCGAGACCGGCCAGCTCTACGGCTCGGTGTCGACCCGCGACATCGCCGATCTGCTAATCGCGGAAGGCTTCACCGTCAACCGCAACCAGATCGAGCTCAACCAGCCGATCAAGACCATCGGCCTCTCCAATGTGGCGATCGCGCTGCATCCGGAAGTCGAGGTCACGGTGACCCTCAACGTCGCCCGTTCGGCCGACGAGGCGGAGCGCCAGTCAAAGGGCGAGATGCTGACCACAGCCGAAGCCATCTATGGCGAAGACATCAACGACAACGCCCGGCCCGAGAATTTCTTCGACCCGAACGCCGAATTCGAAGGCGGCGAAGAGAGCGCCTGACCGGCACATCATCCGAAGCGTCGCTTCGGTTCGCAGACGTCCAGGATTTCTGGACCAACGCCCGGGTCTCCGACCCGGGCTTTTTTGTGCCAAAAGGAACTTTTCGACACCCTATATCTTGTGCACATTACAGCGTGGCGCGTCGATTGGACGCGGGCGACGCGCTGAGGCATTTCGATCTGGCATTCCAGTCCGATTACCGGGTGATCCGACTGAGGGGACATTTGGTCATGAATATCCTGTTGAAACACGTTCTCGAACGCCTGGTTCGGGTCGGCGACCTCAAGGTGACCGGCCCAAAGGGCACGACGCACAAATTCGGCGACGGCAGCGGCGAGCCGGTGCGGATCCACATCAAGACCACACATGCCGAGCGTGCCATAAGTTTCGACCCGATGCTTGCGGTGCCTGAAGCCTATATGGACGGCGAGCTGGATGTTCCCGAGGGCGGCGTTCTCGGGCTGATGCGCATCGCTTTCCAGAATATGGGCTCGAGCGGCATCGACGTGTCGTGGTCGAAGGCGATCGAGGGGCTGCGCCACGCCTTCCGCCGGCTGCAGCAGATCAATACGGCAACACGCTCGCGCCGCAACGTGCAGCGCCATTACGATCTCTCCGGCGAGCTCTACAAGCTCTTCCTCGACGAGGACATGCAATATTCCTGCGCCTATTTCGAGCAGCCGGACATGACGCTGGACGAAGCGCAGGCCGCCAAGAAACGCCATATCGCCGCCAAGCTCCGGCTCAAGGCAGGCCAGACCGTGCTCGACATCGGCTCCGGCTGGGGCGGCCTCGGCCTCTATCTCGCCAAAGCTTTCGACGTCGACGTGCAGGGCGTCACGCTGTCCACCGAACAGCATGGTGTCGCCACCGACCGCGCCCACGCGCTGGGTCTCCAGGACCGGGTGCATTTCGAGCTCAAAGACTACCGCGCGCTGAACGAACGCTTCGACCGGATCGTCTCGGTCGGCATGTTCGAGCATGTCGGCGTCAACCACTACCGCACCTTCTTCGACAAGGCCTCAACTCTGCTCAAGCCGGACGGGGTGATGCTGCTGCACACGATCGGCCGTTCCGGCGTACCGTGGGCGACCAGCGCCTTCGTCCGCAAATACATCTTCCCGGGCGGCTACATTCCGGCGATGTCGGAGGTGATGCCGGCGATCGAGAAGTCGGGCCTCGTCGTCACCGACATCGAAATCCTGCGGCTGCACTATGCCGACACGCTCAGGCACTGGGGCGAGCGCTTCGCCGCCAACCGCGACAAGGCCAAGGCGATCTATGACGAACGCTTCTGTCGCATGTGGGAATTCTATCTCGCCGCCTCGGAGGCCGCTTTCCGCTGGCAGGATCTGGTGATCTTCCAGTTCCAGCTCGCCAAGAAGAACGACACGCTGCCGGTGACGCGCGACTACATGGCCAAATGCGAGAAGGCGCTGGAGCTGCGCGATATCGGCCATCAGGAGCCGGCGGCGCCGGCCCCCGCCAAGCCGACCCGCCGCAAGAAGGTGGAGTAGACACGCATTGCCGCTTGCCATTGCGGCCTGACGCCATGAAAAAGGTCTCGTTCGCGAGACCTTTTTCATGACCTATCTCATCTACATCGCAGCCGCGCTTGCCGAAATCGCCGGCTGCTTTTCGTTCTGGGCGTGGTGGCGGCTGGAAAAGTCGGCGCTCTGGCTTCTTCCCGGTTTCGCCTCGCTGGCGCTGTTCGCCTTGCTTCTGACGCTGGTCGAGACGGACGCGGCGGGCCGCGCCTATGCCGCCTATGGCGGCATCTACATCGCCGCCTCGCTCGGCTGGCTGTGGCTGGTCGAAGGCGTGCGTCCCGACCGCTGGGATCTGGCCGGCGCCGCGCTCTGCATCGTCGGCGCCTCGGTCATCCTGCTCGCGCCGAGGGGAGCCTGAAATGGAACTGCCCGCCCCGCTCCGGCAAGGCGTCGACAGCTTGCTCGAGAAGGTGCCGCTGCCAGCGCTGAAACAGGCCGCAAAGACGCTTTCCGAACGCTACCGCGCCGAGCTGCGCGACGGCCGCCTGCATATGGGCGAGGAGATGGCGGTCAAGGCCTATCTGGCGACTCGGCTGCCCGCCACCTATGCTGCCGTGCGCGCCAGCCTCGAGGCGTTGAGCGAGGCCCGCCCCGACTTCCGGCCGGAAAGCCTGCTCGATATCGGCGCCGGACCTGGCACCATGCTTTGGGCCACGACTGACGCCTGGCCTACGCTGGAACGGGCGGTGCTGGTCGAGGCAAGCGCTGCCGTGCGCAAGGTCGGCCAGTCGCTCGCGGAAGGCGCGATTGCCGTCCGCGCCGACTGGGTCGCCGGCGACGCGACGATCGATCTCGACGGCGTCATGCCCGCCGACCTCGTCAGCGCCGCCTATGTGCTGGACGAGATCGCGCCTTTATCGCTGCCGAAGCTCATCGACCGCCTCTGGCGGCTCACGGCCGACACGCTGATCCTCGTCGAGCCCGGCACGCCCGCCGGCTGGCGGCGCATCCTTGCGGGACGGCAACAACTGATCGAGGCGGGAGCGCACCTGCTGGCGCCCTGCCCGCATGCGGTGCCTTGCCCGCTCACGCCGCCCGACTGGTGCCATTTCGCACGCCGCGTCGCGCGTTCGCGCCTGCATCGTCTCGTCAAGGAAGCCGAGGTGCCGTGGGAAGACGAGAAGTTCATTTACCTCGCCGCTTCCCGGCAACCGGCGCCGGCGCGCGCCGCACGGGTGATCGCGCCGCCTAAGGGCGGCTCCGGCAAGGTGGTGCTGAAACTGTGCCGGCCGGACGGCAGCGCCGGCGAGCGCCTGTTCAGCAAGCGCGACGGCGATGCCTTCAAGGCGGCGCGACGGGCTGACTGGGGCGATGCGGTGGGATAGGCCGCGTAGGCCGGAGGCATCGGGAGACCTCGCATAGTCGATAGGTTGGTAGAGTCGCTACTTTGGCGATTAGCCGAAGCGCTTCTCAGGTCGTCATTCTATGGCGGAGCAAGGAGCGAAGCGACGAGCGCAGACCATAGAATCCATGCCGTTACCTCGCCCGAGGAATAAAAGCGGCGCAGGACAGAGCCGTTCTGCATCGCCGCGATGCTCACAGGTCACGGAATGGATCCTCGGGTCTGCGCGCGTCGCTTCGCTCCTTGCTCCGCCCGTGGATGACGAAATTCGGGCGCCTCGGCTAATCTCGGACGTCCGCGATTCTCTGCGCGAGCGGATGCGGCTGATCGGTTGTGTACGAGCCTCCGGCGGCTATCGGCCACCCAAAATGTTCTTGCTTCGTTCCATATTCGCAACTAAGAATCGTCCCTTGCCGAGTCAACCGGAATCGGGCCACCGGAATACTGTCCTGTGGATGGTTTGCCGATCCTGTGAACATTGGGCATCAAGCTGGTTGGGCCGAGGAGTGTTGCAGAAAGGTCAGCACCGAATCTTCCCGTTCTGGTATCGAGGACAGCGGGATCGAAATCGGGGATATCATGGCAGAGGCGGCACTGAAATTCGGCGCGGCGGAAACGCCGCTTTATCGCGAGGCACCGAACAACATCGAGGCCGAGCAGGCGCTGCTCGGCGCCATCCTTGTCAACAACGACGCGTTCTACCGCGTCTCGGATTTCCTGAAGCCGGCGCATTTCCATGAGCCGCTGCACCGCCGCATCTTCGAGATCGCTGCCGAGCTCATCCGCATGGGCAAGATCGCGACGCCGATCACGCTCAAGACCTTCCTGCCGGCCGACGAGAAGGTCGGCGACATGACGGTGGCGCAATATGTCGTGCGCCTCGCCGTCGAGGCCGTCACCGTCGTCAACGCCACCGACTATGGCCGCGCCATCTACGACCTTGCGACGCGCCGCGCGCTGATCACCGTCGGCGAGGACATGGTCAACATCGCCTATGACGCGCCGGTCGACATGTCGCCGTCCGACCAGATCGAGGACGCCGAGCGGCGGCTGTTCGAGCTTGCCGAGACCGGCCGCTATGATGGCGGCTTCGAGAGCTTCAACGATGCGGTCAAGACCGCCGTCGACATGGCCAACGCCGCCTATATGCGCGACGGCCACCTGTCGGGCATCGCCACAGGCTTGCGCGACCTCGATCGCCGCATGGGCGGCCTGCAGCCCTCCGACCTGATCGTCCTCGCCGGACGTCCGGGCATGGGCAAGACCTCGCTCGCCACCAACATCGCCTTCAACATCGCCGAGGCTTACGTTCCGGCGCAGCAGGCCGATGGCAGCTTCAAAGCCGCCAATGGCGGCGTCGTCGGCTTCTTCTCGCTCGAAATGTCGTCGGAGCAGCTCGCCACCCGCATCATCTCCGAGCAGACCGAGATCTCGTCGTCAAAAATCCGCCGCGGCGAGATCACCGAGATGGATTTCGAGAAGCTCGTCGCCTGCTCGCAGACGATGCAGAAGATCCCGCTGTTCATCGACCAGACCGGCGGTATCTCGATCGCGCAGCTTTCCGCCCGCGCGCGGCGCCTGAAGCGCCAGCGCGGCCTCGACCTCATCGTCATCGACTATATCCAGCTGATGCAGGGTTCGAGCGCCAAGGCTTCGCAGAACCGCGTGCAGGAAATCACCGAGATCACCACGGGCCTGAAGGCTTTGGCCAAGGAGCTCGGCGTGCCGATCATCGCGCTGTCGCAGCTGTCGCGCCAGGTGGAAAGCCGCGACGACAAGCGCCCGCAGCTGTCGGACCTGCGCGAATCCGGCTCCATCGAGCAGGACGCCGACGTGGTGCTGTTCGTCTATCGCGAGGAATATTACCTCAAGAACCGCGAGCCGAAGCTCGGCACCGAGGAATACGTCAAGTGGGAAAACGAGATGAACGAGGCGCGCGGCAAGGCCGAGTGCATCGTGGCCAAGCAGCGCCACGGGCCGACCGGCACCGTCAGCCTCGCCTTCCATGGTGAATTCACGCGGTTCTCGGATCTGGCCGAAGAGCACCATCTGCCGGAGAGGTTTGAGTAGAGGCTTGGTCGGGACCACAGCAAAAGTGACGAGCGTTGGCGCTCTATGGCGCCCCCCTCTGTCCTGCCGGACATCTCCCCCACAAGGGGGGAGATTAGCTGCCGCCTTCGCCGGCACTCTTTCTTGCAACGTTGAAAATTGGCGAAACCCGTCGCGCCGTCCGATCTCCCCCCTGTATGGACTGGGGACATCGCGAACAGGTGTGCGAAGACATCGCGAACAGTTTCGTGCGTTTTGCGCGGGGAGGTT
>NZ_VFVL01000028.1 GCF_006442815.1 Mesorhizobium sp. B2-4-3
CTGTCCGTCAGCCCTTCCAGTCCCATGTCGTTGTAGCGCGCGAGGATCTTGTAGCCGGTCTTGCGCGAGATATCGAAGTCCCGGCACAGCACCGCCATCTTCTCGCCGTCCAGCAGCCGGGCGATGAACTTCAGCCGTTCATCCATGACGTTACACTCCTTCCAAGGCACCTTGCTCTCCTTGCAAAGGGCCAAAAGTGTAACCCATCTATCCGGAATGAACTGTCACCCATCTCTCGGGAAGGGCACTCAAGGTCTTCAGAGTTTTCAGGACGGCCGAAAATCGGCTGACCTACGGCCTGTGCGCACGCCCGACATGGCTAGGCACCGATCTACTCGGGAAAACCCCCGGCGAGGACCAGCATAGGACGCGCTTCGCTCTGTTACGGTGACAGTGCACTTTTTCCTTCTGTACAGCGCATAGTTGTCAGGCGAGAAGAACAATTGTGCCCGCTCCTAACCTCATTGCGCCACATGATAAGGCACGCTGGGAACGATCACCATGGCGAGGCCAGCCATGCGCTCAATCCAGGAGCGACGGGCTTTGCCAAAAGCCGTTATAGCAAATTTGCGCACTGCCACCGTAGTTCCCTGTCGTCGTAGGCGGTTGTCAGGCCAAGTCGATATATATTAGCAACAGCTTGTATTTCTCGATGCGCAGGCAGATAATATCGATCGGGCATTTGAGGGACTGTCCGATGCGTTGGCCCTTGTTCGTCATCGCGCTCATCATTGGCTTCATTCTCTGGGACCGCTTCGAGAACGACGGCACCTATACCGCCGGAATCGAACGGAGTTTCCATGAGGCATCCTTGGACATGCCGGGTAGTGGCGGGTGGAAGCCACCGGTAATCACCTTCAACCGTAATATGCTGAAGCATTGAGCCACGGCTTTGGAGTGTGGAGAGACCGCGGCGCAAGGAGTTGCTGCGGAACTATCCCCACCCACCCCACATGGGCCAAATTCTCATAGCCATTGCACCGCCGAATTTTGCTTTGCGGGTTGGCCGCCCTGCCTTAGCCTCGCTGCGCAACACCTTGCCCACAAGCCGATAGCCGGACCTGCCGTGCCCCTGAAAGCCACCGCCCATATCGAGGCCATGTCCGCTTTCGCGCTGGCGAATTTCGGCGGCTTTGATCGGCCGACACTGGCCCAGAACGAGAGCGCCTTCCCGCCCAGCCCCAAGGCGATCGAGGCCGGCCGGGACGCCGTGGCGCGCAGCCACCTTTATCCCGACCCGGACTGGACCTTGCTGCGCGACGCGATCGCCAGGGCCTATGGGGTCGAGCGCGATCTTATCCTGTGCGGCGCCGGCTCGATGGAGCTGATCGCCTGCACCATCGCGGCCTTCGCCGGTCAGGGCACGCAAGTGCTGGGCACGGACTTTGCCTATAATTTCGCCGCCTCGGCCGCCGCGCGCGTCGGGGCAGCCTATGTCAAGGCGCCGGAGCGCGGCTTTGAAGTCTCGATCGACGCCATCCTGGCGGCGGTGACGCCCGCGACGCGCATCGTGTTCGTCTGCAATCCGGGCAATCCGACCGGCACGCGAATCAAGAACGCCGAGCTGCTGCGCCTGCGCGCGGCACTTCCCGGCGACGTTCTCCTGGTGATCGACCAGGCCTATGGCGAATTCGACGACCAGGATTCGCGGGCCGTGTTCGCGTTGGCCGGGCGCGGCGACACCATCGTGCTGCGAAGTCTGTCCAAGGCCTACGGGCTGGCCGGCGCGCGCATCGGCTGGGGGTTGTTCGCGCCGCAGATCGCCGCCGAAGTGCGCAAGATGCAGAACTCGAACCAGGTCTCGACGGTGAGCCTTGCCATGGCCGTCGCGGCCGTCGAGGACCAGGCCTATACGCGCGCCATCGTGGCGCGCACCGCCGACATCCGCGACCGTTTTGCGCAGGGCTTGCGGGCCGCCGGATACGAGGTCCCCGAAAGCCGGACGAATTTCGTCCTGGTCCGCTTTGCCGACGCGGCGGCAGCCACTACCGCCGACAACGCTTTGCGCGGCGCCGATATCGTCGCGCGCAGCCTCTCCGGTTACGGCCTCACCGACTGCCTGAGGATAACGGCCGGGCCGCAGGACGTCATGGACCGCACGCTGCGCGCCCTGACCGCCATGCGCGGCCGGCAATGCTGGTAGGGCTCCATCCGAGGGGATTTTCAAGAAGTGACGTCACATATGCCGTATCTGCCCGCCCGCGATTTCATCGGCTATGGCGAGCAGCCTCCGCGGGCTGAGTGGCCCGGCGGCGCGAAACTGGCGCTCAACATCGTCGTCAACTACGAGGAAGGCGCGGAATACTCGATCGGCGAAGGCGACGGCGTTTCCGAAGCGATCCTGTCCGACCTTGCCGTGGCGCCCGCCGCACCCGGCCTGCGCAACCGCAACATGGAATCGCTTTACGAATACGGTTCGCGCGTCGGCGTCTGGCGGCTGATCTCGCTGTTCCAGGACAAGGGCGTGATCCCGACCTTCTACGTCGTCGGGCGCGCGCTGGAGCTCAACCCGGCGGCGGGCAAGGTGATCGCGGCACTTGGCAGCGACATTGTCTGCCATGGCTGGCGCTGGATCGACTACGCGCCGCTCCGCGAAGAGGAAGAGCGCCAGCATATCGCCATGACGGTGGATGCGGTCCGCAAGGTCACCGGCATCGATCCGCAGGGCTGGTACACCGGCCGGCCAAGCCTCAACACGAGGCGGCTGGTGGTCGAACATGGCGGCTTCCTGTTCGACTGCGACGACTACAATGACGACCTTCCCTATTTCGTCGATGTCGGCGCCAGGCGGCACCTTGTCGTGCCGCACAGTTTCGACAACAACGACAGCCGTTTTTCGCGCGGTTCAGGCCTCGAGACGGGCAGCCAGTTCTTCGAATATGTCAGCGACGGCGTCGACTGGCTCTTGAAGGAAGGCCAGAAGACCCCGCGCATGATGACGGTGTCGCTGCATTGCCGGCTGGCGGCGCGGCCGGGTCGCATGATCGGGCTGGAGCGCTTCCTCGACAAGGTCACGTCCAATCCGGACGTCTGGGTTTGCCGCCGCTCCGACCTCGCCCGCCATTGGCTGGACCGGTTCGGCGGCTGAGCCGTCGGCGGCACGGTCGCAGCCGACCAATTCTCACGCAATTGCGGCCACTACGAGCGCAGCCGCTTGCCTTCGGGGTCGAAGGGCGGATGCGCGAGCAGCACCGCGTCATGCGGCTGCCCGAGGATGGCGACAGTCACCTTGTCGCCGGCCTTGGCGGTTCCGGCCTTGACGTAGCCCATCGCCAGCGACTGATCGACGAAATAGCCATAGGCGCCGGACGACACCTGGCCGATCGGCGTGCCGTCCGGCAGGAAGATCGGCTCGCCGCCGGTGGCGTCGGCGTCCTTGGCCGAGACGGAAAGCATGATCAGTTCGTCCCGCGCCGGCTTGTCGGCGACGGCGAGATAGGCTTCGCGGTTGAGGAATTCCTTGTCCGTCTTGATCAACCTGTCGAGCTTGACCTCCTGCGGCCAGTATTCCGGCGAATATTCCCGGCTCCAGCTGCCGTAGCCCTTCTCGACGCGCAGCGACATCAGCGCCCGCGAGCCGACCGGCCCGGCGCCGACTTCCGCGCCTGCCTTGAGCAGCGCGCCATAGAGTTCGACCTGGTCGGCTGCCTGGCAATGCAGCTCCCAGCCAAGATCGCCGGTGAAGGAGACCCTGAGCGCCACGACATCGACGCCGGCGACCGTAATTTGGCGCGAGCGCATGAACGGGAAGGCCTCGTTCGACAGGTCGTCATTGGTCAGCCGCTGCAGCAATTCGCGCGATTTCGGCCCGGCGACGTTGAAGCCGCCGAGATCCTCGGTGCGCGAGCGGAAGGTCGTGCCCGCCGGCAGCGGCACGGATTTGAAGAAGCGCTGATGAAAACGCTCGGCCATGCCCGAGCCGATCACCATGAGCTCGTCTTCCGCGAGCCTCGTCACGGTGAAATCGCCGGCGATGCCGCCGCGCTTGCCGATCAGCGGCGTGAGACAAGAGTTGCCGACCTTGGTCGGCATGCGGTTGGCGAAGACCATATTCAGCCAGGCTTCCGCGTCCGGCCCCTTCACCTCGTATTTGGCGAAATTGGAGATGTCGATGATGCCGGCATGCTCGCGCAGCATGCGGGCTTCGCGGCCGACCGGCGCCCACCAGTTCTGGCGCGTGAAGCCGATCGTCTCCTCGCGCGGCTCGCCTTCCGCGGCGAACCACAGCGGATGTTCCCAGCCGAAATTGAGGCCGAACACGGCGCCCATTTGCTGCTGCATCTCGTAGACCGGACGGGTCCGCACCGGACGGCCGGCGGCACGCTCCTCGTTCGGGAAATGGATCTTGAAACGATGGCTGTACTGGTCCTGCACGCGGGCCTTGGTGAAGGCCTTGCCGGCCCAATGGCCGAAGCGCGCCATGTCCCAGCCGAACATGTCGAGCGTCGGCTCGCCCTCGATCATCCATTCGGCCGCGAGCTTGCCCATGCCGCCCGACTGCGAGAAGCCCGGGATGATGCCGTTGCAGCAGAAATAGTTGCTGAGCTCCGGCACCGGCCCGAACAGCACCGCGCTGTCGGGAGACCAGATCATCGGGCCGTTGATCACCTTCTTGACGCCGGCGGTAGCGGCAGCCGGGACGCGCTGAACGGCGCGCATCATGTTCTCCTCGATGCGGTCGAGATCGTCAGGGAACAGCTCGTGGCCGAAATCCATCGGCGTGCCGTCCTCGGCCCAGAATTTCATGTTGCGCTCGTAGGCGCCGATGAGCAGTCCCAGGCCCTCCTGGCGGAGGTAATATTCGCCGTCGCGATCGGCGACCGAAGGCAGGCGCCGGCCCATCGAGGCGATCTCGGGAATGGTCTCGGTGACGAAATACTGGTGCTCGGTCGGGATCAGCGGCAATTGCAGCCCCGCCATGGCGGCGACCTCCCTGCCCCACAGGCCGGCGGCGTTGACCACCCATTGCGTGCGGATGTCGCCCTTCGGCGTGCGCACGATCCAGCTGCCGTCGGCTTGCGCCTCGGTCGCCGTGACCGGCGTGAAGCGATGGATCTCGGCGCCGCGCTGGCGGGCCCCCGCGGCATAGGCCGCCGTCACCCCCGACGGGTCCACATTGCCGCCCTCCGGCTCATACATGATGCAGCGAATGCCGTCGAAATCGACCAGCGGATGCAGCCGCTCGGCTTCGTCGCGGCCGACTTCGTAGAAATTCATCTTGTAGCGCCGCGCCTTGGCTTCCTGCAGCCTCAGCTGATGCTCGCGCGCCTCCGTTTGGGCGAGGTAGAGCGAGCCCGGCTGGAAGATGCCGCAGCCCTGGCCGGTCTCGGTCTCCAGCTCCTTGTAGAGCGCCATCGTGTAATGCTGCAGGCGGCTGATATTGGTTGAATCATGCAGGCCGTGGATGTTGGCGGCCGCGTGCCAGGTCGAACCGGAGGTCAGCTCGCTGCGCTCCAGGAGGACGACATCCGTCCAGCCGAACTTGGCGAGGTGATAGAGGATCGAGCAGCCGATCAGACCGCCGCCAATGACAACGGCTTGTGCATGAGTACGCATATCGAGGTTTCTTCCCTTTGTTCGGCGACTTGTCTCGCGTTCTTCGAAACGCCCTGCGAGTTGGTTTAGCCGACTGGGCAATCACAGTCGCCGGCGAATTCAGGGGCGCAACACGCGCCCCTGAGATACTTGCTGCGATTGACCGCTTCAGGCCTTGTCCAGCCAGACCTTGTCCAGCTGCAGTTCGAACGTCTGATGCATGCCAAGGTTCTTCACATAGGCGGCGTGGTGACGGTAGAGCGAGCGCCAGAACGCCTGGACGAGGATGCCCGAGTCCTGCAGGGTGAACTCGACGTCCTTCATCAGCTCCTTGCGCTTCTCCGGGTCGGCGATGGCCATCGCCGCGTTGAGCTTCTTGTCGAAGTCCGGATTGGCGTAGCCGGACTCGTTCCACGCCTCGCCGCTGCGATAGGCGATCGCCAGCACCTGGACGCCGAGCGGCCGCATGCCCCAGTCGGTGGTCGACCACGGATATTTCGTCCAGTCGTTCCAGAACGAGGAGCCCGGAATGATGGTGCGCTTGACCTTGAACCCGGCATCGCGCATCTGCGCGGCGACGACGTCGGCCGGATCCTTCACATAGTCGGCGTCGTAGGAGATGAGCTCGAACTCGTGGTCCGTCTGGCCGGCCTCGGCCATCAGCGCCTTTGCCTTGGCGAGGTCGCGCGGGACTTTCGGCAGCTCGTAATATTCCGGATGGATCGGGCAGACATGGTGGTTTTCAGCGACCTGGCCCAGGCCGCTATAGCCGAGCTTGAGCACCGTCTCGTTGTCGACGGCGAGCTGGATGGCGTTGCGCACCCTTTTGTCGTCGTAAGGCTTGTTGGTCACGTTGGTGCGCAGCACGATGGTGCCGGCGGTGACGACCGGTTCCTTTACCAGGCCCATGCTGTCGTAGAGATCCACCGTGCCGCCGACCGTCTGGTAATTGCAGTCGATCTCGCCGGCCTCGAAGGCACTGGCGATCGCCGGGTTGGATGCGTCCGACCCGTAGTCGGTCCAGTCGACGCCGTCGAGATAGGGCTCGCCGCCGAACCAGGTGAAGTCCTTGCGCCGCCGCACCGAGGCGGACTCGCCGACCTTGTAGGAGATCAGCTCATAAGGGCCGGTGCCGGGCGTCTTCAGCATGTCGGCTCCGTTCTTGTCGAAGTCGCGATGGACGATGACCGCCGGATAGTCGGAAAAGCCCGGAATGATGGTGACGTCGGACTGATTGCATTTCAGCTTCACCGTATGGTCGTCGACCTTGGTGATGGCGCCGGTGGCCGCCTTCTTGGTGGCGGCATCGATCAGCGAGCTCATGCGCCCGGCCATCGAATTGCCCTCGGCTGCCTTATCGCACCAGCGTGCGATGTTGTAGACGATGTCGTCAGCGTTGAAGTCGTCACCGTTCGACCATTTCACGCCCTTGCGCAGATGCAGCGTGTATTCGGTGGCGTCGTCGCTCACCTCCCAGCTTTCGACCAGATGACCCTCGAAGGTGAAGTCGGTGGTGTAGCGGATCATGTAGTCGTTGCACTGGCGCATGACGTTGGCGATTTCCGACCAGTCCCAGGCGCGCGGATCCTTCATATCCTTGATGATCATCTGCATCTTCAGGATGCCGCCCTTCTTGCCGGGCACGATCGTAACGGCCTTGGCCGGCTCGATCCCGGCCATCGAATAGGCGAGCGCCGTGGAAGCGCCCATCACGCTTGCCATGGCCAGGAATTCGCGGCGGTCCATCCGGCCGCTTTTGACTTCGGCTGCGTAGCTTTCGATGACCGTCGGGACGCGGTCACCGTTGCTCTTGAACATTGTCATCGTTGTTCTCCGGTTCAGGGCTTTCCGCCCGTTACATTCCCCTTGCGGTTGCGCATGTTAGGGGCGATGCAAAAATCCCGGAAGGGCTCGGCCTTTCACAAACCGCAGAAAGCCGGCCTTAAAGGCCTAAAAAAACAATGTCATTGGCCCGTCAAATTTTTGAATGCGATAGCGCTGCCGCGTCTAATGCATGTCGCGCAAAAGTGTGCAGCGGTTTTGCGATAACGACATGCATGAAAACAAAGGCTTAAAGCGCGTCGCCTGAATCCGCTTCAGCGCGACGCGCTTTAGGCAGCGTCTTCCTTGGCTCTGGACAGGATCCATTCCTTGACCGTGCGGGCGATGTTTCCCTTCGAAAGCTGGCTCTCGGTCAGATAGTAATTCCAGGGGCTTGGCGGCCGGACCGGAAACGGCTCGACGAGCAGCCCTCGGCGCATATAGGCATGAGCCAGCGAGCGCTGCGTGGCGACGAGGCCGGCCCCCATGGCGGCAAGCTCGAGCGCGATGTTGGAAGCATTGGTCGACAGGCCCTTGTCGTGGTCCTCCAGGTCGACGCCGAGCGCATCGGTCACCACCTGCCAATATTCCTGGCGGCCATGCACGAAGATCCAGTCCACCTTGAGCATATCCTGTGGCGTCTTCAGCGCATGCTCGCCCTCGAGCACGGCGGGAGCGCAGAGCAGGACCAGTTCGTCGTTCCAGAGCGGGATCGCCGAAGGCGGCCTGTCGTCGAAGCGCCGCGTTGAGATGGTGATGTCGGCGATCTGCTCGCTCAAGTCTTCCCAGATCGTGCCGTGCAGCACGATCTCGATCTCGGGGTGCTTCTTGCGGAAGGCGGCCATGCAGCCGGCCAGCCAGTTCTCGGCAAGGCTCATCGGGCAGGAAACGACCACCGTGCGGTTGCGCGAGGACGCGACGATCGCCTCGGTCGCCTGGTCGATCTGGTCGAGCGCCTGGCGCAAGGTCGGCAGGAACGCCTCCCCCATCTCGGTCAGCTTCAGGCTGCGCGGATAGCGGATGAACAGCTGCCGGCCGATATAATGTTCGAGGGCACGCACATGCGTGCTGACCGCCGCTTGCGTGTAGCCCAGTTCCTTGGCCGCCGTGGTGAAGCTCAAATGGCGGGCCGAGCTCTCGAACGAGCGGATATAGTTCAAAGGGGGCGGCGGCTTCATCCCGGTCTCCTAAAACCAATTCCAGGAAAGTGTAAGCGGTTTGGGCTCGGCGTTTTCGCCGTAACCTTCCGTCCGGAATTGCGTCAAAACAAAGCACTAGAGCCGTTCGCCGTTTCCGTGAAACAGCGAACCGCTATAGCTATCGCATGGGCAACCGGCCATTCAATCGCAGACAAGCGACATGGCATCAATATTTTTGGTCAAAGCCGCCAAACTAATCGCGTGCTTGCGCGATGAACCCAATTTAATGATGTTGTGGAGAGACAGGGGAGATTAGCGCGTGGCTGTGCCGTCATACCGGCGTGAGGGGCCTGTCGTCAGTTCCGATACGTTCACGCGCCTCGCTGATTTCGTGCTGCGACGCCCCGCTTCCGTCTTCCCCCAGCCGGTGCTGGAACAGGCGCGTTACCTGCTGCTCGACACGCTCGGCATCGCCATCGCGGCCGGGCCGATGGACGCGGGCCGCATCGCCCGCGACGCCGCCGTGCTGCTCTATGGTTCAAGCGATCCACAATATTCGGCCCGCATGCTGTTCGACGGACGCCGCGCCAGCATTGCGGGCGCTGCCTACGCCGTCGCCACGCAGACCGACAATCTCGACGGCCACGACGGCTACAGCCCGACCAAGGGCCATATCGGCGTCGCGGTCGTGCCGGCGCTTGCCGCGCTCGCGGAGGCGAGGCCCGACCTTACCGGACCGGAGGCGCTGGCGTCCCTGGTGATCGGCTACGAAGTCGCCGGCCGGGCCGGCATCGCCTTGCATGCGACGGTGAGCGATTACCATACCTCGGGCGCGTGGAATGCCTTGGGCGTGGCCGCCGTCGCGGCACGCCTGCGGCGGCTCGACGAAACGCAATTGCGCGAAGCGCTCGGCATTGCCGAGTATCACGGCCCGCGCAGCCAGATGATGCGCGAGATCGCCACGCCGACGATGCTGCATGACGGCTCCGGTCCCGGCGCCCTCATCGGCCTTTCGGCGGCGGTGCTTGCCGAGCGCGGCTTCACCGGCGCGCCGGCGATCACGGTGGAGGCGCCTGACGTCGCGACGCACTGGCAGGATCTCGGCGTCTTCTGGCAGGCGCTGCACCAATATGTAAAACCCTACCCGATCTGCCGCTGGGCGCATGCGGCGATCGACGCGGTGCGCGGACTTTGCCTGGCGCACAATCTCGCCCCTTCCGACATCGCCCATGTCCAGGTCAACAGTTTTCACTATGCCGCCACGCTGTTCGACGGCATGCCGGACACGACATCGAAGGCGCAATACAGCCTGCGCTTTGCCGTCGCGACCTTCATCATCCATCGGCGTATCGGGCTCGAGCATATTTCCGGCGCCGGGCTCGCCGCCGCCGCGGTCGCCGACATGCTCACCCGCATCGCGGTGACCGAATCCGAGCGCCACAGCGCCCGCTTCCCGGCCGGCCGCTGGGCCGACGTCGTCATCTCGACCACGGACGGACGCGTGCTGGCGTCGGGCGACGTGCATGCGCGCGGCGGCCCCGAAGCGCCGATGTCGAGGCGGGACGTCGAGGCGAAATACATGGAGTTCGCCGCACCCGTGCTCGGAACCGGCCGCGCCGCGGCGATCCGCGACGCGGTGCTCTCGCTCGACGACCGCGACAGCCGCTTCTCCGATCTCTCGGCGCTGCTCTA
This sequence comes from Mesorhizobium sp. B2-4-3, assembly GCF_006442815.1. Lineage (GTDB taxonomy): Bacteria > Pseudomonadota > Alphaproteobacteria > Rhizobiales > Rhizobiaceae > Mesorhizobium. The sequence continues at coordinate 10,188 of NZ_VFVL01000028.1, forward strand.
CGATCCTCCCAAGACTTTGAGCTGAGCGCGCTATGCCCCTCAGGCTTCTGAAATACGGTCTCAGCAGGGACTATCCGGTCAGCGGCGACATCCCCGCCACGCCCGAGCTGAAGCCGGCCTACGACGTCGTCATCATCGGCGGCGGCGGGCATGGACTGTCCTGCGCGCATCATCTTGCCAAATATCACGGCATAAAGAGCGTGGCGGTGCTGGAGAAAGGTTACCTCGCCGGCGGCAACACGGCGCGCAACACCACCACCATCCGCTCCAACTACATCACGCCGGAAGGCATCGCCTTCTACAAGGAGGGCGTCGAGCTGTTCGAGCGCCTGTCGCAGGAGCTCGACTTCAACGTCATGTTCTCGCAGCGCGGCCAGCTCACGCTGGCGCATAGCGAGGCTACGATACGCAGTTTCCACATGCGCGCCGAAATGGGCAAGCATATGGGAACGCGCACCGAAGTCGTCGACCAGAAGGGCGTCGAGGAACTCTGTCCGTTGCTGAACATGGATTATGGTGGCCCGCTCGAAATCCTCGGCGGGCTCTGGCATGCCGACGGCGGAACGGCGCGCCACGATGCCGTTGCCTGGGGCTACGCCGCCCAGGCGTCGCGGCGCGGCGTCGAGATCCATCAACGCACCGAGGTGCAGGGCTTCGAGGTCGTCGGCGAGCGGGTCCAGGCCGTCAGGACGAACAGGGGCCGCGTCACCTGCGGCCAGGTGCTGATCGCCACCGGCGGCATGAACTACGACGTGGCGCTGATGGCCGGCGTCGAGCTTCCGATCCGCTGCTACCCGCTGCAGGCGATGGTGACCCAGCCCCTGAAACCCTGGCTCAACACGCTGGTCTCGTCGGTGTCGCTGCACACCTACCTCGTGCAGTCCTCGCGCGGCGAGGTCGTCATCGGCGGCGGATCCGATCCCTACCAGCTCTACTCGACGCGCTCGACACTCGACATGAAGGAGCACCTCGCTGAAGGCGCCCTCCACCTCTTCCCCTTTCTGCAGGGCGTGCGGCTGCTGAGGCAATGGGCCGGCATCACCGACATGACGCCGGACTACAGCCCGATCATGGGCGCGAGTCCGCTCGCCAACCTGTGGCTCGACTGCGGCTGGGGCACATGGGGGTTCAAGGCGACGCCGGTTGCTGGAAAGCGCATGGCGCAGACCATCGCCGACGGCCGTGTGCCCGACATCCTGAAACCATTTGCATTGGAGCGGTTCGAAACCTTCAGGCTGCTCAATGAAATGGGCGCGACCGCAGCGAGCCACTGACGATGAAACTGCTCACCTGCCCGATGAATGGCCCGCGCAACATCGACGAGTTCCAGTCCTTCGGACCGGTGCGCGCGAGGCCCGACCCGAACGAGACCGCAGACAGGGAGTGGTCGCGGCACCTGTTCCGCGCCGAAAACCGCAAAGGCATCGTGGTCGAGTGGTGGCGGCACGTGCCGAGCAACTATTTCTTCCTGGCCGAGCGCGATCTCGTCAGCAACGAGATCATCCGCACCTTCGACGCTTCCGAGCAACGGGACCGCGCATGAACCGGCTGCCCGCCCCTTTCGGAATCCGGATCGATCGAAGTCGCCGCATCCGCTTCACCTTCGAAGGCAAACCGTTCGAAGGTTATGAGGGCGACAGCATCGCCAGCGCGCTCGCCGCTTCCGGTCAATGGGTGCTGTCGCGCTCGTTCAAATACCATCGCCCGCGCGGCATCCTGTCGATGACCGGGGCCGACGCCAACGCGCTGGTGCAACTGCCGTCCGAACCGAACGCCGCCGCCGAGCGCACGCCGATCAGCGAAGGGCTGCGGGTCAGCGCGCAGAACGTCAACGGCTCGCTCGAGCGCGACCGCGACGCGATCATGGACAGGTTCGGCCGCTTCCTGCCGGTCGGCTTCTATTACCGCGCCTTCATGGGTCCGCGCCGCGACAGCTGGCTGAAATTCTGGGAGCCGATCATCCGCCGCAAGGCAGGCCTGGGCGTGGTCGACACCAAGGCTCCGCATCGGCATTTCGACAAGACGCACCTGCATTGCGACGTGCTCGTCGTCGGCGCCGGCCCGGCGGGACTGAGCGCCGCGATTGCCGCTGCGGAGGCCGGAGCCGATGTTGTGCTGTGTGACGAGAACCCCGAGATCGGCGGCTCGTTGAGCTACGGCCGCTACGATCCAGCCACCCTCTCCGGCCCGTCGTCGCGACTAGAGGCGCTGCCCAATCTCAAGGTGTTGACCGGCACCGTCTGCAACGGCTGGTACGAAGACAACTGGCTGCCGCTGATCGAAGGCGACCGGCTTCACCGCACGCGCGCCCGCGAGGTGATCCTGGCGACTGGCGCCATCGAGCAGCCGGCCGTCTTCCGCAACAACGACCTGCCGGGGATCATGCTCGGGGGTGCGGCCCAGCGGCTGATCCGGCACTATGGCGTGCGGCCCGGTCAGGGCGCCGTGGTTCTGGCCGCGAATGAAGACGGCTACCGGACGGCGCTCGATCTGCTGGACGCAGGCATATCGGTGGTCGAGCTCGTCGATCCGAGACCGGCCGGCGAGGCCGGCCCGCTGGAGGCCGAACTCCGCGGCAGAGGCGTCGCCATCCGGAAAGGCGCAACCGTCGAGGCAGCGGAAGGCACGGCCGGCAACCGCCACCTCGCCCGCGTCCGTGTCGGCGGAAGCTGGATCGCCTGCGACCTGCTGACGGTTTCGATCGGCCAGGCGCCGGCATGGCAGCTGCCGTGCCAGGCCGGCGGCAAGGTCGGCTACGACGCCGGCACGCAAATGATGACGATCACGCACCCGGAAGGTCCCGTCCAACTCGCCGGCGCCGTTGCCGGAACGGACGCGTTGCAGGACGCAATCGCCAGCGGCCGACGCGCGGCTGCAGCCGCGCTTTCGCGGCTCGGCCATGCGGTGGCGACAGAACCTCCGGTCACGCCGAAGAGCGCTCGGCCGCGCTATATGCAGCCGATCATCGCCGATCCCAAGGGACGCGACTTCGTCGATTTTGACGAGGATCTGCAGGTCAAGGATCTGCAGAACGCGACCAGGGACGGCTACCGCGAGATCGAGCTGGTCAAGCGCTTCACCACCGTCGGCATGGGCCCGAGCCAGGGACGTCATTCGGCCCTGGCCACCGCCCGCATCGTCGCCGAGGCAACCGGCCGCACGGTCGGCGAGATCGGCATCACCACGGCGCGTCCTCCGGTCGGACCGGAAACGCTCGGCGTGCTCGCCGGCCACCACGAGGTTCTGGAGCGCCGCACGGCGCTGCATGCGCGGCACGTTGCGCTGAACGCCGCGATGAAGCCGGTCGGCGCATGGTGGCGGCCTTATTACTATGGTGACGCAAGCAGCGTTGAGGAGTCTGTCCGGGAGGAAATCCTGGCCGTGCGCGAAGGCGTCGGCCTGCTCGACGTCTCGACGCTCGGCAAGCTGGAGATCCGCGGGCCGGACGCCGGTGAATTTCTCGACCGCCTCTACACGATGGCGCATGCCAACCAGCCTGTCGGCCGCGTCCGCTACTGCCTGATGCTCAACGAGATGGGCTCGGTGATCGACGACGGCGTCGCCTACCGGATGGCCGAGGATCAGTTCTATGTGACGGCGACCACCGGCGCCGTCGCGCGCGTCTATGCCGACATGCTGTTCTGGAATGCCGAGTGGCGCCTGAAGATCGACGTGCTCAACTTAACCGGCGCATTCTCGGGCCTGAACGTCACCGGACCCAAGGCGCGTCAGGTGCTCGAAGCGCTGGAGAGCGACATCGACTTCAGCCGCGACGCTTTCCCCTATCTGAGTGGCCGCGACGGCACCGTCGCCGGGGTGCCGGTGCGGGTCATGCGCATCGGCTTCACGGGCGAGCTCAGCTATGAATTGCATTGCCCTGCGAGCCTGGCGCCCAGCCTCTGGGACGCGGTGATGGCGGCGGGCCGACCGCATGGCCTGCGTCCCTATGGGCTGGAGGCGTCGCGCATGTTGCGCCTGGAGAAAGGCCATATCCTGATCGGCCAGGACACGGATGCGATCACCACGCCCGACGAGCTGGGCTTCGGCTGGGCGGTCTCGAAGAAGAAGCCGTTCTTTATCGGCAAGCGGTCCATCGAGATGCGCGCAAGGCTCGGGCAGACCCGCAAGCTGGTCGGCCTGCAATTCCCCGCCGGCGCACGGAACATCCCCGGCGAAAGCTGCCTGGTGCTGCGCGGCGGCGCCCCTGTCGGCCAGATCACATCGGTCGGATACTCGCCGTCGCTCGGACGCCATATCGCGCTCGCCTATGTCCATGTCGACGACCAGGCGGAAGGCAGCCGCGTGACGGTTAAGTGCCGCAATGGTGTACTGGTCGAGGCGTCGGTCGTCGCCCATGCCTTCTTCGACCCGACCAACGCGCGGCAGGAGATCTAGATGGCCGCCGGCACCGCGACACGCGTCTACCCCTTCATGCCCGGCGGCGCGGCCGACGGCACGAAGCTGATTTCCGGCGCGGTCGCGCTGGGCGATCTTACAGACAAGCCGCGCTTCGGCCTGAAAGGCGGCGGCAGCGCCGCCTGGTTCGCCACGCAAGGGATTCCGCTCCCGGCCGTCAATCGCATCGGTGACCATCGCGGCATGCGGGTCCTGCGCCTCGGCAACGAGGACATCCTGCTTCTCGCCGAGGACGCCGGCGAGAAGCTCGCCGACGTCAAAAACACCTGGCATGCTGCGGCGGCGCCGAAAGGCTACTCCTCATGGCGCGAGGAAGGCTGGGCGTGGATGCGCCTTTCCGGTCCTCGCCTTGCCGAAGCGATGAGCAGTCTTTGCGCGCTGGACCTGAGACCCCAAAAATTCGGTGCTGACGATATCGCACAAACGCGCGTCGGCCATATCGAGGCCGTGACGTTTCGTTCGCCGGCGGGTTTCGACATACTCTTCGACATCACCGCTTCGGCCTACTTCGCCCGCGCCGTCGCGGCGGTGGCCGGCCACGCAGATCAGCATAGAGGATAGTCATGACCCGCCCGCAAGGAACCATCGCCCCGATCCTGACGCCGTTCGAAGGCGATGGCCGCATCGCGCGCGATCTCTGGATATCCCACGCCAAATGGGTGCTCGGCCAGGGCGCGCATTTCCTCTCTCCCTTCGGCACGACGGGCGAAGCGCTGTCGGTGTCCCTGCGCGAGCGCATGCAGGCGCTGGAATGGCTGGTCGAGGCCGGCATCGCGCCGGACCGGCTGATGCCCGGCACCGGCGTCACCGCGCTGCCGGAAACGGTCGAATTGTCGGCCCATGCCGTTGGCCTCGGCTGCGCTGCCGTCATGGTGCTGCCATCCTTCTTCTACACCGGCGCCGGCGACAACGGTCAGGCGCGTTACTACAGCGAGCTGATCGAGAAGGTGGCAAAACCTTCGATGCGCGTGATCCTCTATCACATCCCGCAGAACTCCGGCGTGCCGGTCAGCCCCGCCCTGACGGCCAGGCTGAGCAAGGCCTTTCCGGACACGGTCGTCGCCTACAAGGACAGCGCCGGCGACTGGAACAACACGGCCGCCGTCATTGCCGCCGCGCCCGGTATTTCGGTCTTTCCGAGCTCCGAGGCACAGCTCACCAAGGGCCTCGCCAGCGGCGCGGCCGGCTGCATTTCGGCCACGGTCAACCTGAACGCCGCCGCCATCCGCCGCCTCTATGACGCGACCCGCAAGGGCGAGGATGTCGCCGAGGCGGATGCCGCCATCAAGGCGTTCCGGAAGGTGATCCAGGATGCCGGGCTGATCCCGGCGATGAAGGCCGTGCTTGCGGTCAAGTCCGGCGACCGGCGCTGGCTGAACCTGCGCGCGCCGCATGAGAATGCGACGCTGGAAAACGGCCGGGCGCTGCTTGCCGCCCTCGGCAGCGCCGCCGACCATATCGGCCGCAGTTGAGGTCGCGATGTCGGCGCGCCCAACCGTTATCCTGCACACCGACAAGCCGGCCGGCGCGCTTGCCTTGCTCGCCGAAGCGCATCCGGACCTCGATGTCCATGCCAGCGACACCTATGCCGGCCTCCCCGCGCTGATCGAACAGACGGGCGCTGAGGTGGTCTATTCGATCCGTTTCGACGGCACGCCGCGCTATCCGCGCCAGGCGCTCGTCGAGAGCCCGACGGTGAAATGGGTGTCGATCGGCGGCTCCGGCACCGACCATCTCGGGCGCTGGGATCCGGCGCATGTGACGGTGACGAACTCGGCCGGCGTCGCCGCCGGCATGCTGGCCGAGTATGCGCTGGGCGCCATGCTCTCCTTCTCGCTCGACCTGCGCGGTTTCGAGCGCCTGCAGCAGGCCCGCCAATGGGGCGGCGGCCGCGTCGAGCCGATCGATGGCAAGACCGTCCTCATCCTCGGCCTCGGCAAGACCGGCGAGGCCGTCGCGCGCCGCGCGCAGGCTATGGGCATGCGCACGCTCGGCATCCGCGCGCGACCGAAAGCGATGCCGGCGCTCGACGAGGTGCATGGTCCCGACGCATTACTGGCATTGGTTGGCCGTGCCGATTTCATCGTCTGCTGCGTGCCATTGCTGCCCACAACGCGCGGCTTGCTTGGCAAGGCCGCCTTTGCCGCCATGAAGCCGTCCGCCGTGCTGATCGACATTTCGCGCGGCGGCGTCGTCGAGGAAGCCGCACTGCTCAACGCGCTCGACAGCGGGCGGATCAAGGGCGCGGCGCTCGATGTCTTCGCCACCGAGCCGCTGCCGGCCGGGCATCCGCTCTGGGCTTACGAGAACGTCGCCGTCACCCCGCATTGCGCGGCGGTCTATGACGGCTGGGACATCAAGTCGGTGCGCATGTTCGCCGACAATCTGGCGCGCTACCGCAAAGGCCAGCCGCTGGAAAACGTGGTCAATCCGGAACGCGGGTACTGAAGCCGGAAGGGAACAAGCTTATGTCACAGGACAGGCGTGGCGGCGGTCGCCGATCGAAACTCGGGCGCAGCGGTGGTGGCATCGCGCAACTGCCTTGGCAGAGCGTGAAAAACCCCTACCCGCCCATGCAGCTTCTCGACGAAGAGCGCATGGAACAGCTGCACAAGACCTCGATGCGCATCCTGTCGGAGCTCGGCATCCGCGTCATGAGCGAGAAGGTGATGGACCTGTTCGCCGCTGCCGGCGCCGTCGTCGATCGCGAGGAAAAGACCATCAGGATCGATGAAAGCCTGGTGACCGAGGCGCTGCGCAACGTTCCCTCCTCCTTCACGCTGACTAGCCGCAACCCGGAAAAGCAGGTCCATCTCGGCGACAATTCGCTGGTTTTCGGGCTGGTCGCCGGACCGCCCAACGTGCATGACCGCATCAATGGCCGCCGCCAGGGCAATCTTCCCGACTACCAGAACTTCATCCGGCTGGCGCACCACTTCAACGCCATCCACATCATCGGCAACCAGGTGGTGGCGCCGATGGAGCTGCCGGCCAATGCGCGTCACCTCGACACTTACCACGCCAATCTGACGCTCAGCGACCTCTCCTTCCACTGCACCGCGATCGGCCGCGCCAGGGCAATGGACGGCATCAACATGATGGCGATCGCCCGCGGCATCAGCGTCGAGGAGATGCGCGCCTCGCCGGGCGTGACGACGATCATCTCGATCAACTCGCCGCGCCTGTTCGACGATGCGATGGCCGAAGGCTTGATCGCCATGGCCGAGCACGGTCAGCCGGTGACCATCACGCCGTTCACCCTGATGGGCGCGATGACGCCGGTGACGTTGGCCGCCGCCCTTTGCCAGCAGAACGCCGAAGCGCTGTTCGGCATCGCGCTGACGCAGCTGGTCAATCCCGGCACGCCGGTGATGTATGGCGCCTTCACCTCCAATGTCGACATGAAGTCCGGCGCGCCGGCTTTCGGCACGCCAGAAAACGCCAAGGCCAACATCATCGCCGGCCAGTTGGCGCGGCGCTACAATTTGCCCTACCGCACCTCCAACGCGAACGCCTCCAACGTCGTCGACTTGCAGGCGGCCTACGAGACAGAAATGGCGACCTGGGGCGCGGTGCTCGGCGGCGCCAATTTGATCTATCACGCCGCCGGCTGGCTCGAGGGCGGCCTGACGGCGTCCTACGAAAAGCTCGTGCTCGACGTCGAGATCCTGCAGAACATGATGGAGTTCCTGCGCCCGCTGCCGTTCCAGGAAGACGATCTCGGCTTCGAGGCGATCAAGTCGGTGCCGGCCGGCGGCCATTTCTTCGGCGCCGAGCACACCATGTCGCGCTACACCACCGCCTTCTACCAGCCGATGCTCTCCAACTGGCAGAACCATGGCGCGTGGCAGGAAGCAGGCGGCAAGGACGCCTTGGAGAGGGCGACCGAGCTCTGGCAGCAGGCGCTGCACGACTATGAGGAACCGGTGATGGACCCCGCGATCCGCGAAGAGCTCGACGCCTATGTCGCGCGCCGCCGCGAGGAGATCGCCGCCAATCCGGAAAGCTAGCCGCCCCATGCCCTATGATCTCCTCATCCGCCACGCAACGCTGATTTCCGGAGACGGTTCTGACCGCTTCGAGGCAGACATCGCCGTCACGATGGGCCGGATCGCCGCCATTGGCCGGCTGGACGATGCGCGGGCCATCGAGGAAATCGATGCCAAAGGCAAGGTGGTGGCGCCAGGCTTCATCGACGTGCATACCCATGACGACGGCGCACTGCTGGCGCCGCGCGGCATGGACCCGAAGATCAGCCAGGGCGTGACGACGGTGATCGCCGGCAATTGCGGCGTCAGCCTGGCCCCGCTGCTGCTCGACGGGACGCCGCCTCCGCCCTTCACGCTGGTCGGCGGCCGCGAGAACTTCCGTTTCGACCGCTTTGCCGACTATGTCGCGGAGCTGAAGCGCCGCGGCATCGCCACCAACGCTGCGCTGCTCGTCGGCCACACCACCTTGCGCCAGCGTTGCATGCCGGTGACCGACCGTCCGGCCAATGAAGCGGAAACGGTGGCGATGCAGGAGGCGGTCGCCGAGGCGATGGCCGAGGGCGCCTTCGGCCTCAGCACCGGGCTCGACTATCCGCCTGCCGTCAACTCATCGACCGACGAAGTAAAGGCCTTAGCCGCCACGGCGGCCGGCCTCGGCGGTCCCTATGTCACTCATACGCGCAACTATTTCGAGGCGATGGACGAGGCGATCGAGGAAGCGATCGACATTGCCGATCATGCTGGCGGCAAGCTGTTCATCTCACACCACCAATGCACCGGCCGCGCCAATTTCGGCAAGAGCCGGCCCTCGCTGGAAAGAATCGATCGGGCGCGCGAGACGATGGACATAGGCATGGACGTCTATCCCTATGCCGCGAGCTCGACGGTGCTTCGGCTGGAGCGCTGCGACACCGGCTTGAAGATCCTCGTCACCTGGTCCGATCCGCATCCAGAGATGGCCAGGCGCGAGATGGCCGACATAGCGCGCGAATGGAACTGCACCGAGCGTGAGGCCGGTGAGCGTCTGCTGCCGGCGGGTGCTGTCTATTTCCAGCTCGACGAGGACGACGTCCGCAACATCATCGCGCATCCGCGCACGATGATCGGCTCCGACGGTCTGCCGCACGACATCCATCCGCATCCGCGGCTGTGGGGCACCTTTCCGCGCGTGCTCGGGCACTACGCGCGCGATGTCGGTCTGTTCAGCCTGGAGGAGGCCGTGTCCCGCATGACCGGCCTGCCCGCGCGTGAGTTCGGCATCCAAGAGCGCGGCATTCTGGCGGAAGGCAATTTCGCTGACCTCGTCATCTTCGATGCCGAGACGATCATCGACGCCGCCACCTTCGAGGAGCCGCGCCGACCCGCCACCGGCATCGAACATGTCTTCGTCAACGGCGTATCGGTCTGGCGCGGCGGCAGGGCGACCGGAGCGCTGCCGGGTGCGGTGCTCAAGCCTTCGGCTTCAAAGATGGTCGTCAGAGGCGGGTGCGGCTGCGGCGCCGATCACAGCGCCTCGTAAATCCGGTCGACGCTCTCCAGCGTGTAGGTAAATTCCACCGGCCGGGTGCAGCGCCACCCGTCGAAGGACTGGCCGGCGAACACCTTCAGGGCTTCGGGCAGATGCAATATACCGCCGCCATAGAGCCGGTTCGCCATGTCGAGCATGCCGGTGCGGTGCATCGCCTCCGTCATGCTGCCGCAGGCTTCCTTGACCAGCCACACGCGAAAGCCCTGGTAAACCGCGTCGAACACGCTTTCGGTCACGCAGCTGTCGGTCAGCACGCCGGCGACGATGAGATTTTCGGTGCCGAGCGCGGCGAGCCGTTGCGAAAGCTCGGTGCGGCGAAAGGCGCTCGGCCAGTGCTTGTGGATGACGATGTCGCCGGGTTGGGCCGCCACCTCGGCGCAGATCGCGGCGCCGTCGCTGCCCGCGATCGCCGAGCGGAATTCCTCGGTGAGGATCTCTTCCTGCCGCGCATAGCCTTCACGCTCTTCCGGCTTGACCCAGGCCTGCGCATGAATGACGGGCACGCCCGCGGCCCGAGCGGCCTCGATCAGCGCGGCGGCATTGGCAAGCACGGCGTCATAGCCGACGACCGGCCAGGCCGCATTCAGGCGGTATTCGTTCTGCAGGTCGATGACGAGCAAGGCAGTCTTGGCGAGGTTCATGGCTGGTCCGGTGAGTTGTCGAAATCGGTGACGAAACGCAAGAGCAGCCGGATCGCCTGATCGAGGTCGGCGATCTCCATCGCTTCATGCGGGTTATGGCTGCCGTTCTCGTTGCGCACGAAGAGCATCGCGGTCGGAATGCCGGCGCCGGCGAATGTGGCTGCATCGTGCCCCGCCCCGCTCGGCACATGCGGCGCGCGCATCTGCAGCGCCGCGGCGGCGCGGTCCAACCTCGCCATCAGCGCCGACGACATGGTCGCCGGCTCCCAGGTGAAGCGCGGGCCAGGCTCGAAGGTCACCCCGCGTTTGCGGGCAACCTCGGCGAGGATGGTCTGAAGCCTGGCCTCGATCCGCTCCAGGACGACAGCTTCGGCGCTACGCACATCCAGCGTGAAGCCAAGCTCGCCCAGCACCCGGCTGCCGCCATGCTGTGTCGGATCGGACTGCACGCGGCCAAAAGTAATCGTCGCCTCGTGGCCATCGCGTTCGAGCGCGTCCCATTCGTTTTCGAGCGAGGCAACCAGATCGGCAAAGCCGAGCACGCTGTCATGGCGGGCAAAGCGCGGCTCGGCGCCGGAATGGGCATAGGCGCCAAGGCATTTCGCGTCGACATAGCGGAAACCGCCGGCGATCCCAGTGACGATGCCGACCGGCGCTCCGGCGGCAATTAGGCGCGGCCCCTGCTCGATATGCACCTCGACGAAGGCAGCGATCCGGCCGGCATCGATGCCCGGCACCCCGCGTCGCACGGCGTCGGGATCGAAACCTTCCTCGCGCATATGCTCGGCCAGCGTGCGGCCGCTATCGGAGCGCCTGGCTTCGAGCGCCTGCGGCTCCAGCAGGCCAAGCGCCGCCTGGCTGCCGGGATAGGAGAGCGGAAACCAGACCGCTTCCTCGGCGCGAGTCGCCAGCACGATGAGGTCGCGCGACAACTGGATATCTTGCCCGACCAGTTCGGCCATCACCGCCAGGCCCGCCACGACGCCGGCGGCGCCATCGAAATTGCCGCCATGCGCCACACTGTCGAGATGCGAGCCGATGACGATCGCCGACAGCTCCGGGTTAAGGCCGCTGAGCGTCAGATAGACATTGCCGGCCGCGTCGACGCGCGCGGCCGCGCCGAGCTTTTCCGCTTCCGCTCGCACGAGATCGTGGGCGAAGCGCTCGCCCGGCCCGTAAGCGACGCGCGTGATCCCCGGCGCATCGGTGGTGGCTTGCGCGAGTGTCTCCAGGAGACGCCCGGCCAGCCTGCCGCCGGCCGTCAATGCGGCGCTGCTCATGAGGCGGCCAGCCGAGCCTGAGCACCGCGCAGCCGATGCGGCGTGAGTTCCGCAAGCGAGACGCCTTGCCTCGCGACATCGTCCGGCAGGCCGTCGTCGGCGATCAGGCTGGCGCAGACACGCGACAGCGCCGGCGAGGTCTTGATGCCGTAGCCGCCCTGCCCGACCAGCCAGACGAAATCCGGAAACTCGTCGTCCGGACCGACCACCGGCGAGCCGTCGGCGACGAACGTCCTCAAACCCGCCCAGGAGCGCGAAACGCGTTGCACCTCGATCGTCGTCGCCCGTTCGAGACGCTCGGCGCCGATCGCCACATCGATGTCTTCGGCAAAGGCGTCCACCGGCTCCGATGATGTCGCATCGGCCGGCGAGACAAAGAGCTGCCCGGCATCCGGCTTGAAATAGAACTCCGCGCCGATATCGTTGACCAGCGGCCAGTCGCTAATGTCGAGACTGGCCGGCGCTGGAATGTTGAAGGCGGTGCGGCGCTTCGGCTGCAGGCCGACCGGACGCACTCCGGCCATCGCCGCGATCTCGTCGCCCCAGGCGCCGGCCGCATTGACGATCAGCGGCGCAAGAAATGTGCCCGCTTCCGTCTCGACCCGCCACTGTCCGCCCTGCCGCCCGATGCCTCTCACGCCGGCCTTGGTGACGATGCGCGCGCCCCGCGCCCGCGCTCCGCGCAAGAACCCCTGGTGCAGGCCGTTGACGTCGATATCCATCGAATGCGGTTCGATGTAGGCGCCGGCGAGATAGTCCTCGCGAAGCACCGGCACGCGCGTGATCGCTTCGGCCGGCGTCATCGCCACGATCGATGGCACCAGCGCCTGCGCCGCCTCCAGATCCTCGCGCAGCAGGTCGAGCTGGTCGGCCCGCGCCACGGTGATCATGCCGCGCTTGCTGAGCAGCGGATAATCGCAAAAACCTGTCGGCGGCTCGGTAAGAAACGCCCGGCTTGCCAGCACGATGCGGCGGATGACGCCATTGCCGTAGTTCTCGGTGAAGCTTGCGGCCGAACGTCCCGTGGTGTGGTAGCCGCAATGGCTCTCACGCTCGAGCAGCACGACTTTCGAAGTGCGTGAAATCTCGAAGGCGGCACCGGCGCCGGCCATGCCGCCGCCGATGACGATCACCTCGGTCTGCTCGCTCATGGTTGCCCATCCTTTGAAACTGTTTCGCGCTGCACCGCAGGCGGCTCGCCCAGGCGGCCGCGCCGGGCTCGATCGCGGGCGCCACGTCCCTCGGCCAGATTCTCGGCCACTGAATTCTGTGACGCGCATTCGCGCAAGGCGAGACCGGTGACGAAAGGCACCGGCTTGCCGGCGATCTCCATGCCCTTCAGCCGCGCCCAGACCGCGCAGCGTTTGCGCACCTGATGCGACTGCAACTCGCTGATCTCGGCGATCCCGCTCTCCCGCTTGATCTGCACCGCGCCGGCCTCGACAGCTGCGTCGAACAGCTCCAGCCCGCGCTTGGTGCGCACGATGATACCGTTGAGCGGCTCATCCTCGACGGCTGGTCCGCCATTCAGCCAGGAATCCGATACCGCGATATCCGCCACCTGGCCGATCGCGTCGGGGCAGATCTTGCAGCGCGGCTGGATCATCCATTTGTCCTCGTCCTCCCAGAGCTGCCGGTAGCTGATCTCAAAGGCGCGGCCGTCGCGAGTTTCGATGCGGTTGAGTCCGGGATTGCCATGGCCCCGGTAGCGGAAGAGAGCAAGCTCCTCCTCGCCGAGGCCAAAACGCTGCAGCACCTGTTCCGACTTGGTCAGGTCCGAGGCGCCGCCGCAGACGAAGGCGAGCGCATAGCGCATATGCTCGTCAACGCGCGGATCGAGCCGCGCCAGATTGCGCACGGCGGTGATGTCGCAGGGCTTGGCGATCAGCGCGAACGGCTCGCCGCGGTCGAGAATGGCGTTGAAATCCACCAGCGTCGCCGCCGGCCCATAGCGCGAGCCGGCGCCTTCGAGCACCGAGGCGGCGTCGAAGCTCAGCTTGCGTTCCGTGCGCATCGGCATGGAACGCGAAGCCGCGACATGCAGCACGAACTTGACCCGGCCCGAGTTGAGCAGGAATTGGCCGAGCGCCGTCAGCGTCCCGCCGCCGGAACCGACGAACCGCACGCTGGGATCGCCGGCGAAGCCGAGCACCAGCCGTTCGACCGATCCCCAGACCGTGTCCGCCGACGCGGCGTCATTCATCTGCGCCGGCGGCGGACCGGCGATGCGCGTTCCCGGGCAGACGGCGTTGATCTTCGCCAGTGTCGGCTTGTCCAATGTCCGCAACGCCACCGGCCGCTCGCGTCCTTGCGGCGTCATCACCATGTCGACGTCGCCGGCACCGGCGATAGAGTGGCAAAGGCCGCAGCCGATGCAAAGGCCGTTCTCGACGATCTCGCCGAGCGTCAGAGGATCGGTCGAGGGCGACATCGACCCTTGGCTCTGGCTTCTTTCGATCAGGCCCATCGCGGTCTCAGACCGGTTCCGAGATGCGCTTGTATTGATCGGGGCGGCGATAGAGCGCGAAGTTGAAATTCACCTTCCGGCAGACCTCGATCAGATCGAGATCGGCTCGGTGCATAATGACCTCGTCGTCGAGCGACATCGCTTGTGCCGCGATCTCGCCGGTCGGCGCGATGATGCAGGAGCCGCCGATCAGCGCCTGCCCGTCTTCCAGACCTGCCTTGGCGGCGGCGGCGACCCAGAGCGTGTTCTGGTAGGCTCCGGCCTGCATCGGCAGATGGTTATGGAACATTCTCAGATGCGCCAGCGCCGGCGCTTCGTCGAGCAAAAGCGGCGTGTTGTAGCCGAGCAGCGCCACCTCCGCGCCGTTGAGGCAGAGCATGCGGTAAGTTTCCGGCCAGCGGCGGTCGTTGCAGATGGCAAGCCCAACACGCACGCCGCGACAGTCGAAGACCGGAAAGCCGAGATTGCCCGGCTCGAAATAGCGTCGTTCGAGATGCGTGGTCGTGCCCGCCTCCGGCTCGCTCGAGCCCGGCACATGCATCTTGCGATAACGGCCGATGAAGGCACCGTCCGGCCCGACCAGATCCATGGTGTTGAAGTGACGCGTGCGGCCCTCTTCCTGCGCAAGCTCGCAATAGCCAAGCGCGAAGCCGACCTTCAGCCGCGCCGCCGCATCGTAGAGCCGCTGCGTCTCCGGCCCCGGCATCGAGGCTTCGAAGAAGGCGTCGATCTCGGCCTGGTCGTCGATGCGCCAGCGCGGGAAGAAGGTGGTGAGCGCCATTTCGGGAAACACCGCGATCTCGGCGCCGCCGGAAGCGGCTCTCTCCAGGAGATGCACCAGGCGCCCGACCGTCTCGGCGCGCGTGGCGCTGCGCTGGATCGGTCCGGTCTGGCAAACGGCAATGGTCAGGCATCGAGCCATGGTGTCCAATCCTCGACTGGTTTCCCTGAAAGCGCCGGATCGGCGGCGGTGCGTGCCACAAAACGCCCGAAGCCCGGTTCGGCCTGCAGCTTGCCGTCGGCGACCACCGGCACGCCGCGCACCAGGACGGTGGTCGGCCGGCCGGTGACAACCCTGCCCTCATAGGGCGTGAAGTCGACGCGCGAATGCAGCGCCCTGTGCCCGAGCGTCCAGCGCGCCGTCGGATCCCACAACGCCAGGTCCGCGTCGAGCCCGACGGCAATGCGACCCTTGCGATCGGCGAAGCCGTAGATCGAGGCTGCATTCCGCGAGGTGAGGTCGAGATAGCGCTCGAGCGTCAGGCGGCCGGTGAGCAGCCCTTCCGAAAACAGCAGCGGCAGTCGCGTTTCGATGCCGGGAATGCCGCTCAGCGTCGTGGTGAAACCGGGTGTCTCGGATCGGCCGATCTTGTCGGCGAAATAATATGGCGAATGATCGGACGACCACAGGTCGATGCCGCCATTGATCAGTTTTTGCCACAGATGCTCATGGCTGCGCGGCGAGCGCGGCGGCGGCGAGAAGACGAAGCGCGCCGCATCGACTGCCGGGCGATCGAGATCGGCCGCGCCGAGAAAGAGATATTGCGGGCAGGTCTCGGCGATAGCGTCGACGCCGCGCATCTTTGCCCGCGCCACCTCCTCGGCCGACTGCCAGGACGAGACATGCACGATGGTCATGCGCGCGCCGGTCATCTCGGCGAAGGCCAGCGCGCGATGCGCCGCCTCGCGCTCCATCGTCTCGCTGTGGGCAACCACATGATAGCGGATATCGATGCGGCCGAGATCGATCAGCCGCTGGCGCGTGCGCCGGATCGCGGCGTCGTTCTCGGCATGGACCATGACGATCCAACCCAGCCGCCGCGCCGTATCGAGAACCTTGAAGAAGAGGTCGTCGTCGACGGCGAAACCCTGATAGGTCATGAACAGCTTGACCGAGGCGATGCCGCGCTGGGCGAGAGCGCCAAGCTGAGCCTCGACATCCGCGCCGGTGCCCATGGTGACCACGGCATGCAGCCCGTAGTCGATCACCGCGCGTCCCGCCGCGCGCTCCAGCGCGCGGTCCATGGCGCCGACAGTCGTCATGTCCTGCCCGGGCATGCCGAACGGGACTATGCAGGTCGTGCCGCCAAAAGCGGCGGAGATCGTGCCGGAATAGAAATCGTCGGCATTGCCGGCTCCACCCCAGACCGGCTGGTCGAGATGGCAATGCGCGTCGATGCCGCCGGGCATCACCCAACGGCCGCCGGCATCGATCGCCTTCTCGCCCGAAAGGGCCTTGCCGATGGCGGCGATGCGGCCATCGTCGATACCGACGTCGCGCTCGGCCCAGCCGCCGTCGAGCGCCACGCGCCCGCCCTTGATCACCAGCTCATGCATTGGCGTACCCTCGCCGGCCGGCTCAGCCGACGGCCGCCGTCACCATGATCTCGACGCGATACTGGTCGCCGGCAAGCCGCGCTTCCACCGTTGCGCGCACCGGCATGGCGCCCCTGTCGATCCAAGCGTCCCAGGCCGTGTTCATCATCTCGAAGTCGGCGATGTCCCTGAGCCATATCTGCGCGCTGAGCAGCTTCGACTTGTCGCTGCCGGCCTTGGCGAGAAGCGCGTCGATCTTGGCAAGGATCTGCTTGGTCTGGCTGGTGGTGTCGCCCGAAAGATCGTCCGCGGTCAGCCCGGCCACATAGACGGTGCCGTTATAGCGGAGCACCCGGCAGAAGCGCTGTCCGTTTTCCAGGCGTTCGATCGTCATGATGTTCCCTTCCGCTGGTTTCCCAGATTTGGTTTTTGCCCATGGTAAGGAGGGTGCAAAACCGCTGTAAAGCCCACAGCGCGCCGAGACGCTGCTTTCCTTCGCCGGCATGGCCAAAAAAATTTGAGCCATAGCCGCGCCAATCTTCGTTTGTGGCAATCGCCACAAAGTGTAGCTTCTGCTCGGGCTGCCGTCGGTCAACGGTGCCGCCAGGGAGCCGCCGCAGCCGCATTCATGAGGTCGATCGCTCAATCCGCGATGAGGCTTTGGCAAAATGCAGAGCGCTCCCGCGCCATGCTGCCGATCATGGTCGGCATCTGCCTCGCTTGTATCGGCAGCGCCATGCTGACCACCGCCGTCTCGCTGCATCTTGCCAAGCCCGGCATTTCTCCCCAGGTCGTGCAGATCGTCTTGACGGCCTATCCCGTGGGCTTCCTCATCGGATGCCTGGTGACCCGCCCGGCCGTCGCCCAATACGGCCATGAGCGGACCTTCGTTGCCATTGTCGTCGTCGCGTTGCTGGCGGCTTCCGGTTTCGTCTTCACCGACTTCCTGCCGATCTGGATCTGCTTTCGCCTGCTCGGCGGCCTCGCGATGGCATCGCTGTTCGTCGTCTGCGAAAGCTGGATCAACCTCTATGCCGAGCAGCACAATCGCGGCGCGATGTTTTCGATCTATATGCTGACAACGGCAACCGCCGTGCTGCTCGGGCAGGTTCTGGTCGCGATGGTCGGCCCGCAATCGCCGCATCTGTTCCCGGTGGCGGCGACGACGGTGCTGCTGGCGCTGATCTCCAAATTCGCCGGTGGGCGCTGGCCGGCACTGCCTGCCACCGATCCGGAGCACGCAAGTTCGGCAAGGCCGGTCAAGCGCCTCGGCCCGCTGGCGCTTTTCCGGCTGGCGCCGGTGACGGTCGTGGCGATCTTCCAGGGCGGCATCACCAACATGAACATCTTCGTGCTGACGCCGATCTACGGCACGCAGATCGGGCTGTCGGCGGCAACGACCGTCGGGCTGGTCACGACCATCAGCATCGCCGGCATGCTGGCGCAGACGCCCGTCGGCTGGCTGTCCGACCGGTTCGAACGGCGGATGATACTGCTTGTCCAGGGCATCCTGTCGGTCACGCTCTGCGCTACGATCGCCTGGCTCGGCAATTTTTCGGTGCCGCTGCTCTTCGTGCTGTTCTTCGTCTATGGTTGCACGGCGCTCACTGTCTATCCCGTGGCGATGGCGTTCGGCGCCTCGCAATTGCACAGCCGGCACATGGTCGGGGCCTCTGGCACGCTGCTCCTGCTCTATTCGATCGGCAATGTCGCGACGCCGGGCATTTCGGCCGGCCTGATGGAGCATATGGGCGCGCCGGCCATGTTCCTGCTTCTGGGCGGCGGCGCCGTGCTGGTGACCTTGGCCGCCTGCTACAATTTGTTGCGCCGTCCGGTCACGCTGGCGGCCATGCAGGCGATCGAGGAGCAGGCCGGATGACAGACATGAGGCGTCTCGAAGGCAAAGTCATCCTGATCACCGGCGCCGCCAGCGGCATCGGCGCGGCGATAGCGCACCGCTGTGTTGCCGAGGGCGCAAGGGTCGTCTGCGCCGATTACGATATAGAGCCGGCGACAAAGCTCGTTGATGCGCTCGGGTCTTCCGCGGCCGCTTGCCGGTGCGACGTGACGAACATCGAGTCCGCCAAATCAGCCGTTGACTTCGCCGAGCAGAAATTCGGCCGGCTCGACGGATTGGTGCACAACGCGGCCGCACCCTCGACCAGCGCCACCGTCGTCGATCTCGACGAAAGCGCCTGGCGGAACGAGATCGATGTCGGCCTGACCGGCGCCTTCCTGATGAGCAAGTTCGCCGTGCCGCTGATCGCCGCGAGCGGCGGCGGCTCGATCGTCTTCATCGGCTCGCAATTCGGGCGCGTCGCCACCACCAGGGCCGTCGCCTATTGCGCCGCCAAGGCCGGCCTGATCCACCTCGCCAAGGCGATGGCCGTGGACCACGCGCCCGACAAAATCCGCGTCAACAGCCTGTCGCCCGGTGCGGTGGCGACGACGCGCCTGCTGCGCAGGTTTGCCGATTTCGAGGCCGCCAATGCCGGCCTTGGTCCCGCCCATCTGCTCGGCCGCATCGCCGAGCCCGACGAGATCGCCGCGGCAGCCGCCTTCCTGCTTTCCTCCGACGCATCCTTCGTCACCGGATCCGACATGCTTGTGGACGGCGGCTATGCGACGCGCTGAGCCCGAAACCTCACTTCCGAAGGAGTTCCCATGACTCTCCTCGTCACCGGCGGCACCGGCTTTGTCATGAGCGTGGTCGCGCGCGCATGGCTGGACCGCGATCCGCAAGCGCGCGCCGTGATCCTCGATCGGTCGGGCCTCGACGCGGCGGCCGAAAAGCATTTCGCTCCGGTGCGCGACCGGCTGACGGTGATTTCCGCCGATATCCTCGACCCGCAAGCCTGGTCCGCGACGCTTGACAAGCAAGGCATCACGGCAATCGTCCACGGCGCGACGATCACGCCGATCTCGCGCGGCAGCGCCTCGGAGGCAAAGCGCCAGCCGGAGGCCGAAGACCCGGCCAGGATCTTCGACGTCAATCTCATGGGCACCGTGCGCATGCTGGACTGGGCGCGCGCGAGACCCGGCCTCAACCGCTTCATCTATGTCAGTTCCGGTTCCGTCTATCGGCACAACGGACCCGATTGGGGCGGCGAGCCGTTGCCGGAAGACGGTTATGTCGCGCCGCTGACGCTCTACGGCATCTCGAAATTCGCCTCCGAGATGGTCACCAACCGCTATGCCGACCTGTTCGGCCTGTCGGCGGCCTCGGTGCGGCTCGCTTCCGTCTATGGCCCGATGGACCGCGCCACCGAGAGCCGCAACTTCCGCCATGTTCCCAACCGCGTCGCGCATATGGCTTTGGCCGGCGAGACGATCAGGCCGAACAGCCTGGAGCCCGTCGGCGACTACGTCACCTCGACCGACGTGGCCGCCGCGATCCTGGCGCTGATCGATGCGCCCCGCCTCAATTACCGCCACTACAATATCGGCTCCGGGTCCAGCCAGACCATCGGCGAGATCATCGGCTGGGCAAGGGAACGCGTGCCGGGCCTGAAGGCGGAGGTGACGCCTGGAGACGACGCCAACATCGTCCAGGATGTGAGGCTGAAAAGCGGCATGTGGGGCGCCTATGACATCGCCCGCATCCTGCGCGACACCGCATGGCGGCCGCGTCCCGGCAAGGAAGCGTTCCACGACTACATGGACTGGATTGCCGCTAACGAGAGCTAGAGCAACTCCAGGAAAAGTGTGAGCGTTTAGGCTCGGCGACTTCGCCGTAGCCTTCCGTTCGGAATTGCGTAGAAACAAAGAGATGGAGAACGCAAGATGCCGATCGATTTCCAGCAGCCGCGCGATTTCGTCGGCTACGGCCCGCACCCGCCCTTCGTCGCCTGGCCGGGCGGCGTCAAGCTCGCCGTCAACCTCGTGCTCAACTACGAGGAGGGCTCGGAATATTCGTGGCTCGAAGATGGCCGCAACGACAATTGGGGCGAATACAATCTTAGCGGCAGCATGCCGGTGCGCGATCTCGGCACCGAGACGCATTTCGAATATGGCAGCCGCGCCGGTGTCTGGCGCCTGGCCAGGCTATTCGACCGCTACGACATTCCAGTCACCTTTTCCGCCTGCGCCGTGGCGCTGGAGCGCAACCCGCCTTTGGTCGAATGGATGAAGAACCGCCGGCATGACCTTATGGGCCACGGCCTGCGCTGGATCGACTACACGACCATGGAGCGCGGCGAGGAAGAACGCCAACTGCACGAGGCGATCGCGCTCTACGAAAAACTGCTCGGGAAGCGCCCTTTGGGCTGGAACTGCCGCTCGCTGCCCAGCGTCAACACGCGCGACCTGCTGGTCGAGGAAGGCGGTTTCCTCTACCACTCCGATCCCTGCAATGATGACCTGCCCTATTTCCTCGATCACCGGGGCACCGAGATCCTGGTCGTCCCCTACTCCAAGACGCTCAACGACAGCCGCTATCTGGTGGCACCGGGCTACAGCAATCCGCGCGACTTCGCCGAGGACTGCCGCGCGGCCATCGACTATATGCTCTCCGAAGCCGACGAGACCGGCGGCCGCATGCTGACCATCGGCATCCACGCCCGCTGGACGGGCCAGCCCAACCGTGCCTCGGGCCTGCGCGAGGTGATCGAGCATGTCCAGAAATCCGACGGCGCCGCCTTCATGCGCCGCGAGGACATTGCCCGCTTCTGGCACGCGAACCATGCGCGCTTCGAGCAGCGCGGCTGAGGGCATGTTCGAGACCTTGATCCGCGGTGGAACGGTGGTGAACGCCGATGGCCTCGGCCGGGGCGATATAGGCATCGCCGCGGGCAAGGTCGCCGCACTCATCGCGCCCGGCGAAGCCGCGGAAGCCAGCACGCTCATCGACGCCTCGGGTTGCTTCCTGCTGCCGGGCCTTGTCGATGCGCATGCGCATCTGCGCGACCCCGGCCTGACCCACAAGGAAGACTTTTCCTCCGGCACCCATGCGGCGGCGCTCGGCGGCGTCACCACGGTGCTCGACATGCCGACCGACGAGCCATGGACGGCCACGCCCGAGCAACTTGCCGACAAGATGGCGATTGCGAAGGGCCGCATCCATGTCGATGTCGGCCTGCAGGCCGTGGTCAGCCGAGACCTGTCGCTTGTCCCTCGCCTCCTTCGTCTCGCGCCGGTGTCGTTCGAGCTGTTCACCGCCGACGTGCCGGACGCCTTCCTTTTTGCCTTGCTCGACACGGTTGCCGAAGCGCTGAAAGCGTTCACTGGCGCCGATGCGCTGATCGGCATCTCGCCGGGCGACCAATCGATCCTGGCCGGCAGCGCCGCGCGCGACCGCTCCGGCAGCATCGCCGCCTTCCTGGACAGCCGACCGCCACTGGCGGAAGCCAACGGCATCGCCCGTGCGCTGGTCACCGCCGCCTCGACAGAGGCAAGGATCCACGTCCGGCAGATCAATTCCGAACTTGGTGTCGAGACCTGGAGCCGGCTGCGCGGCATCGCCGACGCCAGCGTCGAGACCACGCCGCAGAACCTGTTCTTCACGGCGCAGGATTACGAAACGCAAGGCGCCGGCCTGAAAGCCTCGCCGCCCTTGCGCTCGCCACACGATGTCGACGCGCTGCGCGCCGCTCTCAGCGCGGGACTGATCGACATCGTCGCCACCGACCACGCCCCGCACGCAACGACCGAGAAGGCGGCGCCTTATGCAGCTTTCGCGGACATTCCAGGCGGCATGCCGGGATTGCAGACGCTGCTTCCCACCATGCTGAAGCTGGTCGACGAAGGGCTCATCGCCCTGCCAGATCTGGTGCGCATGTGCGCCCGCACTCCGGCCGAGCGCTTCGGCCTCGGCCGGAGCAAGGGGCAGGTCGCCGCCGGATACGACGCCGATCTGCTGATCCTCGATCCGCGCCAGTCCAGCACCATCGCCAATGCCGATCAGGTGTCGCGGGCGGGCTATACGCCCTTCGATGGCTGGACCGTCAAGGCGCGGCTGATCAACGTCCTCCTGCGCGGTCGCGAGATCGTGCGCGAGGGCAGGCTGATCGGCCAGGCGCAGGGAAAGATCGTCACCCGGGAGAGCTGAAGACCATGACCTTGCTCGCAGGTAAAACCGCCATCGTCACCGGAGCGGGCTCCGGCATCGGTCGCGCGATCGCCCTGAAATTCGCCGCCGAAGGCGCCAACATCGTCGTTGCAGACATGGTGGAGCAGCCGATCGAGGGCGGAAAAAGCACAGTTGAGTTAATCCGCTCCGCCGGCGGCAATGCCGTCTACATGAAAACCGACATCTCGGACTGGAGCGCCGTCGATGTGCTCGTCGGCGTGACGGTCGCGCAATTCGGGCGGCTCGACGTGATGGTCAACAATGCCGCGATCTACACCAGCACCAACCTGATCGAGACCACGCCGGACCAATGGAACCGCGTCATCGGCGTCAATTTGACGGGCTTCTTCTACTGCAACAAACGCGCGGTCATGCAGATGCTTGCCCAGGCGCCGGTCAGCGATGTGCGCGGCCGCATCATCAACATCTCTTCGCAGCACGGCATGGTCGCCTGCCCCGGCGATTTTCCCTATTCGGTCAGCAAGGGCGGCGTCGTCCAAATGACGCGGCAGATCGCCGTCGACCACGCCGACGACCTGATCGTCTGCAATGCGATTGCTCCCGGCAAGATCATCACCGGCAAGCCGGGCGTGGCCAACGACCCCGACGCGCTCGACTATTCGCGCCGCCGCACGCCCTGGCCGCGGCTCGGGCATCCGAACGACGTGGCGGGCACGGCGCTGTTCCTAGCCAGCGACATGGCGAGCTACGTCACCGGCATCAACCTGATGGTGGATGGCGGCTGGATGGCGGGCTGACGGCCGCCAATCGGACTAAGACCCGGCATCCGGCGACAGGAACCTTTGCGGAAACCACCCGTTGACCATGCTGCGAGGGGGTCGACGATATCTGGGATCCGTTGCCTTGGACGCAAAATCTGAAAGAAAAGAGCGCGAAGCCGCTCCCACCGAGGAACCGCGGGCTCTGCCGCGGGCTGATCGGCGGCAACGCCCGCCGGGCGACGACAAGCCCATTGAAGACAAGCGCGTCGAAGACAAGCGCGACGACGACACGCAAGCGCAAGGCACTCAGGCGAATGACGGTTCGTTCGACGGCAACAAACCCGGCCTCATCAGACGCCATCCCTATATAGCGGCGATCGTCGCCATCCTAATCCTGTTGGTCATCGCGGCGGTGGTCATCTGGTGGATCAACGCACGGCAGTACGAATGGACCGACGACGCCTTCATCGACGCCCGCACGGTGACGATCGGCGCCGAAATTGCCGGGCGCATCACCGACGTTGCCGTGACCGACAACCAACCGGTCGAGGCCGGCGCCGTGCTTCTGCGTATCGACGACAGCGATTATCAGGCCTCGCTCAAACAGGCGGAAGCCGGCGTGGTGGCGGCGCGGGCCGAGATTGCCAACGTCCAGGCCCAGACCCAGGCGCAGAACGCCAAGATCGATGCCGCCGGGAAACAGGTTGCCCAGGCGCAGGCCGCGCTCGAATTCGCCAAATCCGAGGACCAGCGCAACCGCGAGCTGCTCGCCAAGGGCACGGCGACGCAACAACAGGCACAGCAGGCCGCTTCGACCTTGCGCCAGGACCAGGCAGCGCTGGACACGGCCAACGCCAATGCCGAGGCGGCGAAAAGCCAGGTTGCGGTATTGCAGGCACAAGGCAAGAGCGCCGAGGCCAAGCTTCGGCAGGCCGAGGCCACCGAGGATCAGGCCAAGACCACCCTCACCCGCACGATGATCACGGCGCCCGTGGCGGGCCATGCCACCAACATCACGGCGGCGAAAGGCACCTACGCGCAGCCCGGCCAGGTGCTGATGATGTTCGTGCCCAAGGACGTCTGGGTGAAAGCGAACTTCAAGGAGACGCAGCTCGACCTGATGCGGCCGGGTCAGCCCGTCGACATCGCCATCGACGCCTATCCGGAAAAGACCTTCCACGGTCATGTCGACAGCGTCCAGGCAGGCAGCGGCACGGCGTTCAGCCTGCTCCCGGCCGAAAACGCCACCGGCAATTTCGTCAAGGTGGTGCAGCGCGTGCCGGTCAAGATCGTCTTCGACCAGCCGCCCGGCGTCTATCTCGGTCCCGGCATGTCGGTGGTGCCGACGGTCAAGGTCAGATGAGCGATGCCGCGACAGCCCAGGGCGACCAAAGCCGGTCGGCGGCCGGCGGTCGCAATCCCTGGCTCATCGCGATCGTCGTCTCGATCGCGACCTTCATGCTGGTGCTCGACACCTCGATCGCCAATGTCGCGCTGCGCAACATCGCCGGCAGCCTGGCCGCCGGCATGGACGAGAGCACATGGGTGATCACCACCTATCTCGTCGCCAACTCCGTCATCATCCCGGTCAGCGGCTGGCTGACCAGCGTCATCGGCCGCAAGCGCTACTACATGATCTGCGTGGCGACCTTCACGCTCGCATCGCTGTTGTGCGGACTGGCCCCCAATCTGCCGACGCTGATTGCCTTCCGCATCCTGCAGGGGCTCGGCGGCGGCGGCATGGCGCCGAGCGAGCAATCGATCCTCGCCGATACTTTCCCGCCTGAGAAACGCTCCCAAGCTTTTGCCCTCTACGGCATCGCGGTCATCGTCGCGCCGACCGTGGGGCCGACCATCGGCGGCTGGCTGACGGACAATTTCTCGTGGCACTGGATCTTCTTCATCAATGTGCCGTTCGGCATCATGTCGCTGGCGCTCGTGCAATGGCTGGTGATCGAGCCCGACATTCTCGAACGCGAGCGCCGCGAGCGGTTGAGCAAGGGGCTGAAGGTCGATTGGATCGGCTTCATCCTGGTGGCGATGGCGCTCGGTTGCCTCGAAGTCTTTCTCGACGAAGGCCAGCGCAACGACTGGTTCGCTTCGACCTTCATCACCACCTTCGCGGTGGTTTCGGCGGTGTCGTTCCTGCTGCTCGTCCCCTGGGAATGGACAAGACGCGACCCGATCGTCGACATCCGCCTGCTTTTCAGCCGGCAGTTCGGCATGTCGTTCCTCGTCATGATGGCGGTCGGCGCGGTGCTCTTCAGCACCACGCAGCTTTTGCCGCAGCTGCAGCAGACGACCTTCGACTACACCGCCACCCTTTCCGGCCTGTCGATGATGCCGGGCGGCATCGCCATGCTGATGCTGATGCCGATTTCGGGCTTTGCCGCCGGTGTCGTTCAGCCGCGCTATCTCATCATGATGGGCATGTCGGTGGTCGCGGTCGCGCTCTGGCACACGACCTCGCTGACGCCCGACGCCAGCTTCGGTTTCTTCGCCTATGCACGCGTCTACATGATGATCGGCCTGCCATTCCTGTTCATCCCGATCTCGACCGCCGCCTATGTCGGCCTGCCGCCGCAAAAGACCGACCAGGCGTCCTCGCTGATCAATGTCGCGCGCAACATCGGCGGCAGCATCGGCGTGTCGCTGTCCAACACGGTGATTGCCCAGAACGCCCAGCTCCATCAGTCGGTGCTGGTCGGTCACACGGCGCAATCGAGCGACACCTATCAGCAGACGCTTCGCCAGGTGACGGACCATTTCGTCGCCGAAGGCTCGCCGCTGGCCGAGGCCAGGCAACAGGCCGTCGGCTGGATCGGACAGGAAATCGGTCGCCAGGCTTCACTGCTCGCCTATGTCGACGTGTTCTTCTATTGCGCGGTAGCGACGGCAGTGCTCGTGCCGCTCGCCCTGTTGCTGCGACCGCCGAAACCGGCGCCGGCGAAACGCTAAAGCGCGTCGCGCCGAAGCGGATTCAGGCGACGCGCTTTAGGCCTTTGTTTTCATGCATGTCGTTATCGCAAAACCGCTGCACACTTTTGCGCGACATGCATTAAGCAATTCCAGAAAAAGTGTGAAACGGTTTTCCGTCCGGAATTGCTTCAAAACAACGAGACAGGAGCAGTTTGCCGTTTCCGTGAAATCGTGAACCGCTCTAATCCGCCGTCCGGAGCTTGCGCCTCAGCGCCTGCCACGCCAAGCTGGCGGCAAGGGAGGACTCAATGCGCAACATGCCGGCTTCGGCGCTGCTTTTGGCGGCGGCATTTTTCACGACCAACGCGAATGCCTTGGACAGCTCGAACACCCCAGTCGTGGTGACGCCTCTGGCCGCCAGGACGACGACCGCATCGGGCCAGCCGATCACGCTGCCGCAGAAGAACGTCGAGGTTCAGGTCTCATCCTATCAGATTGCGCCGGGCGCGACGCTGCCCGTGCACAAGCACCCCTTCCCGCGCTACGCCTATGTCGAGCAGGGCACGCTCAGGGTCGCCAATGTCGAGACCGGCGCCGCCAACACCTACAAGACTGGCGACTTCATCGTCGAGATGATCGGGCAATGGCACCAGGCCACCAACATCGGCACCGATCCGGTGAAGCTTCTGGTGATCGACCAGGTCGAGCAAGG
The DNA here is from genome assembly GCF_006442815.1 of Mesorhizobium sp. B2-4-3. Lineage (GTDB taxonomy): Bacteria > Pseudomonadota > Alphaproteobacteria > Rhizobiales > Rhizobiaceae > Mesorhizobium. The sequence goes on from NZ_VFVL01000028.1 coordinate 37,245, forward strand.
CGCCAAGAACACGATCCTGAAACAGTAGCCGGCGAAGCGCCGCTTCGAAGCGGGCGCCCTCCTCGAGCCTCACCCCCAGGCGCCCACGGGTTGCCGCGTCGTGGCGTTCAGGCGGTTGAACGCATTGATCAGCGCGATCTGGATCACCAGGGCGGCGAGGCCCTTGTCGTCATAGTGGCGCGCCGCTTCGTCCCAGACGTCGTCCGGCACCGCGTCGGAGCGGTCGGCCATGCGCGTCGCGGCTTCGGCCAGCGCAAGCGCCGCGCGCTCTGCGTCATTGAAATAAGGCGTTTCGCGCCATGCCGACACGGCGAAGATCCGCTCGTCCTTCTCACCGGCCTTCTTCAGCTCACGCGCATGCATGTCGACGCAGACGGCGCACGCGTTGATCTGGCTGGCGCGCAGATGAACGAGCTTGCGCGTCACATAGGGCACGTCGCCGGCTTCGGTCGACTTGTCGAGCGCCAGCAGCGCCTGTAGCGCGCCGGGAATGAGCATCACCGGGTTCTTCAATCTTGCTTCCATCGTCGGTCTCCTTGGTCAATGGGTTCGCGCGAATCAATAACTTTTCAGTTATGAGTTGTTATCCATAACTACGCAGTTATGCATTGTCAAGCGACTTCCAGAGCTGGACCGATCGTTGCGGCTTTCGCGGCTGCCCGCCCGATGCTAGGGCTGCCCATCTCGTCGAAAGCATGGATGGAACCGGTGGCGGACACGCAAAAACCCCTGATCGAAATCTGCGTCGAAGGTATTGACGGGCTGCTTGCCGCGCAGGCCGCCGGCGCCGACCGGGTCGAGCTCTGCGCCAGCCTCATCGAAGGCGGCATCACGCCGAGCATGGGCACGGTGCGCGCCGCGCTCGAAAGCGCGACCATTCCCTTCCATGTCATCGTGCGTCCGCGCGGCGGCGATTTCCTCTACAGCGAGGCCGAATACCGCTCGATGCTCGCCGATGTCGAAGCGCTTCGCGAGCTCGGCGTGGCCGGCGTGGTGGTCGGCTGCTTGACCGCCGACGGCGCCGTCGACGAGGCGCGCATGAGCGCGCTGGTTGAGGCCGCAGGCCCGCTCAATGTCACCTGCCACCGGGCCTTCGACATGACGCGCGATCCGGTTGAGGCGCTCGAAGCCCTGATCCGCTGCAAAGTCGGCCGCGTGCTGACCAGCGGCCAGCGCGACACGGCGGTCGAAGGCGTCGAGCTTCTGGCGGAGCTTGTTCGCCAGGCGGGCGCGCGCATCATCATCCTCGGCTGCGGCGCGCTTGCCCCCGACACGATCGGCGAGGTACGCAGACGGACCGGACTGACCGAGATGCATTTCGCAGCACTGGCGGACGTGCCGAGCGCCATGCGCTACCGCAACCCGGATGTCGGCATGGGCGGCGCCGACCTCGATCGCGAATACCGCAACACGGTGACCGACCAAGCCAAGGTGGCGGCGACGATCGCAGCCGCGAGAGCCTGATGGCGAAGACGATGAGCAAGGAATTGCTGCCGATCGAACAGGTCTCGCCCGCCGACGAGGCCGCCATCCTCGCGCTCAACAACGAGCATGCGGCCGAACTGTCCTGGCTCGAGCCGGAACGGCTTTCATTCCTGCTCAGCGAAGCGTTCTACACCCGCCGCATCGGCGCGCTCGAAGCCTTCATCCTGTGCTTCGACCAGGATGCAAGCTACGACAGCCCGAACTTCCTCTGGTTTCGCGGGCGCTATCCGCGCTTCGTCTATGTCGATCGCGTCGTCGTGGCCGCGGACGCCCGCGGCCGCGGCCACGCCCGCCGGCTTTATGAGGATCTGTTCGAGCAGGCCCGGCGCGCCGGCCACGCGTTCGTCACCTGCGAGGTCAACGCCGATCCGCCCAACCCGGCTTCCGACGCCTTTCACGCAGCGATCGGTTTCGCCGAAGTCGGCCACGCGGTGATCCATGGCGGCAAGAAGTCGGTACGCTATTGGGCGAAGCCCGTCGCCGCCTGAAGACGCACCGAACCCGCTGGCAAGGAAAACAAGCCGCAGCTAATATGGCCGCTCCGCTGGCTGGGGGCGACATCATGGCGAGCAACGTCTTCCGCTTCGACGAAAGCTGGGACATCCCCGAAGGCACGCCCCAGGAAGTGTGGGACGTGCTATCGGACGCCCAGCTTCTGCCGCTCTGGTGGGGCGATGCCTACAAGGAGGTCGAGCCGCTCGACAAGAAGGGCAAGGGCGTCGTCGGCGCCCGCGCCAGGGCGAGAGCGCGCGGCGCCCTGCCATATGAGCTGAACTTCATCATCGAGGCCGCCGAACTCGAGCCCGGCCGGCTGGTGGTGGTGAAGACCTTCGGCGATTTCGACGGGCTCTGGCGGGCGCAGCTGTCACCGTCCGGACGAGGCACGCATGTCGACGTGATCTGGCAGGTCACAGTCGAGAGGCCGATCCTCAAACTGCTGGCGCCGGTCCTGAGACCAGCCTTCGCCTGGAACCATCGCTGGACCACGCCGCGCGGCGAAGCCGGGCTCCGCCGCTACCTGGCCGCGCAGAAGGCTGGCCATATCGGCCTCGCCGGCTGAGGCCCCGACTTACCCGAACAGACTTACCGGAACAACGGAACGGCGCTGACCACCGTCGTCCAGAAGCCCCAGACCAGAGGTATGCCGACCAGCAGCCAGGCGAGCGTGAGCTTGACGGTATAATCGTTGTCTTGTGCCATCTGGATCTCCTTATGCCCTTGCCGCTTCCGGCTTCATGTGGAAGCGCTCGGCCACCGGCCGCATCATCAGGTTGAGTAGGAAGCCGACGACGAGCAAGCCGGCCATGATGTACATGGTCACCGTATAGGCGTCCGCCTTCGCCACGCCGCTGTCGATCTGGTACTGGCGGATGTAGTTGACCAGGACCGGGCCAAGCACGCCGGCAACCGACCATGCCGTCAGCAACCGGCCATGGATGGCGCCGACATAGCGCACGCCGAAGACATCGCGCAGATAGGCCGGAACGGTGGAGAAACCGCCGCCATACATGCTGAGGATGATGCCGTAGAACAGCACGAACAGGAACACGTTGCCGGATTTGCCGGTCCACGGCACGGCCGCGTACAAGATCACGCCCAGCACGAAAAAGATCGCGTAGGTCAGCTTGCGGCCGATATAATCGCTGGTCGAGGCCCAGAAGAAACGGCCGAGCATGTTGAAGATCGAAAGCAGGCCGACAAAGCCCGCGGCCGCCGCAGCCGTGATGCGTCCCGGGAACATCTCCTGGCTCATCGCCGAAGCCTGGCCGAGCACGCCGATGCCGGCCGTCACGTTGAGGCAAAGCACGCCCCACAACAGCCAGAACTGCGGCGTCTTCAGCGCATCGTCGAGATGAACATTGGCGCTGGTGACCATCGCTGCTTGCGTTGCGGGCGGTGTCCAGCCGGCGGGTCGCCAGCCTTCCGGCGGCACCCTTACGATGATGGCGCCGATCATCATGAAGATGAAATAGACGATGCCGAGCGTGATAAAGGTTTCGGCGACGCCGATATGCTCGGGAGTCGAGAACAGGCTCATCAGATAGACCGATAGCGGCGAGGCAATGAAGGCGCCGCCGCCGAAGCCCATGATCGCCATGCCGGTCGCCATCCCTGGCCGATCCGGAAACCAGGTGATCAGCGTCTTTACCGGCGAAATGTAACCGAGGCCGAGACCGATGCCGCCAAGCACGCCATAACCGAGATAGATTATCCATAGCTGGTGCAGATAGACGCCGAGCGCCGAGATTATGAAGCCGCCACCGAAACAGCAGGCGGCCGCGACCATCGCCTTGCGCGGCCCGACACGGTCGAGCCAACCGCCACCGAAGGCCGCTGCAATGCCGAGGAACAGAATTGCGATCGAGAATATCCAGCCGAGCCCTGTCAGCTTCCAGTCGTCAGGTGCCGACTCGGTGATGCCGATCAGCTTCGACATCGGCAGGTTGAACACGCTGAACGCATAAGCCTGACCGATGCACAGATGAATGCAAAGCGCCGCCGGCGGCACCATCCATCGGCTGAATCCCCGCTCGGCGATCGTGTGAGAGCGATCGAGCCAACCGCCCGCTCCTTCGACAGTGGTCGTTGTCATTTCTTCCTCCCGTTGTCCTGTCTGGAAAACCTAGAAGGAGAAACGAGAGCGGCAATAAAGAATTCCTGCCCTAGTACCAATGTCTAATGGCGAATGTCGCAACGATCCAAAGCAGATACCGGGTATTTTTCTCATGTTAAATTATAAGTATCTAATTTAGATATTTCTTAAAGATCTGAAAGTCGACCGCCATGAGCAGGGCCGATGCTCACCAGTTGCGGTTGAGCCAGCCGCGTGCTGGCTTTTCGACGATGTAGTAGCTGGCCAGCGCGCAGGCGAATACAGCCGCCAGCATCGGCATCGGCGCGCGACCGTGCTCATCGACGAATTTGTAGAAAGGCTGCTGCCACAGATAAAGCGAATAGGACCACAGGCCGAGCATAACCATGGGCCGAGACGACAACGGCCCCGTCAGGTAGCCGCCCGCGAAGTCGAGCGTGTTGACGGCGAGCGCCAGCAGCGGCACGCCGACAAGATAGTGGATCGTGGTCGGCACCGGATCGAGGAACAGCAACAGGCCGCCAATCGCCGCCGCCAGCGCCACATGCTGGCTTTGCAGGAAAGCCGGCAGGCGCCCGTCGGCCTTGAGCAGGCAGATCGCGGCGGACAGCAGGATCGAGGCGATATGCACGTCGGTCCGCCAGTAACTGGTCTCGTAGCTCATGCCGAGAACCCCGTACGAAATGGCGCCGTTGGCCATTGCCAGCAAGGCCAGCACGACCAGCAGCCGCACGACGTTCGTTCTTCCGGTAACCACCACGCTGATCAGCGCCAGCAGGATATAGGAATGCTCCTCGACGCAGAGCGACCAAATGTGGTCGAGCGCGCCGGCGCGAGTGATCAAGATGCCGGCGTAATTGTAGGTGAAGGTCAGCGCCGTCAGCGCCGCCTTCCACTTGAAGGCGATGAAGGTCCCGGTCAGGCCGATCATGGCGGCAATCACGAACACCAGCAGCGCGGGATAGATGCGCGAGAAGCGGCGCTTGAAGAATTTCTTCAGCGGAAAGCGCTCGATGAACAGGATTTCGCCCATCAGCCGGCCGCTCAGCACGAAGAAGAACTCGACGCCCAGCACGCCGAGATTGAGTCCCGGGACCGGAAAGAAATGGCCGATCAGCACCATGGCGATCGACAGGCCTCGCCAGCCGTCGAGATAGGCCAGTCTTGTCCTGGCTTCCCTGTCGGCTGCGGCCCGCGGCAGGACAACGGACGCTGCGGAGATGTCGGTCATACCGTGCCTTCGCAACTCGAGGTCCGCATGCCAAGCATCGCCTGCGTCTCGGACCGTCTGGTATTCCCGCCGCAGTCATTTTGCAGTGCGGGATATTATTGTGCAAGTGCGAAACCGCGAATACTCCGGTAATTCCCGCCAAGTCGTTGCGAATACAAAAGAAAAAGGGGCCGCGGCGGCCCCTTTCCTTCACTCAGGCTGAGAGCGCTCAGGCGTTGGCGGCGGCCACGGCACGCTTGGCCATCACCGCGATCAGATTGGCGCGGTAGTCGGCGGAGGCATGGATATCGCTCATCAGCCCCTTTGCCGACACTTTGAGGCCGCCGAGCGCCGCGACATCGAAATTCTTCGCCAGCGCCGCCTCGATTTCCTTGGAGCGGAAGACGCCGTCCTCTCCGGCCCCGGTCACCGCCGCCCTCACCCCGTCCTTGCCCTTGGCCACGAACACGCCGACGATTGCGTAGCGCGAAGCCGGGTTGCGGAATTTCTGGTAGGCCGCCTTGGCCGGAGCGGTAAAGCTCACCGCGGTGATGATCTCGCCTTCCTTCAGCGCTGTCTCGAACAGGCCCTTGAAGAATTTGTCCGCCGCGATCTCGCGCTTGTTGGTGACGATCGTCGCGTCCAGAGCCAGCAGCGCGGCCGGATAGTCGGCGGCCGGATCGTTGTTGGCGATCGAGCCGCCGATCGTGCCTTTATAGCGCACCGCCGGATCGCCGATCAGGGATGCCATATGCGCAAGCGCCGGGCAGGCCTTCTTCAGCTTCTCGTCGGTGGAGGCGTCGTAATGCGTCGTCACGGCGCCGATGGTGACCGTCTTGCCGGACACCTTGACGCCCTGCAGGTCCTTGAGCCGCGAGACGTCGACGAGGTCCGACGGCGCGGCAAGCCTCGTCTTCATCGCCGGGATCAGCGTCATGCCGCCGGAGAGCAGCTTGGCATCGCCGTTCTTCAGCAGCTTGGCGGCATCGGAGACCGAGGCGGCGCGGTGATAGTTGACGGAGTACATTGGGATCCTCCCCTAAAGTGGTTGGGCAGTAGTGAGTAGTCAGTAGTCGGTAGGGCCGCTGCCGGAGGTGGCACGGTCCCTATTCGCTACTCACTACTCCCTATTCACTCATTTCTTCGCCCGGATCGTCGCCCACACCGTCGCGGGCGACGCCGGCATGGCGATGTCGACGACGCCGAGCGCATCGGTGATGGCGTTGATGACCGCCGGCGGCGAACCGATGGCGCCGGCCTCGCCGCAGCCCTTGACGCCGAGCGGATTGCCAGGGCATGGCGTGTTCGAGGTCGAGACCTTGAAGGACGGCAGGTCGCCCGCGCGCGGCATGGTGTAATCCATGTAGCTTGCCGTCAGAAGCTGGCCGCTGGCATCGTAATGCGTGCCTTCCAGCAACGCCTGGCCCACGCCTTGGGCGATGCCGCCGTGCACCTGCCCCTCGACGATCATCGGATTGATGATGTTGCCGAAGTCGTCCGCCGCGACGAACTGGACGATCTCCGTCGTACCGGTTTCCGGATCGATCTCGACCTCGCAGATGTAGCAGCCGGCCGGGAAGGTGAAGTTGGACGGATCGTAGAAGGCCGTTTCCTTCAGCCCGGGCTCCATGCCCGCCGGCAGGTTGTGGGCGGTGTAGGAGGCAAGCGCCACCTGGAACCAGGGCAGGCTCTTGTCGGTGCCCGCGACCTTGACCTCGCCATTCTCGATGACGATGTCGCCCTCGTCTGCTTCAAGCAGGTGCGCGGCGATCTTCTTGGCCTTGGCCTCGACCTTGTCGAGGGCCTTGACGATGGCCGACATGCCGACCGCGCCGGAACGCGAGCCGTAGGTGCCCATGCCCATCTGCACCTTGTCGGTGTCGCCATGCACGATCGAGACCGAGTCGATCGGCACACCGAAGCGCTGGGTGACCAGCTGCGCGAAGGTCGTCTCGTGGCCCTGGCCATGGCTGTGCGAGCCGGTCAGCACCTCGATGGTGCCGACGGCGTTGACCCGCACCTCCGCCGATTCCCAGAGGCCGACGCCGGCGCCGAGCGAGCCGACCGCCGATGACGGCGCCAGGCCGCAGGCCTCGATGTAGCAGCTCATGCCGATGCCGCGCAGCTTGCCCTGCTTGGCGGCGTCGGCGCGGCGCCTGGTGAAGCCGGCATAGTCGGCGGCCTTCATCGCCGCATCGAGCGAAGCGTTATAATCGCCCGCGTCATAGGCCATGATCACCGGCGTCTGGTGCGGGAAGGACGTGATGAAGTTCCGGCGCCTCAGCTCCGCCGGCGACACGCCAAGCTCGCGCGCCGCGGTTTCCATCATCCGCTCGAGCACGTAGGTGGCCTCCGGCCGCCCTGCCCCGCGATAGGCATCGACGGGCGCGGTGTTGGTATAGACGGTGCGCACATTGGCGTGGATCGCCGGGATGTTGTACTGGCCCGACAAGAGCGTCGCGTAGAGATAGGTCGGCACGCAGGACGAGAACAGCGACATGTAGGCGCCGAGATTGGCTATTGTGTCGACCTTCAGGCCGGTGATGCGGTTGTCCTTGTCGAAGGCCATCTCCACCGTCGAGACATGGTCGCGGCCATGCGCGTCGGAAAGGAAGCTTTCGGTGCGGTCGGCGACCCATTTGACGGGAACGCCGGTCTTCTTCGATGCCCACAGGCAGACGATCTCTTCCGGATAGATGTAGATCTTGGAGCCGAAGCCGCCGCCGACATCCGGCGCGATGACCCTGAGCTTGTTCTCCGGGGCGACGTTGTAGAAGGCGCTCATCACCAGCCGCGCCACATGCGGATTCTGCGACGTCGTCCAGCAGGTATAGTGGTCCTCGGCCTTGTCGTAATGGCCGAGCGCGGCGCGCGGCTCCATGGCGTTGGGCACGAGGCGGTTGTTGACGATCTTCATGCGCGTGACATGGGCGGCCGACTTGATCGCCGCGTCGGTCGCCTTGGCGTCGCCAAGCTCCCAGTCGAAGATCAGATTGTTGTCGGCCTCGGCGTGGATCTGTGGCGCGCCGGCTTGAATGGCCTTCGTCGCGTCGACAACGGCCTTCAGTTCCTTGTAGGTGATCTCGACCGCTTCCGCCGCGTCGCGCGCCTGGCCCTTGGTGTCGGCGACGACGATGACCACGGCGTCTCCGACATAGCGCACCTTGTCGACGGCTAAAGGCGACCATGCGCCCATCTTCATCGGCGTGCCGTCCTTGGAATGGATCATCCAGCCGCAGATCAGGTTGCCGATCCCGTCGGCCTTGATCTCCTTGCCGGTGAGCACGCCGACGACGCCGGGCATCGCTTGCGCCTTTTTCACATCGATCTTCTTGATCTGCGCATGCGCGTGCGGACTGCGCACGAACACGGCATGTTTCATGCCGGGGACCACCATGTCGTCGACATAGCGGCCGCCACCGGTGATGAACCTCTTGTCTTCCTTGCGCGCCACGCGGGCGCCGACGCCTTCGATACCCATAGGAATTCCTCCGGAATTTAAGGGACTAGGGCAGTAGGGGAGTAAGGGAATAGGGAAATGAGGAGCTGGTCGCTTACTGCCCTACTCCCCTACTCCCTTACTCCCTTAAGCTGCCTGCTTCGCCCTGCCCTTGGCGCCCTTCGCCATCGTCTCCGATGCGGCGAGGATCGCCTTCACGATGTTGTGGTAGCCGGTGCAGCGGCAGATGTTGCCGTCGAGCTCGGCGCGCACCGTCGCCTCGTCGAGGCCTTGCGGGTGACGCGCGATCATGTCGGTCGCCGTCATGATCATGCCCGGCGTGCAGAAGCCGCATTGCAGCCCGTGATGCTCCTTGAACGCGGCCTGCACCGGATGCAGCTCGGCGCCGTCGGCGAGCCCCTCGATGGTGACGATGGTCGATCCGGACGCCTGCACGGCAAGCATGGAACAGGACTTCACCGCCCTGCCGTCGACATGGACGACGCAGGCGCCGCACTGCGAGGTATCGCAGCCGACATGCGTGCCGGTGAGGCCGAGATGTTCCCTGAGAAAATGCACCAGAAGCGTTCGGTCCTCGGCGTTCCCGCTGACCCGCCTCCCGTTCACAGTCAACGACACGTCCGACATGCAACCTCCCTGGGTATCAACCTTGGTCATTGCCGAATGCCGCGCTTGTGCTTCGGCAGTGCGTTATTCGGCAACGTACAACGGGCAAAACAGCGCTGCCAGCGCCGGTTCCATTGTACTTTCGATCATGGCAAAAGCTATGTGCAGCGCAGCAACCGGCCCCATTGCCAAAACCGGGATTGAAGGCAAAGATGCCTTCGACGCGAAGCGTGCCTGACACGCATAAGAAAAGACACGCACAAAACAGCGTTGGAGGAAATTGCGGAGGACGGCAGCTGGCCAGTTCGAGCACACGCTATGCATCGGGCCTTTCGGCGCTCACCACGGATGAGCCCGACCCGAATGCCTTTGCACGGGCCATCGCGGCCGAAGCGGCAGCCGTCGACGCCGGCTTTGCGCTTCTGTTCTTCTCCCAAAGCCTGGTCGACGCGGCGGCGCTTGCGCAAGCGCTGAAGGTCCATGCGCCGTCGCTCGCCTATGCCGGCTGCTCGACCGCCGGCGAAATCACGCCGCAGGGACTGGAGGAAGGGCATGCCCTTGCCCTGCTTTTGCCGTCGGCGTCGTTTTCGACCGTCAGCACCATGGTCGAGAACCTCTCCTCCTCCGGCATGGACGGGATCACCGGCGAGGTCGTGGAACTGCGGCGCCTGCTGCGCTGCCGCGCCGGCCAGGAACGGGCGAAGAGCATCTTCGCCCTTTGCTTCATCGACGGGCTTTCCTATGCCGAGGAAGCGGTGACCTCGGCCATCCATTGGGGGTTGGACGACATCCCGCTGATCGGCGGCTCGGCGGGCGACGACCTGAAATTCGAGACGACCAGCCTGATCTCGAACGGCAAGGTCACGTCCGACAGCGCCATCATCGTGCTGGTCGCGACCGAGATCCCCTTCCACGTCTTCAAGACCGACAATTTCATTCCGACCGACGAGAAGCTGGTGGTGACATCGTCCGACCCGGACCATCGCATCGTGCGCGAATTCAACGCCACCAACGCGGCGGAGGAATACGCGGCCTCGGTCGGCACTGTGGCGCAAGCGCTGACGCCGCTAAGCTTCGCCTCCCATCCCGTCGTGGTGAAAGTGGCCGGCGAATATTACTGCCGCTCCATCCAGCGCATGCATGTCGATGGCTCGCTGTCGTTCTTCTGCGCCATCGACGACGGCGTCGTTCTGTCCATCGCCCAGCCGAAGAACATGGTGGAAGCGACGCGCGCCGCGTTGCAGGACGCCGAACGCAAGCTCGGCGGCATCGACATGATCCTCGGCTTCGACTGCGTGCTGCGCCGGCTCGATGCGCGCAACCGCCAGGTCTACCGTGACATTTCGGAGCTCTACCGGACCAACAAGGTCATCGGCTTCGGCACCTATGGCGAGCAGTACCGCTCGATGCACCTCAACCAGACCTTTACCGGTATCGCCTTCGGCGAGCGCCAGGCAGCCGAGTAGCGAGATGCCGCTTCGCGACATCAACGACCTCGAAAGGCTGAAGAAGATTAACGCGGCCCTCGTCAGCCGCGTCGAACGTTCGATGGACCAGCAAGGCAACGCCTTCTCGCTGTTCCAGACCGCCATCTCGCTGGAAAACCGGGTGCGCAACCGCACCGAGGAACTGCACGCGACGCTGCGCCGGCTCGAGCAGTCGAACATCGACCTCAGCGAGGCGAAGGAGAACGCCGAACTGGCGAACCTCTCCAAGACAAGGTTCCTCGCCGCCGCCAGCCACGACGTGCTGCAGCCGCTCAACGCCGCGCACCTGTCGGTCTCGGCGCTGGCCGAGGTCCAGGCCAGCGACGAAGGCAGGAAGCTTGTCCGGCAGGTCGAGCGCTCGCTGGAGACGATGGAAGACCTGCTGCGCACGCTGCTCGACATCTCGAAGCTCGACGCCGGGGTGGTGCAACCGGAAGTCGTCGACGTCAGCCTGGAAGCGCTGTTTTCCTCGCTGCGCTCGGATTTCCTGCCCGAAGCGGAAAAGAAAAGCCTGTCGCTGAAATTCAGGCCGGTGAACGTGGTGGTGCGCTCCGACCGCACGCTGCTCAGGCGCATCCTGCAGAACATTCTTTCCAATGCGCTGCGCTACACCCGCTCGGGCGGCGTGCTGGTCGGCACCAGGCATCGCGGCGACATCATCCGCATCGACGTCGCCGACACCGGCTGCGGCATTCCCGAGGACCAGCGTGAGGCGGTGTTCGAGGAATTCCACCGCGGCACCTCGACGCTTAACGATGCGGAGCTCGCCGGCGGGCTTGGCCTCGGCCTCGCGATCGTGCGCCGCATGGCGGCGGCACTCGGCCACCCCATCACCTTTTCCTCGAGGGTCGGGCGCGGCACCATCTTCCATATCGACGTGCCGGTCGGCATGGCCACGGCCGAGCCGGCGATGGCCGCCGCCGACATGGAGCGGCCGCGCGGCTACGGCCTGTTCGGCACCAGGGTGCTGCTGGTCGAGAACGACTTGGACGTGCTCTCCGCCATGACTTCGCTGCTCGAGCGCTGGCAATGCCTGGTGCGCGCCGCCACCTCGACCGATGATGCGCTCGACCTGCTCGGCGACACCGCCTGGGTGCCCGACATCATCATCGCCGACCAGCATCTCGACGGCGGCGACCTCGGCACCTCAACAATAGCCGAAGTGCGCGACTATCTCGGCCGAGCCGTGCCGGCGCTGATCGTCACCGCCGACGGCTCCGAGCTCGTCGCCAAGGCTGCCCGCGCCGCGGGGATCGAATTGATGCGCAAGCCGCTAAAGCCGGCGCAGTTGCGGGCGCTGCTGGCGCATTTGCTGGCTTGACCCTCCCATGGCAGATGCTAGGCCGTCTAAAAGCGGTAGTTGATCCCGATCCTGAGCGTTTGAATCTCGGCGCTCACTTTGCCGGGGAACGGCACGACATCTGGAGCGTTGGCGAGGGAAAAATCCTCTTTGCCGACATCGGCAAACAAATATTCGCCTTTGATAGAGATCTTTTCGGTCAGGCCGATTTCTGCACCACCACCAATCGTCCAACCCAAGTTGGTAGTAGTAGTGCTTCCACCGGCGCCTTCCAGCTTATAGTTGGCCACGGCGAACCCACCGGTTACGTAGGGCAGGATACTATTAAAGGTATAGCCCACTTTTCCACGGAATGTGCCGAAGACCCTCAATGTCTCGTCATAATTCGCGGGACCATAGGCCGTTACCAGGAAGCGGTGCCCCTTAACATTACCAAAGGATACATCGCCTTCTATGCCATAGACCACCGCGCCATCTTGCCAGTTGTAGCCTGCCTGTACGCCGCCGAGAAATCCATCGCCATCTTTGCGAAGAAAGGAGATTTCGTCGAAGACTAGGGGGTCGTTGTACTTCGTGCGCCCCCATGCATATCCTGCGTGTCCACCGACATAGGCGCCTGACCAATTATAGATCGATGAGACCGGCAATCCATCTACAGTATCTGCTGCCACGGCACCTGTCGCGAATCCAGCAAGCATAGTTACTGCAAGAATAATTGACTTCATCATATAAACCTCACTTGACCGAATATGCGTTGTGCATCTGTCACGATCAGAACCTTGCTGGAATTGGACGAACACTTTATTGCCCTGCCTGGCGAGCGGCTTGACTACCGACATGCCAAGCGCCATTGGAGGCCAAACGGCGAAGCAGGAAACTACCGCAGCACCGAAGAACGCTCCCACCGAGCTCACATTGAGGCTGCGCCTCTTCCCTTCGGCATTGGAACGGTGTCTGCGGCAGGTGTGATCGGCTCACGCTCATCTTGTCCCTGGCCTTTTTTTCGCTGTTTGCTGCGGGTCGCCATCAGGAATACGCAGAAAGCGACACCCGCACCTGTAGCGTATCTGAACCAGGCGGGACCAATCGCGCTGGAGCCAATCCAGCCGTGCATCGCGGCGACGACGAAGGTCATCAGCAACAACCCGATGCCGAACGCCTCCGCAGCTGACAAATCCCCCAGAAGCCACCCCAACCGTCGGCTCGTGACCCTTCGACTGAGAGACCTCAGCAGATTCCCGGCAATTGCTCCCGCAAACGCGATAACGGCGGCCGCGCTCGCAATACCGCCGAGAAAGCGTAAGACATCCAGGAACATTCTCCTCCTCCTTATTGCCCCAAGCGGCAATTGCTGCGTTCGACCTTCCGCCCTCGCCGTCAGCCGCGAATGCCGGTGCCGGACATTTTAGGCGGTGGCTGTTTCTTCGGGTTGGCGTCGGGCTGCAGCAGGTGTTTTGTGACAAAACTCCGGATGGCGCCTCCGAAGGTATTGACCAAGGAAGGTTCTCCACCCGTGTGCGGACTGCATTGCCTGTCGATCAAATCTCCATAGGCATCGGCGAGGCCGGATGCCGATGACACCTTCTTGCGCGGGCTTGGCCCAACGTTGAGGTTGGCCATCGCCCCGTCCTTCAGCCGGATATTCATCACTCCAGACTGCTTCTGGGTGTTGTAGTGCACGAATGTTATCGTCCCTCGGCCTCCGCAGACCGGGACGTTGACGGGTCCGCTCAAGTCTCGAGTGGGCTTTTCGCTCTTCTCGGGACGCGTTACGCCTTGGCTCTCGGCGGACACGGCTTCGACATTCCCCATGCGCGCAACCTCCCAGCTGCACACGCCGCCGTAGGTGGTTTGCCGATAGGTTCCGCTCATGGTCGATCCGTTGATCGTGCCTGAGAAAGACGCCGTGTTGCCGAAGATGTTGCCTGAAACGAAAGATATGGAGGACCCGGTTGCTCGCCCGGATTTGACGGTGCCGTTGGTCAAGCTTCCAGATACGTTCCCAGCCGGGTCTACTTTGAGGGATATCGACCCTGATCCATAAGGACAACGGATACGTCCCGTCCAAACTCCAGAACTGTTAGCCGCACTTGCCTGGGAGGCGAACAAAATCAAGCAGAGCGAGAACGCCCCGAACGCGGCCGCGGAAGATGTCTTGTACAAAGTCATAGCCCCCAATCCGTTGGCGCTGATCGCGCTTCATCAATCCCAGACACGTCAACGCGCTCGCTGCCGCTCGGGAAGATCAATCCTTCAATCGGTGCTCCCCCCTGTTTGGCCAGCTCCGCTTTAAGGCCGTTCACGTCATTTCCACCTTCAGCAGAACGCCATTGCGACCATTAGGATGCCAAGAGTTCTCAGTTGTTCACGTTGTCGTCTTGTGTGTCGATAGATTCTTGGGCCTCATCCACGAGCGCGTCAGGAACAGTCGGAGTGTCGTCGGCAAGATCTGTAAGGTCTTGGGCCGCTTCGCATTCGCCGCCTGCCGCTTCTGAGCAGATATCGTCGGCGAAAGAGGCTTGAGTGCTTAACGTAAGCCCGAGGCATGCAGTAGAGAGCAAGGTACATACCATGATCGCTTTCATATATTCCTCTATGTTGTTGATTTCCGAACACGAATTGATGAGCGGCAAATAGCCGTCTCTCCCACCGAATCTCGGCCAAGATCGCCTTCAACCTGCAAAAATTCTCGAACGCCAGCCACTACCAAATGGGGGTTGGCGGAAAGGATCTGTCAGAGAAAATAGGAATCCGGCGCGCCGAGTGCGGATCGCCACAGTGGCAACTTATGCGAGGCATTTTGACGTATGGAGGGGGAGTTTGCGTAACTTACTCATCGGGCTTGCGTTGCTGTGTTATTTTACAGCCGAATCGGTTGCCTGTGTGGTCATGACCGAGAATAGGCGGGGAGACAACTGCAACTCAGCAAATAGCTTGAGTGTCGAAGTTAAGAACTATTGCAGCACATCAGTGCGTGTAGTGATCTGTCTTCGGGGGGCTGACGGCAATTGGGATTGTGGATCAGATTCCAGTTTGATGCCCAATTCCAGTCATTCTAACTTTATATGTGATGCCTATGGTGTCGACGACATAGATGTATCGTACTGTGAGGCTTTTGGCCATTGTAGAGGGCGCCGTTGATGGCCAGCTCTCGGTGCTTAAGGACTCCCCTTTGGCTTGCGGCTCTAGTGGATGGAGTTGCATTGAGGCAAATTGTCCGCGTCGTCCTCGCCTTGCTTTTTGTCTCATTTCCGGCATTCGCAGAGGCGGAAATAATTCGACTGCAGTGTTCCCACGATTGGGCAAAAGCCGAGATCGTCGACATCGATCTTGAACGGCGCGCCTTCAAATTTATTCGCGTGCGAGGTCAGGGATCACTTGATGAACTAAACAGCGATAGGATCGATTTTCACGCTCGTCGCGACGCTGAGACCTCCATGTGGTATCATATAGACCGCAATGACGGCACACTTTCTGTGAACGTCTATTTCACCATTGATGGCAAGGTAAATAGGACTCCTAGCGTATTGTCGGGAGAGTGCAAGAAGATCGAACGCAAGGTTCAAGGGTTTTAGAGCCTGATCCGAAACGCGGCATTGGGCGTGACGGACATTTGATATTTACGATAGCTCGAGGCCTATCTCAACGCCACAACCGCAACTCCAGCGCTGACCAGGATACCGCCGGCCGTCGGTTGACGCGGCGACCCGTGATCGGGGTACGGAGCAGCTTGCGGGCGCGACTGACGGGGGATGACATGGCCGCCTATCAAGGTCACCTCGACAGCGAGGATGACAGTCGCCTTCTTGGCTATCGCGCCCGTGACAAGAGCAGCATGAGCTGTCCCTGCCGCGAGGTTCCCGTCTTCTGGAGGATGGCTTTCAGCCTTGTCCTGGCGGTCCCCTCCGTAATGGCGAGCTGGTTGGCGGCATCGGTCACGGACTCCCCGAGCATCAGTCTCTTGCAGAAGACTATCTCCGAAGGCGTGAGGCCGTAGAGCGTGGAGAGCGACGCAAGGTTGTCTGCATCCGCGCGTTGCAGGCCGAGATCGACCACCAGGACCAAGACCATCTGGCGCGGAGGAAGCAAAGACATGATACTCGCGGGCGACGGTCGAGGGAGCGGGATGGCGGCGACCGACATCTGCCAAGCTCCGGTGGCGGTGCGGAAGGCGATGCGCGAGGCGAGCGTCGGCGTTCCCGTCGATAGCTTCTCAAGCGCCGCTCCGAAGCGTGCATCCGCGTCCTTGTCCATGAGGTGGCAGCGGCTGTTGCGGACTGCCACGCCACGCCCCGAGGAAAAAAGCTGCTCGGCCATCGGGTTTGCTTCGCGCAGCAGCCGGTCGCCCGCAACTACGAAAGCCGCGCACCGACTGCGCTCCACCAGAGCCGCCTCGGCGACCGACGCCTCGGTGTCGGCGCGGAGCAGGCGGGCGAGGTTGACGGAGCGCTCCAGGCTGCCACGGATTCGGCGCAGTATTTCCAGGCCGGCCCTGTCGTAGACGCCGGATTTCGAAAGCGGGAAATGCAGGAGCACGTGTACCGCCTCGTCGCGCTCGCCGACGAGCTTCATACCGGCGGCGGCTACGGCCTGGTTCTGCGGTAGCAGCCAATCATTGTAGAACTCGGATTTGGCGATACGTCTTGCCGGGTACACCTCCTCGGAAGCGGCGATCGTGGTGCTCTTTAGCGAGGCCCAGTATGCCGCCCACGGATTGACGTAGGCGAAGTGGTCGACAAACGACTTGACGAAGGCGGGATCCATGTTCTGGATCGACAGGAAGTTCAGGCGGCTTTCCGGGAAATTCATGTTGTAGAGGCAGCCCCACGACCCGGGGAAAGCGCTGCTCAGCGCGGCAGGCACCGAGTCCCACTGTCCGCTGCCAAAGGTGGCAGCGTCTATCGCCGCGGCGATTTCAGCACTGATCGCCGCCACTCGCTGCTCGTCGTAGACGTCAACAGGCCGTTGCCCCATGCCCCCGGCAGTTCCCAACCGCCCGCACAGGCGGGCCCCCAAAAGTCGATTCCGCGGGGGAAAGATAGCGTGCGACGCCGCGATTGGAAACCCGGCGGGTTTACATTAGCAAAGCATGGAAAGCCGGGCATTGAGGGACGCATGGTCAATCGCGCGGCAAGAAACATCGCTTTCTTCGCGAAAGTCACTCGGCTTCCACCCCCATTTGGGGGCCGCTTCAAGGGATTTTTCTATGCAAGAATTGGAATAGCTGCGGCTCAAAAGAATTCCAGAGGTCTCCATGCGCTTTCGTTTGATCATTGCCATGTTCGTCGCGCTCGTCGTGGGCGCGTTTGATTCGATCAGTTCGAGCGAGGCCGATTCGCTCTGCGGTCCAGCAAACCCATCTGGCATTTAATGCGCGGGGCTGCCGACCTATCGCGCCGCCTGATCGGCCCCATCTCCCATTTCCGGACATAGCTCAGCGTCCGCTGCCGGACAGCCTCACCACGATAGTCCTCGCGCCGGTCCCAGTAACGGACGTGGCGGCGGCCGGTTGGAAGTCAGAACAACTATCCCTTTTTAGCACCCGAATTGCTGACAAGATTGGTCTATCAGATGTTGGTGGGTGATTGGAGGCGCACTTTGCGGGTTATAGCAGTTTCTCTGTTGTGCATGTCTACGCTGGTGAATGGGGCGGCGGCAGCATCGTTATATGAACGATACGCAGGGACAAAGATCACCATTCACACGACCAACACGTTTCCGGACGGTCAGGTGACTAATTTTGACAGCTCTTTCACTATTACTGAAAAGGGGCTGGCAGCACCAGGCGTCCCCACCATGAGGGATCGATCCGTAGTAAAATCTGACGCGTACACGACTGAATCGTTGTCAACAAACGGCGATACGTTCACGCTCGAGACAACCCAGCCGAAAACAAAATCCTGGCCCACCCCGTTCCGACATACCCTTACAGTGACCATGAAGGGCGACACGTGCCGCGCGACAGCGAAATCAAGTCACTATCGATCGGTGATTACCTGCGTGGTGGTTTCTCGCGGAATACCTCAAGCCAAAGACAACGGCAAAGCCTGCAAGGCGGTACAGAGCGCGATAGCGCAAATAAGGCGGTTGGCTCCAATGAAAGGAAGCACCCATAGCCTCAGGTCGGCCATGAATTGCGACAAAATGATTTCGATCGCCAAAAGCATAAAGGGAGCAGGATGCCCATCGATGTTTACGAAGGTTGATGCAGCATTATCCGAGTCGCAGCGATTTTGCATCGGAGAAGGCCCCGATCCTCGCGGCCCTACCGGCGAGCTCGGCGTACGCGGTTAGTCGTTGGTCTCAGCCTTTGCCGGCGTAGATCGGCGCTCAGCGAAGTTGATCTGTGTAGATATGCTGTAGATGAGCCGTCTTTCGGCCAATCCCGAATTATCGTAACAGCGCACTTTTCAGCCGGCGTTCAAAACCCCGCCTGGTCGCGAAACAGCTCCGCATTGTCGAGCTTCGACACCTCGATCACCGCTTGCGTGCGGCTGTAGACGTTGAGCTTGCGCAGGATCTCCGAGACATGCGCCTTCACCGTCGTCTCGCCCACCTGCAGCTCGTAGGCGATCTGCTTGTTGAGCATGCCTTGTCTCAGCATCTGCAGCACCCTTAGCTGCTGCGGCGTCAGCCTGGCCAGGCGCTGTACCATGTCGGCGCGGTCGGTGCTGTCGGGATCGGGCGGCTGGCCCTCGTAATTTTCCGGCACATAGACCGCGCCATCCATCACCGAGCGGATGGCGGCGGCGAGATCGCTCTTGCGGGCCGATTTCGGGATGAAGCCGGCGGCGCCGTAGGACAGCGCCTCGGAGATGATCTTCGGCTCCTCATAGCCCGACACGATCACCACAGGCAGCCGCGGATAACGGGTCCTCAGCTGCAACAGCCCCTCGAAGCCATGCACGCCGGGCATGCTCAAATCGAGCAGCGCGAGGTCGAACGGCTTGGCGTCGGCAAGAAGCTCGATCGCTTCCGCGATCGAGCGCGCCTCGACCGTGTCGACGTCCGGATAGGCCATCTGCACGGCGCTGTGCAGCGCCTCGCGAAACAGCGGGTGGTCGTCGATGATCAGGAAGCGGGCGCGATCGCTGACGGAGGTCATTGCACGGGTTCAGGCATCGGTTCGGTTTCAGCCGGCACAGGATAGTCCCGTGATCATGGCCAGATTATTGGCAAATAGTACACGCCCAATGGTACAGCGCATTGTCACTGAAACGACAGGCCGATGTGCAGGGGACGCCCGAGTCTTGCCGGCCGGTGGAAATCGGCCGAAGGTGCGGACGATTCATGCCAACACAGAGAAAAATCATGCCAGAATTCGTCCTTCCGCCACCGGCGATTGCTTCGGTTGCCGTCGCGGGCTCGGCGGAGCGGTTTGCCGTGCGCCGCGTCTTCTGCGTCGGCCGCAACTACGCCGCGCATGCGCGCGAGCTCGGCAATGACGAGCGCGACCCGCCCTTCTTCTTCACCAAGCCGGCCGACGCGGTGGTCGACAGCGGCGCCGAGATCCCCTACCCGCCGCTGACCTCGAACCTGCACCATGAGATCGAGCTGGTCGTCGCCATCGGCGAGGGAGGCCTTCACGTACCCCGCGCGGATGCGCTCGCCCATGTCTGGGGCTATGGCGTCGGCGTCGACCTCACCCGCCGCGACCTGCAGGATCAGGCGAAGAAAGCAGCCCGCCCATGGGACTGGTCGAAGGCATTCGATCAGTCCGCGCCTTGCGGCCCGCTGGTTCCAGCCGCGAAAACGGGACATCCGGAAAAAGGCCGTATCTGGCTTGCCGTCAACGGCGCAGTGAAACAGGACGGCGACCTTGCCGAGCTGATCTGGCCGATCGCCGACATCGTCTCGATCTGCAGCGAGGCGGTCGAGCTTCGGCCCGGCGACCTGATCTTCACCGGCACGCCGGCCGGCGTCGGGGCGGTCCAGGCGGGCGACAGGATCACCGGCGGCGTCGACGGCATCGGCGAGATCGCGGTGACCATCGGGCAGCCGAGGCGATGAGCGACCTCGTCCTTCACAATTACTATCGATCCTCCACCTCCTACCGGGTGCGGATCGCGCTGGAGATGAAGGGGCTGGACTACACCTATGTGCCGCATCATCTGCGCCACGGCGAGCATCTCGAGCCCGCCTATCTCGCGGTCAACCCGCAAGGCCTGGTGCCGGCGCTGGTGCTGGACGGCGGCACGCTTTTGACCCAGTCGCTGGCGATCATCGAATATATCGACGAGATCCAGCCGGAGCCGCCGCTGCTGCCGAAGGATGCGCTGGGCCGGGCACAGGTGCGGATGCTGGCGCAGATGATCGCCTGCGACATCCACCCCGTGAACAATCTGCGCGTGCTGACCTCACTGCGCACTTTGTTCGGGGCCGGTGACGAGGACGTCGTCAACTGGTTCCGGCACTGGGTGAACGAAGGTTTCCAGCCGCTTGAAAAGATTCTCACCTCCTCGCCCGAGACCGGCGCGTTCTGCCATGGCGACACGCCGGGCCTGGCCGACATCTGCCTCGCCGCCCAGGTGACCAACAATGCCCGTTTCGGCGTCGACATGGCCCCCTATCCGGTGATCGCGCGCATCAACGCCGCCTGCATGGCGCTGCCGGCGTTCCAGAAGGCTGCACCGCAGAACCAGATCGATGCCGAATAACAAACTGAAGGACTCCCCATGAAAGCTGTCGTCTTTGAGAAATTCGGCGAGGCGCCGACGATCCAGACCGTTCCCGATCCGAAGCCCGCCCCGGACGGCGTGGTCATAAAGGTCGAGGCCACGGGTCTTTGCCGCAGCGACTGGCATGGCTGGATGGGCCATGATGACGGCATCACGCTGCCGCACGTTCCCGGCCATGAACTGGCCGGCGTCGTCGTCGCCGCCGGCAAGCAGGTCGGCCGCTGGAAGGCCGGCGACCGCGTCACGGTCCCCTTCGCCGTCGGTTGCGGGCGCTGCTTCGAATGCACGTCGGGCAACCATCAGGTCTGCGAGCATCAGACGCAGCCGGGCTTCACCGGCTGGGGCTCGTTCGCCGAATATGTCGGCATAGAGCACGCCGATACCAATCTGGTGCGCCTGCCCGAGGAGATGGAGTTCGCCACCGCCGCCAGCCTTGGCTGCCGCTTCGTCACCTCCTTCCGCGCCATCGTCGACCAGGGCCGGGTGACGCCCGGCGAATGGGTGGCGGTGCATGGCTGCGGCGGCGTCGGCCTCTCGGCGATCATGATCGCCAGCGCCATGGGCGCCAATGTGATCGCCATCGACCTCACCGACGAGAAGCTGGAGTTCGCCAAAAAGATCGGCGCGGTGGCGACCATCAACGCCTCGACGACGCCGAACGTCGTCAAAGCCGTCAAGCAGATCACCAATGGCGGCGCGCATATGTCGATGGACGCGCTCGGCCACCCTACCACGTCCTTCAACTCGATCTCGAACCTGCGCCGGCGCGGCCGCCACGTTCAGGTCGGGCTGATGCTGGGCGAGCATGCCCGCCCGCAGGTGCCGATGGACAAGGTCATCGCCTTCGAGCTCGAAATCCTCGGCAGCCACGGCATGCAGGCCTACCGCTACTCCGCGATGATGGAGATGATCCGCACCGGCAAGCTCAAGCCTGAGCTGCTGGTCGGCAAGAGGATCAGCCTCGAGGAAGCGCCCGCCGCGCTGATGGCGATGGGCGGCTTCGAGGGTATCGGCATCGGGGTGGTGACGAAGTTTCAGTAGGCGCCTACCTTGCAAACTTCTTCGCGCCGAACACGCAGGCCACCACGCCGAGCGTGACGACCACCATCATCGGGCTGACCTTTTCGTGCAGCAGGCTCGCCGCCAGCGCCAGGCCGAAGAAGGGCTGCAGCAATTGCAACTGCCCGACGGCGGCGATGCCGCCTTGCGCCAGGCCGCGATACCAGAAGATGAAACCGATCAGCATGCTGAACAGCGAGACATAGCCGAGGCCGATCCAGGCGCCCGAACCAATGGCGGCGAAAGACGGCGGCAGCGTCGCGAAGCTCAGCGCCAGCATGACCGGCAGCGGCAGCGCCAGCGCCCAGCATATCACCTGCCAGCCGCCGAGCTTGCGCGACAGCTTTGCCCCTTCGGCGTAGCCCAGCCCGCAGACGATGATGGCGCCGAGCATGAGGCCGTCACCGACCGGCGAGGCAGTCAAGCCTTGCGACAGGGCAAAACCCGCGACGAGCGCGCTGCCCAGGCACGAGAACAGCCAGAAAGCCGGGCGCGGACGATCGCCGCCGCGCAGCACGCCGAAGATCGCGGTCGCCAGCGGCAGCAGGCCGACAAAGATGATCGAATGCGCCGAGGTGACATGCTTCAGCGCCAGCGCCGTCAGCAACGGGAAGCCGACCACGACACCCAGCGCGACGACGACGAGCGAGATCAGGTCGCTGCGCTCCGGACGCTTCTCGCGGAACAGCAGCAGCATCGCAATCCCGAGCAGACCTGCGATTGCCGCCCTGGCCGCCGTCAGGAAGGTCGGATCGAAATCCATCACCGCCACCCGCGTCGCCGGCAGCGACCCGCTGAAGATCAGCACCCCGATGAAGCCGCTGAGCCAGCCGTCAAAACTCTTTTCCATCATCTGCTCCGTTTGCGTTTCCGTACGAGGCAGGTCATGGCGTTACCAGAGACAATGGGGTACAATTCCACAAAACTGTAATGGTACTTCGGGCAGTACGGATGGCGGATACCCCTCTGGAAATCGACGGCTCGCGCACGCTCGTCGAAAGCGTGATGGCGACGATCCGCCATCGCATCGCGGCACGCACACTGACGCCCGGCGCGCGCCTGCCGTCGATCCGGGCTCTCGCCAAATCCTTGCAGGTGTCGAAATCGACGGTGGTCGAAGCCTATGAGCGGCTAGCGGCGGAAGGCGCGATCCGTTCGCGGCCGGGCTCGGGTTTCTACGCCGCCGGCCAGCTCGCGCCGCTGTCGCTTGCCGAGATTGGTCCCAAGCTTGACCGGGCCGTCGATCCGCTGTGGGTGTCGAGGCAATCGCTCGAAGCGGGCGAGGAGATGCTGAAGCCCGGCTGCGGCTGGCTGCCCGCGTCCTGGATGCCGCAGGCCGCCTTGCGCCGGGCACTGAGGACCGCGGCCCGCGCGGACGACGTCGCGCTTGCGGACTACGGCACGCCGCTTGGGCTGCCGCCGCTTCGCCAGTTGCTGGCGCGGCGCATGGCCGAGCACGGTGTCGAAGCCTCGCCCGACCAGGTCATGCTGACCGATTGCGGCACCCAGTCGATCGACCTTCTGTGCCGTTTCCTGATCGAGCCCGGCGACGCGGTGCTGGTCGACGATCCCTGCTATTTCAACTTCCACGCCCTGTTGCGCGCCCACCAGGCCAAGGTGATCGGCGTGCCCTACACGCCTTCGGGTCCGGATATCGAGCTCTTCGCCGAGGCGCTCGCCGAGCACAGCCCGCGCCTCTACATCACCAATTCCGGCATCCACAATCCGACCGGCGCGATCCTGTCGCCTGTCACCGCGCATCGGCTCCTGAAGCTCGCCGACCAGGCGGACCTCACCATTGTCGAGGACGATATCTTCGCCGACTTCGAGCACAGCCCTGCCCCAAGGCTGGCGGCCTTCGACGGGCTTCAGCGCGTCGTCCAGATCGGCTCCTTCTCCAAGACGCTGTCGGCCTCGGTGCGCTGCGGCTTCATCGCGGCGCCACCCGACTGGATGGAAGGCCTGACCGATCTCAAGATCGCCACGACATTCGGCGGCACCCGGCTGTCCTCGGAGCTGGTGCTGAGCCTTTTGAAGGACGGCAGCTACCGCAAGCATGTCGAACAGTTGCGCACCCGCCTGTCGCGCGCCATGGACGAGACCGCCGGCCGACTGAAGGCGACGGGCATCGTGCCCTGGATCGACCAGCCTGCCGGCATGTTCCTGTGGTGCCGCCTGCCCGACGGCATCGACGCGGCCGACGTCGCCCGCCATGCGCTCTCGGATAATGTCGTGCTGGCGCCCGGCAACGCCTTCAGCCTATCGCACACCGCCGGCCGCTTCATGCGCTTCAACGTGGCCCAGTGCGCCGACGAGCGCATTTTCCTCGCCCTGGAAAGGGCGGTCGCGGCATCCCGCCGCATGGCGGCGTAGAGCAATTCCCGGAAAAGTGTGTAGCGGTTTTCCGCCCGGAATTGCGTAAAAACAAAGAGATAGAGCGCTTCGGCGTTTCCGTGAAACGATGAAGCGCTCTAGCGCGACCGTCGGTTGCCCGAGCGGTCTTCGGCTGGTAGTGAAACCGCGAGCACGCATGCCAGCGGGCATGCGCATCGTCACCGGGACCGACGGCCATGGGATCCAGCAAGTCAGCAGACAAGTAAGCCGCAACAGCGCTTCGTTGTTGCGGCAGTCTGTCCCGTCATTTCCGCGAGCAATTCCGGGAAAAGTGTAAAGCGGTTAGGCTCGGCCCTCAGCCGTAGCCTTCCGTCCGGAATTGCGTCAGAAAAGACTCAAGCAGATCGCCGCCGAATGTCATCATTTGAGCGGAACTTTCCTCATGTCTTCTCCGAACCAGCCGACATGGACCTTGTCCATGCCAGCAGCCTTGCTGCTTTTGTCTCCCTTCGAGGTCCTGGCCTCCCTCGCCATGGATATCTACTTGCCCGTCGTGCCGATCATGCCGGGCGCGCTCGGCGCCTCGACGGCCGTGGTGCAGCTGACGCTCAGCCTCTACATGATCTGTCTGGGGCTCGGCCAGCTTGCTTTCGGACCGATCTCCGACAGGATCGGTCGGCGCCCGGTGCTGATCGGCGGCGCCCTGTCGTTCGCAGCCGCCTCCTTCCTGCTCGCCGTCACGTCGCTTGCACCAGTCTTCCTTGCCCTTCGCATCGTGCAGGCCCTGAGCGCCTCGGCCATGCTGGTCGCTGTCTTCGCCACCGTCCGCGACGTCTATGGACAAAGGCCGGAAGGCGCGGTCATCTATGGCACGCTCGGCTCGCTACTGTCCTTCGTGCCGGCGCTGGGACCGATCGCCGGGGCTTTGATCGCCAATAGTTTCGGCTGGCGGGCGATCTTCGTCGCGCTCGGCATTCTTGCCGTGGCCGCCACGCTCAACGCCTGGCCAAGATGGCGCGAAACGCGCCCGCTGACCCATGGCCCTGCCCGCGCTGGTTTCGGGCCGATCCTGTGCAGCTTCGGCTTCTGGACCTACACGCTGGCCTTCGCCACCGCCATGGGCTCGTTCTTCGTGTTCTTTTCGACGGCGCCCAGAGTGCTCATCGGCAAGGCCGGCTTTTCCCAGATCGGCTTCAGCCTGGCCTTCGCCAGCGCGGCGCTGGTGATGATCATCGCCACCCGCTTCGCCAAAAGCGTCGTCGCGCGCTGGGGCATCGAAGGCAGCGTCAGGCGCGGCATGGCGATGCTTCTCCTGGGTGCTGCCCTGCTGGCTGCAGGACAGTTGTTCGCCGAGCCATCCTTCGCGAGCTTCGTCATGCCGATGTGGATCATCGCCATCGGCATCGTCCTCACCGCGTCGGTCACGGCCAACGGCGCGCTGGCGCCGTTCGCCGAGACCGCCGGCACGGCCGTCGCGCTCTATTTCTGCCTGCAGAGCGTGATCGTTTCCGCGGCGGGCACGCTGTTCATCATCATTCTGGATGGCGACACGGCATGGCCGCTGACCGGTTATTGCTCGCTGATGGCGGCGATCACGCTCGCCGCGCTCGGCGTATCGCTCAAACGAGCGGAAGCAGCCTGATCCAAGGCCACACAGGCGGAGAAGCCTCGCATGCCAAGGCGTCTCCGCCTACCGCCGCTGCGCGTATTTCTCGCCCTTGCTTGCTTGGCCTTCCGACGAGTAGCCGGCAATTGACACGTATTTGTCCTCCACGTATAAAGAGACAGACCTGTCTCATCATCAATCACGTGCCATGACCGACCCGACTAGGACCGACAAGCGCCAGCACATCGTTGAAACCGCTTACGGGCTGTTCAAGCGCGTGGGCTTTCACGCCACTGGCATCGACCGCATCATCGCCGAAGCCGATGTGGCCAAGATGACCATGTATCGTCACTTCCCCAGCAAGGACGATTTGATGGTCGAGGTCCTGGCCTACCGTGCAGAGCGGTTCAATCGCCAGCTCGACCGCCTTGCCGAACAGGCGGCCACGCCCGAACAGAAGATCGGCACAATCTTCGACTGGTACGGGCGCTGGTTCCACGGCGCCGATTTCCACGGTTGCCTGTTCGCGCATGCCCTGGCCGAGTTCGGCGATCCGGCGCACCCGGTGTTCCAGGCCGCCGTCAGACAAAAGAGCGGCCTGAAGCGGCGCATGCGGCTGATCCTCGAAGAGATGATGCCCGCCGACGCGGCGGAAAGCGTTTCGGCCGCCCTGCTGATGCTGCTTGAAGGCGCGACTCTAATGGCCCGGATGGGCCGGCCCGACGCCGCCATTCGCGATGCCCGCAGTGCGGCAATGGCCATTCTCGCCACGCGGGAGAGACCGCAATGAGCGCGACAGTCATCAGCCTGGCATTGTTCGCCGCGATTCTGCACGCCAGCTGGAATGCCTTCTTGCGAACCGGCAGCGACAGGCTCTGGACCGTCACGGTCATGAGCTTTTCGGCGACGATCGCCGCCATACCGCTGGCGATCTTCAATCCCCTTCCGGCGGCGGCGGCCTGGCCGTATGTCATGCTCTCGGCCTGCCTTCAGATCGGCTACAGCCTCTTTCTGGTGGCAGCCTATCGATATGGCGAATTGGGACAGGTCTACCCGATCGTTCGCGGCTCGGTGCCGCTTCTGGTGGCGCTAGGCGGTTTCGTTCTGGCGGGCGAGCGTCTGAGCTGGCATCAGTCGCTTGGCGTCGTTCTCGCCGCGCTTGGCATCATGAGCCTTTCGCTTGGCAAAGGGCGCGCGGCAACGACATCAATCCTATGTGCCCTGGCGACCGGCACGATCATCGCCGCCTATGCGACGGTCGATGCCATCGGTGTCCGATCGGCGGGAAGCTCTGGCGCCTACACGGCTTGGGTGCTGTTGGTCTACGGCGTGCTGCTGCCGGTCACCTTCATCATCTGCCGCGGCAAGCTCACCGTTGACTTTCGTTCGCCCGATGCGCTGAAGGCGCTCGGCGGCGGGATTTTCGCCTTGGTTGCCTATGGCGCCGTGGTCGCGGCCTTCGCGCTCGGGCCGGCCGGTCCGATTACGGCCATACGCGAGACGAGCGTGGTTTTCGCGGCGCTGATCGGGCGGCTGTTTCTGGGAGAGACCCTCACGCCGAGGCGTATTGCGGCTTGCGGCGTTGTCGCGCTAGGCGCGATCTGCCTCGGCTATAAAGGGTGACTACGGCCGAGAGGCTGTTTCGAAATTCGCTCTGGCGAGTCATATGGTGGCGGTTTCGAGTACCGGAGCGGAGCGGAGCGGACCCCGCGTCCGTGAGCACCGGAAGCGCAGAAAACGCCACCAGATGTCCGCCGGAGTAGAATTTCCAAGCGGCCTCTAAGCCCCTGCCCGCTTGCGGCGCTCATACATCATCACCAGCGTCTCGGCTGTCAGCGCCGGCTTCTGCTCGCCCTCGATCTCGACGGTGTTGGCCGCCTTCATCAGATACTGGCCGGGACCGCGGTCCTCCATGGAAAGCAGCGTGGTGCGCAGCCTGATGCGCGCGCCGGCTTTTACCGGCGCCAGGAAGCGCACCTTGTCGAAGCCGTAGTTGAAGGCGGCCTGGGTGTTTTCCGGTACGATGCCCATCTCCAGCGCCAGCGCGCCGATGATCGACAAAGTCAGGTAGCCATGCGCGATCGTGGTGCGGAACGGGCTCTGCCGTTTCGCCCTTTCGGGATCGACATGGATCCACTGATGGTCGCCCGTGCATTCGGCGAACTGGTCGATGCGCTGCTGGTCGACCGTCGTCCAGTCGGACACGCCGAGTTCCTGCCCGGACATAGTGCGCAACTGTTCGAAGGTCGGCGGCGTTCTCGGCCGTGCTTCCGTCATTCCGGCTTTCCCATCACTCTTGCCTGTCTCCCGACCATGAAGCGGCGGCCTCTGTCAATTCGCCGCGCCCTAGATTTTCGCCGGTAGAGTTGATGCTTTGCGGCAAGCCGGGAACGCTCGGGCGGCTGGGCCGGTTGCATCGCATATCGGTCGCTGGTGGGTCCGAAACCGCCGGACAGGCTATTTCTTTTCGTAACCGGCGCGAATCTCCGCCATCGCATCCCTGATCCGCTCGCGCAGGATCTCGACCGATTCGGTGCTGGATTCGCGCACAAGGCCAGCCACTTCGCTGGCATTCTTCAGCGTCGTCTCGAACGACCTGCGGGCAAATTCAGCCTGCCTGGTCATCAGGTCCTGCGGATTGCCGGGCGTCTGGTAATTCTGCGCCATCCGCGTGATCTCGTGCATGGCATTCTGCACCATCTCATGCTGCCTCGCCAGCACCGAGGATGCCCCTGCCGCACCCGCCCTTGCCGATTTTTCCAGGGCTTCGAGATTCTTGCGATGATGATCGAGGATCGCCTGGACATCGACATTCGGCAGCTTGAGGTCGCGGCCGAACCTGCTGAACATGTCGAGGAACGAATAGGATTCCGGTTGTCTTGCCATGCCCTGCCTCCCGTTTGCCGCGCTTGCGGCGTCCCCGAAGGAGAATAGTGCGCCTTGGGCCAGCGTCAATTGACGAGAAACAGCCGCTCCGCCGCATGGAGCGCCAGCCCGGCAAGCCCGCCGATGATCATGCCGTTGAAGCGGATATATTGCAGGTCCTTGCCGATATTCATCTCGATCAGCCGCGTCAGCTGCGCCAGGTCCCAGCGCTTGACCTGGTCGGCGACGAATGTCGACACGCCGCTCTTCTGGCTTTCCACGAACGAAGACAGCGCCACGACAAAGCCCTGGTTCATGTCGGCCCTGATCTGGGCGTCGTCGGCGAGATGCCTGCCGGCCTCGACGAACATGTTGGCGAGGTGCTCGCGGATCGTCGAATTCGGCGCATTGACGTCCTGCTCGATGAACAGGCGCAGGCTTGTCCATGCATCGCCGGCCAGCGCCCTCACCTCCGGGCGGCCGAGAAAATCGCGCTTCAGCTTCTCGGCGCGCCTTGCATATTGCTTCGAGGTCCTGAGCCGCTCGATGAAGCCGAGCGCAAAGCGGTCGAATTCGGCGCGCATGGGGTGATCTGGATCGGCCCTGACCTCATCGAGCAGCGAACCCGCCGAAGCGACGATCTTCTTCAAGAGATAGGCATCGGCGCGAAACAGGTTGAACAGCGAAGGCAGTTCCTCGCGGATCTTTTCGCGCATCGTCTCGAGCGCCTGTTCGTCGTTGAGGAAACGTCCGATCACCCTTGTGAACTCGTCGAACAGCTTCTGGTGGCGGCGATCGTCGGTCAGCGCCGACAAAAGATCCGCCGCGAGCGGCGCCAGCGGGACCTTTTCGATCTGCTCCAGCATGCGGCTGGTGACGAAGTCGCGCAGGCCGGACTGCTCCACCGCCGTCAATGTCTGCGGCACCAGCCGGGCGACGAACCGCGACAGGCCGGCTGCGCGCTCGGCATCGGCCAGCCAGTCGGCGACCAGGGCGGCGAAGTCGACCTCGGCGAGCTTTTCGCGCACCGGCTCCGGCGCCAGGAAATTGGCCTCGATGAAGCGGCCGAGATTGTCGGCGATCCGGTGCTGGTTCTCCGGAATGATGGCCGTATGCGGGATCGGCAGCCCGAGCGGCCGCCGGAACAGCGCCACCACGGCATACCAGTCGGCGAGCCCGCCGATCGTCGCCGCCTCGGCGAAGGCCGCGACGAAGCCGAGCCACGGATGACTGCCCTCGAAGGACTTGGCGAGCGCGAAGACGAGGATGCACAGCGCAAGCGCCGCGGCGGCGACGAACTTGGTCCGCCGCAACGCCGATAGCTTCGCCTTGGCATCGGCGTCGAATCGAACCGGCGCGAAAGCCGGAGTTGATTGTGACATGGAAGGCCGTTTCCCTGTTGCACCCCGGCTTATCTAGTTCCCCGACACAGGGATTTTGAAGGTTGCCGTTTGTCTTGGTGTAAGATTCTCTATTCATTTCCGTGAAATCAGCGCAACCGCTTGGGATTGGCTGAAGCCTCCCAACGTCGTCATTCTATGGCGGAGCAAGGAGCGAAGCGACGAAGCGCAGACCATAGAATCCATTCCGTGACTTCGAAGCGTTGCTGCGGTGCAGAATTCTGCTCCGTTGCACGCCTTGGTAAAGGTAACGGCATGGATTCTAGGGTCTTCGCGACGGAGCTTCGCTCCTGCTCCGCCCTAGAATGACGATGGGGTGGGCGCAGGAGCCATATCGGGCAGCCATCCGCGCCGGCTTGCACAAAAAGTTGACACGATTATTCAGCTATGTACCGGTCCAGTCTGGAATTGTTCCAAACTATGGGCCATATTCGGCCCAAGCTAATATTTCGCGAGGATACCATGCGGCTCACGCGCCAGACCAACTATGCGATGCGCATCCTGATGTATTGCGCCGCAAATACCGACAGGCTGAGCCGCATCCCCGAGATCGCCGCCGCCTATTCGGTGTCGGAGCTGTTCCTGTTCAAGATCCTGCAGCCGCTGGTCGAGGCCGGCTTGGTCGAAACCGTGCGCGGCCGCAACGGCGGGGTGCGGCTCGGCCGTGCGGCGGAGCAGATCAATCTTTTCGATGTCGTGCGCGTCACCGAAGAGAGCTTTGCCATGGCCGAATGCTTCGAGAACGACGCCGCCGAATGCCCGCTGGTCGACAGCTGCGCCCTGAATTCGGCGCTGCGCGAGGCGCTCAACGCCTTCTTCGCCGTGCTTTCCCGCTACACGATCGCCGATCTCGTCGCGGCGCGCCCGAATGTGCGCAGCCTGCTCGGCATCGACCTCCTGGAGCGGCGCGCCCCGGCGGCGTGATCGAGCCCTAGCGGCTTGGTTCTCGGGGGCTGCCACCCCACGCCTTCCCTGGTGCGACGCCTCCCGGGTGGGGCGCCACCCACGGCTTCGTCATTCTAGGGCGGAGCAAGGAGCGCAGCGACGCAGCGCAGACCCTAGAATCCATTCCGTGACGTTCGAGCGCCGCAGCGATGCAGAACTGGCCGCGTTGGCGCCAGCACTCGTTCTGGACCGCTGCATTCTTGTTTGATGTAACGGAATGGATCCTCGGGTCTCCGCGTCCGCTTCGCTCCCGCTCCGCCCGTGGATGACGAAGTTCGCCGCCAGACCTAAGCGACCGACTGCGGCAGCACGAACGGCATGTTCGCGGCAGGCAGCGCGCCGACCTTCAGCCTGCAGTCGAACACCTTTTCGATCAGTTCGTCTGTCAGCACGTCCGTCGGCGAGCCGGCGGCGGCCAGCTGGCCGCGAGAGAGCACGAAAATCCGGTCGGCATACATGGCCGTCAGGTTGAGATCGTGCAGGATCGCCACCACGCCGCCGCCGCGCCGGGCGAAGTCGCGCGCGATGTTCATGATGATGAGCTGGTGCTTGACGTCGAGGCTGGAGACAGGCTCGTCGAGGAACAGATAACGCGGCCTGCCCTCGAGCACCGGCGCCCAGACCTGGCAGAGCACGCGGGCAAGCTGCACCCGCTGCTGCTCGCCGCCGGAAAGCTCCTGGTAGAAGCGGCCGGCAAAGCCGTCGAGGTCGACACGCGCCAGCGCCCGCTCGGGCAAACGCGCATCCTCGCCGGGCAGCACCCCGGAGCGCCCGCCGATCAGGCCGAGGCGAACGATCTCGTGCACGGTGAACGGGAAGGACAGCGTCGTGGCCTGTGGCAGCACCGCGCGCAGCGTGGCTGCCTCGACCGGCTTCATGGCGGACAGATCGCGGCCGTTGAGCGTGACGGTGCCGGTATAGGCGAGCTCGCCGGTCAGCGCCTTGAGCAAGGTCGTCTTGCCCGACCCGTTCGGTCCGACGATGGCCGAGACCTCGCCGGGCCGTGCGGCGAAATCGACATGCGAGACGATGCGCTTGCCGCTGATCGCCACCGAGATGCCGTGCGCTTCGATCATGGCAAGCTCACAAATCGATCACGCCGCGCTTGCGCAGCAGAATCCACAAGAAGAACGGCGCGCCGGCAACCGCCGTGACGATGCCGATCGGCAGCTCGGCCGGCGCGACGATGGTGCGCGCGACCGCGTCGGCAAGCAGAAGCAGCGAGGCGCCGAGCAGAGCGGAAGCCGGCAGCAAATATCGGTTGTCCGGGCCAATCGCCAGCCGCAGGACATGCGGCACGACGATGCCGATGAAGCCGATGCCGCCGCTGACCGCCACCGAGGCGCCGACCGCCGCCGACACAGCGACAATGGCCGTGTATTTCAGCCGCTGCACCGGAATGCCGAGGTGGCCCGCGGTCGCCTCGCCCAGCGCCAGCGCGTTGAGGCCGCGCGACAGGAATGGCATCGCCGATAGCGCCAGCACGATCACCGGCCCCACGGTGCCGATCTTCGGCCATGTCGCGCCGGCAAGCGAGCCGAGCTGCCAAAAGGTCAGGTCGCGCAGCTGCCGGTCGTCGGCCATGAAGATGAGGATGCCGGTGAGCGCCATGGCAAGCGCGCTGATGGCGATGCCGGCAAGCAGCATCGTGGCGACTGACGTCCGCCCCTGGCGCGTGGCGATGGCATAAAGCAGCAACGTCACCGCGAGCCCGCCGAAGAAGGCCGCCAGCGGCAGGGCGAGCGTGCCCAACGCAAGCGTGACGGGCGCAAGCCATGTGGTGCCGAGCACGATGATCGCCACCGCGCCGAGGCTGGAGCCGGCGGAGACACCGATCAGGCCCGGATCGGCAAGCGGATTGCGGAACAGCCCCTGCATCACCGCGCCGCAGGCGGCGAGCGCCGCGCCGATCAGCACGCCGAGCAGCACGCGCGGCATGCGGATGTCGTAGACGATCAACTGGTCGCGCGCCGCAAGCGCCGCGTCGGCAGGCATGGCGCCCGTGAACCAGTCGCGGATGACGCGGACGGCGGACGCGTCGGAGGCGCCCGACGTCAATGACAGGAACACGCAGAGCACGAGCGCCAGGCACAAGAGCAGGATGACAAGCCTTGCCCGGGCCGAGCGGTCGCCATCGGCCGCCATCACCCTGCCCGCGCCGGCAATCGACTGTTCGGCCATCGCCGCTCAGTCCGTGACCTGATTGCCATAGAGCGAGACGGCAAGATCGTGGATGGCTTCC
Source organism: Mesorhizobium sp. B2-4-3 (assembly GCF_006442815.1). Lineage (GTDB taxonomy): Bacteria > Pseudomonadota > Alphaproteobacteria > Rhizobiales > Rhizobiaceae > Mesorhizobium. The sequence continues at coordinate 70,515 of NZ_VFVL01000028.1, forward strand.
GCCGTGCGCGGGCCGAAGCCGAGCAGATAGCCGCCCCCCATGCTGATCATCTTGCGGCTCGTGCCCGCCGGCGTCGAAGCGACGGCAGGGTTGGCGAACAGCTCCTCTTCCGAGATCTGCGGTCCGCCGCCCTTCATCGTCAGGATGACATCCGGCCTGGCGCTGACGATCGCCTCGTCGGTCATCCCTTTGTAGCCGGAAAAGCCCTCGACCGCGTTGACGGCGCCGGCCAGCCTGATGATGCCGTCGGCCGCCGTGTCGCTGCCCGCGGCAAGGATCTTGCCGCCCTGCGTCGACAGCACGAACAGCACGCGCTTGCGCTCATTGATCGAGGCCGTCTGCTTTTCAGCCGCCGTCAGCTTCGCATCCGTCTCCGCGGCGAGCTTTTCTGCCTTCGCCTCGACCCCCAGCGCCTTGCCGACGATGCGGATCTTTTCGAGGATGCCCTCATGATTGTAGTGGTCCGGCACCTCGATGAAGGGCACGCTCGACTTCTTCAGCACGTCGACTGCTTCTTTCGGACCGCTGCCGTGCAGCGCCAGGATTCCGGTCGGATTGACCGACAGGACGCCCTCGGGCGAGAGCGCGCGCATGTAACCGACATCCGGCAGCTTCGCCGCCGCCTCGGGATAGTTGCTGGTCGAATCGCGGGCCACGAGACGGCCTTCCTCGCCGAACGCGTAGACGATCTCGGTGATCGAGCCGCCTATGGAGGCGATCCGCGAGGTGTCCGAAAAGACGGTCGTGCCTTCTTCCGCCCTGGCTGGCTGCATGGCGACGGCAAGCAGGACACCGAGCGTCGGCGCAAGCGCCGCGCGGAAACTGAGAACAAAGCGCATTGGGTGCTACCTCATGCAGCGGTCGGATTGGGAATGCGGGGCAGGTTCTCGGCGAGAAAACGCCAGTCTTCCCGCTCGCCTTCGCCTTCATGACGCTTGCCGAAGAACTGGATGATCATGTCGCCATTGGCGTCATAGGCCTCCAGCGAGGTGACATGGCCGTCCTTGGTAGGCTTCCGCACCGCCCATACTTCGTGGATGTGGTCGGTCCTCAGATGCAGATGGAAGGTCTCGTCGAGCACGTTGATCCACGGGCCCATCGGCGTGACCGACTTGATCGGGCCGGAATGGATCTGGATGCAGCCGCGGTTGCCCACGAAGCACATGATCGGCATCTCGCCTGCCGCCGCGTGATGGAACATGGCGCTCACCGCGTCGCTGTCGAGCAGCCAGGCATAGTCCTGGCCCACCATGCGCACCGCCTCGCGGCGGCTGAGCTTCAGCGTCTTCAGCATGCCGAAGAACTGATGCACGTCGGTGAGCCGGCTCCAGCGGTCGCGCAGGTCGTCGATCGAGGCAACCGAGCCCTGCCCCTCACCCTCTCCTTCCGCCGCGCTTGAGAGGATCGCGACGGTCGGTTCCTGATCCGACGATTCGAGACTCGCCACCAGTTTCTGGTAGGCATAGAGATTGGATGCGGGCCTAAGATGTACCTTGTGCACCGCCTCGCCCGCTGCGTCGAAGAACTGCAGGCTGCGGCGGATCTCGCCGTCGTCGCGTTTCTCCACGGCAAAGCCATGCGCCCAGACCTTCGGGAAGATGCGCAGGTCGATGTTCTCGCCAAGCACCATGGCGTTGTGGTTGCCGGTGACGACCTTGTCGTAGACGCCGATCTTTTCATGCACGGCGCTTTCGTTTCGGGTCAGCGCCATCACCTCGCCGACCGCCTCGAGGCCGGTCAAAAGATCGTTGACGCGCGGCTCGACGCGGACGGTGCCGACGCCGCAATGCGCCGCGACCAGCTCCGCTTCCGAAATACCCAATTGCGCCGAGAGATCGCGCTCCCGCATTTTCGGATTTTCTTCTCGCGCCCGCCGGATTTCCGCCGGCGACGGCTTAACGCGCTGGTCCATTTCGTCCACCTGTATTGCCTGATGTCTGCTCGTCTACCGCCCGCCGATTACGATCACTTGTTGAGGATCAGCTTGCCCTGGCGGGTGATCTTCAGGCGGTAAAGCGCCCCGTGATGCTCGATGCCGATCTCGTGCTCGCCCTGGAAAAGCGTGTTGCTGGAGAGCGTCCTCACCGCCAACGGCATCCTTTCGTAACGCATCTGCGTGTCCTCCGGGCGGCGGACGCGATAGCGGAAATCGTTGGGATTGTGCGTGTTCATCGGGTCGGTCCTTTCCTCTGACGGCCACCTTGGCCGCAGCCTCATAAAATGCCGATTAAATTCTTGACTCGAATAGTCATGTTTACTAGTCAGTGCATTACCGGACTAAATGAGTCAACATTTAAGACGCCGGATGTGATCAAAAATGCGAGCGAGCCACTGGCCAGCCAGCTGTGAGCCTGAATCTGGAGTTGGGGCATGGGGTTGGTGACTTGGGGACGGACGGGCCTGGCGGGCGACAGCGCGGGCCCGGGCTTCCGATCGTTGGCGCGGGCGGTGGCGATATTGATGGCCGGTTCTGCGGCGATCGCGCTTGGCGCGCCCGCCGCCAAAGCGCAGCAGGCTGGGCAGCCCGCGGCCGACCAGCAGCAGGCCGATCAGAAAAAGAAGCCTGACGACAAGGCCGCGGCCGAAGGAACCCTGCTCGACAAGATCCTCGTCATCAGCCGCACCGGCGAAACCGCGATCCAGTCGCTGGCCTCGGCCAGCCATGTCGACCAGGAGCAGCTCGACCGCCGCATGGCGACCACGCCCAACGAAATGCTGCTCGGCGTGCCCGGCGTCGCCGTGCAGGCCGACGCACGCCGCGTCAGTTCCAGCATCAACATCCGCGGCTTGCAGGATTTCGGCCGCGTCGCGGTGATCGTCGACGGCGCCCGGCAGGACTTCCAGCGCTCGGACCACGGCACGCAGTCGACCTTCTATGTCGATCCCGAGCTCATCAAGTCGGTCGACGTCATCCGCGGCCCGGTCGCCAACACCTACGGTTCCGGCGCCATCGGCGGCGTCGTCTTCTTCGACACCAAGGACGCGGCCGATTTCCTCAAGCCCGAAGAGACCTGGGCCGGATCATTGACCGGGCGCTATGAAAGCAACGGCAAGGGCTGGACCACCAGTGCCACCGGCGCCTACCGGATGAACGAGAACTGGGACGTTCTGGGCAACATCGTCTATCGGGACTATGGCAACTACAAGAACGGCGGCGGCGACACCGTTGCGGGCACCGGTTTCGACGTGTTGAGCGGCCTGCTCAAGACCACCATACGCCCGACCGAGAACAGCGAATTGAAGCTCGGCTGGGTCGGCTCGAGCGACGGATGGACGGAAACCAGCGGCGGCGTGCCGGCCAATGACGTCGATCTGAAGTCGAACACCTTCACGGCCCGCTACAACATCACCGACGATGCCAAGAGCTGGCTCGACCTCCACATCAACGCTTCATACAACAAGACAGTTCTCGACCTGACGACGCTCACCGCGCAGAACCGCTTCGACCCGACCACCGGCCTGCCCGTGGTGCTGCCGGCCGGCTCGCTGTCCACTTTCGACGTCGGCACGACCGGCATCGACATTTGGAACACGTCGCGCTTCGAGACGGCGAACGTCGCCCATGAATTGACCTATGGCGGCGACTGGGTCGGCGACGATGTCGAGACCGGGGGCACGGCCGGCGGCGACAGCTTCTACACGCCGTCGGGCAAGCGCAACGTCTCCGGCGCCTATATCCAGGACAAGCTGACCTGGGAGTGGCTCGAGGTCATTGGCGGCCTGCGCTACGACAATTACAGCCTGAAGGACGACACGAATGAGACCTCCGGCGACCGGGTATCGCCGCGCATCACCATCGGCGTCTCGCCCTTCGAAAGCGCCGGCCTGGCCGGCCTGCAGTTCTACGGCACCTATGCGGAAGGCTATCGTTCGCCCTCGCTGACCGAGACGTTGATCAGCGGCAACCATCCGGCCGGCGTCAGCTTCCCGTTCCTGCCCAACCCGAACCTGAAGCCCGAGACCGGCAAGACGATCGAGTTCGGCGTCAACTACAAGCAGAACGACATCATCGAGGGCGGCGACGCGCTGCGGCTCAAGGCTGCCTACTTCAACAACAATGTCGACGACTACATCGACGGCGTGACGCTCTCGCCCTTCGATCCGACCAGCGGCTGCCCGTTCGGTCCCGGCATTCCGATCTGCTTCCAGTACCAGAACTTCGCCAAGGCCAAGATCAACGGCTTCGAGCTGGAAAGCGTCTACGACGCAGGCTGGGGTTATGCGGGCCTCTCGGCTTCCATCATCAATGGCCACACCATCTCCTATGAAGGCGAGCGCGCGGACCTCGCCACCGTCCCCTCCTCGCAGGTGACGGCCCAGCTCGGCCTGCGCTTCCTCGAGGACAAGCTGACCGTCGGCGGCGAAGTGCAGTACAATGGCAAGCCCAAGGGCAATCCGGTGGCCAAGGACTTCACACTGGTCAACGCCTTCGCCAGCTACCAGGCGACGGACAATCTCAAGCTCGACTTCCGCGCCGACAATCTGTTCGACGTCAAATACACCAACCCGCTCAACGGAAGCACGACCGCCGTCCTCTACGAACCCGGCGTCACGCTGAAGCTGGCGGCAACCATGCGCTTTGGAGGTTGAGGAAGACATGAAACGCTTGACGGCATCCCTTTGTCTGCTGACCTCGACGTTTGCGATGTCGCTTGCGATGGTGCCGGCGTGGGCCCAGTCCGCGCCGGCTCCGGCCCTGAACCTGGAGCTCAATGCGGCACAGCCTTCGGACAAGGGCTGCCGGCTGACTTTCGTCGTCAACAATGCGCTCGGCGCCGACCTGTCCAAGGCGGCTTTCGAGATCGCGCTGTTCAACGAGGCCGGCGTCGTCGACCGCCTCACCGTGCTCGATTTCAAGGACCTGCCGGCCGGCAAGACCAAGGTCACGCGCTTCGACCTTGCCGGCGCCGACTGCGGCAAGCTCAGCCGCGTGCTGATCAACAGCGCGACCGAATGCACCGGCGTCGAGCCGGCGGCCTGCATGCGCGGCCTGAAGACCTCGACCAAGACCGCCATCGCTTTCGGCGTATAGGGGTGGGACTGCATCCGGCCTTCCCGTTTGACGCAATGGCGTGGCCTGCATCCGGTCCGCCGCCATGGCCGGCAACCGATCTTGATTTGACAATTCCTTGTCACGTGCGGCAGGTCTCGGCGCGAGACATGCAGGATATCGATCACCCTTCCGATGCAGGCAGTGAACTGGCGATCAAGCCGGCCGAGCCACTCATGCGGACGCGGCAATCCGCGGGAGACCGCGGATGGACGGTGGCGATCATCGCCTCCGGCCTGCTCCATGGCGCCGCCGCGGCGGCGTTTCTGATCGCACCCGCGGGGACATTCGATCCTGCGGACGCGATCAGGGCCGAGGGCGCCGACCAGTCCGGCGCCAACGTCATCGGCAGCGCCTTGGATGACCAGGCGTCCGGCGCGGTGGATGTTACCCTGGTGCCGGATCCGCAACCGGCAAAACGCCATGCTGTCCAGCCCGCTCCGCCGGCCGGGGCGCCGCAGCCGGCAAGTGAACAGGTGACGCCTCAGCCTCCGCCGGAAGCCGTCAAGGAGCCGGCCCCGGATATCCTGGCGGCCGCCACGCCGCGCCAGGATGATCGGAGCGTCCCCACGGACAGCAAGCCGACGCCCGCGATCGAGCCGCAAAGCACACAAGCGGCCCCTGCCGAGCCTGAGCAATCGCCGGTCCCGAGCACGACATCGAGCGCGCCAGCCGGATCGGCGGGGCCAAGTGAAACCGTTGAACCGAGCGGCACGGCGGATGGCGATACACGCGATGCGCCAGTCATCGCCAGCAAGGGCAAGAAACAGGCCGCCGGGAATGCGCTCGAATCCCGCTACAGCGGTGAAATCCAGAAGAAGCTTGCCCGCGCCAACCGTCGCGTTTCGAAATCGATCCAGGCCAAGGCTCGCAACAATGCCAGGGTGGTTTTCGTCGTCGCGGCCGACGGCAGCGTCAGCGACCTGCAGCTCGCCGAGAGTTCAGGGTCCGCCGAGCTCGATCAGTTCGCTTTGACGCTGGTGCGCAAGCAGGCACCGTTCCCTCCCATTCCACCCGAGACAGGAAAATCAAGTTGGGTATTCAAGGCGCGGATCGGCCCTTTTTAAAACCTTCGCCATCCTAAGAATTCGTCCATTTCGAAAGGAAGCCAATGTACATCGCCATGAACCGCTTCAAGGTCCAGAACGGCTCGGAAGGAGCCTTCGAGGACGTCTGGAAGAACCGCGATTCCAGCCTTTCCGAAATGCAGGGTTTCAGGGAGTTCCACCTGCTCCGCGGCCCGGTCAACGAGACCGAGGGCTATACGCTGTTTGCCTCACACACCGTCTGGGCAAGCCAGGAGGATTTCGTCGCCTGGACGAAGTCGGAGAATTTCCGCGCCGCCCACCGCAATGCCGGCGGCTCGAAGGTGCACTATCTCGGCCATCCGCAGTTCGAGGGCTTTTCGGTCGTCGAAGGCGCATAAGACAGGCCTGCGACCAACGAGATTGTTTCGCGCCAGCTAGTTCCTCGACACAGGGATTCTCAAAGTTGTCGGCGGGTCAGTGAAATTAGCGCAAACGCTGGGGATTGGCTGAAGCCTCCTCAACCTCATCATCCACGGGCGAAGCAGCCGCGAAGCGGCGTCGCGGAGACCCGAGGATCCATTCCGTGACCTTTATCGAAGGGTGCAGCGGAGCAGAATTCTGCACCGCTGCACCGCTCATATGTAACGGAATGGATCCTCGGGTCTACGCGTCGCTTCGCTCCTTGCTCCGCTCGTGGATGACGATCGCGATGAGCGTTCCGGCCAATCGCCAAGGCATGTAACTGCTTACGCAGAGATAGCCGACTGGCCAAAATCGCCATGCTTGGGAACTATGCTGCCGCCAGCAGGCTGGCGTTGCCTCCCGCCGCCGTGGTGTCGACGCAGACCGCGCGCTCATGCGCATAAGCGGCCGGGTTGAGCACCTCGCTGACCAGGGGCACGATCGGCCCGGTGCGCTCGGCAATCACCTTGCGCACGACCCGCGCCGCCTCCGGCGTGCCGGAGAAGGCGACGACATCGACGCGCAGCGAACGCGCCTCGACCGGATCGGGCCGGCCGTCGATGGCCGCCAGCGGCAGGCCCTTGCCGGTCAGCACCGACAGCGCCGCCGGCGCGCCCGGCGCCACCGCCAGCACAGCGTTGCCGGCCGCGAGCGCCTGGATCGTCTGGGAAAGCAGCGTCTCGGCATCCGGGCCGAGGCACAGCACCCGGCCGCGCGGGGCCAGCGACAGCGTGTTGGCCTCGCCGGTCGGTCCGGGCAGGTCCACCTGGCCGAAATCGAGGCTTGCCGCGGCGGCGATTGCCGCCGCGCCCTTGCCACGCAGATGCTTCCTCAGGATCGCCACGCGGTCCGGCCGCGTCGACCAGCCGCCGAGCGTCGGATCCGGCAGATTGTCGGCAAGCTCTGTCGCCGTCACCTTGTGACCCTCGCCAAGCTCGGTGCCAGCCTCCGGCCCCTTGCGGAAACGGCGCAGGTAATGCGGCCCGCCGGCCTTCGGGCCGGTGCCCGAAAGCCCCTCGCCGCCGAAGGGCTGCGAGCCGACGACGGCGCCGATCTGGTTGCGGTTGACATAGATGTTGCCGGCATGGATGCCGTCGACGAAATGCTGCACGCGGCCCTCGATGCGGGTGTGCAGGCCGAAGGTCAGGCCGTAGCCCTTGCGGTTGATGGCGGCGATCACCGCGTCGATCTCGTCGGCATCGAAGGTCGCGACATGCAGCACCGGGCCGAACACCTCGCGCTCCATTTCCTCTATGCCTTTGACGCGGAAGACATGCGGCGCGACGAAACGGCCCGTTGCCGGCGCTTCCAATTTCGCGATCAGCCGGCCTTCCAGCCCTTTCTTCTTGCAATAGTCGCTGATCGAAGCTTGCGCCTCATCGTCGATGACCGGGCCGACATCGGTCGAGATGGCCCAGGGATTGCCGATAGTGAGCGCTTCCATCGCGCCTTTCAGCATCTCCAGCATCTTCTTCTCGACGTCCTTCTGGACGTAGAGCACGCGCAGCGCCGAGCAGCGCTGGCCGGCGCTCTGGAAGGCCGAGGCGAGAATGTCGCGCACCGCTTGCTCAGGCAGCGCGGTGGAATCGACGATCATCGCATTCAAGCCGCCGGTCTCGGCGATCAGCATGGCATCGGGCGCCGCGGTTTCGGCCAGCTGCTTTTCGATCAGCTTGGCAACCTCGGTCGAGCCGGTGAAGCAGACCCCGGCGATGCGCGGATCGGCGGTGAGCGGTGCGCCGACCGAGGCGCCATCGCCCGGCAAAAGTTGAATGACATCTTCCGGCACGCCGGCCTCGCGCAGCATTTCCACGGCGCGGAAAGCGATCAGCGGCGTCTGCTCGGCCGGCTTGGCGACGACCGAATTGCCAGTGACAAGTGCTGCCGCGATCTGGCCGGTGAAGATCGCCAGCGGAAAATTCCACGGCGAGATACAGACGATCGCGCCGCACGCTTGCGTGCCCGCTTCGGCATTCACCGCCTCGGCCGCATAGTAGCGCAGGAAGTCGACCGCCTCGCGCAGCTCGGCCACCCCGTCGGCCAGCGACTTGCCGGCCTCGCGTGTGGCGAGAGCGAAGAACTCGGCGGCATTGGCTTCGTAGAGGTCGGCGGCGCGGTTGAGGATCGCGGCGCGCTCGGCAACCGGGCGCTTCGCCCAGGCGGGTTGCGCGTCGACGGCGATGCGCACGGCGGTCGCCACCTGTTTGGCCGCCGCCTCATGCACGGTGCCGACGACCTCGTCGGGCTTTGCCGGATTGACGATCTGGCGCGGCTTGCCGTAGCCGGCGGCACGCGTGACCGGCTTGGCGTGCCAGCGGTCCGTTCCGGCGAATTCCGCCCTCGCCTTGTCGATGGCCGCAAGCGTCACCGGATCGGTGATGTCGAAGCCCCTGGAATTGCGGCGTCCGGCACCAAAAATCGCGGCGGGACGAGCGATGGCCGGATTGGCGGCGAGACCCTGTTTCTCTACGGCCTCGAGCGGGTCGCGCGCGATCTCCTCCGGCTCGACTTCCTCGTCGGTCAACTGGTGGACGAAGGAGGAGTTGGCGCCGTTTTCCAGCAGACGCCGCACCAGATAGGCAAGCAGGTCGGAATGCGCGCCGACCGGCGCATAGATGCGGCAGCGCGTGCCTTCGGCCTGGCGCACCGTCTCGTGCAGCGCCTCGCCCATGCCGTGCAGGCGCTGGAACTCGAAGCTGTCGCGGTCCTTCGCCATCGACAGGATGGCGGCAACCGTGTGCGCGTTGTGCGTGGCGAACTGCGGGTAGATGCGGTCGGTCATCGACAGCAGCTTTTTCGCGCAGGCCAGATACGAAACGTCGGTGTTGGTCTTGCGGGTGAAGACTGGATAGCCGGACAGGCCGAGCGTCTGCGCCCGCTTGATCTCGGTGTCCCAGTAGGCGCCCTTCACCAGCCGCACCATGATCCGGCGGTCATATTTTTTCGCCAGCGCGTAAAGCCAGTCGATGGCGAAGGCCGCGCGCGGGCCGTAGGCCTGGACGACGACGCCGAACCCGTCCCATCCGGCGAGCTCCGGCTCGGCCAGCACGCGTTCGATGACGTCGAGCGACAAATCGAGCCGGTCGGCCTCCTCGGCGTCGATGTTGAGGCCCATGCGCGAATGCCGCGCCGCTAACGCCAGCGACAGAAGCTGCTCGGCCATCACCGGCAGCATCTTTTCCTTCTGCGCCTCTTCGTAGCGCGGGTGCAGGGCCGAGAGCTTCACCGATATGCCGTGATTGTAGCGGATGTCGGGCCCGTTGGAGCCGGAATCGAGCGAGGAGATGGCGTCGGCATAGGCGCGGTGGTAGCGCAGCGCATCGGCTTGCGTGCGGGCCGCCTCGCCCAGCATGTCGAAGGAATAGAGATAGCCCTTCTGCGTCATCGGCCGGCCGCGCTTGATCGCCTCGGCGATGGTGCGTCCGAGCACGAACTGCTCGCCCATCTCGCGCATGGCGGCGGCCACCGCCTTGCGGATCACCGGCTCGCCCAGCCTGCGCACCATGGCGCGCAGCGTGCCTTCTATGCCGCCCTCGCCTTCGTCGAGCACGCGGCCGGTCAGCATCAGCGCCCAGGTCGAGGCGTTGACGAAGATCGAGCTCGAGCCGCCCGAATGCGCCGACCAGTCATGCGGCGCGATCTTGTCGGCGATGAGGTCGTCCATCGTCTCGGTATCGGGCACTCGCAGCAACGCTTCGGCCAGACACATCAGCGCCACGCCTTCCTTGGTCGACAGGCCGTAGGCCGAGAGGAAGACCTCCATCAGCCTTGGATCGGTCGAGCCGCGCACCGCGCGCACCAGATCGGCCGCGCGGGCCGAGATCGCCTTGCGCTCCTCCGCCGAAAGCCCCGCCGTCGCCGATAGGCGCTTCACCGCCTCGTCTTCGTCGGGCAAATAATTGGCGCGGATCTGCTGGCGGATGGCGTCGAGCGGCATGTCGGGTCCATGAAAGCGAGCGTGAGCGAGCGGTCTGGCGGTCGCCGGACCGAATGGCGCAAGCTAACACAGCTACGAGTTTCAGTCGGTCCAAAGAAATCGACAAGATAGTCCATTCGATCTATCATATAGGCTCCCTTCCCAGCATTTTGACTGCCAAATCAATGATTGAAGACCAATTGGACCGCATCGACCGCAACATCCTGGCCGCGCTTGGGCGCGACGGCCGGCTTTCCATGTCGGAACTCGCAAGCAAGGTCGGCCTGTCGAAGACACCGGTTCAGGCACGCGTGAAGCGGTTGGAGAAGGACGGCTATATCAGAGGCTACCGCGCAGTCATCGACCGCGAGCGCATGGGCGAAGGCCATGTCGCCTTCGTCCAGGTGAAACTGTCGGACACACGCTCAGCGGCGTTGGACGCATTCAATCGCGCGGTGCAGGGCGTGGCGGAGATCGAGCAGTGCCACATGATGGCGTCGAGCTTCGATTATCTCTTGAAGGTCCGCACCACCGACATCGCCGCCTATCGCCGGGTGCTCGGCGAGCGCATCTCGGCCCTGCCCCATGTCGCCCAGACGTCGACCTTCGTGGCGATGGAGACGGTGAAGGACAGGTAGTTCCCCGACACAGGGATTTTGAGAGGTTGCCGTTTGCCTTGATGCAAGATTTTCAGTTCATGTCCGTGAAATCAGCGCAAACGCCGGGGATTGGTTGAAGCCGCCCCCCAACGTCGTCATTCTATGGCGGAGCAAGGAGCGAAGCGACGCGGCGCAGACCATAGAATCCATG
>NZ_VFVL01000029.1 GCF_006442815.1 Mesorhizobium sp. B2-4-3
CCGAATCATCCCCCTTCATTCCTGACCTACGGAATCACCAACCCGGTTCCGTGCAAAGCCCTCACAAGGGGAGAAGGAGGAGCTCTATCTGGCCCTACACCTCTCCCGCGAAACCCGCTAAACACTCCGCATGAACCACCACGCCAAGCTCCGGATTGGGCATTCTGCCTGTCCGCATGACTGTCCTTCCACCTGCGCGCTCGAAGTCGAGCTGCTCGACGACAACCGCATCGGCCGCGTGCATGGCGCCAAGGCGAACAGCTATACGTCCGGCGTCGTCTGCGCCAAGGTCGCGCGCTATGCCGACCGCGTCCACCATCCCGATAGGCTGCTGAAGCCGCTGGTGCGCGCCGGCGCCAAGGGCGAGGGCGCCTGGAAGGAATCCAGCTGGGAAGCCGCGCTGGACCTCGTGGCGGAAAGATTCATAGCGGCCGAGGCGAAATACGGATCGGAGACCGTCTGGCCTTATTTCTACGCCGGCACGATGGGGCTGGTGCAGCGCGACGGCATCCAGCGGCTGCGCCACGCCAAGAAATATTCCGGCTTTTTCGGCTCGATCTGCACCAATCTGGCCTGGACCGGCTGGATGATGGGAGCGGGTGCGCTCCGCGGCCCCGATCCGCGCGAGATGGCCAAGTCCGATTGCGTGGTGATCTGGGGCACCAATGCCGTGGTCACCCAGGTCAATGTCATGACCCACACGACCCGAGCGCGAAAAGAGCGTGGGGCCAAGATCGTCGTCATCGACATCTATGACAACGCCACTATGAAGCAGGCCGATCTCGGCCTGGTGCTGAGGCCTGGCACCGACGGCGCGCTCGCCTGCGCGGTCATGCACGTGCTGTTCCGCGATGGGCTCGCCGACCGTGCCTATCTCGAAAAATACACCGACGATCCGCGCGGGCTGGAAGAGCATTTGAAGACGCGCACGCCCGAATGGGCGGCCGCTATCACCGGGCTTTCCGCCGCCGAGATCGAGGCATTCGCCCGGCTCGTCGGCACGACGAAGAAAACCTACTTCCGCCTCGGCTACGGTTTTGCGCGCCAGCGCAACGGCTCGGTCAACATGCATGCCGCCTCCTGCATCGCCGCCGTCACCGGCGCCTGGCAGTATGAGGGCGGCGGCGCTTTCCACTCCAACTCCGGCATCTTCCAGCTGAACCAGGACGTGCTGGAAGGCACCGCGATGCGCGACCCGAAGGTGCGCTATCTCGACCATTCGCGCATCGGCCCGGTGCTGACGGGCGCGGCCGACGCGCTCTACGGCGGTCCGCCGGTGACGGCGATGCTGATCCAGAACACCAATCCGGCCAATGTCGCGCCGGAGCAGCGGCTGGTGAAACAGGGTTTCATGCGCGAGGATCTGTTCACCTGCGTGCACGAGCAGTTCATGACCGATACGGCCAAGCTCGCCGATGTCGTGCTGCCGGCGACGATGTTTCTGGAGCATGACGACATCTACAAGGGCGGCGGCAACCAGCACATCACGCTCGGCCCCAAGCTGATCGAGCCGCCGGAAGGGCCGCGCACCAACCACTACGTCAATGAGGAGCTCGGCAGGCGGCTCGGCGTCGGCGACCGGCCGGGCTTCGGCCTGACCGAGCGCGAGCATATCGACATCATCCTCGGCAAGCGCGGCCTTGGCAGCTTCGACAGCCTGAAGGCTGAGAAGTGGGTCGACCTGCAGCCCGACTTCGACGACGCGCATTTCATCAACGGCTTCGGCCATGCCGACAAGAAATTCCATTTCCGACCCAACTGGACCGGGCAGTCGGCGCCCAACCGGCCGCCGAAAAGCATGGGCCTGTTCGGCCCGGTCGGGCGGCTGCCGGAATTCCCCGACCATGTCGAGCTGATCGAGGTGGCGGATGAGGAGCATCCGTTTCGCCTGGCGACGTCGCCGGCGCGCAACTTCCTCAATTCCAGCTTTGCCGAGACGCCGGTCTCGAAGGCCAAGGAAGGCCAGCCCGAGCTGCTCATCCACCGCGAAGATGCAGCAGTGCTCGGCATCGAGGATGGCGGCCGCGTCGAGGTCGGCAACCGGCGCGGCGACGTGGTGCTGCATGCCAGGTTCTTCGACGGCGTGAAGCGCGGCGTGGTGATCGCCGAAGGCATCTGGCCGAACAGCGCGCATGAGCGCGGCGAGGGCATCAATGTGCTGACCGGCGCCGACGCCCCGGCGCCGTATGGCGGCGCCGCCGTTCACGACAACAAGGTGTGGCTCAGGGCGCTTTGACCGCTTCGTGGTCTGCCATTGCCTGGCGGCTCACCAAGTGGGGTCTCGGCCTTTGAGATCATCGTCCGGGACGACCGGCGGTTGGCGACCAAGACTGGCGTAGGGGTCCACGTAAGCCATCTTGAGTGCATCGCCTACCAAACCGGATATGGCATTGAGCGATGCGCCGATTGCAAGCCTCGGAAAGCTTCGCCGCAGCAGTTTAAAGCGTCGGACTATGATCGGGCCTGTGGTGAGGATGTCAGCCATGATGTCCTCCTGAACGGCGACAATGGCACTGCCTCGCACGCAGGTCCTTGGCTTGAACCTGAAGAGTCTTGTACGGCTCTGAAATTGCCTGAAGCGAAGAATCCCGAACGGCCCTGAAGTTCGCCTTCAGGGTCATCTTGGATTATCTTGACCGCGAGGGTGGTTCTTGGCCAATGGACTTGGAGTTTGGGAACTATCGTTTGAGACGAGCCGAACGGCAGTTGCTGGGTCCGAAAGGGCCGGTGGAGCTTTCGGGGCGTTCCTTCGACATCCTCGCCATGTTGCTCGACAGGCCCGATGAGGTGATCGGCAAGACCGAACTTTTCGATGCGGTCTGGCCCGGCGTGGTGGTGGAGGAGAACACGCTGCAGGTCCACATTTCGGCGCTGCGAAAACTGCTGTCTGCCGAGATTATCGCAACCGTACATGGTCGCGGTTATAAATATGCGGGCCCCAGGCCCTTTGCGGTTACGGCAGATGGCACGGCGCCGCCCAGGCCGTCCATCGCCATACTTCCCTTCGACAACATGAGCGGTGACCCGGAGCAAGACTATTTCAGCGACGGAATTACCGAAGACATCATCGTCGAGCTCGGCAAATATAAGGAGTTTCTGGTCATTGCGCGGAACTCCTCCTTCCAGTTTCGCGGCAAGGCGCATGAGCCGGCAGAGGTGGCGAGCAAGCTTGGCGTCCAATATGTCGTCGAAGGCAGCGTGCGGAAGATCGGCAACAGGGTGCGGATCGCAGTACAGCTAACCGATGCGTCGTCGATGGCTCATATCTGGGGCGAACACTACGACCGGGAACTCGACGACATTTTCGCCATCCAGGACGAAATCACCCGGATGATCGCGGCGCGTCTGGCCCGGCAGGCCAGAACCGCGATCGCGTCGCGCGCCAGGGCCCGGCCGACCAACAACATGTCGGCCTACGAGTTTTACCTACGGGCGCTGCAACTGGCGGCCGTCTATGACACGGTGCTCGAAGCGGAACCATTCCTGCGCCAGGCTGTAAAGCTCGATCCGCAGTTTGCCGCCGCCCACGCCATGCTCAGCTTTGTGGAGTCGATCAAGTACTATTGGGACTACAACAATCCCGGCCATTTGCATTCCGGACTGGCGATCGCGAGAACGGCGTTGGACCTTGATCCCGACGAGGCCTATGGGCATCTCGCCACCGGCTTCGCTCACTTGTACCTGCGCCAGTTCAAGCAAGCTGAATTCAGCCTTGACCGGGCCGTCACGCTCAATCCGAACGATCCGTTCATTCTCAGCATCCGCGCTATTTTCCTCAATCACACGGACAGGCCGGAGCAAGGGCTTGATGAAATAACCGAAGCCCAGCGCCGCGATCCATACGCCGTGGGATGGTATGACGACTTCCGCGGCGTCCTGCTGACGACGGCTGGGCGATATCGCGAGGCGGCTGCCTGCTACGCGAAAATGGCGACTGTAACACCGTGGTCGCTCATTCGTCTTATCATCTGCCATTCCGAACTCGGCGAAATCAGGCAAGCGCAAGACATCCTGGCAAAGATCAAGGCGCATTATCGCGGAATGAGCCTCGACCAGATCATCGATACCGAAGTGGATTTCTACCAGGATGCCGCCATATGCAGGCGCTATCGCGCGATCCTGGAGCGCGTCGACAAGGCGGGATAGCCCGGTTTGCGGCCCGCTTACCGCTGCCTGGCTACTTCGCCGCCTGCGCATCCAGAGCCTTGATCTGCTCCGCGGCCGCCTTGCGCGCCGCCGCATCGGTGCCGGATGCACCCTTGTCCTTGGCATAGGCGATCAGCGCAGTGCGCGTGTCCTCGTCGCATCCATCCTCGCCCACGCCGTCGATGCCGGCCTTGCGGGCAGCGGCCAGCACGGAGTCGCAGGCGTCCGGCGCGAAGGCGAACTGGCCCATGATGGCGCCGAGCGTCAGGGGATCCTGCAGGCGCGGATCGTCGCGGATGGCCCGCAGCGTGGCGTTGCCCACCGCTTTCGATTTCCGGTCCTGCGTGATCTGCGTCAGGTCGAAGATGAACTCGAACTCCGGCTTGTCGACGCCTTCGGGCTTCGACACCAGGATGTCGAGCGCATAGCGGGTGATCTCGTCCGGCGTGACCACCGACCGGATGGCCCTCGCCTGATGGTAGTTGTGCACCAGCGCCCAGCGCGAGGGGAGGTCGCCATAGCGGGCGAGCGTGCTGAGCTGCTTGATGGCGGCAAGCTTCTGCTTGTCGGTTTTGGCCGCCTGCGCCTGCGTGAAGACCTTGTCGCGGACGCGGTTGAGGACCTCCGCGTCGATCCCACCCGCTGCCGGCGCGGCCTGCTGCGCCGCCGCGGTCTGTGCGGGGATTTCGGCGAGCGGGCCCTTGGCGTCGACCCAGGCGGCCAGCGCCTTGCGCGCGTCAGGGCCGAAATAACCCTTCGGCTCGCCGGTATAAAAACCTTCGCTCTTCAGCGTCGTCTCGATCGCGGCGCGGATCTCGTCGGGCAGCGCCTTGCCGATACCGACGAGGTTGTCTTCCGCGAGCCCCGCCGGCGCCTCGCGAAAAGCGTCCATCACCGCGGTCGCGATCGCCGCCGTTCCGGCGCTGGAGGCAGGTCCGGAAAAGAGGCCGCTCAGTTCGATGCTTGCCGTGTCGTTGCCGAGCACGCCGGCGCCCATCCTGCCGATGCCGTCATTGTAAAGCGCGATGCGGTCGGTGATGCCTTCGCGCAGCGTCATCAGATGATCGAAACTGTCGAAGGTGAAGGCATTGGCGAGCTTGCTCTTTGCCTGGAGTGAGCCCAGCCGCGCCGCCTCGCGCCACGCATGCAGGCGCTCGCGCGGGTTCTTGTCGATGCCGACACCGTCGGCATAGGCATCGCCGAGCAGCACCATCGCCTCGACGCTGCCGAGATTGGCGGCGTTGATCAGCATCGCGGTCGCCTTTGCATCATCCTGCGGATAGACCACGCCTTTGCGCAGAAGCTTGGCCTGCAGCAGATAGGCCTGTTGCTCTTTCTTGGCCTCGCCTTCGTCGATCAGGGCTTTCAGCTGATCGTCGCTCAGACCGTCGTCGCGGCGCGACGGGCGGTAGCTGGTCGAATCGAGATTGGCATATTGCGTCGAGGCATAGAGCCAGAGCGCCTCGCGGTCGCCGCTATCGGCCAGCGGCTTCAGCATAGCGCGCGCCAAATCCTCATTCTTGAACTGCTGATCGTCCGACAGCTGCAGCCGTGCCAGCGCCAGCGCCGCGCCGGGTTCGCCGGCCTCGGCGCCGTCGCTCAAGCGCTCGATCAACTGGCCCGGATTGTCGATCTGGACGCCGTCATAGTCGGGAAGTAGTCTCGCAAGCCGGATACTGGCATCGAGGTCCCAGGGGGCGTTCAGCAATTGGATCGCTTCACGCGGCTGCCGACCGACGAACTTGCCGTCCATGAGCAGGCCGGCGAGTTCCGGCCCGGCCTCGGCGACATTCTTGGTGGCGGCACGCAGCATGGCGATGGCGCGCTTGCCGTCGGCGGGGCCGCCTTCGCCCTTGGCTAGCATGTCGGCCAGCATCGGTATGGCATATTGATCGCTGCCGACGCGCGCCTCCAGCAACTGCCTGGCCTTCGCCGCGTCCTGCGAGGTCCCGCGGCCCAGCCGCAGCGCCTTGATGTAAGCCAGCGCCGATCCTCCGGAGCCGTTGGTTCCGGCCTGGAAATCCGTCTCGACGGCATGAAAGGCCTTTTGCTGCTCGTCGCTCGTGAAGCCGTCCTCCGTCAGCGTCGTCCGTGCAATCAGCAGCGGCATGGCGGCGCGGAACTGGTTGTCCCATTCGCCGGGCGACTGACCCTGAGCCGGCGCGTCGATGACGCGTTGCGCGGTCTCGACCACCTTATGCGCGTCGCGGCGCAGCAGCGGCCCTTCGATATACTGACGGAGCAGCGTCTCGAGCGCCGTGAGATGACCGGCAGCGCCCGCCTTCTGCAAGGCATCGAGCGCCATCTCCCGTGTGACCGGCGGTGGACCGGCGTCGGCGCCGTCGTGCCGATGCACCGAATAGACCTCGTAGAGTAGGTAATTCGCCTCGGAACTGCCGCCGTCGGCGAGCAGCTTGATCTGCGGCAGGAGAAAGGTAAGCCCCGGCTGGTTGAGCGCGACCTGGACCCGAAGCCATTCAAGCGCCAACCGCTTTTCCTGCGGCGCGCCGAGCATCGCTGCCTGGCATTTGTCGGCCAGGATTTTGAGCTTGCTGAGATCAAAGTCTTGCGGGAAGAGCTTGCCATATTGGATAGGCGGCGCCTTGGCCTCAGGATCGAGCGGCACGGAAGCGCCCCGGTCGCAGACGCTGATCGCCTCGGCGAGCGCGGCGTTCTTCGCCGCATCGTCAGGCTTGTCGGAAGACGCCTGCGCCCCCAAGGCCTCGCCGGCAAGCGGCGTCAAGGCGAGGCAGGAAAGAACCAGGACATGCACTGGCCGCAGCATGGGCGTCCCCCTCGGACACGGTCCGGGTGCTGCCGGACACACAGGCGCTAAATTAGCACATCGAGCGAGTGATGATGAGTGTGGCGCTTCACATTCGCGGCCGGTCCGGCGCCGGCCTTGCCATCTGGCCCAAGCGCCTCTCGTCGCGCCCGCCAGCTCCGGCGTCTATAGAGGCAACAGTTGCGGATCAGTGGAGGATGTCGTGGCAAAAATCTCGCTTCTGGGCATTCCGCATGACGAGAATTCGTCCTATTTGCGCGGGCCAGCCGAGGCGCCGCCGCTGATCCGGCGAACTCGCAAGCGACGCCTACACTTCATGGTCGGAAACAGGCTTCGACCTGATGGACCGCTTCGTCGATCACGGCGACATCGATTTTACCCAACCCGGCGACCCGTGGCAGCGGATCGAAAGCGAAGTTGGCCGCGCTCTCGACGCCGGCCATCCGCTGATCTCGCTCGGCGGCGATCATGCGATCTCTTGGCCCATACTGCGTGGCGTTCGCCGCCGCCATCGCAACCTGACGATCGTCCATATCGACGCGCATCCGGACATCTATCATGCCTATGAAGACAATCCGCGCTCGCACACCTCGCCCTTTGCCCGCGTCATGGAGGAGAAGCTGGCCGACCGGCTGATCCAGATCGGCCTGCGCACCGTCAACGATCACCATCGCGACCAGTTCAAGCGCTTCGGCGTCGAGGTGGTGGAGATGCGGCATTTCAGGGAAGGGCTGCAGCTCGACCTCAAGACGCCCGTCTATATCTCGATGGACATCGACGCTCTCGATCCGGCCTTCGCCCCCGGCATCTCGTACCGCGAGCCGGGCGGCTTCACCACCCGCCAGGTCATCGGCCTGATCCAGGCAATAGACCAACGAATAGTCGCCGCCGACGTGGTCGAATACAATCCGCGCCAGGACCTCTCCAACGTGACGGCGCTGGTCGCCGCCAAGCTGGTCAAGGAAATCGCCGGTATGATGCTGAAGACCAACGGCGCCGCCTGAATCAACGCTTGAATCAATTTGTCAGGGCGGCGTGCTAGAGGATTGTTACGACTCGGGCTTTCGACAAGGATCGCCATGCCGCAGCCGCTCAGGATAGCCGTCGCCGGCGCGCTCGGCCGCATGGGCCGGCAGATGGCGCAAACCGTCACGGCCGATCCGCGGCTGCAGCTCGTCGCGCGCTTCCATCGGCCTGGCAGCATGGGCAAGGGGCTCCTCGATCGCGACGAAGCGCTGGCGCTTGCCGACGTGGTCGTCGATTTCACCACGCCTGCGGCTTCAGCCGAGTTGGCCAAGGCCTGCGCCGCGCGCGGCGGTCCGGCGCTGGTGATCGGCTCGACAGGTTTCAACGCCTCGGAGCTGGCGGCAATCGCCGAGGCGGCGAAGAAGATCGCCGTCGTGCGCTCCGGAAGCTATTCGCTAGGGCTCAACATGCTGACCGGGCTGGTCGAGCAGGCGGCGAGGGTGCTTGACCCCGACGATTGCGACATCGAGATCCTCGAAGCGCATCACCGCATGAAGGTCGACGCACCGTCGGGCACGGCGCTGATGCTCGGCGATGCGGCGGCGCGCGGGCGCGGCGTCGAGCTGGACAATGTGGCGAAGCGCACCCGCGACGGCCTCGTCGGTCCGCGCCCAACCGGCGAGATCGGCTTTGCCGTGCTGCGCGGCGGCAGCATCGTCGGCGAGCACAGCGTGAGCTTCCTCACCGAAGGCGAGACGCTCACGCTCTCGCATGCCGCCGGCGATCGCTCGATGTTCGCGCGCGGCGCCATCGCCGCGGCACTCTGGGTCGCCGGGCGGCCACCGAGCGAATATGATATGCGCGACGTTCTCGGCTTCACTGCCTCGTGACCGGGAACCACGCCGGATTCCGTTCCACCGCCGCTAAAACGGCTGAAAGCCAGCTGAAAGCTTGGCCATGCCATGACGGTTTTGTGGCGTTCGCCACATGAGCGGCCTGGGAGCGGCCGGCAGGAGGAAATGCGGCGCCGCGCGCCGCCCAGCGGAGGAAGTTACGTGACCGGTTTCATCTCTAGACGCGCGCTGCGCTCAGTGGCGCTGGCGCTTGCCATGGTCGGCGCTGGCGCATCGGCGGCCTCGGCAGCCGACAAGATCACCATCATCGTCGGCGGCATGGAAAAGCAGATCTATCTGCCGGCGGTGCTCACCCAGCAGCTCGGCTACTTCAAGGATGAAGGGCTGGACGTGGAGTTGGTGAACTCCCGCGCGGGCGTCGAGGCCGAGAACGAATTGCTGGCCGGCGCCGTGCAGGGTGTCGTCGGCTTCTACGACCACACTGTCGACCTGCAATCGAAGGGCAAATACATCCAGTCGATCGTGCAGTTCAGCCAGGCGCCGGGCGAGGTCGAGCTGGTCTCGGCCAAGCATCCGGAAATCAAGTCGCCGGCCGACTTCAAGGGCGCGACGCTCGGCGTCACCGGCCTCGGCTCCTCGACCGATTTCCTGACGCAGTATCTCGCCGTTCGCGGCGGCCTGAAGCCGGGCGACTACACGCTGCTTCCGGTCGGCGCCGGCAACACCTTCATCGCCGCCGTCAAGCAGGACCAGATCCAGGCCGGCATGACCACCGAGCCTACCATCGCCAAGCTGCTCCAGACCGGCGAGGCCAAGGTGTTGGTCGATATGCGCACGCCCGAAAAGACCAAGGCAGCGCTTGGCGGCGACTATCCGGCGGCCTCCTTCTATGTCCAGTCAAGCTGGATCGAGGGCCACAAGGACGAGGCGCAGAAGCTCGCCAATGCCTTCGTCAAGACGATGAAGTTCATCGCCGGCCATTCGGCCGAAGAGATCGCCGACAAGATGCCGAAGGACTATTATGCCGGCAGCAAGGACCTCTATGTGCAGGGCCTGGCCGGCGGCAAGGCGATGTTCACGCCGGACGGTCGCATGCCGGCCGACGGCCCCCAGACGGTGCTGAAGGTTCTGTCGACTTTCTCGAAGAGCCTGCAGGGCAAGCAGATCGACCTGTCGAAGACCTACACGACCGAGTTCGTGGACGCCGCCAAGTAGGCGCCGGCAGGCGAGGGCGGGCCGATCGGTCCGCCCTTGGAGCAATTCAGGAAAAGTGTGAAACGGTTTTCCGCCCGGAATTGCGTCAAGCAAAGAGATGAAGCGGTTTGGCGTGAAACGACGAACCGCTCCAGAGAACAACGACTTGCGCCGGCTGCCTGAATCAATTCGGCAGCGGCGCCTTTGCCGGTGCCGTCGTGCGGCGGACCCGCGGGCTTGAGCCCGGCGTCCTCGCACCACCACGATAGGAGTGTGTCATGCAGTTGCAGACCATGGCGGCGGAGAAACTGTCTCCGGCCGCGCCGCCGGCCGATGCCGCGATCGCCATCGACGACGTGACGCTGCGCTTCGTCACGCCTGACGGCCACATGATGACGGCGATCCGCGATTTCACCATGACGGTGGCGCGCGGCGAGTTCGCCTGTGTCGTCGGGCCGACCGGCTGCGGCAAGTCGACGACGCTCAACCTCGTCACCGGCCTGTTGCGTCCGACCACCGGCAATGTCCGCGTCATGGGCAATCCGGTTACCGACATCAGCCGCGATATCGGCTTCGTCTTCCAGGCCGACGCGCTGTTTCCCTGGCGCAGCGTCATCGACAATGTCGCCGCCGGTCCGCTCTTCCGCGGCACGCCGAAGAAAGAAGCCTATGACAAGGCGCGCGACTGGATCGGCCGGGTTGGCCTTTCGCGGTTCGAGAAGCATTATCCGCACCAGCTTTCGGGCGGCATGCGCAAGCGCGCGGCGCTTGCCCAGACCTTCATCAACCAGCCCAAGATCCTGCTGATGGACGAGCCCTTCAGCGCGCTCGACATGCAGACCCGCACGGCAATGCAGGACGAATTGCTGGGCCTCTGGTCGGGGCTGAAATCCTCCGTCGTCTTCGTCACGCATGACCTTGAGGAAGCGGTGGCGCTGGCCGACAAGGTCTATGTGCTGACCGCCGGTCCGGGCACGGTGAAAAGCGTCTACCGCATCGACCTGCCGCGCCCGCGCGTCATGGCCGACATCCGCTACGATCCGAAATTCATCGAGATCGCCAAGGTGATCTGGAGCGATCTGCGCGAGGAAGTGCAGCTCGGCCAGAGCCGCGGCCTCCAGACCGGCCATTGACAGGAGACACAGCATGACCGCCATTTCTCCCACCGATCAGGCCGCTGCCCGTGCCACTTCGATCGTCGCCGCCGAAGCGCAGGCGAGGGCGCGGCTGCGCAAGCGCCATGCCTTGGTCATCGGCCTGCGCCTCGCGATCCTCGTCGTCTTCCTTGGCCTTTGGGAACTCTGCGCCGATTACAACATCATCGACCCGTTCTTCTTCTCCAGCCCGTCGGGCATCTGGGAACAGATCTGGTCCTGGATTACCGAAGGCACCTCGCAGGGGCCGCTCTGGCTGCAGATCTATGTGACGCTGGAAGAGACCTTCCTTGGCTTCGTGATCGGCGCCGTCGGCGGCATCGTGGCGGGCATCATCCTTGGCCGCAACAAGCTCCTGGCCGATGTGTTCTCGATCTATATCAAGATCGCGAACTCCGTGCCGCGCGTGGTGCTCGGCTCGGTGTTCATCATCGCGCTTGGACTTGGCATGGCGTCCAAGGTGGCGCTGGCCGTCGTCATGGTATTCTTCGTCGTCTTCGCCAACGCCTTCCAGGGCGTGCGCGAGGCCGACCGCGCGATGATCGCCAACGCCCAGATCCTCGGCGCCTCGCCGATGCAGATCACCACCTCGGTCATCATCCCTTCGGCGATGAGCTGGATCCTCGCCAGCCTGCATGTCTCCTTCGGCTTCGCGCTAGTCGGCGCCGTGGTCGGCGAGTTCCTCGGCGCCAAGCAGGGCATGGGTCTCTTGATCTCCACCGCGCAGGGCGCCTTCAACGCCAATGGCGTCTTCGCCGCCATGATCATCCTGGCGGTGATGGCGCTGGTGGTGGAGTTCATCATCACCCGCTTCGAGAACTATGTGGTGAAGTGGCGCCCGGCGCCGTTCAACGAGCAGGGGGCTTGATCAGGCAGATCGCTCTTCAGGTGAAGCAAGCGGCAGCCGCACCTCGACCTTGAGCCCGCCCGCGGCGGCGTCGCCCAGCGTGACGCTGCCGCCGGCATTCTCGACCACCTCGCGCACGATGGCGAGACCAAGACCGCTGCCTTCCTCGGCCGAGCCGGCGAGGCGGTAGAAGCGCTCGAAGACATGCTCCCGCTCTTCCGCCGGGATTCCCGGTCCGGCATCGCTCACCGTGAGCTCGGCCTCGCCGGCCGCAGTCGCCAGCCTCACCGTGACGCTACCGCCCGGTCTGGAATAGCGTAGCGCGTTGTCGACCAGGTTGACGATCATCTCGCGCAGCATCGTGCCGTCGCCGACCACCGTCACCGGTCCGTTTTCCTCGAGGCCGAGGTCGATGTCGCGGTTGATCGCCGCCGGCGCTTGCGCTTCCAGCACATGGCGGGCGGCTTCGGTGAGGTCGATGCGGTCGGCGCGCGGCCGTCGGCTGCCAGGTTCCGCCCTCGACAGCGTAAGCAGCTGTTCGGCCAACCGCGCCAATTTGCCCGAGCTCGCCTGCAAGGCGACCAGCGCCTCCTGACGCCGGTCGGCCGCGGTTTCGCGCAAGGCATAGCTTGCCTGCGTCGACAAGAGCGCCAGCGGCGTGCGCAGTTGGTGCGCGGCATTGGCGATGAAGCGCCGCTGCGCCGCCATCTGCGCACGCACGCGCTCCATATAGGCGTTGAGCGCCTCGATCAGCGGCCGGATCTCGCTCTGCGCGCCCAGAACCTCGACCGGGTCGAGATCGCTGCGGCTTCGCGAGCGCACCGCGTCGCGCAGCCGGATCAGCGGCGCCAGCCCGCGGCGCAGGCCAAGCAGCACGAACACGCCGGCAATAGCCACCAAGGCAAGCTGCTGGGCGAAGGCGCTGAGCCACAGGCGCTTCACCATCGCGTCATGCCCGGCGAGCGTGACGCCGACAGTGACCTTGATCGGCGAATCCGTGCCGGCGCCGATCACGGCATGGCTGAGCGTCGCCAGGCGCAGCGGGTGATCGCGATAGGCAGCCTCGATGCTGCCGCGCTCCGGCGCCACGGGCAGGTCGGGATAGCCGGTCAGCAGCCGCCCGCCGGCGGTCTCGACCCGGTAATAGACGCTGTCCCGGTCGCCGGTGTCGAACATCTCGATCGCAGCCGGCGGCACGGTGGCGTCGAGCGCGCCGTCGGCCATCGCCACCTGCTCGGCGATGGCGCGCGCCGAGCCGACCAGCATGCGGTCGGTGACGAGGTCCGCGGTCGCCAGCGCGTTGCGCTGGCTGGTCCACAGATTGATGGCGGCGAGCCCGGCAAGCGGCAGCACCACCCAGGCCAGCAATTGCAGGCGAAGGCTGCCGATCCGAAACCTGTCGATCCTCATGGCGCCGGGTCGTCGTGGCGCAACAGGTAGCCGAGGCCGCGCAAGGTGGCGATCCGGACGCGCGATCCCTCCAGCTTCTTGCGCAGCCGGTGCACGTAGATCTCGATGGCGCTGGGGTCGGCGTCGGTCTCGAAATCGTAGATCGCGGTCGAGAGCGCCGCCTTGCTCACCGTGCGGCCGGCCTTGACGACGAGCTGTTCCAGCACGGCGTGCTCGCGCGGTGTCAGCGACAGCGTCGCGCCGGCAAGCGAGAACAGCCTGGTGTTGGTGTCAAAGGTGAGATCGCCGCAGGCAATGACCGGCGCGGTGCGGTCGTTGGCGCGGCGCAGCTGCACGCGGATGCGCGCTTCCAGCTCCTCGATCTGGAAGGGTTTCGCCAGATAGTCGTCGGCGCCTTCGTTGAGGCCCTTGACCCGGCCGTCGAGGCTGGCATTGGCGGTGAGCACGATCACCGGCACCGGGTTGCCGCGCGCCCGCAACCTTTTCAGCACCTCCATGCCGCCCATGCGGGGCAGGGCAAGGTCGAGGATGATCACGGCATGGTCGCCGGCGGCCAAAGCATGCTCGACATCCTCGCCGTCATGCACGACGTCGACGACATAGCTCGCCTGGCGCAGCGTCTTGCTCAGCCAATCGGCCAGTTCGCGGTTGTCCTCGACAAGCAGCAGCCGCATCGTTTGTCGCTGTTTCCTCCCAATTGCGTCGACCGTCGCCATAGGGCGGCTGGTGGCGTCCAAATTGGTTCCCGAGGCAACCGATAGTATCGATCCGCGCGCAAGGCAAACGTGGTTTCCCGGCGGTCGCCATCCCGGTCGTGGCACCTGCCGAGTCCCTTGTTCGGTCGTGCAAGCGATGAAATCGAACCGTTCGGTTCAATTAATGTTGACGGTTCGTACCACCACGGTGAACACCGGCAGCCTGTACCAGGATGCCGCATTGCGCGCCGTTTGCTGTAACCAATTGATATTAAACGATAAGAATGTGGCCGCTGCGTCCTTTGCATAATTTCAAGATCGAACCGAACGGTTCGGTTCGCAACTTTTCGTGATTGGAAATGGCAGCAGGGCCGACCCATTTCGGGGTGGTCCGAGCGACGCGAATTTCCATTACGGCACGCCACTAGACGGACGAGACTTTTGAAATCTGGAGTACCTAAAATGAACAAGATTGCTTTTGCCGCCGCTGCTTTCCTCATTGCCACGGGCAGCGCTTTCGCCGGCAGCGACCACTACAACCCCAACGATACCGCCCAGTCGGCCGTGACGGCCCCCGCGGGCTACGCGGGCAACGTCGACCGGACCGTTACCGGCTCGATCAATAAGTTCGAACAGCGCTTCATCAAGAGCGCGCCCAGCTCGAACCAGCAGGAATCCGGCCAGGGCCTCTGGGGCAACCACTAAAGCCGGTTCCAGTCCTGACCAAAATCTGACCATCAACCCAAATCTGATCATCAACCTTGAATCTGGAGTAACTCAAATGACCAAGATCGCTCTTACCGCTGCCGCCCTCCTCGTCGCCACTGGCGCCGCTTTCGCTGGGTCCGACCACTACAACCCCAACGAAGCCAGCCGGCCGGCTGCGTCGGTCGACACCTCGATCACTGCTTCGGTCAAGACTTCGGACGCGAACGTCCAGAAGCCGGCGACCCAGGCTCCTGCTCAGGATCTGTTCGGCAACCGCTGAACGCCCTGGTCTTCCAAGACTTCAAAGCGGCGGGCTTGTCCCGCCGCTCTGTTTTTCTGCAGCCGGCTGCTCCCGGGCCGGCTTTTCAGGGTTGATCAAGCATTCATCACGAAGCGGTGATGCCTGTAACGATGCCCCTGGTGCCGTCGAAGTGGGAGTAAGGGCCGATAGACGGGGCCGATGCCAAGGAAATTCAAGTGTGTCGAACGAGCGGGCAGCACCCGGGCGATGTCCGTGGCTACCCTGTGCCGATCCACTAGGTCATCTGATCGTCGATCGCGCCCGATCAAAACAGCGCAACCCGAAACCTGGAGTATTTGAAATGACCAAGATCGCTCTTACCGCCGCCGCCCTGCTTGTCGCCACTGGCGCCGCTTTCGCCGGGTCGGACCACTACAACCCCAACGAGGTCAACCGGCCGGCTGCTTCGGTCGACAGCTCGTTCACCGCTTCGATCAAGAATTCGGGCGCGAATGTCCAGAAGCCGGCGGCCCAGGCCGTTGATCAGGATCTGTTCGGCAACCGCTGAATGGCCTGGTTCCAAGACCTCGAGCGGCGGGCTTGTCCCGCCGCTCTGTTCTTCTACAGCCGGCTACCGGCATAGTGAAATCACTTCACAAGTATTTGTATCACAAGCATTTGTAATCGTTTGTCTTTTTCTCCGCGAAATTTGGGCCAACGCTACCGAGGCCGCTAAAGAAAGCGAGCGGGCCGGGAATAAATCCCGGCCGCCACGGGTCTTGTCGGCAGCGGGGTCATCCTCCCAAGGCCTCCGCCACGATGAAACCAAACGAACAAGGAAAACCGAAATGACCAGGATCGCTCTCACCACTGCCGCAATGCTTCTCGCGATGGGCTCCGCCTTCGCTGGCAGCGATCACTACGACCCCAATGACGCCAACCGGCCGATCGCCGGCGTCGACAGGGCCTACACGGCCTCGGTCGGCAAGCGTGAGGTTGCCAAGCAGGCCGATGTCGACACCTCGATGACGACAGGTTCGGCTGGCTCCAAGGCTTGGTCCGACCCGGGCCAGGGCATCTGGGGCAACTGATTTTTGACGCTTTGAACTGTCAAAGGCGGCGGACTTGCTCCGCCGCCTTTTGTTTTACGCGGCGAGCAGCGCCAATCCCAGCGAGGAGATCGGCGGTTTTCACTCTAGGCCCAAATCCTTCGGCCGAACACAATGCGTCAGCCGCGCGCCGCGAAAGTCGAGGTCCACCCAATCCTCGTCCAGCGTGAACCGCGCGAGCGCCGCCGTCGGGAACTTCGCTTCGATCTTCTTGAAGACAGCCTCATCCGACCCGGCGCCGGCCAGCCGCAGCGCAAAATGCTGCAGGCCGGGATTGTGGCCGATCACCAGCAGGCTCTCCGCCTTGGCCTGCCGCACACGCGCCAGGATCGCACCGGCCGCCGCCTCGTAGAGTTCGTCGGCGAATTGCGCCGGCACGTTCTTCGGCAGTTCGGCCGCGACCATCCGCCAGGTGTCGCGCGTGCGCAGCGCCGGCGAGACCAGCGCCAGGTCCGGCAGCCAGCCGCGTCGCGCAAGCTCCCGCCCCATCAGCGGCGCCGTCTTCAAGCCGCGTGGGGCCAGCGGCCGGTCGAAATCGGCGAGTCCCGGATCGTCCCAGCGCGATTTGGCATGGCGCAGGATAAGCAGCTGTCTCACGGGCATTGATCAGGACCAGGGCAACCAATGAAACGAGCGCGAGCCTTCTCGTTAATTGCTTCGATGTCAAAACCATCGAACGGGCCGCTGTCCAGCCCGTCTATCCAAGCCTTGCGCAGCCGGTCTGTTTCGGTCTGGCTCACAGGTTGGTTCGGCGAATCCGGGCTGGAGGTCATGCTGTTGTTCTGGTGAGGCCGCTACGGCGTGATCCGCGCCAGCTGCTCGAGGTCGGTCTCCTCGCGCAGCGGATCCGGCGCCATCACCACCGAGGCGGCGTTGTCGGCGTCGTCGGCGAAATGGGCAAGCACGGTGTGGCCCTTTTCCATGCGCGCCTTGCCTTCGGCGACCAGACCCAGCGCCAGCGGGTAGAGCCGGTGCTCCACCTTCAGCACGCGCGCTGCGAGCGTGTCCTCATTGTCGCCGACCATCACCGGCACGGCAGCCTGCGCGATGATTGGGCCGTCATCCATCTCGGGCGTGACGAAATGCACCGAGCAGCCATGGATGCGCACACCGGCGCGGATGGCGCGCGCGTGCGTGTCCAGCCCCTTGAAGGCCGGCAGCAGGGCAGGGTGGATGTTGACCATGCGTCCCTGCCATTTCTCGACCAGGCCGCGGCCGAGGATCCGCATATAGCCGGCCAGGGCCACGATGTCGGCGCCGAAGCCGGTGAGCGCGGCATCGAGCGCGGCGTCATAGGCATCCCTGCTCGGATGGTCGGCGCGCTGGACGACCTTGGTGGCGATGCCGCGCGACTGGGCGATGCCGAGGCCGGCAGCATTGGCGCGGTCGGAAATGACGCCGACGATTTCGGCCGGATAGCTTGGATCGGCGGCCGCCGCGATCAACGCCGTCATGTTGGAGCCGCGTCCCGAGATCAGGACGACTGTGCGTTTCCTGCTCATAGGCCGATCGAGCCCCGATAGATGACGCCGGCGTCTCGGCGCGGCACGATGCGGCCGATCGGCGTCACCGTCTCGCCGGCTTCCTGCAGCACCGCCGCGACCTGCGCTGCCTGGCCGGACGCGACCGCCAGGATCATGCCGATGCCGCAGTTGAAGGTCCGCATCATCTCTTCCGGCGCGACGCCGCCGGTCTTTGCCAGCCACGAGAACACCGGCGGCACGTCGATCGCCTCGAGGTCGAGCTCGGCGGAGAAATCCTTGGGCAGCACGCGCGGAATGTTTTCCGGGAAACCGCCGCCGGTGATGTGGGCCAACGCCTTGATGCCATGCGTGTTGCGGATCGCCTTCAGGATCGACTTCACATAGATGCGCGTCGGCTCGAGCAGCGCCTCGCCGAGGCTGAGCTCCTCGTTGAACGGCGCCGGATCGCTCCAGCCAAGGCCGCTCGCGGCAACGATCCGGCGCACCAGCGAAAAGCCGTTGGAGTGCAGGCCGGACGAGGCAAGGCCGAGCAGCACGTCGCCCTCGACGATGTCGTCGGTCGGCAGCAACTGGCCGCGCTCGGCCGCACCCACCGCGAAGCCGGCAAGGTCATAGTCCTTGTCGTGATACATGCCGGGCATTTCCGCCGTCTCGCCTCCGATCAGCGCGCAGCCGGCCTGCCGGCAGCCTTGCGCGATGCCGCCGACGATCGAAGCGCCCTGGTCCGGGTCGAGCTTGCCGGTGGCGAAATAGTCGAGGAAGAACAGCGGCTCGGCGCCCTGCACGACGATGTCGTTGACGCACATGGCGACGAGGTCGATGCCGATCGTGTCGTGCTTGCCGGCGTCGATGGCGATCTTGAGCTTGGTGCCGACGCCGTCATTGGCCGCGACCAGCACTGGGTCGGTGAAGCCGGCGGCCTTCAGGTCGAACAGCCCGCCGAAGCCGCCGATCTCACCGTCGGCGCCCGGCCGGCGCGTCGCGCGCACCAGCGGCTTGATCTTCTCGACCATCAGATTGCCGGCATCGATATCGACGCCAGCCTCGGCGTAGGTGAGCCCGTTCTTTCGCTTGGCCGGATCGCCCTTGCTCATCGTAGGCTCGTCCCTGTTTCCATTGCGGGCTCTTCGCATGAATGGTTTCGGGGAGCAAGGATGACGGTCGTTCCCGCCGATAAAAGCGTGGAAAGCGGAAGCTGCCAATCTCCCGCGCAAACGGGGATTGGCAGCTTCGCCGCCCCGCTACTTGCGCCCACCCGCCATCTCCCTCATCTATTCCCCAATAAAACCACGACGGGACGTGCGGTGACCCTTCCCAACATGATCACGATCATGCGGCTGCTGCTCGTGCCCGCCGTGGTGCTGGCCATGCTGCAGTCGCGTTGGGACTGGGCCTTCGCCGGGTTCCTCGTCGCCGGCATTTCCGACGGCGTCGACGGCTTCATCGCGCGCCGCTGGAACCAGTCGTCCAGCCTCGGCGCTTATCTCGATCCGATCGCCGACAAGCTTCTGCTTGTCTCGGTTTTCCTCGTCATGGGTTTTGCCGGCGAGCTGCCGCTTTGGCTGGTGGTGACCATGGTCTCGCGTGACGGACTGATCGTCTGCGCCGTGCTCTTGTCCAGCGTCATGAGCCATCCGGTCGAGATGAAGCCGCTCTTCGTGTCGAAGGCCAACACCGCTGCGCAGATCGTGCTCGCGGCGCTTGTGCTGGGCGAGTTGGCCTTCTCGGTGCATCTCGGCCCGCTGCGGACCGCGCTCATATTGCTGACCGGGGTCTTGACCGTGGCTTCGGCCGCGGCCTATCTCGTGGCTTGGCTAAGGCATATGAGCGGCTATGGCGAAGGCTCCCGGACGAGCAACTCCCAGATCGACAACTCCCAGACCGGCGACATCAAGTCGGGCATCGGCAAGTCGGGCGGCTCCAACACGGGCGCCTGACAATGACGCCGAGGCGATCGCGGCCGACGACAGCTCGGGCGGGCTTCGCCGCCAGGCCTTCTTCTGGCTGGCGACGGCGGTCCTGCTGGCGCTGTTCCTCTACATCTTCTCGGGCATCCTCCTGCCTTTCGTCGCCGGCATGGTGCTCGCCTATTTCCTCGACCCGGTTGCCGACTGGCTGCAGCGGCTCGGCCTCTCGCGCCTGATGGCGACTGTGGTGATCCTGATTGCCTTCATCGTCGTCGTGGTGCTGGCCTTGGTCATCCTGGTGCCGGTGCTGGCCACCCAGATGGCCGATTTCGCCCGCAAGCTGCCGGAATATCTCACCCGCCTGCAGTCGCTGATCACCAGCTTCGACCCGAAATGGCTGGAGCAGCGCTTTGGCGTCAACGCCGCCGGATTGCGCGACGGGCTGAACTCGCTGCTCACCACCGGCTTCGGGCTGCTCACCACCGTCTTCACCTCGATCTGGAGCTCGGGCGTGGCGCTGGTATCGGTCGTCAGCCTGTTCGTCGTCACCCCGGTCGTCGCCTTCTACATGCTGCTCGACTGGGACCGCATGGTGGCGGTGGTCGACAGCTGGGTGCCGCGCGACTATGTCGAGACGGTGCGCGCGCTCGCCCGCGACATCAACACCGCCACCGCCGGCTTCGTGCGCGGTCAAGGCACGCTCTGCCTGGTGCTCGGCGCGATGTATGCCACGGGTCTGACGCTGACCGGGCTGAACTTCGCCATCCTCATCGGCTTGTTCGCCGGGCTGATCTCCTTCATCCCCTATGTCGGCTCCTTGACCGGGCTGGTGCTCGCCGTCGGCGTTGCCTTCGTCCAGTTCTGGCCGGACTGGACGATGATCGTGGCGGTGGCCTGCGTGTTCTTCGTCGGCCAGTTCATCGAGGGCAACATCCTTCAGCCGAGGCTGGTCGGCAAAAGCGTCGGCCTGCATCCGGTCTGGCTGATGTTCGCGCTGTTTGCCTTCGGCGCGCTGTTCGGCTTCGTCGGCCTTTTGATCGCCGTCCCGGCCTCGGCGGCGATTGCCGTGCTGGTGCGCTTCGCCATCGGCCGCTATCTCGAATCGCCGCTTTACAAGGGTCACGCCGCCCGTCCCGCGCCGCCATTGCCGGCCGATCGCGGCGGCGGCCATCGCTCGAAGCGGGGCTGAAATGGCTGCTCAGCCAGCCGATACGCCGCGCCAGCTGCCGCTCGATCTCGGCCACGGCACCGGCTATTCGCGCGACGAGCTCGTCGTCTCGGGTACCAATGCGCAGGCGGCATCGCTGATCGACCGCTGGCCGGACTGGCCGTCGCCGGTGGTCGTGCTGGCAGGGCCGCCCGGTTCCGGCAAGACGCATCTCGCCCGGATCTGGCAGGATAGGGCGCACGCCGTCGCCGTCGATCCGGGCCGGATCGACGAGCACATTGCCGGTCTCGGCACCAGGCCGGCGCTCATCGACGATGTCGACAAGGGCCCGATCGACGAGCAGGGCCTGTTCCACCTGATCAACGCCGTGCGCGGCGCGGGTTCGACGCTGCTTTTGACGGCGAGGCGGTTCCCCTCGGCCTGGCGCGTCGCGCTGCCCGATCTCATCTCGCGGCTGAAGGCGGCGGCGACGGTCGAGATCCACGAGCCCGACGACCTTTTGCTTGCCGGCGTCATCACAAAGCTGTTCGCCGACCGCCAAATCGAAGTCGAGCCGCATGTGGTGCAATATCTGGTGCGCCGCATCGAGCGTTCGCTCGGCACCGCGATGCGCGTTGTCGAGCGCCTCGATCGCGCAGCCCTCGAGCGCAAGACGCCGATCACCCGCGTCTTGGCCGCCGAGACCGTCAGCGCCATGGACGAGGGGCAGGGCGAGTTCGATATCTAGCCATCGAGAGCGGCCCAGCTGTTACGCCCAAAGCCCGGCAAGATGCCGGGCTAAAAGATAGACTCCCGTATGCGCCGCGACATAGCAAGCGGCGACAAGGCCGAAGAACATCAGGCCGGCGAACCGTGACCGGGCGACGCCGCCCGGTCTCTTGCTCGGCCGGTTGTTCCAAACCCATAGGGCAGCACACAGAATTGCCCAAACGACCATGGCCGGAACCGTAAAGCCGTAATAGGCCAGGTACGCCGGGCCGATCAGTGACAGCAACGCCTCGAGAACAGGCATCAAAAATCCCCCTGGTTCGAAGTCTAGACCGGCGACAAAGTTGGAAGCGAGGGATTATTCGAGTCACGGCAGGCGTTTCCGTGATCAATCCGTGGGAGCACGCGGCGTAGCCGTCCCATTCCGGAACAGTCTTTCCGGCATCGCTCTTGCAACGCACACAGTGCCGGCTGATCCCGGTCCCGGTCGCGTTCCAGATCGGGTTGTAGGCTCGCCGGGCTCGAGGTGTTGGGGTCTCGCCCGGCGGGTTTACCGTGAAACTCAGTCCCGCCCACATGGGCCAGGCCGTATTCTTAAACCCAGCGGTGTGATGCGCGACAAAGGCAACGTGCGCTTATTCCGCGCAGCGGCCAAATTCGTGCGGCAGCGCAACATGTCGCAAGTCGGCCGGAAGCCGGCGGTGTGGATTGAAGTGAATGAAAGCCAATTGTCCCCGAAATCCAGTGCTCATAGAATAGACGCCGGTCGGGCCGGTATCGCCCACCGAGGGAGGGGGCCGTCAGAAATGTCCGACCCGGTATTCGACCAGAAGGCTTGGCTCCAGCGTATCGGATATTCGGGACCAGTCACCCCAACCCTTGAAACCCTCAATCGCCTGATTTTCGCGCAGTCGCATTCAATTGCATACGAGACGTTGGATATCATGCTCGGACGACCACCGAAGCTTGATATACCGACGCTCCAGCAAAAGATGATCGACAACAAGCGCGGTGGATATTGCTTCGAACAGAACATGTTGTTCCGGGCCGGACTGCGGTCACTCGGATTCAGGATCACAAGTCTGCAAGGGCGTGTAGTGCGGGGGTTGGCGATTGATGCTCAACGTCCTGCGATCCACATGCTGTTAAAAATAGAGCTGCCGGAAGGAGCTTATCTTGCCGATGTTGGGTTCGGAAATCTCGCGCCGACCTCAGCACTGTTGCTTGAGCCGCAGATCGAACAAGAGACGCCGCACGAACTCATGCGGTTTATCGACGTTGGTGGCGAACTGACGCTACAAGCACGTCTCAAACACGGCTGGCAGCACATTTATCGCGTGATTCCTCACCCGCGCTACGACGCAGAGTACGAGATCGCGAATTGGTATACCGCGACACACCCGGAGACGCCTTATCAGGCGAACATCATTGTGGCCAAGCCAGGCCCGAATAGAAGCCGGATCACGATGTACAATGCACGCGTCACGATTCGGGATGCGGACGGGCATGCTGAGAAACGCTGGCTCTCGGACGAGAGTGAATTCAAGGATGTGTTGTGTGGCGAATTTGGACTCAATATATCCGATCAGGAGATCGAAGACTGCGTAGCGGTGATGAAAGCCAAAGGGACTGGAGACGCCCCGCACCCGTTTTTTGCGTAAGCCCTCACATCCGCCCTCGGTCGCTTTTCGGCATTGCGTTCGGCCGGTGATCCAAGCTCACCCTCTGGCGGCTCGAATCACAAGCCGGAAACGACTGTCCCGCCTCAATCCGGATCAATGCTGCCTGCCGACCATGGCTGTGATGCCGACTGGATCAGAGAACTTGCCTTGAAAAGCGCGTGGGCCAACATCCGGCCGAAAAGCAATCGCAGCGATCCGATCTCTCCGCGCCGCAAATCCCAGTCCTGCAGCGCATCGAGCAGCAACTTCCCGCCACCCAGGGCGAAGGCCGCATTGACTCGGTCGTCGATGAGGGGAGACCACAGGTCGCGCGGCACCCCATGTCAGCCGCCGCACGGCGACGACGATGTCGGTGTCCCAATGTCCCTGTCGAGGATCGCCGCGGCTGCCGAGGCTTGCGCCCTTCCGGCCAGGATGCCGGACCGCGAGGCCGGCCTGATCGATTCCAGGAAGAAGCAATGGTCGGAGTGGCAGGATTTGAACCTGCGACCCTCT
The DNA here is from genome assembly GCF_006442815.1 of Mesorhizobium sp. B2-4-3. Classification (GTDB taxonomy): domain Bacteria; phylum Pseudomonadota; class Alphaproteobacteria; order Rhizobiales; family Rhizobiaceae; genus Mesorhizobium. The sequence goes on from NZ_VFVL01000029.1 coordinate 23,554, forward strand.
GGTCCCAAACCAGATGCGCTACCAGGCTGCGCTACACTCCGACGTTCCGCGGCGTATAGGGGGCGCACGCCCGGAAGGCAACACAAAAACCGAGGTCGGAACTGACGATGCCACTCAGCGCTTCTGGCTGACGATCTTCCTGGCGATCGCGGTGCCCTGAATCCTTGCATTGGAAAAGCAGCCGCGAATGCTCGGCCGCATGCCGGTGAACCAGAGCCCGGGCAGCTTCGGGTCGTTGGCGGCGCCGTTGAACAGCGGCACGCCCTTGGCGTCGAGCACGCCGAGCCGGCCCAGCATCGTTTCCAGCCCGGTGCGGTAGCCGGTGGCGGCAATGACGATGTCGGGCGCGATCGTCTGCCCATTGTCCAGCACGACGCCGTCGCGACTGAATTCGCGCAGTTGCGGCACCACGATGATGCGCCCGGCCTTGATGGCCTCGACCGCGCCGTCGTCGGCGGCGATCGCCGTATAGTCGGAGCCGAGCCGGCTGGCGCCGCCCGACGGGGCAGGAGGCAGGCCGTATTTCGTCAGATCCCCGAACACCAGGCGCTGCGTTGCCGCCATGGCCGCGTCCGCGAGCCGTGTCGGCAGGCTTGCCATCACCGGCGAGATGCGATGCACCGCGATCTTGCCGATGCGCTTGGGCAGCAGCGAAGGTCCGTTGCGCGCCGAAAGCCACATCTGGCCCGTCTCGACGCGGGAAAGATGGTTGAGCGCGTCGAAGCCGGAATTGCCGGCGCCGACCACCAGCACCTTCTTGCCGGCATAGTCGCTCGCCTTGCCGAAATCGGCCGAGTGGATGATCGATCCTGAAAAATCCGCCATGCCCTTCCAGGCCGGGATGAAGGGTTGCCGGTCGCGCCCGGTGGCGACCACAACATATCGCGCCGCCGTCAAGCCCGCGCTTGTCCGCAGCAGCCAGTGGTCGCCGCGGAACTCGATCTCGTCGACCTTGACGCCGAAGGCGATCGGCAGCCTGTGCGTCTCGGCGAAATCGTTGAGATGGCGGATGACGGCGCTGCGGTGCGGGAAGGCCGGCGTTCCCGCGGGATAGGAAACGCCCGGCAGCGAAGAAAGATCGCGATGCGTGTTGAGGTGCAGGTTGTCGTGGCGGCGATGCCAGGGCTCGGCCAGCCGTTCCTCGCGTTCCAGGATCCGCGTCGTCACGCCGGCCCTGGCCAGCGCATGCGTGGCTGCAAGCCCCGCGGCGCCCGCGCCGATGACAATCGCGCCTTCCAATATCGCTGGCTCGCCGACCCCCGACGGCAAGACTTTCGCTTCCGCGCCCATAAGTGTCTTTATCGTCGTCATCATGCCTTCAACTGGCATGACCATGTATCTGACATATGCCGCCCAAGGGCTAAAAGGAATAGGCCTATGTTGCAAAGACCACCGGCATTGTGTCGCGGATTTTTGCAAGCGCCGGCTAATGAACCGGGTCGGCGTGGCGATGCACCAGCTTGAACGCGCCGTCCTCCAGCCGGAACACCTCGGTGACTCGCAAGGTCATCTCGGTTGCCTCGCCGTTTTTGCCCATGCGCGCCTTGGCATGCTGCAAGCCACTCCAGAAGGCCAGATCGCCGCTTGCCGACGCCTGCAGCACCTCGAGGTCGGTGTTGCCGCCTTTGTGGAAGCTCGCAGCATCGCGCTCGTAACGGCCGGCAATCGCTTCGGCCCCTTCGAGATGGTCGCCGCGCGGCGAGAAGAATGTCGCCGGCCCGGCACGGGTGACGATCGCTTTCAGCGAGGAGGCGTCGCCATTGACATAGTCCTCGGCAATCTTCTCGCGCTGCTTCATGAAGGCATCGAAGGACGAGCCGCCAGGATGCACCGTCCTGATCCAGTTCTCTAGGCTGGCCATGAAATTCTCGAGGAAGGTGGCGGTGTCGGCGTTGGTCACCGCGCCTTTGTCGTCCAACAGCTCCGAGACATTTCCTATATAAGCCTCCGGCTGCTGCATCACCGGCATGTCGAGGAAGACGAAGGTTTGTCTCAGCGCATGGTTAGCGCCGAATGCGCCGAGCTTGTTCGGCGTGACGCTGACCACACCGGCGGGCATGCCCTTGAACACGTTTTTGCCCGATGGGCGCGAGCCGACATCGAGCGCATTCTTCAGGCAGCCCGGGATCGAGCGGTTGTATTCCGGTGTGACGAACAGCGCCGCGTCGCATTCGCGTATCGCCGCACGGAAGGCCGACCACGCCGCCGGCGGGCCGTTGCCGTCCAGATCCTCGTTGTAAAGCGGCAGGTTGCCGATCTCGATGAAGCGGCAGCGCACCGAATCCGGCGCACGAGCGGCGAGCGCCTTGGCGATCTTGCGGCTGAAGGATTGGGCGCGCAGGCTGCCGACAAGCACGGCGAGCTGCAGGACGGGGTGTTCGGTTGCATTGGTCATGGCGAACGTCCGCTTCTGATGGATGGCTCAGGGGAAGGCTGGCTCGGGCCGGCCGCCCGACCTTTCGATAATGTCGCTGGCGCGGCGAGGTTCCCTGCGCCGTGGGAACGAGGGGCGCTTGCGGCCTTGCCGCGGCGCCCATTGCACAGTAATGACGGATTGGCGTGAGATCGGGGCTTCCGTAGGATCCCCGGAGGCGCTGAGCGAGGTGCCCGGTCTTCGGGCGGCAAAGAGGTGGTCATGTCCGCGCGCATTTTCAGTCCAGCCAAAACCGCGATGCAGTCCGGCAAGGCCAAGACCGGACATTGGGTGCTGGAATTCGATCCCGCCCAGCGCAAGAAGATCGACCCGCTGATGGGCTACACCACCTCGGGTGACATGCTGAGCCAGGTGAAGCTCACCTTCGAGACGAAGGAAGAGGCTATGGCTTATGCCGAAAAGGAAAAGATCGCCTATCGCGTCGAAGAGCCGAAGGAAGCCAAGCGCCGGCAGATTTCCTATTCGGACAATTTCCGCTATGACCGCAGAACGCCCTGGACGCACTGACTTCCCGAGTCTTGCCTCGCCTTGGCGTAGCGCGCATCAGCCGGCCCGGCCGGCCGACGGTCCCGTAGCTCAGCTGGATAGAGCACCGGCCTTCTAAGCCGATGGTCGCAGGTTCGAATCCTGCCGGGATCGCCATTTTTTGGGTCCGTTCCGGACACATAGGTTACGGTTTATACCGGAGACATGGGTAACACTTTTGGACCGAAGGGGTTCTGGAGTGGTTTGAGCCTGCATGTCTCATCGTCGAAAGAGCCCAGATCATAGTCCATGAAGCTGGCCAGCCGGATATGGTCTCCGACCTGTTTTGACGCCGACGGTCTGGCCAGCGAAGACGAGGCTGAGCAAGGCCCATTAACTGCCCTTTCTCACCCGTTCCGAGTTTGTGAGCGCTTCGCCAAGCCGTCCAACTACCTGCTTCATCGCCTTCTCTGCGGCATCAGTCATTGCTTTGGCGCCACCTTCGCAGAACCCGCCGGCATCGCCCTGCGCATTGCCGTCCCCGCCCACAGTGGAACCGAGCAGGCGGCCGTTGCGCCCATCAACGGTTATTGAAGCCGCCAACTCAACTTCCGTTTCCATGCCGGCGGTCCAAAACCCTGGGACGACACGAAGCCGCCCGTCCAACTCTTCGCCTTTGATAACAATCATTCCGCGAGCACCTTGGGCGGCGAGATCAGCTCGATCAACCGGAGCATCGACGACTTGAAGCTCTGCCACGAGAGGCTCCAGCGTTTTTCGCACCGATCCGGCAAAGCCGGCTCGCATATCGATTGGAAAGGTGTGGGCAGCGCAATTGATGTCGGATGGTTTGATGCTGCGGGAGAGGACAGTTGCATCGACGTATAGAAAGTACTTCCCGGGCAACTTATCGCCATACGATGAATAGACGTTATAGGCCGCGATCGGCAGAGGTTCAGCCTTGTATTGGCAGCCAGACACCGCAGCGGCAATAACCGCGACGGCCAAAGATCGAAATTTCATGGTTTCCCTCCCAAGCCCGTCGCCACAATTGCGCGGGCAAGACAGAGCGTCAATCCTCTACACTCTGGCGAAACGCTTCATTTTCTTGTTTTAACTCAACGATTCCAAATACGAATTGCTAGTTCGAGGCCGGCTTCATCGCCCTGCCCAACTCCGCATTTGACGCAATAGATGATCGTAAGATCCGAGGTATGTTCGTTGTTTGGAGGGCTGATGCTGCGGACGATGTCAGCGCTTACGTGCGAGTGGTTCGCTGCGACGATCTTCCGCGATCAGGGCATGCGCCGCCCCGAAATGCGCATGCGCATGATCGATGGCTTCAACGAAGGCTGGATCGATTTCCGCGATCCGAACGCTGAACGGCGCAAGGGGAGGACTGGGATCGACGAGGCGATTGCTGGACTTCTTAACGCCGGGGCAGAGCGGTGATTTTGCTGCGGGAGGTGATTTGCCGATCTAACGAAGTCCAGTCGGTGAATATTTCTGGCTTGGTGCGACATTCTTGCGGACCGTGACATCCTCCTTGCTATGATACGGCTTTCTCGTTTTCGGCAGGGGGCGAGACATCACCAGTTGGAATGCCCGAGTTCGCCCGGGCATCCGAAGGGTTATGTCGCTGCGCGCCGAGTGAGTTTCAAAGTGTCGACTTTTTCGAAGTGGTTGAAAGATGTTCGCCACTATCTGCCTGAGAACGCGTCTGTGGGACGCCACACCTATGGTGTGACATGGCGAAAGATCCTTTACTGCTCGAAGGATACTCCGCTGAGAATCGGAGCCTTCTGCTCCATCGCTCGTGAGGTGCTTTTCATGTGCGGTGGGCAGCATCTGACCGACAGTGCGACCTCCTTTCCAATCTACAGCCGCATGCTGGATCAGCGCGACCCGGTTCCGAACGCAGGCAGGCCCGGCGGGATCATGATTGGCAATGATGTTTGGATTGGCTATGGCGCCATAATACTTCCGGGCATCGAAATCGGCGACGGTGCGGTCATCGGCGCCGGCGCAATTGTCACCAAGGATGTGCCGCGCTATGCCGTCGTCGGTGGATCTCCAGCCAAGCTGATCAGATATCGCTTTCCGCAGGATATCATCTCGAAGCTGCTGGATATCCAATGGTGGCACTGGGACGACGACAAGATCAAGAGCGAGGCAGCCATCCTCACCGGTCCGATCGAGACTTTCGTTGCCAAGCATTTCGTGGCAGGCGCCGGAGTGAAGCAAGCGGAATAGCTAGGCCGGCAGCAAATGACGAAATCCTGTTTCTTTCTGGCGGCGGATGCCAAATACTTTCCCTATGCCTGCCTGGCGGCGCGCCGGGTGCTGGACGTTTCGCCGGCGACAGACGGCTTTATCCTGCAAATGAATGTCGGCGCGGCCGATCTTGCCGCAGCGCGGCGATTGCTCGCCGATCGCGTCAGCGTAATCGATCTCTCGCAGATGATGCAAAATGCGCGCTTTTCGCCCGGCCATCTGAGCCTCGCGGTTTATATGCGGCTGTTCGTGGACGAGATGGCCGAATTCGTCCCCTACAGCCGGGTTGTCTATTTGGACAGCGACGTGCTCTTCAACCGGTCGGTCGTCGACCTGATGGAAACCCCGCTGAACGCGCCGCTTCTGGCGGCCCACGATGTTCAGTCGTATTTCGAGCCGAGATATCGGGAGCGCCTTTCCATGCAGTCCGGCGCTCCATATTTCAATTCTGGCGTTCTTTTGCTCGATCTGCCCTGGATCAGAAGAGATGGCCTGTTGGGCGCGGCTCGGCACTTTGCTTCGCTTCGCGTCAATGGACTGGATCAAGGCGCATTGAACCTTGCATTCGAAGGCAAATGGCAGACCCTGCATCCTTCGTGGAACGCCATGACCAACTACAGTTGGCAAATCCCGTTCGGCAGCGCCTTTGCCCGGCACTTCAACTGGGGCAAGCCTTGGGACAAGGTGCCGCTCGGCGTCGAACGCGCTGCTCTCGACATCTACCGCGACTTGGCGCGCGGCACGCCTTGGGAGGCTGCTTTCAAGCGCCGTGTTCCTTTCGAGCGCGGCCAGATCAAGCGTTTCATCCGGCGCTTTGACAAGGTCGGCAGTCTTGTTACCAACCGCGAGCGCCTTCGCCGCCGCGCCCGCTACGACGGCGAGAAGGTGTATGAAATCTTCGCAAGGCAAGCCGACGAAGGGGCGATGGCGGCGCAGTTTCCCGAGATGCTTTGCGGCTTTGGCTGAACCGGCCGCGGCGACGGGCTGTGGATAATAGCCACCCGTTTACCACGCGCCGGCGCTTGCGTTGCGGCCGGGCTCCGACTCGCCGAAATGGAAGGGCCTGAACCCGTCAGGCAACCCCGAACCCCAGCGGCCGGCGTTTTCATGTGCCCCACGGGATGCGTTCTTGAACGTGTTCCGGAGTATGCGTCGGCCGTCGCTTCGCCCCCATGGAAAACAAAAGCCCGCCGCGGCAATGGGAAACCGCGACGGGCTTGGCGGCGTCCCCGGTGGGACGCCATGGGGAAATCGAGGCTGGAGCAATTCCAGGAAAAGTGTCACACGGTTAGGCTCGGCGACTTCGCCGTAGCCTTCCGTCCGGAATTGCGTAAAAACAAAGAGATAGAGCGGTTCGCCGTTTCCGTGAAACGGTGAAACGCTCTACGCCAGCAGGCCGGCGACCTTGGCCGCCTTGCGCAGTGTCTTGCGGGCTTCCACCGGGCTGCGCAGACCGTCGAGCGCATCGCGGCAGACACGGCTTGCCGAGCGCCAGGCGCCGTCGCGCGCCTGTCCCGGCCAGCGTTGGTCGAGGCATTCCATCGCTTCGAAACAGCTTGATACCTTGCGCTGGCCGTTTGGCTGGAAATCGATCACGACTGGTTCGGAAAACCAGACATCGTTCATCACTTCCTCCGTTCTTGTGATTGTCTTAGAGCAAGCAATCGGTGCCGGATGAGCACCCGATGCAGGTCCGCGCGGGGCGATGCGGACCCTCGCATTAACCAACCATCGCGCGTTAGGTTCCGAAGAATTTCAAGGCCGGGACGGGCCGCGCCCGAACGGGCTCATGGGCCTCCGGATCCATGATCCGGATGGCTGAAAAATCGTGTGACCAAAGTCACTGCCGCGCCCTCGCGGACGGCGCTAATGAATCCGGCAGGCTGATGAAACGCGGGAAACCTCTCATGCTTATCGCCGTGCTCGCATCCACCATGACCGTCGCCACCTTGATGGCGACCGCTTTCGGACTCTACGAGGAAGTGCGGCTGAGCCGTGCCCGCGCTGAAGCCGATCGTTTGCGCGCGTTTGGAACGGCGCGTCGGTTTTCTGTCAAGTCGCGCGATCGATAGGCCCGACGCCACCAGGCATGTTCACTCCGCTTCAACTGGCCATGTGCATCTTTCGGGCCGGAATCCTGCTTTCTCCGGCGGTGTTCGCGGTGCTGGCGCTCTTGTGGCTTTACTATCGATAGGCCGGCTTGTGGAACGCCGGTCCGCTCTATTCCACCAGCACATGCGCCTCGCGCGCGGCGACAACAAAGGCCTCCCTGGCATTGTCCGCCGCGACGTCGCCGCGGATCGCGCGGCGGCACGCGCGCAGCGCCGCGCCATGCGGCGCGCTGCCGGCATCGCGCCATTGGCCGGTCAGCAGTTCGACAGCCTGCTCGGCGTTGGATATGTGGCGGATCGAGCCGGAAACGCCGACGGCGACTTCGACCGGCCTCGAAAACCATCCCTGGATCATCGCTAACCTCCCGAAATATGTCGGAGAACGATATATTTTACCGTAGCGCTGCCCCACGAAACGTCAACTTAACGTGAAGCCGTCTCGCCTATGCGGCACGCGCTGCTCATCGTCCAAGCGGCTTCCGCGAAAGCTCGATCAGTTCCGCCTCGTCGGTGATGCCCGCCATGTAATTGGCGAGGATGCGCGAGGCGCGTGCTTCCTTCTGCTCGGCGGTCTCACCCTCGACATTGCCGTTTTGGTAGACACGGCCAAGCATGGCCGTCTCGTCGGGGGTGAATGTGTTGCGTACGACGGACATGGCTTCCTCCTACAGCCCGGTCCCCTTTGCCCCGGCTAATATTAGCACGCTTCGAGATTGGGAGTGAGTCGCGGCAATATCGTGGCCGAGGTCTCCTCGACCGGTCACGCCGACTGCCCGCGGTTGGCCGCTGCTTTGCCGGCCTCGTTATATTCTTGCCGAATGAGCGCTTCGCTGATACGCATTAGCAGCGTGGAATTTTTCCGAGTCTGCATTGACTTGCGCCCAGAAAAGCGCCGCGCGTTCTGTCCGAGACCAACAACCCCGACGTGGTGGCAACCGGGTTACGAAGGGGTTCTGGTTGAAAAGAAGCAGGGCAGGTCCCGTGTCCAATCGGGGCATGCTCATCAACGCTCTGGAACTCTGAAGCCATTGCCCCCATGGCCTTCGGAAGAGCATGAACCATGGGGAAATCGATGGTCACCAAGAAACTTACCGCCAACGCAGAAAGCGCGGCAGCCTTTCTCGCGGTGATGGGCAACGAGAAGCGTCTGCTCATCATGAACTACCTGGCCGAGGGCGAACTCTCTGTCGGCGTGCTCGCTGACAAGGTCGAACTCAGCCAATCGGCGCTGTCGCAACACCTGGCCAAACTACGCAGGTTTGGCCTGGTCGAAACCCGCCGCGATCGTCAGATGGTCTATTACTCCTGCAAGTCTTCGGCAGCGCGCGAGCTCCTGGCGCTGCTCGATGGCCTGTTGGCCATGGACAAGCCGCTTGCCGGACCGGCAAGGCAGGCGTTTGTCGAGAGGATGCGGCGGCCGCAAGCCGCCTGAACTGACTGCTACGCACGGACGAGGCCGGGGGGCCTTCGTCTGGCGCGGCGCCTCGATGGCGCAGTGCTACGAACGGGGGCCGTACGGCGCCGCCGCTCATACTTCTTGCACCTCGAAGCCGAACCCGCCGCGCCGCTTGCCGGACGGACGGTGCATCACATTTGTTTGACAGATAGGGGGCGCCAAACATCAAGTTCCCCCTGCAAGCCGTTGATATAACGGTTTTTTGTAACGCGTACGGGCGCCAGATCTAGCCCAAGATTACAGATTTGTAAGTCGCCCTGCGCCCTTCCGTTGGCTAACCTTCGAGTCGATCCACACCCCCGGATCATGACGGTGCCGAGCTTCCACTTCGGCTCCGTAAGAGGTCCGCCGCTCCCGGCGGGCCTCTTACGTTTTGCGGTCACGGCATGCCTGCGGAACTCCGTCGTCTGGCCGATCTGGACTCTCGATTCCCGGTCACCTATCGTCTCGATCCGTTCACATTGCGCAATGTCCATGCCGGGCTCCCGATCTAATGCATGTCGCCCGGAAGTGTGCAGCGGTTCTGGGACAACGACATGCAGCAAAACAAAGACTTAAAGCAGCGCGGCATTTTTTGATCTTCGGTGCTGACGATGTTCGATCCAGAAAAGGCCAGGGCCGCTTCACGCCTGCTGGTGAGCCATTGGGACAACGGCACCCGTTTCGATGCGATACCCGAGCTGCTGCGGCCACGCACCCGCTCCGAAGGATATGCCGTCCAGTCGCATGTGATGGATCGCTCCGCGGCTCCGCTTTTCGGTTGGAAGATCGCCGCAACCAGCCTTGCCGGGCAAAGGCACATCAACGTCGACGGTCCGATGGCCGGGCGCCTGCTGGCGGAGAAGGCGGTCGATGTCGGCGGAGCCGTTTCGCTGGCGACGAGCAGGATGCGCGTGGCCGAGATCGAATTCGCCTTTCGCTTCGGCCGCGAGCTGCAGCCGCGCGCGGAGCCCTATGAGATCGCCGAAGTGATGGATGCGGTGGCGGCATTGCACCCGGCGATCGAGATACCGGACTCGCGATACGACGATTTCTGCGCGGTCGGCGCGGCGCAGCTCATCGCGGACAACGCCTGCGCCAATCTGTTCGTCATCGGCGAGGCCGTGGAAGACGATTGGCGCGACGTGGATCTGGCGAAGCACCCGGTGGTCGGGTTCGTCGCCGGGAAGTCGCGCCATGACGGATCGGGGGCGGCCGTGCTGGGTGACCCCCGGATTGCCCTTCAATGGATCGTCAACGAATTGTCGGGCCTCGGCATCGCGCTACAGCCTGGGCAGGTGGTGATAACCGGCACCTGCGTCAAGCCGATAGAAGTCGAGCCCGGCGATGAAGTCACCGGCGATTTGGGCAGGTTCGGCCGCGTCTCGGTCAGGTTTGTCTGATCGGCCGTTTCAGCGCACGGCGCGCTGCCTTGTGACGACGCTGCGCACGGCGAGCACCAGCACGGTGACGATGATCAGGATCACCGAAGGTGCCGCGATCGCCGGATCGATGTTGTCGCGCAGGCCCATCCACATTAGCCGCGGCAGGGTGATGGCGTTCACCGAGGTGATGAACAAAGTCACGCCGATCTCTCCCAAGGAGAGCACGAGGGACAAAAGGGCCGAGGTGATGATGCCGATCCGTCCGAAGCAACCTCAATCAATCTGGAATTAGGCGGATTGCTGCAACTCTTTGTCCAATAGCCGGACGGTGCTTCCTTCTTTCCTCAGTTCTGAGATGATCTGTCCGACATTCTCCCTTGTGAACCATTCTTCGGGATCAAAATTGGACCCGCCCCAAACTTCCAGGATCGGCACGCAGAGACGCTTCAACGTGCCGAAATAATCCTCCAACAACTCGGCTCGACCGACTACCAGCCGAGTAAAATATCTATCTTCGACCGCTTTGAGACGCGTATGTACACGCATGCCGTAGTCCATACCTCTCCCAAGGATACGGTCCTTCATTCCTCGATGATCGGTGAACAGCGCAATTTTTTCGGCATCTGGCGCATTGGCCGTCGTAATCGCGGCGTGAGCAAGCAGGCTGTGCATCCTGATGAATATGTTCACCGACGTGAGGAACGGATGATCAACGCGACCCTTCAGGCGATGATAATCCTCTCGGTAGCTCTTGGTCGTGACGAAGACAGAGTTCCCATAAGCCCGCCAATAGTCGTACTCACCAAAATAGACCGATCTGCCGTCAACCCGGATACCCTCGACTCCGGTGACATCCTTACCGTCGATGTTCCACAGCCGAGTACGAGGTGACACGTCAGAATTGGTCAACACAATGAAGTCGTGCCATCCAAACGACGCAACGTAGTTCATTTCTTCACTGGCAGTTTTGAGTAGCTTATGTGGACGCTCAAGGGTGAGGAAGTTGTTTGCTGAATCCAAGAGCGCGTAGCTTGACACGACGTGTTTGCCAGCAATCTCTCGCACTTGCTGATCAGTTTCAGTGGTCCCAAAGTCGAGAGCATTGATTTGCGCGATAAACTCCCAGCGCGCACTTTCCGTGAGTGCATCGATTGTTGTCCAATCAACGCCCGGTCCAGTGGCAGGTGCCGCACTCATGTTTTCTACAAGGATTTTCAGAACGGAAGCGGTCACAGATTTCGTGATGGCCTTTGTCATTGCCTGAGTGCGCGTGAGTTCATCCTCTTCACGCGTTTGAACGGCTTCGACATCCCGGAACCGCATGCACCGCTTTAAGATTGTGTCCCACTGCTGATATCTCGATATTTTCACTGATTCTGGACCGACGCTCCGCACGTAGATATGCATGAAGCTGCTTTCGTCTTTGGCTCCAATTGGTGTGGTGCCGTGGGACGGGATATGAACGACCGGATAAGTGACCCCGTTGGTAAACTCGGTAAAGCGAACCTCGCACTGCAAGGTAGGTTCCAGGCGGGTTTTCAAGAGGTTATGGATCGCGTCTGAACGGAAGTGTTCGAGGGGAAAGGCCTCAGACCGCGCCTCCGGATTGCCGTCGTTATCAACCCCAAAATAAACACGACCGCCGCCGTGATTGGCAATCGCAGCGATGTGCCGGGCAATCTTCGCCTGGCCTTCCTTGTTCGACTTCGAGATATCCATCCAAGCTTTAAATTCAACATTTAGCGTTTCGCTGCGGTGCCGCAGGTCCACTTCCATTTGCTGAACATCGGTCAAGACAGCCATCTGTGGGTCCAAACTCTTTCCGTGATGAAATCAAGATGGAGAGTTAAGTGCACGGAGATCAAGGTCTGTTGTGGAGGCGGTGAAGAACGATTGTGGACAAAGGGCTTGAGGGTGGAGAACGGTGGTATGAGCAAGGAACCATAGCGTAGCGGCCGGCGTGGGAATTCAGCCGGTCGCCTGGCAGCGATAGGCTGACGGCATCGCAGGCGGTTAGGTCAAGGGCGGGCATTTCTTTCCGGAGGAGCATGCTGAAGGCACAGCAGCGGCGCTAGCGAAATTTTTTGCGGCGTGAAGGCTCGCCTACTGTCCGCCGCGCATCTTCACCGCCACACTCCGCACGGCGAGCACCAGCACGGTGATAATGATCAGGATCACCGAAAGTGCCGCGATCGCCGGATCGATGTTGTCGCGCAGGCCCATCCACATCAGGCGGGGCAGGGTGATGGCGTTCACCGAGGTGATGAACAGCGTCACGCCGATCTCCTCCCAGGAGAGCACGAAGGACAGCAGCGCCGCGGTGACGATGCCGAACTTGATGTTGGGCATGATGACGCGCGTCGCGCGTTCCCAAACGCTCGCGCCAAGGCCGCGCGCGGCAAGGTCGATACGGCGGTCGAGCTGGCTGAGCGACACCAGGATGAGCACCGTGGCGAAAGGCACCGTCATCACCGAATGCGCCATGGCCACACCCAGCCAGGTGTCGTAGCCGAAGAACGAGGTGAGGCCGGAGACCGAGGTGAGCAGGAAATAGAGCGTGACGGCCGAGACCACCGGCGGCACCACCATCGGCAACAGCACGAAGCCGACGAGGGCGGCGGTGAAGCGCGGCTGGAACATCCACACGCCGAGGCTGAAAGTGAGGGCAAGCGCGGTGGAAAGGATGCTGCTGACGACGCCGATCCTGAGCGAAAGCAGGATCGATTCCAGCCAGCGCGGATCCTCGATCAGCGAGCGGTAATGGCGCAGCGACAATTCACCCGTCGGCATGGTCAGCATGCGGCTCGGCGTCAGCGACACCGGGATGACGGCAAGCAGCGGCATCAGCAGGAACAGCGCGACCAGCACGGCGAGGATGAGCGAGACGGGGCCGGGGCGGTAGGTCGGCATCTTGGCTACACCAATTGCTTCGGTTTGACGTAGCGGAACAACAGCGCCATCAGCGCGCCGACGAACACCACCAGAACGACGCTGATCGCAGCACCCAGCCCCCAGTCCGGGCTCTGGAAGATGCGCAGGTAGATCAGCTCCGCGATCATCACGCTGCGGCCGCCGCCGAGGATCGCCGGCGTGACGAAGAAGCCGAGCGAGAAGACGAAGGTGATCAGCGCCGAGCCGATGATGCCGGAACGCGTCATCGGCACGAACACCGTCCAGAAAGTGCGCATGCGGCTGGAGCCCAGGCCGCGCGCCGCGAGCAGCACGCGCTCGTCCAGGCTGCGCATGGCCGATGCCAGCGGGAACACCGCGAAGGGGATCAGGAAATGCGACATACCGACGATGACGCCGAACTCGTTGCGCACCAGGGTCAGCGGCTCGGAGATGAAGCCGATCGATTGTAGCCAGGTGTTGATCAGGCCGCGATTGGAGAGCAGCGCCACCCAGCCGAAGGCGCGCGTCAGCACCGAGATCCAGAACGGCACCAGGATACAGAATTCGGCAAGCACGCGCTGCGTCGGGCTGCCGCGCACCCAGACAACGGTGATCGCATAGGCGGCGGTGACCGAGACGACGGTGACGATCGCCGCGATGCGCAGCGTGCGGATGAACACCGACTGCACGAGGTCGTCGGTAAGCAGGGCGTGGTATTGCTCCAGCCCTGGCGTTGGAAGCGTGAAGCTCCACTTCACCACGCCGAGGAACGGCCAGGCATAGGCAAGGATAAGGAACAGGAGCAGCGGCGCCATCAGCAGCGCCGCGCCCATCCTGTCGGAGAGGGTGCCTCTCATCGGGGTTGAAGATCTCGGCCGGATCAGGCCGAGATGATCTTGGTGTATTCGTCGAGCGCGCCGCCGTAATTCTTGGCGTACCACTCCATGTCGAGCGGGATCTGCTTCTTCATGTTTTCCGGATCGACGGGGTTGATGCGCTTTTTGTCGGCCGGGATCAGCGCGTCGGCCGCCGGGTTCGCCGGGCCTTGGCCAAGCTTGTCGAACATGACGAGCTGCTTCTGTGGATCCTGCGCGCTGGCGATGAACTTCATCGCCGCGTCCTTGCCGCCGGGGTTGTTCTTCAGCACCGCGAGCGCGCCGGGCGAGATCAGGCCCTGGTCCCAGATGAACTTGATCTGGCCGCCCGAGTCCTGCTCGATCAGCGAGGCGCGGGTCGACCACACGATCGCCATCGAGGCCTCGCCGTTGAGCAGAACGCTCTGGCTTTCGGCGCCGCCGCCCCAGTAGGAGACGACGTTTTCCTTGAAGGCGGCGATCTTGTCATGCGCGCGCTTCAGGTCGAGCGGATAGAGCGAGGCCGGCGCCACGCCGTCGGCCAGAAGTGCCGCTTCCCAGCTCGACACGCCCCATTTGTAGAGCGAGCGCTTGCCGGGGAATTTCTTGACGTCGAAGAAGTCGGCCATGCCGGTCGGCGCGTTGGAGCCGAACTTCTGCGAGTCGTAGGCGATCACATAGGAGAAGAAGTAGGTCGAGGCGGCATATTCCCAGCCGAAGCCCGGCCGCATCTTGCTCTTGTCGACGACCTTGTAGTCGATCGGTTCGAGCATGCCCTGGCCGCCGAGCGTGATGGCCGAGAACGGATCGACGTCGACCAGGTCCCAGGTCGGCGCGCCGCTCTTGTACTGCGCGGCGATCGCGCCTTCGGTCGGACCGGAGCCGTCCATCTTGACCGGGATGCCGGTGTCCTTGGTGAAGGCCTGGCCGTAGGCTGCGTCGTAAGCGGTGATTGCGTCGCCGCCCCAGTTCACCAGCACCAGCCCTTTGGTCTCGGCTTGAGCGCCGGTCGAGCGCAAAAGCATCGGCGTGCCGGCGAGCACGAGGCCCGCGAGCTGCGCGAATTGCCGGCGCGAGATCTCGCCGCGCCTGGTCCGCTCGGCGAGGGATTCGATGGTCTGTTTCTTGGTTTCGTTCGTCATGTCAGTTCCCCTTGTTGTCGTTGATTTGAACCGGAAGCCGGCGCGGCGATTTCAGGCCGCTGCGGCGCTCTCTATTGTCCTCCGTCCGGAAGGAGGAAACCCTTTTCCGCCGGCCAGGTCAGCCAGACGGAATTGCCTTTGCTCAAGGCTGCGGCGGCGACCTCGTTCGGCACCGAGACGGTGACTTTGGCGCCCTGGCGCGTGGTGAGGTCGAGCTTGGTCGCGGCACCGAGATAGGTCGAGGCGACAGCGGTCGCCGCGATGCCGTTCTCGTTGACCGATGCTTCCGGCGCGATCGACATGTCCTCGGGTCGGATGGCGAGGATGGCGTCGCCCTTTATCGTCTCGGCCTTGCAGCGCATGTTGACGGCGCGGTCCTCGCAGAGGCCCGTGGCGCCATTGTCGGCGGGGCGCACGCCCTTCACTGGCAGCATGTTGATCTCGCCCAGGAACTCGGCGACGAAGCGGTTGGCCGGACGGTCGTAGACCTCGTCGGGCCTGCCGACCTGCAAGAGCTTGCCGTGGTTGAAGATGGCGACGCGCGACGACAGCGCCAGCGCTTCGCTCTGGTCGTGGGTGACGAAGACGAAGGTGGTGCCGGTTTCCTGGTGCAGCCGCTTCATCTCGGCCTGCATCTGGCCGCGCAGGCTCTTGTCGAGCGCCGAGAACGGCTCGTCGAGGAGCAGCACGCCCGGCTCGAACACCAGCGCGCGGGCCAGCGCCACGCGCTGCTGCTGGCCGCCGGAAAGCTGCGCCGGCAATTTCTTCTCATGGCCCTTGAGGCCGACGCGCTCGACCATCTCGCCGACACGGGTTTTGATCTCGGCGGCCGATTTCTTTCGCACCTTGAGCGGGAAAGCGATGTTCTGTTCCACGCTCATATGCGGGAACAAGGCATAGCCCTGGAATACCATGCCGGCGGCGCGCTGCTCGGCCGGCCGGTTGGTTATGTCGACGCCGTCGCTGAAAAGCTTGCCTTCGCTCGGCTGCACGAAGCCGGCGAGGATCATCAGGAAGGTGGTCTTGCCGGAACCTGAAGGTCCAAGCAGCGTCAGAAACTCGCCGCGGCCGATATCGAGCGTCAGATTGTCCAGCGCCCGGAAGGAGCCGAAGCTCTTGCCGATCCCGTTCGCCTTGATTTCTGCGGCCCGGCCGGGTTGCTGCATCCTGGCTCTTTCCTCGGTTCCCAATGAAATCGTAGGCATGGCTGCGCCTCACCGCAACCGAATAGTTTTCGCCTGATCGGCAAATTTGATTCACGGGTGGCGAGGGTTGGTGGGCGGCCGGAGCGTTTATGGGCGTTCGACATGCTCACGAACGTTCGCGATTAGCCAAAGCGTGCATGCCGTCGTCATTCCAGGGCGGAGCAAGGAGCGAAGCGACGCGCGCAGACCCTGGAATCCATGCCGTTACCTACGAGCGTTACAACGGTCCAGAATTCTCACCCGCCGCACCCCTCGGTCAACGTCACGGCATGGATCCTCGGGTCAAGCCCGAGGATGACGACCGGAGAGGGCGGCGGCTCTCAATTCGCCTAAAGTCTGTTCTCCAACAACTTCGCCCTTAGCCAGTCGCTGAACGCATTCAGCACCGGGTGGCCCGCCTTCGCATGCTCGAAGACCAGGAAATAAGCACGCGGCGAGGGAAATGACGCTTCGAACGGCTTGACCAGCCGGCCCTCGCTCAGTGCTTGGCGGCCGGTCAGCTCGTCGCCCAAGGCAATGCCCTGGCCGGCGATCGCCGCCGAGAAGACGAGGTTCATGTCGGAAAAGAAGATGCCGCCTTCGGTATCGGGATTTTCCACCTTGGACAGCGCCAGCCAGCGCGCCCAGTCCTCGGTGTCGCTGAGATGGAGCAGGTTGGCGCGCAGCACGTCGGCGGGTTTGGAAAAGCCGCCGACCTTGTTGAGCAGCCTGGGGCTGCAGAGCGGGGTGAAGGAGACTTCGCACAGCAGCTCCACCGCGCGATTCGGCCAGTTGCCGACGCCGAAGGCGATGAAGGCGTCGGCCTCCGGATTGCTGACATCGTCGAGCCGCCGCGGCGTCAGCACGGAGAGCGCGACGTCCGGATATATCTGCTGGAACTCGCCGATATGCGTGCACAGGAACATCGAGGCGAAGCCCGGCGGACAGGAGATGGCGAAGGAGCCGCCGACGCCGGCGCCGTTGTTTTGCGTCCCCGCGTCGCCGAGCACGGTCAGCGCCTTCCTGACATCGGCTGCGTAGCGCTGGCCGCGCGGCGTCAGCGCCACGCCCTTGCCGATGCGCTGCAACAGATCGAAGCCGAGATCGCGCTCGAGCAGTCGTAGCTGATGCGAGACAGCACTTCGGGTGAGGTGAAGCTCGTCGGCCGCGCGCCAAACGCTGCCGTGACGGGCGAAGCTGTCGAGGGCGCGCAGCGCCTGCGTGGAAGGTATGCGCAAGAGGCCTCAGGTGAACCGAATTTGCACGAGCCGGGAAAACATATCACTTTTTGCCGAGCCGCTTCACTGCTTTTCTTGGCCCATGGACAAACCGGTGACGAGTTCCGCGCAAGAAACCGCGCTCACCTGCATCGACAGCATCCAGCCGCTGCTGTCGGCCTGGACGCGCACCATCTTCGATTTCGGCGAAACCGCCTGGCGCGAATATCAGTCGGCTGCCTGGTATGTCGATCGGCTGAAGCGCGAAGGCTTTTCGGTCGAGGAAGGCTCGGGCGGGATGCCGACGGCCTTCTGCGCCCATTGGACGAATGGCGACGGCCCGGTGATCGGCATGTATGGCGAGTATGACGCCGTGCCCGGCAACTGCCAGGACGCCGCGACGATTAAACGCGCGCGGCCGGGCCTCGGCGTCGAGGCCGGCGGCCACACCGATCCGCATTCGGGCCTCGGCATCGGCAGCCTCGGCGGGCTTCTGGCTACCAAGGCAGCGATGCTGGAGCATGGCATCAAGGGCACGCTGCGCTTCACCGGCGAGCCGGCCGAGAAGGTGAGGGGCTCCAAGCCGATCCATGCGGCAAAAGGTTATTATGACGGCCTCGCCGGCATGATCTCCTTCCATCCCTTCTACATGCTGCCGCTCTGCAACACCGCGCGCTGGGACACGCATTGCGGCGCCGCCTATGCGATGATCTATCGCTTCGTCTGCGACCAACCGGAAAATTGGATCCGCGCAAGCGACGGCGCACCGATCCCGCAGGCGCATTCGGCGGTCCGGGCGCCCGGCGCCAACGATGCGCTGATGATGATGTACATGGCCTCCAAGGCGCTGCGCGATTCCATGCTGACGCATCAGGGCGGCTGGTCGATCAGCGAGGCGATCCTGACGGCAGGGCAGGCGACGGCCGACAATTTGCCGGCAGGCCTAGCCGAGATCCAGTACATGATCCGCGTGCCGACCATTGCCATGGCCGAGCAGGTGACCGCCGTGCTCGACCGCAATGCGGAAGCGGCGGCCAAGATGAGCGGCTGCCGCTACGAGCGGCACTGGGTATCGAAGTCGCGCCCAGGGCTGGCCAACCACGCCATGGCCGACATCACCTATCAGGCGCTCTCGACCGTCGGCGCGCCGCGCTGGGACGAGGCGGCGAGGGCCATCGCCCGCGAGGTCCAGGTCAACGCCGGCGGCGAGGCGACCGAGAACCCGTTCATCGACGAGCTCGAGCGGCTGATCGCGCCGCGGGACGCGGAAGCGATCCTGCGCCGCGACCTGCCGCCGTCGCAGGTCAACTCCACCTCGGACGACTACACCGACATGAGCTGGCACGCGCCGACCTCGCGCTTCTATGTCGCCCGTCCGGCGCTGCGTTCGGCAAACGGCCGCGCCTATCCAGCGTGGGTGATGAACGCGCTGGGCGGCATTCCCGCCACCATCGATCCGATGGTGACCTGCGCCGCCAAGACGGTGGCGCTGACGGCGCTGCGCCTGCTGGAAGACAAGGCCGCGCGCGATGCCGCGATGGACGAATTCGTCAAGCGAACCGGCGGCGGCGTCGGCGGCTCGAACTGGATCGCGCCGCTATGCGACTACGAACCGCCGGTCAACTTCCGCTGGCCGGAATATGTCACCACAGCCCGCGGGCGCGACTGGTGGATCCCGGCCGCTTCCACCGCATGACCGATCAACGATAAATCAGCTCGAGGAGAACCCCATGACCGTCCATGACCGCATCGTCGCCGAGCCGTTCTCGCTGCAGCGCCGCAACCCCAATGGCGGCACCAAGCCGCTGACCGCCTGGGGCTTCGCCAATGAGACCGACGTGCTGACCGACGTGCTGCTCGGCTCGCCCAATTTCCTGCGCCACCTGTCGACCAGCTCGCTGTCGAGAAAACATCTGCGCGAGGCCCCCTGCAACGTCCAGATCGCGCAGGCGCAGCACAAGGACCTCGTCGCCGCCTATGAGCATTTCGGCGTCAACATCCACTGGCACGAGCCGACGCCGGAACTGCCGATGCAGGTCTATTCGCGCGACTCCAGCGTCATGACGCCTTACGGCGCCTTCATCACCGCCATGGCCAACTGGTGGCGGCGCGGCGAGAATTACGCCGCCATCCGCACCTATGAAAAGCTCGGTATCCCGATCTACGACATGGTGACGGCCGGCACCTTCGAGGGCGGCGATTTCAACGTCATCGAGGAGGGCGTGGTGCTGATCGGCTGCGGCGGCGCCCGCACGCAGGAAGAGGGCGCGCGCCAGGTGCAGGCCTGGTTCGAGAAGGAAGGCTGGGAGACGCGGCTTGCCTTCATCGACGAATATTACGTCCATATCGACCTGATGGTCGTGCCGATCGCCGAGAAGCTCACCGCCGTCTGCCTCGCCTGCACCGAGCCCGGAATCGTCGACTGGTTGAAGGGCAAGGGCCACGAGATCATCGACGTGCCCTTCCAGGACACGATGGCGCTCGGCTGCAACTTCATGTCGCTCGGCAAGGACAGGGTGATCGCGCCGACGTCGAGCAAGACACTGATCGAGAAGCTGAAGGCTCAGGGCTTCGAGGTCGCGGCCGTCGACATGAGCGAGATCTCCAAGACCGGCGGCGGCATCCACTGCATGGCGCAGGCCCTGAAGCGCGTGCCGGCGTAGGGGACTTTCGAAGTTCGGCAATCGTTCATGACTAAAGCTTGCCCTCTGGCCGACGGGCCAGGGGGATATTGGTTGCGCGGCCTGTCAGTAGACAGCATCGCTCCGGTTCCGGCCAACCTGATCCTGGGCTAGGCTCCCGCCTGTCGAAACAGGATTGCCGCAACGATGATCGTTCAGGCCTGCATCAACGGCGCCCGTCCCGCCGATTTCCACCCCGCATTGCCGCTCGACCCCGAGGCCATGGCGCGCGACGCCGCCGCCTCGATCGCTGCGGGCGCCGCCGAGCTGCACGTCCATGCGCGCGGCGCCAACCGCCAGGAGAGCCTGGCGCCGGAGGCGATGGACAGGACGGTCGCGGCACTGCGCCGCGCCTGCCCGGGCACGCTGATCGGCGTCTCCACCGGCGCCTGGATCGAGAAGGACGATTTGCGCACGCTTGTCGCCATCTCCGGCTGGCGCGAGCTGCCCGACTATGCCTCGGTCAATCTCAGCGAGACCGCAGCACCCGTGGTCATGGAGAGCCTGCGCCAGCGCGGCATCGGCATCGAGGCGGGTCTGGCATCCGTCGCGGACGCCGAGCGGCTGGTCGACCTCGACCATGGCGGCCGGGTGCTGCGCGTGCTGATCGAGATTTCGGAGCAGACGATTGATCAGGCCTTTGCGGTGGCGGACGGCATCGAGACGGTGCTCGAACGCGCCGGCATCCGCAGCTCCATCCTGCTGCATGGCGAGAACGCCACGGTTTGGCCCTTCGTCGAGCGCACGGCGGCGCGGAAATTTTCGACCCGAGTGGGATTGGAGGACGGCAAGGAATTGCCGGACGGCAGCGTGGCGGACGGCAATGCGGCGCTGGTGGCGGCGGCGATCGGGATTTATCGGTCTCGATAAAACATGCTAGGCTGGCGGGACAGCGCCCCCCTCTGGCCTGCCGGCCATCTCCCCACTTGGGGGGAGATCGATGTCGCGCCGGCTTTCGCCTATTGTTGGCGTCTAAAGAAGCGCAGCCGCGAAGCTGCCAATCTCCCCCCAAGTGGGGGAGATGTCCGGCAGGACAGAGGGGGGCGCCGTAGAGCGCAACGCTTCCCTGCCCCTGCGAAACCTCACTGCGTATCCGCGTTGGCCCTCAACTCGGCGCGCTTCTCATCCGACACCACGGCAAGGTCCAGCACCTTCTGCAGGCCCGCCGCGTGGCGGAAGGTCGGCTCGGTCTGCACGCCGCCCTTCACCGCCTCGACGAAGCGCTGGTAGTTGGTCGGCACCTGGCCGGCGTCGAGCTCCTCCCATTTGGCGTTCTCGACATTGCTGCCGACACACGCCTTCAGCACCGAGCCGTCGAGATTGTGCACCACCTCGATGCCGCCCTTGTCGCCATGGATGCGCAGGCGCAATTCGTTGATGTGGCCGGTGGCCCAGCGGCTGGCATGCACCACGCCGAAGGCACCATTGGAGAAATCGAGCGTCATGGCGAAACTGTCGTTGGCGTCGAGCTGGTACGCGCCGATGCGGTTGCCCGGCGCCTTGTCGAAGGCGCGCAGCCGGCAGAAGACATGGTCGATGTCGAGGGCCGCGCCATAGCTGGCGAAATCGAGGATGTGGATGCCGACATCGCCGAGCACGCCGTTCGAGCCGTGGCCGCGCGACAGCCGCCACAGCCATTTCGGATCGGTGCGCCAGTCGCCCCAGAATTTCGACACAAGCCAGCTCTGCAGGTAGGAGGCCTCGACATGGCGCACCGTGCCGATCTCGCCGGCCTGCACCATCTGCCGCGCCTTCTGCAACGCGGCCACGTTGCGATAGGTGAGGTTGACCATGTTGACGACGCCGGCAGCTTCCACGGCATCGGCCATTTCGTTGGCCTTGCTGAAATTTTCCGCTAGCGGCTTCTCGCACAGCACCGGCTTGCCGGCGGCGATCAGCGCCATGGTGGTCGGGTGATGGATGCGGTCGGGCGTGACATTGGCGACCGCGTCGAAATCGCCCCAGTCGAGCGCCGCCTCCAGTGAGGTGAAGCGCTTCGCGATCTTGTAGGCGTCGGCATATTCGCCGACGCGCTTTTCATCGACATCGACGGCCGCCGCCAATTCCACGCCCTCGATGGCGCCAAAGCGGCGGGCATGTTCCTGCGCCATCCAGCCGGTACCGAGTATCAAAAGCCGCATTTTCTGCTCCTTTGAGCGATTTGGTTCGATTCAATTATGGAATGCGAATGTGACCCAGGCGCTGTATCCGCGCAATCCCAAGCGAGAAGAGAAACGCTTTTTTAGCGGAAGCCGGCCTCGCCATGCGCGTGCAGCTTGGGCCCGCGCTCCTCGATCGGCTCCAGCGCCTTCTCCGCCGGCACGTTCGGCGCATCGAGGATGGCGGGCTTCGACCCCTGCGGGTTGTGCGCCCACTTCACCGCGTTGCGCAGCACTTTCTGGACCGTCGCATCGTGATAGGTCGGATAGGTTTCGTGTCCGGGGCGGAAGTAGAAGACATTGCCGGCGCCGCGCCGGTAGGTCAGGCCCGAGCGGAACACCTCGCCGCCCTGGAACCAGGAGATGAAGACGGTTTCCAGCGGCTCCGGCACGGCGAACTGCTCGCCATACATCTCCTCATTCTCCAGCTCGAAATATTCGCCGACGCCTTCGGCGATCGGATGGCTGGGGCTCGTCACCCAGAGCCGCTCGCGCTCGCCGGCCTCGCGCCATTTCAGCGTGCAGGGCGTGCCCATCAGCCGCTTGAAGATCTTCGAGAAATGGCCGGAATGCAGCACGATCAGCCCCATGCCTTCGAAGACCCTGTGCGCCACGCGCTCAACGACGTCGTCGGCCACCGCGCCATGGTCCTTATGGCCCCACCAGACGAGCACGTCGGTTTCGGCAAGGCGGGATTGCGGCAGGCCGTGCTCGGGCTGCTCCAGCGTCGCCGTCGAGGCGGAGATCGCCTTGTCGGCGGAGAGCGCCTTGGCGATGGTCGCGTGCATGCCTTCCGGATAGATGGAGGCCACCACCTCATTGGTCCGCTCATGGATGTTCTCGCCCCAGACGACAGCGCGAATTGTCATGGATAGCCTCGTGTGTGATTGGGAGCCGCCCCGACGTTCATACATAAAGGCTTTGGACTGTATTGGAAGGTGCTTTGCGGTGGCGAATTTTCGACTTCGTCATTCTAGGGCGGAGCAAGGAGCGAAGCGACGCGCGCAGACCCTAGAATCCATGCCGCGACCCTGCCGACGTGTAAGAGCGTTTCAGAACAAAGGATCAGCCTGAACCGCCGTAACGCTCATAGGTAACGGCATGGATTCTAGGGTCTTCACTCCGCTTCGCGTCGCTCCGCCCTAGAATGACGAACTTAGGAGGCCGATTGGCAAGCGCCCTGTCTCATGCGCAATATTAGCCATGGGCGAAGTACTTGTAGGAGCAGCGATCTTTGCTTGCCTGGCCGGGGCCTCGCTGGTCAGCCTGATGGTGCACAAGCGCTTCCCTGCTCACCACCTTCAGGACGACACCAGCGCGGTGGTGCGGCTTGCCGCTAACCTGTTCGTGGTGATGTCCTCGCTTATGCTCGGCCTGATGATCAATTCGGCCAAGAACACATTCGAGGCCATCAACGGCAACGTCCACACCTTCGCCACCGATCTCATCCTGCTTGATCGAACGCTCCGACATTATGGACCGGAAGCGGACAGCGCCCGGCAATCGCTGACCGCATACGTCCAGCGCGTCGTCGACACCTCCACCGCCGACAGCGACACGACCGTCGTCCCGAACAGGCTGGCGGAACTGCTGCTCAATCAGGTCGGCGACATCCTGGCGGGATTGACGCCGGCGGATGCTAGGCAGACCGCAGCGCAGCAGACCGCGACACAGCAACTGCAGAAATTGATCGAGCAGCGCTGGATACTGGCCGAACAATCCGAGGGCGCCATACCCGCGCCGCTGATCGTTCTCCTCGTCGCCTGGATGACGCTGATCTTCGCCAGCTTCGGCTTCCGGGCGCCGCGCAACGGCACCATCGTCTTTACCTGCCTCGTTTCCGGGGCGCTGGTCGCCGCGGCGATCTATCTGATCGTCGACATGGACAGCCCGTTCTCAGGCCCGATCCAGGTCTCGCCGGCGCCCCTGCAAAGGGCGCTGGCGGAACTGACGCAGTGAGTTCACCGGTCGGGCTGGCCAAGCAATTCGACCACCAGTCTCGCCGCCGCCTCGGCGCCGTCGGTGCGGATCATGCCGGCGCAAGCCCTCGCGCGAGCGCCGGCCTCGGCCGCCAGCGCCACCCCCAGCGCCGCCGATAGCGACTCCGCCGTAGGCACTGGACCGTCATGCGCGGCGCCGATGCCCAGTTCGGTCGCCCGTCGCGCCCAATACGGCTGGTCGCCGATCTGCGGCACGATCGCCTGCGGCGCTCCCGCCCGCGCGGCGGCAACGGTCGTGCCGGCGCCGCCATGGTGGATGACCGCGGCCACGCGGCCGAACAGCGCCTGCTGGTTGACCTCGCCGACGGCGAAGCAGTCGTCGCGATCGTCGACGGGGCCGAACTCCGCCCAGCCATGCGCGATGACCGTGCGAAGGCCCTTGGCGCGGATCGCCGCGATGGCGGCGCTGCCGGCTTCCCTGGCTACCGATATCGAGCCGAAGCCGACATAGACAGGTGGCGGGCCTGCATCGAGAAAGGCCTCCAGGCCATCGGGGAGGGGCCGCTCATCCCGCAGGAGGAAGGCGCCGGTCTGCACCGCATCGATCATGTCCGAGCCCGGCCATGGCCCGAGCGTCGGGTCGCAGGCGAGCAGGACCCTGTTGCCGTAGACATAGTCCCGGACATTTTCCACCCGGGGCAGCCCGAGCGACGCGCGCTGGCCGTTGATCGCCTCGCCGAAGAGCGCGTTCTTGGTCCGGATGTCCATCTCCCACAGCAGCCGGTTGTCGGTCACGCCGGGCGGCAGCGGATGGCTCGGATATTCATGCGGCCGGTTGTGTGGCGACGGCAGCCAGATTGGGCAGAACGTGCCGAGCATGTAGCGCATGCCGCGTTGTTCCGCGACCAGCCGCGCGGCGGCGCAGGACGGGAAGAGCCCGAACGCCACTACCGCGTCACAGCCTTCGGCGGCTGCGCTAAGCGCCTCATATTGCCTGGCGACGATCTCGGCCGCCTGGCCGGCAATGAGCTTGGCCCGGTCCTCGGGCGACGCCGATCGCGACCGGTCGATCATTTCCTTCGCCCATTCGCGCACCGGCGCGAAGGCCGGGGCCATCGGCACACCGGCGCGGGCCAGGAGGGCCGCAAACTCCGCGTCGCCGGGCGCGCTCACCTTGGCCTCGACGCCCTGCGCCTGCAACGCCGCGCCCAGCGCCGCCAGCGGTTCGACGTCGCCGCGCGAGCCGTAAGTCGATAACAAGATACGCATTCGGTGCTCCGTTATGGTTTTTCGGAGCCGCGTTGATACGCCATGGCCGGGGGCTTGCCGCAAGCCCGGGCTGCGCCATATCTACCATCTGGGAAGGGTCGTTATCGCTTCCTCCGATGAGGTTGCGATCGTCGCCATGGGTTTAAGCGACGGCAAACACCCGGGCGCGTCTTGGCGCGAGGCCCCTTCGGATCGGCAAGTGGGGATCGATGACAGCCGGCGACCAGCGCGCCGGTAGGGCAGCGCTTAACCCTGGCGGCCTTCCTGGGCGACCTGGGTGGGGGAGCTTGTGAGGCGCGGGACGACCACGAGGCGCTTGATCTTGCCCTTTTTATAGGCGGCAAGGAAGCGGTGATAGTCCTTGAAGACGACGCAGCCATTGGATTCCGCGCGGCCGCCGCGTAGCATGTAGGTGTGGGCAAGCAAGCCGTTGCGGCCGTATTTGTTGCTGCCGCTGGTCGGCGTGAGCCTGATTGCCTCGACGCCGTGAAAGCGCGATTCCCGTATCGACAGATTGTAGGTGTCGGGCGGCGTCGGGCCGACATTCTTGCGGTTGACGAAGCGCGGCTGGTCGACCATCGAGCCCAGTCCCGAATGCGCCTCCAGTTTCGAGCCGTCGGGCATGTAAACGGTCCTCGCCGAAATGTCGTAGACGGCGACGCCATTGCTCGTCGAGGGCCCGTTGAAAAGGTTGCGGAACGCGCTGCCGAGTCCACCACGCTCCGGCGTGTCCGGCTTGGCATAGGCGAGCATCTCTGACGCCTGCGCCTTGCGCTTGCTGCGCTTGGAGTCGGCCACGAGCGGCTTCGAGCCCGTTACGCCCGGCAGGCCCTGGTCGCCGCTTCTCGGCGAGGCCACTGTCGGTGCGCCTTGCGCGGTCTCGGGAGCGGCCTGCTGCGGCTTGGCCTTGGCCGCCTGCGGCTTCGCGGCCTCGGGCTTCTGCGGCTTGGCCGCGCTCTGTTCGGGCGGCTCGGTGGCGCGATCGAGCGAGGTGCGCGGGCGAAGGCCTGGCACGGCAATGGTGTCGGGCAGATCGTCCTGGGGCGGCAGCGAGGCGACCTGATATTCGCCGGCCTGGCCATTGTCCGAATTGTCGGCGGCATTGGGCGCGTCGCTGTTTTCGAGCGCGACGGCGGTTGGAACGTCGGCCGTATCTTCCGGCGCCATGTTGGCAAGCGCCAGCGCCAAGTCGGAAGCGCCGGCGATTTCGGCCGGTCGCGAACCGAAGCGGGCTTCCGCCGGGGCGCCCGGCAGCGCGCCGCCGAAGCGGCTTGCCGAAGGCAGGCTGGCCAGCAGGAACGGCGCCTTCTCGGCGCGGGCAAAGGCATCGGCAAGCTTTTGCGGCGAAAGCGCCGCGCGCTTTACAACGCCGTCGAAGCGGTCGACGGCACCGGCGGCCGAAGCCACCACGACCTTCTCCTGCGCGACGCTGTCGGGCACTGGCAGCTTGAGGCGCGCCGTCTTGCCGGCGTGGCCTTCTTTCTTCAGTTTTTCAGGAGCTTGGCCGTCATGCCTGAAGCTTGTCGCGAGGCTGAAACAGCCGGCGTCGCAGCCGCCGGTGAGCGAGCCAGCCTGGTAGCCGCCATTGGCGGAAAGACGCGGCGCCCAGGCGTTGGCGATCTGCCGGCGCTGGTCGCCAAGCGCGATCTTGCGCGGCGAAAGCAGGCCTTGCGGCAATCCGTTGGAAGCGGCGGTCAGCGAGGTGCTCACCGAATGGAGCCCCGCCAAGGTGGCGGCGGACCACAACACGAGGGCGGCGCCGACAGCAGGCACCACGACCCAACGATGACCAGACTTTTTCGAAGTTACCCCCCCATAAGGAGCGTCACCCCGGTTCTTCAAACGCAAAAACGCCATACGACCACTCTCAATCGGCATGCCGGTTTGCGGACCTGGCACCCGTCACGATCACAGTTCGCTGGTGCCCCCTGCACCTTCACGCGTCTGTTGCCGATTGATTCAAAAGATGGACAAAGTTGGTTAACCAATCCCTCCACCAATCGCCGATTTGGCGACGGTCCATACGAAAAAAGAGCCCTCCATGGTCTGCGCCACGGTAGAAATGCTCTCCCTCACCCGACTTGCTGCCCGTTTTTCCGGCCCCTGTCAAGAAACCGTGAAGGCTGGAACCGCAGCGTCTTCAGCCGGCTAGAGGTGGATTTGGGTCAAAATGCGTCGATTTGAAGAATTGCGAAACAAGCCAGTCGCAAAATCTTTGGACCAGATTGCGGGGAGTGCCGGCGGCCGGCGCGGTCTCCTTATTGTCGACCGAGCAGCGACAAAGCCGGAAACGTCAGCGCCGTTCGTCAGGGCTGTCGGCGACACCGACATGGTGGCGATAGACCATCTCCCAGCCCTTCCATCCGGTAAACAGAAGGATGAGAACCACGAGCAGGGGACAGCGCGAGGCCGACCGGATTACGGCTGCATCGCCATGGGCATAGCGCGAATACCAATTGTAGGGCTGTATGAGAACGACAAGCACATTGCCGCCGGCGTGAAGCCATGCATCCTGAAGATTGCGGATCTGGTCATCGCCCAACACATCCGTCAGGCCGGCAACAGCGGCCAGGGCCGCCATGATTAGGCCGGCCTCGAGAAGCCAGAGCGAGCCACTTACCCAATCCGGGTTGCCGGTTCGCCAGAAGATCAGGTCGCAGAACAAGGTTCCGACGAAAAACGCGATGGGAAAGGGGATCAGCATGGGTGGATCGGATGGCCGCCGATGCTTGCCGTGCTGCGCGGATAGTGGGTCATGGCGACGCCTTCAAGCTAGCTGGGCCGACCGACCCTGACCAACGGAACTGGCCAGCCGCGACAGAGAACAAGAAAACCCCGGCGGCGGTGGAATTTTCCATTACGCGCCGGCCGCTCGCGGGCCGCACCGACGCCTTTCCGCCAAAGAACCGCGAAGCTCGGCTGTTTGTCGGCAGAAAGCTTTTCGGTTCTCGGTACGGTCCCCCAAATGTAGCCGACCGGTCTTCATCAGGGAACGTCGATGACGACCATCAGGAGGAGCGGGCAGCCTGCTCGGCAAGCGCCCGGGCGTCGCCGATCCGGCAAAAATGCCGGCAGCCCGATCTCGCTGGCCTCGCGGCCGCGCGAAATCCTCGGGGATTGCCAGGCGCTCCACCAGCCTGGTCAGGCCTTGGTGCTCGCCAGTCATTCACTTGCTGCCTTGCTGCACTGCGCCCGGCACGACCAGCGCTCCCTGGTCCGGCTCCGAATATTTGAAGCCGATAAAAAACAGCGCAATGATGAGAACGCAGATTGCCAGCACCGTGACGAGGGTCCTTCCCGGGTTTTCGGCTGGCGGTCTGTCTTCCATGGCAATTCGCCTCGGGATCTAAACTCGGCGACAACGCCAGGGTTCCCGCGCCTCAAGGCTGACGCTTCGCCACGAAATTCTTAAAGAAGCGGCTCCGAGTCCGTGGCGCGCATCACAAAAATGACGCGCTCGCTCCGCAATATGCCAGGCTGGATGCGCTAAAGCGGGGTTCATCGTTATGGATGCCAGCGAATTGCAGGCCATGGGCGATACGCTGATGCGCGTTGTCACCCCCGATATGAAACCGAAAGACCTGCTCAAGGCGGTGCGAAAACTGCATCCGGACGCCAAGAAGAAGGACATCGCCCGCGCGGCGTTCCACGCCATCATCGCCAACGCCGACCAGGATCCCGGCAAGTCGCGCAACCTTCAGGCCTTCGCGCTTGCCGAGCGTACCCAGCAATCGGAATAAATTGCCGCGAATTGTAGCGTCGGGCTTGCCGGAAACTTAATAAGCGATTTCTAATTTAATGGCTCAGCCGGCAGCTGGAGCAATTCCAGGAAAAGTGTGTCACGGTTTTCCGTCCGGAATTGCGTAAAGACAAAGAGATAGAGGGGTTCGGCGTTTTCGTGAAACGCTGAAGCGCTCTAGCCCCAACCGGTAACGAGTTCATGACCAAAAACCTCGGCAATGCCAAACCCGGTGCTCCTGCCAAGGAGATAAACCCCTCGCTGCTCGGCAAGGCCGCGCCGGCGCTGTTTCCGCTGGTCGTCGCGGCGCTTGGCTATCTCGTCGGCCGGCATTTCTTCGGCTTTTGACGCGGCCGGCCGGCACGTCGGTCCAAGTACGATTGGTCGTCTCGACCATACCCCTTGCAGCTTTGGTCCTAGGGCCTAGGTCGTTCTTGTCCTTGGCCGGGCCCAAGCGCATGCTCACAACAGCCGGCGGCCTCGCAAACTCCGGTCAGGCCCGGCCGCCGAACCCAGTATCACCCCCCCAAGGCTGCCGGGCCGCGCCGCCGTGCATCCGAGCTTGCACCGCCAGGATGCCATACTGCGAAAATCCGCTGTTCCGCTCGGACGCTTTCGAAATCCGCTGCCGCATCGTCTCGCTGACCGAACGCCATGCCGAAGTCGAATTCCGCCGCGTCGGGGCGCAATGGCGTGCCTGCTTTGCCACAAATCGTTTTTGTTCGTCAGGATTCGCAAATATATCGAATATTGGCGAGTGCACTTGCACTAAAGATCAATAAGCCCCGCTTTACGGCAACTCAAGGCGCGCTAGATCGTATTGGGTCGGAGACAGGAAGTTCTTCGAGCGAAGAGCAGGAGCTGTATATGGTAACAAGCGAGCCAGACAGTGTCCGCGTAAAGACCGTCAATGGCCAATGGATCGTGCGCGTCGTCGACGGCGGCAGGCTGACGCAGCAATTGTACGATATTCATGCGCAAGCCGAGATCTTCGCCGAGGAGGAGCGGCTGCGACTGGGGTTGCCCGGGGAGCCGCCGGCCGAGGAGCCGGTCGGGCCGCTGCGACACGGGCGATCTCGCTGAAGGGCGAGGGGAATTTATCGAGGAATTCGCGTTCCGACGTTAGAGCCGGATGATTTCAGGTCGGTTCGACCTGAAATCTGAATCCGTCTCTAAATCAAAGAGATAGAGCATGATGTCGTCCGAAAACCGCTTCACACTTTTCGGCATCATGCGCTAGCGGCCGCGCGCCTTCCCAACACCGCTGCCATCGCCGCCAGGCTGCCGATCAGCACCGAAAGCACGCCGGCCGGAAGTTCGGTCGGCGCGAACATGGCACGCCCAACCCAGTCGGCGAATACCACTAGAGCGGCTCCGGTCATCGCCGCGCCGAGGAGTTGCGGCCCGGCGCGGCGCAGGCCGAGCAGGCCGGCAAGATGTGGCGCCAGCAATCCGACGAAGCTCATCGGGCCGACGATCAGCGCCGCCGCCGCCGTGGTGACCGCACCGAGCATCAGCACGACGAGACGCGCCGCGCCGAGCGGAACGCCGAGGCTGGTGGCGACGCCGGCGCCGAGCGGCAGGATCTCCAGCCAGCGGATGGCAAGCGCCGAAAGCGCCAGCCCGGCAATGCCGGCGGCCAGCACGATGACGGCAAAGTCCAGCTCCACCCAATAGGTCGAGCCGCTCAGCCACGCCAGAACCTGGCCCGAGCGCGGATCGCCGAGCGCGAGAAAGAGCAGGCTGGAGGCATCGAGCAGCGCGGTGATCGCGATGCCGGTCAAAAGCAGCCGCTCCGGCGTGAAACCCTTGTCGAGGCCGAGCAAAAGGATTGCGCCTGTCACGGCCAAGGCGCCGATCGTGGCGCCGAAGAGCTGCAGGCCGGCACTGGCTTCGGCGAAGAAGAGCAGCGTCGCGATCAGCCCCATGGCGACGCCGCCGCCGATGCCGAGGATTTCCGGACTCGCCATCGGGTTGGCGAACAAGCGCTGGACAAGGCAACCGGCGACGCCTAGTCCGAGGCCTGCGCCGCAGGCGGCGACGACACGCGGCAGGCGCCATACGAAGGCTTCCGGGTAGAGGCCGAAGCCCTGCGGCGCGCGGCCGGCGAGCAAGGCGAGCGCAAGCATCAGGACAAGCGCGATGCCGAGGCCGGCAAGCACGGTCATCGGCCGTCGCGCGCCGCCGACGCCGAGGCGCGTGGCGATGCCGCCGCCTGCCTCCAGCATCAGGCGCGGCACGCGTCTGAGCAGCAGGATCAGCATCGGCGCGCCGATCAGCGCGGTGACGGCGCCTGTCGGCAGGTTCGCGGCCCGCTCGGGCGGCAGCAGCTGGATGAGCTGGTCGACGAGGAGCACAAGTCCGGCACCGCAGAGCGGCGCGGCGACCAGCCGCTCGCCGAGCTTCTCGGCGCCGAGCACGCGCGCCAGATGCGGCGCCGCCAGCCCGACGAAGCCGATGATGCCGACGGCTGCAGCGACGCTCGCCGAAAGCAGCACGGCGGTGGCCAGGAACAATGGCTTCAGCAGCCTCGTCAGGCCAAGGCTCTTCGCCTGCTGGTCGCCGAAACCGAGGATGAGCAGCGGTCGGGCGAGCGCGGCGGCGACGATCGCGCCGGCGGCGACACGCAGTGCCAGTTGCTCGACGCCGCTCCAGCCATCCTCGACCAGCGAGCCGGCGCCCCAGATGAACATCGAGGCGAGATATTGCTGGTTGAGCAGCATCAGCAGGCTGGAGATCGAGCCCAACGCGAAGCTGACGACGAAGCCGGTGAGGATCAGCGTCGTCGGGTCCCGCGTGCCCCAGCCGATGGCCGCGATCAGTCCCCAGGCGGCGAAAGCACCGCTGATCGCCAGGAGCTCTGGATGCGCGGCATGCAGGGCGGGCGCGGCGAGCAGACCGATGGTCAAGGCCAGATGCGCGCCGGCATTGACGCCGAGCGTTTCGGGTGCCGCGAGCGGGTTCTGCAGCACCTGCTGCATCAGGACGCCCGCGAGCCCCAGGGCCGCCCCGGCCAGCAGGGCGACCGCGAACCGCGGCCAATAGGCATAGCCGAGAAGCAACGCGCGCACCTCAGGGCTGCCGCCAATCCTGGCGATGTTGGTGGCGATCAGCCAGGCGACGAGCGCGAGGTAAAGGCCGCCCGCGATGAAAATCGCTATCCGGCGGCCGTCATGAAGCATGGCCGCGCTCGAAAAGCTCTGTGTGCCGCAAGAGCTGGTCGGCGAAGCGGCCGGCCGACGGCAGGCCGCCGAATCCCCAAACGCTTGGCAGGATCGCGTAATTGCCGGGCTGGAAGACCGGCAGCCGGCTGAGCAGTCCGTCGCGCTGGGCAAGCTTGGCGCGCACGGCCGGCGGCACCGGTTCGATCACCAAAAGGGCAGCGTCGCGGATGGCGAACAACTGGTCGATGCCGGCATTGGCGAACCCCCAGAAATTGCCGTCGGCGGTCCAGGCATTGGTCAGCCCGGCGCGCTTCATCACGTCGTCGAACAGGCTGCCTTTGCAGAACACCCAGGCGTGGCGGTCGTCCTGGAAATAGAGCACCAGCACCGGTCTGGTCGCGGTCGCGCCGATGGTGTCCTTGAATTTCGCGATGCGCGCGTCGGTGGCCGCGATCAGACCGGCCGCCGCCGGCTCGCTGCCGATGAGCGCGCCGAGCCGTCGCGTGTTCTCCTGCGCATGGCGATAGGGCTCGAGGTCGTCGGTGTAGGTGGCGAGGCTGATGACCGGCGCGATTTTGCCGAGCACCGGCTCGATCGCGGCGAACTGCGGCGTCGACAGGATCGCGTCGGGTTTCAGCGCCGCCAGATATTCGAGGCTGGGCGTGGCCCGAAGCCCGATCTCCGCGACGCTGGAGGGCAGGGCGGGTTCGCCCACCCAGTCGCGGTAGCCGGCGCTTTCCGCGACGCCGACCGGCGCGACGCCGAGCGCCAGCAGCGTCTCGGCCATGCCCCAGTCGATGGTCGCGATCCGCTTGGCATGGGCCGGAACGGCCTCGCCAGCCGCCACCGGCGGAACCGGCAGCAGGATGAGAAGCGAAGCCAGGAGCAGCCTTGCGATCACGATTGCCGACCGGCCGACGCCGTCACCATTTATAGCCCATGGTCAGGCTGATCTCCCGGCTCTCGCCGTAGAAGCAGGTGGTGTTGCAGGAGGCGACATAGGTCTTGTCGAACAGGTTGGAGACGTTGAGCGCCGCCTTGAAATTGTCCTTCTCGTAGCGGATCGCGGCATCGACCACGGCGTAATCCGGCACCTTCTGCGTGTTGGCGGCATCCGCATAGGACGAGCCGACATAGCGCACGCCGCCACCGATGGTGACGCCCGGCAGGCGGTCGGACGGGATGGCGTAGTCGAGCCACAGCGAGCCGAACTGTTCCGGCGTGCCGGTCGTCACCTTGCCGATCTCGGCCGGGTTGCCTTGCTTGATCTTGAGGTCGTACCAGGTATAGGCGCCGGTCAGCTTCAGGTCGGGCGTCAGCTGGCCGACGGCCTCGAGCTCGACGCCGCGCGAATTCACCTTGCCGATCTGCCGGTTGAAGTTGATCTGGCCGTCGCCGGTCACCACGTTCTGGCGCGTCAGGTCGAACAGCGATGCGCTGAACATCACGTCGTTCAGCCGTGTCGGCTGATACTTGACGCCAGCCTCGTATTGCACGGCCGTTTCCGGCCTGAACGCTTCGCCGGTCTTGGCATCCGTGCCGGTCAGCGGCAGGAACGAGTGCGAGACGGAGGCATAGGGCGAGATGCCGTTGTCGAAATTGTAGATGAGGCCGGCGCGGCCGCTGAAGGCATCGCTGGAATAGTTCGTCTTCACACCGGTCGGCCGGTCGGTGACATGGGTGCGGGCGTCGTCGTAGCGGCCGCTGAAGACGAAGTTCCAGCGGTCGATCTGCATCGTGTCCTGGGCGTAGAGGCCGGTCTGGTTCTGCAGCGTGTTCGACTGGTCGTAGCGCGTGGCGACCGGTGACACGTCGCCGTAGACCGGGTTCAGCACATTGAGCGGCGACGCGTCCTCGAAACCCGACTCGTCATGCAGGTCGAAGCGCTTGTAGTCGAGGCCGACAAGCAGCGTGTGGTCGATCGGCCCGGTCGATGTCTTCCACTCGACCTGGTTGTCGACGGTGAACAGGCCGAGATCCGGCTTCGACAGGAAGTTGGCGCGGTCGAGCATGCCGCTGGCCGGATCGTCGTTCACCCAGCCCTCGCCATAGACGTTGCGGAAGTCGACATCGAGATGGCCGTAGCGCAGGTTCTGGCGCACCGTCACGTCATTGTCGAAACGGTGCTCGAACTCGTAGCCGATCATCTGCTGCGAGCGCTCGAACTTGTCGACGCTGGGCTCGCTGGTGAAGAGATCGCGTGAAATCTTTCCCCATGGCGCGTCGACGACAGTGCCGACATAGGGCAGGAAATTCTGGCCGCGCGTCTTCAGCTTCGAGACGTTCGCATAGACGGTGAGACTGGTGTCCTCATCCGGCTTCCAGGTCACCTCCGGCATGATGGCGAACTGGTCGTTGTCGGTGTAATCGACCTGGGTGCCGCCGTAATTGCCGGTGGCGATGAAGCGATAGGCGAGCGTGCCGTCCTTGTTGACGCCCTCGACGTCGAGCCCTGACCAGACATTGCCGAACTCGTTGACGCCGATCGCGGTCTCGCCGCGGTTCTGGAAGGTCGGCCGCTTGGAGACGAGGTTGATGAGGCCGCCCGGGTTCGAGGCGCCGTAAAGCGCCGACGACGGCCCGCGCAAGATGTCGATGCGGTCGAGCAAATAAGGGTTCACCTTCCAGGTGGCGAAACTGTCGCTCGACTGCAGCTGCAGCCCGTCGAGGAAGTAGCTGTTGACCTGCGAGGAGAAGCCGCGGATCAGGAACCAGTCGTTGCGGGTGTCGTTGCCAAAGGTTTCCGAGCGGATGCCCGGCGCATAGCGCGTCGCCTCGACGACCGACCGCGCGGCCTGGTCCTCGATCTGCCGGCCGCCGACGACGCTCACGGCCTGCGGCGTTTTTTCCAGCGGCTGGTCGGATTTGGTGGCGCTGGCGTCCTTCTTGGCCTTGTAGCCGTCAAAGCCGGATGTGCCGTCGCCGACGGCCTCGCCCTGGACCTCGATCGGCGCCAGCACTTC
Source organism: Mesorhizobium sp. B2-4-3 (assembly GCF_006442815.1). Classification (GTDB taxonomy): domain Bacteria; phylum Pseudomonadota; class Alphaproteobacteria; order Rhizobiales; family Rhizobiaceae; genus Mesorhizobium. Next base: position 58,862 of record NZ_VFVL01000029.1, read on the forward strand.
CGATTTCTCCTGCGCCAGCGCCTGCGGCAAGTGCAAAAAGGTCGTCGCCAGCAAAAGCCCCACCAGAACGCGCCGGTCCGTCATCAGCCTGATCCCCATCTCGAAAAGCTGCGGGCAGCGCTATGCAAGATGAGTAAAAGAGTCAACTTTTAATTCGCGCTATCGCCGGTGGTGACCTGCCGTCCCTTGTCGGGCCTCGCATCGCGACCAACATATCGCATGTTGTCTGGCTAACGATGCTGCCCGGGAAATGAAGCTTATGAAGGTTAGCGTCAGTCGTGTTTTCGACAGGCCATGCGAGGATGTGTTCGCGGCGTGGATTGATCCGCAAATAGTTCGCCTTTGGCTCTTCGTCGGCCCGACGAACCGGATCGTCGACGTCGACATCGAACCGGTGCCAGGCGGTCGGATATCGATCGACGAGCGCAATGACGGCAGGCTCATCGAGCATTGGGGCAGGTTCGCCAATGTCGAACCGCCGCATAAGCTGTCGTTCACCCTCAACGTCCCGAAGCATTTCCAAGGAGAAGCCTTGATCGATCTCGACTTCGCCCGGCTTTCCAGCGGCTGTCGTCTGACGCTCACCCGGACCCAGGCTGGGCCACCAAAGGCTGAAGAAATCTGGCGGCGCATGCTGGACGGCCTTGAGCGGATTTTCAATGGACAACCTGCCTATCGTCAATGACCCGTGGCGGTAAACACAACAATATGCTGGCCTGGATCACGATCCGGGCGAATGCTCAGCCCTGAGCCTCTCTTTCATCCGCTTGAGCGCCGGCTCACCGCCGGCCGCCAGCTCATCGGCTACCTGCGCGAGCTTCTCGTCTGCCTTGCGATATTTGCTGCCCCAGGCGCCCAGGGTCGCCAGCACAGGCAACAGGTCGATGCCGGCTTCGGTCAACCGGTAGATCGCCTTCAGCCCGTGCGTCGGGTCGTCGCTGCGGGTGAGGATGCCTTCGTCCTGCAGCGTTTGCAGCCGCTCGGCCAGAGTGCGCGACGAGATGCCTTCGTCGGATTGCAGAAACTCACGAAAATGCCGTTTCCCGGCGAAGACCAGGTCGCGGATGATGAGCAGCGTCCAGCGATCGCCGAGCAATTCGAGCGAGAGACTGATCGGGCAGCCGGACCGTTCCTTGGTCGACATCAGTATGGTTCCATTTTTAAATCACTTTACTATTGACATCATTTCTGCCTTGCGTCAAATGGTTCCGAAAGTAAATCATTTGGGCAGAGAGGAGATCGACATGAGCCAGCAAGCCAACCGTACGATCGTGGTCGTCGGCGCAACCAGCGAAGTCGGCGCCGAGGTCTCGGCCAGGCTGACCGGCGCAGGGCACACGGTGCGCGGCGTCGCCCGCAGCCTCGGCGTTGCGCTTGATGACCAGGCGGCGCTCGACGCTGCCTTCTCGGGCACCGACAGCGCTTACGTGATGATCCCCTTCGATGTCACCGCGCCCGACCTGCATAGGTTCGAAGATGAGGTCGGCGCACGGCTGGCATCGTCCATCGCCAAGGCGGGCCTGCGTCGCGTCGTGCTGCTCAGCGGCCTAAACGCCCATCTCAGAATGGGTACCTCGCTTGGCGCCGCGATGATGGAGGAGCGGCTCGCCGCGCTAGGCCTGGAGAAACTCGTCTATCTACGTGCCGCCTTCTTCATGGAGAATTTCGTCAAGGGCATGGGCTTCGTCGAGCAGGCGGCGTCAGGCGTCTTCGCCTCGCCCTTCCGCGGCGACCTGCCGATGCCGCTGATTGCCGCCAAGGACGTTGGTGAGCGCGCCGCCGAGCTGTTGAGTGCCGAGCATTTCCCGGACCGGCGCGTCGTCGAACTGCATGGCAGCGGCGACTACACGCTCGAACAGGCCACCACCATCCTGGGCCGGGCGATCGGCAAGGATGTCACCTATCATGAAGCCTCGTTCGCCGATGCGCGGGCCGGCATGGTCGCCAACGGCATATCGGCGAGTTTTGCCGACGCGCTTGGCGAGACGGCGGCAAGCTTCAACAGAGGCGAGCGCTGGGCGCTGGAAGCACCGTCGGCCGAAAACGCCACGCCGACCAGCTTCGAAGCCTGGGCGCAGGCCTTCGCCCGTTCGCGCTGAGCCTTCACGGCAGAAATTCCAGGCGAGGAGACCCAAAATGAAGAAGCTCATCCTGCAAATGCAGATGTCGGTCGACGGTTTCGTCGGCGCCGATGAGGACCGTCGCTGGCAGCTCTGGGAGTGGGGCGATGACAGCGCCTGGGACGAGGAGCTCAAGCAGGACTTCAACGCTGTCTTCACGACCATCGACACCATCCTGTTGAGCCGCAAGATGGCTGAGGAGGGCTATCTGACCCATTGGAGCAAAGCGGCGAGGAAATATCCGAGGGACCCTTTCTACGCCTTCGCGCAGCGCATCGTCGAGGCTGAGAAGGTTGTGGCGAGCGACAAGCTCGAAACATCGCGCTGGGAGCGCACGCGCGTCGTCGGTGGCGACCTGCCGCGCGAGGTCGATGCGCTGAAGCAAGGCGCGGGCGGCGACATCGCCGTGTTCGGCGGCGCCGGCTTCGCCTCGGCGCTGATCGCCGCCGGCCTGGTCGACGAGTTCCAGCTCTTCATCAATCCGGCGGTTCTGGGCAGCGGCCGCCGCATCTTCGAGAAGGGCGGTTTTGGCAGGCTGAAGCTCCTCGGCTCGAAGCCCTATGCCAGCGGCATGGTGGTGAGCCGCTACGCACCGGCACAATGAGGAGCTAATGCATGTCGCGCAAAAGTGTGCAGCGGTTTTGCGATAACGACATGCATGAAAACAAAGGCCTAAAGCGCGTCGCCTGAATCCGCTTCGGCGCGACGCGCTTTAGGTCGCGCCGGCTTGAATCAATCCGTCAGCGCGTCTTCTCAACCGCCTGTTTGGTTGTGCCTTTCCCGCAACGGCTGCGAGCCGCCTCCGCTGACCAACCGCAGGTGCGCGCCGGGCCGTGGCCAGGCCGCCTAGTCGTTGCCCACGGCGACGAACCAGCGGGCCTCGCGCGATGTCAGGCCGATAAGCACCCGGCCGGCATATTCGGCCGGCGTGCCATTGCCCGTATCGAACACCGCCCAACTGCCGCCGGGCGGCTCCTGCACCGCGACGAACCTCATCGGAGACTCCATCTGTGAAGAGATAGACAATATAGCAGGTGCGACTTGGCGTTCCTATGACGTGGCTCACATTGGCACACTTTTTCGGTGGATAGCACGGCTCCGGCTGCAAGCAGGCCGTGTGTTCCACCAGTCCCCTTGGCTGCCGGTCGCCCTATTGCCCGGCCTGGTCGGCGTCGGTCAGCGTGCCGAGGAAGGCGACGATGGCGTCGATCTCGGCGTCGTTCAGCGCCGGCTTGTCGCCCGGCTTTTTGCCGTTGAAGGGTGGGTCGGTGTTGATGTTTCCCCAGTAAGCCTTTGGCAGGTCGTCGAATTTGTCGACCCTGCCGTCCGCCTTCTTCGGATACCAGCGCCCGGGATCCGTGTCGCGGCTGGCGTAGAAAGCGACCGCCTCGCGCAGCGAGTGGAAATAGCCGTTGTGGAAGAAGCTTTTTCGCAAGGCCACGTTGCGCAGGGTCGGCGTCTTGAACAGGCCGCAATATTCGGCGTGGCGTTTGAAATCGGTGCGCAACGGTCCGCACAGGCCGAGGTCGACATAATTGGGATCGGCGTTGGCCGGGATCGCCGGATTGCGCGGCACGGCGATCGCGATCAGGCCGTAATCGGTGAACTGCGGCGGCTCGCCGTCATTGGCGGGCTCGCTGAGATGGCAGCTCGCGCAATTGCCCTTCGCTTCGTCCTCGAACAGCATGCGGCCGCGCAATTCCTGCGCCGAGAGCTGCGCCTTGCCGGCAAGGAAGGCGTCGTAGCGGCTGGAATAGGGATAGAAATCGGCGCTGCTCTGCTCGAATGTGCCGAGCGCTTCGATCGCGGCGTCGAAGGCATCCCGCGGGTGTTCGAGCACATCCACGCCGAACGCCGCCTCGAAGGCGTCGGCATAGGGCGCCTTGCGCAGCGCCGCGACCACCTCGGCCTCGTCCTTGTTGCCCATCTCGAAGGGCGACAGCAGCGGGATCATCGCCTGGTCCTTGCCGTGGTCGGCGCGGCCGTCCCAGGTCAGCCCGCCGGTCGGGCCATTGTCGACGCTCTCGTCGCCTTCGTCCTCGGAGTCGTAGAAATGCTCGGTGAAGGCGGGCGCCGCCTGCAGGTAGCGCAGCGACGGCACGGCGCGAACGCCGGCCCGGTCGAGCTTGGCTCCGCCCATCTCGACGGGTGCCGCCGAGGCCGGTCCGAAGGCGTGGTTGGGATCATGGCAGGACGAGCAGGCCTGCTTGCCCGAGGCAGAGAGCGAAGGGTCGAAGAACATCTGCCGGCCGAGCGCCGTCAGCGCCTCGGCGCGGGCGAAGGCTTCCCGGCGCGTCATCGGGCCGGGATGGACTCCGGATGGCTCCTCGGTGTTGGCGGGCGCGGTGAAGGCGACGATCGTGGCCGCTGCAATGGCGATCGCGTGATTTTTCCGACGTCCCATCGTCTTCGGCGACATCCCTGATTTCCTTCGTCCGATTTCGTTCGCGACGTAAGGTTCGAGTGCAACGGATTGATGACCGGCTTTCCCGCTCACGAAACCGTGTTCGGCCGGGGCGGAACTGTCACAAAGGTGACAAGGCATCGAAGTAGCTGGGCATTGATGCAGTTGCGTTCCTGCATTGCCGTCCTCCAGCCATTCCCAAGCCACGAGGCATTTCCCGATGACCCGATCCTTCCTCTCGCTTTGCCTCGCCTCCACGGCGCTGGCATCGCTCTCTGCCGCCGCCCACGCGGCCCCTCCCGGCTACGACAAGATCGACACCGTCGTCGTCATCTACGCCGAGAACCGCAGCTTCGATAACCTCTACGGCGGCTTTCCTGGCGCCAACGGCCTGGCCAACGTTTCGCCCGACCAGGCGCGTCAGCTCGACCGCGACGGCAAGCCGCTTTCCGAGCTGCCGCCGGCCTGGGGCGGACTGACCGGCAAAGGCGTCACGCCGGCGGTGACGGAAGCGCAGAGCGCGCATCTTGCCAACGCCACCTTCGCCATCGACGATCCCAAAGGCTTCAACGAGGGCACCAACGTCGTCACGCACGACCTCTGGCACCGCTTCTACCAGGAGCAGATGCAGATCGACGCTGGCCGGAACGACAAGTTCGTCGCCTGGGCCGATTCCGGCTCGCTGGTGATGGGCCACTATGACGGCTCCAACCTGCCGATGTGGAACATCGCCAGGAAATACGTGCTCGCCGACAATTTCTTCCAGGGCGCCTTCGGCGGGTCCTTCCTCAACCACTTCATGCTCGCCTGCGCCTGCGCCCCGTTCTATCCGAATGCCGACACCAGCCCGGTGAAGGGCCAGATCGCCGTCGTCGAGCCGGACGGCGTGACGCTGAAGCCGGCCGACAATTCGCCGCCCTCGGCGCTGGGCGGCGTGCCGAAATTCGCCAATGACGGCGCCATCACGCCCGACTTCTACGTAGTCAACACCATGCAGCCGCCTTACCAGCCGAGCGCCAACAAGCCGGCCGAGGGTGGCGATCCAGCGCTCGCCGATCCGGCGCAGCCGACCACGCTGCCGCCGCAGCACGAGATCACCATCGGCGATCTGTTGTCGCTGAAGGGCATTTCCTGGGCGTGGTATTCGGGCGCCTGGCAGGCGGCGCTCGACGGCAAGAACGCGACGCCCGTGCCGAACTTCCAGTTCCACCACCAGCCCTTCAACTATTTCGCGGCCTATGCGCCAGGCATGGCCGCGCGGGCCGAGCACCTCAAGGACGGTGGCCTCGGCGGCGAAGAGTTCATCAAGGCGATCGACGACGGCAAGCTGCCGGCCGTGTCCTTCTACAAGCCGCAGGGCAACCTCAACGAACACGCCGGCTATGCCGACGTGACCTCGGGCGACCAGCATCTGGCCGACCTCGTCGCGCATCTGGAGAAGAGCCCGCAATGGCAGCATATGCTGGTGGTCGTCACCTATGACGAGAATGGCGGCTTCTGGGACCACGTCGCGCCGCCCAAGGCCGACCGCTGGGGCCCGGGCAACCGCATCCCGGCCTTCATCGTCTCACCCTATGCGAAGATGGGCATGGTCGACCACACGCAGTACGACACCACCTCGATCCTGCGCTTCATCACCGCCCGCTACGACCTGCCGGTGCTGCCCGGCATCGTCGCCCGCGACAGGGCGCTGCGCAACAACGACCAGCCGCCGATGGGCGATCTGACGGCGGCGCTCGATCTGACGAAGTAGCCTCTCAGAACTTGGGTTCCTCACCCCGCCCAAAGGCGGGGAGAGGTGTCCGCGCAGCGGACGGAGAGGGGGCTTCGTAGGCGCTCCCCCTCTCCGTCTCGGCTTCGCCGAACCACCTCTCCCCCATTTCATGGGGGCGAGGAAACGCCAATCGCCCACGGTCTGCGCCAGCGATTGCCTCAGTGGATTCCCGTCCGCTATCAATGGCCTCGAAACTGGAGACGACACGATGGCGGACCTCAAAATCCGAACCCGAAACGCTGGCGCGCTCGCCGTCCTGCCGCTGGGCGGCCTGCCGGCAATCACCACCCCAACCGGCGGCACCGTCGATGTGGTCACGCAGGTCAGCGCGCCCGGCTTCAGTCCGCTCGATCTGCTCTATGCCTCCTTAGCCGCCTGCATGGTGCTCAGCGCCCGCATCGCCGCCACCCGCCTCGGCGTCGCCGACCGGCTCGGCGAGGTGAGGGCGGAGGTCACCGGCGAGAAGGCGAAGGACGAGCCCTCGCGCGTCGAGGCATTCACCGTCAGACTGGAGATCGCCGGCGATCTCGACGCGGCGACAAAGCAACGCATCCTGGCGGATGCCGAGGACATCTGCACCGTCTCCAACACGCTGAGCGGCGCGCCCGCCCTGCATGCGACGCTGGGGTGAGGCAATGGCGCATCTTTCGCCGATCGACTACGCGACCGCTTCCGCTGAGATCCGCGCCGAGCACGACCGCGAGCTTAAGCTGCGCGGCCGCATGACCAACATGAAGCGCATCCTGCTCCACTCGCCGGCCGCGCACCGCATCTACGCCGAATGGTTCACGCTGCGCGATCTTCTGCGCCCCACGCTCGACGACCGCGCCATCTGGCTGTTCTCGAAGACGATCGCCGAGACGATGCGCGCCGAGATTCCGGTGACCTTCTTCCGCCGCGCGCTGATCGAGAGCGTGCTCGATCCGGAGGCGATTGCTCCGTCGGCCGACGAGGCGCTGCTGATCGGTTTCGGCAAGGCGGTCGCCGCCGACGCCAATGCCGTCCCGGACGAGACCTGGGCCGCGCTCAAGGCGCGCTACGACGAGACGCTGCTGGTCAACCTGACCGCCTTCGCCGGCATCATGGTGGCGACCTGCGTGTTCACCAATGCGGTGAAGGTGGATCTGGATCCGGAGCTGGAGCGGTATCGCAGAAAAGGCTGAGGCCGAGATCCTTCGCGCCCCCCTCTGTCCTGCCGAACATCTCCCCCACAAGGGGGGAGATCAGCTGCCGTCGCCGCTTTCGCCAATCTCCAGCGTCGCAAGAAAGAGCGCCGCCGCCCGAACTGCCAATCTCCCCCCAAGTGGGGGAGATGTCCGGCAGGACAGAGGGGGGCGCTGTCCCGCCGGCTTCTCCAACGATCTCTCACTCACTTCCGCAGGAATCGGGTGGCCCGCACATCGCCTTCGCCCCACTTTGATGGCAAGCAAGGAGGCAACCCATGACGATCCATTCCCTCGACACCAAGCGCGCCGGCCGCTCCGCCGAATCCCGCGTCGACGCGCAAAACTGGCATGCGCTGGTGTCTGACCTGAACACTCACGGCTGCACTGTGATGCCTGGCTTGCTCTCGCCCGAGGAATGCGCCGATATCGCCGCGCTCTATCCCCATGAAGAGCATTTCCGTAGCCATGTCGTGATGGCCCGCCACGGCTTCGGCAAGGGCGAATATCGGTATTTCAAATATCCGCTGCCGGACCTGATCGAGGGCCTGCGCACCGCGCTCTACCCGCGCCTCGCCACCGTTGCCAACGACTGGAACGAGAAGATGAGTGTGGCACTGCGCTATCCGTCCGAGCACGCCGCCTTCCTGAAGCGCTGCCACGGCGAAGGCCAGGTGAGGCCGACGCCACTCCTGCTGCAATACGGTCCCGGCGACTTCAACTGCCTGCATCAGGATCTCTACGGCGCGCTCGCCTTTCCGCTGCAGGTGGCGGTCCTGTTGTCCGAGCCCGGCGAGGATTTCACCGGCGGCGAATTCGTGCTCACCGAGCAGCGCCCGCGCATGCAAAGCCGCGCCGAGGTGGTGCCGCTCAAGCGCGGCGATGCTGTGATCTTTGCGGTGCATAATCGGCCGGTGCAGGGCACCAAGGGATATTATCGCGTCAACCTGCGCCACGGCGTAAGCCGCCTGCGATCGGGGCGGCGGCACACGGTCGGGATTATTTTCCACGACGCGAAGTAGGGCGCGGCGCCGCCTTTGCAAATCTCCATCGCCACCATCCTGCGGCGTTTGCGCTCTTCCCCTGCCGCCCGCATTCGCGTACACGCCCGGGCAAATCCCGCCACGTCAGCGCAGTTTACCGGACCGCCCCATGATCCGTCTTGAAAATATCGGCAAGCAGAACGGCCGACAGATCGTCTTCATCGAAGCCTCGGCCGCCTTGCAGAGGGGCGAGAAGGTGGGGCTGGTCGGTCCGAACGGCGCCGGCAAGACGACCTTGTTCCGCATGATCATCGGCCAGGAGCAGCCGGACGAGGGCCAGGTCTCGGTCGATCGCGGCGTCACCATCGGCTATTTCAGCCAGGATGTCGGCGACATGGGCGGCTTGAGCGCCGTCGCAGAGGTCATGGAAGGCGCCGGGCCGGTGAGCGCGGTGGCCGCCGAGATGCGCGAGCTCGAGCACGCCATGGGCGATCCCGAGCGCGCTGACGAGATGGACCAGATCATCGAGCGCTACGGCGAATTGCAGCACCGCTTCGAGGAGCTCGACGGTTATGCGCTGGACGGCCGGGCGCGCGAGGTGCTCGACGGCCTCGGCTTTTCCCAGGAGATGATGGACGGCGACGTTTCGAAACTCTCCGGCGGCTGGAAGATGCGCGTCGCGCTTGCCCGCATCCTGTTGATGCGGCCCGACGTCATGCTGCTCGACGAGCCGTCGAACCACCTCGACCTCGAAAGCCTGATCTGGCTGGAGAAATTCCTCAAGGATTACGACGGCGCGCTGCTGATGACCTCGCACGACCGCGAGTTCATGAACCGCATCGTCAACAAGATCATCGAGATCGATGGCGGCGCGCTCACCTCCTATTCCGGCAATTTCGAATTCTACCAGGAGCAGCGCGCGCTGGCCGACAAGCAGTTGCAGGCGCAGTTCGAGCGCCAGCAGGCGATGCTGGCCAAGGAGATTGCCTTCATCGAGCGTTTCAAGGCGCGCGCTTCCCATGCCGCCCAGGTGCAGAGTCGGGTGAAGAAGCTCGACAAGATCGACCGCGTCGAACCGCCGAAGCGCCGCCAGGCGGTGACTTTCGAATTCCAGCCGGCGCCGCGCTGTGGCGAGGACGTGGCGACGCTGAAGGGCATCCACAAGGCCTATGGCAGCCGCAATATCTATTCGGGCCTCGACTTCCAGATCCGTCGCCGCGAGCGCTGGTGCGTGATGGGTGTCAACGGCGCCGGCAAGTCGACGCTTCTGAAGCTGGTCGCCGGCGCCTCCGAGCCGGACGAGGGCTCGGTGGCGCGCGGTCCGAGCGTCAAGATGGGCTATTTCGCCCAGCACGCCATGGAGTTGCTCGACGGCGAGCGCACCGTCTTCCAGACGCTGGAGGACTCGTTTCCGCAGGCCGGCCAGGCGCCGCTGCGTGCGCTTGCCGGTTGCTTCGGCTTTTCCGGCGACGAGATCGAGAAGAAATGCCGGGTGCTCTCGGGCGGCGAGAAGGCGCGGCTGGTGATGGCGCTGATGCTGTTCGACCCACCCAACCTTTTGGTGCTCGACGAGCCAACCAACCATCTCGACATCACCACCAAGCAGATGCTGATCGAGGCGCTGGCGCAATATGAAGGCACCATGCTCTTCGTCTCGCACGACCGCCATTTCCTCGCGGCACTCTCCAACCGCGTGCTGGAACTGACGCCAGACGGCATCCACACCTATGGCGGCGGCTATACCGAGTACGTCGCCCGCACCGGCCAGGAAGCGCCGGGCCTGCGAGGGTAGGGGGCGCTTTCAGCCGAAAAGCCTGGTCACAAAGCCGCCGAACCAGGCAAGCTGCGCCGCGTGGTGGGCCTCCATCAACCTGTCCTGTTCGTCCCGGTCCTGTGCGCCGAGTGTTCCGTAGGGTGCGCCTTGCCGCTCCTGCCAGCGCCGAAAGCCGGCCGGGCCCTGCTCGGCATGGAATTGCAGCGCATAGGTCGTGTCGCCGATCCGGAACGCCTGGTTGGGGAACGTGTTGCTCGACGCGAGATGCACGGCGCCGGCCGGCACGGCGAAAGTATGAAAGTGGTTTTGCGGCAGGAAGAGCGGCCGATCGAGGAAGTCGCCGGCCTCGGCCGTCGGCGTGATCTCGAAATAGCCGAACTCCCTGATGCCGCTTTCCACCGGCCCGACATCGGCGCCGAGATGCCAGGCGATCTGCTGCGCGCCCTGGCAGATGCCGAGCAGCGGCAGGTCGTTTTCCAGGCAGTGCTCGATCAGCGCGGCTTCGTCGTTCAGGAACGGGTGTATGTCGGTGTCGAAGACATTGAACGGACCGCCATAGATCACTGCTCCATCGACGGACCCGAGATCGATCGGATCACCCTTGAACGGCATCGCGGTCGTGATCGCATGGCCGTTCGCCTCAAGCGTCGTCTGGACATGATCGTCCCCCGGTTCTTCCGAGTGCCTGACCAGAACAATGCGCTTCATAGGAGCTCCTGCCGCTCATGCCGTAGGATACGATAAAGCTAAGCGGGCTGCTGGAAATGTGCCAGCGCCCAGTTACCGCTGGACGCCAGCGGGCCGCGCAAGCGCAGCGCCGGCGCTCATCCCTTCGCCAACCCGCGATCGATCAGCCGCGCCAGGCGCGCCGAGAAGGCCTTGGCGTCGGCCGGCTTGTCGCCGTCGAGCACGCGCGCTTCGTCGTAGAGCAGATGCGCGGCGTCTTCCTTGAACGCCTTTTCTTCGTCGCCGAGCTTTGCCAGCGCCGCCACGCGTTCATGGCGCGGGTTGATCTCGAGGATCGGCTTGGCGGCCTTGTCGAGCCGGCCGGCGGCGTTGAGCAGGCGCTCGAACTGGCGGTCCGGGCCATGCTCCGGCGCAACGAGGCACACGGCGCTTTCGGTCAGCCGGTCGGAGGCCTTCACGTCCGACACCTCCTCGCCGAGCGTGGTCTTCACGAAGGCAACGAACGTCGCGATATCCGATGGCGTCTCGGCGTCGGGCTTCGCCGCATCGTCAGGCAGCGCGACATCGGCAAGCTCTGCCGCGCCCTGCGTCACCGACTTGAACGGCTTGCCGTCGAACTCCGGCGCCATCGTCACCCAGAAACTGTCGACCGGGTCGGTGAGCAGCAGCACCTCGATACCGCGTGCGCGAAACCCTTCGAGCTGCGGCGAGGCCTCCAGCCGGGCGCGGTCGTCGCCGGCCATGAAGAAGATCGCCTTCTGGCCTTCCTTCATCGCTCCAACATAGTCGGCAAGGCTGCGCCAGCCTTCGCCCGACGCGGTCGAGCGGAAGCGGGCAAGCTTCAGCAATTGCTCGCGCCGCTCATAGTCCTCATAAAGCCCTTCTTTCAGCACGACGCCGAAATTGTCCCAGATTTTCGCATAGGCTTCGGCATCGTTTTCGGCCGTCTTGGCAAGGTCGCCCAGCACGCGGTTGGTCACGCTCTTGCGGATCGCGGCAAGCAGGGGGCTTTCCTGGATCATCTCGCGCGAGACGTTGAGCGGCAGGTCGGCGGAATCGACCAGGCCGCGCACGAAGCGCAGGTAGCGCGGCAGCACATCGGCATCGTCGGTGATGAAGACGCGCCGCACATAGAGCTTCATGCCGCCCTTGCGGTCCTGGTCGAAGAGATCGAACGGCCGCGATCCGGGCACGAAGGCGAGCACGCTGTATTCTTGCCGTCCCTCGGCGCGGAAATGGATCGTGGAAGCCGGCTCGTCATACTGGCCGGCGATGCTGCGGTAGAAATCGGTGTATTCCTCCGGCTTGATCTCGCTTTTCTGCCGCGTCCAAAGGGCCGTGCCGTCGGCGATGTCGCGCGGCTCGGCGCCGGGTTTCTCGACAAGCCTGATCGGCACGGGCACATGGCCCGACTGCGACTTCGCCAGGCCCTCGAGCCGGTAAGGCGTGGTGTAGGAGGAGGCGTCTTCCATCAGATGCAGCACCACGCGGGTGCCGCGCCTGGGCGCCGCCTCGAGCGGCGCCGGCGCAATTTCATAGGTGCCCTTGCCGTCGGACGACCAGCGGAAGGCCTCGTCGCTGCCGGCCTGGCGGCTGATGACGTCGACCCGGTCGGCGACCATGAAAGCGGAATAGAAGCCGACGCCGAACTGGCCGATGAGCTGCGTGTCTTCCGCCGCCTTGCCGGCCTCTACGCGCTCCAGGAAGGCGCGCGTGCCGGAGCGTGCGATGGTGCCCAGCGCCTCCGCCATCTCGTCGCGGCTCATGCCGATGCCATTGTCTTCGACGACAAGCTCTCTGTTGTCCGGGTCGGCGGCGATCGTGATGCGCGGCTTGGCATCGTCACCCAGCAGCTCGGGCCGGCTCACCGCCTCGAAGCGCAGCTTCTCGCAGGCATCGGCCGCGTTGGAGATCAGCTCGCGCAGGAACACATCGCGGTCCGAATAGACCGAATGCACCATCATGTGCAGCAGCCGCGAGACGTCCGCCTCGAATGTCCTGGTTTCCGTCGCTTTGGTATCCGTCGTCATTTCAGCTTTTCCCGAATGGTCTTTCCGCCGGCCGTGACATGCACGTTCGGAACTCATCCTTCAACCGTTTTCAATTGCGGCGGCAACGGTCGTCGAGGCCACGCCGGCAGGGCCGCTTTCGTCCGACAATGTTGTGACGGCCTGCGAAGGCGACAAGAGGCGGCAGGGAAAGGCGGCTCCTTGGGCGCCGCCGGCGAGGACGGTGAACGGGTGCGGCGGGAGCTTAGCCCAGAGCTCCACGGCCGTCCTGGAAGTCTTTAAATGGGCTGCGCCGATGAGGGTGATTGAGCCGCTGTATTCACTCCTGGCGTCAGGCGCATCCAGGCCTTCCTGTCCGTGGAGAATACTAACATATGCTGAGAGCGGGCGAGATCATCTGCCGCCGAAACTGCGTGTGATTGCGCGCCGCGATAACCTTAATTCCGGTTTCTTTTGATGAGGCTTCCCGAACGGCAGGTAAAGGCATAAATTAGCAATTCGTTAAGTACGCCTTGGGGGGCGAGCTTAAGGGATGTGCAGTGATGAATTTCAAGTCTCTGATCAAACGGGCCGAGGACGTCGATAAGGAATTCCAGGAATTCCAATCGGATCTGGCGGAAGCATTCGAGGACGTTCTTGCCGATGAGGAAAAGGCACCGTCTGAAGACGACGTCGCCGACCAGGACCTGGCGGCCCATGACGAGAATCCGCCGTCCGACGCAATGGCATCGCGGCTGACGCCGCATACCCAGACGCGGTTAGCCGCCCTGGAAGCCGTGGCCGGGCTTTTCCGGGATGGCCAGGGCCATCTACAGGAGATCGAGGCGAAGCTGGCCGAGATCGCCACCGCGCATCGTATGACGCGTGAGGTCCTCAACGTCTTCCATCGCGATGTGCTGCGCTCCAACGAGCTGGAGCTGGCAAACCTCGCCCTCACCACCGAGCACAAGACGCTCTCGGAACAATTGCTCGACGCGGCCCGCAGGCAGCGCGAACGCGACGGCGCGGCCGAGGCGCGGCAGCAGCGCGAGGCAAGCCTCGTCCAGGACCGTGAGCAACTGCGCTTAGCGCTTGCGGCCGTGCGCCTGGAGCTGGTGGAGATGGGCAATGAGAGCACCAGGCGCGAGACGGAGTTCGGCGAGATCGCCAAGGCTCTGGCGGCCAAAACGGTAGAACTCGACAGACGCGGCGCCGAGAACAAGCTGCTGCGCGAAAAGCAGGTCGGCCTCTCGGTCGATCTGGAGCAGGCGCAAAAGCGCGAGGCGGAGGCCCGGCACAAGTTCGACGAGTTCGCGGCAACCCACGCCGGCGAAACCGCCCATATCGCCGAGCTGATGGCCCAACTCGGCAACCACGAAAAAGAGGAAACCCGGCTGCAGAAGACGCTGGAGGCAACGCAGGCCAAGCTTGCCGAAACAGCCGAGATGGCGCGGATCGCCGAAAGCGACAGTGCCGCCGAATTGACGCGCGGCCAGGCGGAAATGCGCGGTTTGCGTTCCGAGATGCAGGAACTGCAGTCGCGTCTGGATCAGGTCTCGATCGACAATGGCGAAGCCACGGCCGAGATCGCCAGGCTCAAGGCGCAGTTGAGCGATGCCGTCACCGAACGCCAGATTGCTGAGGAAAGGCTCGCCGTTCTCAAGGACGAGAGCGAAGTCGACAAGAAGAACCTGTCCGTGGTCAGCACCAATTTCTCACAGCTTTCGCTGCAGCAGGCGTCCGAGCAGATCCAACTCGATATCCAGAAGCAGGAATGCGAGGATCTGCACGCCGAGGTCGAAGCGCTCAATGCCCGCATCCGGGAATTGCTGCCTTACGAGCGGCTGCATCGAGTGACCGACGCAAGGTCGCGCAAGGATGCCCCGCCTCAGGCCAATGGGATTATCGCGGAAACGGCGCGCCCCGCCGCGCGGCGTGTTCCCCGACGCAACATGCGGGCGAACGGAGGCTGAGGGCTTCGAGCGGTTCGGCTTCGACAGCGCCGACCCGCTCTATCTCCTTGGTTTGACGCAATTCCACATGGAGAGCCGCTGTGCTTTCCTGGAATTGCTCTGGCGAACTATTTCCCAGCCATGCCGTCGGCGAGGTCCTGCGCCTGCTTGAGCAGGGCCGGGAAGGACGGATCGCCGGGCAGGCGCTGGGCCATGCAGGCGCGGTAATCGGCGTCGCCCTTTTCCCAGGCGGCGTTGGCGGGATCGGAAGCCTGCGGGTCGTCCTGGTCCGAGCCCTGGTCGGCCTGCTGGGCTTTCTGCGCGGCGGCGTCGGCGGCTGCCCACAGCGAATCGCAGGCCGCGATCTTCGGCACGGCGGGCGAGGCGGGCGCTTCGGCAATCAGCACGCGATCGCCCTTCACGACCGCCACGACGACATGCTGGTCGTAGATCGGTCCGACATCCTGGGTCCAGCCGCCGAGCCGGGCGACCACCGCATCGGCGCCGTCGGGTTTCTTCAGCGAAAAGTCGAGCGTGCCGGAGAACGCGGCGTCGCTGCCGATGGCCTGGGTGTAGAAACTGTCGAGCTTCAGCGCCGCGCCGATGTCGGCGGGCAGCTTGAAATCCGCTTCCGTCTCGGCCGATTTGGACTTGAGCCAGCGCTCGGTCAGCCCGCGCGTCGAGGCGACGATGCTCGGGCCGTCGTCGCTCTGCGCATATCGCAGCCCGTCCAGCATGCCGTAGCCGATATCGGAGGCGTTGAGGCTTTGAACGTTAATGGTGCCGGTCGCCGGAAAATCCTTGACGGAAAGCGGGCCGAGAATGGCGGCGAGACGCTGCTGCAGATCGGCCAGCGCCTTTTCGTTCTGGGCGTCAATGGTTTCGATCGCCGTATTGGCGCTTTCCTGCGCCGTGATGTCGGCGATCGCCTTGTCGCGCGCCGCGATGTAATCGTCCTCCGGCGAGGCGGCGAGCGCCGTGCTGCCCGCCAGTGCAAAGAGAAGCGTTAAGACCAACCGCATGCAGCAACCCCAAGGTTAGCGATCAAGAGCCCTTGCGAGCCATCGCCCGACTTGGCGGCTTTTGCGTGGCGGAAATCCAGGCGGCGGCAATCTTTATTCCGCTTTGCGCTTCTCCACCTCGGCCTTCCGCAGCAGGAACCGCTGGATCTTGCCGCTTGGCGTCTTCGGCAGCTCGCTGACGAACTCGACCTCGCGCGGATAGGAATGCGCCGACAGCCGCTTCTTCACATGCTGGGCGAGTTCTTCGGCCAGCGCGTCGCTGCCCTTGAAGGCGGGCGCCAGCACCACGAAGGCCTTGACGATCTCGGTGCGCTGCGGATCGGGCACGCCGACCGCCGCCGCCTCGTTGACCGCCGGGTGCTCGATCAGCGCGCTCTCGACATCGAACGGCCCGATGCGGTAGCCGGAGGAGGTGATGACGTCATCGGCCCGGCCGATGAAGGAGACCGAGCCGTCCGGCTCATATTCCACCGTGTCGCCGGTGCGGTAATAGCCGCCCACGATCGCCGGCGTCTCTGCCTCGTGGTAGCCGCCGAACCAGCGCAGCGGCGATCTGGCGATATCGACCGCGAGCACGCCGGGCTGGTTGGGGCCGAGCTCGTTGCCTTCGTCATCCAGCACCACCATGCGGTAGCCCGGCATGGCGAAACCGGCCGATCCCGCACGGACAAGGTGTTTAAGCCCGTGATGGTTGTTGACCATCATGCCGTTCTCGGTCTGGCCGTAATGGTCGTGGATCGGCGCCGCGAGGTTGGCGTCGAACCAGCGGATCACTTCCGGGTTAAGCGGTTCGCCGGCGCTGCTCACCACGCGCAGCCTGCCCTTGACGCGGGCCGCGGCCTCGGGTCCTTCCGCCATCAGCAGGCGATAGGCCGTCGGCGAGCCGGCAAGGCTGGTGACGCCCAGACGCTCGATGATGTCGTAGGTCGATTTGGCGTTGAAGGCGCCTTCGTAGAAGGTGGTGGCGATGCCGAGCTGCAACGGCCCCGTGATGGCGTAGTAGAGCCCATAGGCCCAGCCGGGATCGGCGATGTTCCAGAAGATGTCGTCGGGCGTGAGCCCGATCGCGTCGCGCATATAGGTGTCGAAGGCGAGCAACGCATTGAGCGGCACCGGCACGCCCTTTGGGTGCCCGGTGGTGCCGGAGGTCGACATCATCATGAACAGGTCCGGGCCCTTGCGCATCACGGGCTCGCAGTCGGGGGAGGCGGTCGCGAGCGCCGCGCGGAAATCGATGTCGTCGGCGGGCAGCGTGTCGCCGTGGCCAAGAATGGTGGCGATGCGCGGACGGTTCTCCACCTCGTCGAGCTTGCCGCGGTTGGCGGGGTTGGTCACCACCAGCTTCGCCTTGCTATAGCTCAGACGATGCTCGACCGCCTTCGGCCCGAAGGCCGTGAACAGCGGCTGGTAGACCGCGCCGACGCGCCACGCGCCGAGGATCAGCGCCACCAGCTCGGGTATGCGCGGCAGCATGCCGGCGACGACATCGCCGGGGCGAACGCCAAGCTCCTTCAGCATTGTGCCGACGCGGCCGGACATGTCGGCCAGATCGTCGAAGGAATATTCGCGCAATTCGCCGGCAGCCGAGATCGCGCGCAGCGCCAGCCGGTTCTCGCCCGTGTAGCGGCCGCAGCATTCGACATAGGCGTTGATGCCAGTGGCCGGGTCGCCATCAAGGCGCGCGATCTCGTCCTCGATGCGGAATTGCGCCACGGCATCCTCATAGCGCGACAAGTTGGTCATGGTAGTCCTCCTCGGCAGACACCATTCCCCATGGCAGGCTGCTCGGTGGAGATTGCCCGAAAACGCCGCGCGGGTCGATTGCAGCGAGATGGGCGGGCTGCCGAGTTGCGCTAGCGCTCTACGGCGCCCCCTCTGTCCTGCCGGACAGAGGGGGCGCGAAGGAACGCGGCATATGACAGTTCGCGGCAGCGGTAGTGGTTGACCCCGCCCGTCATCCATCCGATATCCCACGCAAATCCGTCCCGAGACCGCAATGACCACCGATCTCAAACAACCGGCCGCCAGCGCCGCCGCCTGGCAAGACGATATCCGCGCCGGCGTGCGCCATGTCCGCGACCTCGCGTCCCTGCCGCTTTCGCCCGCCGAGCGCGCCGCCGCGCAGGAAGCCGCGGCCGCGCACAAGGTGCGCGTGCCAAAATCCTATCTCGATCTGATCGACTGGGACGACCCCAACGACCCGGTCCGCGCCCAGGTGATCCCGTCGCCGGATGAGCTCGTCGCCGCCGAAGGCGAGCTCGACGACCCGATCGGCGACCACGCCTTCAGCCCGGTGCCCAGGCTGACGCACCGCCATGCCGACCGCGTGCTTCTGTTCCCCACCTATCAATGCGCGGTCTATTGCCGCTTCTGCTTCAGGAAAGAGTCGCTGACCTCGATCGGCCGCGGCTACACACGCGAAGCGCTGGAGCCGGCGCTGGCCTACATCGCCGGACACCCCGAAATCCGCGAGGTGATCCTGACCGGCGGCGATCCGCTGTCGCTGCCCGACAAGGCGCTGGCCGAAATCCGCGCCCGCCTGGAGGCGGTCCCGCATCTCAGGCTGCTGCGCATCCACACCCGCGTGCCCGTGGCGCTGCCGTCGCGCATCACGTCCGGCCTGGTTGAGGCATTGCAGGGCCAGCTGATGGTTACGGTGGTGACCCACTTCAACCATGCGCGCGAGATCACCGCTGAAGCCGAAGCCGCTTGCCGCGCGATGCGGCAGGCTGGCTTCGTGCTGCTCAACCAGAGCGTTCTCCTGAAAGGCGTCAATGACAAGGTCGAGGTGCTGGAGGAGCTTTGCCGGGAGCTGATGTATCGTCTCGGCGTAAAGCCCTATTACCTGCACCATGGCGACCTCGCGCGCGGCATGGCGCACCGCCGCGCCACGATTGCCGAAGGCCAGGCGCTGGTCGCCGAATTGCGCCGGCGCCTCTCCGGCATCTGCAACCCGACTTATGTCATCGACCTGCCGGACGGCGGCGGCAAGGTGGCGCTGGCGGCGAGCCATATCGAGGGCCGCGAAGGCGATACCTGGCGGATCAGAGGCCAGGACGGCAAGGTGCGGGAGTATAAGGAAGTGGTTGTCTAGACCGCCACGATTTGCGTTGCCGGCGTTCGGCGACTGCGCGTGCCCGCCCGACTTTGGCCCCCATTGCACAGCACAAGGAACTCCATCCCGCGCCCTGCATTCTATGAGCGGGGGCTGAAGGAGCGTCGCGTGAAGGCTTTGTTGGGAATTGCCGGCGGCTTCGTGCTGACCCTGGCCGTGTTCGCCAGCGGGCTTGCATTCGCCACCTGGCTGCTCGCCGCCAAGCCGGTGCGGCAGGCAACGCCCGCGATCGGCGTTTCCGAACTCTGGACGAAGGATGCCCAGCCGGTCGATCGGCAGGAACAGAACCTTCAACGCATTCCCGCCCGACAGGTAGTGGCTGCGTCCGCCAAGACTGGCGAGCCGGCCAAGGCGGATAGCGGAACGCAGACGACGGCGCTTGGCGGGGCCGCGGCGCCTTCTGCGGCGCCACGACTGCAGCCACTCGCCCAGGTCTCTGGCCCGGGCCAGGCCGCGCCCGACGCCGGCGTGGCCCAACAGCCGACGACAGTCGATCAACAGGCTCAACAACAGCAACTGCCCGTCGCCCATCTGCAATGGTGCGCCACCCGCTATCGCAGCTACCGCCCGGCGGAAAACAGCTACCGCTCCTACAGCGGCGAGCTGCGCCCCTGCGTCTCACCCTATTACGATCCTGGCGACGACCGCACCGCCTCGACGGGCGCAGGCCAGGATGACCAGACAGCAGCGAGCGCTCGCCAGAACGCCATGCCTGACGACCGGACGAGCGACGATCAGATGAGCGACGACCAGGCCGAGATGGAAGGCTACGCCCCGTCGGCCGACGGTTACGCCACCACCTATGGCGGCCCGCCGGAAGAGATTTCGCCCGAGGCAGAGGCCGCCCGGGAACAGGCATCGGGTCGTCCGGTCTCGGGCGACCACGTCGACTACTGCTTCAGCCGCTACCGCTCCTACGATCCGCAGGACAACACCTACCAGCCCTTCGACGGCGGTCCGCGCCGACAGTGCGAGTAGCGCGCCGACGCTTGTCCAGCCGATAGATGGGTAACACTTTGAACCGGATACATGGGTTACAGTTTTCGCCCTGAGTTGGAGTCCGCTGC
>NZ_VFVL01000003.1:0-162500 GCF_006442815.1 Mesorhizobium sp. B2-4-3
GATCGAAACGATGCCGGCCGCGCCGCCGCCGTCACCACCGCCGCCACCCACCGATTCGACCAGCATGCCGATCGCCGCGATACCGTTGGTGGTGATGTTGCCGGTGTTTGTTCCCGTGGCCTTGCCGCCATCATTGCCGCCGGCGCCCGAGCCGCCGCCGCCGAACAATCCGAACGCCCCGCCGCCGTCGCCGCCACCGCCGCCCACCGACTGCACGACCATGCCGCTGGCATAGTCGCCCATCGTTGTGATGTTGCCGGAATTTTTTCCGTCCGCCGTGCCGCCGACGGTCGGCACGCCGCCATTGCCGCCGCCGCCGGCGATCAGGCCGCCGCCACCGGCGCCATCGCCGCCAACGCCGCCGGCGGAACGCACGAGAATGCCCTTCGAGAACGCCCCTTGCGTGAGGATCGTGCCTGCATTGTCGACCGAGGCGGGACCACCGTAACCGCCCGCTCCGCCGTCGCCGCCATCGCCGCTGCCGATAGCCCCAGCGAAGCCGCCGTCACCACCATTGCCGCCGTCCGAGATGGCGCTGATACCATTGGAGAGGTCGCCGGTCGTGGTTATGTCGCTGCTGGAAGTGGTGGTGACAGTGGCTGTGCCGCCATTGCCGCCGCGACCGCCGACGCCCCCATCCGACAGGCCCAGAGAGGCAGCGAATCCCCCATCGCCGCCGTTGCCGCCGTTTGCGTTGGCGATGATGCCATCGGCGGATCCGCCTGACGTCTGCAGCACCGACGTGTTGGTGATGTCGACGACACCGCCGGAGCCGCCATTTCCGCCGTCGCCGCCCTCGAGTTCGACAAAGGGCGGGATTGCGGTGGCGTGGATGACGGTGCCGCCGTCGCCGCCGTTGCCGCCCTTGGCGCTGCCGACAAACGCAGCCGTTCCCACCGTGGAGATGGGACTATTGTTGGTAAAGGTGGAATTTCCACCGGGGTCGCCGTTCTCACCGTCCGAATCGCCGAAAGCGTTGGCGCCGCCGTCGCCAGCCGCCCCATCATTGTTGATCACCACCTGCGCATGGGCGGAACCACAATAAACGGTGAGCCCGGCCAGAGCCGTCGCGCCGAGCAGCAAAGCAAGACGACCAGCGAAAATTGCGGTGCGCCTGGCACTCAAGTCGCCGGCTTCGGTAGGCGCCCCGATTGGCCGACCGAACGCAGCCCGATGATCTGCAATGCGCAATGCGCATTGCGCGCGCCGATTCCAAAACAGCGACATGTCCCCACCCCGTCGTGATCGCGCTTACCACCCTTAAGTCAGCGCCACGTCCCTTGCGGCTTGCAGGCCGCGTCACGCCCGTCCAAGTCGATGCACCGTCCGGTTGCTGAGCGGTGCCTTTTTTAGGATATCCTAACTTTTCGGTTGTGGAACCCTAAAACTTACGTAAGGGACACTGACCAAATCGCAGGGCGTTTACCAGTCGTCATATGACGGCAATCGCGCAGCCTCCGTGAGCCGCATCACATTTGGCGGTTAGCCATGGCGTTGCGGGCCGCCCGCACTATATGAAACGCATGGTTTTTCGTATGGGACCCGTGCGGATGCTTCGTCACACTCAGGCTGTTCTGGCCGGCGCCGTGCTGATGGCCGCGGTTTCTCAGGTTGCGCCGTCTTATGCGCAGATCGTCATCCCGACGAATCGCAACGCGTTGGTACAGCAGAATGAGCTGCAGCAGTTGCAGAACCGGCTGCAGCGGCAGCAATACCAGCAGCAGCAGCAATTGTATCGCGAGCTTGACCGGCAGAGCGCGCCCAAGCCCCGGCCCGATGTGCCGGTGTACGGCAACACCTGTCGGATGGAAGCGGTCGGCAACACGATTTCGCGGGTTTGCCGCTGACATTTTGTTTTTTTCAGTTTATTAGCCGACTTACTTGCTGGCAAAATGCCGGATTGCAAGGGCGGCGGTTTTAGGGTTTGCAGAGGGAAGGTTTTTGCCGCGCGGAGAGCGTGTGGCAGGGATGCTGCTCTCAGCGGAATTTGGGATGGCAACAACCAAGAAGAAAGCAGTTCGCAGAGCCAAGAAGGGCCAACGGATCCGCCAGGTGGCGGCCATTCCGTATCGGGTGCGGGAAGACGGCAGCCTCGAAGTGTTGCTGGTCACCTCACGCACCACGCGGCGCTTCATCGTACCCAAGGGTTGGCCGATGAAGGGCAAGAGCGGGCGCAAGGCCGCAATGATCGAAGCCCAGGAAGAAGCCGGCGTTCTCGGCAAGACGCTGAAGCAGCCTGCCGGCACCTATTCCTATTGGAAACGCATGGCCAACGGCTTCATTCGCGTGGACGTTGCGGTCTATCTGCTCGAGGTCACCGAGGAGCTTGTTGACTGGCAGGAAGCCGCGAACAGGCAGCGCGCATGGCTGCCGGCGGCCGACGCCGCCCTGCTCATCGACGAGCCGGAGCTTTCGGCGCTGTTGAGGGATTTGACTGTTCCGCCAACAGACCCGGCATAAGCAACCAGCTATTCAATGTCGTCCGGGAACGGCCTTGCCGGCGTGCCGGTATAGGCCCACCAGCAGCGGCTCCGGCCTGGTACCCTCATTCGCTGCTTGACTCATGCATATCCCAATGGTTATACGTCAATCAATAGCCAACGAGTTATTGATTAAAAATGACGACCGCGCACGATATGCTGTTCAGGACGCTTGCCGATCCGACGCGACGCGCCATCTTCGAACGTCTCTGCCGCCAGGGCGAGCAGACGGTCGGTGCCCTGACCGCGCAGGCCGGCGTATCGCAGCCGGCTGTGTCGAAGCATCTGGGCGTCCTCAAGGAGGCGGGACTGGTGCGCGACCGCCATGAAGGGCGCCAGACCCATTACAGCGCCCAGCTCAAGGCGCTGGCGCCGTTGATGGACTGGACGCGCGACATGGCGGGGTTTTGGGAAAGCCGGTTCGACGATCTGGAAGACCTGCTCAAAAGGATGGATCAATGAATGAGGCAGCAACGCGCTCAGTCGTCGTCGAGCGCGAGATACCTTTTCCGCCGGAAAAGATCTGGCGCGCGCTCACCCAACCGCATCTCATCGAGGAGTGGCTGATGAAGAACAGCTTCAAGCCGGTCGTGGACCATCGCTTCAATATGAGCGCCGAATGGGGAGGCGTCGACTGCCAGGTGCGGACGGTCGAGCCCAACCGGACCCTGTCCTACAGCTGGGACACCAAGGATCTCGAGAGCGTCGTCACCTGGACGCTCACCCCGACGGGCACGGGCACGCATCTGCGCATGGAGCAGGTCGGCTTCCGCACCGATCAGGAGCCGTACTACCGCGGCGCCACGGTGGGCTGGAAGCGCAACTTCACGGCCCTGGAACAGCTGCTTTCGCGGATCGATTGAAGCCCGCCGAAGCTTCAAAAGACAGACATGGGTCCCGGCGGGACGGCAAACCGCGGGCGTAAGCAATGGAGACACGAAAATGAAGATCAAGCTGACCAGCATCTATGTCGACGACCAGGAAAAGGCTCTTGGCTTCTATACTGAAATTCTGGGCTTCACGAAGAAGGCCGACTTCACCAATGGGCCGTTTCGCTGGCTGACCGTCACCTCGCCTGACGATCCGGACGGCACCGAGCTGCAGCTGGCCCTCAACGACAATCCGGCGGCAAAGACTTATCAGCAGGCCATCTTCAAGCAGGGCCAGCCGGCGCTGATGCTGTTCACCGACGACATCAAGAGCGACCATGAGCGCATCAAGGCCAACGGCGGCAGCTTCGCCATGGCGCCGACCGCGGTGACCGGCGCCACCATCGCGGAGCTCAACGACACCTGCGGCAACCTCATTCAGCTTTCGCAGCTGGCGCGCTGGTAGGCAGCTCGATCCGTATCGTCATTTGCAAGGGAGGTTTGATTGAACTGGAGCAAATGGATCAGGCAGCTTCACCGCTGGCTGTCGATCATCTTCACCGTCACCGTCATTGCCAATTTCGCCGCCATGGCCATGGGCCCGCCGCCCGCCTGGATCGTCTATTCGCCGTTGGTTCCGCTTTTCCTGCTGCTGTTCAGCGGCCTTTACATGTTCGTGCTGCCCTATGCCGCCAAGCGGCGCGATGAGCCGGTGCGCGAGCGCATGGGATCGGCCTGATGGCGAAGGTAAAATCGCAAAAGGTTGCCGCCGGTTCCCCGGACAAGAAGCCCGTCCTGCTTTCAGGCGGCAACCCGCAGATCGCCAAGGGCTATGGCGACGCGCCTGTCCAGGCCTATATCGCGGCGATGCCGGGCTGGAAGAGCGAGGTCGGGCGCCGGCTCGACCAGCTCATCGTTAAGGCCGTTCCCAACGTGCAGAAGGCCGTCAAATGGAACTCTCCCTTCTACGGAATGGAAGGCGAAGGCTGGTTTCTCGGTATCCATTGCTTCGCCAGATACATCAAGGTGGCGTTCTTCCGCGGCCTGTCGCTGGAACCGGTGCCGCCTGTCGAATCCAAGAGCAGGGACACACGCTATTTCCACATCCATGAGAGCGACCGGCTCGACGAGGAGCAGTTCGTCTCCTGGGTGAAGCAGGCAAGCCAGCTGCCCGGCGAACGGATGTAAGCGCACGAACGATCAAGCGCCGTTTCCCGGAAGCGACAACGGTGGCAATCTCTTATCCAGCCCGAAGGAGAACCGGATATGCAAGAAGGCAGCGCACAGGACGGCAAGTCTGCATCCGAGCTGATCGACGTAAGGATCAAGGAACTCGGCGACTGGCGAGGCGAGACGCTTGCACGGCTCCGCGCCTTGATCAGGCAAGCCGCGCCCGAAGCCGTCGAGACATGGAAATGGCGCGGCGTGCCGGTCTGGGAGGATGCCGGCATCATCTGCACCGGCGAGACCTACAAGGCTGTCGTCAAGCTGACCTTCGCCAGGGGCGCGGCGCTGCCCGATCCCAAGAAGCTCTTCAACTCCAGCCTCGAAGGCAACACCAGGCGCGCCATCGATTTCAAGGAAGGCGACACGGTCGACGCCGACGCCCTGAAGGCGCTCGTCCGCGAGGCCGTGGCCCTCAACAAATCCAAGACCAAGCGCTGAGACGCGGCTGCCACGCGGCGCTATCGGATTGATGTGGCCGGCTTTTTTCTTCCGCGTCCTCGCACTGTGGATCGATACTATGCACAAAATATCGGCATCACGCGGCGTAAGCGTCCTTTTGTTGCTGAGCAATAACTCATGAAACAAATACTGGACAAATTTATCGGCTGTTAAGCCAGGCGCGCTATCTGGATTGATGTCGCCAGTAACCGGACGACATGCAGGGAAGAACACCGTCTCAACCGGCGGATGAACCAGCCGGACGGACACCGAGGGAGCCAGCATATGAGCTCCATGGGAATGGGATGAAGCTCTCATTGGCCGATGCCGCCCCGCGTCTCATCGGGCTGGTCTGGCCTTTCGTCGCGGTCGTCCTGATCCAGGCGCTGGTTGCGACGCTTAGCCTCCACACGCTGTCAGCTGTCCGCGCCTATGTCGGCGGCGAAAGCCAATGGTCGAAGGGGCAGAAGCACGCCATCTATTTCCTCAGCCTTTATGCCGACACCGGCCGGGAAGAGTATTTCAGCGAATATCGTCAAGCCATCGCCGTGCCGCTGGCCGATCGCGCCGCGCGGCTGGCGCTCGAACAGGCCGAGCCCGATACGAATGCGGCCAGGCTTGGCTTTCTTGGCGGCAACAACCATCCCGACGATGTCGCCGGCCTGATCTGGCTGTTCCGGAATTTCCGCAGCGTCAGCTATCTCGACACCGCGATCCGCCACTGGACGGACGCCGACGAGATGATCCTCGCCATCGAAAGACTTGGCGACGACATGCATCGCAGGCTCGAAAAGGGGCCGGGATCGTCGGCCGAGATCGGCCTCTGGAAAGCGCAAATCCACCAGATCGACCACCGGATCGGGCCTCTGTCCAAAGCCTTTTCCGACAGTCTCGGCGAGGGATCGCGCTTCATCAAAATGGCGCTGACGGCGGCCAATCTCGCCACCGCCGCCCTGCTTATCCTGCTCGCCGTCTGGCGCACGCGCAAGCTGATGAAGCAGCGCCAGGCCTTCCAGAACGCCCTCAATGCCGAGCGCGAGCGTGCCCAGATCACATTGGCTTCGATCGGCCAGGCAGTCATCAGCACCGATGCCGAGGGGCGGCTGGACTATATGAATGCCGGAGCGGAAAGGCTGCTTGCCTGTTCGCTGGCCGCCGCCAAGGGCAGGCCGGTCGCCTCGTTGTTCCGGCTCGTCGACAAGGACAGCGGCGTCGAGGAGTCCGATCTGGTCCCGCGCCTGCTGGCGGGCGAGCCGCGCCGCTCCAATGTGCGCCCGCAGCTTCTGGAGCGTCCCGACGGTTCGGTCGTGCCGGTGGCGCTGAACGGCGCTCCGCTGATCGTCTCCGGCACGATCCTGGGGTGCGTCCTTGCCCTGCACGACATGACACGTGAGCAGGACTATATCGAGCGCCTGTCGTGGCAGGCATCGCATGACGCGCTGACCGGTCTCGTCAACCGCCGCGACTTCGAGAACCGTCTGGCAAGCGCGATCTCCGAGGCGCCGGAAAGGTCGCGCCGGCACGCGCTGATGTATCTCGATCTCGATCAGTTCAAGCTGGTCAACGATACCTGCGGCCATGCCGCCGGCGACCAGTTGCTGCGCCAGATCTCGGTGCTGCTCGCAAACGAGCTGCCGCCCGGCGATATCCTGGCGAGACTGGGCGGCGACGAGTTCGGCGTGCTGCTCTTCGATTGCGATACCGACTGTGCCGCGGCGACGGCCGAAAGGCTGCGCGCCACGGTCCAGGATCTGCATTTCTCCTGGGATGGACGTCCCTTCAACATCAGCGTCAGCATCGGCATGGTCGAAGTCGCCAATGCCGGCATGACGCTGGAAGAGGTGCTGCGCGCCGCCGACGTCGCCTGCTACATGGCCAAGGAAAAGGGCCGCAACCGCGTCCAGATCCACAGCGACGGCGACACCGCGCTTCGCGAGCGTTTCGGCGAGATGGCCTGGGTGCAGCGCCTGCATGCCGCGCTGGATGAGAACCGCTTCAGGTTGCATGCGCAGGAGATCGCGCCGCTGCGGGACGATATTGCCGAGCCAGGGGCACATATCGAAATCCTGCTCAGGCTGACCGACGAGGACGGCAGCTTCGTCACCCCGCAGAGCTTCATCCCGGCGGCGGAGCGTTACGGACTGATGCCGGCGATCGACCGCTGGGTGGTGCGAAACGCCTTCGCCACATTGGCGGCCAGACGCACCGACCCGCGCGCGACGCCGATATCCACCTGCGCGATCAATCTCTCCGGCGCCACGTTCGGCGACGAGACGTTTCTCGGCTTCATGCGCGAGCAGTTCGCCGCGCACGCCATTGCGCCCGAAACGATCTGCCTGGAGATCACCGAGACCAGCGCCATCGCCAATCTGACCGAGGCCATGCGCTTCATCGCCGACCTGCGAGGACTGGGCTGCCGCTTCGCGCTCGACGATTTCGGCTCCGGCATGTCGTCCTTCGCCTATCTGAAGCATTTGCCGGTCGATTACCTCAAGATCGACGGCAGCTTCGTCAAGGATATGCTCGACGACCGCATCGATCGCGCGATGGTCGAGATGATCCATCATATCGGCAAGGTGACGGGAAAACGCACCATCGCCGAATTCGTCGAAAGCGACGGCATCGTCGAAGCCTTGAAAGCGATCGGCGTCGACTACGCGCAGGGCTATGCGATCGCGCGACCCCAGCCGTTCGACGCCGCCACCGTTGTGCGCGGCAATCGCAGCGAGCGCGATGCAACGGCGGATAGCTGGGAGACTTTGGCGCAGACGCTGCGCCGCAAAGCCGGCTAATTATCCAGCCCTCTAAAGGGTTTGCGTGGCAGGCGGCGTGCCTTGGAGATTGGCCGAAACGCCCACGCGATCGTCATTCCAGGGCGGAGCAGGAGCGAAGCTCCGTCGCGAAGACCCTGGAATCCATGCCGTTACCTTCGCCAAGGCGTGCAACGGAGCAGAATTCCGCACCGTGGCGGCGCTTCCAAGTCACGGAATGGATTCTATGGTCTGCGCGCGTCGCTTCGCTCCTTGCTCCGCCATAGAATGACGAGGTTGGGCGGCTCTCGACCAATCCCCGGCGTTTGCGCTGATTTCGCGGACATGAATGGAAAATCTTGCACCAAGACAAATAGCGACCTTTCAAAATCCCTGTGTCGGGAACTGGGGGACAACCCCTCCAGCCGGCCTCTCCAACAGGATCGTCGGCTTTTCGTGATAGGTGGTGCGCAGGATTTCGCAATAGCCGTTCTTCTCGGCCACCTTGAGCGAAGCACCGTTTTCCGGATCGATGATGCAGACGGTTCTCGCCTGTCGCAACGCCTCGTCGCTCCAGGCGACGATCCGCCCGACGACTTCGCTCGCAAGCCCCTGGCCATGCGCCTCCGAGGCCAGTGCCCAGCCGGCCTCCGGCACGCCTTCGATCGACGGCTCGATCTCACGCTTCAGATCGTGGAACCCGGCCTCACCGATGAAGCGCTTCGTGTCCTTGTCCTCGATCGCCCAGAAACCGTAGCCGATCAGCGACCACAGGCCGGCATGGCGCAGGAAGCGCATCCAGCTCTCCTCGCGCGTGCGCGGCTTGCCGCCGATGAAACGGGTGACGGCGGGCTCGGCCCACATGGCGGCATAGGTCTCGAAATCGCCGAGCCTGTGCGGCCGCAAAACGGTGCGCGCCGTCTCGAGGATCGGCACGCCGGCTTCCGTTTTGATGCTCATGGCATTGCCCTCCATTGACGCGACAGCGCTTAGCAAACCAGCTCGCCGGATCAAGAGCCAGGCCAATGCGTTGGCTCTTCCAGCCATAATGGCCATGGCACGGCTGCATCGCTATGGGCTTTTCGCCTGGCGATGCTAGTTTGCGGGCGAAACCGACCCAAAAACGCAAGTCGACCGGAGACGCACCATGGACACCACGGACCTGTTGCTGGCGATCGCGCATCACCTTCTGGTGTTCTCGCTGGCCGGCATCATCGGCGCGGAGTTCGTGCTGGTGCGCGGCGATCTGGCGGCGGCGACGCTGAAGCGCCTTGCCGGCATCGACCGCCACTACGGCATCATCGCCGCGCTCATCGTCATCGTCGGCGTCTGCCGTGTGTTCTTCGGCCTGAAAGGCTGGGAATTCTATATCTACAATTGGGTGTTCTGGGCAAAGATGGTGGCCTTCGCCATCGTCGGTCTGCTGTCGATCGTGCCGACTATGCGCTTCATCTCCTGGAACAGGCAGGCGAGCGGCAATCCGTCTTTCGCGGTACCGGCGGCGGAACTGGCCTCGGTGAAGAACTATGTCCGCGCCGAGGGCTTCATCTTCCTGCTCATTCCGGTTTTTGCCGCGGCCATGGCGCGCGGCTACGGGTATTAGAACACGGCCTGGTCTTACCGAGTCAGACGGCCTCGACCGGAAACGTCTCGTCCAGCGGCGCGATCGGCACCAGCGGGGCCGGCACGTCGGTGGTCTTTTCCTTCGACTTGCAGATGTCGGCGATGACGCAGGCCGGGCAGTCGGGCTTGCGCGCCTTGCAGACATAGCGGCCGTGCAGGATCAACCAGTGATGCGCATGGCGCATATATTCGGCCGGGATGACCTTGAGCAGCCCTTCTTCGACTTGTTCCGGCGTCTTGCCCGGCGCCAGCCCGATCCGGTTGCCGATGCGCAAGATATGCGTATCGACCGCCATCGTGTGCTGGCCGAAGGCGACGTTGAGCACCACATTGGCGGTCTTGCGCCCAACGCCCGGCAGCTTCACCAGCTCGTCGCGATCCTGAGGCACCTGGCCCGCATGGTCGTCGATCAGCGCCTTCGACAACGCGATCACGTTCTTGGCCTTGTTGCGCCACAGACCGATGGTGCGGATATAATCGCCGACCTTGGCCTCGCCCAGCGCCAGCATCTTGGCCGGCGTGTCGGCCGCCGCGAACAGCGCCTTCGTCGCCTTGTTGACGCCGGCGTCCGTCGCTTGCGCGGACAGCACCACCGCGACCAGCAGGGTGAAGGCGTTGACATAGTCGAGCTCGCCTTTCGGCTCAGGCCGCTGCACGCAAAAGCGCCGGAAGATCTCGTGCACCTCGGCGGGGCTATAGAGCGACCGCGAGGCGGTCTTTCGCGGCCGCCGACCAGGCGCCCGGCTGCCACCGGCAGTGGAAGGTTGAGACTTTTTGACAGCTACGGATTTTTTCGACTTGGGAGGCGCCATATCCCTTCCTATAATATTCCCTCATGAGCGACACAAACGCCTCGTTCCAAGCCGACGAGCCATTTTTCCAGGCCTTGCTGACGCCGCACCGCTCGCTCGGCCGCACCGGCTTCCTGATTCTGATGGGCGCGCTTCTGTTCGGCTGGGCGATCACCGGCGCCTTCTTCCTGGCGCACGGCGCCTGGCCGGTGTTCGGCTTCTTCGGCCTCGACGTGATCGCCGTCTACATCGCTTTCCGCGCCAATTACCGGGCCGCGCGCGCCCGCGAGGAAATCTCGGTCTCGCGCACCAGTCTCGACATTCGCAAGACCGCCCCTTCAGGCCGCTCGGAAAACCATCGCTTCAACCCGTTCTGGACGCGGTTCTCGATTGCCCGCCACAGCGAGATCGGCATCACCAAGATGGCCGTCGAAGCGCAAGGCAAGAGCGTGGCGATCGGCGGCTTCCTCAATCCCGACGACCGCGAGAGTTTCGCCACCGCCTTTTCGCGCGCGCTAGCGACCGCCAAGGCGCGCTGACGCTCAAGCGTTTCAGAACCGGTAGCGCAACAGCCTGCCGACCTTGCGCATCGCTGGGATGAGCTTCCAGAGACCGACGAACAGACGCGCTGACCAGCCCAGGCGCGCCCCTTGCTCCGGCTTGTAGGATGGGACCTCGCCGATGAAGCGAAGTTTCGGGATGGCTCGCTCCAGTTCGCGCGGATCCTCAATGGCCCAATGAACTTCGGCGCCCGTTGCCTTCAAGGCAGGGCTGAGACGCATCAGCTTCAGTCCGAAACGGCTGTAGGCGTCGAACATCAACTCGCCGCCGGCCAGATGCGAGACAAGCCGCGCAAACAGCCGCAGCCCCTCGTCGGCGGCGAGGTATGGCGTCAATCCCTCGGCCACGATCATCGCCGGGCGATTGCGCGGCACCTCGGCCAGCCAGTCCGGTTCGGTCACAGAGGAAGCGATCAGACGATACTGGTCCCTGTGCGGATAGAGCCTGCGCCTGAGCTCGACGACGTCCGGATAGTCGACGTCGAACCAATCGACGCCTGGCAGTGGGTCGACGCGAAATATCCGTGTATCGAGCCCGCATCCCAGATGCAGCACGATCGCGTCCGGATATCTTGCGAGGAAATCCGCGACGCAGACGTCCAGCGCCTTCGCCCTGATTGCAAATCCCAGCCCGAGATTGCCGTCGACCTTGAGCCTTGCGAAATCATAGTCGATCTTGCGCACCGCCTCGTCGGCGAAGCGATCCTGAAGCAACGAATTGGGCAGCCGACTCTCCAGCGCCTTGCCGTAGAGCGTCATCAGCAAGGTTTCCCTTGCCCCCGTCATATCAACCTTTTCGCCGGCCATGATCGTCCTCTTCGGCCCGAAACCGACTCTATCTGGGTGTGGGTGGCAGGAAGGCAAGTTTCGGGTGGAGGCAAAGTTCTGGAAGACCGATATTCGGGACCAAGGAGATATTGCCATGAACGCTCAGATGACGATGAATACCCGCATGAAACCGACCGCGATCCTTGAGAACGACATCACGCCGGAAGGCAGCGACTACGAGGTCGTGCGCCGCGCCATCGAGAAGATCAGCCTCGACTATCGCGACCAGCCCTCGCTCGAGGTCCTGGCCGAGGAAGTCGGCGAGACGCCGACCGGCCTGCAGAAACTCTTCACCCGCTGGGCCGGCCTGTCGCCAAAGGCCTTCCTGCAGGCGGTGACGCTCGACCACGCGCGCAGGCTGCTCGATTCCGGCATGCCGCTCTTGGAGACCTCGTTCGAGCTCGGCATGTCCGGTCCCGGCCGGCTGCACGACCTCTTCGTCACCCATGAGGCGATGTCGCCCGGCGACTACAAGACCCGGGGGGCGGGTCTCACCATCCGCTACGGCTATCACATCTCGCCTTTCGGCATCGCGCTGATCATGGTCACCGACCGCGGCCTCGCCGGCCTCGCCTTCTGTGACGCCGGCGGCGAGCGGGCCGCCTTCGCCGACATGTCCGGCCGCTGGCCGAACGCGACCTACGTCGAGGACATGTCGGCCACCCAGGCTTACGCCGCGCGGGTCTTCGACCCGACAAAATGGCGCGCCGACCAGCCGCTGCGCGTGGTGATGATCGGCACCGATTTCCAGCTTCGCGTCTGGGAAGCGTTGCTGCGCATCCCGATGGGCCGGGCCTGCACCTATTCCTCGATCGCGGCAAGCATCGGCCATCCAAGCGCCAGCCGGGCCGTCGGCGCGGCCGTGGGCGCCAACCCGATGTCCTTCGTGGTGCCCTGTCACCGGGCGCTGGGCAAGTCCGGCGCGCTCACCGGCTATCACTGGGGCCTGACGCGCAAGCGCGCCATCCTCGGTTGGGAAGCGGGGCAAGCGACGTCCTGAAACAATCGATTTTTTCGCATCCCGTTGCGAAAAACCGCGCATCATAATATAAACTGGCACAAGCCAAATAAATACATTGTTTTATGCGTGAGATACAACCGGCGACAACCTCTGGTTATCGTCGGTTTTCTTTGAAGTTGCTTTCAGGCGTTATTTCACTTAACGCTAAATTAACCACGACAAAGAGAAGATAACCCCAACGTTGAGCCGCATTGTCCGGCTCGAAAGCGGGGTCTCAATGAAGTTCTTTCGCGCCGCCACGGCTGCGAGCGTGCTGGCCGCCTGCGCCGGCCAGGCAGCATCGGCCGCCACCACCGGAAACGTGCTGTTCAATGGTACGATCACCGCGACCTGCACGGTCACGATCAACTCCAACGGCACGATGACCGTCAGCAGCAATCTTCAGTCGCTGAGCTCGCATAATGCCGGCGGCTCAGCCGGCAGCGCTCAGGTCGATACCACGGGCGGCGTCTCGCTCAGCGTCGACCCGGTAACCACGACGACCGTGCCGGCCTCGGACGCGACGGCGACGACATGGACCCCCACCTTCGCCACTTCTGGCGCTCAGACGATTGCCGAAACCGGCACTGCGACGGCACTGACGGCGCCGGGCACGTCGACGGTCGCGATCAATCTTGCGGGCACCAAGAGCGGCACCAACCGCTTCTCCGCCGGCAACTATCAAGCAACCGTGACGCTGCGCTGCGAATAGCCCTCTCGCGAAAGGAGCGGTCCTTGAGAACGATTGCAATTCTGGCGGCGGGCCTGACTGCCGCGCTGTCTCCCATGGCCGCGACCGGCCAGTCGATGACGCCGATGCGCGGCGAGGTGCGATCCTTCACGGATGCCTTCGCCGTCCGCGTCTTCCCGGGCAATCCGTACAACCAGCGCATTCGTGTCGAAGTCCATGTCTACGACCAGGATTTCCAACCGGTCGACGCCAGGATCACGCCAAGCGCCTTCCTTCTGGCCGGCCAGGCGTCGCGCCCTGTCCTGGTGGTCGTCCCGTTCGACGGCGCGAACGAGCGTAAAGTGCGTATCTGTACCGAGAGTATCCCCTTTCCAAGCGAGCAGACCCAGATAAGGGCACAGATATGCGGAAAGTTCTTCGGGCATCGCAGGTTCTGACCTTGTCCCTGCTGTCCGTCCTGGCTGTCATAAGTCGGGGGCTTGCCGAGGATATCCTGAACCTGAATCAGAACCAGACGGGTTTCAGCCTGCCCGGCGTCAGCCTGCCTCAGGGCCAGGATGAGGTTCATGCCAGTGACGGCACGACCTGCCGCTCGGCCGTTTCCGGCAGCGGCGCCTATCTCGACCTTGGCGTCATCCGCGGCAACAACTCGGGCAACCAGACCAACAGCGACATCGCCACATATGGCCGCGTGGTGATCCCGATCGGGCGGACTCCGAAACGCGTCGATTGCAGCCGCCTCTACGAGTTGGAAGTCGAGCGGCTGCAGCTTGAATTGAAGCTTCTCAAAATGGGCCTCGGCTCCGACGGCCAGACGACAGGAAGTGTGGCCGCCCCCACGCCTCAGGGTCTCGAGCCCCAGGCCAGCGCAGCCCAGGTCAAATCAGCACGATGGGCCAACGAAGGCTGGAGCATCAGAGGCACGACCGGCAGTGAAAAGAAAAAGAAGCGGAAATAGCCGCGCGCTGTTCGCGCTGGCAGCGCTCGCCGGCCTCTATCTCCCGGCGCAGGCGGCGATCATCGGCACCTGCACGATCATGATCGGCGCCTCGGGAACGATGAAACCAAACCCCGCCATCAACATCTTTGGCTCCAAGCAGGCGGGCGGGTCGAGCGCCGGCGCCACCATCACCGCGAACTCGACGCTGTGTTCGATCCTGAACCTGCTAGACTGCTATACCGTCTCCGCGCCGGCGCCGATCGCCTTCACGTCGGCGCCGAGCGGTGGCGACACTAATGTCTCTTTCGCCTCCGTCTTCCGCCTCGACGGCTCGGGGCTCGATATCCCGGGCGGCTCGCCGCAAAAGCTGACCAACGGCACCCACACCATCCAGGTCGATCTGACCGCCACGAAGTCTCCAGGCATCTTTCCGGCCGGTAGTTACCAGGCCCAGGTCACCGTCCGTTGCGAATGATGCTGTGGGCCAAGCCGCGCGGACGGCCACATGATCTGGCAACCGGCGGACTTTGCGGCTAGCTTCGCGCCCAGCCCGCAATTCCTGGAAACGCTCCACGCATTTCGCCTGGACTTGCGCAAAAGCAGAGTCTTGGAGCAGGTCCGCCTTTCAGCGCAGGCTGATCCGCTTCAACGGGAGGCAGTTTTTTGATTATCGTTGTCGGTTCGATCAACCTGGACCTCATCGCCAATGTCGACCGCTTGCCGGAGCCCGGCGAGACGGTGCGCGGCTCCGGCTTCGCCACCGCGCCCGGCGGCAAGGGCGCCAACCAGGCCCTGGCCGCGGCGCGCGCCGGCGCGTCGGTGCGCATGGTGGGCGCGGTCGGCAAGGATGGTTTTGCCGCCGAGGCGCTCGCTCTTCTCAAGGCCG
Source organism: Mesorhizobium sp. B2-4-3 (assembly GCF_006442815.1). GTDB lineage: Bacteria > Pseudomonadota > Alphaproteobacteria > Rhizobiales > Rhizobiaceae > Mesorhizobium. Next base: position 15,084 of record NZ_VFVL01000003.1, read on the forward strand.
GCAATGTCGATCTCTCCGGTGTCGGCCAGAGCTTCGCCTCCACCGGCACGGCGCTGATCCTGGTCGGCGCCGATGGAGAGAACGTCATCGCCGTCGTGCCGGGCGCCAATGATTCGGTGGTGCCGGGCGATGTCGCCAAGGCCTTTCTCAAAAAGGGCGACGTCGTGCTCCTGCAGCATGAGATCCCGCTGCAAACGGTCGACGCCACGCTCGACGCGGCGCGCGCGGCGGGCGCCGTCAGCGTGCTCAACACCGCCCCTTTCCGTGCCGAGGCCGCCGGCTTCGTCGGCAAGGCCGACTATGCCGTCGCCAACGAAACCGAGTTCGATCTCTATGGCGAGGCGCTGGCGCTTTCGGGGCGCGACCGCCCTGCCCGCATGCGCGACTATGCCAAGAAGACGGGCCGCGCCATCGTCGTCACGCTCGGTGGCGACGGCGTGCTCGCCGCCACGCCGGACGATTTCCTCACCGTTCCGGCGCTGAAGATCACGCCGGTCGACACGGTTGGCGCGGGCGACACCTTCTGCGGTTATTTCGGCGCCGGCCTGTCGTCCGGGCTGCCGCTTCTGGAGGCGCTCACCCGCGCCGCCGCGGCCGGCTCGCTCGCCTGCCTGAAACCCGGCGCGCAGCCGGCCATTCCGGTGGCAAAGGATGTCGAGGCCGCCCTGGTGGCGGCGCGGTAATGGCCATGCGTCCCGTCACCAAGCACGCAGTGCCGCCAGCCGGCGATATCTGCCGCCTCTCCGCCGTCGAGCTTGCCGGCAAGATCAGGCAGCGCCATCTGTCGGCGCGCGAGGTGGCCGGCGCTTTCCTCGACCGCATCGAGGCGGTGAACCCGCTTGTCAACGCCGTCGTTTCGCTGCGCGAGCGCGCCGATATCCTGGCCGAGGCCGACAGGGCCGATGCTCATCTGGCCCGCGGCGGCAAGGCCGGACCGCTCTTCGGCCTGCCGATCGCCATCAAGGACCTCGTCCTCACCAAGGGGCTTAGAACCACCTTCGGCTCGCCGATCTTCGCCAATTTCATTCCCGACGTGGACGATTTCTTCGTCGAGCGCGTCCGCAAGGCCGGTGCCATCATCATCGGCAAGACCAATGTCCCGGAATTCGGGCTGGGCTCCAACACCTACAATCCGGTCTTCGGGCCGACGCTCAACGCGTTCGACCCGGCGCTGACCGCCGGCGGCTCGAGCGGCGGCGCGGCCGTGGCGCTGGCGCTCGACATGGTGCCGGTCGCCGACGGCAGCGACTTCGGCGGCTCGCTGCGCAATCCGGCAGCCTACAACAACGTCTACGGCTTCCGTCCCTCGCAGGGCCTTGTGCCTGCAGGCCCGGACCTCGATGTCTTCCATTCGCAGATGGGCGTCGAAGGGCCGATGGGCCGCAACATTCGCGACATCGCGCTGCTGCTCGACGAACAGGCCGGCTATCACCCGCACGCGCCGCTGTCATATGCCAAGGAGGGTTCGTTCCTCGACGGCTTGGGCGCGAAAGCGTCCGGCGGCCGCATCGCCTGGCTGGGCGATCTCGGCGGCCACCTGCCGACGGAACCGGGCGTGCTCGACCTTTGCGAGGCCGCGCTTGCCCGCTTCGCCGCTGCTTCCTTCCACAGCGAGGCCCTGGTCCCGGATGTCGATTTCGAGGCGCTCTGGCAGGCCTTTGTCACCTTGCGCCAGGCGAGCAGCGGCTGCGGGCTGAAGGCGCACTACGACGACCCGGTGAAACGCAAACTTCTGAAGCCCGAGGCTGTCTGGGAAGTGGAGCAGGCGAAGCGCTTGACCGCGCCGCAGGTCCATGCCGCGACAGTCCGGCGCACGTCCTGGCACAGGACGCTGCTTGCGCTGTTCGAGCGCTTCGACCTGATCGCGCTGCCGACCGCCCAGGTCTTCCCGTTCGAAGTGACCACCCACTGGCCGCGCGAGGTCGCGGGGCGGGCCATGGACAGCTATCACCGCTGGATGCAGGTCTCCGCCTTCGCCACCCTGGGCGGCTGCCCGGCGCTCAGCGTCCCGGTCGGCTTCGACGAGAAGGGCCGGCCCATGGGCATGCAGTTGATCGGCCGCCCGCGCGGCGACCTCGCTGTGCTCCAGGCCGGCGCCGCCTACGAGGCGACCCTGCCCTGGGCGGCGGGAGCTGCATGACGGGCCGCCCTGCCCGACCAGCTTGCGCCGGCGTCAATCCCGTGCATTGATCGCGCTCCGCCCAAGTCGGCGCTGTCCTGTTCGAGGAAAATCATGTCGCTGGAACTCTACGCCACCTATGTCGTCGCCTGCATCGTCATCATCCTGGTGCCGGGACCCACGGTCACGCTGATCATCGCCAACAGCATCCGCCACGGCTCGCGCGCGGGCTTGGCCAATGTGGCCGGCACCCAGGCCGGCCTTGCCATCACGATCGCCATCGTCGGCATCGGCCTCAACACGCTGATCGCCGGCATGGGCCACTGGTTCGAATGGGTGCGGCTGATCGGCGCCGCCTATCTCATCTGGATGGGCGTGCAGATGTTCCGCGCCAAAGGCACGCTGAACCCCGACGGCTCGGCCAAAAAGCCGCGCGGCGGCTTCTTCCTGCAAGGGTTCGTGGTGGCGATTTCCAATCCCAAGACGCTGGTGTTCTTCGGCGCTTTCTTCCCGCAGTTCATTTCACCGCAGGGCAATTACACGCTGCAGATCGTCGTCATGGGCCTGACCGCGATGATCTTCGCCGCCATGTCGGACTCGACCTACGCGCTTGCCGCCGGGCGGGCCGGCCGAATGCTGTCGGCCAGCCGCGTCAGGCTGATGTCGAGGATCAGCGGCAGCTTCCTGGTCGGGGGCGGGCTATGGCTGGCGTTCTCGAAGGCGAAATGAGCGACCGGGCCGCCGTCCGCACAATTATTTTTGCAAGCATATTGAAGAGTTGTGGGTACCACCACAACTCTTAGTCGTGAACAAGTCAAACGTTTCCTTCCGGAATCGCTTGGTTATTTGGCGATACGAGTACAGCGGCGCCGTCCTCGGCGTCGCTTTCTTTTGCGCCTTGGCGCTTGCGGTTGGGGCCTCCCTCTTAAGGCTGCAGAACGATCCTGTCGTTGCAACGCAACGTGTGACGGGCCTAGTTGAGCATGTCAGCTTGGCACCTATTAATCCCAAAGCCGCAGTTGGTCGCGGGATCTACTATATCTACGACGTCCGTCTTCAAGACGACAATGCGCTGGTCTTGGTCGATGGCGATGTGGGGACTCCTCACTCTGTCGGCTCGGTCATCCCCATCGAGCGGCAGCATCACAAGCACGGCGCCGACACCTATCGATTGTTTAACGGGTTGCCGTCCGCCTTGTGATCCTTGACGGTCAGTTGAGCCGTCCCAGCCGCTCCACCAGCAGCGCGAAGAAGCCGTCATGGTCGATGTCGTGCATCACGGTGGCGTTCTTTTTCCGCTTGGTGACACCCCACCAGTCGATCACCGTCATGCCCATGGTGAGCTCCGACGCGGTCTCGACGCTGACATTGCAGTGGCGGCCCTTGAACAGCTCGGGCTTGATCAGATAGGCGATCACGCACGGATCGTGCAGCGGCCCGCCATCGGTGCCGTATTTTTCCTCGTCGTAGCGCTCGAAAAACTCCAGCATCTCGGCGGTCGCGGTGCCGACCTTGGTGCCGAGCTGGCGGAAAGCCTGTATGCGCTTGGATGTGGTCAGCGCCTTGTGGGTGACGTCGAGCGGCATCATCACGATGGGAATGCCCGATTTGAACACCAGATCGGCGGCCTGCGGGTCGACATAGATGTTGAATTCGGCGGCCGGCGTGACATTGCCGCCCTCGAAGAAGCCGCCGCCCATCAGGACGATTTCCTTGATGCGGGGCGCGATCCTCGGCTCGCGGATCAGCGCCAGCGCGATGTTGGTGAGCGGTCCGAGCGGGCAGAGCGTGATCGTGCCGCTTTCCTCGCGCATCAGCGTCTCGACGATGAAATCGACGGCGTATTGTTCCTGCAATGGCATGGTCGGCTCGGGCAATTGCGGGCCGTTCAGGCCTGTCTTGCCGTGCACCTCCTCTGCGGTGACGAGCTGGCGCGCCAGCGGGCGTATGGCGCCGGCATAGACCTTGACGTCCGGCCTGCCGGCCAGCTCGCAGATCTTGCGGGCGTTGTTCTGGGTCAGATTCAGCGGCACGTTGCCGGCAACCGCGGTGATGCCGACGATCTCCAGCTCGGAGCTGCCGAGCGCCAGCAATATGGCGACGGCATCGTCCTGGCCGGGATCCGTGTCGATGATGATCTTTCTGGACTGGGGCATTTCATTTCCTTTTGGGGAGTCTTTTTGGGCGGGTTTTAGAGCATGATCCCGAAAGTGGGATCCGGTTTCGGACAGGATCATGCTCCAACGAAGAGGCCAAATCAGGATGACGGTTCGACGAAACGCCATCCTGATTTGGCGGCTTGAACTTGATCGCGCGACGGACCATATCAAGACCATCGGGAAAAATGCCATCCGGGTTTTTCCAGTTTGTGTCGCTCCTTAGAGGACAGTGTAACAATGTCTCGAATGACGCCTTTCTCCAGCCCGCTTCTTCTGGGTTTCGATGCTATGGAAAAGACGCTTGAGCGTCTGGCGAAGTCCGGTGACAGCTATCCACCGTACAATATCGAGCGCCTCAGCGCCGACGACGGCAAGGCCGAAAGGCTGCGCATCACGCTGGCCGTTGCCGGTTTCGCCGAGAGCGACCTCGATGTCACCACGGAGGAAAACCAGCTGATCGTGCGCGGACGTCAGACTGACGATACCGAGCGCGAATTCCTCCACCGCGGCATCGCCGCGCGCCAGTTCCAGCGCTGTTTCGTGCTGGCCGACGGCATGCGGGTGATCGCGGCGGAACTGAAGAACGGCCTGTTGTCGGTCGATCTGGACCGGCCGGAGTCCGAGCGGCTTGTACGGAAAATAAACATATCGGTGAAAGACTGATCTTCGCCGATGGCTCTATGCGAGGCGGCCAATCCTGGCGTCCTCGCGCCAAGGAGGCTTGAAATGACCAGAACTGACGAAACGACCACCATGACGAGCGGCGAACTCGCCCATCTCGGCGAAGGTTCGGTCGCCTATCTCAGGAAAGTGTCGAGCGACGACCTGCGCGGCCGCTTCCCCGGCCTCGACGAAATCGCGCCCGGCATGGAGCTGTGGGCGCTGTTTGCCGCCAACGGCCAGCCGATCCTGCTTTCCGATGCCCGTGACCGCGCGCTGGCGGGTGCGCTGGAGAACGACCTGACCACAGTCGCGATCCACTAATGCGACTCCAGGCCTTCGAAATCAAAAGGACCGGTCGCGGCGACCCCCGAAGGTTTTAATCCTAAGATTTCAGGCCGCGTGCGAGGCCTGTGTGTCCGACAGCAAGGCATGGATCGCCACCGCGTCGCGTGTCCCCCTGACCTTGGCCACGGTGTCGGCGTCGCGCAGCACGCGCGCGATGCGCGACAGCGCCTTGAGATGGTCGGCGCCGGCGCCTTCCGGAGCAAGCAGCAGGAACACCAAGTCGACCGGCTGGTCGTCGAGCGCCTCGAAATCAACCGGCGTTTCCAGTCGGGCGAAGACGCCGGCGATCCGCTTCACGCCGGCGAGCTTGCCGTGCGGAATGGCGATGCCGTTGCCGACGCCGGTCGAGCCTAGCCGCTCGCGCTGCAGGATGGTGTCGAACACCTCCCGTTCCGGAATCCCCGAAATCGCCGACGCCCTCTCCGACAGCAATTGCAGAAGCTGCTTTTTGGAATTCGCTTTCAACGCCGGCATGATCGCCGGGACGCTGATGAGATCACTGAGATCCATGCTTGAAAAATCCCTTGCTCGCCTGCCGCGCCAGTCGTCGCCCCCTCGCGCGGCTGGCTTTTTATCCCTGCGCGACTTTGGTCGTCGACGGATCGATCCAGCCGATGTTGCCATCCGGCCGGCGGTAGACGATGTTGAGATGGTCGGTTCCGGCGTTGCGGAACAGGAAGACCGGGCTGTCGCTGTTGTCGAGCTCGATGACCGCCGACGCCACCGACATGGTCCGCAGCGTCATGCTTGATTCGGCGACGATGACCGGAGCGAAGTCCTCCGGAATATCTTCCTCATCGTCGGTGAGAGGAGCCATCACGGTGTAGGCGATGTCGGTCGGCTCTTCGCCATTGCCGTTGCCCGTATTGCGCGACTTCAGCCGGCGCTTGTAGCGCCGCAGCCGTGTTTCCAGGCGGTCGGCCGCCGCCTCGAAGGCCAGCGTCGGGTCCTGGGCGTCGCCGGTCGCCTGCAGCGAAGCGCCGGAATCGAGCCGGACCATGCAGTCGGCGGAGAAACGCGACCCCGATTTGATGACCGTGACATGTCCTGAAAAACCCCGATCGAAATATTTCTCGATCGCCTCGCCGACCCGGTCGTTGATGCGCGTACGGAACGCATCGCCGATGTCCATGTGTTTTCCCGAAATGCGTAGATTCATCTGAAAACTGACCTTCCTTGCTCAGGCTTCAAACTGTTCCCGAGTTTATACCCGTGGTGCGCGCGCACAAGCTTCGCAGCGGCATGCGCGCCGATTTTAGACCCGAACTTTCCGGTTGATCACAAGTCGCCTTCTTGGCCGTCCGTGGCCGTGTCTGACGGACCCATTCGCAAGCTGGCATTACCGCCCTGCTCATGCGGGCGGGCTTCTAGCCACTTCATTGCAGCTTGTCAATCAAGCTTGGGAATTGTGGAGAACTGTCGAGATTCGGGGGCGGCCTAGCGGCCGGCGTTCGCCAGCGCTCGCTTCTCCCGCCGCCGCTGCACCGACGATGGGATGTTCATGCCTTCGCGGTATTTCGCGACGGTACGGCGCGCGATATCGACGCCGTTTTCCTTGAGCATGTCGACGATGGCGTCGTCGGAAAGCACGTCGGCGGGCTTTTCCTCGTCGATCATCTGCCTGATGCGGTCGCGCACTGCCTCGGACGAATGCGCCTCACCGCCTTCGGCCGAGGCGATCGACGCGGTGAAGAAATAGCGCAGCTCGAAGACGCCGCGCGGCGTCAGCATGTATTTGTTGGCGGTGACGCGGCTGACGGTCGATTCATGCATGCCGATGGCGTCGGCCACCGTGCGCAGGTTGAGCGGCTTGAGGTGGCGCACGCCGTGGACGAGGAAGGCATCCTGCTGCCGCACGATCTCGGACGCCACCTTGAGGATGGTCTTGGCCCGTTGGTCGAGACTGCGCGTCAGCCAGTTGGCGTTCTGCAGGCATTCGGCGAGAAAATCCTTTTCCGCCTGATCCTTGGCGTGGCTCGAAACGCGGGCGAAGTAGACATTGTCCACCAGCACGCGCGGCAGCGTGTCGGCGTTGAGCTCCACCGCCCAGCTGCCGTCATTGGCGGCGCGCACCTCGACATCGGCGACGATCGCATCGCTCGCGCCGCCCGAAAACGCCAGGCCGGGGCGCGGATCGAGCGCGCGGATCTCGGCCAGCATGTCGAGCAGATCCTCCTCGTCGACGCCGCAGATGCGTTTCAGCGTCTGGAAATCCCGCCGCGCCAGAAGCTCGAGGTTGGCTACCAGCGCCTTCATCGCCGGATCGAGCCGGTCGCGCGCAGCAAGCTGCAGCGACAGGCACTCGGCAAGGTCGCGCGCGAAAAGTCCCACCGGCTCGAAGGCCTGGCAGACGCCAAGCACACGCGCCACCGCCGCCTCATCCGCGCCGAGCCGGACCGCGATCTCATCGAATTCGGCGCGCAAATAACCAGCTTCGTCGAGCCCGTCGGCCAGCTCACCCGCGATCAGCCGCTCGCCGGGGCCGAGCGAAGCAAGCGCGATCTGCTCGCCGACATGCTCGCGCAGCGTAATGGCGGCCGCGGCCATGTCGCCGACGTCGAACCCCTCGGACGATGCTGCGCCCGCGCCGCCCCCAGCGGCCGACTTCCATTGCGCCGTAAGATCCGGCCCCAGCCTCTCGCTGGTGCCTGGATCGTCGGGAAACAGGTTCTCCAGGGAAGAATCGAGCTTTTGCGAGATCGCTTCCGAGCTCCACTCCGTCTCGCCCTCGAACCAATCGCCTTCGGTATCCTTTTCCGGCGACGCCTCGCTTTTCTGGGATAGATCGCCGGCGGCATCGTCCTGCGGTTCGGCCCGTTCCAGCAGCGGGTTGCGCTCGATCTCCTCGTCGATGAAGCGCTCGAGCTCGACATGGGTAAGCTGCAGCAGCCGGATCGACTGCATCAGCTGCGGCGTCATCACCAGCGACTGGGACTGTCTGAGCTGCAGTTTGGCTGCCAGCGCCATGGTGGGATTCAAACGCCTCGTCTACGCGTCGACTGTTTTTCGGTCGGGCATAGAAACTGGCCCGGCTTTTGCTTGTCAAGGAAAACGCTAGCAGTTGCGGCTTACCGGAGCGTTATCGAGCGCTAAAATGACCGAAAGCCACGACGCGGCCATCGAAACCGCGTCGGAACCCGCGGGTCAGAGCGTGAAGCCCTCGCCGAGATAGAGACGCCGCACATCGGCGTTGGCGACGATCTGGTCGGCGCGGCCATGCGTCAGCACCTGGCCAGCATGGATGATGTAGGCGCGGTCGATCAGGCCGAGCGTCTCGCGCACATTGTGGTCGGTGATCAAGACGCCGATGCCGCGCGCCGTCAGATGGCGAACGAGCTGCTGGATGTCGGCGACGGCGATCGGGTCGATGCCGGCGAAGGGCTCGTCGAGCAGCATATAGGCCGGCCGCGTCGCCAGCGCTCGCGCGATTTCAAGGCGACGCCGTTCGCCGCCTGACAGCGACATGGACGGCGCCTTGCGCAGATGGCTGATGTGAAACTCCTCGAGCAGCTCGTCGAGCATGCGCTCGCGTTCCTTGCGGCTCTTTTCCACCACCTCCAGCACGGCGCGAATGTTCTGCTCGACATTCAGGCCGCGAAAGATCGACGCTTCCTGCGGCAGGTAGCCGATGCCGAGGCGGGCACGCCGGTACATCGGCATCGAGGTGACATCGAAGCCGTCGATCTCGATCGAACCTTCGTCGACGGGAACAAGGCCGGTGACCATGTAGAAACAGGTGGTCTTGCCTGCGCCGTTGGGGCCGAGCAGACCGACGGCCTCACCGGCGCGCACGCCAAGCGTCACCCCGCTCACCACCTTGCGGCCCTTGTAGCTCTTGGTCAGCCCCTTGGCGATCAGGGTACCCTTGAACTTCGCCTTGTCGGTGCCGACCGTCGCCGGCGCAGCGGGTTGTGCGGCTGCCCGTCCTGGAAGACGGGCCAGCAGCGAGGTCACGCCGGCCATTAGTTGCTCGACGCTCCCTGCTGCTGCGTGTCCTGTTTCTGCGGCTTGAACATCATGATGACGCGCGGACAGCCCTCGACGTTGCCGAGGCCGCTCTTCATCTGCACGGTGAGCTTGCAGCCCTTGAGCACGTTGTCGCCCTGCGACAGCACCACTTCCTTGCCCGAAAGCACCAGCACCTGCGTCTTCATGTCGAACTTGCCGGTGTCGCCGGTGGCGATCTGGTCGTTCGATTTGATGTAGACTTTGTTCTCGACCTCGAGGTGGTCGATATTGGCCGCGCCCGTCATCGCCGATGCGCCGGCCGCGGCACTTTTGCCGGCATTGGCATCCTTGACGTAATAGACCGTCATCTTGCCGGCCTTGAGCAGGGTCGGTCCCTGATTGACGGTGACGTTGCCGCTGAATATGGCCATGCTGTCGGCCTGGCGGACCTCAAGCTTGTCGCTTTCGATCTGGATCGGCTGGTCGCCTGACAGTTTCAACCCCGGGATCTGGCTGGTCGCGCTCGATTGCGCGAACGAATGCGCGGTTGCCAAAAGCAGCAATGCGGAAGCAGCGCCCGGAAGCCATGCGGATTTACTGCGACGCATTCTGTTCTCCACCGTTTACCCCCGCTGCCTTCAGCGCAGCTGGATCTATGTTGACGCGAACCCGGTTCTCGAAGACCACGAGCCTGCCATTGTCCTCGACCGACATCGAGTCCGCGGTGATGCGCGACCCGCCGCGGCTGACGTCGACCGGATTGCTCGTCTTCATAGAGCCTTTGCCCATGTCTAGGAAGATCGATTTGAACTTCGCTACCAGGCCGTCCGTCGTCGTCACGCTGACCTCGCTGGTCAGGTCCATCGTATTGGCGTCGCGATTGTAGATACCGTGCGCGGCGTCGACCGACACGATATTGTCGGTGGCGACGGGCAGCTTGGCATTGATGCCGTCGAGGTCGATGACGGCTTGCTGCCCGACATCCTGCGTCGCCCTGGTCGCCGTCAGCGAATAGGGCAGCTTCTGCTTGGTGAAGCCATTGAGCTTCGGATTGGCCATCACCAGCTTGCCGTCGGAGAACGCCGTGCCATCGGCCTGCACCGAGACGGACAGGGGCGCCTTGAGGTAGGAGTAGACCGGAAAGGCGACGGCGATCGCGACCGCGAGCAGCGGCACGGCGAATTTCAGCACGCGGACGCGGCGCGAGTGCCGCTGCGCGCGGTCGAAGGCATCGCCACGCGTGCCGTCTTGGCTCGCGGGAGCCGATGCCTCAGCGGCATCGCTCGTTTCGTCAGATCGCGCCAACATGACTTTTCTAATGGACCTTTGCCCGCCCAAACACCGCCTATAGGTGGTATGCCGGCACCTACAAGCAAGCACAAGCGGAGGAAAACTGCAAAAATGTGACAACTGCCGCCCGCAAAATCGAGAGGAATCCGGCGAGACGGCTTGTACTTCATAGCAGATACGGACTGCTTGCGTTAATTTTTCGTGAGGCCGGCGTCAACGCCGAAGCCCGAAACCGGGCCTTTTCCGACGGGAATTGCATCAGGACAAGGAATAGAGCGTGTCACCGTTCCGTGAAGCGGTGACCGCTCCAGGAAACGGTAGCCGTGCGCCGAGGCTTGCTTTAAAAGCGTGCTTCCACCCATACATGAGGCTGACGATGGCAATGAGAGCCGACGACCTGATCGACCGCCGCCGCTTGCGCCGCAAGCTGACGTTCTGGCGCGTCGCCGCGTTTCTGGTTCTGGCGGCAGCGATTATCGCCTTCTCGGCCTGGGTCTATGACGACAATTTTACCGGCCAGGCAGTGCCTCATATCGCCAAGGTCAAGATTGAAGGCACCATCACCGAGGACGAGGAACTACTCAAAAGGCTGGAAGCTATCCGCACGTCGCCTCAGGTGAAGGGCATCATCCTGTCGATCGATTCGCCCGGAGGCACCACGGTCGGCGGAGAGTCGATCTTCGAGCAGGTGCGCAAGCTTGCCGGCGACAAGCCGGTGGTGGCCGAAGTCGGCACGCTGGCGGCATCCGCCGGCTATATGATCGCCAGCGCTGCCGACCACATCGTCGCCCGCAAGACCTCCATCGTCGGCTCTATCGGGGTGCTGATCCAGTATCCGGACGTCAGCGGCCTCATGGATAAGCTCGGCATCAAGCTTGAGGAGGTGAAATCGTCGCCGCTCAAGGCTTCGCCCTCGCCCTTCAAGCCGACCAATGACGACGAGCGCACCATGGTGCGCAAGCTGATCCTCGACAGTTACGACTGGTTCGTCGGCATCGTCGCCGACCGCCGCAAGATGACGCATGACCAGGCGCTGGCGCTGGCCGACGGTTCGATCTTCACCGGCCGCCAGGCTCTGGCCAATCATCTGGTCGACGCCGTCGGCGGCGAGCAGGAGGCAATCGACTGGCTGGCGACCAAGGGCGTCGACGCCAAGCTCAAGGTCGTCGAATGGAAAGACAAGGACCGGCGCGGCGGTTTCCTGTTTTCGCAGTCGATGGCAAAAGTGGCGGCCAAGGCGCTCGGTCTGCCGGATGCCGGCGGCGATGTCATTCACGAACTTGGCGCCGACCGCTTGTTTCTTGACGGTCTCGTTTCGGTCTGGCACCCTTGAGGTGCCGTTGGTACGAGCCAAAAAATCAATAAAAATCATTCTGATAATCGATAGCAGTGGTTTTACGGGGAACGTTCTATGATCAAATCGGAGCTTGTGCAGATCATCGCTGCACGCAACCCGCACCTTTTCCTACGCGACGTCGAAAACATCGTCGGCGCGATCTTTGATGAGATCACCGATGCGCTTGCCGAGGGCAACCGGGTCGAGTTGCGCGGTTTCGGCGCCTTTTCGGTGAAAAACCGCCCCGCCCGCACCGGCCGCAACCCGCGCACCGGCGAATCCGTCGAGGTCGAGGAAAAGTGGGTGCCGTTCTTCAAGACCGGCAAGGAGTTGCGCGAAAGGCTGAACGGCGGCAAATAGGCGCCGCGCCGGCGGGTCGAAACGGCATCTTGGCGCAAGCCGCTTCTCTATATGGAGATCTGATGTTCAATCGCTTCATCCTCGTCGTGGTCTTCGTGCCGCTGGCCATCATCCTGATCGCGCTCGCCGTCGCCAATCGCGGCTCCGTCGCCTTCACGCTCGATCCATTCCATCCCGGCAATCCCGCGCTGACCCTGAACCTGCCGCTGTTCATCTTCCTGTTCCTGGCCTTGGCCGTCGGCATGGTCGTCGGCAGCATGGCGACCTGGGTGAAGCAGGGGCGCTATCGCAAGCTCGCGCGCCAGCGCGGCCTGGAGGCGGAAAATCTGCGCCAGGCGGTGAGCCGCGCGCCCGTTGCGCCCAAGGGACCGGCGCTGCCCAGCCCGACGAGCTAATGCATGTCGCCCAGAAGTGCGCAGCGGTTCTGGGACAACGACATGCATCAACAAAGGCTTAAAGCGCGTCGCCTGAATCTGTTTCAGCGCGACGCGCTTTAGCAATTCCAGGCAAAGTGCGTAGCGGTTTTACGCCCGGAATTGCGTAGAAGATGGTCGAGCGTCATTTCGACACCACGGAGCTTTCAATGCTGACCATTTCGGCCGCGGAGATCGACCGGGCGCTGACCTTTCCGGGCCTTGTCGAGACGCTGCGCACCGCCTTCCGCGATGGTGCCGTGCAGCCAGTCCGCCACCACCATGGCGTCGAGCGGCCGGACGGCGCCGCCTCGACCTTGCTTCTGATGCCGGCCTGGACCGACTTCAACGCCGCGGGCACCTCCGCGGGAGGCCATATCGGCGTCAAGATCGTCACCGTGTCACCGGACAACAACACAAAAGGCAAGCCGTCGGTGATGGGCCTCTACCTTTTGCTCGACGGCGTCACCGGCGAGCCGCAGGCGCTGATCGACGGCCAGCGGCTGACACAGTGGCGCACGACCTGCGCCTCGGCGCTTGCCGCCTCCTATCTCGCCCGCAAGGACGCCTCGCGGCTTCTGGTGATCGGCGCCGGCGCCCTGTCGCCATTCCTTGCCAAGGCGCATTCGGCGGTCAGGCCGATCACATCCATCCGCATCTGGAACCGCACGCCGGCCAATGCCGAAAAGGTGGCCGCCGCCTTGCGCGCCGAAGGCCTTCCGGTGAGTGCAGCCGGCGATCTCGACGCCGAGCTTGCCGAGGCCGACATCGTCGCCTCCGCGACCATCTCGAACACGCCGCTGGTCAAGGGCGCGCTGCTGAAGCCGGGCGCCCATGTCGATCTCGTCGGCGGCTTCACGCCCGACATGCGCGAGGCCGATGACGACGCGATTTCCCGTGCCCGCGTCTATGTCGACACCCGCGCCGGCGCCACCAAGGAGGCGGGCGACATCGTCCAGCCGCTGGCCTCGGGCGTGCTGAAGCCGGAAGCGATCGTCGCCGACCTGCACGAGCTTGCGCGCGGCGAGAAACAGGGCCGGCAAACCGACGGCGAGATCACGCTGTTCAAGTCAGTTGGCGCGGCGCTCGAGGACCTTGCCGCCGGCATCGCCGTCTATAGGGCGCTCAAGTAGACGCCAGGTTGGCTCCCATCGCTCCGCCGATCAGCCGGAAATCATGCTCGCTGATTTCGAACAGACCGAAGCGCAGTTGGTAGCCCCAATTCGGCTTGCCGGCGGTAAAATCCAGCCTGCCGAGCAGCGGCTTGACAGCCGCTTCCTCGGCGTCACACCAGTCGACGTCGCGCCGCGCTGGCGTGAAACCGCCGCCCATGACGCCCTCATACACCTCTCCTTGCCGCACCGTGCCTATCGCGGTGAAGGATTGCAGCCCATCCTTCTCGTCGAACACGGTGCTCGGCGAGTAGTAGACGATGCCGTCGCCGGGCTTGATGCGGCGCAATGGCGCCGCTTTGCCGTGATTGACCTGCATGAAGCCATTCTTGCGGCCGATCCGCACATGCTCGGCCGACGCGACGGCAACCCAGAAAGCGCTCATCCTTGCGCTCCCTCGAACGGCCAGTAGACGCGCAGGCGGTGATTGTCCGGATCGAGGGCGACGAAGGTGCGGCCGAAATCCAAATCGGTCGGCGTTTGCAGGATGTTCAGGCCGCGTCCCGCCCAGTCCGCATGCGTCGCATCGACGGCGCCCGCATCCGACACCGCGATCACGATCTCGCCGCCGCCACCCGTTGCTGCGGCCGCCGGCTCCACCGTGTGGCGCGACCAGAGGCCAAGCTTGAAGCCTTTATCGAGCACGAACATCGCGAAGGTCGGCGAGGACTCGACGGGCTCGCATCCGAGCAGCTTGGCATAGAAAGCGCCGCTCTTTTCCGGGCTGTCGACATAGAGGATGACGAAATTCGGCGCGGTCATATCTGATCTCCAACGTTTCTGAACCTTGAGAACCATAAGCGGACCTGCTGTCAGATTCTGGCAGTAGCGATCAGCGGGAAGCGTCTTTCGCTCCATTTTGGCCTGGCAGATCGAGGGTTGCCCGCCATTCTTTGAGCATCGCTTGGCGGCGGCGCGGATAGCGCATGTCTGTCGCTGTCAGGTCGGACATCCGGTCAGCGCGGAAATGCCTGAAATCCTGACGCATCTCGCACCACGCCACCATCACCCGCACCTTGTCGAAGAAGCCGAGCGCGAACGGCCAGACCATCCGTTCGGATGCCGAACCGCCGGCGTCGCGATAGAGGAAGCCGAGCTTGCGCTCGTCGCGGATCGCCTGCCGCACGACACCAAGGTCGATCGCTTCGGCGCTCTCCACGCGCGGTCCGACAAGCAGCGTCGTCGCGTCGAGATCCTCGCGCAAATCATCCGGCAGCACCGCCGCGATCTTTGCCAGCGCATCGGCCGCGGCGGTGGCCAGCCTCTTGTCCGGCTGCTTCGCCACCCAGCGCGACCCGAGCACGATCGCCTCGATCTCCTCGTCGCTGAACATCAAAGGCGGCAGCATGAAGCCGGGCTTCAGCACATAGCCGAGCCCGGCCTCGCCTTCGATCGGCGCGCCCTGCCCCTGCAGCGTCGCAATATCGCGATAGAGCGTGCGGATCGAGACGCCCATCTCGTCCGCCAACATATGGCCGCTCACCGGCCGGCGGTAGCGGCGCAGGATCTGGACGAGGTCGAGCAGACGGGCGGAACGGGACATCTGCCGCTTAGGATAGAACCGCGAAGGCGCGGCCGGAAGCCACCGCTCGCTGCGTGCTTTGTTGCACCGAAGGGTGTTGCTGTGGCAGAAGCGGGCCGAACCGCCGGAGATGATACTTCTTGAAATCTTTTCGCGACAAACGCCGCGATGGCCACCCGCATCCCGCAAGGGCGGAACAGCCCCGCTCGCGGGATGCATTCCCGGCCGGACGTCAGCAGGCCGCACCCGCCGAGCGACGTGAAACGAGACAGGCGGACCGGCAGGACGCCAAACCGGCGCCGCGCGTGCTTGCGCGCCGCGAAGGCGTGCTGCCTGCCGAGCGCCTGCCATTGATCCTCGAAGTCGCGCCCAACGCCGATTACGCGCTGCTGGACAGCGGCGCCGGCGAAAAACTCGAGCAATACGGCCCCTACCGCATCGTGCGCCCCGAAGGCCAGGCGATCTGGCAGCGGGCCCTTCCGGTGAAGGAATGGCAGCGCGCCGACGCCATCTTCACCGGCGACACCGACGAGGAAGGCATCGGCCGCTGGCGCTTTCCGAAGGCGCCGCTTGGCGAAACCTGGCCGATGAAGCATGACGGCATCGACTATCTCGGCCGTTTCACCTCGTTTCGTCACGTCGGCGTCTTTCCGGAACAGGCTTCGCATTGGGACCATATGGCGGGGCTGATCGCGGCGGCGAAGCGACCGGTCAAGGTGCTGAACCTGTTCGGCTATACCGGTCTTGCCTCGCTGGTAGCGGCCCGCGCCGGCGCCGAGGTCACCCATGTCGATGCCTCGAAGAAAGCGATCGGCTGGGCGCGCGAGAACCAGGAAATGGCCGGCCTTGCCGACAAGCCGATCCGCTGGATCGTCGAGGACGCGGTGAAGTTCGCGGAGCGCGAGGAGCGCCGCGGCAGCCGCTACGACATCGTGCTGTTCGACCCGCCGGCCTATGGCCGCGGCCCCAAGGGCGAGGTCTGGCAATTGTTCGAGGACCTGCCGGGCCTCACCGACCTCTGCCGCTCGATCCTTACGCCGAAGCCGCTCGCCGTCGTTCTCACCGCCTATTCGATCCGCGCCTCTTTCTTCGCCATCCATGCGCTGATGCGCGATACTTTCGCCGGCATGGGCGGCACGATCGAATCCGGCGAACTGGTCATTCGCGAGAAATCGGCCGGCCGCGCGCTGTCGACCTCGCTGTTCTCGCGCTGGGTGGCTTGAATGACGGCACATGACGGCGCGCGCCCTGTCGGGCAGGTCAAGGAAGTCACCAGCCTTGCCAATCCCCTGATCAAGGACATCAAGGCGCTGGCGCTCAAGAAATTCCGCGACCAGCAGAACGCCTTCATGGCCGAGGGCCTGAAGCTGGTCATCGACGCGCTAGACCTCGGCTGGTCGATCAGGACTTTGGTCTTCGCCAAGGCCGGACGCGGCAACGCGGCCATCGAAAAGGCCGCCGCCCGGACCGTTGCCGCCGGCGGCATGGTGCTCGAAGTTTCCGAAAAGGTGCTCGCGGCCATCACCCGCCGTGAAAACCCGCAAATGGTGGTCGGCGTGTTTGCGCAGCAGACCGTGCCGCTGAAGGACGTCCGCGCCAGGGACGGCGATGTCTGGGTCGCGCTCGACCGGGTGCGCGACCCCGGCAATCTCGGCACCGTGATCCGCACCGTCGACGCCGTCGGCGCCAAGGGCGTCATCCTGGTCGGCGACACCACCGACCCGTTCTCGCTCGAGACGGTGCGCGCCACCATGGGCTCGATCTTCGCCGTGCCGGTCGCCAGGGCGACCGAGCAGGCCTTCCTTGCCTGGCGGCGCGATTTTTCCGGCCTGGTCGCAGGAACGCACCTCAAGGGCGCGGTCGACTATCGCTCCGTCGATTTCTCCAGGGGGCCGGTCTTGCTGCTGATGGGCAACGAGCAGCAGGGGCTGCCGGACAGCCTCGCCGAAAGCTGCGACCGGCTGCTCAGAATCCCCCAGGCAGGCCGGGCCGATTCGCTCAATCTGGCGGTTGCCACCGGCGTGATGTTGTTCGAGATCAGGCGCGGCGCGTTGAAGCTCGAGCCTGCCAACGACAGCCGATGAGGATTGCCAAATGAAATCCTGGTCTCCTTACGTCGTGCTGGTTGTCATCGCCATCGCGCTCGATCAGTGGATCAAGCAGCTGGTCGAGAACGGTCTCGCATTTCAGGAGAAGGTCGATCTGCTGCCGTTCCTGGCGCTGTTCCGCACCTACAACACCGGCATCGCCTTCTCGATGTTCCAGTCCTTCGGCGATACCGGCCTGGTGGTCGTCGCCGTGCTGGTCGTCGCCTTCGTGCTCTACCTCGCCACGCGCACGCCGGCCGGCCATGTCGTCGCCCGCATCGGCTTTGCGCTCATCATCGGCGGCGCGCTCGGCAATCTCATCGACCGCGCCGTCTACGGCCACGTCATCGACTACATCCTGTTCCACACGCCGGTCTGGTCCTTCGCGGTGTTCAATCTGGCCGATGCCTTCATCTCGGTAGGCGCGGCACTTGTCGTCTTCGACGAGCTGATCGGCTGGGGCCGCGAGGCCAAGCCGCAGGATCCAGGCAATTGACCTCACGCGGTTGAAACCGCAGACTTCAGAGCAATTCCAGGAAAAGTGTGCAGCGGTTTTCCGTCCGGAATTGCTTAAAACGTAAAGCCCAGAACCGAGGAGAAAAAATGTCGGATACCTTCAAAGCCATCCTCGTTTCGCGCGATGCGGACAAGAAGCAGTCCGTCGATGTCGTCGACCTCACCGAGGCCGACCTGATGGAAGGCGATGTCACCGTCGCCGTCGAGGCGACGACGGTGAACTACAAGGACGGGCTCGCCATCACCGGCAAGGCGCCGGTCGTGCGCCGCTGGCCGCTGGTTCCAGGCATCGATTTCGCAGGCACCGTGATCTCCTCCTCGCATGCCGACTGGCGCAAGGGTGACAAGGTGATCCTCAACGGCTGGGGCGTCGGCGAGACGCATTATGGCGCCTATGCCGGCCGCGCGCGCGTCAACGGCGACTGGCTGGTGCCGTTGCCCGAGGGCATGAGCGCGCATGATGCGATGGCCGTCGGCACGGCGGGCTACACGGCAATGCTCTCCGTCATGGCGCTGGAGCGGCATGGCATCGTGCCGGACCGCGGCCCGGTGGTGGTGACGGGTGCTGCCGGCGGCGTCGGCTCGGTCGCCATCTCGATCCTGTCGAGCCTCGGCTACCACGTCGTCGCCTCGACCGGCCGCAACGCCGAGAGCCCCTATCTGATAGACCTCGGCGCGGCCGAGGTGATCTCGCGCGAGGAGCTCAGCCAGCCGGCGAAGCCGCTCGCCAAGGAGCGCTGGGCGGGCGGCGTCGACTCGGTCGGCAGCCATACCTTGGCCAATGCGCTGTCGATGACCTCCTATGGCGGCGCGATCGCCGCTTGCGGTCTGGCCGGCGGCATGGACCTGCCGGGAAGCGTCGCGCCCTTCATCCTGCGTGGCGTCTCGCTGCTGGGCATCGATTCGGTGATGGCGCCGAAGGCGGTCCGCCTGGAGGCATGGCGCCGCATCGGCACCGATCTCGACTTGAAGAAGCTGTCGACATTGTCGCGCACGATCGGTTTCGACGGCGTTGTCGCCGCCGCGCGCGACATCGTCGAAGGCAAGATAAGGGGCCGCGTCGTCGTCGATATGTAGCTGGCAGCAATTCCAGGAAAAGTGCACGGTGGTTAGGCTCGGCGACTTCGCCGTAGCTTTCCGTCCGGAATTGCGTAAAAACAACGAACCAGAGTTCGGTTTCGCCCGCGCATGCGGTGGTTAGAATCCGCGCAATCGCTAAAATTCGAACGATCCGTCCCAGTCTTCCATAATTTCTGTCTGGCATGGTCTGCGCATGGTCGCGGACTCCGACATCGGACAGGATAGCAAAGCCGCTGGCGCTGACAGGCTCATACCCGATGCGCCGACGCGGCAGGTGCTCGTCGCGCCGCCGCTGGCTCCTGAATTGCCCGCGGCGAGCCACGAAGGCTTGCCGTTCCTGACGATCGTCGCCATCGCCGTCATGGCGGGGCTGGCGCATCTTACCGGCGCGCCGCTCATCGTCACAATCGGCCTTGCGGCCGCCGCGCTTGCCGGCCTTGCCATGCATCTGCGCAGCCGTCACGACGAGCGGCGCACCGCAGCGCTTCTCGACGCGACCGCCGCCCGCAGCCGCGCCGAGATCGAGACTCTCGCCGATCGCATGTGGGAGATGCAGGAGAGCGAGGAACGCTTCCGCGGCCTGATCGACGCGCTTGGCGATCTCGTCGTCCACCGCGATCGCGACGGCCATATCGTCTATGCCAACAGCGTCTTCGCCTCGCTTGTCGAGCTCGACGCGCGCGATCTTGCCGGCAAGACCTTGTCCGAGCTTGGCATCGATGTCGGCATCGTTCCCGACGCCGCCTTCTCCGATCATGAATGCCTGAGTTCCACCGATGTAGCGATCCGCACCCCGAACGGGCCGCGCTGGTTCTCCTGGATCGAATTGTCGGTGCGCGACAAGGACACGGGCGCGGTCTCGCACCGGGCGATCGCCCGCGACATCACCGCCCGCAAGCGCGCCGAATCCTCACTGATCACCGCGCGCGAACGGGCCGAATATGCCAGCCAGGCCAAATCGCGCTTCCTGGCCACCGTCAGCCATGAGATTCGCACGCCGATGAACGGCATCATGGGCATGGCGAAGCTGCTTGCCGACACCGACCTCTCGCCCGAGCAGCGCACCTATGTCGGCGCCGTTTCCACCTCGGCCAGCGCGCTGCTCGCGCTCATCGAGGACCTGCTCGACTATTCCAAGATCGAGGCGGGCCGCTTCGAGCCCGAGCCGCAGCCGACCTCGCTGCGCGAGATCGCAGACAACATCATCGAGCTTCTGGCCGCGAAGGCCTTCGCCAAGAACATCGGCCTCGGCTGCCATGTCGAGCCCGACGTGCCGCAGATGATCACCGCCGATCCCGGCCGCGTGCGCCAGGTGCTGCTCAACCTCATCGGCAATGCGGTGAAGTTCACCGACACGGGCGGCGTGCTGCTCACCGTGGCGCGCGCCCGCACCGAAACCACAGACCGCATCTGCTTCACCGTCGCCGACAGCGGCCCGGGCCTGCGCGAAGAGGACATGGAGCGCATCTTCGAGGAATTCGAGCAGTCCGACGGCACCTCGACCAGGGTGCATGGCGGCGCGGGTCTCGGTCTTGCCATCTCGAAGCGGCTAGCGACGGCGATGGGCGGCGCGATCTCGGTTTCGAGCCGGCTCGGCGAAGGGTCCGAATTCGTCCTCGAGCTTCCGGCGGTCGCCGCGACCGAGCCGCCGCCGCATCGCCACAACATCCTTGCCGACCGGCGGGCGGTGATCGTGTCGAAAAACGCCATCGAGGCCGATGCCATTGCCCGCACGATCATGGCCCATGGCGGCATCGTCGAGATCGCGGCGACACCAAGCCAGGCCGCCCCCTTCGCCGCCGGCTGCAACGTGCTTCTGATCGACGCCGCGCTCGAAAACAGCGACGGCAGGTTGCTCAAGCGGTTGCGCGACTCGGGCTTCGCCGACTGCGAGGCCGTCACCCTGATCGCGCCGACCGATCGCGGCATGCTCGGCGAATTCCGCGCCAGCGGCTACGCCACCTTCCTCGCCAGGCCGGTGCGCGGCGAGACCCTGCTGCGGGTGCTGTTGACCAGCCATGGCTCCGCGCTCGCCCAGCCGCGGCCGGAACCGCGCGGGGCGCCCTCGGTGCGCAAGCGCGACCAGGGCCTGTCGGTGCTGATCGCGGAAGACAATGACATCAACGCCATGCTCGCCCGTGCCACGCTGTTGAAGGCCGGGCATCGCGTCAAGATCGTCGGCAACGGCAAGGCCGCGGTCGATGCCGTTACCGATGCCGGCCTCAAGTTTCGCTTCGATGTGGTGCTGATGGACCTGCATATGCCTGTCATGGACGGGCTGGACGCGATCGCCGCCATACGCCGCCATGAGGAGTCCCTGGCCATGCCGCCGATCCCGATCATGGTGCTTTCGGCCGACAGCCAGGAAAAGACCCGGCATGCCGTGCTCGCCCATGGCGCCAGCGGTTTCGTGACCAAGCCACTCGACCCGGACGCGCTCGTCCAGGCAGTCGAGGGCCAGGTTGCCGCCTGAGGAAATTTTTAACCGTTGAACGCCTTGGCTTGCCTGGCTTTCGCGATCACAAGATAGCCGGTTGAGGGTATTGCCCAGCCGACAAAGTATTGCCCGCCACGTCGTATCACGGTACTGTCACAATCCTGTTGCACCTACACCGTATCCCCGTGCCAAGAGGGATGGCTCGAAGGAGAATCACTCGTGCATACAGTCGTGCCTGAATGTGACACTCGGCCGAATGCCGGCGGCGCCCTGCTCGCCGCCCGTACCGCCGACGCCGTCGCAAGCGGTGCTCCGCTGGGCCGCATCGGCAATCTCGAAGTGCGGCTCGCCCGCAATGAGGCCGAGATCGCCGCCGCCCAGGAAGTGCGCTATCGGGTATTCTACGACGAGCTTGGCGCGAGGAAGGACCTGTTCCAGGCGCAGGACCGCCGCGACGCCGACCGGTTCGACCCGCTCTGCGATCACCTTCTGGTGCTGGACACTTCCCTTCCCGGCCCTGAGCACCGCCGCATCGTCGGCACCTACCGCCTGCTGCGGCAGGAGATCGCCGCGACCGCCGGCGGCTTCTATTCCGAGGGCGAGTTCGAGCTCACCAAGCTGATCGCGCGGCACCCCGGCCAGCGCTTCCTCGAGCTTGGCCGTTCCTGCGTTCTCAAGGAATACCGTTCCAAGCGCACCATCGAAGCGCTCTGGCAAGGCATTTGGGCCTACATCAATCACTACAACATCGGCGTGATGACCGGCTGCGCCTCCTTCCATGGCATCGTGCCGGCGGCGCATGCCGAGGCGCTGACCTACCTCGCCCATCATTGCCGCACCGACTCCGCCTGGGATGTCCGCGCGGTTCCGGGACGTTACTGCTCCATGGACCTGATGCCGATCGAGGCGGTGAACACCAAGGCGGCGATCGCCGCCATGCCGCCGCTGGTCAAGGGCTATCTGCGCGTCGGCGCCCGCATTGGCGACGGCTGCGTCATCGACCACGAATTCTCGACCGTCGACGTCTTCGTCGTCATGCCGGTCAAGGAGATCGGCGCCCGCTACGTCAACTACTATGGCGGCGAAGGCCAGCGCTTCGCGGCGTGATTCCAGTGAGTAGTGAGTAGTGAGTAGTGAGCAGTGATGGATACCACCACTCTCGCCTTGTCACTACTGACTACTGACTACTGACTACTCACTAACCCTACCCCCTCAGGGAATATCCTCCGGCCTTCGCCCCGGCCGGCTCCTATAGGCCGGAAACGACCAGCCGAATTTAAGCGCCCCGCCGCGCACCATGAATGCGCCCGCGAAGCCGAGCAGGCTGGACGCCAGCGCAGGCAGGCCGGCAAGATCGCCAAGGGTGAAGATGGTGGCGCCGGCAAGGGCGGCCGTGACATAGATCTCGGGCCTGAGCAGAACCGAGGGCTCGCCGGCGAGCAGGTCGCGCAAAATGCCGCCGGAGGTCGCCGTCAGCACGCCCGTGATGACCGACACGACGGGCGAGCCGGTGATCGCCAGCCCCTTGGCCGCGCCCATCACCGAAAAAGCGGCCAGTCCGATGGCATCGAGCCACAGCAGCAATTTGTAGCGGGATTCGAACCGGTGGGCGCTGAAGAAGACCAGCACCGCGACCACGGCGCAGATCAGCATATAGCCGCTGTTGGCGACCCAGAACACCGGCAGGTTGAGGATGACGTCGCGCAGCGTCCCGCCGCCGATGCCGGTGACGCTGGCCAGGAACAGGAAGCCGATGATGTCGAGCTCTTTGCGCGATGCGGCAAGCGCGCCCGTCGCTGCGAAGACGGCGACGCCGGCATAGTCGAGCAACGCGATGGGGTTCATGAGAGCAGGGGAGTAGGGAGTAGGGAGTAGGGAGTAAGGGAATAGGGAATTAAGTAGCACAAGTCGCGTGAATTGTACGGTCGCTATCCCTACTCCCTTACTCCCTTACTCCCCTACTCCCCTAACTACGCATCCTTCTCGGCCTGCTCGTTCACCGGACCCGGCTCGACCTTGGCCTCGGCGGCCGTCTTCGGGCCGCCCTTCGCGACACCGACCATCGCCGGCCGCAGCACGCGCTCGCCGATCGAATAGCCCGGCTGAACCACCTGGACGACGGTGCCGGCCGGAACCTCCGGATTGGGCACCTCGAATATCGCCTGGTGGAAGTTCGGATCGAACTTCTCGCCTTCGGGCGCGAGTTTCTTCACGCCATGGCGTTCCAACGCCGAAAGCATGGCGCGCTCGGTGAGGTCGACGCCCTCGATCAGTGACTTGAAGCCGGCGTCGCCGCCAGCCTTCGCCTCGGCGGGGATCGCATCCAGCGCGCGGCGCAGATTGTCGGACACCGACAGCATGTCGCGCGCGAAATTGGCGACGGCGTAGGCGCGGGCGTCCTGCACGTCGCGCGCGGTGCGCCGCCGCAAATTCTCCATTTCGGCCGCCGTGCGCAGCGCGCGGTCCTTCAGTTCCTCGTTTTCCTTCAGCAGCCGCACCAGCGCTTCGTAGTCGCCGTCGACGCCACCTTCCGCACGCTCGCCGGAAGCCTCGGCGGCTTCTATCTCTTCGGGCGTGCGTTCGTCTTTTGCCTGGTCGCTCATCGCGTTTCCCGTCATTCGGATTGGTCTGGATTTGCGCCCGATATCGAGGTTTGGGGGCCAAAAATCAAGGGGTAAGCGTTGGTGGCCGACATCAGCGTGTCGTTCCAGATTAATTCAAATTTTACCGTATCGAGCAGCTTTGCTTGCCCTCGAGCGCCGGTGCGGGAACCATAGAAGGGCTGCGGGAGTTTCGAAGCCAACACAGGATTTTGGGACTATGAACGGCAACAAAGGCAAGAGGCGCGCCGAATTGGCCAACGATATCAGGCGGCAGGCGGGCAGCGAAGCGACCAAGCGCTTTCTGCGCACCTTGCCCGCATTTCGCCTGGAAAAGGAAATGCCCCGGCAGCTACGCGAGCTGCTTGACCGCCTCGGCGGGGCAGAGGCCGAGAATGCAGGCGGCGGGCGGCGGCGGTAGCCGCGCGCCGCGACTGACGATTCAGGCCGCCTTCCGGTCGTCACGCATCAGCGCTTCGCCATGGCGGATCTCGGTGCCCAGCACTTTCAGGCATTCCCGCATGAAGGCGGCAAGGCCGGGCCAGCCCTTGGCTGAAACCAGATTGCCGTCGACATGCGCGCCGGTCGGCGCGACATCGATATAGATGCCGCCGGCAAGCGTCACTTCCGGCTCGCAATAATGCAACGCCGCCACTTCCTTGCCGCGCACCACGCCGTCGACCGCGATCAGGATCTGCGCGCCATGGCAGATGGTGAAGATCGGCTTGCCGGTCTCATGGAAATGCCTGACCAGCGCCTGCACGCGCTTGTCGATACGGATATATTCCGGCCCGCGCCCGCCCGCCGCGTAGACCGCGTCGTAGTCGGCGGGGTTCACCTCGGCGAAGGTCTTGTTGAGGATGTAGTCGTGGCCGAGTTTCTCGGTATAGGTCTGGTGGCCCTCGAAGTCGTGCAATGAGGTCTTGAGCACGTCGCCGGCCTTCTTGTCCGGGCACACGACATGGACGGTGTGGCCGACCGCGTGCATGGCCTGTTCGAAGACGAAAATCTCGTATTCCTCGCTGAACTCGCCAACGAGCATCAATATCTTCTTGCCTGCCATGCCGTTTCCTCCCTTAGCTGGCTATTTATTTCGCAGCGCGAAATAATGACCCTATCCTAAGGGCAAGACGACGGGAGGGGAAGCCTGAATCGCCAATGTGGTCTGACCAGAACAATACAGGTTGCGTTCCAGGCCTGTCTTGAGCAGATTTGGCCGACAAAATACGCAACGGTGGTCGGACCAGGATGATCCAGCTTGCTGCACAAGTCTCGATCAGCTGGGACGCTTGCGTCGCCACGAATATTTTGGACCCTTGGGCTCCACTTCCACGGCCGGCTGGTAATAGACCGGCAAACCGCCGGTCCGCCCTTCCTCCAGGCGCTTCAAGAGCACCGGATTGGAGACCTCGAACTCGTCGAAGCCGAGCCGCAGCATATGCGGCAGCTGGTCGACCAGAACTTGCCCGGTCGCGCGCACCGCGCCCTTGAAGTCATGCCGGGCGCGCAGCAATTCGCCCTTGGAAAAGGAACGGCCGTCATTGAAGGCGGGGAAGGCGAGCGCCACCAGCGACAGCTGGTCCAGCAGGCCGGTGATCTTGTCGAGCTCGTCGCCAGGCTGCAGCAGGACGCCGATGCGCTCGCGCGCCGATTTGCGGACCTCCTCATCGAGTCCGAGAAAGGCCTGCAGCGGCAGGATGAAGCGGCCATTGCCGGCCAGCGCCTCGACGCTTTCGGCGTGCGTCCACTCATCCTCGCGAAAACCATCCGGGGTCCAGAGGCGGGTCCCCGCTGTCGTCGATCCAGTCATCAAAGATCCTAAAAGCACAAAAAGGGAGCAGGCCACCGTCGGTGGCCAGCAGTACCTGAATATTACATAACCTAAAGCGAAGCGTCGGTCAGCGACTTCTCTAGCCCCGACAAATGAATGCCGCACTCGGTCTTGGCGTGGCCTGCCCAGCGGCCGCTGCGCGCATCCTCGCCCGGCTGCACCGGCTGCGTGCAGGGGAAGCAGCCGATCGAGAGATAGCCATAGGCGACCAACGGATTTTCGCGCAGCGCATGCGCGCGCATGTAGTCTGCCTGGTCGGCGGTCGTCCAATGCGCCAGCGGATTGATGCGGATGCGCAAGCCGACCGCCTCGAAGACGGGCAGTGCCGCGCGCGTCGAAGCCTGGAAGCGCTTGCGCCCGGTGAACCAGGCGCGGAACGGCTCGACGCCACGCGCCAGCGGCTCGACCTTGCGCACATTGCAGCAGGCGTCGGTGTTGGTCTCATGCAGCCTGCCGGTCGGATCGACCTGTTCGAGCGCCGCCTCCTCCGGCTTGATCACCCTGATATCGGTCAGGCCGAAATCGGCGACCAGCGCGTCGCGATAGCCGAGCGTCTCCTCGAAATGCTTGCCGGTATCGAGGAAGATCACCGGCAAGGTTCGGTCGATCTCCGAGATCATGTGCAGAAGCACGGCGGAGTCCGCGCCGAAGGACGACACCGCGGCGACC
Source organism: Mesorhizobium sp. B2-4-3 (assembly GCF_006442815.1). Classification (GTDB taxonomy): domain Bacteria; phylum Pseudomonadota; class Alphaproteobacteria; order Rhizobiales; family Rhizobiaceae; genus Mesorhizobium. The sequence goes on from NZ_VFVL01000003.1 coordinate 41,631, forward strand.
TCGCCGCGGAAGGCTTCGCGCGCCGAGCGCTCGATGATCTCGATCGGCTTCAGATGGCCGAGCAGCGCGTCCAGCCCCGCCGCTTCCGCGGCAACGCCGGCCTCGACGCCGCCTACCCTGTCAAGCGGCCTTGGTTTCGCCAGCATAGAGCGCCTCCTTGAACGGCGCGGGACCGACACGGCGGTAGGCGTCGATAAAACGTTCGTCGGGGTTGAGCCGAAGGCCGAGATAGGTATCGACAATCTGCTCGATGGCATCGGTGATCTCTTCCGAGGAGAAGCCGCGGCCGATGATCTCGCCGACCGAGGTGTTCTCGTCGGCCGAGCCGCCGAGTGTCACCTGGTAGAGCTCGGAGCCCTTCTTCTCCACCCCCAGGATGCCGATATGGCCGACATGGTGGTGACCGCAGGCGTTGATGCAGCCGGAGATCTTCAGCTTCAACTCGCCGATCTCACGCTGCCGCTCGAGCGAGGCGAAGCGGCGTGAGATTTCCTGCGCCACCGGAATGGAACGCGCCGTGGCCAGCGCGCAATAGTCGAGGCCGGGGCAGGAGATGATGTCGCTGATCAGGTTGGAATTGGCGGTCGCCAGGCCGATCTCGACCAGCGCGTCATAGACCACCTTGAGATCGGCGCGCGCCACATGCGGCAGGATCAGGTTCTGCTCGTGGCTGACGCGCAATTCGTCGAAAGCATATTTCTCGGCAATGTCGGCCACAGCTTCCATCTGGCTGTCGGTGACATCGCCGGGCACCTCGCCGATGCCCTTGAGCGAAATCGTCACCGCCGCATAGTCGGGATGGCGATGCGTCACGACATTCTGGTCGAGCCATTCCGAAAAGCTCTTGGAATCGAGCCGCGCTTGCTTGACGAGGGCATCGCCTTCCGGCCGGGCCGACAGCGCCGGCGGCGCGAAATAGGCGTTGATGGCCTGGATGTCGGCCTCCGGCAACTTCAGCTCGGTGTCCTTGAGCTGCTGCCATTCGGCCTCGATCTGGCGGGTGATCTCCTCGACGCCGGTCTCGTGCACCAGGATCTTGATGCGCGCCTTGTACTTGTTGTCGCGGCGGCCGTAGAGGTTGTACACGCGCAGGATCGCCGTGCAATAGGACAGCAACTCGGCTTCCGGCAGGAAGTCGCGGACCTTCTTGGCGATCATCGGCGTGCGGCCCAAGCCGCCGCCGACATAGACGGCAAAACCCAGCTCGCCGGCCGCGTTCTTCTTCAGGTGCAGGCCGATGTCATGCGCCTGGATGGCGGCGCGGTCGCGCTCGGCGCCCGTCACCGCGATCTTGAACTTGCGCGGCAGGTACGAGAATTCCGGATGCACCGAAGACCATTGCCGCAGGATTTCCGCATAGGGACGCGGATCGGCGACCTCGTCGGCGGCGGCACCGGCGAAATGGTCGGCGGTGACGTTGCGGATGCAGTTGCCGCTAGTCTGGATGCAATGCATCTCGACGCTGGCGAGATCGGCCAGGATCGCCGGAACGTCGGCGAGCGCCGGCCAGTGGAATTGCAGGTTCTGGCGCGTGGTGAAATGGCCGTAGCCCTTGTCGTACTTGCGCGCGATGTGTCCGAGCATGCGCAATTGCCGGCTGTTGAGCGTGCCGTAGGGCACCGCAATGCGCAGCATATAGGCGTGCAGCTGCAGATAGACGCCGTTCATCAGCCGGAGCGGCCGGAACTGGTCCTCGCTGATTTCGCCGGCAAGCCGGCGCTTCACCTGGTCGCTGAACTCGGCGACACGGGCCTGAACGAAATCGTGGTCGAACTCGTCGTAACGGTACATGCTTCGTCTTTCAGGGCGCGTCCGCCCGCTGCCTACCTTGGATTTAAGCCGCCCGCGCCGCTTGCTTGCCGAGATCGGGGTGGATGGTCGGGCCAGCGGCGCGGATCTTCTCGCGCAACCGCACCGGCTCCACCAGGCCATCGACAATGGTGACGTCGATCACGTTGACGTCCAGAACTTCATTGTTGGCAGCGGCAGCGGCGCCGATCGCTTCGAGCCGGTCCTCCGCCGTCTTGTCATGCGCGATATCGGCGTGACCTACGGTCTCCGCCCAGCCGCCATCGGCGTACCAAACGGCGATGCCGTCGGAGAGCCTGTTCGCGGTCAGTACCTTCATTGCTCAACTCCTTGGGCGACGGCTGAAACCGCGCCCTCATGCTTATGTGCCGCGAGCGGCTCGGACTGTTCAAAATTGGCGCCGGCAACGGCGTCGCCGATGATCGTCATCACCGGGCCGGTGAGGTCGGCGCGCTCTTCCAGCGACGGCAGGTCGGCCAGCGTGCCGTGGAAACGGCGGCGGTTGCCGAGGCTGGCATTCTCGACGACGGCAACCGCCGTGTCCGGCGACAGCCCCGCTTCGATCAGCCGGCCGGCGACCTCAGCCGCGACCGAACGGCCCATATAGACGGCGACGGTCGCACCCGAGATGGCGAGCTTGGCCCAGTCGGGCAGCGAGTTGCCCTTGAGATCGTGGCCGGTGGTGAACACCATTGAGGACGAAACGCCGCGCAGTGTCAGCGGCAGCTCGAAATCGGCGGCGGCGGCAAAAGCGGCGGTGACGCCCGGAACCACCTCATAGGCGATCCCGGCCTCGCGAAGTGCTGCCATTTCCTCGCCGGCGCGTCCGAACACCAGCGGATCGCCGGACTTCAGCCGCACCACGCGCTTGCCGGCGCGGCCCAGCTCGATGAGCAGCGCGTTGATCTCTTCCTGGCTCTTGGAATGGCAGCCCTTGCGCTTGCCGACCGGCAGGCGCTCGGCGTCGCGGCGACCCATGGCGACGATCGCCTCCGGCACCAGCGCGTCGTGGACGATGGCATCGGCTTCCATCAGCAGGCGATGCGCGCGCAAAGTCAAAAGGTCCTCCGCGCCCGGACCGGCGCCGACCAGCGCGATGTGTCCGCCGACCGGAGCATCCTGAGCCAAAAGCTCGAGCGCCGCGCCATGCGCCTCGGCGAGTTCCCCGGCTTCAGTGGCCTTTGCCGGCGCGCCGGCAAAGAAATCGCTCCAGAAGCGGCGGCGGCGATTGCCCTTCGGCAGCGTCTCGGCCGCAGTGCGGAAAGACGCTGCAAGTGCGGCCAGCCGGCCGAGCGACGGCGGCAGCATGCGGTCGATACGCCCGCGCAGCATCTGCGCCAGAACCGGCCCGGCGCCCTCGGTGCCGATGGCGATCGCCACCGGCGCTCGGTTGACCAGCGCCGGGGTGAAGAAATCGCAAAGCTCCGGACGGTCCACGGCGTTGACCACAATGCCCAGCCGGCGCGCGTCCTCGACGACGCGGCGATCGAGCGCCTCGTCGCCGCTTGCGGCGAACGCCAGGGCAGCGCCTTGGAGATGCGCGACCTCGTAGGCCGCGTTGATGTGAATGGCGCCGGCCGACGCGATGAAATCAAGCAGGCCGTCGCTTGCATCGTCGGCAACGATGCGCAGCACCGCGCTCGATTGCGAAAGCAGTCGCGCCTTGGCGAGCGCTTCCTCGCCATTGCCGACGATGGCTACGGCTTCGCCGTCGACCCGCATGAAGACGGGAAAGGTATTGAGCTTGGCGTTGGCTGGCGACATGACGATGAGCAATACTGAAACAGTTTGGCAGTTTTACGCGGCCACGCCAAAAATCAGAAGGCAAGCACTCGCGCGCCGCCGAACGGCAGGCAATCGCTTTTTCGCAACCGCGAAGGGCAAGAGAAAAAAATTCTACTTTGAGAATGAAGCAATCAGAACAGCATGAGAAACTGCCTTGATCCGCCGCAATTTTTAGCGCCTTGCCTGGAAAGCCGCAAAACAATTTTTCCCAAATTCTACTAAGTTAGTAGATTAAAGCCGACCCTGCGGGATCGGCGCTTGGCCGTGTCTGCCGGAGCGATCGAGGCGCCACCGCCGGATCGGAACAATCATGCCTCGCGGCTCGTTTGCCTAGCAATCCATTTGCCGATCCCAAGCTCCATCTATCGGCAAGCAGCAGGCAAGGAGGAACGCCATGAGCATCAAGCTGAAACACGGATTGTGGGTCATCGTGGCTGACGGCGAGAAGGCGCTCTTCCTGCGCAACCAGGGCGACGCCAAGTTCCCGAAACTGGAGGTGGTGCAGGAGATGGAGCAGGACAACCCCGCTACGCGCGAGCAGGGCACGGACAAGCCGGGCCGGTACGGCAACGAGGGTCCTCGCAGCGCCATCGAGGAGACCGACTGGCATCGTCTCGGCAAGGAACGCTTCGCCGTCGACATCGCCGACCGGCTCTACAAGCTGGCGCACCGCGGCGAGTTCGACGCCGTCGTGCTGATCGCGCCGCCGCAGGTGCTTGGCGAGATGCGCCAGAAGCTGCACAAGAAAGTCGGCGAGAAAGTGCAGGCCGAAATCCCGAAGACGCTCACCAATCACACCATTTCCGAGATCGAGAACTTGCTGCAGGCGGCATAAAGCGGCGGAAGGAAAGCAGCTTCGAGGCAAATAGAGTCTCGAAGCCGCCGCTTTGGCGGCGTGGCGCTGATTTTGGGCGGCGCGCCCTGCTTCGGCGTCGATTTCTGCACGGCGATGGTTGCATCATCGCCGCTCCCTCCACCATATTGCCGAAGGCGACGGCCTCGGCGGGCGCCCATCCGACATCGCGATTTTTCGAAAGGCGCTCCATAGACAATGCCGCATGACACGCCCCTTATCGCCACCATCGTCGCCGGTCTGGGGCTTGCTTTTGTCTTCGGGGCTTTAGCCAACCGTTTCCGCATCCCGCCGCTTGTCGGCTATCTTGTCGCCGGCGTCCTGGTCGGCCCCAACACGCCCGGCTTCGTCGCCGATGCCAGCCTGGCCAACGAGCTCGCGGAAATCGGCGTCATTCTTCTGATGTTCGGCGTCGGCCTGCATTTTTCGCTGAAGGACCTTCTGTCCGTCCGCGCCATCGCGGTGCCGGGCGCCATCGTGCAGATCGGTTTTGCCACCTTGCTTGGCGTTGGGCTTGCCTGGCTGCTCGGCTGGTCGCTGGGCGCCGGCCTGGTCTTTGGCCTCGCGCTGTCGGTCGCCTCGACTGTGGTGCTTTTGCGCGCGTTGCAGGAGCGGCGGCTGATCGAGACCGAACGCGGCCGCATCGCCGTCGGCTGGCTGATCGTCGAGGATCTCGCCATGGTGCTGGCGCTGGTGCTTTTGCCGGCGCTCGCCGGCGTGCTTGGCGGCCAGCCGCAGGTCGACGACCATGCGAGCCTGCTCTCGCTGCCCGCCAGCTACGGCATATGGGGCGTGGTCGGCATCACGCTCGCCAAGGTCGCCGCCTTCGTCGTCGTCATGCTGGTGGTCGGCCGCAGGGTCATTCCATGGATCCTGCATTACGTCGCCCATACCGGCTCCCGGGAATTGTTCCGGCTCGCCGTGCTTGCCATAGCGCTCGGCGTCGCCTTCGGCGCGGCGAAGCTGTTCGGCGTCTCGCTGGCGCTCGGCGCCTTCTTCGCCGGCATGATCATGAGCGAATCCGAGCTCAGCCACCGCGCGGCGGAAGAATCGCTGCCGCTGCGCGACGCCTTCTCGGTGCTGTTCTTCGTCTCGGTCGGCATGCTGTTCGACCCGTTCAGCCTGATCAGCAACGGCCTGCCCATCCTCGCCACCTTGGCCATCATCGTCATCGGCAAGTCGATCGCGGCCTTCGTCATCGTGCTCGCTTTCCGCTACCCGATCGCCACCGCGCTGATGATTTCGGCGAGCCTTGCCCAGATCGGCGAATTTTCCTTCATCCTGGCCGAGCTTGGCGTCGGCCTTAAACTGTTGCCAGAGCAGGGCCGCGACCTGATCCTGGCCGGCGCCATTCTGTCGATCCTGCTCAATCCGCTGATGTTCCTGGTCGTCGACTGGATGAAGCCGTGGCTCGAAAAGCGCACCGGCAAGGCAGCGCCGGCCGTGGAGCAGCGACCAATCGGCCCGGCGACCGAGCCCGGCCAGGTCGCCTCGGTGTCGGCGGCCCTGGGAGAGGAAGATGGCCCGCCGCCGAAGACGGCGCTTGCCGGCCATTCCATCCTGATCGGCTATGGCCGCGTCGGCAGCCTGGTGGGTGCCGCGCTGAAGGACGCCGCCCTGCCCTTCCTGGTCATCGAGGATGCCGACAAGACGCTGGCGAAGCTGCGCGACGACGGCGTCGAGACCGTCGCCGGCAACGCCGCCAATGCGGACGTCTTCTCGGCCGCCAACCCGGAAGGTGCCAGGCGGCTTATCCTCGCCATCCCCAACGCCTTCGAGGCGGGGCAGGTTGTGCTCAGGGCCCGCGCGGCCAATCCGGCGATCAACGTCATTGCCCGCGCGCATTCCGACGCCGAGGTCGAGCATCTGAAAGGCCTCGGCGCCGACACCGTCATCATGGGCGAGCGCGAGATCGCCCGCGGCATCGTCGAGGTTGTGACGGGCAAGGCCAGGGATCCAGCCGGGTCTGCCATGGAGATCGATCCGCAGCCTGCTTGATTGGCATCACGCCACGAACGCGGAGCCGCCGTGCTGCGCGATATCGCTGAGATATTTCGCCGGCGGCTTGCCCAGCGCCTTCTTGAACATGGTGATGAAGGCGGTGACGGATTCATAGCCGAGATCGCCCGACACCTGCTGCACGCTGGCGCCGGCGGACAGTTCCCTGAGCGCCACGATCAGGTGCAGCTGCTGGCGCCAGCGCCCGAAACTCAGGCCCGTCTCCTTCGCCACGAGACGCGCCAGGCTGCTTTCGCTAAGCGCGACGCGGCCTGCCCAACCGGCCAAGGTGCTGCGATCGGCGGGGTCGTCCGCCAACGCTTCGGCGATCCGTCGCAGCCGGGGCTCGGCCGAGATCGGCAGGTGCAACTGCTGAACCGGCATAAGCGGCAGCTCGGCAAGCAGAACCTTTCCCAGGAAATCGCATCTCGGCTCGTCCGGCGCGCATTCCGATAGCTCGATGATCAATTCGCGCAGCAGCGGCGAGATCGATAGCGTGCAGCACCGGTCCGGCAACTCGGCGGCGCCCGGCTCGATATAGACGAAGAAAATCCGCGCATTCGCCGTCGCGATGTTGCTGTGTTCCATGCGGCTCGGCACCCACACCCCGCAATGCGGCGGCACCATCCAAAGCCCGCTCGGAACGCGGCAGGTGACGCCGCCGCCGAGCGCGAAGACGAGCTGCCCTTTGCGATGCCAATGCGCCGGCACCTCGGCCTTGGTCCCGGTGACATCGACGCCAACGGCGATCGCCGGCGCGGCCACGTCGTCGACGTCGAAATCCAGCCAGGGCCAGCGGAGCGGTTGTCTCATATCTGACGTCTTTTAGCGATCATTTGTCTTTATCTCTAAATTCAACAGCCGCGAAAGTCGATAGGTTTCGAGCCGTTTCCGTTCGCAATCGATCGCGGCGCTCGAGCGTCAAGGTGGCCTATGTTTGCTCTCGCTATCTCTTCAGACAGTCCGAACAGGCTGAAGCTCGCCGAAATTGATGAGCCAAGCTGCAATACGAATGAAGCATTGGTAGCTGTTCATGCAACATCATTGAATCGTGGTGAGCTGCGCCTGCTCGGCATACGTCCCGACGGCTGGATACCTGGCCAGGACATCGTCGGCATTGTCGAGCGCGCGGCGGCCGATGGTTCAGGCCCGGCCGCGGGCACGCGCGTTGCCGCCTTGGTCGACCAGGCCGGCTGGGCCGAGCGCGTCGCCGTTCCGACCGACCGCCTTGCCGTCGTGCCGGACGCGGTCAGCTTCGCCGACGCAACCACGCTCCCGGTGGCGGGCACGACGGCGCTGAGAACTTTGCGCCATGGCGGCGACCTCGCCGACCAGCGGGTCCTGATCACCGGCGCGAGCGGCGCGGTCGGCCGCTTCCAGGTCCAGATCGCCCGCGAGCAAGGCGCTTCGGTGACGGCGATCGCCTCGGCCCGGCACCACGATGATCTTCGCGATCTGGGCGCCGGGCAGGTCGTCGAGTCGATCGAACTGGCCGGGGGACTATTTTCATTGATCACCGAGTCGGTCGGCGGCAAAAGCCTCGCCGACGCGATCGAGCGTGTCGCGCCCGGCGGGACTGTCGTCATGTTCGGCTCGAGCAGCGGCGAGCTCACGCCGATCGGATTCAGACAGTTCGTTCCGGGCCACGAGGGCGCAAGGCTCCAGACTTTCGCCTACTATACGTCCGGCTCGGCCATCGGCGCCGACATCGCCACGCTGCTCGATCTGGTCGCGGCCGGTCGGCTGGAGACCCGCGTAGCGATGACCGTGCCGTGGACGGACATCGGCCAAGCCCTGGACGCGCTGCGGCAACGCAGCTTCAGCGGCAAGGCTGTTGTCACCATGGCCTGAAGTCAGCCAATCAAACGTGCTGGCCGCCATTGATGTGGATTTCCGAGCCGGTGACGTAGGACGCCTGGCCCGAGCACAGGAAGAAGATGATGTCGGCCACTTCCGAAGTGGCGCCCAGCCGTCTCAGCGGGATCGTCTCGACTATTCTGTCGGTGCCGGGCGAAAGGATCGCGGTGTCGATCTCGCCCGGCGCGATCGCGTTGACGCGGATGCCGTGCGGGCCGAAGTCATGCGCCATCTCGCGCGTCAGCGAGCCCAGCGCCGCTTTCGATGTGGCATAGGCCGTGCCGGCGAACGGATGCACGCGGGTGCCGGCGATCGAGGTGACGTTGACGATCGAGCCCTTGGCAGCGGCGAGTTCCTTGAACAGCCCCCTCGCCAGCATGATCGGCGCGAAGAAATTGACCTGGAACACGTCGCGCCAGACATGCATCGGCGTCTCGATCGAGTCCATGCGCCTGCCGTCTTTCAGCTTCGGCGAGATGCCGGCATTGTTGACCAGGGCGTGCAGCTGTCCGCCATGCGCCTCCAGCCGGTGACGGATTTCCGAAACGGCGATGCCGACGTCTTCCTGGTCGGCGAGGTCGACCTTGATGTGGTCCTCGGGGCCGGCCGGCCACGGACAATCCTCGGCGAAAGCCTGCCGCGAGCAGGTGATGACGCGCCAGCCCTCGCGCGAAAAGCGCTTCACCGTCGCATGGCCGATGCCGCGGCTGGCGCCGGTGAGCACAATGGTTTTTCTGCTGTCAGTCTCGGCCATGTCGCGGTCTCCGGCGCGTGATCTAGCCGAATATGGTTATAATGGCGAGGGGCCACCAGAGATCACAAGGCCGGCCGGAAATCGTCATTCAATAGCAGGTCGGGCACGCCACATGCAGGCCGATATTGAGAAGGAAGACCAGACCCGACAATGTCCAGAGAACCGCGAGGAAAGTGTTGCGCGACCGCCTGGCCAGCCGCGCAACACCCCAGGCAATCCCATAAGGCAACAAAAACCCCATGATGACGGAGCCGTAAATCGCGCCGATTCTTTCCTGATCGAGATATGCCGGATTGGGGTAGTGGAGGTACGGCAGATGCCGAATGACCACGACACTAACAGTCATACCGAGCAGCAGGAGCCACTGCCAGTTGCTTAGATGCTTGTATGCCTTCAGATCAGCCGGCTCCGCCGGTTCGCCGGCCATTGCCTAACCCCCGCCCAGTATATCGAGAATCGAAGTCTGGCGCTTTTTCGTCGGGCCGCCGACATTGCCGGGCGGCACGGGATGCTTGATCGAGGCGGTCTCGCCGCTGTCGCTCGGCATGCCGAAGCCGCCGGCATCGACGGTCTCGGCAGGTCGCGTGGTCCGCACCGGACGCGCGGGCGCCCGGGTGACAGGCTGCGATGTAGCGGCCGGCTGTGACTGGCCGACGGCAGCGGGCGGCGCCGGCGGCGGCTGCGAGGCGTCCGCCGACGGGATTTCGTCCGGCACGATCGTATCGGACGGCGTCGACTTCCAGGTGCCGGGCAGCGGCCTGACCGGCACGCCTTCATGCGCCGCCACCATGAATTCGTGCCAGGCCTGCGCCGGCAACGCGCCGCCCGTGACCTTCTTCATCGGGCTGCCGTCGTCATTGCCGAACCATACGCCCGTGGTGAGATTGGCGGTGTAGCCGACGAACCAGGCATCGCGCGAGTTCTGGCTGGTGCCGGTCTTGCCGGCCGACGGCCAGTTGAACGCCGCCTTCCTGGCCGTGCCGACCTCGACCGTGCCCGTCATCATCGAGTTCATCATGCCGACGATATCGGCCTTGACGACGCGCGGCGCGCTGCCGCCATTGTTCTCGTAGAGCACCTTGCCGTTGGCGGTGGTGATGCGCTGGATGAAGTGGATGTCCGGCTTGTAGCCGCCATTGGCGAAAGGCACATAGGCCGAGGTCAGTTCCAGCGGCGTCACCTCCGAGGTGCCGAGCGCGATCGAGGTGTTGGCCTGCAGGTCCGACTGGATGCCCATGCGATGCGCGGCTTCCACCACGGCGTCGGGGCCGACCTCCATGGTGAGCTGGGCCGCCACTGAGTTGAGCGACTTGGCCAAAGCCGTCGCCAGCGTCACCTTGCCGTAATATTTGCCGCCGTAATTGTCCGGCGTCCATTTGCCGATCTTGATCGGCGCGTCGTTACGGATGCTGTCCGGCGTGCGGCCGGCTTCCAGCGCCGCCATATAGACGAAGGGCTTGAAGGCCGAGCCGGGCTGCCGGCGCGCTTCCGAGGCGCGGTCGAACTGGCTGGTCGAATAATCATAGCCGCCGACCATTGCGCGCACCGCGCCGGAATCGTCGATCGACACCAGCGCGCCTTGCGTGACGTTGAGCTTCTTGCCGCTCTCGTCGATCAGTCGGCGGATCGACTGTTCGGCAAGCTTCTGCAGGTTGAGGTCGACCGTGGTGTTGATGACGATGTCGCCGCGAACGTCGCCGATGAGATCCGGGAGCTCGTCCATCACCGTATCGGCGACATAGTTTTCCGAGCCGGTCCAGTAGGACGGCGCTCGCGTCGCCGGCGCGCTCAGCGCCGTCTTGTATTCCTTGTCGCTGATCTTGCCGGTCTCGCGCATGGCCGCCAGCACGAGCTGCGCCCGCTCCTCGGCCGCCTTCGGGTCGCGCGCCGGCGACAGCTTGGACGGCGCCTTGAGCAGCCCCGCCAGCAACGCGGCTTCCGAAAGCGTCACGTCGCGCGCGCTCTTGCCGAAATAGCGCCGCGAGGCCGCCTCGACGCCATAGGCGCCCGAGCCGAAATAGACCCGGTTGAGGTACATTTCGAGGATCTGATCCTTGCTGTGCTTGTGCTCGAGCCACAGCGCGAGCAGCACTTCCTGGACCTTGCGCTCCAGCGTGCGGTCCGGCGTCAGGAACAGGTTCTTGGCCAGCTGCTGCGTCAGCGTCGAGCCGCCCTGCGAGAAATGGCCGCCAAGCAGATTGGCGACCATGGCGCGCGACAGGCCGATCGGGTCGATGCCGAAATGCGAATAGAAGCGCCGGTCCTCGATGGCGACCACGGCCTCCGGGATATAGGGCGACATTTCGTGCAGGCCGACGGCCTCGCCGCCCGACGCGCCGCGATTGGCGATCAGCGCGCCATCGACCGAGACGATCTTGATATTCGGCGCACGGTCTGGGACCGACCACGTCGTCGCAGCCGGCATCTTGGCGCCGTAATAGACGACGATGCCGGCCGCCGCGATACCGCCCCAGATGCAGAGCACGAAGCACCAGTAGGCAAGCCGCGTGGCGATACCGAGCAGCCCGCGCCGATTGCGGTCGCGACCACGGCCGCGGCCGCGCGATTTCGCCTTGGCGGACCTGCCTTTCGAAGCGGATTTACGACTGCCCGGCACGGCGCGATCCTCCTCGCTCACCGAAAAGCCTTCGGAGGATTTCGCGCGCGGCGATCCCTCGAAGCTCGGTTCGATGCGACTGTCTCTGCGGTTCGCCATGCGCTCTTGCTAGCCTGCCCCCGGGTGCCGATGGCGTTCGGGTTGAAGACTAGATGCGGCGGTTTAAAGGCGGGTTAAAGCAGGGTTTATGCAGCCTTTTGAAAACCCTTACGATTTTCTAAATCCAACGGTCTCGCGCTATCTTTCGCAGTCGGTCCATTGCGGGGCGCCGCATGATTACGAGTGGATGGTTGCTCAAAGTCCCGCTGCCTTGGCCAGATAGGGCGCCAGCGCCAACGCGTAGGTTGCCGTCAGATGATGGTTGTCGCGCAGCACGACAATGTTGCCGACCACCGCCGGGCAGCTCTCCTTGCCGCATAGCGCATCGTTCATGTCGACCACGCTCACCCCCGGTACGGACCGGGCGGCGAGCGCATAGATGTTTTCCCGTTCGACCTCGTTGCGCGGATTGATGCATTTGCCGGGATCGGTTCCCAGGCAATTGCGCGGGTCGAACAGGCTGAAAGGCGTGTTGCGGATGGCGACGACGCGGACGCCCTGGCTTGTAAGCTCGCTCCAGACGCTGCGCAGCCCCTCGATCATCGCGTCCTGCGCAACGCTGGCGTAGTTGCTCTGGCTGGTGAACACGAAATCGGGCTTCAATTTCGCAATTTCGGCGAGAACTTTCTCCCGCCACAGCGCGCATTGCTCATACGGCTTGCCGTCGTCAAGGATGGTGAGCCGGGTTACCGGGCATGCCGCCTTGGTGAAGCTGACGAGCTTCCATTTTCTGTCTTTGGCGATTTTGTCGATTGCCGGCACCCATTGCGCCGCGTGGGAATCGCCCATCATGACAATGGTCCTCGTCCCAGCCGGGTCGCCGAGTGGGCAACCGGTCGCATCGGTCCCCTTCTGCTCCTGATGACATTTCATCCCGTAGATGACGGGCACATCGCTGCCGATCTTGCTCAAAGGTGGCAGCGGCTCGACGCCCTCGGGAACGACAGCGTTCGCCAGCAGGGCCGCAGGTCCCGGATAATTCGGCGTTCCGATCAGGCTGGTATCGATGGGCTGCCGGTCGATCGCATGGACGAGTCCGCCGGCCACCGCCACGCACAACCCCACCGCCACCGTGCCGTCGATCAGCGGCCGCCATGCCGGGGACGTGCGCGAATGGCGATAGGGCTCTTCGACGAAGCGATAGGAGAGTTCGGAAACCACCAGGGTGGCGACGATCAGCAGAAGACCATCGGCAAGGTCGATGGCGCCGCGCTGCGCGGCGTAAAAAATGATCAACGGCCAATGCCACAGATAGATCGAGTAGGAGCGATCGCCGACATAGCGCAGCACCGCGATATCCAGGCCGCGGAAGCGGCCAATGCGTACGCTGCCGGCCGCAATGATCAGCGCCGCGCCGAGCGTCGGCAGCAGCGCCTTGAAGCCCGGAAAATCGGTCGATCTCGAAAACAGCATCGCCGACGCGAGCGCGGCCAGCATACCGGCGGCAGCCATCGTCGCCCGCACGCGTCCGTTCGCCTGGAACCGGTCGAGGGTCAGCGCCAGGAGCCCGCCAAGGGCCAGTTCCCAGACCCGGGTGTGGGTGACGAAATAGGCCCATGCCGGATCGGATCGGGTGAGAGCGACGGAAGCCGCGAGCGAGCCCGCCAGGATCGCGCCGAGCACGAAGGTAAGTATTTGCACGGGCGAGTGCCCGCGACGCCTGGCCCACCACAGCGCAGCGATCATCAGCACAGGCCAGACGATGTAGAACTGCTCCTCGATCGACAGCGACCAGAAATGCTGCACCGGGCTCGGCGCGTCCTCGGCGCCGAGATAGTCCACGGCCTGCTCGGCAAGCCGCCAGTTCTGCACGTAGAGCGCGCTTGCAATCACCTGCTTGGCGGTTTCTTCCCACCAGGCGTCCGACACAAACAGCAGCGTTCCCGCCAGCGTGACGAAGAGCGCGACGATCGCCGCCGGCAGCAATCGCCTGACCCGGCGCGTGTAGAAGCCGACAAGCGAGATGCCGCTATCGCTCAGCACCATGCGCGTAAGCAGGCCGGTGATCAGGAAGCCGGAGATGACGAAGAAGATGTCGACCCCGACATAGCCGCCGGGAAGTGCTGCCGGCCAGATATGGAAGATCACCACAAAGGCTACGGCCAGGCCGCGCAGCCCCTGTATCTCCGGCCGAAATCCCCCCGGCGCAATGTCGTCTCGCAAAGCCAGTCTAGCCCCTCGCGGCGCCAGCCTCTTCCGGCTGGCCACCATGCTCAATTCTGCTGGATCGAAATGCCCTTGTCGTCGATCTTGAGCTCGACGCCTTTCGGCCTGGTCTGCTCGCGATAGACATAGATGCCGAGCGCGATGACCACGACGACAAGCGCCCCGATGATCAGATAGAGCGTGTTCTGCCTCATTGCGTCCCCTCGTTGCGACCAAGTCTCACGCCTGCTTTGAAATGACAGGCCGCGGGCGACTACTGGTCGTCGTCATCGCCCGATGCCGGACGCCAGCTCGTCGGATCGACCTTCTTTTGCGTGTCGCTGTCGGTGTAGACCCACCAGCCGCCGTCGCGATACTGACCGATGGATTCGTTGACGACGCCGTCGCCGTCCTTCCACAGGATGGTGACCTTCGAGCCGTCCTTCGGCGCGCTTTCTATCGATTTGCGCTCTGCCATGTCACTCCCTCCATGAACCGGCCCCGCCGCGAGCCGGCCCTGCATAGACCGGCATGAACGTCCCTGGGCGCGCCGGGTTCCGTCAGCTGTGCGCGAAGATGTCTTCCTCGGCCCAGCCCATCAGGTCGAGCTTGGCGCGCGTCGGCAGGAAACGGAAGCAGGCGTCCGCCTCCTTGGTGCGGTTCTCGCGCGCCAGGCGCGCCGCGAGCACCTCGCGCAGACGATGCAAATAGAGCACGTCGGAGGCGGCATATTCGAGCTGTTCGGGCGAGAGCGTTTCCGCCGCCCAATCCGAGGATTGCTGCGCTTTCGACAGGCCGATCCCGAGCAATTCGTTGCAGAGATCTTTCAGTCCATGCCGGTCGGTATAGGTGCGGGTGAGCCGCGAGGCGATCTTGGTGCAGAACACCGGCTCCGCCATCACGCCGAAGGCGTTGTAGAGCACGGCGATGTCGAAGCGGCCGTAGTGGAACAGCTTGGTGATAGCGTTGTTTCTCAACAGGCTGGCGAGGTTCGGCGCCTCTTTCTGGCCTGAAGCGATCTGGATGACATCGGCGCTGCCGTCGCCGGGCGAAATCTGCACCACGCAGAGCCGGTCGCGATGCGGGTTGAGCCCCAGCGTTTCCGTGTCGATGGCCACCGCCCCGACATCATAGCGGGTGAGGTCAGGCAGATCGTTTTTGTGGAAACGGATATCGGTCATTCTCTTCTCCGGGTCGCGCCTGCGGCGTTGCGCATCCTGGCAATGCCGCAGCACTTCGCGCTAGCTAATTCGTCCTCGCCGCGATCCGGAGAAAAATCAACAGAAAGTTGAATCTCAAGTCTTTCGTGATTTTCGCTCAGCTGGTCAGCGCATCGAGAATGCGCGCCCAGGACCGCTGCCCCTTGTGGAACGAGGACAGCTCGTATTTCTCGTTCGGCGAGTGGATGCGGTCGTCGTCGAGGCCGAAGCCGACCAGCAGCGATTCCATGCCGAGATAGGTCTGGAAATCGCCCACCACCGGGATCGAGCCACCGCCGCCGGTGGTCACGGCCTGCCTCTCCCACTCGTCCGACAGCGCGTCCTTGGCCTTGGTCAGGAACGGCGAGTCATAGGAAAGCTGGATCGCCGGCGAGCCGCCATGCGGGTGGAATTCGACCGAGCAGTCGCCCGGGATGCGCTCGCGCGCGAAGGCCTGGAAGGCGGCGCGGATCTTCTTCGGATCCTGCTTGTGAACGAGCCGGAACGACACTTTCGCCGACGCTTCCGCCGCGATCACCGTCTTGAAGCCCTTGCCGGTATAGCCGCCGATGATGCCGTTGAATTCCGCCGTCGGCCGCGCCCAGGTGAGCTCGAGCACCGAGCGCCCCTTTTCGCCGGCCGGAATGGAAAGCCCGACCGGTCCGAGGAAGGTCTCGGCCGTCTCGCCGAGCCCTTCCCAGGATTTCAGCACCTGCGAAGGCGTCTCCTCGACGCCGTCATAGAAGCCCGGAATGGTGACATGGCCGTCCTTGTCGTGGATGTCGGCCAGCACCTTGGCAAGGATGCGGATCGGATTGGCGGCCGGCCCGCCATAAAGGCCTGAATGCAGGTCGCGGTTGGCCGCCTTGACGGTGATCTCCTCGCCGACCATGCCGCGCAGCGACACGCAGATCGACGGCGTCTCGCGGTTCCACATGCTGGTGTCGCAGACCAGCGCGAAATCCGCCTTCAGCTCGGCGGCGTTGGCTTCCAGGAACGGCTTCAGCGACGGCGAGCCGGATTCTTCCTCGCCCTCGAACAGGATGGTGACGCGGCACGGCAGATTGCCATGCACCTGCTTCCAGGCGCGGCAGGCCTCGACGAAGGTCATCAACTGCCCCTTGTCGTCGGCCGAGCCGCGGCCGGTGATCACCTTGCGGCCGGCCTCGATCTCCTTGATCGACGGTGCGAACGGATCGGTTTCCCACAATTCGATCGGATCGACCGGCTGGACGTCGTAGTGGCCGTAGAACAGCACATGCGGCGCGCCTGCCGGTCCCTCGTGATGCGCCACCACCATCGGATGTCCGGGCGTGTCGCGCACGCTTGCGTCGAAGCCGATCAGCTTGAGCTCGGCGACCAGCCATTCGGCGCCCTTGCGGCAGTCGGCGGCAAAGGCCGGGTCGGTGGAAATCGACTTGATGCCGAGCAGGCCGAACAGCCGCTCCAGGCTCTGGTCGAGATTCTGGTCGAGACGGTCGAGGACGGGGGAGATTCTGGACATGCGGAGACCTTTCGAGTTTTCGGCCGACCCTAAAGGGCAACACCGGAAACGAAAAGCCGTGATCGTTGGACCAAGCGCGGGAATGCCTGCCGGAAGATAAAAGAAGACCGCCGTGGTGGAGGGGGAACCACGGCGGTCTTTACTCGAAACGTTGCGGCAGCCCGGAGAGGGGGGATAGGCTGCCGCAGTTGCCCGGTATAGGCGGGGGACGGGCCTTACTCCGGACTTCGGCGAAAACTGCCGATGACATGTATTTGGGTCTGTGAACGTGGCGATTCAAGGGCACCAAAATTACACTTTTGTAACATGCCCGTGAGCGGCAGATTTCCAGCCGGACAGGATGTGTCAGGGGTGTTGCCCGAACCGGTGGGTTCCACAGCCTTAGCCATGGACCGCGAAGCCCGGCCGCGCTATCCCTGCCGGCATGAAAAAAGGCGATCACCTCTTCCTCGTCGACGGCTCCGGCTACATTTTCCGCGCCTATCACGCGCTGCCGCCGCTGAACCGCAAATCCGATGGCCTGCCGACCGGCGCGGTGCTCGGCTTCTGCAACATGGTGTGGAAGCTGATGCAGGACGCCCGCAACACCGATGTCGGCGTGGTGCCGACGCATTTCGCCGTCATCTTCGACTATTCGTCGAAAACCTTCCGCAGCGATTTCTACCCCGAATACAAGGCAAACCGCTCTGCGCCGCCGGAGGACCTGATCCCGCAATTCGGCCTGATCCGCCAGGCGACCGCAGCCTTCAATGTCCCTTGCATAGAGACGGAGGGTTTCGAGGCCGACGATATCATCGCGACTTATTGCCGGCTGGCTTGCGAAGCCGGCGCCGACACCACCATCATCTCCTCCGACAAGGACCTGATGCAGCTGGTCGGTCCGACCGTCGGCATGTACGACCCGATGAAGGATCGCCAGATCGGCATTCCCGAGGTGATCGAGAAATGGGGCGTGCCACCGGAAAAGATGATCGACCTGCAGGCGCTGACCGGCGACTCGGTCGACAACGTCCCGGGCGTGCCCGGCATCGGCCCGAAGACCGCGGCGCAATTGCTCGAACAATTCGGCGACCTCGACGGGCTGCTGGCGCGCGCTTCCGAGATCAAGCAGGACAAGCGCCGCGAGACCATCATCGCCAATGCCGACAAGGCGCGCATCTCGCGCGAGTTGGTGACGTTGAAGAACGACGTGCCGCTGAGGGAAGGGTTGGACGACCTTGTCCTGCATGCGCCGGATGGCCCGAAGCTGATCGGCTTCCTGAAGACGATGGAATTCACCACGCTGACGCGACGCGTCGCCGAAGCGACCGCGACCGAGATCGGCGACGTCCAGGCCTCCGCCGTTACCGTCGAGCGCGCCGATACCGCGCATGGCCCCGATGTCGGCGCCGGCGCATCGCCGCGACAGCCGACACCTCAATCGAACGACGCCGCAAAACCCGCCGCGCCTGCCACAAGGGGCGAGGACGCGCCGCCGCAGGGCGACACCCCATCGCTGCTCTCGGCGCTGCGGCTGGAACAGGCGACGGCGCGCAAGATCGATCCTTCGGCCTATAGCGTCATTCGTGACACGGCCACGCTCAAGGCCTGGATCACCGAAACCCGCGACGCCGGCATCCTTGCGCTCGACGCCGAGACCAGCTCGTCCGACCCGATGCAGGCCGATCTCATCGGCATTTCCATGGCGATCGCGCCTGGCCGCGCCGTTTATGTGCCGCTCGCCCACAAGAGCGGCAATGGCGACCTGCTCGGCGGCGGCATGCTGGAGAACCAGATTCCGGTCCGCGAGGCGCTGGCGCTGTTGAAGCCGCTGCTCGAGGACCGGTCGGTCCTCAAGATCGTCCAGGACATGAAATACGACATCGTCGTGATGGGCCGGCACGGCATCGAGGTCGGGCCGTTCGACGACACGATGCTGATCTCTTACGTGCTCGATGCCGGCACCTCCGGCGGTCACGACCTCGCCTCGCTGTCGGAGAAGTGGCTGGGCCACGCGCCAGCCTCGAAGAAGGAGCTCGCCGGCTCGGGCAAGAGCGCCATCGGCTTCGACCAGGTCGATATCGAGCGCGCGACGAGATACGCTGCCGAGCAGGCCGACATCGCGTTGCAGCTCTGGCTGGTGCTGAAGCCGAGGTTGGCCGCCAAGGGCCTCGTTTCCGTCTACGAGCGGCTGGAAAGGCCGCTGGTGCCCGTGCTCGCCCGGATGGAACAGCGCGGCATCTCGGTCGACCGCCAGATCCTGTCGCGGCTATCGGGCGAGTTGGCGCAGGGCGCCGCCCGCGTCGAAGAGGAAATCTACGGGATCGTCGGCGAACGCATCAACATCGGCTCGCCCAAGCAGCTCGGCGATATCCTGTTTGGCAAGATGGGCCTGCCGGGCGGCTCGAAGACCAAGACCGGCCAGTGGTCGACCTCGGCGCAGCTGCTGGAAGACCTTGCCGCCGAAGGCCACGAGCTGCCGCGCAAGATCGTCGACTGGCGCCAGCTGACCAAGCTGAAATCGACCTACACCGACGCGCTGCCCGGCTTCATCAACTCCGGCACCAACCGCGTCCATACCTCCTACGCGCTGGCAGCGACGACGACGGGGCGTCTGTCGTCCTCCGATCCCAATCTGCAGAACATCCCGGTGCGCACCGCGGAGGGCCGCAAGATCAGGACCGCCTTCATCGCCGAAAAAGGCCACAAGCTGGTCTCGGCCGACTACAGCCAGATCGAGCTGCGCGTTCTTGCCCATGTCGCCGATATCCCGCAGCTCAAGCAGGCTTTCGCCGACGGCGCCGACATCCATGCCATCACCGCGTCGGAAATGTTCAACGTACCGGTCGAAGGCATGCCTTCGGAGGTACGCCGGCGCGCCAAGGCAATCAATTTCGGCATCATCTACGGCATCTCGGCCTTCGGGCTAGCCAACCAGCTTTCGATTCCGCGCGAGGAGGCGGGCGCCTATATCAAGCGCTATTTCGAGCGCTTCCCGGGCATCCGCGACTATATCGAGGAGACCAAGGCCTACGCGCGGGAAAACGGTTTCGTCGAGACCATCTTCGGCCGCCGCATCCACTATCCGGAGATAAGGGCCTCCAACCCGTCGGTGCGCGCCTTCAACGAGCGCGCCTCGATCAACGCCAGGCTCCAGGGCACCGCCGCCGACATCATCCGCCGCGCCATGGTGCATATGGAAGAAGCGCTGGACAAGGCGAAGCTCTCCGCCCGCATGCTGTTGCAGGTGCATGACGAACTGATCTTCGAGACGGTGGAAGCGGAGGTCGAGGCGACGATCCCCGTCGTGCGCCGCGTCATGGAGAACGCGCCGATGCCGGCGGTCTCGATGTCGGTGCCGCTGCATGTCGATGCGCGGGCCGCCAACAACTGGGACGAGGCGCATTGAGCTGGACCGGCAGGCGCCGCGATCCTTCACACCCCCCTCTGGCCTGCCGGCCATCTCCCCGCAAGGGGGGAGATTGGCAGCTTCCGCGCTCCGCTGGTTCTGTAACGTTGGAGGTTAGCGAAACCCGAGATGACAGCTAATCTCCCCCCTTGCGGGGGAGATGTCCGGCAGGACAGAGGGGGGTGCCTCGCGCCGGCATCAACCGGCTAACTGACCCTTACGCGGCCTCAGCCCTGCACTTGGCGCACACCCCGCGAAACTCGATCACCGCCTTCTTGGCCGCAAATCCAGTAGAGCGCACCCATTCGTCAAGCCGGTGATCGACATCGTGGTCGGACATTTCGGTCACCTGCCCGCAATTGTCGCAGATGGCGAAGGCCGTCATCGAATGGCTGTGGTCGTGCGGCTCGGCGCAGGCGACGAAGGAGTTGAGGCTTTCGAGCCGATGCACGAAGCCGGACTTCACCAGCGTGTCGAGCGCTCGGTAGACTTGCAGCGGCGCCCGGAAACCGCGCTCGCGTAACTGGTCGAGCAGCGTATAGGCGCTGAGCGGCCCGCTGGACGCCTCGAGCTTCTCGAGCACGCAAAGCTGGTTCTTGGTCAGCGCATCTCTTGCCGTCATCTTGTTCGCCCAATCGACGCTCGCGCAAGATCTCGCATGCGAACGACTTCAATTCCCCTGAGATAGCGACGAACGAGTGATTTTGCCACTGTTTCCGCAGCACATCCCTTCTGGTGCGCGCTGGACGAGATGGTTCGCCGGCTAATCGCTACTTGCGTGGCGGCCCCTTGCGTTCGGCCGAAGCCGCCCAGAGATTGATGTCGGACTCGCGCGCGTAAGTGTCGATCTCGGCCAACTCGGCATCGGAGAACTCGAGCGCCTTGAGCGCGCCGACGCAATCCTCAACCTGCTCCGGCCGGCTGGCGCCGATCAGCGCCGTGGTCACGCGGCCCTTGCGCAGCACCCAGGCCAGCGCCATCTGCGCCAGGGTCTGGCCGCGGCGGCCGGCAATGGCGCTGAGCGCCTGGATGTTGGCGATCGACTTGTCGTTGATGAAGGCGGGCTTGAGCGACTTGCCTTGGGATGCGCGGCTGCCGTCGGGGATGCCGCCGAGATATTTGTCGGTCAGCATGCCCTGCGCCAGCGGCGAGAACACGATCGAGCCGATGCCGAGCCCCTCCAGCGTGTCGAGCAGCCCGTCCTCCTCGATCCAGCGGTTGAGCATCGAATAGCTCGGCTGGTGGATCAGGCATGGCGTGCCGAGCTGCCGCAATATATCGGCCGCCTCGCGCGTGCGCTGCGAATTGTAGGAGGAGATGCCGGCATAGAGCGCCTTGCCCGAGCGCACCGCATGGTCGAGCGCGCCCATCGTTTCCTCGAGCGGCGTCTCGGGATCGAAACGGTGCGAATAGAAGATGTCGACATAGTCGAGCCCCATGCGCTTGAGGCTCTGGTCGAGGCTGGCCAGCACATATTTGCGGCTGCCCCATTCGCCGTAGGGGCCGGCCCACATCTCGTAGCCGGCCTTGGTCGAGATGATCATCTCGTCGCGATAGGCGGCGAAATCGGTGCGCAGGATCTCGCCGAACGCGGTTTCGGCCGAGCCGGGCGGCGGGCCGTAATTGTTGGCAAGGTCGAAATGCGTGATGCCGAGGTCGAAGGCCTTGCGCGCGATCGCCTGCTTGGTTCTGTGCGGCGTGTCGTTGCCGAAATTGTGCCACAGCCCGAGCGAGATGGCCGGCAGCTTCAGGCCGGACCGTCCGCAGCGGTTATAGATCATCTTCTCGTAGCGGTTTTCGGCGGCGACATAGGGCATGGGGAATCCTCGGGATCGAAACGGCGCGGCGACCACCGCCAACCTGATTTGAATCGATGCGTGCCCCTAACCCTTACCCTCTCCCCGCCGGAACGGGGAGAGGGGTTGCCACCTACTTTTTCTTCGCCAGCAGCGCCTTCGCGTCCTTGACGCCGAGCGCGGCCGGCCGCTCGCAGGTCGTCTGCATGGCGACATATTTGCCGCTTTCGCCGGAACGCAGGATGCCGGTCATGACATCGACCGCGTGCAGCGCCAGCTCCATCGAGCAGCGATGCGGCCGCCCTTCGGCAATCGCGACCGCCATGTCGGCAAGGCCGGCGGTGCGGTAGTTCGCCATCATGCCATGGCCGTGCATCTCGTTCGGCACGCCGAACGGATGGTTCCATTTCGGCAGCTTCTTCACCGGCTTGGCCGAGTCGGTGAAGCGCACCTCGCCGCCGAAGAAATTCGGATCCGGCACGAAGACGGTGCCCAACTCGCCGTAGAGCTCCATTGGCGCGTGGCCATGGCTCCAGACGTCCCAGCTGGTGTTGAGCGTGATCACCGCGCCATTGGCGAATTCGAGTAGCGCATGGATGGTGGTAGGCGTGTTCACCGGGATCTTTTCACCCGCCCGCGGTTTCGACGAGATCGTCCGCTCCTTGGCCGGCGTCGTCGCGAAAGCCGCCACCTGCTTCACGGGCCCGACCAGCTGGATCAGGTTGGTGACATAATACGGCCCGATGTCGAGCACCGGACCGGCGCCCGGCTGGAAGAAGAAATCCGGGTTGGGGTGCCAGTGCTCCATGCCGTGGCCCATCACATGGCAGGTGCCGCTGGTGATCGCGCCGAGCTTGCCGCTGTCGATGAGATCGCGGACCAGTTGGTGCGCGCCGCCGAGGAACGTGTCTGGCGCCGAACCGATGCGCAGGCCCCTCTTCTCGGCCCGTTTCTTGAGATCGAGCCCTTCCCCGATCGACAGCACGAACGGCTTTTCCGAATAGACATGCTTGCCGGCGTCGAGCACCGCTTTGGAGATTTCGTAATGCACCGCCGGAACTGTCAGGTTGACGATGATATCGATCTCGTCGTCCCTGAGCAGGTCGTCGACCGTCTCGGCGCGCAGCTTGAACTCCTTTGCCCGCGCTTTCGCGGCATCCATGTTGATATCGGCGCAGGCGCGCATCTTGATGCCGCGGAACAGCGGCGACAGCGAGAAATACGCCTTCGAGATGTTGCCGCAGCCGATGACGCCGACGCCAAGTTTCTCTGCCATTTCGATTACTCCTGCCAGCTCTTGGCTGCCGCGATCGAGCGGCGGGCATAGCGCTCGATGTCGTTGGGGTTGTCCTGCTCCATGATGAAATACTGCGCCGCGCTCTTGGCGCGCAATGTCTTGAACAGGCCCGCCCAGTCGATCGTGCCGTGACCGACATCGGACCAGCCGTCCTCGTCCAGCCCCTCACCCGGCTTTGCCATGTCCTTGACGTGCACGGCGACGATGCGCTTGCCGTGCTTTTCGATCCAGGGCAGCGGATCGGCGCCACCACGGATCACCCAGGCGACGTCCATCTCCCAGCCGATGTCGGGCGCCGCGGACAGGATGTATTCCTGCGGCAGCGAGCCGTCCGCAAGCGCCTTGAACTCGAAATCGTGGTTGTGCCAGGCAAAGCCGTAGCCGGCCTTCTTTGCCACCTCGCCGACCTTGGCCAGGCGCTCGCCGAAGCCGCGCCAGCCGGCGGCGTCGGACGGGCGCTGATCGGGCATCAGATGGGGGCAGATCAGCAGCTTGATGCCGAGCGCGTCGGCGATCTCGCGCACGCCATCGAAATCGTTCTCCAGCGCATCGATTGAGAAATGCCCGGTCGGCATCGCAAGCCCGTTCTTGTCGAGCTCGGCGCGAAACGCCTTCGGGTCGTCATAGACGCCGCCAAAGCCTTCGACCTGGCTGTAGCCGAGCTCGCCGAGCATTTTCACCACGCCGCTCCATGGTTGGAAATTGCGGGCGCTGTAGAGTTGGAATGACCAGTTCATCTGTCCTGTCCGTTCTGCTTGGGGGATGGTTTTCAGCGTTAAAGGCGGCTGTCGGTTTGAGCGTCGAAGAGCGAGGCGCGCGCCGGATCGAAGCCGATGCGGATCGCATCGCCGTTGCGCAGCGTCTTGTCGGCTTCGACGCGGAAGGAGATGATCTGGCCGGCGAGCTTCGTCCACACCAGCGTATCGGACCCCATCGGGTCGACGATCTCGACCGTCGATTCGGCGGTAAACGGCATGGCCTTGGCGGCATCGCCGAAGGCGATGTGCTCGGGCCGGATGCCGAACACGCAGGACTTGGCCGTGCGCCCACCATCGCCCTCGAACTGATAGCGGTCGAGGGGCACCGAAACGCCATCGCCCTTGAACGTCGGCGTGGCGCCCGTCTCCAGCTCCCCTTTGAGAAAATTCATTGCCGGCGAGCCTAGGAAACCGGCGACGAAGCGGTTGACCGGACGGTTGTAGATGGTCTGCGGCGCGTCGAGCTGCTGGATCACGCCGCCCTTCATCACCGCGATGCGGTCGGCCAGGGTCATCGCCTCGATCTGGTCGTGGGTGACGTAGATCATCGTGTTCTGCAAGCGGCGGTGCAAAAGCTTGATCTCGACGCGCAGCTCCGAACGCAGCTTGGCGTCGAGATTGGAGAGCGGCTCGTCGAACAGGAAGACGTCGACGTCGCGCACCAGCGCGCGCCCGATCGCGACCCGCTGGCGCTGGCCGCCGGACAGCGCCGAGGGCTTCCTCTGCAGCAGCGGCTCGATCTGCAGGATCTCGGCGGCGCGCGCGATGCGCTTGGCGATCTCGTCCTTCGCCACGCCGGCGACGCGCAGGCCGAAGGAAAGGTTCTTCTCGACCGTCATCTGCGGATAAAGCGCGTAGGACTGGAAGACCATGCCGATGCCGCGGTCCTTCGGCTCCTCCCAGGTGACGTTCTTGCCTTTGATGAAGATACGGCCTTCCGAGATGTCGAGCAGGCCGGCGATGCAGTTGAGCAAGGTGGATTTGCCGCAGCCGGACGGTCCCAGAAGCACGATGAACTCTCCCTCGGCGACGTCGAGATTGAGCGTCTTCAGCACCGACATCACACCGAAATTGAGCGACAGGTCCTGGATCGAAACGCTGGGATTGGCGATTGCCGCTGCCATCATCATCCTTTCACCGCGCCGGCGGCGATGCCGCGCACGAAGAGCTTGCCGGAAATGAAATAGACGATGAGCGGAACCAGCCCGGTCAGGATGGTGGCCGCCATGTTGACGTTGTATTCCTTAACGCCTTGCACCGAATTGACGATATTGTTGAGCTGCACCGTCATCGGATAGGTGTCGGGGCGCGTGTAGACGACGCCGAACAGGAAGTCGTTCCAGATGCCGGTCACCTGCAGGATGATGGCGACGACGAAGATCGGCAGCGACATCGGCAGCATGATGCGCAGATAAATGCCCCAGAAGCCGGCGCCGTCGACGCGCGCCGCGCGGAACAGCTCCTCCGGCATCGACGTGAAATAGTTGCGGAACAAGAGCGTCAGGATCGGCATGCCGAAGATCGAATGCACGATCACCAAGCCGGTCAGCGTGCCGTATATGCCGATCTCGCGCAGGATGATGACGATCGGGTAGATCATCACCTGGTAGGGGATGAAGGCACCGACGATCAGGATGATGAAGAAGGTGTCGGCGCCCTTGAAGCGCCAGTTGGCCAAGGCATAGCCGTTCACCGAGGCGATCGCGATCGACAGCAGCACCGACGGCACGGTGATGCGCACCGAATTCCAGAAGCCGCGCGAGAGCCCGTCGCAGTTGAGGCCGGTGCAGGCGGTCGCCCAGGCTTTCACCCAGGGTTCGAAGGTGATTTCCACCGGCGGCGAGAAGATGTTGCCGAGGCGGATTTCCGGCATGCCCTTCAGCGACGTGACGATCATCACATAAAGCGGCAAAAGGTAATAGAGCGCCACGACGATCAGCGTGCCGTAGAGGAAGATGTTGCGGCGCGAGAGCGCATGCCGCGGCTTCGCTCCGGCGGGCCCGGCTTCGTCGCGCCGAAGGACGACCGCATCGGACGGGGAGGCAGCGACATCAACCACGCCGGCGGCCTCCGAATTCGAGATAGGCCCATGGCACGATGACGATCATCACCGAGAGCAGCATCATGGTCGAGGCGGCGAAACCCTGGCCGAGATTCTGGGCGAAGAACATGTAGTCGTAGACGTATTTTGCCGGCACTTCGGAGGCGATGCCTGGCCCGCCGCTGGTCTGCGCCACGACGAGATCATAGACCTTGACGATGCCGGCGGCGATGATGACCAGCGTGGTGATGAAGACCGGCCGCATCATCGGGATGACGATGAACAGGTAGGTCTTCCACATCGGGATGCCGTCCACCCGCGCCGCCTTCCATATGTCCTCGTCGATGCCGCGCAGGCCGGCAAGCATCAGGCACATGATCAGCCCCGTGCCCTGCCAGAGCGCGGCGATGGAAATGCCGTAGATGACGATGCTGGAATTATAGAGCGGGTCGAAGCTGAAACTCGTCCAGCCGAGGTCGCGCACGACGCGCTGGATGCCGAAATCCGGGTTGAGCAGCCATTGCCAGACCAGCCCGGTGACGATGAAGGAGAGCGCGAAGGGATAGAGGAAGATGGTGCGGAACGTATCCTCGAAGCGGATCTTCTGGTCGAGGAGCGCCGCCAGGACGAAGCCGATCACCAGCGAGAACACCAGCGAGATCACGCCGTAGATCAGGAGGTTCTCGATCGAGATCAGCCAGCGCGGCGTCGCCCACAACCGATGATACTGGTCGAGCCCGACGAAGTTGAGCCGTGGCAGCAGCTTCGAATTGGTGAAGGAGTAGAGTACCGTCCACGCCGTGCCGCCGACGAACACCACAAGCGCGGTGAGCACCATCGGAATCGATGCGATCTTCGCATTGAGGTTACGGAAAAGCTGGTTGGGGCGTTCGCTATTGCTCATCTCGACAGCCGGGCTGGGGCAATGAGGACATCATGCTCCCAACCCCCGATAGGCAGGGGCCGGGAGCTGGCGGGGCGCCGGTAAATCAATCGGCCGAAGCGATGATGGCGGCGAAGCGCTTCTGCGCTTCTTCGACTGTCATGTCCGGCTTGGCGAAGAACTCGGAGAACAGGTCCTCCTTCTGCTTCTGGCTGTCCTGCGAAAGCAGTTGGTCCGTCCACGGCATGACGGCGCCCTTGGCGAGGATGGCGAGGCCCTTCTTCATGCAGTCGTTCGCCGCGTTGAGGTCGACGTCGCCACGCACCGGCAGCGAACCCTTCTTGAGGTTGAAGGCGACCTGGGTCTTCGGATCGAGCAAGGTCTCGGCGAGCACCGCCTGCGCCTTCGTCTTTGCCTCGTCCTTGAGCAGCGGGAAGTAGAAGGCGTCGCCGCCGGTGGCGATGACTTCGTTCAGGCCAAGGCCGGGCAGGCAGGTATAGTCCTTGCCGGCGGTCTTGCCGGCGACCTGGAACTCGCCCTGCGCCCAGTCGCCCATGATCTGGCCGGCGGCCTTGCCGGTGATGACCAAGTTGGTGGCCTGGTTCCAGTCCTGCACATTGGTGTTCTTGGCCATCTTGCGGGCATCGTCCGCCGCCTTGAACACCTTGGCGATCTCCGGGCCGGCCGCGAAGGTGGCGTCCTTGTCCTTGTAGACCTTGAGGAACGTGTCGGTGCCCCCGGTCGCGGCCATCAGCACGTCGAAGGCGCCCGAGGCCTGCCAGGCCTGTCCGCCGACCGCGAGCGGAATGATGCCGGCTTTTTCCAGCGCCGGCGCGTCCGCCACGAATTCATTCCAGTCCTTCGGCACCGGCAGGCCGGCCTTCTGGAAGGCCTCGTTGGACAGCCACAGCCACTGCCAGGAATGGATGTTGACCGGCACGCAGTATATCTTGCCGTCGATGGTGCAGCTATCGAGCAGGCTCTTCGGCCGCACGATTTCCGTCCACTTGTCCTTGGTGGCGATATCGGTGAGGTCGCGCATCAGCCCGGCCTGCACCAGCTCCTCCGCCTGGCGGCCGTGGTTGAACTGGGTGGCGCCCATCGGGTCGCCGCCGGTGATGCGGCTGATCATGATCGGCCGCGCTGTGCCGCCGGAGCCTGCAATGGCGCCGTCGACCCAGTGATTGCCTGTCGCGTCGAACGCCTTGGCAAGCTCGGCCACCGCCGCCGCCTCGCCGCCGGAAGTCCACCAGTGAGTGACTTCCAGGTCGGTCGCGGCCGCTGGACCGGCGAAGTTGAGCGCAACCGTCGCGGCAAAGGCGGCAGTCAGGAATTTGTATCGCATTTCGGCTTCCTCCCAGAATCTGAAACGTTACAGATTTTCGATACGGCAAATGATCCGCCTAGGCAACCCCTCGCCTTGAAGCCAATCAAGATTTTTTCGAAGCGCGAACAAAATCTTTCTTCTGAGGCGGCAACGCCGGCGCCGGAACAGTCGATTGGTGCCAAAAGCAGGCCTGGACCGATATTTCTTTGTGATTCCAGCGACTTTCGGTTCATTGCCGCACCCGAGATGCAAGGGGCGCGGCCTTGCCGGTCGATCACGAAGATTGGCAATCTGTAACGTTTCAGTATATTGAACCGGGCCGCAGGGCTGAAGGTCGCGCAAATGTCACCGCCGCACGATTGCCGGTCGGCCCCGCGGCTGCTATGCGCCTGACGGGCGGGACGAATGGATAGACGGGTAACCAAGAAGGGCGACGACGGCACGTCGGGCAAGGAACGGCCGACGCTGAAGACGCTTGCCTTCATGACCGGGCTTGGCGTCACGACCGTCTCGCGCGCGCTGAAGGATGCGCCCGAGATCGGCGCCGAGACCAGGCGCCGTGTCCAGTTGGTGGCCAAACAGATCGGCTACCGCCCGAACCGAGCCGGCGTCCGCTTGAGGACCGGCAAGACCAACGTCATCTCGCTTGTGCTAAACACCGAGCACGAGTTGATGAGCTTCGTCTCCGACATCATCTACGGCGTCACCGAGGTGATCGCCGACACGCCCTACCACCTGATCGTCACGCCCTATTCGCGCTCGCAGGATCCGCTGGATCCCGTGCGCTATCTGGTCGAGACGGGCTCGGCCGACGGCGTCATCATCTCGCGCACCCAGCCCAGCGATCCGCGGGCGCGCTACATGCTGGAGCGCGGCATTCCCTTCGCCACGCATGGCCGCACCGACATGGGCCTGGTGCATCCCTATCACGACTTCGACAATTACGCCTTTGCCGGCGAAGCCGTCCGCTACCTCGCCGGCCGGGGCCGCAACCGACTTGCCCTGGTGACGCCGCCGGTTGGCCTCACCTATCACGGCCATACGGTCGCCGGCTTTGCCGATGCGCTGAGCGAGGTGGGTGCCAGCGAGGTGCCGTTCAACACCGTCTCCATCGATCAGTCGATCGAGCAGATCAGGATGCGCACAGCGCAATTGATGCGGCGCAAGGACCGGCCGGACGGTTTCGTCAGCAGCGCCGCCGCAGCGACGCTCGCCATCGTGGCCGGCATCGAGGACGCCGGGCTGAAGCTCGGCCGCGACGTCGACGTGGTGTCGAAACAGTCGTCGGAACTGCTGCATCTGTTCAGGCGCGAACTGCTCGTCGTCAACGAGAATTTCAGGCTGGCCGGCTCCGAGCTCGCCCGCGCGGTGCTCGGCTGGATCGGCGGCGCCGACCCAGGCACGCTGCAGTCGCTCAGCACGCCGAGCGAGGTTCTGCCCTATCGGGGTTAATGCCCCGCCCCGCTGCCCCACGGGCCATGAAACGCCCCCTGCTCGCCAATGCGCTCAAACCCGTGCGCGCCGAAGAAGTCGCGCTGCGCCTGGATCAGGTTCGACGTGCCGCGGCCCTGGCGGTAGCTGTCGAAATAGGCGAGCGCCGACGACAGCGCGGGAACCGGCGTGCCGGCCTCGGAAGCGCGCGCCACGACGCGCCTGAGCGACGGATGCGCCTCCTTCATCAAGGCGATGAAGGCCGGCGCCATCAGCAGGTTGGTCGAAGCGCTGCCTGAACCGAACGCCTCGGCCATCGTGTCCAGCATCTGCGAGCGGATGATGCAGCCGGCGCGCCAGATCTTGGCGATGGTCGGCATCGGCAGGTTCCAGTTGAATTCCTTCGAGGCGCCGCTCATCACCGCGAAACCCTGCGCGTAAGCCGCGATCTTGCCGGCGAACAACGCCAGCTCGAGATCCTTCAAGAGGGTCGCCTTGTCGCCGGCAATCTTCTCGACACCGATATTGCCATAGGCCTTTTCCGCCGCCTGCCGCTCGTCCTTGATCGACGACAGCACGCGCGCCGCGACCGCCGCCTCGATCGCAGTCGCCGGAATGCCGAGTTGCTGCGCCTCGATCACCGACCATTTGCCGGTGCCCTTCTGTCCGGCGCGATCGAGGATTATGTCGACCACCGGCTTGCCGGTCTTGGGATCGTCGGCGGCCAGCACCTTGGCGGTGATCTCGATCAGGTAGGAGTTGAGCCGGCCCTTGTTCCAGCCGTCGAAGACCTTGCCGATCTCCTTGGGCGCCATGCCGAGCCCGTCGCGCAATATGCCGTAGATCTCGGCGATCATCTGCATGTCGGCATATTCGATGCCGTTGTGGATGGTCTTGACGAAATGGCCGGCGCCGTCGGTGCCGAGCCAGGCGGCGCAGGGCTCGTCCTTGAACTTGGCGGAGATCGCCGTCAGCACCTTCTCGACGCGCTTCCAGGACTCCTCTGTGCCGCCGACCATGATCGACGGCCCGTGGCGCGCGCCCTCCTCGCCGCCCGAAACGCCCATACCGATGAAGGTCAGGCCCGAGCCGGACAGCTCCGAGAAGCGGCGCATCGTGTCGCGGAAATTGGCATTGCCGGCATCGATGACGATGTCGTTGTCGGAGAGCACGCCGCGCAATGCCGCGATCTGCTCGTCGACCGGCTTGCCGGCCAGCACCATGATGATGATCGGGCGCGGCGGCCGGATGGCGGCGGCGAGTTCCTCCAGGCTGTAGCATGGCACCACCCTGTCCCTGAGAGCGCCGGCGCTTTCGAGGAATGCGTCGGTGCGCGCGCTTGTGCGGTTGAAGACGGCGATGCGGTGCCCGTGCTCGGCGATGTTGAACGCCAGGTTGGAGCCCATCGTGCCAAGGCCGATCAGGCCGATTTCGGCTTTTTCCATCGTTTCTTCCCTGCGTTTGGATGCTTGTTGTGGGCTGCGTCCTGGAGAACGCCTTTCCCAGATGAATGACGGGCCTTGGCGGCGGCGTCAACCGTCTCACCGAATTGTGTCGGTGGGTTGGGTTATTGCGCCCTGATCTCTATGGGAGCCTCGATCTTCACCACCTCGAAGTCCGAGACGAGGATGTCGAGCCGCGCATTCCAGCGGCCGGGCAGCGGGATGACGAGATTGTCGACGCGCCATGTTCCGTCGCCCGGTTTGGTCGCCGGTCGCTTGATCGGCTCGATGCCGGAATCCGGCTTCGACAGCACCAGCGTCACCGCCTTAGCGTCGAGTGGTCCGAAATCGCCGGTCATGATCATCATCGAAGCGGCGACCTCGCCGGCATGGCCCGGCGTGATGCTGAGATCGGCCATCGCCTTCAGCGCGTGGATGTGGATCGACACCGGCTGCGCGGCGGCGATCGCCAGCGCGCGCGGCGGCGGGGTGAAGCGCCAGCCGGCGGCGACGCCGAAGATCGCAAGCACGATGACCACCTCGATGCGGATGGAGCGCGCCAGCCGCCGCTGCACCTCGGTGTCGCCGGCCTCCGCGGGCGCCGTCAGCGTCCAGCGGTTGACCGCGGCAAGCGTGAACAGGAAGAGCAGCAGAGCCAGCTTCAAGAGCAGCAGCCGGCCATAGGACGTGTCGATCAACGCCGCCGGCTGCTGCACCTGGATGATCGCCAGCACGATCCCGCTTGCGGCAAGCAGGATGACGACCGGCAGGATCGCGCGGGAGAAGCGACGCAGAAAGGCTTTTGCTTCCGCCGGCTCCCGCCGCAATGCCAGGCCAAGCGGAGCTAGCGAACCGGCCCAGAAGGCAATCGCAGTGCCATGCAGGAACACCAGCGGCCGCGTCAGCCATTGCGGTTCGGCCGCACTTGCGTGGCCGCTTGCGGCAAGAGCGCCGCCGACGCAAAGCAGTGCCACGCCTGCCGACAGCTTGCGAAGGCCGGGCGGTCCGGCAAGCGAAACCAGTGCGAGGCCAAGCGCGATCAGGCCGATCAGCACCGTCCAGACATAGCTCGTCTCCAGCGCGGTCTTCCAGACGGCCGGTGTCGCAAACCGGGCGAGCGGGGCGCCAAGCCCATCCAATCCCTGCAGGCCGAGCGACAACGGCGCGCCGACCAGGCCGAAAAGCAGTGCCGCGGCGACGAAGCGCTGGCCGCGGCGCCGGTCCCCGGCCAGCCAGGCGAGCGCGAACGCGCCGCCGACGCCGAGGAAGAGCCCGGCATAGAGAAACAGCCTCGCCGCCCAGATCGCCGCGCGCAGCGTCCAGTCGACGGCTTCGCCCGCCACAGGCGCGGCGCTTGGCGCGCCTACGGAAAACAGCGCCGAGCCACCGACAGGATGACCATCCACCGACACCACCCGCCAACTCAGCACATGCGTGCCGGATCTGAGCGTTTCGGGATTGTCGATCTCGACCGTCTGGTCGTTGAGACGGAAGGATGTAAGCGCAAGCTGCGAGCCGTCCGGCCGCACGAGCGTCAGGACCAGTGGCGAGACGGGCTCGCTGAAGGTCAGCGAAAATCGCGCCGGGCTTTGCGTCAGCACGGCGCCGTCAGCCGGGTCGGTCGCGACCAGCGCCGCATGCGCGAAAGCGCGGCCGGGCACGGCCAACACCGCCATCGCCATGAGCGCCGCGACCAGCCAGGTAAGCGGGCCGGTATGCATGCGGATCGTCGAGGAAGCCTGTGCTGCGTTCATGCCGTCTTACAGGAAATGGTGGCCAGGAAATGGTGGCCAGGAAATGGTGGCCAGGAAATGGTGGCCAGGAAATGGTGGCCAGGAAATGGTGGCGCGCCCCGATGGGGCGCGCCAACGAAAGATCATTTCTTCGGCAGCAATTTGATGCCGGGCGCCGGAGTTTCCAAGGCGTCCTCATCCTGGCC
Organism: Mesorhizobium sp. B2-4-3; assembly: GCF_006442815.1. GTDB lineage: Bacteria > Pseudomonadota > Alphaproteobacteria > Rhizobiales > Rhizobiaceae > Mesorhizobium. Next base: position 74,553 of record NZ_VFVL01000003.1, read on the forward strand.
CGCCGCGGGGATCTCGATCCAGCGGTCGGTGGCGTCGCCGCATTCCTGCACCACCGGGAAATAGAGCATCTGGCCGGCCGGCAGGTCGGCCGCCAGCGAGGCGCGGAAAACGAACTCGTCATAGAACTCGTCGGGCAAATTGCCGCCGCTCCAGTCCACTTCCTTGACGCCGGCGGTCAGCGTCTCGCCATAGAGCTGGTAAGATTTCTCGTACTTGCCCTTCTTGGTCTGCAGCGTCCAGCCGGGCTTGGGCATCGGCTTCACCGAAATCACGCCCTCGGGGATCTGCACGCGCACGGCCGTCGTCGCCTTGCCCTCGCAGCCATGCGGCACGCGAAGGACCGCCTTGTAGGTGGAGCCGACAGCCGCTTCCTGCGTTTCGAGCGTGATGTGGGCGAGCGCGGCATTGGTCCCGAGCGCGCAAAGCACGCCCGCCGCCAAAAGATACTTTCTCATGAATTGTCCCTCTGATTTCGAATTGGCGGATTACTCGGCGTGGTCCATGTCCATATCGCCGCTGCCCGTCTCGCCCATGCCTTCGACGGCGAACTCGACGGTGACGCTGCCGGCCTTCTCGAAGGTCAGCGTCGCCGGGAATTTCTCGCCCTGCTTCGGCTGCCGCTTCAGGCCGGTGAACATCAGGTGATAGGCGGCCGGCTTCAGCGCGACCTTGCCGCCGGCCGGGATCTCCAGCCCGCCCTCGACCGGCCGCATGGTCATGACGCCGTCCTTGACGCCCATCTCATGCAGCTCGGCCTTGTCGGAGATGTCGGAGGAGATCGACAGCAGCCGGTCCGACGCGCTGCCCTTGTTGATCACGGTGAAATAACCGCCGGCCACCTTGGCGCCAGGTGGCGTCGCCCGCGACCAGGGATGCTCGATCTCGAGATCGCCGACCTTGAACTCATGCGCCAAGGCGGCGGGAATGCAGGCCAGAAGAAGAAGGGCAAGCACGGCAAGGCCGATGCGCAGCTGGAGGTAGAACGGCGGCGCGCGGCGAAGGGCATAGGTCCGAGCCCTGGGAAGAAGATTGGACATGGTTGCTCCATGAATGTGAGGATCGCGCCGCTTCGCGGCCGCGAACAGTCTGATCATTGGATGAATAGGCCCGCGAAAAGGTTCCGCGGATCAGACCATTGCCGGCGGCGCGCGCGGATTGGCCGGAGAGCGGTCGCGCGCGAAATCCTGGTGCCGGAAGGCCGGAAGCTGGAAGGCGACCGCCTCGAAAAGCTGGGTCCTGGCCAGCGCGCCTGCTTCCGGCGGCGGCAGATGCGCCGGCGAAACCATGCTGCAGCCGAGCGAGCAGCAGGCCGGCATATGCCGCTGGTGTGGATCGCCGCCGGGGAGCTTTACCGCGCCTTCATGCGTGCAGATGACGTTGCCGAAGGCGTCGAGCTGCGAAGGCGCGCCGAACGCGAAAGCGCCGAGAGAGGACTGAAGCAATAGAAGCAGCGCCGCGACGAACGCGGCCGGCATGCTCCATCGTCTCAGCCGGATATTCAACGGAAAGCCTCTCCCGGAAACTTGATCGACTCTAGAGCAATTCCAGGAAAAGTGTGAAACGGTTGGGTTCGGCGACTTCGCCGTAGCCTTCCGGAATTGCGCCCAAAAGGGAATAACACGGACGATGCGGCCGGAAAATCGGCAAAACCGCGCTGCGGCAACGCGGCGCGATACCGGTCAAACGCGCCCTGACAGATACGCCTTCAGGCGGGTTGCGCCTGCCGCCCTTCGGGAATGGAGGTCAGCAGCGTCTGGCGCGCCGACTTCAGGTGCTTGCGGCAGGCGGCGTCCACCTTGCCGGGATCGCGCGATTTCAGCGCCGCTATATAGGCGAGATGCTCCTGGACCGCGACCTCGTTGCGCTGGCGCTCCTCGGCCTTGTTCCACTGATAGTGGTAGTGGAAGATCATCGCGATCACGTCGTAGAAGTCGACGATGAAGCGGTTGTGCGAGGCGCGGTGGATCAGCCGGTGGAAGCGCTCGTCAAGCTCGGAGAATTCGTTGAAGCGCGTGGCGATCTCGCTGGCGAGCTGGCGGTGCTGGATCTCCAGCATGTCGAGGTCCACCCAGACCGCGCTGTCTTCCGGAAGCGCGGCGAAAGCCGCCGCCGAGCGCAGCTCGAACATCTCGCGGATCTCGGTCAGCTCCAGCGCGAAGGCGCGCGTGAAACCCTTCAGCACCCAGTGGCTGTTGCGCCGCTTCTCGATCAGCCCGAAACGCGAGAAGCGGATCAGGAATTCGCGCACGCTGGTGGTGCCGACGCCGATCTCGCGCGCCAGCTCCAGCTCGTTGATCTGCATGCCTGCTTCCGCGCCTTCCGCAAGCAGACGCCGCATGAAGGAGCGCTCGATGATCTCGGCGAGCGAATCGGTCTCTTCCTCGGGGAAGAAATCCTCCGGCCGCGGCGCCCTGAGCACCGTCTTGTTGCGCTTGTTCCAGTCGATCAGCCCGGTTTCTTCCATGCGCGCAAGGATGCTGCGCACCGTGGTGCGGCTGACGCCAAGCAGTGTGCCGAGCTCCGGTTCCGATGGCAGGCTCTTGGTCTCGTCGAGCAGCCTGAGGCAGCGGTTGAAGGCGTCCTTGTAGACATTGTTGCTCTTCGACATGCCCCGTATCCCCCAACGCTTGCCGCGGCCTGCCGGAAGCGCGATATGATCGGTGTTCCTAGAGCAAGCTTCCGAAAAGCGGAACGCCTTTCGCCGGCTTGCCAGAAGGACAATCATGCACGTCCCAGCGACGCGCATTGCCCACGACGAAAAAACAATTGACGCAAAATTGTTTTTTCCCGATAAAAGACATTACCTTTAAACGGGCGCAAGTCAATCCGCCCGCATTCCCAGGATCACCCAGGACAGCCGCCCGTGACCATTGCAAACACCATCCTTCTCTCGCCTTCCGATAATGTCGCCGTCGCCAACGGACGCATCGAAATCGGAACGCCATTGCCGGGCGGCGCCGCCGCGACCGCCGTGATCGAGCCTGGCCACAAGGTGGCGATCAAGTCGATCGCCGCGGGCGAAGCGGTGGTGAAATACGCGCAGGCGATCGGCCGCGCCACGCAAGCCATCACGGCTGGCGAGCATGTCCATTCGCACAATCTGGTCTTCGAGAGCGGCCGCTTGCCGGTGGTGCCGCCGAGCGAGGCCGAGCACGCCACCGAGGCCGACCGCAAGCGCACCTTCATGGGCTACCGCCGCGCCGACGGGCGCTCCGGCACGCGCAACTTCATCGGCATCATCGCCAGCGTCAATTGCTCGTCGACCGTCTGCCACGCCATTGCGGACGAAGCCAACCGCACGCTTCTGCCGAAATATCCCGGCATCGACGGCTTCGTGCCGATCGTTCACGGCCAGGGCTGCGGCATGAGCGCCACCGGCGACGGCATGATGGTCCTGCACCGCACTTTAGCCGGCTATGCCCGCCACCCGAATTTCGGCGGCATCCTGATGGTGGGGCTAGGCTGCGAGGTCAACCAGCTCACGCTTTACGGCCAGAAGGGCGCGGCCGCCGGAAAACGCCATTTCAACATCCAGGAAGCCGGCGGCTCGCGCAAATCGGTCGAGCGCGCGATGGGCGTGCTGGCCGAGATCGCCGATGAGGTCGGCCACTTGCAGCGCGAGCCGATCCCGGTCTCGGAGATCGTCGTCGGCCTGCAATGCGGTGGCTCGGACGGCATGTCCGGCATCACGGCAAATCCGGCATTGGGTGCCGCTGTCGATATCCTGGCCGGCTGCGGCGGCGTCGGCATCCTGTCGGAGACGACAGAAATCTACGGCGCCGAGCATCTGCTGGCCTACCGCGCCGCCTCTCCCGAGATCGCCGCCAAGCTCGACGGCTTTGTGAAATGGTGGGAGGACCATACCGCCAAGCACGGTGCCTCGATCGACAACAACCCCTCGCCCGGCAACAAGCGCGGCGGCCTGACCACGATCCTCGAGAAATCGCTGGGCGCCGTCGCCAAGGGCGGCCAGACGCCGCTCAACGGCGTCTTCGGCTATGCCGAGAAGGTGTCGGGCAGCGGCCTGGTGTTCATGGATACGCCCGGCTACGACCCGGTCTCGGCCACCGGGCAGGTGGCCGGCGGCGCCAATGTCATCGTCTTCACCACCGGCCGCGGCTCCTGCTTCGGCTGCCGGCCGACGCCGTCGATCAAGGTCGCCACCAATTCGACCATGTATCACCAGATGGAAGAGGACATGGACGTCAATTGCGGCGTCATCGCCTCGGGCGAGAAGACCATCGCCGGCATGGGCCGCGAGCTCTTCGAGCTGATCATCGAAACGGCGTCCGGCCGCAAGACCAAGAGCGAGGCGTTCGGCTACGGCGACAACGAATTCGTGCCCTGGCACCTCGGCGCGACGCTTTAGTCGCGGGCCATTGTCGTGGAGGAAGCGCTGCCAGAAAGGAAGTTGCCTTCACAATCGCGCGACCCTGAGATGGAATGAATATTCCACGTTGACAGTATCGTGAAATTATCGTTCCGTATCGACAAGAAGGAGCGGACGCGCCATGTCCTGCCAGGGAGAGCTGGCAGAGCCACCAGACGCCGCTTGCATCGACCATGGCGATGCATTATCAAAAAAAGGCATCTGTTTTTTATTGATAAAGTTCTGTTCGGGCCGCGCCTATCCAGACGGAGCTTCCGCAACCTTCACCAGGCGACCTTAGGGAGGAACCTAATGAAATTCGTGACCAGCCTTCTCAACCGCCGTGCCTTCGTGGCCTTGGCCGCTGCTTCCATGCTTGCCGGCGCGATGCATTCCGCGCCCGCCTCGGCCGCCGACGTGACCATTCCGATCATCGTCAAGGACACCACGTCCTTCTACTGGCAGATCGTGCTGGCCGGCGCCCGCAAGGCCGGCAAGGATCTCGGCGTCAACGTGCCGGAGCTCGGCGCCCAGGCCGAAACCGACGTCAACGGCCAGATCTCGATTCTCGAAAACGCGGTTGCCAGCAGCCCTGCCGCGATCGTCATCTCGCCGACCGAGTTCAAGGCGCTCGGCAAGCCGATCGACGAGGCGGCCTCCAAGGTCAAGGTCATCGGCATCGACTCCGGCGCCGACTCCAAGGCCTTCACCTCCTTCCTCACCACCGATAACGTCCAGGGCGGCCGCGTCGCCGCCGACGGCCTCGCCGCCGCCATCGGCGCCGCCAATGGCGGCAAGGTGGAAGGCAAGGTCGCCCTGATCACGGCGCTTCCCGGCGCCGGCTCGCTCGAGCAGCGCAAGCAAGGCTTCATCGAACAGATCAAGGCCAAGTATCCGGGCCTCGAGTTGGTCGCCGACAAATATGCCGACGGCCAGGCCACCACGGGCCTCAACATCGCGACCGACCTGATCACCGCCAACCCGGACCTCAAGGGCATCTTCGCCTCGAACCTGATCATGGCGCAGGGCGTCGGCCAGGCGATCGCCGAGAACAGCCTCGGCGGCAAGATGGCGCTGATCGGTTTCGACAGCGACGAGAAGCTGATCAAGTTCTTGAACGACGGCGTCATCTCCGGCCTCGTCGTCCAGGATCCGTACCGGATGGGCTATGACGGCATCAAGACCGCCTTGGCCGCCTCCAAGGGCGAGAAGGTCGAGGCCAATGTCGACACCGGCGCGAACCTCGTCACCAAGGACAACATGAAGGATCCGAAGATCGACGCGCTGCTCAATCCGAAGCTCAACTGAGCAGCGTCGCGACAGTCGTTTCCGGGGCCTCGCGCCCCGGAAACATCCATCAGGCGATTTGGAAATTCGCCGGCCTGATTTAGGCTCCGCCTTCAAGATGCGCGCCGGACGCATCGCCGCGTACCCAATGGTTGAGACCAATCTGGGAGGATTGTCATGACGTCGACGGCGCAGGAACTGCATCCGGCCCCCACGCTGGAACCGGGCAGGACGATCCTCGAGCTCAACGGCCTGGAAAAGCGCTACCCCGGCACGCATGCGCTGAAGCCGGTGCACCTTGCCTTCAAGGCGGGCGAGATCCACGCCATCGTCGGCGAGAACGGCGCCGGCAAGTCCACCCTCATCAAGCTTCTCACCGGCGTCATGCCGCGCACTTCCGGCGAGGTGATCTGGGAAGGCAAAACCGAGGCGCTCGCCACACCGTACGAGGCGATGGCGCTCGGCATCAACGCCGTCCACCAGGAGGTGGTGCTGTGCCGCCATCTCACCGTCGCCGCCAACATGTTCCTCGGCGAGGAGGAGTCCCGCTTCGGCCTGCTGCAGCAGCGCGCCATGGTGAAGGAAGCGCAGAAGATCATCGACGGGCTGGGCTTCGACCTGCCGGCGCATGTGGTTCTCGGCGACCTCACCATCGGCCAGCAGCAGTTGATCGCCGCTGCCCGCGCCACCGTGCGCGGCACGAAATTCCTGATCTTCGACGAGCCGACCGCCTACCTCACCCGCAAGGAGGCCGACCAGCTCTTCAAGCTGATCCGCCGCCTGAAGGGCGAAGGCGTCACCATCATCTATATCAGCCACCGCATGGAGGAAGTGTTCGAGCTCGCCGACCGCGTTTCTGTGCTGCGCGACGGCACTTTGGTCGGCACGCGCAACATCGCCGAGACCGACGAGGCCGAGCTGGTCAAGCTGATGATCAACCGCTCGATCGAGCAGATCTACCACAAGGAGCATTTCACCCCTGGCGCCACCATCGTCGAGACGAAGAACCTCTCGGGCAAAGGCTTCGAGAATGTCTCGGTGACCGTCCGCGCCGGCGAGATCGTCGGCCTCTACGGCCTGATCGGCGCCGGCCGTAGCGAGTTCGTCACCACGCTTTACGGCCGCCACAGAAAATCTGCGGGCCAGATCCTGTGGCAAGGCAAGGAGGTCCAGGTCAACTCCGAGCACGACGCGATCCGGCTCGGCATGGCGCTGGCCCCGGAAAGCCGCCGCGACCAGGGCCTGTGCCTCAATTTGCCCGTCGGCACGAACCTCAACCTGCCGATCTACAAGCGCATCTCCAGCAACCTTTTGATTTCCGGCGCCAAGGAGAAGGCCGAGGCCGACCGCCAGATCGCCGACCTGCGCATCAAGACGCCGACGCGCCATGCGCTGGCTTCAAGCCTGTCGGGCGGCAACCAGCAGAAGATCGTCATCGGCAAATGGCTGGCGCATGGCGCCAAGCTGTTCATCTTCGACGAGCCGACGGTGGGCGTCGATGTCGGCACCAAGGCCGAGATCTACCGCCTGTTCTCGACGCTCTTGTCCAAGGGCGCCGGCATCATCCTGATCTCGTCCTACCTGCCGGAAGTCTACGAGCTTGCCGACACGCTGCATGTGTTCCGGCGCGGCAAGCTGGTCGCCACGCACGGTTTCCGGACCGCGAGCCACGAGGACATTTTGGGTCAGGCACTGGCCGAGAAACAAGAAAAGTCGGGAGGACAGATATGAGCACCGAGGCGATCCCCGCCGAACGATCCAAGCGCAATTTCAACGCCCTGTTCGGCCTGACGCTGCTTGGCCTTCTCCTCCTGATGTGGATCGTGCTGGCTGTCGCCACGCCGTCCTTCGCCACGACCCTCAACATCACCAATCTTCTGCGCCAGGGCTCGCTGATCGCCATTCTGGCCGTCGGCCAGACCTTCGTCATCATCACCGGCGGCATCGACCTGTCCGTCGGCGCGGTGGTCGGTTTCACCACGGTCATCGTCGCGCTGTTGATCAATGCCGGCTGGCCGATCTGGGCGGCGGTGCTGGCGACCTTGCTGGTCGGTGTCGCCATCGGCCTCTTCCACGGCTTCGGCATCGTCAAGATGGGCCTGCCGCCCTTCATCATCACCTTGGCCACCATGACCTCGCTGCGCGGCATCGGCCTTCTGATGACCAACGGCAACTCGATCTCCATCAACAGCGACCCGTTCCAGGCGTTTTCGCGCGGCTCGCTGCTCGGCATCCCCTATCTATTCTGGATGGTGATCCTGGTCGCCATCCCGTCCTACATCTTCCTGCACCACACACGCTGGGGCCGTTACCTGTTCTCGGTCGGCTCCAATGCGGAGGCCGCGCGCCTGTCGGGCGTCAACGTGCCGCGTACCATCTTCATGGCCTACATCCTGTCCGGTCTGCTCGCCGCCATCGTCGGCGTGCTGCTGGCCTCGCGCATCGGCATCGGCAACCCGACACAGGGCGACACCTATGAGCTTCAGGCCATCGCCTCGTCGGTGATCGGCGGCACCTCGCTGTTCGGCGCCATCGGCTCCGTGCATGGGCCGCTGATCGGCTCCTTCATCCTTTCGACGATCAACAACGGCGCCAACCTGCTCAACGTCAACACCTTCTGGCAGCGCGTCATCACCGGCCTGCTGATCATCGTCATCGTCTACTTCGACGGCCTGCGCCGTCGCGGCAAATGAACGCTCCCTGAACCTTCCGCGCCGGCCCGCTCAAGCGAGGCCGGCGCTTTTTGCCTTGGATTGCCCATGAAAGCCGTTGTCTGCCGCTCGCCCGGCGAGCTTGTCCTCGAAGACCGCGCCGGGCCCGGCGCACCGCCGCCCGGCTGGGCGCGCGTCGCGGTCAGCCATGTCGGCATCTGCGGCACCGACTACCACATCTTCGAAGGCAAGCACCCATTTCTAGCCTATCCGCGCATCATGGGCCATGAGGTCGCCGGCACGATCGTCGAGAAGGGCGAAGGCGTCGAGATCAGCGTCGGCGAGCCGGTCGTCATCAACCCCTATCTTTCATGCGGCAAATGCATTGCCTGCCGGCGCGGCAAGCCGAACTGCTGCGTGAAGATCGAGGTGCTGGGCGTCCACCGCGACGGCGCCATGTGCGACGAGATCCTGGTGCCGGCGCAGAACCTCTACCCGGCGAACGGCCTGTCGCTGGCCGACGCCGCGGCGGTCGAATTCCTGGCCATCGGCGCGCATGCGGTGCGCCGATCGCTCGGGCTGCCCGGCCAGCGCACGCTGGTCGTCGGCGCCGGACCGATCGGCCTCGGCACGGCGATCTTCGCGCGCATCGCCGGGCTGGATGTCAGCCTGCTCGACATGAGCGCCGAACGTCTCGGCTTCGCCGAAAAGGAGCTCGGCTTTGCCCCGCTGGACAGTTCGAAGGCAGCGGCTGCCGACCTGGTCCGACAGGCGACCGGCGGCGAAGGATTCGACCTCGTGTTCGACGCGACCGGCAACACCCAATCCGTGCAGTCGGCCTTCGCCCATGTCGCGCATGGCGGCACGCTGGTGCTGGTCAGCGTCGTCAAGGACGACATCACCTTCTCCGACCCCGAATTCCACAAGCGCGAGATGATGCTGATCGGCAGCCGCAACGCGCTGAAGGCCGATTTCGACCATGTCGCAGATTCGATTCGCAACGGCGCCGTGCCGTTGAACAAGCTCGTGACCCATCGAACCACGCTTGCCGAGACGCCGCGCGACCTTGCCAGGTGGGCTCATGAGAAGTCGGGGCTGATCAAGGCGGTCATCGAGGTCGGGTGAGCTATCGATTCGGTGCCTGACGGGTGCTGGATTTGGCAGAGTGCGCGCCTTTGCGATTAGCCGCAGCGCTTGTTCCTTCGTCATCCACGGGCGGAGCAAGGAGCGAAGCGACGCGCGCAGACCCGAGGATCCATTCCGTGAAGTTGAGGCGTTGCCACGATGCAGAATTCTGCTCCGCAGCACCCTACGATTAAAGTCACGGAATGGATCCTCGGGTCTACGCTCCGCTTCGCGTCGCTCCGCCCGTGGATGACGACCGTCTGGGGTTATCGCCTGCGAATGAAGACCTAATCGCCGGCCAAGAGCCTGAGCTCCACCCGTTCCGCCGGAAAGCGCGACTCCGCGAACTGGATCGGCTGGCCGTCGAGCGTGACATTCACCGCGACGGTGACCAGCACGATGGCGCCAGGCTGCAAATCGAGGGCGGCAAGGTCGTCAGCGTCGGCGTGCCGTGCCGACAGCACGGTCGATTGCCGCAGATAATCGTTGATGCCGAAGCGCTTGAGCGATGCGGTGATCGATCCCGTTTCCGCCATTGCCGCCTCGATGCCGGCGAAGCGTTTGGCGTCGAACCAGGTCGTCGCCCGCGACACCGCATGACCGTCGGCCTCGCCGCGCGTCTCCAGGCGGATGACGGCCGCGCCCTTGGCGATGCCCAGCGCCTCGGCGATGCGCCGGCCGGCCGGCTCGGTGGACGACGACAAGAGCGCAATATGCCGCTCGCTCGTCTGCCCCTGCAGCCCGGTCGAGAAGCGCGTGCGCGCGCCGATCGGATAGGACAGCCGCTTGCGCGACAAGACGAAGGTGCCGCGTCCCTGCTCGGCCTTCAGCACGCCTTCCTGCACAAGCGCTGCAATGGCGCTGCGCACCGTGTGGCGGTTGACGCCGTAGCGTTCCGCCAACGCGACTTCAGGCGGCAGCGCGGCATTCTCGGCGAAATCGCCATTGGCGATCGCCTGCAGGATCCGATCGGCGATCTGCCGCCACAGCGATACCCCGTTACGTCTCTCGATGCTGCTTGCCAGCCCGGTCATTTCCCCGCCCCCAACGTCCTCACCCCAACTTTTGCACCCGCTGTCATCCACCCGTCATGGACTCCCGTTACGAAGTGAGTATAATTTGTATAGTTGTCTATATCAATAGACAAATTTATGCATGTAACGGAGCGATGCCATGCGAGGACAGGAAGCGCGCGAGCAGGCCGGGCGGAAGGCCTTGATGGCGACGCTGGCGCATGCCGCGGCCGACGAGATCGCCCGACTGTGGAACGAAGCGGGCCTGCCTTCCGAGGCCGAGCTTTTGCGTGGCCCCGAAACCGGACTGGTGACGGTGCGCGGGCGGATCGGCGGCGGCGGCGCGCCGTTCAATGTCGGCGAGGCGACGGTCACCCGCGCCACGGTGCGGCTGCCATCCGGCCAGGTCGGCCATTCCTATGCGCTCGGCCGCGACAAGGGCAAGGCCAGGCTCACGGCGATCGCCGACGCGCTCTGGCAGGACCCGGCGCATCGCGAGGCGGTCGAGACGAAGCTCGCGGCGCCCTTGCGTGCGGCGCTCGATGCGGCGCGCGAGACAAAGCGTGTCGAGACGGCGGCCACGAAAGTGGATTTCTTCACCATGGTGCGCGGAGAGGACTGATGGACATCGCCACGCAATCGATCGACGGCGGCTTCACCGAGCCGGTTTTCGACGCGCAGACCGTCTTCCGCGCCATCATGGACGCGATGGCGCGCCCCGGCACCGTCCAGGACCTGCCGCAGATCGCCCGCCCGCCGGCGCCTTTGTCGGCGACGGCAGGTGCCGTGGCGCTGGCGCTCTGCGACAACGATACGCCAATCTGGCTCGATCCGCCCTTGCAGGCGGACGCCTCGGTCAAGGCCTGGCTCGGCTTCCACACCGGCGCGCCCTTGGCCAACACCCCGGCCGACGCGCATTTCGCCTTGATCGCCAATCCCAGGGAGATGGCGGCGCTCGACGGTTTTGCGCAGGGCACGCAAGAATATCCCGATCGCTCGACGACGCTGATCCTCTTGGTCGACGACCTCGCCTCAGGCCCCTCGCTGCTGCTCGAAGGTCCTGGGATCGAAAAGACGTCGATGATCGCGCCCCCAGGCATGCCGCGCCATTTCGTCGAGCAGTGGAAGCAGAACAACCAGCGTTTCCCGCGCGGCGTCGACATCATCCTGGCCGCGCCCGGCAGCCTCGCCTGCCTGCCGCGCACCACCCGCATCAAATCGATGGAGGCATGACATGTATGTCGCGGTGAAAGGCGGCGAAGCCGCCATTGCCAATGCGCACCGCCTGCTTGCCGACCGCCGCCGCGGCGACCGATCGGTGCCGGCGCTGCGCCTCGACCAGATCGTCGAGCAGCTGGCGCTCGGCGTCGACCGGGTGATGAGCGAAGGCTCGCTCTATGACCGCGAGCTTGCGGCTCTCGCCGTCGTCCAGGCGCGCGGCGATATGATCGAGGCGATCTTCCTGGTGCGCGCCTACCGCACCACGTTGCCGCGCTTCGGCTACACCAATCCGGTCGATACCGGCGCGATGCGGCTCGAGCGGCGCGTCTCGGCCACCTACAAGGACCTGCCCGGCGGCCAGGTGCTCGGCCCGACCTTCGACTATACCCACCGCCTGCTCGATCCCGAGCTTGCCGCCGGCGCCGAGGTCGAGACGCCGGCGCAGCGCCCGGTCGAGCCGGAGGCCATGCCGCGTGTTTCGGCGATCCTTGCCCACGAAGGCCTGATCGAGGCCGACGGCGAAATGCCGCTGGACCACGTGCCCGGCGACATCACGCGCGAGCCGCTGGAATTCCCGATGGCGCGCGACATCCGCCTGCAGGCGCTGTCGCGCGGCGACGAAGGCTTTTTGCTGGCGCTCGGCTATTCGACGCAGCGCGGCTATGCCCGCAATCACCCCTTTGTCGGCGAGATACGTATCGGGGAGGTCGAGCTTGAACTCGACGTGCCGGAGCTGCCCTTCGCCGTGCCGCTCGGCTCGATCCGCGTCACCGAATGCCAGATGGTCAACCAGTTCAAGGGCTCGGCCAAGGCGCCGCCGCAGTTCACCCGCGGCTACGGCCTGGTCTTCGGCCAGAGCGAGCGCAAGGCGATGGCGATGGCGCTATGCGACCGGGCGCTACGCGCGAGCGAGCTTGGCGAGGATGTCGTCGCCGCCGCGCAAGACGAGGAGTTCGTTATCTCGCATTCCGACAATGTGCAGGCGACCGGCTTCGTCGAGCATCTGAAGCTGCCGCATTATGTCGACTTCCAGGCCGAACTCGGCCTAGTTCGCCGCATGCGCGCCGAATACGAAGCCCGTGAAAATCCCGGCAAGTCGGAAGAGAAGCGGGAGGCTGCCGAATGATTTCAGCCATCTCCGCCAGCGCTGTAGTGGCCACTATGCGCCTCGTTGAACCCTTTGCTGCCAGTAATAGTCTCACCGCTCGCACTTTCTTTTGGCACGGGCAGAAACATGCGCCGAAGGAAAAAGACGGCGGCGCCAACAAATACCGGCAGCAGAATTCCGAGATGTATCCAACCGGTTTGGGTCATCCGGTTTCGCCCTTGTTTCCGAGTCTTGGACGCGAATTCAATAGCACAGAGCGGACGTGATCGCCATGACCGACATCGCCACCTACAACTTCGCCTATCTCGACGAGCAGACCAAGCGGATGATCCGCCGCGCCATCCTCAAGGGCATCGCCATCCCCGGCTACCAGGTGCCTTTCGCCTCGCGCGAGATGCCGATGCCTTACGGCTGGGGCACCGGCGGCGTGCAAGTCACCGCCTCGATCATCGGCCCCGACGATGTGCTCAAGGTCATCGACCAGGGCGCCGACGACACCACTAATGCCGTGTCGATCCGCGCCTTCTTCAAGAAAGTCGCCAACGTCGCCGTCACCACCGAGACGGCGAAGGCAACGATCATCCAGACCCGCCACCGCATCCCCGAGCATCCGCTCAACGCGGACCAGGTGCTGGTCTTCCAGGTGCCGATCCCCGAGCCGCTGCGCTTCCTCGAGCCGCGCGAGACCGAAACGCGCAAAATGCATGCGCTGGAGGAATACGGCCTCATGCATGTGAAGCTCTACGAGGACATCGCCAGGCATGGCCGCATCGCCACCACCTACGCCTATCCGGTGAAGGTCGAGGGCCGTTACGTGATGGATCCTTCGCCGACGCCCAAATTCGACAATCCGAAGATGCACCGCTCGCCGGCTTTGCAGTTGTTCGGCGCCGGCCGCGAGAAGCGCATTTATGCGGTGCCGCCCTTCACCGACGTCGTCAGCCTCGACTTCGAGGACCATCCCTTCGAGGTGCAGACCTTCGACCAGCCTTGCGCGCTGTGCGGCGCCGGGAATGTCTATCTCGACGAAGTCATCCTCGACGACCATGGCGGCCACATGTTCGTCTGCTCGGACACCGACCATTGCGAGAAGCGCCGCGCCGATGGCCATCACGGCCACCTTGCGCCGGAAACCCATCTCGCCCTTGAAGCAAAGGAGCCGGCAGAATGACCGACGAACCGTTGCTGCGCGTTTCAGCGCTGTCCAAATTCTACGGCTCGCGCGTCGGCTGCGAGAACGTCACCTTCGACCTCTGGCCGGGCGAGGTTCTGGCGGTGGTCGGCGAGTCCGGCTCCGGCAAGACGACGCTGCTCAACTGCCTGTCGACCAGGCTGCTGCCCTCGTCCGGCACTGCGAGCTACCGCATGCGCGACGGCCAGTGGCGCGAGCTCTACCGCATGAGCGAGGCCGAGCGTCGCTTCCTGATGCGCACCGACTGGGGTTTTGTTCACCAGAACCCGGCGGACGGGCTGCGCATGACCGTGTCGGCCGGCGCCAATGTCGGCGAGCGGCTGATGGCGGTCGGCGACCGCCACTACGGCAGGATCCGCGCCACCGCCGTCGATTGGCTGTCGCGCGTCGAGATCGACGAGGACCGCATCGACGACGAGCCGCGCGCCTTTTCCGGCGGCATGCGCCAGCGCCTGCAGATCGCCCGCAACCTGGTAACCAGCCCGCGCCTCGTCTTCATGGACGAGCCGACCGGCGGCCTCGATGTCTCGGTGCAGGCGCGCCTGCTCGACCTGTTGCGCGGGCTGGTCACCGACCTCGGGCTGGCGGCGATCGTCGTCACCCACGACCTCGCCGTGGCGCGGCTTCTGTCGCAGCGCATGATGGTGATGAAGGATGGCCGCGTCGTCGAAAGCGGCCTCACCGACCGCGTGCTCGACGATCCGCGCGCGCCCTACACCCAGTTGCTTGTTTCTTCGATTTTGCAGGTGTGAACATGGCCACTCCTCTCGTTGTCTCGGACGTCGCCAAAAGCTTCACCATGCATCTGCGCGACGGTATCACGCTGCCGGTGGTGGCGGGTGTCTCCTTCTCGATCCGCGCTGGCGAATGCGCCGTGCTGGGCGGCCCGTCAGGTGCGGGAAAAAGCTCGATCCTGAAGATGCTCTACGGCAACTACGCCGTCGATGAAGGCCAGATCATCGTCCAGCATGGCAGCGGGTTGATCGACCTCGCCTCCGCCAGCCCGCGCACCGTGCTTTCCGTGCGCCGCCATACCATCGGCTATGTCAGCCAGTTCCTGCGCACCGTGCCGCGTGTCTCCGCGCTCGACGTCGTCGCCGAGCCTTTGGTCGAGCGAGGCGAGGACAGGGAAAGCGCGCGGACGAGAGCGCGTGCCCTGTTGGCGCAACTCAACCTGCCCGAAAAGCTCTGGGCGCTGCCGCCCGCGACCTTCTCGGGCGGCGAGCAGCAGCGCGTCAACATCGCGCGCGGCTTCATCACCGAGCATCCGATCCTGCTGCTCGACGAGCCGACCGCTTCGCTCGACGCGAAGAACCGCGATGTCGTGGTCGAGCTTATCGCCGCCAAGAAGGCGGCAGGCGTTGCGCTGCTCGGCATCTTCCACGACGTCGATGTGCGTGAGGCTGTCGCCGACCGCGTCATCGACGTCACCGCCTTCGCCGCCGGAAAGATCGCCGCATGAAAAAGCTTTCGGAGGCGCCGCTGATCCATCCGACGGCGCAGGTCGAAAACTCGACGCTCGGCCGCTGGACCGAGATCGCCGAGCGCAGCCGCGTCGCCGAATGCGAGCTCGGCGACTATTCCTACATGATGCAGGACTGCGCCGTGTGGTGCGCGACCATCGGCAAGTTCTCCAACATCGCGGCGAGCGTGCGCATCAACGCCACCAACCATCCGACCTGGCGGCCGACGCTGCATCATTTCACCTATCGCGCCTCCGACTATTGGGACGATGCCGAGCATGAAAGCGCGTTCTTCGCCGAGCGCCGCGCCAAACGCGTCACGATCGGCCACGACACCTGGCTCGGCCATGGCTCGACCATCCTGCCCGGCGTCACCGTCGGTGACGGCGCGGCGGTCGGCGCGGGCGCCGTGGTGTCGAAGGACGTCGCGCCCTACACCATCGTCGGCGGCGTGCCGGCCAAGCCGATCCGCGAACGCTTCGACCGCCGCACCGCCGAGCGGTACCAGGCTTTAGCCTGGTGGGACTGGGATCATGCCCGGTTGCGCGCCGCGCTCGACGATTTCCGCGAGCTGGAGGCCGAGGCGTTTTTGGAGAAGCATGGCGGTTGATGTTCGTGAATGGTCAATGGTCAATAGTGAATGGCAACGAAGCCCTTCTTTCTCACCATTCACCATTCACACCGTTGACACATGACTCGGACAGGACGCCATCTCCCCAAGGAGATCGCCATGCTCGACAAAGTCAGACCCTCGCTCGCAGGATTCTTCGAAGGCACCAATCCCAAGTCGCCGACACATCTTGGCACGCGTTACGATGCGGCAGGCAATTTCCTGCTTGAACACGGCAACACGGTGGTCTGCCACCTCGTTGAAGGATCACCCTCCGAAGCTGCGATCATCGAAGCGCGCAAGCGCATGCTGGCCATGCCCGACGCGGACCGCCTCGCCTTCACGCCGATCTCCAGCCTGCACATGACGCTCTTCCAGGGCATCATCGAATACCGGCGCCGGCTCCCCTACTGGCCCTCCGACGTGCCGCTCGACACCGGCATCGACGACATGACGCGTCTCTATCTCGAGCGGTTGCAGCGCTTTGAACCTTGCCCTCCCTTCCGCATCAGGGCCATCAGCGTCACGCCGAACGGCCTTACGGTCGCCGGCGCTTCCAACGAGGATGAGCGCATCCTGCGCCTGTGGCGCGACGCCCTTTCAGTGCCGTTCGGCTACCGCCATCCCGACCACGACGTGTATGTCTTCCACATCACCTTCGCCTACCAGATCCGCCGCCTCGCCGACGAGCGCGCCGGCGCCTGGCAGGAATTGTTCGACGACTGCCTGTCGTTCCTCGAGCGCGAGGCTCCGGTGATCGAGCTCGGGCCGCCGGCCTTCTGCAGCTTCAAGGACATGAAGCATTTCGAGGAATTGCTGGTGCTTGGTTGAACCTCCAAGCCTGTGGGACGTAACAAAACTGACATCAATCCGACACCCCAGCTTCATCGGCCTGCGCTAGCGAAGGTTAACAGACCTGCAAAAGCGCAACGGACTGGAGTTTTGGTATGTCAGCATCATCGGCCACGCTCGAAATCCGCGGCGTAACCCGACGATTTGGCAAGAACACCGCTGTCAGCGACATCAACATCTCGATCCCGCGCGGCCAGATGGTCGGCATCATCGGCCGTTCCGGCGCCGGCAAGTCGACGCTTTTGCGCATGATCAATCGTCTCATCGATCCGAGCCAAGGGTCGATTTTTTTTGAGGGCGCGGAGGTTTCCAGCCTGCAAGGCTCGCCGCTGCGCCGCTGGCAGCGCGACTGCGCCATGATCTTCCAGCAGTTCAACCTCGTGCCGCGCCTCGACGTGCTGACCAATGTGCTGCTCGGCCGCCTCAACCACCGCTCGACGGTTTCCAACCTGCTTGGCATGTTCACGCGCACCGAATGCGCCGAGGCCGTGGCCGCGCTCGAGCGCCTCGACATCGCCCGCACCGCGCTGCAGCCGGCCGGCACGCTGTCCGGCGGCCAGCAGCAGCGTGTGGCGATCGCCCGCGCCATGATGCAGCAACCGAAAGTGCTTCTGGCCGACGAGCCGATCGCCTCGCTCGACCCGCTCAACGCCAAGGTGGTGATGGATTCGCTGCGCGACATCAATCTGCGCGAAGGCATCACCGTCGTCACCAACCTGCACACGCTGGACACCGCGCGCGCCTATTGCAACCGCATCATCGGCATGGCCTCCGGAAAGGTCGTCTTCGATGGCGCACCGGAAGACCTCGACCGCGACGCCGTGCGCACGGTCTACGGCGCCGATGCCAGCGGCGCCGAGATCTCCGAAGCCATCACGTCGACCAGCGTGACCATCAAGCCGAAGATCACCGCATCCGCCGGACCGCTCGAACCAGCCTTCCCTGGCTACTGAGTCCACCGTCCCGGCGCCAGCCGGTGCCGGCAAATCGTGGACTTCAGCAGAGCAACCCGGATCGCCCGCCAGCGTCAAAGGCAAGACTTGAAAAATCAGAACGCCGCCGGCGCGCAGCCGGAGCAACAGGAGAGAGACAAAATGTTCAGGAAGATGGTTTTTGGGGCGGTTTCGCTGCTCGCCATGGCGGCAAGCGCCGCGCACGCCGCTGACATCAAGGAATTCCGCGTCGGCATCCTCGGCGGCGAGAACGAGACCGACCGCCTGCGCAACTACCAGTGCCTCGCCGATCACCTGAAGTCGGAATTCGGCTTCGAGAAGGTGTCGCTGTTCCCGGCCGCCGACTATGATGGCGTCATCCAGGGCCTGCTCGGCGGCACGCTCGACTTCGCCGAGCTCGGCGCCTCCGGTTACGCCAGCGTCTATATCAAGGACCCGAAGGCGGTCACGCCGATCCTCACCACCAAGCAGACCGACGGCTCGACCGGCTATTACTCGATCGGCCTGGCGCTGAAGACCTCGGGGATCACCGACATCAAGTCGGCCAAGGGCAAGAAGCTCGGCTATGCCGATCCGGACTCGACCTCCGGCTATCTGATCCCGCTGACCCAGATTCCGAAGGACACCGGCGCGTCCAACGAAACCTACTTCGCCTCGACCCAGTTCAACGGCGGCCACGAGAACAACGTGCTGGCCGTGCGCGACGGCAAGGTCGACGTGGCGGTGGACGATTCCTCAGGCATCGGCGACTTCAAGAACGGCTACACCTCCGGCACCTTCCACAAGGAAGTCGCCAAGGGCGCTGTCGACCCGAACGACTTCGTCGAAGTGTGGCGCTCGGGCCTGATCCCGAACGGCCCGCTGGTTGTCCGCACCGCGCTTGGCGACGACATGACCGCCAAGCTCACCGCTTTCTTCACCGCGCTGCCGGCCAAGGACAAGGCCTGCTTCGAAGGCGTCGAAGGTGGCGATTTCACTGGCTATGTCCCGGTGAAGCCTGATTTCTACAGCGTCATCGTCGAAGCCCGCAAAGCCGCTATCGGCGGCTGACGGCAAGATCAGAAAGGGCGGCGGCTTCCTCTAAAGCGACGTGCGTCCAGTTGGACGCACAAAGTACGCTTTAGCACTTTGAATGGCCGCATCGGCTTTTTCCGAAGATCGGGATTTCGATTTTCGGGCCGATGCGGCGACGCCGCCCTTTTTGCATGTCCCGATCATGACATCAGCGACACTCCATTCCGACGCCACCCGCCGGCAAGCCGACGCCTGGCGGCGCCAGACCTCGCTGCGCCGCTTCTACACCGCGCTCGGCGTCGGCCTGCTGCTTGTCGCCATGTGCGCCACCATGTGGTTCGCCGACGAAGCCAATGCCGGGCATTTCTTCGACCGGCTGCCGCACATCCTCGATTTCCTGAGCTGGCTGGTCCCGAAGGACTGGAGCGACGTCTGGCGGGCCCTGTTCGACATCGCCTCGCCCAACGACAAGGGCACGCAGGAGTTCAACTTCCCGCTCGGCCGCGTCTATGTCTGGGGTGGCTTCTACATCCCCGAATATTTCGAGCTGATGCTGACCACGGTGAACGTGGCGCTGGTCTCGACCTTCATCGGCTTCGTCTTCGCGGTGCCCTTCTCCTTCATCGCCGCGCGCAACCTGACGCCGAGCCCGGTCCTGCGGCTCTTCGTCAAGCGCTTCATGGAATTGCTGCGCGCCTTCCCCGAAATCGTCATTGCCGGCCTGTTCGCGGCCATCGTCTCGATCGGGCCTGTCGCCGCCATCATCGCCATCGGCCTGCATTCGATCGGCGCGCTGGGCAAGCTGTTCTATGAGATCAACGAGAACATCGACATGCGCCCGGAAGAGGGCCTGCGCGCCGTCGGTGCCAACTGGTTCGAGCGCGTGCGTTTCGCCGACCTGCCGCAGGTGCTGCCCAATTTCATGTCCTACACGCTGCTTCGGATCGAGATCAACGTGCGCATCTCGACCATCATGGGCGCGGTCGGCGGCGGCGGTATCGGCGAGGAATTGAAGCTTTCGATCTCGCGCGGCTTCGGCGCCAAGACGCTGGCGCTGGTGCTGCTGCTCTTCATCACCATTTTCCTCGTCGACCAGTTCTCCGCCTGGCTGCGCCGCAAGCTTGTCGGCGAGCAAGCATTTTTGATGAGCGCTTGATATGGCTATGACCGCCGACGAACTAAGCGCCATCGAAAGCCGCCACCCGCAGGTGTTCCAGCGGCCGGCCTACAAGCGCTTTTGGCCACTGCTGCTGATCGCGGGCACGGTGCTCTACCTCGCCTACGCCCTCTGGTTCTTCAGCCTGCCGCAGGTGCTGCGCGAGTCGCACTGGGAACGCCTGCCGCTCTTCCTGTCGCAATGGATCAGCTACGACCTGCAGCCGGAATTCCGTCTCGACCAGCCTGAGATCACGCCCAAATATCCGCGCTTCTCGGCGCTCGGCGAGCATCCTGATCCCGACTGGGTGATCAAGAATCCGGACGGCACCTTCACCGTACTGATCGACGGTCGGGACAAGTCCGTCACCTTCGACAAGACCAGGGCAACGATCGTCGCCAACGGCCAGACGGTGCCGGTGTCGCTTACCGGCGGCAAGCCAGAGGTGACGGGTCCGGTGCCTGACTGGGTGACCGTCCATGACGACGAGATCGTCGCCAAGATGGGCTTCGCCGGCGAGGTGCGCGTCACCGTCGACCGCGTCAAGGTTCGCAAGCGCTTCCTCGGCTGGGCCAATTTCGTCTTCGACACGCGCTCGCCCTTCTTCGGCAAATCGGCCGGCGAGGTCATCTCGCTGATCGTCTCCGGGCCTGAGCTTCAGCCCGGCACTTCGAACCTCGCCTTGGCCGCCGACAACATCTGGAACAACGCGCAGTGGCAGCACGGCGACGTTTGGACGAAACTCCTGCAGACCATCGTCATGGCGTTTCTCGGCACGCTGCTCGGCGGTATCGTCGCCTTCCCGCTCGCCTTCTTCGCCGCCCGCAACATCACGCCGAGCGGCCTGCTCAGCCAGGTGCTGAAACGCTTCTTCGATTTCATGCGCTCGGTCGACATGCTGATCTGGGCGCTGTTCTTCACCCGCGCCTTCGGCCCCGGGCCGCTGGCCGGCAGTGCCGCGATCTTCTTCACCGAGATCGGCACATTGGGCAAAACCTATTCCGAAGCGCTCGAGAACATCGACGACAAGCCGCGCGAAGGCGTGCTCTCGACCGGCGCCAACGGCCTGCTCGTGCAGCGCTACGGCGTGATGCCGGAAGTGGTGCCGGTCTTTATCAGCCAGACGCTCTACCAGTGGGAATCCAACACCCGCGGCGCCACCATCATCGGCGCCGTCGGCGCCGGCGGCATCGGCCTGAAACTATGGGAAGCGATGCGCACCAACTCGAACTGGGCCAACGTCTTCTACATGGTGCTGCTGACGCTGCTCGTCGTCTTCATCTTCGACAACATCTCGAACTTCCTGCGCCGAAGGCTGAGCCGCACGCTGCATGATTACAACAGGCTGCAGGCGGCGCAGGGGTAATCTTGCTGTGCTGAACCGGCGAGAGGGGGGCGCGAAGGATCGCCAACGCTCGTTAGGCGGCGCGCCTAAGCCGCCTTTTTCCACCCATCCCTGATATGCCGATACCCCTCGCGATAAACCGCCTCTGGGCTCTCCGCGAAATCGCGCCACACCTTCGTCGCCGCAGCAAGATCCTTGAGCGAGCGCCCGAACGACTCGATGGTCAGCCAGTCGTCATAGCCGCTCTTGCGGATGGCGGAGAACGTCTCCTTCCAGGGGATGTTGCCGCGCCCGGGCACGCCGCGGTCGTTCTCCGAAATATGGACATGGACGATATTTTTGCGATTGCGCGTGTAGGCGCCGATCGGATCGGCCTCCTCGATATTGGCGTGGAACGTGTCGTACATCGCCTTGATATGCGGCTGGTCGATCGCGTCGATATGCTCCGACAGGTCGGCCATGGTGTTGACGAGATAGCATTCGAAGCGGTTGAGCGCTTCGAGCCCGATGGTCACGCTCTTCTTGCCGGCATGGTCGCCGATGGCGCGCTGCGAGGCGACCGAGCGCTTCTTCTCGGCCGCCGTCGGGCCACTGCCGGAAAAGGCGCCGAGCGTCGAATGCAGGGGCCCGCTGAGGGTATCCGCGCCGAGCGCGGCACTGCAGTCGATCGCCCATTTCATATAATCGACGCCGGCCTTGCGGGTCGCCGCATCTGGCGAGATTAGGTTCATCGCCGGATCGCCCATCGCCGAGACCGCGGTGCGCTCCAGGCCGATGCGGTCGAGCATCTCGCCGAGCCTTTTGTAGTCGTCGGGCGCCCCGGCAAAGACCGGTATCTCGACGCCATCGAAGCCGGTCGCCTTGATGTCCCTCAGCAGCGCCTCGTGCTTCTTCGAGACGCTGGTCGTCCACAAGAACATGCACATGCCGATCTTCATCGACACCCCTCCCCATCACCTTCGATTAGGGGTGATGAGATTCAGGTCAGGCCGAGTCGAGAACCGTGGCTTCCGAGAACCGGAGCGGAGCGTACTTTAAGTACGTGAGCACCGGAAGCGCAGGAAGCCGCCGTTCGCAGACCGGCCTCACCTGAATATCGGCACCCCTAAAGCTTCGTCCACGCCCCGTTTTTCTTCGACGACTTCACGCAGGCCTCGATGAAGGCCATGCCCTCGACGCCGTCCGCGATCGTCGGGAAGACGACATCCTTGGCCGGCTTGCCGCCTTTCCTGCGCGCCGCGCGGATGGCCCGTGCGGCCTCCTGGTAGATATTGGCAAAACCTTCGAGATAGCCCTCCGGATGGCCGGACGGCACGCGGCTGACGCGGGCCGCGACCGGCATCGCGCCGGCGCCGGCCCGGGTGAGCAACTGCTTCGGCTGGCCGAACGGCGTGTACCAGAGATAGTTCGGGTCGGCCTGCACCCATTCCAGCCCGCCCTTGGAGCCATAGATGCGCAGCTTCAGCCCGTTCTCGTGGCCGGGCGCCACCTGGCTTGCCCAGATCATGCCCTTGGCCGGATGCCTGTTGCCGACCGGCTTGAAGCGCAGCATGACATTGACATTGTCGTCGAGCTGGCGCCCAGGCACGAAGGCGTCGAGATCGGCTGAGAGCGTATCGAGCTCCAGCCCGGACACGAAGCGGGCAAGATTATAGGCATGCGTGCCGATGTCGCCCAGCGCGCCGCCGGCGCCGGCCTGCTTGGGATCGGAGCGCCACGAGGCCTGCTTCTGGCCTGTGGCGGCGAGGTCTTCGGTCAGCCAGTCCTGCGGATATTCCGACTGCACGATGCGGATGTCGCCGAGCTGGCCCTTGGCCACCATCTCGCGCGCCTGCCGGATCATCGGGTAGGCGGTGTAGTTGTGGGTCAGCACGAACACCTTGCCGGTCTTCTCGACCAGGGCGGCAAGCTTCTTCGCCTCGGCCAGCGACGTCGCCAGCGGCTTGTCGCAGATGACATGGATGCCGGCCTCGAGGAAGGCTTTGGCCGCCGGCACATGCACGTTGTTGGGCGTGACGATCGCCACGGCCTCGATGCCGTCTGGACGCTTGGCCTCGGCCTTGGCCATCTCGGCATAGGAGCTGTAGCTGCGCGCCGGATCGAGTCCGAGTTCTTCGGCCGATGCCTTCGCCCGCGCCGGATCCGACGACAGCGCGCCGGCCACCAGCACGAAGTCGTTGTCCATGCGCGCCGCGATGCGGTGCACCGCGCCGATGAAGGCACCCTGCCCGCCGCCGACCATGCCATAGCGGATCGGGCCGCCTCCCGCTTCCGACTTCGATGCGCCGACCATTTCTTGTCCTCTCTTTAGCTCCTCACCCTCCCCCTTGCGGGAAGGGTCGACGCGCGGCGTCGGAGTGGGGGTATAAGAGTCCGCTGCGACTTGGGATTCAACCCCACCCGGACCCGCGGCCGAACCTCCTCAAGGGAGCTGCGGGTCAAATCCCCATCATCGCCCGCAGCAGCTTTTTATCGGTCGTGCCGGCGGCGAAATCATCGAAGGCCTTCTCGGTCACCCGGATGATGTGGTGCTGGATAAAAGGCGCGCCTTCGGCGGCCCCGTCCTCGGGATGTTTCAGGCAGCATTCCCATTCCAGCACCGCCCAGGAATCGTAATTGTACTGCGTAAGCTTGGAGAAGATGCCGCTGAAATCCACCTGCCCGTCGCCAAGCGAGCGGAAGCGGCCTGCCCGGTTCACCCAGCCCTGGTAGCCGGAATAGACGCCTTGCCGTCCGGTCGGGTTGAACTCGGCGTCCTTGACGTGGAACGCCTTGATCCGCTCGTGGTAGATGTCGATGAACTCGAGATAGTCGAGTTGCTGCAACAGGAAGTGCGACGGATCGTAGTTGATGTTGCAGCGCTTGTGTCCACCGACCGCGTCGAGGAACATCTCGAAGGTAGCGCCGTCGAACACGTCCTCCGAGGGATGGATCTCGTAGCCGACATCGACCCCGTTGTCCTCGTAGACATCGAGGATCGGCTTCCAGCGTTTGCCGAGTTCGCCGAAGGCTTCCTCGATGAGGCCGGCCGGGCGCTGCGGGAAGGGGTAAAGGTAAGGAAAAGCCAGCGAGCCGGTGAATGAGACCGAGGCGTTCAGCCCGAGATTGCGCGATGCCTTGGCGCCGAACTCCATCTGCTCGACGGCCCATTTCTGCCGCGCCTTGGGATTGTTGTGGACCGAAGGCGGAGCAAAGCCATCCATCTGCGCGTCATAGGCTGGATGCACCGCCACCAGTTGCCCCTGCAGATGCGTCGACAGTTCGGTGATCTCGACGTCGGCGTCGGCGCAGATGCCTTTCACCTCGTCGCAATAGGCCTTCGACGACGCCGCCTTCTTGAGGTCGAACAGGCGCCCGTCCCAGGTCGGGATCTGCACGCCCTTGTAGCCCAGGCCGGCCGCCCATTTGGTGATCGAAGCCAGGGAATTGAACGGCGCGGCATCGCCCGCGAACTGCGCCAGAAACAGGCCGGGACCCTTCATCGTCGTCGGCATCGGCATCCTCCCTCATTGTTTTCGCGACCAAGCATAGCGCCGATTGAAGTGAGGGCCAGCCTGTTTGGTCAATACTGTCGGCGTCCATGCGTTGCGCCATTCTGGTATTACCAAATCTCGTAATTCGGTCAAGCGGCCGAAATCGACGAAGACGCGGCTGACTTTCAAACGGATGAGCAAAATTCCCTTGTGAAATCAGCCTATTGACGAGATGATTTGGCTTCCCCTACCCACTTCTTGCTGTGCATTAAAATTTGCTGTAGAGGTCATGGCAGACCCAATTGGTCGAACCAGTTTGGAGGAAAATGCTGGCAACGCCTTGGGGAGGAATCATGCGGCCGCCTCTGTCGGAGGCGTCGCGGGGTAAAATGTGACAGGCGAATTCTGGGAAGGATAGACCATGCATCTTTCGACGCACAATTGGATGCGGGCGGAGCCGCTGGAGGTGACGCTCAAGCGCATCAAGAAATTCGGCTATGAATCGATCGAGATTTCCGGCGAGCCCGAGCAGTACAAGACCAACGAGACGCGTGCGCTGCTCAAGGAGCACGGCATCCGCTGCTGGGGTTCGGTGACGCTGATGCTGGGCGAGCGCAACCTTGCCGCCAGGGACCAGGGCCAGCGCGAGCGCTCGGTTCAATATGTCAAGGACGTGCTCACCATGGTGAGCGAGCTCGACGGCGAGATCATCACGCTGGTGCCCGCGACCGTCGGCAAGGTCGTGCCGGACGGCACCGAGGCGGAGGAATGGGGCTGGGTGGTCGACGCCACGCGCGAGTGTTTCACCCATGCCAAGAAGGTCGGCGTCAGGATCGCCGTCGAGCCGCTCAACCGCTTCGAGACCTATCTCTTCAACCGCGGCGCCCAGGCGCTGGCGCTTGCCGATGCGGTGAGCCCCGAATGCGGCGTCTGCCTCGACGCCTACCATATCCACATGGAGGAATTTAACGTCTATGACGCGATCCGGCAGGTCGGCAAGCGCCTGTTCGATTTCCATGTCGCCGACAACAACCGCTTCGCTGCCGGCCTTGGCCAGATCGACTGGCCGAAGATCGTGCGCACGCTGAAGGAAGTCGGCTATGACGGCGCGCTGACCAACGAGTTCGTCGCGCCCGTCGACCGCACGCCGGCGGCGCCTTATCCGGAGATGGTCGAGCGCAATCCGGTCGACATCTCGCCCGAGCAGCTCAAGTTCATCCAGGACCACGGCTCCAGCGTGCTTACGGAAAAATTCTACACCGACCAGATGCGCATCACCGCCGAAACGCTGCTGCCACTGATCAAGTAGGCCTCCGATTGAAACCTATCCCTTCCACCCGGCGGGCGGAGGGGCCGAAGGGAAAACATGCGCATCAAAAGCGTCCAGGCCTGGTGGGTTCGTATCCCGATCGAAGTCGCGAAGCAGCATCGCAGCGACTTCGGCCAGGTGACGACGTTCGACGCCGCCATTCTGCGCATCGAGACCGATGACGGCCTGGTCGGCTGGGGCGAGGGCAAGAACGCCGCCGGCAGCGCCGGCAGCTATGGCGCGCTCGTCCATCTGCTCAACCACGAGATCGGCCCGCAGCTCATCGGTTGCGATCCGGCCGACATCGGCATCATCTGGGAAATGCTCTACAACGGCGTTCGGCATGAGACGGCGGCGCATGCCGGCCATGCCATGCCGCAGCTGGCCCGGCGCGGCATGAGCGTGGCGGCGATCAGCGCCGTCGACATCGCGCTCTGGGACATCCTCGGCAAGTCGCTGGGGCAGCCGGTGTGGCGGCTGCTCGGCGGCCGCAAGGTCGAGCGCATGCAGGCCTATGCCTCGGGCGGCTGGGCCTCTGCCGACGCGATCGGCGAGCAGTTGAAATCCTATATCGCCAAGGGCGGCTTCAAGGCGCTGAAGATGCGCGTCGGCGCCATGGACGGCGCCCCGCATGTCTCGGCCGCGCGCGTGCGCGCCGCAAGGCAGGCGATCGGGCCCGATATCGAGCTGATGGTCGACGCGCACGGCACCTACACCGTCGCCGAGGCCAAGCGCTTCATCAAGCTGACCGCCGATCTCGACCTTGCCTGGTTCGAGGAACCGGTGATCGCCGACGACAAGGCGGGCATGGCCGAAGTGCGTGCCTCGGGCGCGACGCCGATTGCCACCGGCGAAAGCGAGGCGACGCGCTACGCCTTCCGCGATCTGGCGGTGCTGAAATCGGCCGACATCTTCCAGCCGGATCCCGCCTTCTGCGGCGGCATCAGCGAGGCGATGAAGATCGGCACCATCGCCAGCGCCTTCAACCTGCGCTTCGCGCCGCATCTATGGGCCGGCGCACCCTGCTTCTTTGCCGGGCTGCATGTCTGTGCCGCCTCGCCCGCCAGCTTCATCATCGAATATTCGCTCGGCGCCAATCCGATGATCCACGACCTTGTCGAGGAGACTGTCGAAGCGAAGGACGGTATGATAGCGATCCCTGAAAAGCCGGGATTGGGTTTCACCATCTCCGAGCGACTCCTGGAGGCGCACGCGCAACGTATTTGACGATGAAAGAAAAGAACCTTCTCGCGGAACTTGCCGCCTACCTCTTCGCCAACTCGGACAAGGAGTCCGGCCGCACGCCCTCGGAGCGCGAGCTGGCGGAACATTTCGGCGTCAGCCGCGGCCAGATCCGCGAAGCGTTGGCCATCCTGGAAGCCATGCGCATCGTCGAGCGACGCGCCAAGTCCGGCATCTATATCGACACCAAGCAGGCGAGCGTGGAAGCGTTGGCGCTTTTCGCCCGCGCGGGCCTGCCGCTCGATCCGGTGCAGATCTACGAGACCGTAGAGTTGCGCAAGATCCACGAGATCAAGGCGGCCGAGCTTGCCTGCTCGCGCGCCACCGAGGAGAACTTCGAACGCCTGCGCGAGATCCTGAAGGCTTCGGAAGAGCGCATCGCCGCCGGCGAAGGCCTCGCCAAGGAGGATCGCGAGTTCCACCTCGAGATCGTGCGCGCGACCAAGAACAGCGTCTTCCACAACATCTGCAGCGTC
Organism: Mesorhizobium sp. B2-4-3; assembly: GCF_006442815.1. Lineage (GTDB taxonomy): Bacteria > Pseudomonadota > Alphaproteobacteria > Rhizobiales > Rhizobiaceae > Mesorhizobium. Next base: position 102,413 of record NZ_VFVL01000003.1, read on the forward strand.
TATTACCTGATGGGCGAGCAGCGCCTGCCGATCTATTTCAACGATCCCGAACGCAGCGTGCGCTCGCATGCCGAGCATATCCAGATCTACGAGGCGCTGCTGCGCCGCGACGGCAACCTCGCCCAGGCCCTGATGAATGCCCATTTGCAGGGCGCCGAAAGCTACTGGAAGGGGATCATCGAAGGCCTCGGAACGGAACCGAAAAGCGCGGCGCTCGAAAAGGCCTAGAGCATTTTGCAGCCAAGCATTATCGCTTGGCGTCGCAGAAATGCGGAGAAAAACAAAACCTCATGCGCAAGATCCTGTCGACGCATTCGCTGCATCCTCGCGCCACGGCCATGCTGGCGGGCGCCGGGCGGCTTGCGATCGCTTCCGCGCTCGATCCCAAGACCCTGACCACTGAGGCCCGCGACGCCGACATAGTCATCGTGCGCGCGCCGCTGCCGCCTGAGCTGTTTGCGGGTGCTTCGAGCCTGCGCGCCGCGATCCGCCACGGTGCCGGGCTGGACATGATCCCGGTCGAGGCCGCGACCGCCGCCGGCGTGCTGGTGGCGAACGTGCCCGCCGTCAATGCCCGCTCGGTCGCCGAGCATGTGATGTTCGTGGCTCTTGCCCTGCTGCGGCGATTCCGCATGATGGACCGCGACCTGCGCGCCAAGGGCTGGCTTGCCGGGCGCGAGCACGCCAACTCGACCAGCGAGCTTGCCGGCAAGACGATCGGCATCGTCGGCCTCGGCGCGGTCGGCCAGGCCGTCGGCCATATCGCCGCGCACGGCTTCGACCTCAATGTCGTGGCGACGACGCGCAGCCTGCGTCCGGCGCCCGAACGTGTCGGCTTCCTGTCGATCGACGCGCTGGTCGAGCAGAGCGATATCATCGTGCTCTGCTGTCCGCTGACGGAGGAAACGCGCGGCCTGATCGGCCGCGAGCGCATCGCCCGCATGAAGCCCAACGCGCTGCTGATCAATGTCTCGCGCGGCCCGGTTGTCGACGACGAGGCGCTGATCGAAGCGTTGCGAGAGGACCGCATCGGCGGCGCAGCGCTCGACGTTTTTGCGACCCAACCGCTGCCGCCAAGCCACCCCTATTTCGGCTTCGACAATGTCATCGTCACCCCGCATATGGCCGGCATCACCGAGGAATCGATGATGCGCATGGGCGTCGGCGCCGCCGGCGAGGCGTTGCTGGTGCTCGCTGGCAAGCTGCCGGTCAACCTGCGCAATCCGGAAGTTATCGAGCATTACCGGCGGCGCTTTCCGGCCGACTGAAGTCCGCGCCTCAATTTTCGCCGATTTGGCGGCGACCTTCATCGTCATGGCCAAGCACCTCGCCGAAATCCTGGTTCTGATTGCCGGCATCTGCGTCGCCGCGACTGGCGCTCAAGCTGATCAAGGCAGCTATGTGCCCTGCGACAACGGCTTGCGCTGCGTGATGGCACCCTGCCCTTCGAACAGCGCGCTCGACCTCGCCACCGGCAAGATCGTCAAGGGAGTGTGGATCGACGTCGACGGCCTGCCACAGCAGGACAAGGCGCTCGACCTTCCAGACAAGCTTTATGCCGGCAAGATCGTCGTCGCAGGCACGATCGCAAACCGGCGGCATACCTTCAACGGCAAGCAATACAGTCTGCCGACGCTGATCGCGACCGGCATCGAGCGCGCGTCAAAGAATAGCGAACGCGCTCACTGCTCGGGCCACTGAGGACTCGTACTCCTCCGGAGCCGCGCATTCAACTTGCGATCGATGTCTCCACCGCCGCCGCGACCGCGAAAAGATGCCGATCGTGCCCGTGCTTGCCCACCAGCATCAATCCCGCGGGCAATTTGGTGCCGGGCATGGGCAGCGAGATCGCGCAAAGGTCGAACTGGTTGGCGACCTGCGTGTTGCGCAGGAGCAGCCCTTCCGTCTTGTCGCGCAGCGCTTCATCGGCGGCCATAGCGGCAATGGAGGGCGCGACCATCGGCACGGTCGGCAATGCAAGGAGATCGACCGCCTCAAGCCGTCCCGCCATGGCCGCTACAAGTTCGCCGCGACGGCGGATCGTGCGGATATAGGCGGAAGCGGGAACGGCCAGCGCGCGCGTCAATGGCCCAGTGACATGCGGATCGACCGGCACCGAGGCGCCGCTCGTCAGCCAATCGGCATGCACCTCAGCGCCTTCCATGGACGCGATGGTCCCGCGCCTGGTGGCAGCCCGCATCTCGGCGACAAGATCATCGATGGACAAATCGACAGCGCGGGCGCCGGCCCGCCCGATCCTGTCGATGCAGCCCTCGAAAGCCGCGGCGACCTCCACTTGCGTCTCGCCGAACAAGACGCCGCGCGGAATGCCGATGCGCAGGCCGGCCAGCGAAGCCGGCTGAAGGACCGCCGGCTCTTCTGCGGCCATGATCGCATCGGCGATCGCGCAATCGGCGACGCTGCGGGCAAGCGGGCCGATCGAATCCAGCGTCATCGACAGCGGAAAAGCGCCTGCCAAAGGCACCCGCCCCGCCGTCGGCTTGAAGCCGACGACACCGTTGAGCGAGGCCGGGATGCGCACCGAGCCGCCGGTATCGGAACCGATGGAGATCTCACTCGTGCCCTCGCCGACCGCAACGCCCGCCCCGGACGACGAGCCGCCCGGGATGAGGCTCGCATCGGCGGCATTGCCCGGCGTGCCGTGATGCGGATTATCGCCGATCGCGGTGAAGGCGAATTCGGTCATGTTGGTCTTGCCGAGGATGACAGCACCCGCCTGGCGCAGCCTTTGCACGATCGCCGCGTCTCGCGTGGCGGCTGCGGCCTCGGCGCGGATCAGCGACCCGGCCGTCGTCGACTCGCCTGCGACATCGAAGAGGTCCTTGATCGAGACGATGCGCCCGTCGGGGGGTCCGAGGCTCACGCCGGCCTTGCGGCGGGCATCGGCCGCATCGGCGGCTGCCCGCGCGGCCTCGGCGTAGAGCTTCGTATAGACCTTCTCGTCGGCCGCGCGATTGGCAAGACGTGACAGGATGATCTCAAGCCGGTCTCGGATGGATTGCATTTTCGATGTCGGGCCTTGCAAAGTTGCAACGTCTTTTAGGCACGGCCTGATGTTGGGCCGGCGCAAGAGATAACCCGGCAAGCGTGCCTTTGCACCCTGCCAGCGATGGGAAGATGCTGATGCTGTACAAAGGCAGCTGCCACTGCGGCAAGGTGGCGTTCGAGGTCGAGGGTGAGCTCTGCATGGCCGTGCGCTGCAACTGCTCGATCTGCTCACGCAAGGGCGCGCTTTTGTGGGCCGTGCCGCATGAGAAGCTCAATCTGATCGCCTGGGGCGACGACCTCGGCCGCTACACCTTCGGCAAGGCTCAAATCGCGCACCGCTTCTGCCGCACCTGCGGCATGCACCCTTTCGCCGAGGATGTCAGCCAGGGCAACGAACGATCCGCCTATGTCAACATCAACTGCCTCGACGGCGTCGACCTCAAGACCGTCGAAGTGTTCGAGTTCGACGGCCGTTCGGCTTGAAGCTAAATTGACGGCCCGGCGCGCGTGAGAGCCGCCGGGCCGATGCCAGACAAGGCGAGCAGGCTTGCCTACTCAGTGGCCTGCTTGGGCCCCATCAGGAAGGCCACCAGCGCCGCGAGCAAGGTCGCCACGCCGCTATAGGCGAAGGCGGTGGCGACACCGGCATGATCGACCAGAAGGCCGCCGACGATGGCGCCGAGCGCGATCGCCACCTGGAAGGTCGCGACCATCAGGCCGCCGGCGCTCTCGGCCTGATCGGGCGCGGCGCGCACCAGCCAGGTCTGCAGGCCGACCGGAACGGCGCCGAAGGCAAAGCCCCAGGCGGTGACCGCGACAGCCGCCGTTATCGGCGAGGCGCCAAGCACGAGCAGCGTCGCCGCCGACAAGGCGATCAGCAGCGGCGCCAGGCCGACCGCCATCTTCAGGTTGCGCTCGGCCAGGAAGGCGCCGGCGAAATTGCCGAAGAAGCCGCCGATGCCATAGGCGAGCAGCACCAGCGAGATGGTCTCGATCGGCATCGCCGGCACCGTCTCCAGGAACGGCCGCACATAGGTGAAGCCGGCGAACTGACCGGACGCGACCAGCAACACGACGAGCAGCGCGATGCGGATCATCGGCCGCTTCAGCACCTCGGCCAGCGTGCGGAAGCTCGCGACCGCCGTCGGCGGCAGGCTTGGCAGGGTGGCGAGCTGCACCAGCAGCGCCAGCCCGCCGACGACCGCCGCGATCATGAAGGCGGTGCGCCAACCCCAGACGTCGCCGACATAGGCGCCGACAGGCGCCGCCGTGACCGTGGCGACCGAGACGCCGGTCAGGATGATCGACATGGCGCGCGGCATCAGCCGCATCGGCACCAGCCTGAGCGCCATGGCCGCCGACATCGACCAGAAACCGCCAAGCGCGACGCCCAGCACGACGCGGGCAAGAAGCAGCATGATGAGCGAGGACGCGAAGGCGGCGACGACGTTGGAGACGATCAAAAGGACGGAGAGGATCCACATGACCAGCCGGCGGTCGAGCCGCTTGGTGACGATCGCCATGGTCGGCGCGGCGATCGCGCCGACGACAGCCGTCGCGGTCACCGCTTGGCCGGCGGCGCCTTCGCTGACACCGAGGTCCTGCGCCAGCCGCGTCAACAGGCTGGCGGGCAGGAATTCGGCGGTCACCAGGCCGAAGACGCCGAGCGCCAGCGAGACCACCGCGCCCCACGCAGGCTCACTTCGTTCTTCAGGTTCGGTTCTGTCGAGGACAGCGGCGTCGATGGCGCCTGTGGCAGGCTCGGTCATGGCAAATCTCCGGTGAGTTGCAGCGCAACATTTGGCTGCAGTGCAACATAGGGAGTGACTATCTGGACTTTCCATGCTAGAAACGCCGAAATGAACTACAATTCGTCCAAATCCGTTTTGGAGACTTCGGGCGACCCGCTCACCGACATGTTGCGCGGTCTGCGCCTGGACGGCGTCGACTACGGCCGCTGCGTGCTTGGCGAGCCCTGGGCCGTTTCCTTCCCCGCGCAGAAGGCGGCGCGGTTCCATTTCATCGGACAGCAGGGCTGCTGGCTGTTCTCGCCGGCCAAGGAATGGATCGAGCTCTCGGTGGGCGACGCGCTGCTGATCCCGCGCGGCGACGAGCATGTGCTGGCGAGCGCGCCCGGCGTGCCGCCGGTGCCGATCGGCCGCTACACGATCGAGCCGGTGTGCGAGAACATCTACGACGTCTCGAACGGCTGCGACGGCTGCAAGACCTTGCTGTTTTGCGGCTCGATGCATTTCAACCTCGACGGCTCGCATCCGCTGCTGGAGATGATGCCTGATCTCATGCAGGCGCATAAGCTGATGGCGAATGCGCCAGGCATCCAGCATCTGCTCGACGCGATGGCCGGCGAGGTGACGATGGACCGGGTCGGCTCCGGCGGCATCCTCGCCCGCCTGGCCGACGTGCTCGCGGCCACCATCATCCGCTCCTGGGTGGAGAATGGCTGCGGCGACGCCACCGGATGGATCGCCGCCGTGCGCAACCCGGATGTCGGCAAGGTGCTCGCCGCCATCCACCTGCAGCCGGAGCGCGACTGGACGGTGGAGGCGCTGGCCAGGATGATGGGCGCCTCGCGCTCGGCCTTTGCGCAACGCTTCGCCACCGTGGTCGGCGAGACGCCGGCCAAATACGTGCTGCGCGTGCGCATGCATCAGGCGCGGCAATGGCTTGGCCGCGACGGCATGCGGGTTTCGGTGGCGGCGTCGAGATTGGGCTACGATTCGGAAGCCTCCTTCAGCCGCGCCTTCAAGCGGGTGATGGGCGTCGCGCCGAGTCATTTCCGCAACAGCAGTAGCGAGGAACACTCCTAAAGCAGTCAACCGGCCGCCGCGCTGGAGGAATTGCCAAGTCTTTTGGACACCGCGTCATTCCCCGCCGGCCGAGGCCGCATAAGCTGGCTGGCGGAGGAAACCGCCATGCCCAATCGTCTTGCACCGCTTGCGCTTGCTGCGCTCGCCATCCTGCCAGGCCCGGCTTTCGCGCTGGAAGACAGCTACCTGCCCGCCGACAAGATCCCTTACGCCGTCGAGGCGCCGGGCCAGCCGCAGCGCCTCGGTCCGCTATGGGGCGAACGAGCAAAAGGTCCGGCCGGCACGCTGCTGAAGGTTCCCGGCAACTGGCGCGCGCCCGTCCATGCCCATACCGCCGATTACCGCGCCGTGGTCATCAAGGGCCTCTGGGCGCACTGGCAGATGCAGGGTGGCGAAGCCACCAGGGTCGAGTTGCCGCCCGGCTCCTACTGGACCCAGAAGGCCGACGAAATGCATGACGATGCCTGCCTGTCGGACACCGAATGCGTGATCCTGCTGATCAACGACACGCCTTACGAGACCTATCTGCCGAAGTAGCGCAAGCACCGGCCGGCGAAATCCCTCCGGCGAAGCGGCGGCCCCGTCAGCCGGCGTGGCGCAGGCTGACGCCGCTGCCCTTGTCGAACAGCACCACCTTGTCGGGGTTCCAGGCAAAGCGCACCGGCTGTTCGATCGCGACATCGGTCCTGGCCGGCACGGTGGCCCGCAACATCGTTTCGCCGACCCTGAGCGTCAGGATCTTTTCCACGCCGTGGTTCTCGACGTCGTGGACGCGTGCCTCGACCGGCGCGCCGCTCTCCAGGTAGACGTCCTCCGGACGGATGCCGAAGACGAGTGGCCGACCGTCGGTCGCGCCACTCGTCCTGCCCCCGCCAAAAGTCTTGGCCCCAATTGTCAGCGGCAGCTCGAAATTCATCGGCGCCATCACGGCGCGGTCGTTGACCAGCCTGCCGTCGATGAGGTTCATCGGCGGCGAACCGACGAAGCTCGCGACATAGGTGTCGCGCGGATTGTTGTAGATCTCATGCGGCGTGCCCGTCTGGACGATGCGGCCATGGTTGAGCACGCCGACCTTGTCGCCCATCGACATGGCCTCGATCTGGTCATGCGTGACGAACAGGAATGTGGCACCGAGCTGCATTTGCAGGTTCTTCAGTTCCGTGCGCAACGCCTCGCGCAGCTTGGCGTCGAGCGCCGACAGCGGCTCGTCCATCAGGAACACGCGCGGCTTGCGCACGATGGCGCGGCCGATCGAGACGCGCTGCATCTCGCCGCCGGAAAGTCGGTCCGTCTTGCGGTCGAGCAGGTGCTCGATCCTGAGTGTGCGGGCCGCGCGCGCGACGCGGTCCTTGATCTCGGCGTCCGGCAGCCGGCGGATCTTCGGCTTCAGCGGAAATTCGAGGTTCTGCCGCACCGTGTAGCGCGGATAGAGCGAATATTGCTGCAGCACCAGCGCCACGTCGCGTTCGGCAGCACCCCAGTCGGCGACGTCGACGCCGTCGATGAAGACCTGGCCCTCGGTCGGCTTTTCGAGACCGGCGACCATCCTCAGCGTCGTCGTCTTGCCGGCGCCCGTCTCGCCGAGCAGCACGAAGAATTCGCCGTCGGCGATGTCGAGATCGAGATTGGACAGAGCCGTGTGGTTGCCGAACGTCTTGGAGATGTTCTTCAGCTGGATCTGGGCCATTACAATCTCACTCCGAGCGACTTGCCGCTCGCGGCGTCGAAGAAATGCGCCTGCGAAGGATCGATCCGCGCATAGACCTTTTCCCCCGCACCGCCGATGAAGCCGCTCTTGGTGCGGGCGCGCAGCATCTTGGAGCCGACCTTGAGGTCGACGATATCGAAGGATCCCAGCGGCTCGACGATCTGCGTTTCGACAGGCAGGAAACCGTCCGTCGCCTCGCGGCGCACCAGCACGCCTTCCGGCCTGATGCCCAGGGTGAGCTGGCCACCGGCATGGCCGTTGAGCTTGGAAAGCAGCGCGCGCGGAAACTCGAAGCCGGTGGCCGCGCCGCCGACGGAGACGGAAGCTGCCGACGCATTCTCGGCGACCGTCGCCTCAGCCACGTTCATCACCGGGCTGCCGACGAACTGCGCGACGAACAGATTGGCCGGATGCGAATAGACCTCGTCCGGCGTGCCGACCTGCTGCAGCACGCCCTCATGCATGATGACAATGCGGTCGGCGAGGCTCATCGCCTCGATCTGGTCGTGCGTGACATAGATGCTGGTCGAGCCTTGCTTGATATGCAGCCGCTTGATCTCGGCACGCATTTCCTCGCGCAGCTTGGCATCGAGGGCGCCGATCGGCTCGTCCATCAGCATCGCCTTCGGGCGCCGCACCAGCGCCCGGCCGATGGCCACGCGCTGCATGTCGCCGCCCGACAGCGCCGAGGGCTTCTTGTTGAGGAGATCGCTGATCTGCAGCGTCTTGGCTACCGAGCGCACCTCGGTGTCGATCTCGCTCCTGCTCTTGCGCGTCGCGCGCAGCGGGAAAGCGATGTTCTCGTAGACGTTCATATGCGGATAGAGCGAGAAGGACTGGAACACCATGGCGATGTCGCGGTCGGCGGCCTTGAGGTGCTGCACCGGCTTGCCATCGATCAGGATATCGCCCTGGTCGATGGTCTCCAGTCCGGCAATGGCGCGCAGCGTCGTCGTCTTGCCGCAGCCCGACTGTCCGAGCAGCACGATGAACTCGTTGTCGTCGATCTTGAGGTTCAGATCCTTGATGACCTGGACGGCGCCGAAGAATTTCTGGACGCCGCGAAGCTCGATCTGGGTCAATGCTGTGCCCCCGCGTTGCGCGCCTGCTGGTCGGCTCCGTGCCCGGTGCCGGCTTGTTCTTCGCGCGGGATCTTGGAGGTGACGTTGAAGCCGATCAGGCCGATCAGGATGATCGTCACGCCGTAGGTGTGGAGCGGCATGTTCCAGGGCTGGCAGAGCGCGACGATGCCCAGCACCATCAGGATCTGCGAGCCCGGCTCGAGATACTTCTCGTTGATGGCGCGAAAGCTCATTTGCGGATCGCTCCGAAGGACATGCCGCGCAACAGATGGTTGCGGAGCAGGAAGGTGAAGATCGCGACCGGCAGCAGGAACAGGAATGTACCCGCGGCGATCACCGTCCAGTCGGGCAGGCCGGAGCCGACCTGGCTCGGAATGAAGGGCGGCGCGGTCTGCGCGCGGCGGTTGGTCATGATCAGCGCGAAGGCATATTCGTTCCACGCCGTGATGAAGCAGAACACCGCAGTTGCGGCGATGCCGGTCGCGGCTTCGGGCAGCACGATCTTGAAAAAGGCATCCATGCGCGTGTAGCCGTCGACGAGCGCCGCCTCCTCGTATTCCTTCGGAATCTCGTCGATGAAGCCTTTCATCAACCAGACCGAGAAGGACAGGTTGAAGGCGGTGTAGAGGATGATCAGCCCGAGATGGGAATCGTTCAGCCCCACGGCCCGGTACATCAGGAACATCGGGATCGCGACCACCACCGGCGGCAGCATGCGCGTCGACAGGATGAAGAAGAGCAGGTCCGCCTCCCCCTTCACCTTGAAGCGCGAGAAGCCGTAGGCGGTGAACGTGCCCATGCCGACTGCGAGCACGGTCGAGGTGATCGCCACGATCAGCGAGTTCAGGAAGCGGCTCGGATAGCCCGACCACTGCACCTCGCCCTTGCCGTCGCGCACGATCTTTTCGCCGCCGTCGAAGACGACGCGCTCCCACCACGGGGCGGCCGCATATTCTTCCGGCGTCGGCGGATTGCGCATCTGGGACCGCTTGGTGAACAGCTTCACGAAGGGCGATATCTCCGGCTGGAAGATGACCGTCGGCGGGATGGTGGTGGCGAGGGCGCGCGGCTTGAATGCCGTCGAGGCGATCCAGTAGATTGGCGCCAGGAAAATGATCGTCACCAGCAGAACGATGACGATGGCGATGCGGTTGAAGGTGATTTCTGAAGAAGTGCGGACGGCGGCCATCTGTCAGCGCTCCTTCACTTTGTTGAGGTATTTGACGTAGATGTTGGTGATCGCCAGCACCATGATCAGCACGATGTAGGCCATGGCGCAGGAGCGCCCCGTCTGCCATTCCTGGAAAGCCATCTTGTAGAGCCGGATCGAGATCAGTTCGGCCGTCGGCTGGCTGGTCAGGATGTAGGCGAGATCGAAGGTCTTGAACGCTTCCATGGTGCGGAAAATGACCGCGATCATCAGGATCGGCGCGACCAGCGGCAGAGTGATGCGGAAGAAGGTGTAGAACGGGCCGGCGCGGTCGATCGCCGCGGCCTCGTAGAGATGTTTCGGCACCGCCGAAAGGCCGGCCAGCGACAAGAGCATGACGAAGGGCGACCACATCCAGATATCGGTCAAGGCGACTGCATAGAGCGCCATTTTCGGGTCTGCCAGCCACTCGAAATTGCCGAGCCCGAGCGCATAGTTGATGACGCCCCATGAAGGGTCATAAAGCAGTTTCCAGAACAGGCCGACGACGGCCATCGACAGCATCATCGGCAGTAGCAGCAGCGTAGTGATAAGGCCCTTGAGCGGAATATCCCGGTTGAGCAGCATCGCCACGCCAAAGCCGACAAGCAGTTGTCCGACGACCGAGACGATCACGTATTTCGCGGTGATGGCGAAGTTCGACCAGACATAGGGGTCGTTAAGCAGATCGCGATAGTTCTGCAGTCCGACGAAATTAGCCGGCGCGTTGGTCGACGCGCGGAAATCGGTGAAGGAATAGCCGAGCGAATAGATCAGCGGGAAGATGTTGAAGACGATCAGGAACAGGATCGTCGGGATGATGAAGAGATTGCGGATCGAAATGTCGCTGAGGCCGCGCGCTGCGGCCCGCGAGGACCTGTCCAGCGTAGTGATCATCGTGCTCGCCAAAACCCTGCTCCGGATTCTCAAAAAAGCAAACGGAGGAGGCATGAGAAGCCTCCTCCGTGAGGCATGTCGGTTACTTCACGCGGCCGTATTTCTTGAAGGTCGCGTTCCAGTCGGCGGCAAGCGCGTCCAGCGTTTCCTTGGCGGTGCCCGAGCCGCCGATCATGTAGGGATAAACGCGCTGGTTGAGCTGCTGCAGCAGTTCGGCATATTCCGGCACAGCCCAGAAGTCCTTCACCTTGAACATGGTCTCATAGAAGGCCTTGTTGTACGGCGTTGCACTCTGGAATTCCGGCGATTTCAGCACCGCGGCGCTGCAGGTATAGCCGCCGAGCGCCGCCCATTTCTTCTGGGTGTCGTCCTTGATGAACCATTCCAGGAACTTCATCGCCTCGTCCTGCTTCTGCGAATAGGAGACGATGGAGATGCCCTGGCCGCCGAGAGCCGCGAACTGGTCGCCATTCGGTCCCGGAGGATTGGCGAAGAAACCGGTGTTCTTGGCGTTCGGGTTTGACGACTCGTTGATCAGCGAGGGGAAGAAGGCGAAGTAGTTCATGCTCATCGCCGCGAGGTTCTCGGTGATCGCCTGGTTGTCCTCGACGAAGAACGACTTGGCCCAGCCCGGAGGCGTGAACTTGTAGAGTTCCTTGTAGGCATCCAGTGCCGCGACGGCCTTGTCGGAGTTGACGATACCGTCGACCTTGTACGTGGAGTAGTCGCCGAGCTCGCCGCCGTAGGAGAACAGGGCGTTCTCGAAGCCCATCGCCATCGCGTCATAGGAATTGTCGGTGTAGATGGCGATGCCGTATTTCTTCTGGTCCGGCCGGTAGAAGAATTCAGCGATGTCGCGCAGCGCCTTGAAATCCTTCGGCACGTCGAGGTCGTAGCCATACTTGGCCTTGAAGGCTTCCTTTTCCTTCGGGTCCTCGAACCAGTCCTTGCGGTAGGACCAGCCGACGGCGTCGCCCTCGAGCGGGATTGCCCAGTACTTGCCGCTGTTGCCGGGATATTCGGCGTAGTATTTGACCGTCGCCGGCGCCATAACTTCTTTGAGATTGTACTTGTTGAAGAAGTCGGTCAGGTCGACATAGTGACCGCCGGTCGAGCCGGCGCCGAGCCACTGCGAGTCGCCCACCACCAGGTCGTAGGCGTCGCCATGGGCGTTGAACTCGGTGAAAGCCTTGGTCTGGAAGTCGGACCACGGCGTGGTTTCGACCGTGATCTTGACGCCGGTTTCCTTCTCATACTCGTTGCCGAGTTCCTGCAGGTAGTTGGCCGGATCCCATTCCGCCCAGAAGATGGTGAGCGACTTTTCCTGCGCGTGCACGGATGTCCCGCAGGCAAGCGCCAGGCCGACACCAGCAAGCACGCTGGTCACTAACTTGCGCATAGTTTTCCTCCCTTGTGCGCATTCTACCGTCTCATGCGGGCTGGCAGCGAAAGCCGGCCCTGGTAGTTCCTCCTGTGATGGCGCCTCTCCGGTTCCAGGCCTCGTCGCCCTGCCGGAAATGGATCGCAGCCCTCACTTTTTGATCCGCTTTATCGGTCTTGATCTGGTATTACCAATTCCGGCTTGGCGTCAAGCGCTTTCTTGAGCGGCCAGCGGTAGCCGAAAAAGCGAAGCATTACGATATCTGCCTGTTTTCTCTTGTTTTTCCTACTCTTTGATATGCGAAGCCCTTGCCACAGGCTGCCCATCAAAATTAACATTCCAAACTGTCCCCTAAATCTGGTCGAACCAGATTTAGGCCGTTGTCGCCTTTGACATCGCCGATTTCGCCTCCGATTCCGCCATCGCGGCACGCACCAGCGCGCCCGCCGCCCATTGCGCGACCGACATCATCTCGGCGCTGTCCAGCCCCCATATATCCTTCAACACCGTGACCACCTCGACGCCGAACACCAGCGATAGCGCCTGGGCAAGGCGCCTGAACTGGCGCGGCTTCAAGCGCCCCTTGAGCGGCGCGATCGCATCCTTCAGCAAGTCGACGCGATGGCCGCGCTTGAAGGCCGGTTCCGATCCGAGCGTGCCCGCCTGGCGCCGCGCCCATTGATCGAGGGACAGTTTCAGCGCCGCCTTGAAGGTCGCCTCGAAGGCTTCGATGCGCGGCATCGCGGTGGCGAAGAGATCCGCCACGCGCCGCTCGGCATCGTCGGACGCCGACTTCCAGGTCAGGATCGGGCCGAGCCCTTCGTCGACCACGGCCTGCACCAGCGCCGCCTGGCTCGGGAAATAGCGGTAGGCGGTCGCGCGCGACACCTCCGCCGCCTCCGCGACCTCGCTGACCGAAGGGGTCATGCCGGACTGCATCAGCCTCGTCGCCGTCTCCAGCATCAGTCGCCTTGTGCGGGCGCGCGGCCCTTTCTCGACGGCCGGCGCCTGGGCGGCATCGTCGTTGGAGGCGGCTTGTTGACGTGAGACATCCATATCAATACGATACGCGCGTCTCAAAAACTTGCAATGGCGCAACGCCACGCGATATTGGGTCCCCACCAGCGACGAGGCTTTTGCCGAGGAGCTTAAGGGTGGGGCAAAAAAACGGGGTCCCCACCAGCGACGAGGCTTTCGCCGAGGAGCTTAAGCGTGGGGCAAAAAAGGCGGACGGCGATGCCGGACATGCCGGATGACGGGGAACCACCGATGGGGCGCATCTATGTGGTCGGCACCGCCGACACCAAGGGTGAGGAACTCGCTTTCCTGGCCGATACTATCGCCAAGGCTGGTGGCTCGGTCATGCGTGTCGATATCGGCACGCGCGGCGCGACGGTTCCGGTCGACATCCCCGCAAGCGAGGTCGCCGCGCACCATGCCAAGGGAGTCGGCGCGGTTCTCGGCATCGATGACCGCGGCGCCGCCGTCGCCGGCATGGGCGCCGCCTTCGTCAATTTCATCCGGTCGCGCAACGACATCGCCGGCGTCATCGGCATCGGCGGCGGCGGCGGCACGTCGATCGTCACCGCCGGCATGCGCGCGTTGCCGCTCGGCCTGCCGAAGCTCATGGTTTCGACGCTGGCCTCCGGCGATACCGCGCCTTACGTCGACGTCTCCGACATCGTCATGATGCCGTCGGTGACCGACATGGCGGGACTAAACAGGCTCTCCCGCACGGTGCTGCACAATGCCGCCCAGGCTATCGCCGGCATGGCCGCGAAGCCCGCCCCGGCCGCCGCCGGCAAGCCGGCGCTGGGGCTCACCATGTTCGGCGTCACCACGCCCTGCGTGACCGCGATCGTCGACCGATTGCGCGCCGACTATGACTGCATGGTCTTCCACGCCACCGGCACCGGCGGCCGCTCGATGGAGAAGCTCGCCGACAGCGGTCTGCTGGCCGGCGTCCTCGACATCACCACGACCGAAGTCTGCGACTTCCTGTTCGGCGGCGTGCTGCCCGCGACCGAGGATCGCTTCGGCGCGATTGCCCGCGCGAAGCTGCCCTATGTCGGCTCGGTCGGCGCCCTCGACATGGTGAACTTCTGGGCGCCGCCGACGATCCCCGATCGTTATCGCGGACGCCTGTTCTACGAGCACAATCCCAACGTCACGCTGATGCGCACCACGGCCGAGGAATGCCGCAAGATCGGTGAATGGATCGGCGGTCGCCTCGCCCGCTGCGACGGCCCGGTCCGTTTCCTGATCCCGGAAAAGGGCGTCTCCGCGCTTGACATCGAGGGCGGCGCCTTCTTCGACGCCGAGGCCGACGCAGTGCTCTTCGACGCCATCGAGCGCACGATCGAGCCGACCAGGAACCGCACGGTGGCGCGCCTGCCGCTGCACATCAACGACCCCGCCTTCGCCAGGGCCGCCGCAGAGGCGTTCCTCGACATCGCCAAAAACTGAGAGACGACAAGCATGGCCGCCATTCCCCGCAAAACGATCCTGGAAAAATTCCGCAACATGATCGCCGACGGCGTGCCGATCGTCGGCGGCGGCGCCGGCACCGGCCTGTCGGCCAAGGCCGAGGAAGCCGGCGGCATCGACCTGATCATCATCTACAATTCCGGCCGCTACCGCATGGCCGGGCGCGGCTCGGCCGCCGGCCTGCTCGCCTATGGCAACGCCAACGAGATCGTCAAGGAGATGGCCTATGAGGTGCTGCCGGTGGTGAAGAAGACGCCGGTGCTGGCCGGCGTCAACGGCACCGACCCCTTCGTCATCATGCCGCTGCTTTTGGCCGAACTGAAGACGATGGGCTTTTCCGGCGTGCAGAATTTTCCGACCGTCGGCCTGTTCGACGGCACCATGCGCCAAAGCTTCGAAGAGACCGGCATGGGTTTTGGGCTCGAGGTCGACATGATCGCCGAGGCGCACAAGCTTAACTTGCTCACAACGCCTTATGTCTTCAACCCCGACGAGGCGCGCGCCATGACGCGAGCCGGCGCCGACATCGTCGTCGCCCATATGGGCGTCACGACCGGCGGCTCGATCGGCGCCACCTCGGCGAAAACGCTCGACGCCTGCGTCAAGGAAATCGACGCCATCGCCGACGCCGCACGCTCGGTGCGCAAGGACGTCATCCTGCTTTGCCATGGCGGGCCGATCTCGATGCCCGACGATGCGCGCTACATCCTCGATCGCTGCGAGGGGCTGCACGGCTTCTATGGCGCGAGCTCGATGGAACGGCTGCCGGCCGAAGCGGCGATCGCCAGGCAGACGGCGGATTTCAAAGCGGTCGCGCTGGAGCATCGGACCCAAAAGTAGAAGCCGGTTTTGGGAAAATCCGATGCTCCGACAAAAACGAAAGGAAGGGATGAGGCAATGGCCGACAAGAGCAAGGTGTTCGTCTACCCGAAGGATGTCAGCGCCTTCGGCTTCGACTGGGGCAAGCTGTCGCTGACCGTCGCGCCGGAAGTGAACGGCGCCGAACGCTTTTCCGGCGGCGTCGTCGACCTGCCGCCGGGCAAGGGCCACACCCGCCACAACCATCGGGGCGCCGAAGAGATCATCTTCGTTATCTCCGGCAATGGCGAGCAGATGGTCGAGGACGAGAACGGCAATCCGGTGGTGGCCAAGGTCGGTCCCGGCTGCACCATCTACGTACCGGAAAGCCGCTTCCACTCGACGCTGAACACCGGCGACCAGCCGATGCAGCTTTTCGTCGTCTATTCCCCGGCCGGCCCGGAGCTGGCGCTGCGCGACCTGCCGGATTTCAGGCTGCTGCCGGCGGGCAAATAATCTTCAGCGTTGCAGCCCCCTCATCCGGCCGCTTCGCGGCCACCTTCTCCCCGGCGGGGAGAAGAGGTTGGCGCCGGCGCCGCCCGCTCCTCTCCCCTGGGGGAGAGGTCGGGTTGCCCCGAATTGCCCTTCGCAATTCGGCTGGCAATCCGGGTGAGGGGGAGCGCCGTCGAGCGCTATGCTGCCGTCCCACCCCGGTTCCACCCGCGCCCGCGATCGCCGAACATCACATAGCCGGCGTCGGTGACGGCCACCGTGTCCTCCAGCTTGATGAAGCCGCGTGTCGGGTGAAGCATGGTCGTCTCGACCGAAAGCACCATGTTCCTTTCCAGCGGCTTCGCCGCATAGGTGCCTTCATAGGCGACCGGGTGGTTGGTCATCAGGAACGGCGCCTCGTGCGTGATCAGCCCCATGCCATGCGCGAAGAAATCCGTGTAGGCCGCGACCTTGGAGGCCTTCAGCACGCTCTCCGCATGCGCGATCATGTCGCCGCCCAGCACGCCGGCCTTGACCTTGGAAAAGGCCGCCTGCTGCACCGTTTCCACTTCGGCCAGAAGATCCTCCAGCTCGGCGTCCGGCTCGCCGAGCACGCCCATGCGGCAGAGGTCGCCGATATAGCCGTGATAGTTGCCGCCGGAATCGATCGACAACACCTCGCCCTTCTTCCAGGCCTGGCTGGACGCCGCGCGGTTGTGGCTGGAACCCAGCGTCAGCAGGCAATATTCGAAATGCGCGCCGCGATTGGTCTCCTCGCGCCTGAGCTGCTCGATGATGTCGGTCTTGCTCGTGCCTTCCCGCGCCCAGCCAATCGTCGCCAGCATGGAATCGGTGATGAGCTCGGAGGCGATGCGCAGCTGCTCCAGCTCCGCGTCGGTCTTGATGGCGCGCATGCGCTCCAGCATGTCGGTCGCGTCGATCAGCTTGGCATCCGGCAACGCCTTGCGGATCAGCATATAGGCGTCGGAGGGCAGGAAACCCGGTTCGATGCCGATGCGGGCCGCCGACTTGCCGATCTGGCGCAGATGCTCCACCGCCAGATTGGCGGCATCGAGCGTGCCCCAGCAGGCCGTGTGCAAGGTCGGCGTCCAGAACGGATGGTTCTGGTGTTCGCTGCCTTCCATCTTGTTGCCGATATAAGCGGCATGTTCCGGCGCGCCTTTCTCGTAAAGGACGATCGGCAAATAGCGGCTGTGACCGATCGCGTCCATCGCCGCGAAGAAGATGAACTTGTAGCCGCCGAGCAGATATTGCGTGTTGTGCTTGGAGGTGGCGAAGAGCACGTCGATGCCGGCCTCTTCCATCAGCCGGTCCACCCGCGCCTGATCGAACGGGACATTGCTGACCTCGGTTTTGCCCGGAGCGATGTTCATCTGCCTCTCCCTTTTTTCATCGGCCGCAGGAGCGCCGAACGTCATGATTTATGGCTGTCGGCCAAATCTGCATCATTTTGACCACTCTGGTCCAGCCAGAATTGATCACTTTCGCGCCAAAGGCGGTTTCTGCCCGAATCCAGATCCTGTTTCTCTATAATCTGGTCCTACCAGATAGGGGCATGGGAGACTCTTTCGGCCGGCTGGTCCAGTGGACGGAAATTTCAAAGCCAAGCCATGATGCGCCAAATCCGTCTCTGGCGAAACCTCTGCCAAGGGCCATAATTGCCGGATTGCCGCGCCTGCCACGGCGCGAAGAGGGGAGTTTGAGCGATGTCCGACTTGACGATTTCACGCCGCGGCCTGCTGGCCGGCTCGGCGCTGCTTCTGGCCTCGACCGCGCTGCCGACCATCGGCTTCGCGCAGACGCCGAAGAAGGGAGGCCGGCTGATCCTTGCCGCCGATTCCGAGCCGCGCAACCTCAACCCGGCGATCGTCGCCTCCAACGGTGTCTTCTTCATCTCGAGCAAGATCGTCGAGACGCTGGCCGAAGCCTCCTTCGACGGCAAGGACGGGCTCGAACCGCGCCTGGCCCTTTCCTGGGAAGGTGCCGCCGACGGCCTGACGGTGACCTTCAAGTTGCGCGACGGCGTCAAATGGCATGACGGCAAGCCCTTCACCTCCGCCGACGTCGCCTTCTCGGCGCTGCAGATCTGGAAGCCGCTGCAAAATCTCGGCCGCACGGTGTTCAAGGACCTGGAGGCCGTGGACACGCCGGACGAGCTGACGGCGGTCTTCAAATTCGCCAAGCCGACGCCGTTCCAGCTGATCCGCAACGCGCTGCCGGCGCTGTCGAGCGTCGTGCCGAAGCACCTTTATGAGGTGGGCAAGATCGAGGACAATCCGGCCAACAACGCGCCGGTCGGCACCGGCCCGTTCAAGTTCGCCGAATACAAGGCCGGGCAATATTACCGTCTGGCCAGGAACGACGCCTATTGGGGCAAGGACGAACCCTATCTCGACGAGATCGTCTACCAGGTGCTCCCCGATCGCACCTCGGCCGCCGCTGCGCTCGAGGCGGAAGAGATCCAGCTTGCCGCCTTCTCCGCCGTGCCGCTCGCCGATCTCGACCGCATTTCCAAGGTGCCGGGTCTCAAGGTCATCACCAAGGGCTATGAGGGGCTGACCTACCAGCTCGTCGTCGAGATCAACCACCGCCGCAAGGAGCTGGCCGACCTGAAAGTGCGGCAGGCGATCGCGCATGCCATCGACAAGGATTTCGTCATCAAGACGATCTTCCTCGGCTACGCCGCGGCCGCCACCGGCCCGGTGCCGAAAAACGATCCGCAATTCTACACCGCCGACGTGCCGACCTATGCCTTCGACGTCGCCAAGGCCAATGCGCTTCTCGACGAGGCCGGCTACAAGCGCGCCGACGACGGCAAGCGCTTTGCGCTGAAGCTGCTGCCGGCGCCCTACTTCAACGAGACGAAACAGTTCGGCGACTATCTGCGCCAGGCGCTCGCGGCAATCGGCATCGACGCCGAGATCGTCAACAACGACTCGGCGGCCCACATCAAGGCCGTCTATACCGATCATGCCTTCGACCTCGCCGTCGGCCCGCCGGTGTTCCGCGGCGACCCGGCGATTTCCACCACCATCCTGGTGCAGAGCGGCATCCCGGACGGCGTGCCCTTCTCCAACCAGGGCGGCTACAAGAACGCCGACCTCGACGCGCTGATCATCAAGGCATCCGAGACGCTGGATACGTCAGCCCGCACCGAGCTCTACAAGGAGTTCCAGAAGAAGGTGGCGGCCGATCTGCCGCTGATCAACGTCGCCGAATGGAGCTTCATCTCCGTCGCCCGCGACACGGTCGGCAACATCGCCAACAACCCGCGCTGGGCGGTGTCGAACTGGGCAGACACCTATCTCGCGGGCTAGCATTTTCCTAAGGCTTGCACATCGCCTAATCGGGTGCTCAGCTTCCACGGTGAGAGTTCCTTCGCGCCCCCCTCTGTCCTGCCGGACATCTCCCCCATTAGGGGGGAGATTGGCGGCTTCCGCGCCCCTTACCTCTCTGCAACCTTGGAGATTGGCGAACGCCGTGACGACAGCTGATCTCCCCCCAAGTGGGGGAGATGTCCGGCAGGACAGAGGGGGGCGCCGTAGAGCGCGACCTCAGAGGCTTGCGAACAGCGTACTTTCGCCATGACCCGCGCCCTCGCCCTCCTCCACCGCCGTCTCGTCGGCAGCGTCTTCGTGCTCCTCATCGTCGTCATCGGCAGCTTCCTGCTGCTCGAAGCCGCCCCCGGTGATGCCGTCGACGCCTATATCGTCTCGACCGGCGGCGATGCCGGCATGATCGAATTGCTGCGCCATCGATGGGGCCTCGACCAGTCGGAACTGACGCGGCTAGCCAACTACCTCTGGGCGCTGCTGCATCTCGACCTCGGCCAGTCGGTCACCTTCTCGCGGCCGATCCGCGAAATCATCTTCGAGCGCCTGCCGACCACGCTGATCCTGATGGGCAGCGCCACCGCGCTCTCCTTCTGCCTGGGCTCGGCGCTTGGCATCTATGCCGGTGCCCGGCCCGGCAGCTTTCGCGACCGCCTCCTGTCGATCGGCTCGCTGGCGCTCTATGCCGTGCCCGGCTTCTGGCTCGGCCTTGTGCTCATCGTCGTCTTTGCCGTCGACCTGCGCTGGCTGCCGATCGGCGGCATCGAGACCATCGCGTCGGCCAAGACCGGGCTGGCGCGGGCCCACGACATCGCCACTCATCTCGTGCTGCCGGTCTCGGCGCTCGGCTTTATTTATCTCGCGCTCTATCTGCGCATGATGCGCGCCGGCATGGCAGAGGCCTGGCGGCAGGATTTCGTGCTTGCCGCTCGAGCGCGAGGCCTGTCGCGCCGCCGCATCGTGCTTGCCCATGTTGCCCGCAACGCGCTTCTGCCCTTGGTCACCATGCTTGGCCTGCAATCGGCACAGATGCTGGGCGGCAGCGTCGTCATCGAAAGCGTTTTCGCCGTGCCGGGTCTCGGCCGCCTGGCGCAGGAAGCCGTCGCCGGACGCGACACGCCGCTGCTGCTCGGCATCATCCTGGTCAGCACCGTCCTGGTCATCATCATCAATCTTCTGGTCGACCTCGCCTACGCTGTCCTCGATCCGCGCGTCGGCGCCAGCGAGGCAAGCGCATGAACCGCCTGCGTCGTTTCTTGCAGACGCCGGAGGCGATTGCCGGCGCAATCATCCTGGCCTTGCTCATCGTGATGGCGTTGGCGGCGCCGCTGCTGTTTCCCGGCGACCCGCAGGCGATCGCCGGGCCGGCGCTGCTGCCGCCGTTCCAGGACCTGTCGCTGCCGCTCGGCACCGACCGGCTCGGCCGCGACGTGCTGGCCGAGCTGTTCCATGGCGCCCGCACGTCGCTGGCGGTGGGGCTGGCGGCGGCCGCCGCTGCGCTCCTCATCGGCTCGGTCGTCGGCACTTTGGCCGGCTTTGCCGGCGGCCTGGTCGACGATGTGCTGATGCGCATCACGGATGCCTTCCAGACCGTGCCGGGCTTCCTGCTCGCGCTCGCTTTCGTCAGCATTGTTGGCCCCTCGCTCGGCGTCGTCGTCGCCGCGATCGCGCTCGGCGCCTGGACCGGACCGGCGCGGGTGGCACGCGCGGAAGTCCTGTCGATCCGCGAGCGCGATTATGTCGCCGGCGCCCGCGTCATCGGCATGCATCCGCTCGAAATAGCCTTTCGCGAGGTGCTGCCCAACGCCCTGCCGCCGGTGCTGGCGCTGTCCTCGGTGATCGTCGCAGCGGCGATCCTCACTGAGGCAGCGCTCTCTTTCCTCGGCCTCGGCGACCCCAACCGCGTTACCTGGGGCGGCATGATCGCCGAGGGACGTACGGTGCTGCGAACCGCTCCCTTCCTGTCGGTCGTTCCCGGTATCGCGCTGGTGCTGACCGTGCTCGGCGTCTACCTCGCCGGCGAAGGCGTGGTGGAAAGCACCGCCGTGCGCAGGAGCCTGTCGTGACGGCGCTGCTGTCCATTCGCGATCTGTCGGTGCGCTATCGGCGCGATGGTGTGGGGGCACTGAAAGGTGTGAGCCTGCACGTCGAGGCCGGAGAGCGCCTGGCGATCATCGGCGAAAGCGGCTCGGGCAAGAGCACGCTGGCGCTGGCGGTCGCGGGGCTGTTGGCGAAGGGTGCTGTGATCGACGGAACCATCGAGTGGACGATACCAAAATCGCAAACGTCTCATTCCTTCGCGCCCCTCTCTGTCCTGCCGGACATCTCCCCCACAAGGGGGGAGATTGAGCCCTCATCGCCGCTTTCGCCAATCTCCAACGTTGTAGGAGAGATGCCGGCGGCGAAACCGCCAATCTCCCCCCTTGTGGGGGAGATGTCCGGCAGGACAGAGGGGGGCGCCGTAGAGCGCCAGCCTTCTCATCCACGCGATACCATCCCCCACCTCGGCCGTGACATCGGCTTCGTCTTCCAGGACCCCTCTTCCAGCCTCGACCCCGTAATGCCGGTCGGCAAGCAAATCGCGGAAGTAGCCCGCGCTCATCTTGGCCTCGGCTGGCCGCAATCCATGACCCTGGCCAAAACCCTGCTCGACCGCGTGCGCCTGCCTAGCCCGGACGCCGTGCTCTACGCCTACCCGCACCAGCTCTCCGGCGGCCAGAAGCAGCGCGTGGCGATTGCCGCGGCAATCGCTGCTGGACCAAAGCTCTTGATCGCCGACGAAGCGACCAGCGCCCTCGATACCATCGTCCAGGCCGAGATTGTCGCCCTGATCCGCAGGCTGGTCGCCGAGGACGGCATGACGCTGCTCTTCATCAGCCACGACATCGCGCTCGCCGCCACGCTTGCCGATCGTATCGCGGTACTGCGCCACGGCGAACTGATCGAGCTCGGCGAGACGGACCAGATCCTCAATGCGCCGCGCCATGCCTATACGCGGTCCCTGCTCGATGCCCATCTCGGCCTCGACGCCAGACCGCTGCTTGACCGGCAAGGCGCGTCGGCATGACCGTGCTTGCCGTCTCCAATCTGGCCAAGCGCTACCGTCGCGGCGGCAAGCCTTTCGCGGCGGTCGACGACGTGTCTTTCGAGATCGGCCGAGCGGAAACGCTGGCGCTCGCCGGCCCCTCCGGCAGCGGCAAATCCACCATCGCGCGGCTGGTGCTGCGTCTGATCGAGCCCGATGCCGGCCGCATCGACTTCGAAGGCGCGGATTTCCTCGCGCTGTCGGGCGCCGCGCTACGCGCCCGCCGCGCCCGCCTGCAAATGGTGTTCCAGGATCCGCTCGCCGCCTTCAATCCGCGCGCCACGGTGGCGCGCGTGCTGGACGATCCATTGCGCATTCACAACATCGCCTCGCGCGCGGAGCGTCCGCGCCGGATCGCGGCGCTGCTCGAGCGCGTCGGCCTCGACGCCAGCCTTGCCAGCCGCGCCATCCACGAGATTTCCGGCGGCCAGCGCCAGCGCGTTGCGATCGCCCGCGCCATCGCCACGCGACCGTCGCTGATCGTCCTCGATGAGGCGGTGTCGGCGCTCGACGTATCGGTGCGCGGGCAGATCCTGGAACTGCTGCTCGACCTGCAGCGGCAGGAACGGATCGCCTATCTGTTCATTTCCCATGACCTCGGCGTCATCCGCGCCGTGGCGCACCGCATCATCGTCCTCGATTCCGGCAGGGTCGCCGAGAGCGGAGATGCCCGCGCCGTCATCGCCAACCCGCAATCGGCGATCGGCAAGGCGCTGGTGGCGGCGACGCCAAGATTGACTAGGAGCCGACCATGATCCCGCAAAGTGGGACCCGGTTTGCGGACAAGACCATGGTCAAACAACAACATCAGGACACGCCATGACCGATCCCGAATCCGCCAGAGCCGAAAAGCTGTCGGGCGAGCTCGACTCCGCCTTCCGCAACCGCGCCGACCTCTACCGCCTTTTCCTCGAAGAGCTGACCGCCGAGATCGGCGCCGAGAAGGCCGAGGCGGTGATGATCCGCAGCATCGAGAAGCGCGGCCGGGAGGTCGCGGCGGCGGCCTTCGCCGGCTTCGGCCCCAATGACGCGCCGGCGATCGGCGAAGCGTTTCTCGCCGTCAGCCCGGATGGCGGGCGCATGTATCCCACCGATGTCGAGCGAGGGCAGGACCACATCGCCTTCAAGGTGAAGCGCTGCCCGCTGAAAGACGCCTGGATCGAAGCCGGCGTCGGCGAGGGAAAACTCGCCACGCTCTGCCGCATCGCCGGCGCCTTCGACCGCGGCCTGTTCGAGGCGACCGGCGTGCGCTTCGCCAATATCACCTGGACGCCTGGCCACGGCCCCGGCTGCTGCCACATCGCCTTGACCAACCGGGACGCTTAGAGCAATCCTAGGAAAAGTGTGGGCGGTTTTCCGTCCGGAATTGCGTCGGAGCGTCGGAACGTCGGAACGTCGGAACAAAGAGATAGAGTGGTTCGCCGGTTCCGCGAAACGGTGAAACGCGCCAGCCGGAGAATTATTCGGCAAAGACGTGCAGCTCGCCGCCCGCTTCGTCGATCGCGGCGCGCAGTGCCGCCGCCGGCTCGCTGTCGGTGACGACGTCGGAGATCTCGCTCAGCGCGCAGACGCGTTCGAGGCCGCTGCGGCCGAACTTGTCGTTGGTGACGACCAGCATCGTCGACAGTGATCGCCCCATCATCGCGCGCTTCACCGCCGCGGCGCCCGAGATCATGTCGCTCGGGCCTTCGGCATTCAGCGCCGAGGCGCCGATGATGGCGACGTCGGCATTGTAGCGGCGCACGAATTCGACCGTATCCTCGCCGAGCACGGCGGCCTCACGGCTGTCATAGGTGCCTGGGCAAAGGATGACGCGGAAACTGGGGTTGGCGCCGGCCACCGAGGCGGCGCCAACGGAGTTGGTGATGATCGTCAGGTCCCGGCCGAGCTGCGACAGGCTGCGCGCGACCTCGTAGGTGGTCGATCCGCCATCGATCATCACGATGCGGCCTCGCTCGATCAGCCCCGCGGCGCCGCGTCCGATGCGGGCGCGCTCCTCGACCATGGTGAGGCCGCGTTCGGCGATCACCGGTTCCGACGTCACCAGCGAAATGGTGGCGCCGCCATAGGTGCGGTTGATGAGCCCCGCCTCGCCGAGCTCGATCAGGTCGCGGCGGATGGTCTCGCCGGCGACGCCGATGCGGCGCGCAAGCTTCGAGATGCGGATCGAGGCCGAGCGCCGCACCTCCGACAGGATCAGCTCATGTCGTTCTTTCTTCGTCAGCCGGTCCGGCTCGATATTCATCGCTCTTCCTTCCCGGGATTTCGTCCCGGCGCGGAGACATTAGCCACGCCGGGAACGGGAAAGCCAGCCTCAATGCCGCAACCGGTCGCGCATCGCGTACCACAGCATGCCGAGCACATAGAGCGGCCCGCGCAGCGCCGTGCCGCCCGGGAACGGCAGCGGCGTCAGCGTCGAGAACAGATCGAGCCGCGAGGCGTCGCCCGTGATCGCTTCCGCCAAAAGCTTGCCCGACAGCGTCGACAGGATGACGCCCTTGCCGGAATAGCCATGCGCGAAATAGACCTCGCCATAATGCCCGACATGCGGCAGGCGCGAGGTCGTCACCGACACCAGACCGCCCCAGGCATGATCGATGCGGCAGCCCTGAAGCTGCGGAAAGGTCTTTTCCATATGCGGCCGCACGAAGCCGGCGATGTCGGCCGGCGGCGACGGCGTGTAGCGCTCGCCGCCGCCGAACAGCAGGCGGCCATCGGCCGACATGCGGTAGTAGTTGACGACGAACAGCGTGTCCGAGACTGCGACATTGGCCGGGATGACGTTGCGCGCTCCCTCGAGCGGTTCGGTGGCGACGATATAGTTGCCGACCGGCATGATGCGGCTGTTGACACGCGGCTCCAATCCCTTGAGCAGCGCATCGCCGGCCAGCACCACATGCCTGGCGCGGACCGAGCCCTTGTCGGTGAACACCCGGATCGACGGCTCGCGCTCCAGCCGGACGGCCACCGAGTTCTCATGGATGACGACGCCGGCGGCGGAAGCGGCGCGGGCGAGCCCCAGCGTGTAGTTCAGCGGATGCATATGGCCGCCGAGCCTTTCGTAGACCGCGCCCTGATAGGGCGTGTCGACCATCTGCCGCGCCTGCGAAGCCGACAGGATCTCGACATCGGTGAAGTTCATCACCTTGGCGAGGCATTCGGCCTCTTGCTCGAAGTCGCGCACATCCGAAGCGCTGACGGCGCCGACCAGATGGCCGGTCTGGCGCAAGTCGCATTCGATGCCGTGACGCTCGATGATGTCGAGCACCAGCCCGCGCGCCTCGAAGGCGAGGTCGAACAGCGCCTTTGCCCGTTCCGGCCCAAAGCTCTTGACCAGGCCCCTGGCGCCCTTGCGCAGGCCCGGGATCATCTGGCCGCCATTTCGGCCCGAGGCGCCCCAGCCGATCTTGCCGCCTTCGAGCAGCACCACTTTGAGACCACGTTCGGCCGCATGCAGTGCCGCCGACAGACCTGTGCAGCCGCCGCCGACCACCACCAGATCGGCCTCGACATCGCCGGCAAGTGCTGGATGGTCGGGCGCCGGATTGGCGGTGGCGACATAATAGGATTTGCCGATATCGAGACCGGAATTGAAACCTGTCGAACGCGAAGCCATGGTCACACCTTGAGCAACAGATGGTCGCGTTCCCAGGACGTCACGACGCTCTGGAACAGGTCGAGCTCGACGCTCTTCACGCGCAGATAGGTCTGGAAGAAATCCTCGCCGAGCAGCGCCCGCGCGGGCTCGCAGGCGGCAAAGCGGTCCAGCGCCTCCTCCATGGTTTTCGGCAGCGTGCTCCGGCTGCGATAGGCATTGCCGAAGGCTTCCGGCGAGCGTGCCAGCTTCCCCTCAATACCGAGATAGCCTGCGATCAGAGAGCCGGCCATGGCAAGGTAGGGATTGGCGTCCGCCCCCGGCAGCCGGTTTTCGATCCGCCGCGCGGCGCGCCCGCCCATCGGCACGCGCAGGCCGCAGGAGCGGTTGTCGTGCGACCACTCGATGTTGGCCGGGGCGCTGTGGTTGGGCCGGATGCGCCGGTAGGAGTTCACGTTGGGCGCGAACAGCGGCATGATTTCGGGGACGTATTTCTGCAGGCCGCCGATGAAATGCGCGAACATCCCGGTGTCCTCGCCGTCTTCGCCGGCGAATAAGGGCTCGCCCGCTTCGTCGACGATCGACATGTGCAGATGCATCGAGCTGCCGGCCTGCGCGGCGATCGGCTTGGCCATGAAGGTGGCGTGCATGCCGTTCGCCTGCGCCGCCTGGCGCGCCAGGCGCTTGAACAACAGCACCTTGTCGGCAAGCGCCAGCGGATCGCCATGCAGGAGATTGATCTCGAGCTGCGCCGTACCGGATTCGTGGATCAGCGTGTCGAGCGGCAGACCTGCGACGGCGGCATGTTCGTAGATCCGTCGCGTCACCGCTTCGAACTCCTCCATCGCCTGCATGTCGTAAGGGTGCTGCACGCTTTCCGGCCGACCGTTGCGTCCGGTCGGCGCGGTGATCGGGCGATCCGGATCGGGGTTCGGCGCCGTGAGATAGAATTCGAGCTCCGGCGCCATCACCGCGCGCCAGCCACGCTGGCGGTAAAGGTCGAGCACGGCCCTCAGCACATGGCGCGGCGAGGCCATCCACGGCCGGTCGTCCATACGGAAGGTGTCGGCAAAGACATAGGCCTTGCCGGAGCTGCCGGGCGCGACGCACAGCGTGGACGTGTCCGGCACCATGCGCATGTCCGGGTCCGAATAGGCGAAGCCCTCGTCGATGGAGCCGGAATAGCGGCCGTCGATGGCGACCAGGAAGGCGCTGCTCGGCAGATAGAGCGCCCGGTCGTCGAGCGATTTGAGGAATTTGGCGACCGGCAAGGTCTTGCCGCGCAACACGCCGTTGACGTCGGCCACGAAGCACTCGACTTCATTGATCGCATGCGTTTTCAGCCAGCCTTGCGTGTCCGCGCCGGGGAATGAGGTGTTCAGATTGTCAGGCATTGGTGATGTCCGTACGAAGGAGAGATCGCTTCGGCGGGCAGGTCCGTTCCGGGTGGGGCGTTATCTAAGCTGCGTTATCCGAGAACGGACGCCCGCCTGATGACCGGCCGAAAGGCCGGGTCCAGCGGCCTGCATACCTTCGGTCCAGCCGTCGCGAACGACATGCGAGCCGACCTTTGTCTCCTCCGCGCGCTGCAGGTTCTCATGGCGGCAGCAGCGCATGATCAGCGGTACCCCGTACGCGCAAACGAAACACCGCAGGCAAAAATCGGATGCCTTTCGCGGTATTGCTGTTTTGCAGCTTGCATGACGGGTCTCACTAAAGATGGAATTATGGTTTGACCGATCATCGCCGCCGGCGCAAGTCCGCTTTGCTGGACCAGATCAGCCGATGCTCTCGCCGCCATCCACGACCAGCGCCTGCCCGGTCATGAAGGACGAGCGGTCGGAGACGAGGAACAGGATGGCTTCCGCGATCTCCTCCGCGCTTGCCCAGCGCCCCATCGGGATCTTGGTGCGGACATAGTTTTCGATCGCGTCGCGGCCGCCCATCTGGGCGATAAACGGCTCGTTGAACGGCGTGTCGACCCAGCCCGGGCAGAGCGCGTTGATGCGCACATTGTGCCTGGCGTAGTCGAGCGACATCTGCCTGGTCATCGCCACCACGGCGTGCTTTGACGTGGCATAGGCGATCATCTCGCGGTCGTAGAAGACACCGGAATTGGACGCCGTGTTGAGGATGACGCCGCCACCTTGGGCAATCATCGCCGGCATGACGGTCTTCGCCGCCAGGAATTGCGCCCGCACATTGATGCGCCATGAGGCGTCCATGCCATCGGTGCCGACTTCCGTCAGCGTGCCGCCGACCTGAATGCCGGCATGGCTGTGCAGGATATCGATCCGGCCATGCTTGCCGAGCGTTCCCTGGATGAGTGCTTCGACGGCCGTGTCGTTGCCGACATCGGTGGCGACAGCCTCGGCGCGGCCGCCGGCGTCGCGGATGCCGGAGGCGGTGGCTTCGCCCGCCGCCGGATCGCGGTCCGCGATCACCACGAGCGCCCCTTCCCTGGCCATGATCATCGCCCCGGCGCGCCCGATGCCCGACCCCGCGCCTGTCACCACGGCGATACGGTCTTTCAGGATCATGGATTGGTCTTTCAAGACGATGGCTTTCGACGGCCAAGCTGCCATTGCGCAAGCAGCACAAGTAGGACCGATGCGCAGAGCACGATCGTCGCGATGGCGTTGATCTCCGGCGTCACGCCGCGCCGGATCGAGGCGAACACATAGATCGGCAGCGTCGTCTGCGCGCCGGCGACGAAGAAGGCGATGATGAAGTCGTCGAAGGAGAAGGTGAAGGCGAGCAGGAAGCCGGCGATCACCGCCGGCATGATCTGCGGGAGCACGATCGATCGGAACGTCGTCAGCGGCGTGGCATAGAGATCGCTCGAGGCCTCGACCAGATTGCGGTCGAGGCTGCCGAGCCGCGTGCCGACGATCATCGTCACCAGCGCCATCGAGAACAATCCGTGCGCGGCGATGATCGAGCCGTAGCCGAGCGAGAGCCGCGGCGGCTGGTCGGTCGGCCACAGCGAAGCGAGGAACGGATTGAGGACGGCGAAGAGCTGCACCAGCGCCACCAGCGTCGAGATGCCGATGACGACGCCCGGAACGACGATCGCGGCGCCCAGCAGCGCGTCGAACAGCGCCCGCGTCCGCGCGCCGACGCGCTGCAGCCCGAGCGCCGCGGCCGTGCCGCAGAAAGCCGCGAGCAGCGCGCTCGTCGTGGCGATGAACAGGCTGTTCTTCAGCGCTTCGACCAGGAAGGGATTGGACAGCGCCTTGCCGTACCATTGCACCGAGAAGCCGGTGAACTCGCTGGCATGATGCCCGGCATTGAAGGAGAACAGCACGACCAGCGCGATCGGCAGATAGAGGAAGGCAAAGGCGGCAAAGACGAAGGCGCGCATCAGATCAGGTCCACCCGGCGTGCGCCCGAGAGCCGGGTCGAGATCCGATTGGCGACGGTCAGCACCACGACCGAGACCAGCACCAGCGTGATGGCGATGGCCGATCCGAACGGCCAGTTGCGCGATTGCAAGAAGAGATCGACCAGCGCGTTGCCGATGAAGAACACCTTGCCGCCGCCGAGCAGCGTCGGGATCAGGTACTCACCGAGCAGCAGGATCATCACCAGCGAGAAGCCGGTCATGACGCCGGGCAGCGACAGCCTCAGCGTCACACCGAGGAAGGTCGACAGCGGCGTCGCACCCAGATCGGCGGAAGCCTCCAGCAGCCGGCGGTCGAGCCGCTCCAGGCTGACATAGATCGGCAGGATCATCAGCGGCAGATAGCCGTAGACGATGCCGAGCAGAACAGCACCCGGAGTGTTGATCAGCCGCAGGTCCTCGATGCCGACATAGGCGAGCAGGGCCGGGATGCCGCGCCCGCCGAGGATGTACATCCAGGCATAGGTGCGCATCAGAAGGCTGGTCCAGAACGGGATGACGATCAGCGCGAGCAGGATCAATCGCCAGCGATCCGGTGCCCGCAGCGCCAGATAATAGGCGACGGGATAGGCGACGAGCAGGCAGGCGAGCGCTCCGGCGGGGGCCAGCACCATCGTGTTCCAGAACGCGGTCGCCCGCGCCGGCAGGTTGGCGTATTGCGCGAAAGTCAGCGCTGCCTGGTAGCCGCCTTCGGGCGCTCGCTCGCCGACGCTGAAGATGGCGATGGCGACGAAGGGCAGCACCAGGAAGACGACCAGCCACAGCGCCGCCGGAGCAAGCAGCAGCGCCGTGATGAAGTTTTTGCGAAAGAGACTGCCGCGCATCGATAAAGCCGGTTGGGAGCCGGCGGACATTCGTCCGCCGGTCGCATTGTCTGGTTCGGGTTTGTGGCCGCTCCCGCTCAAGCCGACTTGAAGCGCGCCATTAGCTCGGCGCGGCCCGGATCGGTGAGCGTCGCGGCGGCGCCGAATTCCAGCGGCTTCAACAAATCGGCGGCCGGATAGAGGATCGGATTGTCCAGCACTTCCTTCGGCAGCAGCGCGTTGACGCGCGCGTCGGTCGAAGGCGCGCCGTTGGCCAGATGCTCCTTCACCGCGACCTTCGGGTTCATCAGGTAGTTGAGCAGCGCGTAGCCGGCCGGCTTGTTCGGCGCATCCTTCGGGATCGCGTAGAAGTCGGTCCAGATCTCGCCGCCTTCCTTGCCGAGCACATAGGCGATCTCGGGGATGTCGCGGTGGAGCTGCGCACCGTCATTGGTCCAGCACATCGTCATCCAGGCATCGCCGGCGCGCATTCCCGGCTGATAGTCGCTCGACACCGCGAACAGATGCGGCTTGACCTTGAGCAGCAGCTCCTCGGCCTTGGCAAGCTCGTCCTGCTTCAGCGAGTTGAACGAATAGCCGTGATATTTCAGCGCATTGCCGATCGTGGTCAGCTGATAGTCGTGCACCATCGCGCGGCCGTCGCCTTCGGCCATCGCCGTGTCCCAGAATTCCTTCCAGCTCGACATCGGCTTGGTCAGCTTCTTGGTGTTGACGGCAAAGCCGGTGGTGCCCCAGTTCTTCGGCACGGCGTAGATCGTCCCGTCGATCGTGCCTTCCGCCGTGAAACGCGAATCTTCCGACTTGCCATCGAAATTGCCGAGCTTGGCCATGTCGAGGGCTTCGATGATGCCGAGCTTCTTGTAGGTCGAGATGGTGTAGTTGGTCGGCACGAACAGGCTCCAGCCCGAGCCGCCCGCCTGCAGCTTGGCCAGCATCTCCTCATTCGAGCCGAAGACGTTGACCTCGACGGCGACGCCCGTATCGGCCTTGAAATTCTCGAAGGTCTGCGGGTCGTGGTAGTTCGGCCAGGTGGCGATCGACATGCGGTCGCCAAGGTTCTCGGCGGCGAAGGCCTGGGTCGGCATGATGCCGAGCTCGCGCGCCATCACCGCGGTCGCCACACCAAGGCCGGTGAGACCGAGGAAATCGCGCCGGCTGATCGAGCCGCGCTTCAGGCGCATCAATTGGTCGACGAATTTATCGGGGGTTATCGGCAGTCCGTCACGATAGGATTTCGGCATGTTGGTCTTCCCTCTGGTTGGTCCCGTTGTTCTTGGGTCCCGGAAACGCCAGCGGCGCTCCGGCGGCAAAGCCGATGGCGACGGGTTCGCCCGGCTTGAAGAGGTTGCCCTGGCCGATCACATGATCGGCCTTGGCGAGCAGCGATCCGATGCCCTGGACCTCGATCGCGTATTCCGCCGTCGAGCCCAGGAAGATGCGGTTGCGGACGATGCCTTTCAGACTGCCGTTTCCGGGCGCCGAAAGGCTGAGCGATTCCGGCCGCAGGCTGACGGATACGGCCTCGCCTCGGCTGAGCGGCCCCCGCTTGCGCGCCGAGATCACCGTGCCGTCGGCGAGCGCGACATCGGCGAGATCGCCGGAAAGCCCGGCCACCTTGCCGCTCAAGAGATTGGTCTTGCCGACGAAATCCGCAACGAACAGGTCCGCCGGCTCGTCATAGATCTCGCTCGGCTGTCCGAGCTGGACGACGCGGCCGCCATTCATGACGCAGACGAAGTCGCTCATCGACAGCGCTTCCTCCTGGTCGTGGGTGACCAGCACGAAGGTGATGCCGATCTCGCGCTGCAGGTTCTGCAACTCGATCTGCATGTCGGTGCGCAGCTTCTTGTCGAGCGCGGCCAGCGGCTCGTCGAGCAGCAGCACCGCCGGCTTGTTGACCAGCGCGCGGGCAAGCGCCACGCGCTGCTGCTGGCCGCCGGAAAGCTCGTGGATCTTGCGGCGTCCGTAGCCGGCGAGCTGCACCATGGCCAGCGCCTCGCCAGCCCTCGAGGAGATATCGCGCGACGACAGCCTGGGTCTTGCCTGGCGCAGCCCGTAGGAGATGTTCTCCTCGACATCGAGATGCGGGAACAGCGCATATTGCTGGAACACCATGTTGACCGGCCGCCGGTAGGGCGGCGTGCCGGCCATGTCGCGGCCGCGGATCAGCACCTGGCCTTCGCTCGGCTGCTCGAAACCGCCGATCATGCGAAGGCAGGTCGTCTTGCCGCAGCCTGAGGGGCCGAGCAGCGCGACGAAAGCGGAAGGCGGGATGGCAAGGTCGATGCCGCTGACCGCGGTGACCGCGCCGTAGCGCTTGGTGACCGCGCGAAATTCGATATCGGGCACTGCAGTCAAGCCACGGGCTCCAGCGACAGCGTGAGGCAATGCCCTGACGCTAGCAGAGGCAATGCCGCCTAGTATATACCTCGCAGGTGGTATATTTAGCTGATTTTATCGTTTAGAGGGGTATGAATTGGCCGCTTCCCGCAGTGACGACTACAACGCCTTGGCCACCGTCATCGCCGCGTCGCGCGAGACCGGCGGCGACCATTTCGGCAAGGCTATCGTCGGCTGGCTGCGCGGGCACGTCCGTTTCGACCACTGCGTGATCTTCGGCTATCGCGGCGCCGCGAGGCCGCCGCTCCTGTTCGAGACCTTCTCGCCGACGGAAAGCCACATCTTCGTCGCGCTCTATCAGGAAGGACCCTATCTGCTCGACCCCTTCCATCACGCCGCCGTCGAGCGCAAGGAGGGCTTTTGGCGCATGCGCGAGCTTGCGCCCGACCGCTTCTATGCCAGCGAATATTACCGGTCCTATTACAGCCAGACCCGCCTCGCCGAGGAAGTCGGCTTCTTCGTGCCGCTGGCCGGCAAGGACGCGCTGGTGCTGTCGCTGATGCGGCTGCGCGCCACCGGGCCGTTCGGAACGGCGGATGCCAGGCTGCTGCGCGACATGGCGCCGGCGGTGATCGGCTTCTGCAGGCAGCACTGGCCGTCCCTGCCTACCGAAGAGGTCGCGACCCAGCCCTCCGGCGAAACCATCGCAACAGCCAACGAACTCGATCGCGCGCATATCTGGAAGAGCCTGTCACTGACCTCACGCGAAAAGCAGATCGTCGACCTTGTGCTCCAGGGCCACTCCACGGAATCGATCGCCAGGACGCTGCGCATCGTGCCGGGGACGGTGAAGGTCCACCGCCGCAATATCTACCGCAAGCTCAAGATCAAGTCGCAGGCGGGTCTCTTCGCGCGCTTCGTCGAGATCATCGACGCGCGGATCGGATAGCAACGCCGGCCGCCCTTGCGGCGGTTCGCGTTGAGCGTCTATCGTGCGGCCGAAACGACCGGCCAGCTATCCCGGCGGCGGATCAGCTGACGAAACAGATCTCAGGACGGATGGAGCAGCGCATCGCCAATGGCCGACAAATCGCAATTCGGACTGACCGCTGTCGATACCGTTCCCCTGCATGAGAAAGTCTATCTGGAGCTCGTGCGCGCCTTGATGTCGGGGCAGCTCCAGCCCGGCCAGAAGCTGACCTCGCGCAAGCTCGCCAAGGAGCTCGGCACCAGCGACATGCCGGTGCGCAGCGCCTTCATGCGGCTGCAGGCGCTCAGAGCCCTGAGCCCGATGCCGAACGGCAGCGTCGAGGTGCCGCTGATTTCGGCCGACCGCTTCCAGCAACTGACCGCCGTGCGCACGATCCTGGAAGGCACGGCCACCGAGCTCGCGACGAAACTCATCAACGGCAACAATCTGCGCGCGATCCGGCGCCACTGCGCCGAGCTTACCGAAGCCGCCCGCGGCGGCGGGATAGATAACTATCTGCGCAAGAACTATGACTTCAAATTCTCGATCTACCGCCACTGCGGCAACGAGCAGATGCTCTTCCTGATCGAGACGGTATGGATGCAGGTCGGCCCCTTCCTGCGAAACCTGCACATCGGCTTCGAGGATGACCTGGCCGGCATTCTCGGCATCGACCACCACGAGGAGGTCGTGGCCGCGATCGAGGCCGGCGACGGCGAAAGGGCGCGCGCCGCGATCGTGCGCGATATCGCCGAGGGTGCGGCCCACATCCTCGGCCAGGTGAAATTTCCGCAACTGCGCCACTGACGGGCAAGGCGGCCTCGAATCCGGCTTGGCTTTCGTCGATCGGGCCGCTATGTTGCGATCGCAGATCGCACAATATGGACCTGAAATGCCTCCCGATATCCCAGCTAGTGACTTGAAAAAATGAAGAAAAGCCACCCGGCAGCAGCCGTGTTGGCCTTCACGAACTCACAAGCTGAAAATTGGATATCGTAGCCGACAGGGCTACAGCACCTAGAAAAGGGGCTGGAAATTGAGCGATGCGATTGCGGACGTTTTGAAGTGGCTGGACGGCAGGAAGGACATCCAGAGCCTGCGGGCGGCGGTGTGCGACCTGAACGGCATCATGCGCGGCAAGCGCATTCCGGTCGAGCAGGCGCGCAAGGCGCTCGAAGGCAAGCTGCGCATGCCCTATTCGGCCATCGGGCTCGACATATGGGGCGAGGACATCGAAGGCAACGCCCAGGTGTTCTCGACCGGCGACGCCGACGGGCTTTGCCACTGGACGGGGCGCGGCATACTGCCGGTCAACTGGACGGCGCACCCGACGGCGCTGTTGCCGGTCTGGCTGGCGGACGACGGCGGCGCCCCCTACCTTGGCGATCCGCGCCGCGCGCTGGCACGCATCCTCGACCGCTACGCCGCGCTCGGCCTGACGCCCGTTACCGCGACCGAGCTCGAATTCTACCTTGTCGATCCGACGTCGCAGCGGCCTGTCGGACCGGTCTCGCCGGTAACCGGTCGGCGTCTCGATTCCGACGCGGCGCTTTCGATCGATGAGGTCGACGATTTCGAAGCCTTCATCCACGATATCTACGAAGCCTGCCGCATGCAGGACATTCCGGTCGACACCGCGATCGCCGAGAACGGCGTCGGCCAGTTCGAGATCAATCTCAACCACGTGCCCGACGCCCTGCGCGCCGCGGACGATGCCGTGCTCTTCAAGCGCACCGTCAAGGGCATTGCCCGCAAACATGGCTTCGCCGCCTGTTTCATGGCCAAGCCCTATGGCGAACGCGCCGGAAACGGCTTCCATGTCCATTTCAGCGTCCTCGACAAGGACGGCCGCAACATCTTCGATGACGGCTCGGATCAAGGCTCCGACACCATGCGCCATGCGGTTGGCGGCCTGCTTGCCGCGATGGCTCAAAGCACGCTGGTGTTCGCGCCGCATTTCAATTCCTACCGCCGGCTGCGGCCGCGCTCCTATGCGCCGACCGCCGTCGCCTGGGGTTATGAAAACCGCATGGTGGCGATACGCATTCCGGGCGGCCCGTCGGCCGCGCGCCGCATCGAGCATCGCGTCTCCGGCGCCGACGCCAATCCCTATCTGGTGCTGGCGGCGATCCTCGGCGCGGCGTTGATCGGCATCGAGCGCCAGCTCTCGCCCGGCGAGCCGACCGGCGGCGAGGGCCAGGGGCTGACACTCGCCAAGCTGCCGCCCGACTGGGCCTCGGCGATCGCCGCCTTCGAGGCGGGCCAGCGTGTCGCCGAAATCTTCCCGGACGTGCTGCGCGACGCCTTCGTCGCCTGCAAGCGTCAGGAGCTGAACACTTTCGCGCTCAATGTCAGCGACTTCGAGATCGAGACCTATCTCGAAAGTGTTTGAGGTGTGCGTGTCACTGCCGCAATCCTGAACTACCGGGCTAGGCGCCTGGCCGCACGGATTATCTGATGGCGTCCCGCGGCAGCGACCTTGCATTGGCAGCGAACGCCTCGCTCGGGTATGCTGCAATTCATTCCCTGTTCTAGATCACCGCTTCCTCGAGGAACGGTTCGTTGCGCGCGATCCTTTCGTAGCAGAATGGCGAAAGGTCCAGCGTCTGGAACGCGCCGTGGACGATCAGCTCCGACACCGCACGGCCGACCGCCGGCGACTGCTGCAGGCCGTGCCCCGAAAAGCCGTTGGCGAACATGAAGTTCTTCACTTGCGGGTGGAAGCCGACAATGCCGTTGTGGTCGAGCATGTTGTATTCGTAATGGCCGGTCCAGCTCGTCTGCACCTTCAGCGCGTCGAAGGCCGGGAT
Source organism: Mesorhizobium sp. B2-4-3 (assembly GCF_006442815.1). Lineage (GTDB taxonomy): Bacteria > Pseudomonadota > Alphaproteobacteria > Rhizobiales > Rhizobiaceae > Mesorhizobium. The sequence continues at coordinate 138,664 of NZ_VFVL01000003.1, forward strand.
GCGGTGCCAGAGCGCCGGCCAGATATGGTCGTCGAACTCCTCGAAATGCATTTCGAAGTCGTCGTAGCCGGCCGGTCCGTCGCCCTGCGGCGTGTTGCCGGTAAGGAAAAGCTCGCCCTCCGGCCGCACGAATGTGCCTGAAAGGTCGATGACATTGGGCATGCGGCCCGGGATCGCATTGGCGCTGGCAAACACGAAGCTGTAGCGCTTGTAAGGCGCGACCGGAATAGACAGCCCGGCCATGGCGGCGACCTGCTGCGCTCGCGGACCCGCCGCGTTGACCAGCGTGCCGCAAGCGACCGTCTCGCCCGTCTCAAGCCTCACCGAGACGACCCGCCCGTCAACGATGTCCAGCGCCGTCACGGCATTGTCGATATATTCGACACCGCTACCACGCGCCGCACGGCGAAAGCCGTTCAACATGCCCATGGAATCGAACCAGCCCTCTTCGCGAGCGCCCCACGAACCGCCGCCGAGATCCTCGACATTCAGCCACGGAAAACGGTCCTTCAGGGCGCCCGGTTCGAGGAAGACGGTGTGGGCGCCGAGGCTGCGCTGCAGCTCGACCCGCTCGCGCGCCGCCTCCACACCCTCGGGCGAGCAGCAATAGAGATACCCGTGCTCCTTGAAGCCGAGATCGGGCGCCGGCTCGTTCGTGTAGAACGGGGCCATCCGCTCCTGGAAACCACGGATGATCTCGATGCCGAACTGGCTGATCTTCACGTTGATCGGATTGGAATATTGCTGGCGGATCGCGCTGGTGGAAAGCGCGGTCGAGGAGAATTCGTAGCTCGAGTCGCGCTCGACCACGAGGATCGAGGCGCCGCCGCCCAGCGCCTGGCTCAGCCAATAGGCCGTCGACGAGCCGACGACCGCGCCGCCGACGATGACGATGTCATAAGCGTTGCGCGACGGTGCTTTGTAAGGGGGGATCGCCATGACTATTCCTACCGATTGAACGAGGCGACCAGGGCGTCCGAACCCCGCGCCAGCAAGCCGAGATCGGAACCGACCGCTACCATGGTGAGGCCGTCGGCGAGGTAGCGGTCCGCATCGGCCTTCACGGGAGCCAGGATGCCGCTGGCCTTGCCTGCCGAGGCGGCGGCCTTGCGTACCGACGATATCGCCTGCTGCACAGGCCCGGCGCCAGGATTGCCCATCGCGCCCATATTGGTGGAGAGGTCGCCCGGCCCGACGAACAGAACGTCCACACCGTCCACCGCTGCGATTTCGGCGGCGTTCGCCACACCGGCCTCGTCCTCGATCTGCACGGCAAGCAATTGCTGCTCGCGCGCCTTGGCGTGGTAGCCGGCGATACGACCGAAAGCATTGGCGCGGTGGCCGACCGAGAAACCGCGGAAGCCGCCTGGAGCATAGGTCATCGCCGCGACGATTGCGCGTGCCTGGTCCGCCGTGCGCACATTGGGGATCATCAGGCTGCGGGCGCCGATATCCAGCGCCTGCTTCATCAGATTGGGATCGTCGGATGGCAAGCGCACGACCGCCTCGCAGGGGAACGCCGCCGCGACCTGCAACTGCGCCATGATGCTGCGTAGGTCGTTCGGGCTGTGCTCGCCGTCGATCAGCAGCCAGCCCGCCCCGGAGCCCGCGACGACTTCGGTGGTGAGCGCCGAGGCCAGCGAGCACCAGATGCCGATATGAGCCCGGCCGGCCTGTACGGCCGCCTTCAGCGAATTGACGCGCTCCTGCATGTGCGATCGGTCTCCAGTCGTGAAGAAGGTGCATTGAAATTTGTATGATGTCCTATATCATATGCCTTGCTTGAGCTGCAAGGCGCTCCGGCGCCGCATGGGAGTTGCGTATGAAAATCGGCTTCATCGGACTTGGCGTCATGGGTGCGCCGATGGCCAGGCATCTCGCCGGTGCGGGCTATGAGATCGTCACCGTCCTCAACCGCTCTCCTCTGCCGGAGACCCTCGACGCATCGGTGGTCGCCTCTCCCGCCGAGGTGGCGCGGGCGTCCGAGATCGTCATCACCATGTTGCCCGACACGCCCGACGTCGAGCGCGTCCTGTTCGGGCAGAACGGCGTGCTGGAAGGAATGTCGGCTGGCAAGCTGGTCATCGACATGAGCTCGATCAGTCCGATCGCCACGGCCGGCTTCGCCGCGAAGACAAGGCAGGCAGGCGCAGGCTATCTCGATGCGCCGGTCTCCGGCGGCGAGGTCGGCGCCAAGGCGGCCAGTCTCACCATCATGGTCGGCGGGCCGGCCGCCGAGTTCGAGCGCGCGCTGCCGATCTTCGAGAAGCTCGGCAAGAACATCACCTTGATCGGGCAAGACAACGGCGCCGGCCAGACCTGCAAGATCGCCAACCAGATCATCGTCGCGCTCAATATCGAGGCGGTCGCCGAGGCGCTGGTCTTCGCCAGCAAGGCCGGTTGCGATCCGGCAAAGGTGCGTGGCGCCCTGATGGGCGGCTTCGCCTCCTCGCGGGTCCTGGAGGTGCATGGCGAACGCATGATCGCCCGCAGCTTCGCGCCGGGTTTTCGTATCCGGCTGCACCGGAAGGATCTCGATCTTGCGTTGGAAAGCGCCCGCGCGCTCGGCGTTGCCTTGCCGGGCACCGCAACGGCACAACAACTGATGAATGCCTGCTCAGCCCGGGCGGGCGGCACGGAGGCCGACCATTCTTCACTCGTTCGAGCCCTCGAAATCCTCAGTCATCACGAACTCTCAAACGGAAAGGAATAACGATGCGCGGAACCGGCAAGGCCGATGTCTTCGTCATGCTGGCCCATCCCGTGGGCCATGCGAAAAGCCCCGGCATCTTCAACGAGATCTTCGAGCAGAAGGGGCTCGACAGCCTGATGGTGCCGCTGAGCTGCCGCCCGGAGGATTTCGACACGTTTTGGGCCGGCATCACGGCAGCCGAGAACATCCGGGGCGTGATCATCTCGGTGCCGTACAAGGTTCCGGTCTTCTACAAATGCGCCGCCGCCCATGATCGCGCTTCGCGTGTGCAGAGCGCGAATTCCGTCCGCCGGCAGGCCGACGGCACCTGGTATGCCGACAATTTCGACGGCGTCGGCTTTATCGAGGGACTGAAGGCCGGCGGACACCGGATCGCAGGCAAGCGCATCCTTCAGGTCGGCGCCGGCGGCGCGGGCGCATCGCTGACTTACTGCCTTGCCGAAGAAGGCGCGGCGGAAATCCGTCTGGCCGATATCGATCGGGAGCGCGCGCAAAAGCTCGCTTCGCTGGTCGGCAAGGCTTTTCCCAACTGCCGCATCGAGGTCGCAGATCCCGATCCGTCCGGCATGGATATGGCGATCAACGCCACGCCGTCCGGGCTGAAGGCCAGCGACCCGCTGCCGATGGACGTCAGCAAGCTGACGCCGCAGATGACGGTCGTCGACATCATCATGGAGCCTGCCGAGACGGCGCTGCTCAAGGCGGCGAAGGAGATCGGCTGCCGCATCCAGCCGGGACGCCCGATGATGGATTTCCAGGTCGAGGCCATGGCCGAATTCTTCGACATCGAGCGCAAGGATCGCCGCAATGGCTGATGCGATGACCGCCGTCGTCATCGGCGGCACGTCCGGCATCGGCCGCGCGATCGCCGAACGCTTCGCCGAGGATGGCTATCAAGTGGTCGTCGCCGGCCGCGATGCCGTCCGGGGCAAGGAGGCGGCGGCCGCCTGCGAGAGCGCCGGCGCGCCAAGCGCCCTTTTCGTGCAAACCGATGTCGCCGATCCCGCCTCGGTCGAAGCCCTGGCGGCGGGTGTTGCAAGCGCCTTCGGCACGCCGCATGTCGTGGTCAACTGCGCCGGCATCCTGCAGAGCGGCAAGCACGTCCTCGACCAGGAACTCGACGAAGACGAGCGGATGTGGCGCATCAACTATCGCGGCACGCTGCTCGGCTGCCAGGTGTTCGGCCGGTTGATGTCGGCCGCCGGGCGCGGCGCGATCCTCAATGTCGGCTCGCTTGCCTCTTTCGCGCCACTGTCGCTGCCGGCCTACACGCCGGGCAAGCATGCTGTCCTGGCGCTGACGCAAATGCTGGCCGCCGAGCTCGGCCCGGATGGCGTTCGCGTCAATGCCGTGGCGCCCGGCTACACGCTGTCGGACGGGCTGAAAGCAAAGATCGAGAAGGGCGAGCGCAACCCGCAAGCCATCCAGGCTACGACTGCGTTGCGCCGTTTCGTCGAACCACGCGACGTTGCCGAAGCCGCGCTCTTCCTCTGCTCCGATCGTGCCGCATCGATCACCGGCGTCACGCTTCCGGTCGATGCCGGCTGGCTCGTGCAGGCGCCATACGCGCAGTACCTGCAAGGCAATCCCATCCGGCAGACGCCGGCAATCTGAGAGAGAACAAGTGAGCGACATTCAGCGCTTCGACTTCGACACCCGCATCCATCACGGCGTCATCCACAACCAGACGCTCTACCTCACCGGCCAGGTCGCCCGGCCCGGCCAATCGGCTACCGACCAGATGCGCGAGGTGCTCGGCAAGATCGATGTGCTGCTCGCCAAGGCAGGCACGGACAAGACGCGCATCCTCCACGTCCAGATGTGGCTGGACGACGTGCGCGATTTCGACGAGGTCAACACGGTCTGGGACGCCTGGATTCCAAAGGAGCACGCGCCGGCGCGATCCTCCGGCGAAGGCCGGATGGCCAAGCCCGGTATGCTGGTCGAACTGATCGTCACAGCGGCGGTTTGAATGGTCCTGCCGGTTCGGGCATCATTCCCGAATCTGGGTCGAGCGTTGCAGCGTTTCACGGAAACGCCGAACCGCTCTATGTCTTTGTTTCTACGCAATTCCAGACGGAAAACCGTTACACGCTTTTCCTGGAATTGCTCGCGGGGAGACTGATGACGAAGCGCAAGCCGCTGTCCACCGTCGTGGCGGAGAGCCTGTCCGAAAAGATCCGCTCCGGGTCGCTGCTTCCCGGCGCGCAACTGCCGACGGAGGCGGAGCTTTGCGCCGAATACGACGTCAGTCGCACCGTCGTGCGCGAGGCGGTGGCGCGGCTGCGCTCCGAGGGCATGGTTGTGCCGCAGCAGGGGCGCGGCATGTTCGTCAGCGAAACGCCCGCGCCACGCAATTTCTCGATTCCGGAGGACGCGCTGCGGACATTGCCGGAGACCATCGCCTTGCTTGAGCTCAGATTGAGCGTCGAAGTGGAATCAGCCGGGCTCTGCGCGGAACGGCGGACCGACAAGGAGGCAAGCGACATCCGCGCCATGATGGATGAGATCGACGCCCGGCATGCGGACCCCGCCGCCGTCCAGATCCACTACGACTATGATTTCCACCTCGCGATCGCCAAGGCCGCGCGCAATGAATTCATCCACGGCTTCTTGAGTTATCTCGGGCCGATGATCGTGCCGCGATTCCAGCTCGGCTACGTGGTCGAGCCCGCGCTCAAGGACAGCTACTACGCGCGCATCCATAGCGAGCACAAAGCGATCGTCGATGCCATCGAAAGGCAGGACGGAGCCAAGGCCCGCCAGGCGATGCGCAAGCATCTGCAGAACAGCCTGGGACGTGTGCGCGCGCTGGCGAAAGCTTCGGGCATCGAGGCCACCGAAGCAGAACAGAAAGCCGCCGCCGCCTCGCTTTTCACCGACCTGAGAAAGCCCTTGCCGACAGCCGGATAGTTTCGCTGGCTTCAATGTCGTTCGCCTCCGTCGCAGCACGCCAAGCCAGTCGTTCGCGAAAGCCGTGTTTTTTCCCGGTTTGCGGCCAACGGCCCGCTATCGCGCGCTGAAAGCATTGTTTTCCTTGGGCTGTCTGCATTTGCCGCCGCACCGGCAGGTTGGAATATTCCGGTCGGCAGCAAGGCTCTCGAAAGTTTATCTTTCCTTTTTGCTGGTTTTCTTGGTTTCGCGGCGTCGGCCCGCGCCGCACACTGAAAACCAGGCAAATGGGGAGCCGCAAACGGGGAAGCCCAAGTGACGACAGCCTTCATCACCGGAGCGACGAGCGGCATAGGACGAGCGATGGCGATCGCGCTGAGCGACGCCGGCTACGACGTCTATGCGGCCGGCCGCAGCCAGGCGGCGCTGAAAGACCTGCAGGCCGAACGCCCGGGCATCGTCCCCATCGCCGTCGACGTCACCGATCGTGAGGCGCTGGAATCGGTGCTGGCGGATCTCACCATCGATGTGCTGATCAACAACGCCGGCATCATGCCGCCGCTCGGCAATTTCGCCGACATGAAGATCGCTGACATCGATACCACGCTGGAGGTGAACCTCAGCGCGGCGATCCTGCTCACCCGCCTCGTCGTGCCGCAGATGCGCGAGCGGCAGTCGGGGCACATATTGTTCACCGGCTCCGTTGCGGGCCACGCCGCATTCTCCAACATTGCCGTCTATGCGGCCACCAAGGCGGCGATCTCCGGCTTTGCCGCCGCGCTGCGCGCCGACCTCTCCCCGTCCGGCGTGCGCGTCACCGAAATCGTCGCCGGCCGTGTCGAGACGCAGCTCTACCAGGACATCCTCGACGCCAAGGCGCGCGCCGCCATGTACGCCAGCAAGGTGGTGCAGCCCGACGACGTGGCCAGGATGGTCGTCGCGCTGCTCGCGTTGCCGGCATGGGCCGACGTCACCCGTTTCGACATCATGCCGACCTGGCCGACCTCGCCCAGCGGCACCAAGTAGGGAAAACTGGAATGAAGGATCTTTCCGTTCTGATCGTTGGTGGCGGCGCCGGCCTCGGCGCGCTCCTGGCCAAGATGGCTGTCGAGGCCGGGGCGGCAAAGATCGGCATCATCGACATCAACCAGCAGGCGGCGGAGAGCGCGCTCGAACCGGCGAAGGCCAAGGGCCTGCCGACCGCGGCCGCGACTGGCGACATCCAGGTCGGTCCGCAGTGCCACACCGCCTTCGATGCCATCGTGGCCAAGCTTGGGCGTGTCGACACGCTGATCAACTGCGCCGCCATCTATCCGCGTCGGCCGCTGCTCGAGATCACCGACGCCGAGTGGGACGCCTCCAACGGCATCAACATCAAGGGCACCTACCATATGATGGTGGCGGCAGTCCGCCACATGCAGGCGCAAGAGCCGAAGGACCATGTGCGTGGGCGGATCGTGAACCTGACCTCCGTCGACGCCTTCAAGGCGCATCCTCAAAACGCGCACTATGCTGCGACCAAGGCAGCCGTCGTCAGCCTGACGCGGTCCTTCGCCCACTACGTCGCCAAGGACGGCATCCTGGTGAACTCCGTGGCGCCGGCCGGCATGGCTACCGAGAAGGCCAAGGCCCTCGGCTTCCTCGAGGAACTGGCCAAGGCAAGCCCGCTCGGCCGTGGCGCCGAGCCCACCGAGATCGCCGAATGGGTGCTGATGGCCGGTGGCCCGAAGAACACCTACATGACCGGAGAAAATGTAATTGTTTCAGGCGGTTACATCTACGCATAGAGTCTCGGCGGCCTGGCGCCGCCGGACATATGGCAGTGCATGATTGACGGAGCTCGAACGAGAGGAGGCGAAATTACCATGAGCGGCAAGCTTCGCCTTCCTTCACTCAATGCGCTTCGCGTCTTCCACGCCGTGGCGCAGCACAAGAGCTTCCGGCAGGCTGCCGACGAATTGCTGGTCACGCCGCAGGCGGTCGGGCAGCAGATCAAGCTGCTGGAAGACACGCTTCAAGTGACGCTGTTCGAGCGCAAGGGCCGCTCGATCGAGCTGACCGAGTCGGCGATCCTGCTCTCGCACTACGTCAAGGCGGGCTTCGACGAATTTTCCGAAGGCGTACGCCGCGTCACCAAGTCGAACTACCGCGACCGCATCAACCTCAATGCGAGCCCGTATTTCGCGACGCATTACCTGCTGCCCAGGCTTTCGCTGTTCCGCGATATGCTGCCCGGCGCGGACCTGCGCCTGACGACGATGGTCGACCTGCCCGACTTCGGCCGCGACGACATCGATATGACTGTGCAGTGGGGCTACGGCAACTGGCCCGACTACGAGGTCACGCTGCTGGTGCCTGACCCGAAGATCATCTGCTGCACGCCGGCGATCGGCGAGAAGATCGGGTCGGCGCATGACCTGACGCGTTTCACGCTGCTCGACACCGTCAAGTCGAAGCGCCTGTGGCCGGACATATTGCGGCACCTCGGCGTGGAGCTGACCGACGGCGACCGCAGCATCAGCTTCGACGACGCGGCGACGATGCGCCGGGCGACCTTGCAAGGCATCGGCGTCGGCCTCGTCTCCGTCATCGACGCCGAGGAGGATTTCCGCTCCGGCGCGCTGGTCGCGCCGATCGGCCGCGACGCCATCGCCGACATGCGGCCGGAGGAAGTGCCCGGCTTCTACCTCGTCGTCCCGCGTGGGCATCTGCGCGTGAAGGCTGTGGCCGCGCTCCATCGATGGCTGGCCCAGGAGGATTGGCGCAGCGACCTCAAGATCTCCTTGCCGAAACCGACCCCGCTTTCCGACTGACAAGCGGCTTCGAGACCGAGCTCCGAAAGGCATCCTACGGGCTCCAACAACAAGAAACGGAACAACCTCAACAGTGGAGACAATCAAAATGAAAATGATCAAATGGGGGGCCGCCGCCATGGCCCTGGGCCTCGTGCATCTGTCTGCGCCGGCGCAAGCCGCCGGCGGCAAGACGCTCGAAACCGTCAAGGCGCGCGGCGCGCTCAACTGCACCGGCCATGACGGCTCCTATCTCGGCTTTGCCGAGGTGGACGACAAGGGCAACTGGAAGGGCATGGACATCGACCTTTGCAAGGCGGTGGCCACGGCCGTGTTCGGCGATCCGGCGAAGCTGAAGATCGTTCCGATCAGCTGGGCGCAGCGCTGGCCGTCGCTCCAGTCGGGCGACGTCGACATCATCATCAAGGCCTCGGGCGGCACGCTCAGCCGCGACACCGAGCTCGGCCTGCAATTCTCCATGTCCTATTACCTTGGAACCACCAAGGTGATGGCGCATAAGGAGCTGAACCTGAAGTCGCTCAAGGACGCCAATGGCGGCACGATCTGCATTCCCGCCGGCACCTCGCAGGAGCAGCAGGTCGCCGCCTACGCCCAGAAGCTCGGCATCAAGCTCGAGCCGGTGCTGATCGAAAAGACCGAGGAGCTGGAACAAGCCTATTTCTCGGGCCGCTGCGACCTCTATGCGCAATGGGGACCGACACTCGCCATCGCCCGTATCGCCAAGAGCAAGGTCGAGGACCATGTGATCCTGCCCGACGTGCTCGCGGTCGAGCCTGAAGTGATGATCATGCGTCAGGGCGACGACAACTGGGTCGATATCGCCAACTGGACGCTGAGCACGCTGATCTTCGCCGAGCAGGAAGGCATCACCTCCAAGAATGTCGACGAGATCAAGGCCAAGCCGACCTCGCCGCAGGTGGCGAAATTCCTCGGCGTCACGCCGGGCATGGGCAAGGGTCTCGGGCTTTCCGACGACTGGGCCTACAACGTCATCAAGAAGGTCGGCAATTACGGCGAGATCTTCGATCGCGATCTCGGCAAGGATTCGCCCTACAAGATGGATCGCGAGCTGACCAACCTGTGGAACAATGGCGGCGTCCTGTTCCCGCTGGTGATCGATTGATCCCCTTGGTGATCGATTGATCCGCGTCTGAAGTTATCCCGCTCTGGGCTCCGCCTGGCTTGCGCCGGGCGGAGCCGGCAGCAATTCGAGAGAGATAGGTCGATGGTCAGCCTGCTGAGAAATCAGAAGGTCCGCAACGCGCTGTTGCAGGTTCTCTATGTCGGCGCGCTTGCGGCGCTTGTGCTCGCCGGCGTGGTCATCGCCCGGCGCAACCTTGCCGAGCAAGGGATCACCTCCGGCTTCGACTTCCTCTACAAGTCGACGGGCTGGGACGTGAACTTCTCGCTGCTGCCCGCCACGGCCAACGATCCCTATTGGTGGTTCTTCCTCATCGGCATCATCAACACGCTGTTCCTCGGCACCGTCGGGCTGATGCTGGCGACGCTGGTCGGAACGATCGTCGGCCTGGCGCGGACGTCCTCGAACGAGCTGGCGCGGCTGCTCGGCCGCACCTATGTCGACATCTTCCGCAACATCCCGCTGATTCTCCAGGTCTTCTTCTGGTACGCCGTCATCACGCATCTGCCGACGCCGCGCGCCGCGCATGAGGCCTGGGGTATGATGCTGACCAGCCGCGGGCTCTATGTGCCGATCCCCAATGTCGGGGCCATCGCGTTTGCGGCGGCGATACTTGCCGTGATCGCGGCAATCGCGCTTCCCGTCTGGCTGGGGAGGACGTCGCGCCTTAGCCAACCATTCGGCGAGCGGCTCGGCATTCAACTGGCTGCGGCGGCGACGGCGCTGGCCACCGCCGCCGTAATCCTGGCGCTCGGTCGCTTGCCGGACCTGCCACTTCTCGACTTCCCCGCCTTGCAAGGCCTGAATCTCAAGGGAGGCCTGCGCATTCCGCCGGAGTTTTCCGCGCTGGCTATCGCCATCGCCATCTATGGCGGCTCCTACATCGCCGAGATCGTGCGCGGCGGCTTCAAGTCCGTCGGCAAGGGCCAGATGGAGGCGGCGCTCTCGCTGGGCTTGAGCCCTTGGCGCGTGTTCACGCTTGTGCGGTTGCCGCTGGCGCTGCGCGCCATGCTGCCGATCCTCGCCAACCAGTATGTCTGGCTGATGAAGGCGACGACCATGGGCATCGCCGTCGGCTTCACCGATTTCTTCATGATCGTGGCGCTGACCATCAACCATTCCGGCCAGACGCTGGAAACCATCGGCATCCTGATGGCAGGTTTCCTCGCCATCAACCTCAGCCTTGCCGCCATCTTCAACCGCATCAACAAAGCCATTGCCCTGAAGGGCAATCAACTGAGGGCGTGAGAGATGGAGATGGTCGTTGTCGCTCCCCCTGCCCCGGGAAAGGTCGAAGACCTGAAGCGCCGCTTCTTCGCGACGCCGCTCCAGGCGCTGCTGTCGCTGATGTCGCTGGCGATCATGGCTTTCGTCGTCTGGAAGCTGCTCGACTGGGCAGTCTTCTCGGCCGTATTCACGACCAGCGGCGGACCCGAGGCCTGCCAAGCTGCGGCTGGAGCCTGCTGGTCGGTCATCGCGGCAAGGTGGCGCATCATCCTCTTCGGCCTCTATCCCTTCGAGGAACAGTGGCGCTCGGCGCTGGCCTGTGTGGCCGTCGTGGTAATGACGGTGCTGAGCTGCATCCCGGCCTTCTGGACGGGCCGCCGCATCGCGCTCGTCTGGGGAGCAGGCACGGCCCTCTACTACGTGCTGATGAAGGGCGGCGTGCTTGGGCTGTCCTATGTCGGCGAGGAAGCCTGGGGCGGCCTGGCGCTCACCCTCTTCATCTTCGTCACCACCTGCCTGATCGGCTTCCCGCTGGCGGTCTGCCTGGCTCTGTTGCGACGGTCGGAGCTTCCCTGGATATCGCGTACCACCGCCCTCATCATCGATGGGGTCCGTTCGCTGCCGCTGATCTCGATCCTGTTCACTTTCGCAATCGTCCTGCCCTTCGCGCTGCCGCAATGGCTGGTTGGCGACAAGCTCTATCGGGTCATCCTCGGCTCCGCCCTGTTCTTCTCGGCCTACCAGGCCGAGATCGTCAGAGGCGGCATGCAGGGCGTGCCAGCGGGACAGGAAGAAGCCGCCATGGCGCTCGGCATGAGCTACTGGCAGCGCATCAGCCGTATCCTTCTGCCGCAGGCGATGCGCAATGCGCTGCCGGCGACGATCAACCAGTTCGTGATCTCGTTCAAGGAGACCTCGCTGGTGGTCATCGTCGGCTTCTTCGAGATCCTGGCCTCCGGCAACGCCGCCTACGGCACCGGCGAATGGCGCTTCGCCTATGTCGAGGTCTACGCCTTCATCGCCTTCATCTACTTCATCTTCGTCTTCAGCCTGTCCCGCTACGGCGCCTTCCTCGAGCGCCGCATGTCGGTCGGCGAACGGTGAGGAGGCGGTAGACATGAATCCGGGCAAAGCTTCCGGACCGGCGGTCCGCATCGAGAACCTCGACAAACACTACGGGACATTCCATGCGCTGCGGAAGGTGAACCTGTCCGTCGGGCGGGGCGAAAGGATCGTCGTCTGCGGTCCTTCCGGCTCCGGCAAGTCCACCGTGATCCGCTGCATCAACCGGCTCGAGCAGCACGATGGCGGCCGCATCACCGTGCTCGGCACCGAGCTCAACGATGATGTCGCCAACATCGACGGGATCAGGCGCGAAGTCGGCATGGTGTTCCAGCACTTCAACCTGTTCCCGCATATGACGGTGCTGGAGAACTGCATGATCGCACCGATGATCGTGCGCAAGCTGCCGCGCACGGAAGCGGAGACAACTGCCCGGCGCTATCTTGAGAAGGTCCGCATCCCCGAGCAGGCGATGAAGTTTCCCGGCCAGCTCTCCGGCGGCCAGCAGCAGCGTGTGGCGATTGCGCGGGCGCTTTGCATGCAGCCGCAGATCATGCTTTTCGACGAGCCGACCTCGGCGCTCGATCCGGAAATGATATCGGAGGTGCTGGATGTGATGGTGACGCTCGCCTCCGATGGAATGACGATGATCTGCGTCACGCATGAGATGGGCTTTGCGCGGCGTGTCGCCGACCGGGTGGTCTTCATGGACGGCGGAGAGATTGTCGAAGAGGCGCCGCCGGAGGAGTTCTTCACCTCTTGCCGGAACGATCGCACGCGACAATTCCTGTCGCAGATCCTGGGTCATTGAGCCGTACGTCCCAACTGTCTATACGCGGCTCGTCCCACAGCTCAGGTACCCAGATGGCTGATCTCGTTATCGCATTGCAGGCAATCCTCGGGCCGAAAGGCTGGCTTTCCGGTGGTGATGCCGAGCCCTACCACCGCGATTGGCTCAACCGCTATGGCGTAGCGCCTCTTGGGATTGCCAGGCCTGCCAGCACCGCGGAGGTGGCGGCGGTCGTAAACATATGCAGGGAAGCAGGCGTGGCGGTGATTCCGCAAGGCGGGAACACCGGCCTGTGCGGCGGCGCCGTCGCCGATCGGCCGAACGCGGTGATCGTCTCGCTTTCACGCATGACGGCGATCGGCGAACCGGACCTGGAGAGCGGATCGATCATCGTCGACGCGGGCGTGGTGCTTGCCGCGCTGCATGAGGCGCTGGAACCGCATGGCCTGATGTTTCCGATGCATCTCGGGGCCGAAGGCAGCGCCAGGATCGGCGGCCTGATCGGCACCAATGCCGGCGGCAGCCAGGCGTTTCGCTTCGGCATGATGCAGGATCTGGTGCTCGGCCTCGAGGTCGTGATGCCGGACGGCACGGTGTGGGACGGTCTTCGCGCCGTGCAGAAGGACAATGCCGGCTATCAGCTGCGCAAGCTGTTCTGCGGTTCGGAAGGCACGCTCGGCATCGTGACACGCGCGGTGCTGAGGCTCTATCCCACGCCAAGGCAGCAGGCGAGCGCGCTCTTGGTGATGTCCGATTTCGCCGCCGCTGTGTCCTTCGGCGCCTTCCTGCGCGGCGAGGCCGGAGAATTCCTGGCCGGCCTCGAGTTCTTTTCGGACGTCGGCCTGACGCTCGCGCTCAAGCATCTGCCGGATCTTGCCTATCAGCTGGAGACGAGGGGCGACGTCTATCTGCTCGTCGAAGTGGCGTCGGGCTCGACGCGCGTCCCTCTCGACGAGATCCTTGCCTCGGCGCTGGAATGGGGCATGGAGCAAGGCCTGGTCGTTGATGGCGCGCTGGCCAATTCGGGCGCGCAGCGGGCGCAATTCTGGCGGCTGCGCGAGGAGCAGCCGGAGGGCCAGCGGCTGGAGGGCGAGCAGCTCAAGCACGACATCTCCGTGCCGCCGGGCGCGATCGCGCGCTTCATCGAGGCCGGCGCGAAACTATGCCACGACATTCTTCCCGGCGTGCGGATCAACCCGTTCGGTCATCTCGGCGACGGCAACATCCACTACAATCTGTCGCCGCCGGAGGGCCGCGCCGATTTCGACGGCAAGGCCACGGCATTCGCCGAGGCGCTGGCTGCCTTGGCCACCGGCATGGGCGGCAGCTTTGCCGCCGAGCATGGGCTCGGGCGCGCCAAGATCGCCATGGCCGACCGGAACAGAAGTCCGGTGGAGCGGGAGTTCATGGCACGGCTGAAGGATGCATTCGATCCGTCGGGCATGATGAACCCCGGTGTTTTGGTACGGATTTCATAGCAAAGAAAAACTTTCGTATAGATCGCATTTCTTGATTTCGCGTCGGCCGGCCACAGTGCAGGTATAAATCCGAAAGGCAGGCTCGGTCCGCTTGCCGCCGGCTTAAGAGCATGATCCCGAAAAGTGGGAACCGGTTTTCGGAGAAGATCATGCTCCAACAAAGAGTTGGAACAGGATGGCGATTCAACGAAACGTCATCCTGATCCAGGAGGATGTCGAAGCATGGTCCGCAATGGCGGTCGCCTTCTTGTCGAGTGCCTCATTGCCTTGGGTGCCACCAAGAGCTTTGGCGTTCCCGGCGAGAGCTATCTGGCCGTCCTCGACGCGCTGCACGATACCCATGGCAAGCTCGACTACGTGCTTTGCCGCAACGAAGGCGGCGCGGCCTTCATGGCGTCCGCCTATGGCAAGCTGACCGGCACACCGGGCATCTGCTTCGTGACGCGTGGCCCGGGCGTGACCAATGCCAGCATCGGCGTCCACACCGCCATGCAGGACTCCTCGCCCATGATCCTCTTCGTCGGCCAGGTCGGCACCGACATGAAAGGCCGCGAAGCCTTCCAGGAGATCGATTACCGGGCGGTCTACGGGACCGTCGCGAAATGGGCGGTCGAGATCGACGACGTTGCACGACTTCCCGAGATCGTGGCGCGCGCCTGGACCACCGCCTTGACCGGCCGGCCCGGCCCCGTCGTCGTCGCGCTGCCCGAAGACATGCTGACGACCATGACCGACGCCGCGCCGCTCAGCGGCCCTGCTTCGATTTTCGAAGCCGCTCCGTCGCGGGATGCCGTCGTGGCGGCGCTTGAGATCCTGACTGCGGCTCAGAAGCCGGTGCTGCTCATGGGTGGCGCCAACTGGACGACCGATGGACGCGCCGCGCTCCAGGCCTTCGCCGAGGCTTCAGACATCCCCGTGGTTGCCGCCTTCCGCTACCAGGACCAGTTCGACAACCATTCGCCGGTGTTCGTCGGCGAAGCCGGCGTCGGCATGGTGGCGCATGTCAAGACGCTGATCCGCGATGCGGACGTGATCCTGGCCGTCAATGTCCGCTTCGGCGAGATGACGACAGACGGCTACACGCTGCTCGACGTTCCGGTGCCGCGCCAGAAGCTGATCCATGCGCACGGCTCCGACCGCGAGATCGGCAAGATCTATGTGCCCGCGATCGGTATCCACGCCGGCCCGAACACTTTCGCCAAGGCCCTGACGCCGGTGAAGGGTGGCTGGGCCGACTGGCGCGCGGCGGCGCGCAAGGCCTATGAAGGCGCCTTCGCGGCACCCGTACAGCCCGGCCCGGTCGACATGGTCGCGGTCAGCGCCTGGCTGCGCGAGACCTTGCCGGCCGACGTCATCCTCACCAACGGCGCCGGCAATTTCACCGTATGGCCGAACAAGTTCTTCAAGTTCGGACCGCAGGCGCGGCTGCTCGCGCCGCAATCCGGCGCCATGGGCTACGGCCTGCCGGCGGCAGTCGCCGCGAAGGTCGCCTATCCGGACCGCACGGTCGTCTGCTTTGCCGGCGACGGCGACTTCCAGATGAATTGCCAGGAACTCGGCACCGCCATGCAGGCCGGCGCGCAGCCGATCGTGCTCATCATCAACAACGGCATCTATGGCACGATCCGCGCGCATCAGGAGCGCAACTATCCGGCCCGCGTCTCCGGCACCTCGCTGGAAAACCCGGACTTCGTGGCGCTGGCAAAGGCCTATGGTTTTCACGCCGAGCGCGTCGAATCGACCGGGGATTTCGCCGCCGCCTTCGACCGGGCGCTCGCCTCGACAACGGGCGCGGTCCTCGACATCGCCATCTCGCCCGAAGCGCTCACGCCCCGGCAAACCCTTTCCCAGATGCGCGACGCCGCGCTCGCTTCGCAGAAGGCCAAGGCATGACCTCCAGATCAGACGACATCCGTCTCGGCGCCGACATTGGCGGCACCTTCACCGACATCGCGCTCGATGTCAGGGGAACGATGTTTTCGACCAAGGTGCTGACCAATTATGCGGCGCCCGAGCAGGCGATCCTCGACGGTATCGACGTGGTGATCCGCGATGCCGGAATTTCTGCAGCCGAGATCGGCATCATCATCCACGGCACGACGCTCGCCACCAACGCGCTGATCGAGCGGCGCGGCGCCCGGACCGCGCTGATCACGACCGAAGGTTTTCGCGATGTGATCGAGATGCGGACGGAGAACCGCTTCGAGCAGTATGATCTGAACCTGCAACTGCCGACGCCGCTGATCTCGCGCGAAGACCGGTTCACGGTCCGGGGCCGCATCGGCGCCGAGGGGCAAGAACTGCAGCCGCTCGACGAAGCAGCACTCGAGGAGATCGCCGACCGGATCGCTGCCGGCAATTTCGGCTCGGTAGCGATCGGCTTCATCCACGCCTACGCCAACCCCGACCACGAGCGTCGCGCCCGCGAGATCCTCTCCAGGAAACTCACCATTCCGATTTCGATCAGCGCCGAGGTCTCGCCGCAGATGCGCGAGTTCGAGCGCTTCAACACGGTCTGCGCCAACGCCTATGTGCGGCCGCAGATGGCCGACTATCTCGCCCGCCTGCAGACGCGCCTGAAGGACATGGGCGCCGACTGCCCGGTCTTCATGATCCATTCGGGCGGCGGCCTGATCTCGGTCGAAACCGCTTCGGAATTTCCTGTTCGCCTGGTCGAATCCGGCCCTGCGGGAGGCGCCATTTTCGCCGCCGACATCGCCCGGCGCTTCGGCCTCGAAAAGGTCGTCTCCTATGACATGGGCGGCACCACCGCCAAAATCTGCCTGATCGAGGATTTTGCGCCGCGCACGGCGCGGACCTTCGAGGTGGCGCGCACCTACCGCTTTTCGAAGGGCTCGGGCATGCCGATCTCCATCCCGGTGATCGAGATGATCGAGATCGGCGCCGGCGGCGGTTCGATCGCCTGGGTCGACGCGATGGGCCGCATCCAGACCGGACCGGAAAGCGCCGGCTCGGAACCCGGCCCCGCCTGCTACGGCCGCGGCGGCAGGCGCCCGGCGATCACCGACGCCGACCTGGTGCTCGGCAAGCTCGACCCCGACAATTTTGCCGGCGGCGCGATCAAGCTCGACACGGCCGCATCCGAGCAGGCGATCCTGCGCGAGGTCGGCGAGCGCCTGTCGCTCAACGCCATGTCGACCGCCTTCGGCATCTGCGAAGTCGTGGACGAGAACATGGCCAATGCAGCCCGCGTCCACGCCGTCGAGAACGGCAAGAACATTTCCGACAATCTGATGATCGCCTTCGGCGGCGCCGCACCCCTCCACGCGGCAAGGCTCTGCGAAAAGCTCGGCATCGATCAGTGTATCGTGCCGCGCGGCGCCGGCGTCGGCTCGGCGATCGGCTTTCTCAAGGCGCCGTTCGGCTACGAGGCGTTGGCCTCGAAGCTGACGCGGCTGTCGCGGTTCAAGCCGGCCGAGGTCAATGCGCTGCTCGCCGATCTCAAAGCCTCCGCCGAGGGTTTCGTGCGCACCGGCGCCAGCGGCAAAATCGTCTGCGAGATCACCGCTTTCATGCGCTATGCCGGCCAGGGCTGGGAAATTCCCGTGCCGCTGGCGGACGAACCATTCGGCGATGATGCCGCAGCAAAGCTCAAGGACCTGTTCGAGGCGAACTACCAGCGTTTCTTCGGCCGCGCCATCGAGGGGCTGGACGGGCTGGAGATCGAGATCGTCACCTGGTCGGTCAAGGCGACGGATGTTCGGCCAGCCGTTGCGAGGCACGAGCTGACCAAAGGCAAAAAGACGAACGAGCCGACAACGACGCGCGAGGTCTTTGACCCTGTCAGCGGCGCCTCGCGAACCTACGGCATCGTCGAGCGCGACACGCTTTGTGACGGCGACCGGGTGGCAGGTCCTGTTGTCATCGTCGAGCGCGAGACCTCCACCGTCGTCACCACCAGCTTCGACGCCGTCATCCAGAGCGACGGCGCCATCCTCCTGATCCGTAAAGGCAGCCAGTCATGAGCGATATTGGCGAAATCCGCATGCAGGTCATGTGGAACCGGTTGATCTCGGTGGTCGAGGAGCAGGCGCTCACCTTGCTGCGCACCGCCTTCTCGACCTCGGTGCGCGAATCCGGCGACCTGTCGGCCGGCGTGTTCGATCCGCGCGGCCAGATGCTAGCGCAGGCGGTGACCGGCACGCCGGGCCACGTCAACACCATGGCCGAGGCCGTGCTGCATTTCATGCACGAAATCCCGCGCGAGGAGATGTTCGAAGGCGACACCTACGTCACCAACGACCCTTGGCTCGGTACTGGCCACCTGCACGACATCACCATGGTGTCGCCGTCCTTTCTCAACGGCGAGCTCGTGGCCTTCTTCGCCTGCACCGCGCATGTCGTCGATGTCGGCGGCCGCGGCTTCGGCGCCGACGGCAAGTCGGTCTATGAGGAAGGCATCCAGATCCCGATCATGAAGTTCGCGGAAAAGGGCAAGGTCAACCTCGACCTTGTCCGCATCCTGCGCGCCAATGTCCGCGAGCCCAACCAGGTGGTCGGTGATTTCTATTCCTTGGCCGCCTGCAACGAGGTCGGCCACCGGCGCCTGGTCGACATGATGAAGGAGATCGGCCTGGCGTCGCTCGACGGGCTCGGCGACTTCATCTTCTCGCGCACCCGCGACGCGATGCTCGAACGCATCGAGGCGCTGCCGAAGGGAAGCTGGTCGAACGAGCTGGTGACCGACGGCTACGACGAGCCGGTCAAGCTTGCAGCCACGGTCTCGGTCCGCGACGACCATGTCGAGGTCGATTTCACCGGCACCGATCCGATGAGCCGCTGGGGCATCAACTGCCCGATCATCTACAGCAAGGCCTATGCCTGCTATGCGCTGAAATGCATGGTGGCGCCCGACATTCCCAACAATGCCGCCTCGCTGGCCTTCTTCACCGTATCCTCGCCTGTCAACATCCTCAACGCGGTGCGGCCGGCGCCGGTGGCGCTCAGGCATATTTTCGGCCACATGGTTCCCGATCTGGTGCTCGGCGCCTTTTCCAAGGCCTTGCCCGGAAAAATCCTCGCCGAAGGCGCCGGCGCGCTCTGGAACATCCATATTTCGGCGCGCCCAGTTTCAGGCGCGTCCGGCCGACGCGCCGAGGTGCTGATGTTCAACTCCGGCGGTATGGGCGCCCGCCCCGAGCTTGACGGCTTGTCGGCCACGGCCTTCCCGTCCGGCGTGCACACCATGCCGATCGAGGCGACCGAACATACCGGGCCGATCGTCATCTGGCGCAAGGAGCTGCGGCCCAACTCCGGCGGCGACGGCGAATTCCGCGGCGGCCTTGGACAGGTCATCGAGATCGCAGCGACCGACGGCCACGAGTTCGACTTTTCGGCCATGTTCGACCGCGTCAATCATCCGGCCCACGGCCGCAACGGCGGCAAGCCGGGCGTCGCTGGCGTGGTCAAGCTGGACGATGGCACCAGGATGCGTCCCAAGGGCTGGCAGCATGTGCCGGCAGGGCGCCGGCTGATCCTCGAACTGCCGGGCGGCGGCGGCTATGGCGATCCGGCCAGGCGCAACGCGGCCGCGCGGGCCAATGACCGATCCAAGGGCTACATCACGGAGAACGACCGATGAGCTATGTTGCCTCGCGCCTGTCGGCGGTGAAGCCTTCGGCTTCGATGGCGGCCTCGCAGGCCGCCAAGGCGCTGCGCGCCAAGGGCGTCGACGTGATCGATCTCGGCCTGGGCGAGCCCGATTTTCCGACACCGCATCATATCATCGATGCCGCTCATTTCGCCGCCAAGGCCGGCCAGACGCTCTATACGGCCGCTGCCGGCACGGTCGAAGTGTGCGAAGCCATAGCCGGCAAATTCCGCCGCGAGAACGGGCTGGATTACACCGCCGATGATATCGTCGTCGCCAACGGCGCCAAGCAGATCATCTTCAACGCGCTGATGGCGACACTGGAAACCGGCGACGAGGCGATTCTGCCGGCGCCCTACTTCGTTTCCTACCCCGAGATGGTGAAGCTGCTCGGCGGTGCGCCAGTCGTCGTCGAATGCCCGGAGATCAACGGCTTCCGGCTGACGCCGGCGCTCTTGGAAAAGGCGATCACGCCGAGAACGAAGTGGCTCTTCCTCAACATGCCGGGCAACCCGTCCGGCGCGGTTTATTCGCAATCCGATCTGAAGGCGCTGGGCGCGGTGCTGGCGAAGCATCCGCAGGTGCTCATCCTTTCCGACGAGATCTACGAGCACATCCTGTTCGACGGACGCGAGTTCGTTTCCTTCGGCAAGGCCTGCCCCGAACTCAAGGAGCGCATGCTGATCGTCAACGGCGTTTCGAAATCCTACGCGATGACCGGCTGGCGCGTCGGCTACGCGGCCGGGCCGATGCCGCTTCTCAAGGCGATGTCGACCATCCAGAGCCAGTCCTGCACCTCGGTTTGCTCGATCGCGCAGGCAGCGACGGTCGCCGCGCTCAACGGCCCGCAGGACGAGGTCGCCCGCTTCCGCCAGGCGTTCGAGGCACGCCGCGACCTGGTCGTCGACGGCATCCGGAAGATCAACGGCCTGACGCTGTCGCCGCCGGAAGGCGCTTTCTACGCCTATATCGGCTGCGCCAGCCTGATCGGCCGCAAGACGCCCAAGGGGGTCGTGCTGGAGGACGACGCGGCCGTCTCGAATTATCTTCTCAACGAAGGCCGGGTGGCGTCGGTGCCTGGTGTCGCCTATGGACTGTCCCCCTATTTCCGCATCTCGACCGCGACCAGCCAAGAGGTGCTGACCGAGGCGATCGCGCGGATCAACGCCGCCGTCGCGCAAGTGGAGTAAGTGATGCCGCATTACGAACGTATCCTGATCACCGGCGCCGCCGGCCGGCTCGGCGCGCAGCTGCGCAAGGGGCTGGTGCCGTTGGCCAAGACGATCCGCCTGGCGGGGCGCGAACCCTTCGGCGACCTTGCGCCGCACGAGGAGGAAGCGGTCTTCGACCTCGCCGACATGGAAGCGACGATCGCGGCGACCAAGGATTGCGACGCGATCGTGCATTTCGGCGGCGCGCCGCTCGAATGCGAATGGCAGACCATCCTCGATTCCAGCATCCGCGGCTCCTACCACATCTACGAAGGCGCCCGGAAACACGGCGTGAAGCGCGTCATCTACGCTTCGTCGGTGCATGCCATCGGCTATCACGAGATCGAGGCGCATATCGGCGTCGACGCGCCGGTGCGCCCCGACAGCCTCTATGGGGTGTCGAAGAATTTCGTCGAGAGCCTCAGCCGGCTCTATTGGGACAAGTTCGGCATCGAGACGGTGTGCCTGCGCATCTTCTCGTCCTTCCCCGAGCCGGCCGACCGCCGCATGCTGTGGTCATATCTTTCCTTCGCCGACTGCGTGCGCCTGGTCGAAGCGTCGCTGACCGCGCCGCGCGTCGGCCACACGATCTCCTTCGGAATTTCCAACAACAAGCTGAAGATGGTCGACAACAGCGGTGCGGACCACCTTGGGTTCATCCCGCAGGACAGTGCCGAGCCATTTCGCGCCGCGGTCGAGGCCAAAGCCCCTGTTCCCGATCCGAACAAGCCGTCGGTGAAATATCTCGGCGGCTGGTTCTGCGAGCTTGGCCATCCCGACGACAAGCACGCCTGACGATCCCGTCTGAGCGGAACTGCGCCACGAAAAACAAAACGCCGGCAACTCGTTGAGTTGCCGGCGTTTTCAATCGAAGCTGGTAGCGAGGCCAGGATTTGGCTTCTCTGTTCCGGGGCGTCAGCTTTGCCCTTATTGCAGCCCCTGATGAGAGTTCAAATCGACTAGCCCTCACAGCCGGATAGCAAAACGGCCCGCCGGGGGAGTGCCAGGCGGGCCGTTTTGGTATTTGGTTGCGGGGACAGGATTTGAGTTCTCTGTCCCGCGGCGTCGGCTTCGCCTCCTTGCGGGCCCCTGATGCAGGTTAAGATCGCCGGCCACCACAGCAAAATACAAAAGAGCCCGCGCGAGGCGGGCTCTTTTGTATTTGGTTGCGGGGACAGGATTTGAACCTGTGACCTTCAGGTTATGAGCCTGACGAGCTACCGGGCTGCTCCACCCCGCGTCAACCACGAGCAAGCGTTTGCTTGCGACCACGAGCAAGCGTTTGCTTGCGTCCTTTGAGGTAAGGTTTAACTTACCGGAATCAAGAGACCGCCAAATGAAAGGGCCGCTTGCGCGGCCCATGATCCCGTTTGGCGGGCCTAAATATCGTAACGAGAAGATCTGTCTCGATCCGGTCGATCCGGATTTGAGCTGAACATGCGCTTGGCAGACCTGGCAGCGACCTACTCTCCCGCGTCTTGAGACGAAGTACCATCAGCGCTGGAGCGTTTCACGGCCGAGTTCGGAATGGGATCGGGTGCAGCCGCTCCGCCATAACCACCAGGTCGGCAAAACGCACGTTCAAATCGAGAAGCTGTCTATTCGTGCCGGCGACAATCCTTCGGATTGCGCCTTGATGGATATAAGTAATGAGAACGATCAAGCCTATCGAACTATTAGTACCGGTAAGCTTCAAGCGTTGCCGCTCTTCCACACCCGGCCTATCAACGTGGTCGTCTTCCACGGTTCTCAGGGAATACTCGTTTCAAGGTGGGTTTCCCGCTTAGATGCCTTCAGCGGTTATCCCGTCCGGATATAGCTACCCTGCAATGCGGCTGGCGCCACAACAGGTCCACCAGAGATCCGTCCATCCCGGTCCTCTCGTACTAGGGACAGATCCTTTCAATATTCCTACACCCACGGCAGATAGGGACCGAACTGTCTCACGACGTTCTGAACCCAACTCACGTACCGCTTTAAATGGCGAACAGCCATACCCTTGGGACCTGCTCCAGCCCCAGGATGCGATGAGTCGACATCGAGGTGCCAAACAACCCCGTCGATATGGACTCTTGGGGGTCATCAGCCTGTTATCCCCGGCGTACCTTTTATCCGTTGAGCGATGGCCCTTCCACGCGGGACCACCGGATCACTATGACCGACTTTCGTCTCTGCTCGACTTGTCAGTCTCGCAGTCAGGCAGGCTTATGCCATTGCACTCAGCGAACGATTTCCGACCGTTCTGAGCCCACCATCGCGCGCCTCCGTTACTCTTTAGGAGGCGACCGCCCCAGTCAAACTACCCACCATACATTGTCCCGGACCCGGATGACGGGCCGCGGTTAGACATCCATAGTAATAAGGGTGGTATTTCAAGGGTGGCTCCACCTGAGCTGGCGCCCAGGTTTCAAAGCCTACCACCTATCCTACACATGCCACTACGAATGCCAATGTAAAGCTATAGTAAAGGTGCACGGGGTCTTTCCGTCTAACCGCAGGAACCCCGCATCTTCACGGGGAATTCAATTTCACTGAGTCTATGCTGGAGACAGCGGGGAAGTCGTTACGCCATTCGTGCAGGTCGGAACTTACCCGACAAGGAATTTCGCTACCTTAGGACCGTTATAGTTACGGCCGCCGTTTACTGGGGCTTCGATTCAGAGCTTGCACCCCTCCTCTTAACCTTCCAGCACCGGGCAGGCGTCAGACCCTATACGTCGCCTTGCGGCTTCGCAGAGCCCTGTGTTTTTGATAAACAGTCGCTACCCCCTGGTCTGTGCCACCCTCCCCTGCTTGCGCAGAAAAGGGTCACGCTTCTTCCGAAGTTACGCGTGCAATTTGCCGAGTTCCTTCAGCATAGTTCTCTCAAGCGCCTTGGTATACTCTACCTGACCACCAG
>NZ_VFVL01000003.1:167500-172500 GCF_006442815.1 Mesorhizobium sp. B2-4-3
ATTCCCTTTGCCGGATCTTGCTGGAGCTCGGCCATGCGCGACGGGATTTCCTCGCGCAGCCACTTCTCTCGCTCCGCCTCAAAATCCTCGAGCATGCGCAGGCCGGCGCGGACAACCTCGCTGGCATTGTTGTAGCGGCCCGATTCGAGCTGCTTCCTGATGAAGCGCTCATAGTGCTCGTTCAAAGCGTAGTTGGGCATCGGAGTCTCCCGGAGAAATTATCGAGCCAGGTGCGAAGTATAGCAATAGATAGCAAAAATTGACAGCCTTGATTGATTCGGACGCGCTTCATCCTTTGCGATTCGGTGGAAGACTCTACCGAATCGGGCGGCAATCGAATTGTCGATCAAGCGCGCCGGCGCCCGATCGAGAATCGCAACGACGGGTTTTAGCCAGGTGTACCTGCCGCCTCAGCGGGCGGCCCATGCCAGCCCGCGGCGCAGGATGGTGCGCATCTGCGGCACCTCGAACTCCGCCGCCACATGACCCAGCGACGAATAGAACACCCGCCCCTTGCCGTGCCGCCGCTTCCACACCACCGGCATCACGACCCCGTCGATCCAGGGCGCGTGCGAACCGGAAAAAGTGGTGGTCGCCAGCACCTCGTTCGAAGGGTCGACATGCATGTAGTACTGCTCGGAGCGATAAGGGAAATCCTCGATGCCTTGCATGATCGGGTCATCGCGCCGCGCCACATTAACATGATAGTCGATGATGTTGCCGGGATGCGCGACCCATTGGCCGCCGCACATGAACTGGTATTCGGGCGATTCGCGAAACGCGTCGCCCATGCCGCCATGGTAGCCGCCAAGGCCGACACCGTTCGCGACCGCCTTCGTCAGGTTGGCCTCTTCCGCCTTGGTGAGCTTGGACATGGTGAAGATCGGCACGATCAGGCTGAGCTCGGCGATCGCCGGGTCGGCGAAGACCACGGTCGTGTTCTCGACACGCACGGCAAAGCCTTCTTCCTCGAGCATCGCCTTGACGACGCGCGCCCCGGCCTCGGGCTCGTGCCCCTCCCAGCCGCCCCATACGATCAGCGCATCCCGCATTTTCCTCTCCATCATCTGCCGCATTGGCTTTGTGAGAGCAGGCAAACCGAAACGCAAGCCGGCAGCGCCCCCGGGTCGCGGTTGGGTTGCTCGATCGGGCACACAAACGCAAAACGGCCCGCCGGGGGAGTGCCAGGCGGGCCGTTTTGGTATTTGGTTGCGGGGACAGGATTTGGCTTCTCTGTTCCGGGGCGTCAGCTTTGCCCTTATTGCAGCCCCTGATGAGAGTTCAAATCGACTAGCCCTCACAGCCGGATAGCAAAACGGCCCGCCGGGGGAGTGCCAGGCGGGCCGTTTTGGTATTTGGTTGCGGGGACAGGATTTGAGTTCTCTGTCCCGCGGCGTCGGCTTCGCCTCCTTGCGGGCCCCTGATGCAGGTTAAGATCGCCGGCCACCACAGCAAAATACAAAAGAGCCCGCGCGAGGCGGGCTCTTTTGTATTTGGTTGCGGGGACAGGATTTGAACCTGTGACCTTCAGGTTATGAGCCTGACGAGCTACCGGGCTGCTCCACCCCGCGTCAACCACGAGCAAGCGTTTGCTTGCGACCACGAGCAAGCGTTTGCTTGCGTCCTTTGAGGTAAGGTTTAACTTACCGGAATCAAGAGACCGCCAAATGAAAGGGCCGCTTGCGCGGCCCATGATCCCGTTTGGCGGGCCTAAATATCGTAACGAGAAGATCTGTCTCGATCCGGTCGATCCGGATTTGAGCTGAACATGCGCTTGGCAGACCTGGCAGCGACCTACTCTCCCGCGTCTTGAGACGAAGTACCATCAGCGCTGGAGCGTTTCACGGCCGAGTTCGGAATGGGATCGGGTGCAGCCGCTCCGCCATAACCACCAGGTCGGCAAAACGCACGTTCAAATCGAGAAGCTGTCTATTCGTGCCGGCGACAATCCTTCGGATTGCGCCTTGATGGATATAAGTAATGAGAACGATCAAGCCTATCGAACTATTAGTACCGGTAAGCTTCAAGCGTTGCCGCTCTTCCACACCCGGCCTATCAACGTGGTCGTCTTCCACGGTTCTCAGGGAATACTCGTTTCAAGGTGGGTTTCCCGCTTAGATGCCTTCAGCGGTTATCCCGTCCGGATATAGCTACCCTGCAATGCGGCTGGCGCCACAACAGGTCCACCAGAGATCCGTCCATCCCGGTCCTCTCGTACTAGGGACAGATCCTTTCAATATTCCTACACCCACGGCAGATAGGGACCGAACTGTCTCACGACGTTCTGAACCCAACTCACGTACCGCTTTAAATGGCGAACAGCCATACCCTTGGGACCTGCTCCAGCCCCAGGATGCGATGAGTCGACATCGAGGTGCCAAACAACCCCGTCGATATGGACTCTTGGGGGTCATCAGCCTGTTATCCCCGGCGTACCTTTTATCCGTTGAGCGATGGCCCTTCCACGCGGGACCACCGGATCACTATGACCGACTTTCGTCTCTGCTCGACTTGTCAGTCTCGCAGTCAGGCAGGCTTATGCCATTGCACTCAGCGAACGATTTCCGACCGTTCTGAGCCCACCATCGCGCGCCTCCGTTACTCTTTAGGAGGCGACCGCCCCAGTCAAACTACCCACCATACATTGTCCCGGACCCGGATGACGGGCCGCGGTTAGACATCCATAGTAATAAGGGTGGTATTTCAAGGGTGGCTCCACCTGAGCTGGCGCCCAGGTTTCAAAGCCTACCACCTATCCTACACATGCCACTACGAATGCCAATGTAAAGCTATAGTAAAGGTGCACGGGGTCTTTCCGTCTAACCGCAGGAACCCCGCATCTTCACGGGGAATTCAATTTCACTGAGTCTATGCTGGAGACAGCGGGGAAGTCGTTACGCCATTCGTGCAGGTCGGAACTTACCCGACAAGGAATTTCGCTACCTTAGGACCGTTATAGTTACGGCCGCCGTTTACTGGGGCTTCGATTCAGAGCTTGCACCCCTCCTCTTAACCTTCCAGCACCGGGCAGGCGTCAGACCCTATACGTCGCCTTGCGGCTTCGCAGAGCCCTGTGTTTTTGATAAACAGTCGCTACCCCCTGGTCTGTGCCACCCTCCCCTGCTTGCGCAGAAAAGGGTCACGCTTCTTCCGAAGTTACGCGTGCAATTTGCCGAGTTCCTTCAGCATAGTTCTCTCAAGCGCCTTGGTATACTCTACCTGACCACCAGTGTCGGTTTCGGGTACGGTCTATAAGGAGGAGCTATTTCCTGGAACCGCTCCGCTGCCCGTTCAATCCGATAAGATTGGACAACTTGTGCGATCCGTCACTACCTCCAGGCCCACGAATATTAACGTGGTTCCCATCGACTACGCGTTTCCGCCTCGTCTTAGGGGCCGGCTAACCCTGCTCAGATTAACTTTAAGCAGGAACCCTTGGTCTTTCGGCGGGGGAGTCTCTCACTCCCCTTACGTTACTCATGTCAGCATTCGCACTTCTGATACCTCCACCGCCCCTCACGGGTACGGCTTCATCAGCTTACAGAACGCTCCGCTACCGCTCGTGATTGCTCACGAACCCTAAGCTTCGGTGTATGGCTTTAGCCCCGTTACATTTTCGGCGCAAAGACCCTTATTTAGACCAGTGAGCTGTTACGCTTTCTTTAAATGATGGCTGCTTCTAAGCCAACATCCTGGTTGTTTTGGGATCCTCACATCCTTTCCCACTTAGCCATAACTTGGGGACCTTAGCTGTAGGTCAGGGTTGTTTCCCTTTTCACGACGGACGTTAGCACCCGCCGTGTGTCTGCCGACTAGTACTCCCAGGTATTCGGAGTTTGGTTAGGTTTGGTAATCCGGTGAGGACCCCTAGCCCATCCAGTGCTCTACCCCCTGGGGTATTCGGTCGACGCTCTACCTAAATAGATTTCGCGGAGAACCAGCTATTTCCGAGTTTGATTGGCCTTTCACCCCTAGCCACAAGTCATCCCGAACTATTGCAACAGTTATGGGTTCGGTCCTCCAGTAAGTGTTACCTTACCTTCAACCTGCTCATGGCTAGATCACTCGGTTTCGGGTCTAATGCGACGAACTGAACGCCCTGTTCAGACTCGCTTTCGCTGCGCCTACACCTAGCGGTTTAAGCTTGCTCGTCACACTAAGTCGCTGACCCATTATACAAAAGGTACGTGGTCATCCTTGCGGACTCCCACTGTTTGTAGGCAATCGGTTTCAGGTACTCTTTCACTCCCCTTGTCGGGGTGCTTTTCACCTTTCCCTCACGGTACTAGTTCGCTATCGGTCATGCACGAGTACTTAGGCTTGGAAGGTGGTCCTCCCAATTTCAGACAGGATTTCACGTGTCCCGCCTTACTCGAGGACGATTGATCGCATTACGCGTACGGGGCTGTCACCCGCTATGGCCCTACTTTCCAGAAGGTTCCGCTTGTCTCTCAATCGCCACTGGCCTGGTCCGGGTTCGCTCGCCACTACTTCCGGAGTCTCGGTTGATGTCCTTTCCTACGGGTACTTAGATGTTTCAGTTCCCCGCGTTCGCCACTTTATCCCTATGTATTCAGGATAAGTTACCTATTAGCGATACTTGGAAACCACAGACGCAGGTCGCCCTGCATCTCTGATTTTCCAAGTACCTTAGGTGGGTTTCCCCATTCGGAAATCTACGGATCAAAGGGTATTCGCACCTCCCCGTAGCTTATCGCAGCGTATCACGTCCTTCATCGCCTGTGCATGCCAAGGCATCCACCAATTGCCCTTAAGACACTTGATCGTTCTCATTGCCAATACCCATCGCGCGATCCCGAAGGGATCGTCGCTTCAGCCACCCTCTTGCGAGGTTAGCAAAGCGCGATCCGAAGGATCGTCGCATAAGCGCGATCTCGAAGAGATCGTCGCCTTGAACCAGATCCTGTGCGGGATCCAATTCGATGTCATTGGCACAAAAAGACCAGCTTCTCGAGATCGGTTCGAGGGCGCGGTTAGGC
>NZ_VFVL01000003.1:175000-302653 GCF_006442815.1 Mesorhizobium sp. B2-4-3
TTTTCGGCTTCGGGCCCGTCCGAGTGTCGCTCACGCGGCTCTCTTGAATTCCAAACAGGGCAGACTTAGAAGCAAACTTCTTCGTCGCCAGCGGCGCACCGCCCTCGTTCGTGGGCCGTATATAGTCGGACCTCCCTCGACGCGTCAACACCGATTTCGAACTTTTTTGAATTTTTTGCGACGAATTTTCCAGCCGCCATTTTCGGTAGCCGACTGCCCTTGCGGCAGCCCTTGGGTCATCCACAACGAGGCCCTATTGCCGCCGCATTGAGGCGTGAAACCGGCCCATGTAAGGAAGGCGCGCGCGTATATGTGAGGCGCCCCCACGAAAGACCACAAGTGCGCCGTGCGCAGAACGCATGATTGGGGATATCGGCCCCGGCATGCCGTTTCGTTGACTTCAACCGCCGTGACAGGCAAATGTCATGGCCGCAACGAAAACGACAAGCCGTTCGCCCGGGGAAGAAGCAGCCTTTCTGGATGCCAGACACGGAAGATGTCATAGCCGAACTCGGCAACGAGCCGCCGCTGATCGCGGACGGCCGCAGCGGTCCGCCGGACCGCCGCGAGGTCTCGGCCCGCTGGCTGTCGGGCACCTTCCTCACCGGCGTTACATCGAGTGTTTTGATGGGCGTGGCCCTGTTCGCCGCCCTTGACGGGCGCCAGCAACTGGCGACCCCGCCGGAAATCGCCGAGCTCATCGGTCTTGCCGGGGGCGGCGATGATTCCGGCGAGCAGGCAAAGACCACAAGGCTGGTGGCACCGCGCCAGATCGCCCGCGCAAAGGACCGGCGGCGCATGGAAGTGTCGATGGTCACCAAGGTCGGCGACCGCGACGTTATCCACACCATGCCCTTCGTGCAGATCAAGATGGCCCTGGCCGCCGGCCACACCACCAGCCGCCCCTACCCACCGTTCGACCCGATGCAGGTGTTCGGCGACGACGGCGACGACAACGCGCAGCCGGCAACGGCCACCGCGGTCGCCGCGCAGATCTACGGCGCCAAGGTCGAAAGCGAGATGAGCCTGAAGACGGTCGATTTCCCGATCGAGACGGCCTCCTTCGACGAAAAGAGCGATCTCTCCGCCGACGAGGTTGAAAAGGTGGTGCGGGACGCCGGCACCGGCTTGAGCGACGGCGCCGTCCAGGTGGCAGCGCTGCACTATATCGATCCGCAGCGGTTCGGCGATGCCTTCGCCGAATCGATGGCCGGCTCCTACGACGTGAAGATCACGCAGGAAAACGTCTCGGTGGCGGCGCGCGCCACGCCGGACGACCAGACGCCGGCCTTCGCCGAGGAAATCATTCCCTTCACCAAGGATACCGATATCGCCGAGGCCTATGCCGATTCGGGCTATACCGGCGACGACGCCACCGGCATGGCGGAGGCCATCGCCAAGCTCTTGAACGCCCCGGCGCTGAAGGCCGGAACGGTGCTGCGCGTTGGCCTCGAGGTGCGCGGCGACATCGCCAAGGTCGTACGCACCAGCGTCTACGACAAGACCACGCACATCGTCACCATAGCGCTCGACGACCGTGGCCAGTATGTGCCGGCGCAGGAGCCGGAGGCCAATCCCGAGCTTCTGACGGCATTCGACGATTCGCAGCCCGTCGTGGTGCGCGGCAACCTGCCCAATGTCTATGACGGCATCTACCGCGCCGCTTACTCCTACGGCATGTCGAAAACAATGACGCAGAAGCTGATCAAGCTTCTCGCCTCCGACGTCGATTTCCAGTCGCGGATTTCACCGGCCGACCGCCTCGAGGTCCTGTTCTCGCAGCCTGATGGCGACGACCAGACCTCCGACAATTCCGAGCTTCTTTATGTATCGGCGACCTTCGGCGGCCAGACGCGCAATTTCTACCGCTTCCAGATGCAGGACGGCGGCACCGACTATTTCGACGAAAATGGTTCGAGCGCCGAGCAGTTCCTGCTGCGCAATCCGCTGCCCGCCGGCAAATTCCGTTCCGGCTTCGGCGCGCGCCGGCACCCGATTCTGGGCTATGTGCGCATGCATACCGGCGTCGACTGGGCAGCGCCCATCGGCACGCCGATCATCGCCGCCGGCAACGGCGTCGTCGAGAAGGTCGGCTGGGCCGGCGGCTACGGCAAGCAGATCATCATCCGCCACGCCAATGGCTACGAGACCTCCTACAATCACCAGAGCGCTTTCGCCAACGGCATCGAGCCCGGAGTGCGCGTGCGCCAGGGCCAGACGATCGGCTACCTCGGCCAGACCGGTCTCGCCACCGGCCCGCATCTACACTACGAGCTGATCGTCAACGGCACCAAGGTCGACCCGATGCGTGTGCGTCTGCCGGTCGGCAAGGTTTTGAAGGGCGACGATCTCGTCGCCTTCAAGAAAGAGCGCGAGCGCATCGACGATCTTCTGAAGCAGGAAGACGGAAACTCACTGAAGGTCGCCAGCGCCAAGGCTGATTCGCAGCTTCCGAACTAATCTTTCTCATCGTTTGTCTTTTGCGGCCAGGGCGATGCCTGTCCGGGAACCGTGAACCAGGCGGTGAGTGAAGAAAGCACGCAAAGCAGTGCCGTGATCGCCGCGACCGCGGCGAAAGCCGAATCGCTTGCCGCAATCCTGGCCGCCTCGATATTGGCGGCCAGCCCGGAGGTGGGCGGCTCGCCGAAACCGGGCATCCCGGCGGCATTGCCGGTCATCCGCGCGTAAACCCAGGTCGCCAGCGAGCCCATCGCCGCCACCGCGATCAGGCCGCCGACGCGCGAGACCGCGTTGTTGATGCCGGACGCAGCCCCGGTATCCTTGTCCTCGACGGACGTCATGACAGCGGTCGACAGCGGCGACACGACCTGCGCCATGCCAAGCCCCATCAGCGCCATCAGCGGAAAGGTGCCCATCCAGAAATCGTGGATGCCGAAATGGGTGAGCAAGGCAAGGCCGGCGAAGGCGATGGCCACGACCATGCTGCCGCTGGCGATGGGGAAACGCGGACCGATGCGATCCGACCACTGGCCGACCGGTCCGGACAAAAGCGCGATCGACGCCGACAGCGGCACGAAGATAAAGCCGACCTCGGCCTCGCTCAGCCTCCAGCCGGCGATCAACGCCATCGGCAGGTAGAACAAATTGGCCGAGAGCGCGAAATAAAGGAAAAACGTTGCCAGATTGGCGCCGGCAAAGGCCCTGATCCGGAACAGGCCGAGATCGATCATCGGGTCGCGCCGCCTGTGCTCGTAAAGGATGAAGACGACAAGCAGGACCACGCTGGCAACGATCGCCGGACCCGACATCAAGCCGGCACCTTCGGCATTCATCGCCGTCAACCCGTAGGCGAGCAGGCCGAAAGCCAGCGTCGCCAGCGCCGCGCCGCCAAGGTCGAGGCTGCGTTTTTCGGTCGGCTTGTCGGCCGGCACCTTGGCCAGAAGCAGATAGATCGAGATCAGTCCGAGCGGCAGGTTGATGGCAAAGATCGCGCGCCAGACACCATTGCCGAAAGTCGAGAGCGCAAGGCCGCCCAACACGGGCCCGAGCGCCGTGGTCAGCGCCGAAGCGGCAGCCCAGATGCCGATCGCCCGGCCGCGCTCCTTCTTCGGATAGGCTTTGGCGATGATGGCGAGGCTGCCCGGCACCATGATCGCCGCCCCGATACCCTGGACGGCGCGGAAGGCGATCAATATGGCCGGATCGGGCGCCACCGCGCAGGCGAGCGAAGCCGCGACGAACAGCGCGATCCCGATCACGAAGGCGCGCCGCAGTCCAAACCGGTCGCCGGCAGCGCCGCCCACCAGGATGAGCGCCGACAGCGTCAACGCATAGGCGTTGGAAATCCACTGCGCTTGCGCCAGGCCGGCGCCGAGATCCGCGCGCAGAGCCGGCATGGCGATCGCCAGGACCGAACCGTCGATGAAGCCGAGCGCCGAGGCGAGGATCGCGGCGACCAGCACGAATTTTCGCTGGGTCTGCGGACAAAACGTGCCGTTCGCGCGCGCGGGCGAGTGCGAATCGGCAGTGGTTTCATTCGCGGATGACATGGATCCCTGCTTAACCCTCCAGCGCGGCTGCAACAACAAGCCAGAGCATCGCTGTTCTTGAAACCAGATGACAGAGCATGATGCCGAAAAGTGTGAAGCGGTTTTCGGACGACATCATGCTCTATCTTTTTGATTCAGGCCGGATGGCGAGGTGGGTTCAATCCTGATGCAAACCGCCAACAGCGTGCTAGGTTCCACCATCATGCGTGAGAGGGGGAACCCATGAAGCGGCCGCTCGAACCGTCGGCGGAAGGACGCGGACGCATCGTCGGCGTGACCGACGGCGTTTTCGCCATCGCGCTGACCTTGATCGTGCTGGAGATCAGGGTGCCATCGCATGAGGCAGTGCATTCGGAAGGCGAATTGCTCGCCGCGATCCTGGCGCTGGCGCCGCGATTCCTGACTTATGCGCTGAGCTTCCTCACGCTCACCATCTTCTGGTTCGGACAGCAGGCACAGCATGGCCTGATCGCGAAGTCGGACCGGCGGCTCGCGACGCTCAACCTGTGCTTCCTCGCCTTTATCGCGCTGCTGCCCTTCTCAACAGACCTTCTCGCCGATTTCCTGGCATTCAGGGGCGCGGTGCTGGTCTACTGGCTGAACCTGCTGATGCTGGGCGCCACGCTGTACGCAAGCTGGTGGTATGCCGACAGGAACGGCATGATCGCCGAGGACGTCGACGCTGAAACGCGCCGCACGGTCTACCAGCGCATCGTCAAGGCGCAAATCCTCTGGGCAATCGGCGCGGCGCTTTGCCTCGCGACACCCTTGCTCAGCATCGGCTTCATCCTCCTGGTGCAGCTTGTCTACGCCGCGGCGCCGCGCGCCTCACTGCTGCGCAAAATCATCGGCTGAGGATCCGCCGACAAACTCCACCGTGACGCCCGGCGACACCACCTTGGCGAGCTCGCGCGCATCCCAGTTGGTCAGGCGCACGCAGCCATGGCTCTCGGTCTTGCCTATCTTGGAGGGATCGGGCGTGCCGTGGATGCCGTAAGTCGGCTTGTCGAGCGCGATCCACACCGAGCCGACCGGACCGTTCGGTCCCGGCGGGATGGTCAGGATCTTGTCGTTCTGGCCCTGCTTGAAATTGATGTTGGGATTATAGGTATAGTTCGGGTCGAGCGCGATGCGCGAGACGGCGTGAATGCCGGTCGGCGAAGGCGTGTCGGCCGAGCCGATGGTCGCCGGATAGGCCGCGACCAGCTTGCCGCCCGCATCATAGGCGTAGACTTCCTTCTTGGTCTTGTCGGCGACGATGCGCGCTACGGGCGTCGACACCAGCTTGCCGAAATTGGCGACCTTGATCATCGTGCCGGGGCGATTGAAGTCGACCCCTTTGTTGATCGACTTCAGATAGGTCTCGTCCATGTGGAAGCGCTCGGCCAGCGCCTCGGTGACCGAGGTGTAGCACATGCAGTCGAGCCCGGCCTTCTGGCTATAGTCCTCGGGGATCGAGGCGAGATAGTGGCCGGCCGCATCCTCCGGCGTGATCGTGTAGATGGCAAAGGCGTCGCCGCCGGACTGGGCAAGCGCCGCCTGGATGCCGACTTCATCGGTCGATTTCAAACTGGTGCCGTTGATCTCGTTGTAGGCGGCCAGCGCCTTGTCGACATTCGAGCCGAAGCGCCCGTCGATCACGCCCGGCGAGGCGCCGCCGCGGTCGAGCAGCACCTGCAGCGCGGCGACGTCCTGGCGCACCCCGAGCGACAGCGATGGATCGACGGTGGCCTTGCCGCCCGCGTTCGGCGGCAGTGCCGCCTGGGCATCCGGATTGGCCTGCAGCACGTCGCCTTGGCCCGGCTGCTCCGGATCGACCGACGCCTCGTTCAGTGGCTGGCGCTTGATTGTGTTGGACTTCGGCGCCTCCGGATAGGTGGTCGCATAGCCTTCATCGTTGTTGGGCGCCGGCGGATAGGCATCGACGGAATTGTCTTCGTTGGGGTCATACTCATCGACCGGCGGCGGGATGACCCGGCCGTTCTCCTCCAGCTGCCGCCGGCGGAAGCGGGCCATGTCGTCGGGATTGTCGAGATAGTAGCGGTCGTCGTCCTCGGCCGGCGCGCGGCCGAGTTCCTGCATGCGCATCTGCCGGCGAAGCGCGCGGCGGTCGAGCCTGCTGCCGGGCGGCTGGATGGCGATGACCTTGCCGGTGTCCGCATCGACCAGCACGCGATTGCCCCTGGCGTCGTAGTAGATATCGATATTGCCTTCCTGAGCCAGCATCAGCGCGCCGCGCTCGGTCGGGCGCGCGCTCTGCGCGCCATCCGCGCTCGGCATGGCGAACGCACTGGAAGACACCAGCCCGGCCGCGAGTGCCGAAAGGGAAAAGATCAAGCGCAGCATGTGGGTCAAGCTCTCCGGTCGACTCGGGCTGCTGGCGGGCGAATCTTCGTCAGCAAACCAGCTACCCAGATTAAGATTCCAACATGAACCGGGCATGAAGATGGCGGTTTTCCGGTACCTTGAGGAATATCAGCTAGCCTTTGGCAAGCCCCAATTCGTTACGTGCCTGTCTGGTCAGCTTGAGGACGACCAAGCGATGGCTCTCGCGCAGATAGTCCTCGAGCGCCGCATCATCCATGCTTTGGCTTGTCTGACGCTGGATCCATTTCATGCCGCGCGAGGCAAGATAGGGCGCCGGCCGGCAGCCCGGCTGATCCTTCAGCACGTCATAGGCCATCTCGGAACATTTGAAGGTGACGAAAAGCTGCCCGCCCTCGTTCCAGCCGCCGATGGCAAACACCTTGCCGCCGACCTTCCAGACGTGGGCCCCGCCCCACTGGACCACATGCGTCGTAGCGGGCAGCGAGGCGCAGAAGCCGTTATAGTCGTCGAGCTTCATCGAGTTCTTCCCAGCCATTCGAATCAGCAGCCGATTATGCGCGGTCGCCGGGAAAAACAAAGCGCGCCGCACCAGTCCGATGCGACGCGCCCTTTCGTTTCAACTTGCTTGGAATCAGGCGGCGGCTTCCGTCGCCACCACGGTCGGCTTCGAGCGGAAGTTCAACCGGTCGGAGCCCGCGGTGACCTTGACGGTTGAGCCGTCGAGGATCTCGCCGAGCAGGATCTTCTCCGCCAGCGGATCCTGCAGCTCCTTCTGCATCACCCGCTTCAGCGGCCTGGCGCCATATGCCGGATCGTAGCCCTTCGAGGCCAGCCACTCGATCGCGTCGTGATCGATCGACAGCACGATCTTGCGGTCGGTAAGCAGGTTCTCCAGCCGCTTGAGCTGGATCTCGACGATGCGGTCCATGTCCTGCCGGCGCAGCCGGTGGAACAGGATCACCTCGTCGACGCGGTTGAGGAACTCCGGCCGGAACGAGGCCTTCACCACGCTCATCACCTCGTCGCGCACGGCGTCGACATCCTGGTCGTCGCTGAGACTGACCAGATATTCGGCGCCGAGGTTGGACGTCATGATGATCAGCGTGTTGCGGAAGTCGACCGTGCGGCCCTGGCCATCGGTCAGCCTTCCGTCGTCGAGCACCTGCAGCAGCACGTTGAACACATCCGGATGCGCCTTCTCGATCTCGTCGAACAGCACGACCTGATATGGCCGGCGCCGCACCGCTTCGGTCAGCGCGCCGCCCTCCTCATAGCCGACATAGCCGGGAGGCGCGCCGATCAGCCGGGCGACGGAATGCTTCTCCATGAATTCCGACATGTCGATGCGCACCAGTGCCGTCTCGTCGTCGAACAGGAAGCTGGCCAGCGCCTTGGTGAGCTCGGTCTTGCCGACGCCGGTCGGTCCGAGGAACATGAACGAGCCGATCGGCCGGTTCGGATCCTGCAGCCCGGCGCGGGCGCGGCGCACGGCCTTGGACACCGCCTGCACGGCTTCGCCCTGGCCGACGACGCGCTTGCCGATCTCGTCTTCCATGCGCAACAGCTTCTCGCGCTGCCCTTCCAGCATCTTGTCGACCGGAATGCCGGTCCAGCGCGACACGACATGCGCGACATGGTCGGGCGTGACCACCTCTTCCACCATGCCGGTCTTGCCGTCCTGCGCTTCGGCTTCCTTGAGCTTCTTCTCGAGCTCCGGGATCTTGCCATAGGCAAGCTCGCCCGCGCGCTGGAACTCGCCCTTGCGCTGCGCGATCGCCAGTTCGTTGCGCGTCTCGTCGAGCTGCTTCTTCAGGTCGGCGGCAAGGCCAAGCTTCTGCTTCTCGGCCTGCCACTTGGTGGTCAGCTCGCTCGATTCCTCCTCGAGATCGGCGAGTTCCTTCTCCAGCCGGGCAAGCCGGTCCTTCGAAGCCTCGTCCTTCTCGACCTTCAGCGCCTCGCGCTCGATCTTGAGCTGCATGATGCGGCGGTCGATCTCGTCCAGCGCCTCAGGCTTGGAATCGACCTGCATGCGCAGCCTGGACGCCGCCTCGTCGACCAGGTCGATCGCCTTGTCCGGTAGGAAGCGGTCGGCGATGTAGCGATTGGAAAGCGCCGCCGCCGACACCAGCGCGGAATCGGAGATGCGCACCTTGTGGTGCTGCTCGTATTTCTCCTTCAGGCCGCGCAGGATCGAAACCGTGTCTTCCACCGTCGGCTCGTCGACGAAGACGGGCTGGAAACGGCGGGCAAGCGCGGCATCCTTTTCGACATGCTTACGGTATTCGTCTAGCGTGGTCGCGCCGACGCAGTGCAATTCGCCGCGCGCCAGCGCGGGCTTCAACAGGTTCGACGCGTCCATCGCGCCGTCCGCCTTGCCGGCGCCGACCAGCGTGTGCATCTCGTCGATGAACAGGATGATGTTGCCGTTGGCCGAGGTGACCTCGTTGAGCACGGCCTTCAGCCGCTCCTCGAACTCGCCGCGATATTTGGCGCCGGCAATCAGCGCGCCCATGTCGAGCGCCATCAACTGCTTGTCCTTCAGCGATTCCGGCACGTCGCCATTGACGATGCGCAACGCCAGGCCCTCGGCGATTGCCGTCTTGCCGACGCCCGGCTCGCCGATCAGCACGGGGTTGTTCTTGGTGCGCCGCGACAGCACCTGGATGGTGCGGCGGATCTCGTCGTCGCGGCCGATGACCGGATCGAGCTTGCCGGCGCGGGCATCGGCGGTGAGGTCGCGCGCGTATTTCTTCAGCGCGTCATAGCTCTGCTCGGCACTGGCCGAGTCGGCTGTGCGGCCCTTGCGGATATCGTTGATGGCCTGGTTGAGCGCCTGCGCGGTGACGCCTGCCTTGGACAGGATGTCGGCGGTCTTGGCCGACTTCTCCATGACCAGCGCCTGCAGCAGCCGCTCGACGGTGACGAAGCTGTCGCCGGCCTTCTTGGCGAGGTCCTCGGCGGTCGAAAACACCTTGGCGAGCGGCTGAGCAAGATAGAGCTGGCCATTGCCGCCCTCGACCTTGGGCATGGCTTCGAGCGCCGCCTCGACGCCGAGCTTGACGTCGCGGACATTGCCGCCGGCGCGTTCGATCAGGGATGCGGCAAGGCCCTCGTCGTCGTCGACGAGCACCTTGAGCATATGTTCGGGCGTGAATTGCTGGTGGTTGCGCGACAGCGCCATGGTCTGCGCGGACTGGATGAAGCCGCGCACGCGCTCCGAGTATTTTTCAAGATTCATTCGCTGTCTCCTTCCATCACCGGCCCGCTTTGCGGCACCGGATCAGATTGCGGTGACGGACCCGCTCAAAAGAGCCGAGCCCTGTTCAGCGCAGATATGGTGTATGGGCCACCGTCCCTCAAGACGCCTTGATGTCGATCAACGCAGAATATTCCAGGCGCGCATAAACGAAAACGGCGGAGATTTCTCTCCGCCGTCAGCGATGCTTGAAATGGCGTCTGGATCAGTTGTTTGCGTCGGCGGCTACGGGTTCGCCGGGAGCCTCGTTGGCAACAGGTGCCGGCTCGCTGGCGGTAGGCTCCCTCGCCTGGTTCGCCTCTTCGACAGCCTTGGCGCCGACCTCGTTGCCATTGTTCGCCGCGTTGCGCGTTTCGCCTGAACTTTCGGGACCCGACCCTTCGGGGCTCGAGCCCTCCGGCCGGTCGCCCTGCTCGCCGCTGGCCTGGTCGGCATAATTGCCGCGCGGGCGGCGCGGGCGACGCGGACGGCGGGCTCCATTGTCCTGGACGGCTTCGTTGAGCTCGGCCTGTGCGGCAAGGGCCGCTGGCGAGAAACTGTCGAACTGCGGCGCCTGCTCGGCCTGTGAACCAGCCTCGCCGGTCGCCTCGGGCTGCGCCTGTCCCTCATTGCGGCGGTTCTGGTCGAGCTGCTGGCCGCCCTGCTCGCCGCGCTGGGCGTTTTCGCCACGCTGACCGTTCTGGCCGTAGCCGCCATTGCGGCGGTCACGATGCCGGTCGCGGCCATTGTTGTCGCGCTGGTTGTTATCGCGACGGCTGTTGTTGTCGCGGCCGTTTTCCTGGTTGTAGGCGAGTTCCGCCGGCGTGCCTTCGATCACCGGCTGCGGGCCGGAGCCGTTCGCCGTGCCCGGCGCATCGGCGCCATTGTCGAACTCTTCGCGATCCTCGTCCATATCGTCGTCGAAATCGTCGCGGTTCTGCTGAGTGTTCTGGATCGGCATCTGCGCCTGCGCGGCGGCAATGATGCGATTGTAATGTTCGGCGTGCTGGAGGTAGTTCTCCGCCATAACCCGGTCACCGGAGCTTTGCGCGTCACGGGCGAGTGTGGCGTATTTTTCGGCGATCTGCTGAGCCGATCCGCGGATCTTCACGTCCGGACCATTGCTCTCGTAATTGCGCGTCAGGGGGTTCGGCCCCTTGCGGTTGTTGTTGTTGCCACCGCCGCCGCCATTATTGTTGCGACCGCGCATGCGCCTGTTCTGCTGTTGTGGCCTCATTAGACTCTCTTCATAGTGAATTTTCGAAAAACTCTTCACGAACGGAGGCGCTCATGCAGCCAGCCGTTTCGTTTCTTCACCGGCGTTCGCCCGCATCAATTGCGTTGGCGCCACGTGCCATCCTGTTCCGGTTACATCACTTGCCAGATGATTCCCGCACGAAGCTTGGGCGTCGTTTGCGCAAGAAGGCAGCTATTTCCAAGGAAAACCGAATCGCTGGGAGCACTGCCTGCTTCGTCTCATCCGGTTGAGCCGGACCCTAACTGCATTCCCCGGTGTTGCCAAGCGGTTTTTTCGCACTGCATCAGGGCTTTCAACGCTCGAACACCAGAACTCTGTCATTGCCGCCGAGATCGCGATGTGACCCGGTTAACACATAGCCGGCTGCCGCGAATATCCCGGTGACCTCGTTTTTCTGCGTATGGCCGATCTCGACCGCTACCTTGCCTTGTGCTTGCAGAAATTCCGCCGCTTCAGCGGCAATGATCCTATAGGGATCCAAACCATCCGTACCGCCATCAAGGGCTAGGTGCGGATCGAAATCGCGGACCTCGTCCTGCAGATTTCCAATGTTTCGACTGGGTATATAGGGAGGGTTCGAGGCAATTACATGGTAACGGCCCAAAACTTTTTCGAACCAGTTGGAATGCAAGGCTTCGAAGCGCTCGCCGAACCCCAGGTCCCGGGCGTTTCCGGCTGCGGTCGCCAATGCATCGGGCGAAATATCGACGCCTGTCGCAGTCGCGGCCGGAATGGCGCCGAGCAGGGCCAGCGCGATGGCGCCGGTGCCCGTGCCGAGATCGAGAATGCGGCATTCCCGGAGCCTTTCGGCCGTTGCCCGCGCGAAGGGCAGGACCGCGTCGACCAGCGTCTCGGTGTCCGGCCGGGGCTCCAGCGTCTCTGGCGAAAGCGACAAGCGCAAACCGTAGAATTCGCGGTAGCCGAGGATACGGTGCACCGGCGCGCCTGCGACGCGACGCCTCAGGGCCGCTTCGATGGCTGAAAGCGCCGCGGAACCCACCTTTTGCTCCGGTTCGGCAATGGCCTGGGTGCGGGTCGTGCCGGAGAAATGCTCGACGATCAGCCGGGAATCGAGCGCCGGATCGGCAATGCCGGCGGCGGCCAGGCGCTCGCGCGCCGCCCTGAGCAGCGGCCCAAGCGCCGCGGGCAGTTGGTCAGCCATCGAGGCTCATATCGGCAAGCAGCTTCGACTGATGGTCGGCGATCAGCGCGTCGACCACCTCGTCGAGCTCGCCCATCATCACCCGGTCGAGCTTGTAGAGCGTGAGGTTGATGCGATGGTCGGTGACGCGCCCTTGCGGGAAATTATAGGTGCGGATGCGCTCCGACCGGTCGCCCGAGCCGACCTGCGACTTTCGCGACGACGAGCGTTCCTCGTCGGCCCGGCTGCGCTCCAGGTCGTAGAGCCGCGCGCGCAGGATCTGCATGGCGCGCGCCCGGTTCTGGTGTTGCGATTTTTCCGCCTGCACCACCATGATGCCGGTCGGCAAATGGGTGATGCGAACCGCCGAATCGGTGGTGTTGACGTGCTGGCCGCCCGAACCCGAGGCCCGCATCGTGTCGATGCGGATATCTTCGGCCCGGATCTCGATATCGACCTCCTCGGCCTCCGGCAGCACCGCCACCGTCGCCGCCGAGGTGTGGATGCGCCCACCGGCCTCGGTTTCCGGCACACGCTGGACGCGGTGCACGCCGGATTCGAACTTCAGATGCGCGAACACGCCCTTGCCCGACACCGAGGCGATGATTTCCTTATAGCCGCCGACCTCGCCGTCGCTCGCCGACACCGTCTCGAAGCGCCAGCCGCGCGAGGCGGCATAGCGCTCATACATGCGAAACAGATCGCCGGCGAACAGGGCCGCCTCGTCGCCGCCGGTGCCGGCGCGGATTTCGAGGATGGCGTTCCTCTCGTCGGCCGCATCCTTGGGCAGAAGCAGGATCTGGATGTCCTTCTGCAGCGCTTCGATGCGGCTCTCGACGCCGGGCAAATCGGCTTCGGCCAGCGCCCGCATCTCGGCATCGGTGCCCTTGTCGGCCAGCATCGCCTCAAGGTCGGCCTGCTCGTGCTCGGCTGAGCGCAGTTCCCGGACCTTGGCCACCATGTCCTGCAGCTCGGCATATTCCGACGCCATCTTCACATAGGCATCGGCGGCGGGCCCGGCCGACATCTGCGCTTCGAGCATCTCGAAACGCTTGACGACTTGATCCATACGGTCGCGGGGCAGGTTGATCATGATGGGATGCTATAGCGGAATCGAACGATCGTCGGCAAAGGCTTGCAGCAGCGCCCGCATCGGCGTCCCTTGGGCGGGCGCCATCAGATTGTCCCTGAAGAAGGCCTGCAGTTCCTGCAGCGGAAGTTCGGTCAGCATCGCCTTGACCGGGCCGATCGAGGCCGGCGACATCGAGATCGAGCGGAAGCCGAGGCCGATCAGCGCCATCGCCGAGATCGGCTTGCCGGCCAGCTCGCCGCAAAGCGTCACCGGCGTGTGATTGCGGGCGCCGGCGTCGGCGATCGTCTTCAGTACCCGCAGGAACGGCGCCGAAAGCGTGTCGAAGCGGTCGGCAAGCTGCGTATTGCCGCGATCGACCGCCATGATGAACTGGAAGAGGTCGTTGGAGCCGACCGAGACGAAATCCACCGCCTTCATCAATTCGTCGAGTTGGAACAAGAGCGATGGCACTTCCAGCATCGCGCCGAGCTTGAGGCTGGTGGGCAGGTGGTGCGCGAAGCGCGACAAATGCCGGACCTCGCGGTCGATGATCTCGCGCGCCTGCGCGATTTCCGACAGCTCGGTGACCATGGGCAGCATCAGCTTCAGCTCGCGGCCGCCGCTGGCTTTGAGCAGCGCCCGGATCTGCGTCCTGAGCAGGCCGGGACGATCGAGCGTCAGCCGGATCGCCCGCCAGCCCAGCGCCGGGTTCTCTTCTTGGATCGCGCCCTTGAAGTAAGGCAGCACCTTGTCGCCGCCGATGTCGATGGTGCGGAAAGTGACCGGCTTGCCGCGCGCGGCGTCGAGCACATCGCGATAGAGCCGCTCCTGCGCCTCGGCGCGCGGGAAGGTCGAGGCAACCATGAACTGCAGCTCGGTGCGGAACAGGCCGATGCCGGCGGCGCCCGACTCGGTGAGCTGCGGCAGGTCGACGGCAAGGCCGGCATTCATCAGGAGATCGACCGGAATCCCGTCCCTGGTCAGCGACGGCTTCTTGCGCAGCTCGCGGTAGACTTCCTGCCGCCGCGCCCGGAACCGGACCTTTTCGGCATAGGCGGCTTCCAGGTCGGATTGCGGCCTGAGATGGATGGTGCCTTCCTCGCCGTCGACGATGATGGCGTCGCCGTTTTCCGCCATGGAAACGGCGCCCTTCACCTGTCCGGCGACCGGAATGCCCATGGCGCGCGCGACGATCACGACATGGCTGGTGGCGGCGCCGTCCTCGAGCACCAGGCCGCGCAGCTTGTCGCGCGGATAGTCGAGCAGCTCGGCCGCGCCCATCGAGCGGGCGACGATGATGGCGTCCTTGGGCAGCGCGGCCGCGACATCCTCCGGCCCGCGCCCCATCAGCTGGCGCAACAGCCGGTTGGCGAGATCGTCGAAATCGCTCATCCGCTCGCGCAGATAGGGATCGGTCATGTGCAGCATGCGCGCGCGCATGTCGCTTTGCACCTTTTCGACCGCGGCTTCCGCCGTCAGGCCGTTGCGGATCGCCTCTTCCAGCCGGCGCACCCAACCACTGTCATTGGCGAACATGCGGTAGGCTTCGAGCACCTCGCGGTGCTCGCCCTCGAAGGCGACCTCGCGCCGCTCCAGCATGTCGTCGATGGAGAGCCGGAGCGAGCCGAGCGAGGACTGCAGCCGGCGCACCTCCTCCTCGCTGTCCTCGTTGAACAGGTTGGTGACGACGATGCGCGGCTCGTGCAGCACGACATGGCCGAGACCGACGCCATCGTTGAAGGAGACGCCGGTGAAGCTCGCCGGGCGGCTGAGGTCGAGCTCGAGCCCCGGCTTGGTGAGGCGGGCAAGATCGCCGGTGGCGATCATCTCGGCGATCACCATCGCCGTCGTTTCAAGCGCTTCGACCTCGTCGTCGCGATAGTGGCGCATGGTCTTGTTTTGCACCACCAGCACGCCCAGCGTGCGCCCTGCCCTCAGCACCGGCACGCCGAGGAAGGAATTGTAGATCTCCTCGCCCGTTTCCGGCAGGTAGGCGAAGGCCGGATGTTCCTGCGCGTTGGAGAGATTGAGCGGCCGCGCGCTGGCGGCGATCGTGCCGACCAGGCCCTGTCCGAGCCTGAGCTGCGCCAGGTGGACGGCGTTCGGGTTCAGACCTTCGGTGGCGTAGAGTTCGAGCACCGAGTCGGCGCGCAGCACATAGAGCGAGCAGACTTCGGCGACCATGTTGGAGGCGATGTCGCGCACGATGCGGTCGAGCCGCTCCTGCGGCTCCAGCGGCTCTTGCATGAGCTCGCGAAGCCGTTTGAGCAGAACGCGCGGGCCACTGGCCGTATCACGCATCGCGGCTTGTTCTCCAATGGGCATTCCGCCCGCCGCAGTTTCTCCCGCGGCCGGCGTTCACGCAACAACTGACTCAGTTCTTGCTATTGCTTATCCAGACCGTAGACGGAATGCAAAGTGCGAACCGCCAGTTCGGTATAGGGTCCGTCGATCAGTATCGAGATTTTGATCTCGGAAGTGGTGATGGCGCGGATGTTGATCGCCTTGTCGGCCAGTGCCTTGAAGGCAGTGGCGGCGACGCCGGCGTGGCTCCTCATACCGATGCCGATGACCGAGACCTTCGACATGCCGGCTTCCGACTGCACGACGTCGTAGCCGACTTCCGGCTTCAGCTTCTCCAGCACCGCAAGCGCCTTGTCGACGTCGCCGGACGGCACGGTGAAGGTCATGTCGGTGAATTTGCCGTCCTCGGAAATGTTCTGGACGATCATGTCGACATTGATGTTGGCCTCGGCCAGCGGGCCGAAGATGCCGGCGGCGACGCCTGGACGGTCGCCGACGCGGCGCAGCGAAATCTGCGCTTCGTCCTTGGCGTAGGCAATTCCGGTGACGACCTGCTGTTCCACGATCTCTTCCTCGTCGCAAATGAGCGTTCCGGGCGGATTGAGCAAAT
The DNA here is from genome assembly GCF_006442815.1 of Mesorhizobium sp. B2-4-3. Taxonomy (GTDB): domain Bacteria; phylum Pseudomonadota; class Alphaproteobacteria; order Rhizobiales; family Rhizobiaceae; genus Mesorhizobium. The sequence continues at coordinate 190,959 of NZ_VFVL01000003.1, forward strand.
CCCCCATTCCGGGCGCATCGGGATCGTCGAAGGACGACCGCACGAAGGTACGCACCCTGTGTACCATGGCAAGCTCGACCGAGCGCACCTGCAGCACCTTGGCGCCGAGCGAAGCCATTTCGAGCATTTCCTCGAACGAAATCTTGGCGAGACGCCGGGCTTTCGGCTCGATGCGAGGGTCGGTCGTGTAGACGCCGTCGACGTCGGTATAGATGTCGCATCGGTCGGCCTTGACCGCGGCGGCGATCGCCACGGCGCTCGTGTCGGAGCCGCCGCGGCCGAGCGTCGCGATACGGTTGTCGGGCCCGATGCCCTGGAACCCGGCGATGACCGCCACCTGGCCCTCGCCGAAGCGCTTGATCAGAAAGGCGCCGTCGATATCGAGGATGCGCGCCGCGCCGTGGGCATTGTCGGTCTTGATCGGGATCTGCCAGCCCTGCCAGGACCGTGCATGAACGCCCATGTTTTGCAGCGTGATCGCCAGGAGACCGGCCGTGACCTGCTCGCCGGAAGCGACAACGGCGTCATATTCGCGCGCGTCGTGCATGGGCGATGCCTCGCGCGTCCAGCCGACCAGCTCGTTGGTCTTGCCGGCCATGGCCGAGACCACCACGGCGACGTCGTGGCCGGCATCGACCTCGCGTTTGACATGGCGCGCCACATTGCGGATGCGAGCGATGTCGGCGACCGAGGTTCCGCCGAATTTCATCACGATACGCGCCATGGAAGCGAAATGCCTTTGTCTGAAGCCGGCTCAGGGCCGGAACGAGAGGAAACGCCAGGTAAGCCCGGCGCCGGAATGCGCGGCCTCCTTAGCCAAAACAGCAAGGCTTCGCAAGCGAGCGCGGCCAAGAGCGGCCCGGCACCGTCTATCCTGACAGAATCTTGTCGCCGACCATGCCATAAGACTGACGCAACGGCCCGTTGGAGATTGTCATGACCGAGACCCTGGAAATCGTCACCTTCCGCCTCAAGCCTGGCACTGAGGCCAGCTTTGTCGCCAGTAACGGCGTCATCACCGACTGGCTCGCCCGGCAGCCGGGCTTTCTAAGCCGGCAGCTCGGCAGGCGCGAGGACGGAAGCTGGGTGGACGTCGTGCGCTGGCAGAGCCTGGAACAGGCCCGGGCGGCGGCGGACCGCATCATGGTCGAGATCGGCGGCAGCGAGGCGGTTCAGGCGATCGACCCGGCCAGCGTCGACATGAGGCACGCAGCGGTCGCGCTGTCGAAAATCTAGCCGGTCGAGGATGCACGCAGCGCGATGGCCTTCCAAAGGCCTGGATAGTCGACAATGAAGCCGGACGGCGAGACGTCCAGCACCTGGTCGTAGCCGAATTTCGGCGCGGCATAGGCGTAGCGGCTGTCGTCGAGGCGACGATAGGTCTGGTCCCAGACGTTCAAGCCTTAGCTCCGGAAAGGCCAGATACGCCGCCGGGGCAGGCGCCGCAGCGCCGACGGCAAGGTCGAAGCGGCGGATCGCCAGCAGGTTCGTCGCCGGCGTGAAGCCGAGGTCGACATCGGCAAGCCCGGCAACCTCCGCTTGGCTTGCGCCATTCAGCGTCCATCGGCCGTCGGCCAGCCGTTCGACCTCGTAGCGCAGGGTTTGCGTGCCGAGAAAGCCGGCGACGCTTGCGAGACGCGTGCGCCAGCAGGCATCGCAATCCACCGCATAGGCAAGGCTGCAGGGCTGGCCGTCATGGAGGAAGAGGGCATGCCCCTCGAGCCGCCAACCGCTCTGGGTCGCACAAAGCAGGCAGGCATCGTGGCCTTCAAGGTCGAGACGGCGCCAGAGGATCGAGGGCGGCATGATCGCGTTCCTTTTCGAACAGTCTATGCCGTCCCATTCGCGCGAAGTCACAATTCCGTTTCACCATCGGTCCGACCAAGCTGCCATATGCTGACAGCACGAGAGCTTGGCGGCAGTTGAAAAAACCTGCCTTGACATTCCCTCCCCCGCGCCCGACTTCCTAGCGTCAGCGCGGCGCGTCCTTTGGGACGCAGGACGCTATAGCACTTTGACTTTGTGCATGATCCTTTCCGAAAATCGATTCCGATTTTCGGGGTCATGCGCTGGAGACCCGCCTATGCCAGAGCCCCGCCGATCGACCATCGATGCCGGAGAAGTGGAACGCTTCTCCGCCCTTGCCGCCGAATGGTGGAACCCGAACGGCAAGTTCCGTCCGCTGCACAAGTTCAATCCGGTGCGGCTTGCCTATATCCGCGACCAGGTGGCAGCCCGTTTCGGCCGCGATCCGCGCGCGGCGCGGCCTTTCGATGGCCTGCGCTTCCTCGATATCGGCTGCGGCGGCGGTTTGCTGTGCGAGCCGATGGCCCGGCTTGGCGCCGAAGTGGTCGGCGCCGACGCTTCCGCGACCAACATCGAAGTGGCGAAGCTGCATGCGGCGGAGGCCGGCGTCAGCGTCGACTACCGCGCCACCACGGCCGAGGCGCTGGCCGATGCCGGCGAGGCCTTCGATGTCATCCTGAACATGGAAGTGGTCGAGCATGTCGCCGATGTCGACCTGTTCGTCGCCAAATGCGGGCAGATGGTCCGCCCCGGCGGCATCATGTTCGTCGCCACCATCAACCGCACGCTGAAGGCGCTCGGCCTCGCCATCATCGGCGCCGAATATGTGCTGCGCTGGCTGCCGCGCGGCACGCATCAGTTCGGCAAGCTGGTGCGGCCGGAGGAGCTGGCAAAGGCGCTGGGCGCGGCCGGTCTCACGGTGATCGACCGCACCGGCGTCATCTATCACCCGCTGGCAGACCGCTGGCAGCGCTCGAAGGACATGGACGTCAACTACATGGTGCTGGCCGAGAAAGCCTCGGTCTGAACGGCAGCAAGCCGAACCGCCCGTCTCACGTCTCAACTGGCCGGAACCCGCCGGCAGGGAGGACTAGCTCCGGGACGCCGCCGGCTCGATCCGAACCGGCGCCGATGCGCCAGCCTGGCTTTGCGCCTTGGTCGTGATGAAAACACCGGCTGTGATGATGGCCGCCCCAAGCCAGGTCAGAAGCTGGTAGTGCTCGCCCAGGAAGATCGTGCCGGCGAACAGGCCGACGGCCGCCGCCACATAGCCGATCTGGCTGAGATAGACCGGGCCGCCGACAGCCTGCAGGCGGAAGAAGAAGGCGAACATGGCCGAGGCCGACGCAACCTGACCGACGACGACAAGCGGCACGCCGCCGAGCGGAATGAAGGCTTGCCCGCCCAGAAGCGTCAAAATGCCGATGAGGAGCAGCGTCGCCGAGGCCAGATGGCTGCCGACCGCAAGCTCGATCGGGCCGGTGCCTTGCGGCCAGTCGACGGTGCGGTAGATGTTGCCGGCGGCAAGGCTGACCGGGATAAGCAGCCCGATCGCCACCCAGAAATAGTCGGCCGGCTGGCCTGCCTCGCCGCGCGTCAGCGCGACCATCGCCGCGCCGACGAAGCCGACGGCGATGCCGATGATGCCGAGCAGGTTGGGGCGCCTGACACCGAGCAGGATCGAGAACACCAGCGTGATCACCGGCGACAGCGTGAACATGATGCCGGTGTAGCCGGCGCCGAGATGCGGAATGGCCGAGAACATCAAAAGATTGGGCAAGGCATAGGAAATCGCCGCGGTGACGAAGAAATAGCGCAGCTTGTGCGGCGTCAGCCGGATGCGCTCGCCGCGCAGCAGAAGCGCCAAGAGCAGCACGCCGCCGGCGCCCAGCGAGATGACGAAGGCCCAGACCATGGCGGGCACGCCGGCGGCGGTGGCGAGCTTGCCGAACGGCAGCGTCATGCCGAGCAGGCCGCCGGTCACCACCAGAAGGCCGATCGCCGAATCCCAGAGAAATTTCATCGGGCTGTCCTGTCGCTGCGAGACCGCTTGGCGGGCCGTTCATCTTCCGATAAGATAGCGTAAAGATTCTTTATGTCAAGATACTTTGCGGTGAGCGATATGGATCGAGCGGGCAGGGCCATGGAACAGTGGCGACGGGAACGGCCGGACCTCGACGTGTCGCCGATGGGCGTCATCGGGCGGCTCAACGAGGCCTCGGCGCTGATCGCGCGCGACCGGCTCGCCCCGGTCTTTGCCCGCTTTGGAATGCAGGCCGGCGAATTCGACGTGCTGGCGACGCTGCGCCGGGCGGGCGCGCCCTACGCGCTGACGCCGACCGAGCTTTACGAGGCGACGATGGTCACCTCCGGCGCCATGACCGCCCGCCTCGACCGCCTGGAGAAGGCCGGCCTGACCCGGCGCGCGCCGCACCCCAGCGACCGGCGCGGTGTCGTCGTCGAGCTCACCGTGAAAGGCCGCGAGCTCACCGACGAGGCGCTCACCGCCCACGTCGCCAACGAGCACCAGATCCTCGCCGGCCTGACGCGCGGCGAACGGGAAACGCTGGCGAAACTGCTGGAAAAACTGATCGGGAGCCTGAGTTCGCCGTCCTAGTTCCGATCCTCCGGAAAGCTCGGGATCGGCATGAACTCGACGCCGTCCTCGACGAGGCTCTGCGCCTCTTCGGGGGTCGCTTCGCCGTAGATGCCGCGCGGATCGGCCTCGCCGAAATGGATCTTGCGCGCTTCCTCGGCGAACTTGTCGCCGACATAGTCGGCATTCTCCCGCACCTTCTCGGCCAGCGCCTTGAGCTGCGCCAGCGCCTGCTTCTGCGCCTCGCCCACGGCCAAAGCCACCTTCTCTTGGCTGCGGGACGTGGAGACGGCGGGCGCCATCAGCGCCTTCTCGACCTTGTGCGAGCCGCAACTCGGGCAATCGACGAAGCCGCGCTTCTTCTGGGCGTCGAAATCGTCATTGCTGCGGAACCACGCTTCGAACTCGTGCTCGTGTTCGCAGATCAGGGAGAAACGGATCAAGAGGCGGCACCCCTGAGACGCGGCGCTTCGCTTGTCCCGGCTTTGACGGCGAAATCCCGCGCGTTCTTCAGATTGGGGATCTTGCGGCGCGCGGCCAGCGACTGGGCCGGATCGATCTCGGCGACGATCACACCGGGCTCGTTATGCGCGGCCTCGGCGATGATGCGCCCCCACGGATCGATGATCAGCGAATGGCCATATGTCTCGCGTCCGTCCTCGTGCAGGCCGCCCTGCGCGGCAGCGATGACATAGGCGCCGTTCTCGATGGCGCGGGCGCGCAGCAGCACATGCCAGTGCGCCTCGCCTGTCTGGCGCGTGAAGGCGGCCGGCACCGTCAGCACTTCGGCCCCGGCCATCGCCTCGGCGCGGAACAGCTGCGGAAAGCGCAGGTCGTAGCAGACGGCAAAGCCAAGCTTCGTCCCTTCGATGTCGATCACGGCCGCTTCCGTCCCTGGCTCGTAGGACGCGGATTCGCGCCAGCTCTCGCCATTGTCGAGATCGACGTCGAACATATGGATCTTGTCATAGCCGGCAATCACGGCGCCGTCGGGCGAAAACAGGAAAGCGCGGTTGGCGAGCTTCCCGTCGGCGCGGCGAATGGCCGTCGAGCCGACATGCAGGTGAATGCCGAGCTCCTTCGCCAGCCTGCGCGCGGTGGCGACGACGATGTCCTTGTCCTCAGTGGTAAAAGCGGCCGCGCCGGCTTCCTTGTCGCGCACCAGCGCGCCGGTCATTTCCGGCGTCTGGACGTAGGTGGCGCCCTGGCCGGCGGCTTGCCGGACCAGGATCTCCATGTCGGCGGCGTTGCGTTCCGGGCTCGTGCCCGAACGCATCTGCACGGCGGCGGCCTTGAAACTACCCATGGTCATCTCCCGTTGGCGAGCATCGTGTCCAGCCGGCCCTGCGACTCCAGATCGTGGAGGTCGTCGCAGCCGCCGACATGCGTGTCGCCGATGAAAATCTGCGGAAAGGTGGCTCGCCCATGCGCCTTGGAAATCATTTCCTGGCGCAGCTCCGGCGAGAATGAGGCGTCGTGCTCGGTATAGGCCACCCCCTTGCGGTCGAGCAACCGCTTGGCGGCGCTGCAGTAGCCGCACATCATCCGCGTATAGATCGTCACATCGACCATTGATCGGCAATCCCTGCGCACATCGCCCGACAGTTGTGCGAAAACGACATGCACCAAAACAACAACTTAAGCACTATATAGTTGCAGACTCATCGGCCCGGAAGTCCCCCGGCAGCACGCGCGCGAAGGTCAGCACGTCGACGGCTCCGGCACCGCCCCTCTTCAGCGCCTTGGCGACCGCCCGCACCGTTGCGCCGGTGGTGTAGACATCGTCGACCACGAGCACCCGGCGCCCGGCTATCTCGATTTCGGCTTCCGGCGGGACGCGAAAGGCGGCGCGCACATTCTCCTCGCGCTCGTGCCGTTCGAGGCCGACCTGCTGGCGCGTCAGCTTCACGCGCCTGATCGCGGATGGCGAGAAGGGCAGCCCGCCGAGCTTTGCAACGGCCCGTCCGAGTTCCGCCGACTGGTTGAACTGGCGCCGGAAGAAGCGCCGCCAATGCAACGGCACCGGCACGACCAGGTCGGCCCCCGCGACCAACTCCGCGCCGGCGCGCATCATCCAGTTCGCCATCCAGGGCGCGAGGTCGGTTCGATCCTGATATTTCAGCCCCTGCACCATCTGCCGCGCGACGCCTGAATAGACGACGGCCGCCCGCGCCCGCTCGAAGGGCGGCGGATCGGCGATCGCCTCGGCGGAAAGAAACCCTTCGCCCATATCGTGGGTGAAGGGCGTGCCCATCACCGGGCACCAGGGTTTTTCCAGCAGTCTCAGCTTCGGCCAGCAGACGCCGCACAAGACGCCGGGCAGCGACACATGGCGACGGCAGCCTGCGCAAACCGGCGGAAACAACAGGCGCGCCGGCCAGGCCAATGCCTGCCGCGTCATATCCTGGACCGCTATGGTCTTGATCTTGTGCACCGGATCGGCCACGTGAAAGGAAACCCCGCGCTACCTTAACACCACTCCGGCACGCGCGAACAACAGGAAGCTTTCATTGCAGCCCTTGATCGACACCGAGCTCTGGCTCGCGCGCAAGCGCCGGGCACTCGCCCGCCCCGTCGAAGGCGCCGATTTCCTGATGCGCCGCGCCGCGGAGGATCTTGCCGACCGGCTGGGCGCCGTCGAACGCCGCTTCGGCAAGGCGACCGCCTTGTTCTGTCAGACGTCGGCGGCGGCGGACGTGCTAGCCGACAGCGGCAAGGTCGGCGAGATCGTGCGCGTCGAGATGGACGAAGCGCTTCTGGCCGGCGGCACCGGCCTGGTGGCGCCGCCGGAAACCGTGCCGTTCGAGGAAGGCAGCCTCGATCTCGTCGTCTCCCTGCTCTCGCTGCACGCCATGAACGACATTCCCGGCGTGCTCGCGCAAATCCGCCGGGCCCTGAAACCGGACGGCCTGTTCCTCGGCGCTCTCGCCGGCGCGGGCACGTTGATGGAATTGCGCGAAAGCATGCTTGCGGCCGAGACGGAGCTTTACGGCGGCGCGAGCCCGCGCGTCCTTCCCTTCACCGACGTGCGCGACGCGGGCGCGCTGTTGCAGCGCGCCGGTCTGGCCTTGCCCGTCGCCGATGTCGAAACGGTCGCGGTGCGCTACGATACGCTGTTCGATCTCGCCGCCGATCTGCGCGCCATGGGTGAAACCAGCGCTCTCGTCGATCGCAGCCGCCGGCCGGCCGGTAGACGGCTCTTTGCCCGCGCCGCCGAAATCTATGCGGAACGGTTCTCGGACCCGGACGGCCGTATCCGCGCGAGTTTTTCGGTTGTCTGGATGTCCGGCTGGGCACCCGATGCCTCGCAGCAAAAGCCGCTCAGGCCAGGATCGGCCAAGGTCTCGCTGAAAACTGTCCTGGAGGACGTGCGGAGGCGTTGACTGCCGCCTCCGATTGCCTGACCGGCATGCTCAGTGGGAGAAAGCTTGGACCAGTCTGCTGTTGTTATCGCTAAACAACCACTGGAGCGCATCCGCGGCCCTGCCGATGCCGCCGACGATCACGAGCGACAGCACGGTGACGATCAGGCCGTATTCGATAGCCGTGGCGCCCGTCTCATCTTTAATGAATTGCTGCAGCAGGTTCTTCATGGTCATCATCCCCTATGCAGAAATTCTAATGTCCTACCCGTTAAGAAAGGTTAACGGTAAAAGCTTAACAGCGAGTGAAATGCCGCCTCGCCGGAAAATCATTAACCAAGTCAGCACTCGCCGCTGCGGCTGCCGTCATTGCGGATGACGCAGATTGAACTGGGCAAGGGCTGCAGCACGCTGCGGCGCACCGTATATGTACTGGAGCGATGACCGATCGATCCGGTCGCCGTCATGTCGAGCCCGCCGGGGAAGCCGTCGCGAGCGTTCTGCGGCCGGGTCTGGCTGTCCAGGAAAGGCGTTGCGATCAGCGCCAGCGCCACCGCGGCCGAGCCGAAGAGAAGCGTGATCCGCAGGATGCCCATGCCGGCATCCACCGCGCGGAAGCCGCGGTCGGGCCGGATCGAGTCCCAGTCTCTTTCGAGGCTCATGCCGTGTTTCCCAGTCATCGACGATATCGCCGCGCGAAACGGCCTCGTGCAATTTTTCACATCGAGATAAATCTTCCATTAACGTTGGCTAAAGCAGCTCCCGGGAACCGTGCGGAAACATTCACCGTCTCCGGGAAACGATGGGCTGTCGCATGGGCGAATCGCGAAACTACAGAAGGTCGATGAGGAACTGTATCAGCGGCGCGTCGGCCGGCGGCATCGGATAGTCGCGCATCTGCCGGGGCCTGACCCATTTTAGTCCCTGCCCTTCCTTGGGCTGCGCGATCCCGCGGAAGCGGCGGCAGACATAAAGCGGCATCAGGAGATGGAAATCGGCATAGGAATGGCTGGCGAAGGTGAGCGGCGCCAGGCATGGAATCTCCGTCTCGATGCCGAGTTCCTCATGCAATTCGCGCACCAGGCATTCCTCCGGCGTCTCGCCGGGCTCGACCTTGCCGCCTGGAAACTCCCACAGGCCGGCAAGCTGCTTTCCTTCCGGACGCTGCGCCAGGAGCACCCGCCGGTCGGTGTCGACCAGCGCGCAGGCGACGACCAGCAGCATACGCTTTCCGGTTGACTTGCTCTCGCTCATGCTCCCGCCGGCCGTCGATAATGGTAGCGATAGACTTCCTCGAAGCCGAGCGACCGGTAGAGCGAGAGCGCCGGCTCGTTGCTGGCTTCGACCTGCAGCCAGGCTTCGCGCGCGCCGCGCAGCCGCGCCCATTTCAGCGCCGACAGGATGAGATTGCGGCCATGGCCCTTCTTGCGCGCCGACTTTTCGGTGGCGACCTCGAACAGACCCGCCAGATCGCCGTCATGCACGCAGATCAGCGTCGCCAGCGGCTCGTTGCCCTCCTCGAGCGCGAACAGCCCCGCTTCCGGCTGGATGGCGCCGATGACCTCGGACAGGCCGGGCCGCAGCGAGGCGTCCGAGCCGCTCGTCCTCAGCGACGCGCCGATGAAGCGGCTGATGTCCTTGAGCGGAATCTGGTCCATGGCCGCACCGAGCTCGACCTCCTTCAGCGGCAGCCGCATCACCAGGGATTCGTCGAACCTGTTCCAGCCGGCCTTGTCGAGATGCGTGGACAGAACCAGTCCCGACAGCGGCGACATGCGGAAAGTCAGCGGCCTGCCATAGGCGTCGAAGCGCCGCGCCGCACGGCCGATGCGCTCTTCGATGGCGTGCGTGTCGCCCGGATCGAGCGGATTGACCGAGTTCAGGCGCTTGGCGGGGTGTCCTGCCGTGAGCCGTACCACCCAGGTCCCGTCATAATGGACGGCGGCCGCCGGCCAGGCGCGAAAGCCCGCCGCCTCGTAGCGGCGCACGACCGCCAACACGCTTGCCGGATGCCCGGACACCGGCGCCATCAGCTCCGGTAATCGCCGTTGATGGCGACATATTCCTTGGTGAGGTCGCAGGTCCACACCGTCGCCTTGCCGCGGCCGATGCCGAGATCGGCGCGGATGCGGATGTCGTCGCGCTTCATATAGGCCGAGGTCGCTTCCTCCGAATAGGCCGGGTCGCGCTCGCCCTCATGCGCGAGCCGATTGTCGCCGAACCAGATCGACAGCCGATCGCGGTCGGCCGGTTCGCCGGCCTTGCCGACCGCCATGACGACGCGGCCCCAATTGGCGTCCTCGCCGGCGACGGCCGTCTTGACCAGCGGCGAATTGGCGATCGAAAGCGCGATGCGCTTGGCCGAGCGGGCGGACTTCGCGCCGGTGACCGTGACCTCGACCTGCTTGCGCGCGCCCTCGCCGTCGCGCACCACCTGCAGCGCCAGCGACTTCAGCACCTTGCCGAGCGCCCGGCGGAAGGCGCCGAGCCGCGCATCCTTGGCATCGCTGATCGCCGGCGCGCCGCGCGCGGCGGCCTTGCCGGTGGCGAAGATGAGCAGCGTGTCGCTGGTCGAGGTGTCGCTGTCGACGGTCACCGCATTGAAGGTCTTGGCCGTGCCGCGCGAAAGCAGGTCCTGCAGCACGGGGGCGGCGATCGGCGCGTCGGTGGCGACGAAGGAAAGCATCGTCGCCATGTCGGGCGCGATCATGCCGGCACCCTTGGCGATGCCGTTGATGGTGACGTCGGCGTCGCCGAGCTTGACCGTCGCCGTCGCCACCTTCGGATAGGTATCCGTGGTCATGATCGCCTTGGCCGCCTCGGTCCACAGATCCGGCTTGCCGTCCTTGACCAGGCCGCCGAGCAGATGGCTGAATTTGGTGGTGTCGAGCGGCTCGCCGATGACGCCGGTCGAGGCCAGGAACACCTCGCTCTGCGAGCATCCGGCGGCCTTCGCCGCCGCCTCGCCGGTCAACGCGGTCGAAGCCTCGCCCTTCTTGCCGGTGAAGGCGTTGGCGTTGCCGGAATTGACCACCAGGACGCGCGCCTTGCCGGCAGGCAGGTTCTGACGGCAGAAGTCGACCGGCGCCGACGGGCATTTCGACCTGGTGAACACGCCGGCGACAGCCGTGCCCGGATCGAAGACCATGGCCAAGAGGTCGGTTCTGTTCTTGTATTTGATGCCGGCTTCGGCGGTCGCGATGCGCACACCCTCGATGACCGGCATCTTCGGATATTTCTTCGGTGCGAGCGGCGAAATCGTAGCGGACATCGGAACCCCGGAGCGGCAAGAACGCGAAAGGAAGGCCGGTTTGCCCGATAGCGCGCGTCGGCGCAAGGGGCGTTCTGGCCGCGCCTTCCCAGCTTGGCCGGCGGCTTGGCAGTTGGAAACGCGTCGTTTCGTTTCGTCGCCGAAGCCAATATGATCGGCGCCAGATTCACCGGCTAAGGAAGACCTCGATGGACGAAGCCGCCGCTCGCGGGCGCAAGTCGATCGGCGCGAAACGCAATCCCGAGAGCGCCGATGCCATCGTCAAGGCCGCCGAGGCGGTGTTGCGCGAGGCGGGCTATGCCGGCTTCTCGATCGAGGCCGTCGCCCGGCGGGCGCGGGCGGGAAAGCCGACCATCTATCGCTGGTGGCCGAGCAAGGCGGCGCTGCTGATCGAGGTCTATCAGCGGCAGAAGCACGTCGAGACGCCCGACACCGGGAACATCGAGGACGATCTGGCCGGCTTCCTCCAGAACCTGCTCGCGCATTGGCGCGACACCCCGTCGGGCAACATCTTCCGCTCGCTGATCGCGGAGGCGCAATCGGACGAGACAGCCGCGGCCGCCCTTGCAGAATATTCAAACAGGCGCCGCAGCCATACCGGCCGGATGATCGAGCGCGCCAAGGCGCGGGGCGAGGTGGCGGCCGATGTCGATGCCGGGATCGTCGCCGACCTGATCGCTTCCTTCGCCTGGCGGCATCTTCTGGCCGGACGGCTCGACGAGGACGACGCGGTGATCGCCGCCGTGCGCTACATCACGCGGGGAATCAGAGCAATTCCAGGAAAAGTGTGAGCGGTTAGGCTCGGCTGCTTCGCCGTAGCCTTCCGTTCGGAACCGCGTCAAAACAAGAGATAGAGCGTGTCGCCTGAATCCGGTTCAGCGCGGCGCGCTTTAGCGACCGCCTGATCCTTGAAATCGAAAGGGCGCCTGAAGGCGCCCTTTGCAGGATCATCCGGCGGATGCGGTTACTTGCCGGCTTCCAGCGTGTCGATGTCCTTCTTGAGCTTCTCGTCCGGGATCTCGACTTTGGCGGCCGCGCGCAGCTCCTTGACCATGGCGAAATACTTGTCGCGGATCACCGCCTGCTTGGCCTGGTCCTTGACGTCGTCGAAGGCCGGCGGCTGCTTGGCGCGCTTGTCCTCGACCTTGATGACGTGCCAGCCGAACTGCGACTGCACCGGCTCCTTCGAATATTTGCCGACGTCGAGCGCGAAGGCCGCCTTGTCGAACTCCGGCACCATCTGCCCCGGACCGAACCAGCCGAGGTCGCCGCCACTGGTCTTGCCGCTCGGATCGCTGGTGTGTTCGTTGGCGAGCTTCTGGAAGTCGGCGCCGCCGTCGAGCTGCTTGATGATCGCCTCGGCCTCTTCCTTCGTCTTCACGAGGATGTGACGGGCGTGGATTTCGTTGACCGGCGGCGTGTTGGCTATCTCCTGGTCGTAGCGGGCGCGCACTTCGGCGTCCGTCACCTTGTCGACAACTTCCTTCTCGACCACCTCGCCATGCAGGGCGCGAGCCTGCAGGAACGCCATGCGGCGCTGGAAGTCGGCGTCCTTGTCGAGGCCGCTGTCGACCGCCTTCTTGGCCATGACGCGGATTTCGATCGCGGCCGAGAGGGCAGCCGCGCGGCGCTGTTCGGGCGGCATCTGCGCGAACTGTTGCGACAGTTCGCCTTCGGCGAGCTGGAGATCGGCCTCGGTCAGCTTCTCGCCATTGACGGTGGCGACCACGGCATTGGGATCGACCGGAGCCGCCGCGGGCGCCGTGGCGTCCTGGGCGGGCTTGGTCTCCTGCGCCATCAGCGGCGACAGGCTAAGAGCCGAGAGCCCGAAGGCCAGACCGAGGCTGGCGAGCGAGGCGCGGCGGAACGACAGGGACATCAAGATAACTCCAATGGGGATTGCCAATAAGGATCGCGTGAGCGGAAGGGTTCCAAATCAGTCGGATTGTGGCGGAATTTGGCGCTGCCCATAGGGCTAACGCGGCGTTGACATCGATTGAGCCCCCTCTTATCTGTCCATCGACTTGGCGTCCAGAACCGTTTTCCGGGCGCTTTTTGCGTTTGTCCGCATTCACGCGGATTTGATGGGCCCGCCAGGTGCCTGTCGCAAACGGCTAAATTGCTATCGAAAGGACCATTGGATGGTCAGTCTCGGCGGTCTCGCCCGTAAGGTTTTCGGTTCTTCCAACGACCGCCGCGTCAAGTCGACCCGGCCAAGGGTCGAAGCCATCAACGCCATGGAAAACGAGATGCGGGCGCTTTCCGATGCCGAGCTTGCGGGGCGCACGGAAAAGTTCCGCCAAGATCTCGCCAACGGCGCCGCGCTCGACGATCTGCTGATTCCAGCCTTCGCCACGGTGCGCGAGGCGGCCCGCCGCGTGCTTGGCATGCGTCCCTTTGACGTGCAATTGATCGGCGGCATGGTGCTGCACAATGGCGGCATCGCCGAGATGCGCACCGGCGAGGGCAAGACGCTGGTCGCCACTCTGCCGGTCTATCTCAACGCGCTCGCCGGCAAGGGCGTGCATGTCGTCACCGTCAACGACTATCTCGCCACCCGCGACTCCGAGTGGATGGGCCGCGTCTACAAGTTCCTCGGCCTCAACGTCGGCGTCATCGTCCACGGCCTCTCCGACGAGGAGCGCCGCGTCGCCTACGCCGCCGACGTCACCTATGCCACCAACAACGAGCTCGGTTTCGACTATCTGCGCGACAACATGAAGTATGAGCGCGCGCAGATGGTGCAGCGCGGCCATTCCTACGCCATCGTCGACGAGGTCGATTCCATCCTGGTCGACGAAGCGCGCACGCCGCTGATCATTTCCGGTCCGCTCGAGGACCGCTCGGAGATGTACAACACCATCGACGCCTTCATGCTGAAGCTCGGCCCGGCCGACTACGAGGTCGACGAGAAGCAGAAGACGACGATCTTCACCGAGGACGGCACCGAGAAGCTGGAAAACATGCTGCGCGACGCCGGCCTGTTGAAGGGCGAGTCGCTCTACGACGTCGAGAACGTCGCCATCGTCCATCACGTCAACAACGCGCTGAAGGCGCATCTGCTGTTCCAGAAGGACCGCGACTACATCGTGCGCAACGGCGAGATCGTCATCATCGACGAGTTCACCGGCCGCATGATGCCGGGCCGCCGCTACTCCGAAGGCCTGCACCAGGCGCTCGAGGCCAAGGAGCATGTGCAGATCCAGCCGGAGAGCCAGACGCTGGCCTCCGTCACCTTCCAGAACTATTTCCGCCTCTACAAGAAGCTTGCCGGCATGACCGGCACGGCGCTGACCGAGGCCGAGGAATTCGGCAACATCTACGGCCTCGAGGTCACCGAGATCCCGACCAACCTGCCGGTCATCCGCAAGGACGAGGACGACGAGGTCTACCGTACGGTCGAAGAGAAGTACAAGGCGATCGTCAGGGAAATCCGGGAGGCCAGCGCCAAAGGCCAGCCGACGCTGGTCGGCACCACCTCGATCGAGAAATCCGAGCAGCTGGCCGAACGCCTGCGCAAGGATGGCTTCAAGGACTTCGAAGTCCTGAACGCGCGTCACCACGAGCGCGAGGCGGCTATCGTCGCCCAGGCCGGCAAGCCCGGCGCCATCACCATCGCCACCAACATGGCCGGCCGCGGCACCGACATCAAGCTCGGCGGCAACGCCGAGATGCGCATCGCCGAGGAGCTGGGCGACATGCCCGAAGGCCCCGAGCGCGAGGCCCGGGAAAAGGAGATCCAGGAAGACGTCGAGCGTCTGAAGGAAAAGGCGCTGGCCGCTGGCGGCCTCTATGTTCTGGCCACCGAACGCCACGAATCGCGCCGCATCGACAACCAGTTGCGCGGCCGCTCCGGCCGCCAGGGCGATCCCGGCCGCTCGAAATTCTTCCTGTCGCTGCAGGACGACCTGATGCGCATCTTCGGCTCCGAGCGCATGGACGGCATGTTGCAGAAGCTCGGCCTCAAGGAAGACGAGGCGATCATCCATCCGTGGATCAACAAGGCGCTGGAAAAGGCGCAAAAGAAGGTCGAGGCGCGCAACTTCGACATTCGCAAGAACCTGTTGAAGTATGACGACGTCTCGAACGACCAGCGCAAGGTGGTGTTCGAGCAGCGTATCGAGCTGATGGACGGCGAAGGCCTGTCGGAGACGATCGCCGAGATGCGCGAAGGCGTCATCGAGGAGATCGTCGCCAAGAACATCCCCGAAAACGCCTATGCCGAGCAGTGGAACGTCGCCGGCCTCAAGGAGGAAGTAGCGCAGTATCTCAATCTCGACCTGCCGATCGAGGAATGGGTCAAGGAAGAGGGCATCGCCGAAGACGACATCCGCGAGCGCATCACGGCCGCGGCCGACGGCGCCGCCAAGGAGCGCGCCGATCGCTTTGGCCCCGACGTGATGAACTATGTCGAACGTTCGGTGGTGCTGCAGACGCTCGACCATCTGTGGCGCGAGCACATCGTCAATCTCGACCACCTGCGTTCGGTCGTCGGCTTCCGCGGTTACGCCCAGCGCGACCCGCTGCAGGAATACAAGGGCGAGGCCTTCGAGCTGTTCCAGGGTATGCTCGGCAACCTGCGCCAGGCCGTCACCGCGCAGCTGATGCGCGTCGAGCTGGTGCGCCAGGCGGCGGATGCGCCGCCGCCCGAAGCCCCCGACATGTTCGGCAGCCATATCGACGGCTCCACCGGCGAGGATGATTTCCAGGGCGGCGAGACCGCGCTTCTGATGCGTCAGGACACCAATGCCGTCGTCGCGCTGGAAAACCGCGACCCGAAGAATCCCGCGAGCTGGGGCAAGGTCGGCCGCAACGAGCTCTGCCCCTGCGGCTCCGGCAAGAAGTACAAGCACTGCCACGGCACGTTCGCCTGACCCTCTTTTCCTTCTCCCCGTTCAACGGGGAGAAGGTGGCCCGCAGGGTCGGATGAGGGGCAGCGCCGGCGTTCGGCGATCCCGGTGGAGCGCCCGAGTTGGGCCTCCCTAGCAACTAGTCGCCCCAGCACAAGGATTTTGGCCGGTCGGCTCTGTTTGCGTTGGCAGGCGGCATGCCTTGGAGATTGGCCGAAACGCCCACCCCATCGTCATTCCAGGGCGGAGCAGGAGCGAAGCTTCGTCGCGAAGACCCTGGAATCCATGCCGTTACCTTCGCCAAGGCGCGCAACGGAGCAGAATTCTGCACCGCAGCAATGCTTCGAAGTCACGGAATGGATTCTATGGTCTGCGCCGCGTCGCTTCGCTCCTTGCTCCGACATAGAATGACGACGTCGGGGGCGGCTTCGACCAATCCCCGGCATTTGCGCTGATTTCACGGAAAGGAACGGAAAATCTTGCGCCGAGACAAACGGCAACTTTTCAATTCCTTGTGTTGGGGAAACTTAGTCACACCAGCCCCGAACTCCGCGCCGCGGCCGCCGCCTCGCCGCGCGAGATGACTTCCAGCTTCTCCAGCACCGCCGAGACGTGGTGATCGACCGTCTTGGGCGAAATGGTCAGATGCGCGGCGATCTTCTTGTTGGAAAAGCCTCGCTCGAGAAGTTCCAAGACTTCCATCTGGCGCTGCGTGAGGCCTGCCTGGTTGGCGCGCGTCGCCTGTCGCGGCCCTCTCGCGATGTGGCTGACGCCGCTTTCCCGCATAAGACTGCGCGCGTGCTGCGCGACCGCCCTCGCGCCAAGGTGCTCGAAAATGGCGAGCGCCTCGCGCTGCGCCGCTTCGTCGCCAAGCAGCAAGGCCATTGCCTGTTCGAAAGGCGCCCCCATTTCGGCCCATAGCGCTGCGGCGGCGCGCCAATCGCCGGTCAGTTGCAGGCGGTGCGGCTTCGCCATGCCGTCCGTATCGCCGGGTTCGGATCCGGGCGACAACAGCTCCCGCCAAGTGGCAAGTTCGCCGAACACGGCCGGCGTCGGCGCGAGATTCTCGGCAACCGCGATCAGACGCAGGGCTTCCTGCCTGTCGGCCTGCCCGAGCCAGGCCAATTCGGCCAGCACCTGGGCAAACGCCACCAGGCGCTGCAGCTCCATGCCCTTGTCCAGGAACCGCCTCATCTCTTCGACGATCGGCTCGGCCGACGGGTCGCCGCGACGGATGCGCAGCCTTGCCAGAGCCACCAGCGACGGATAGCGCACGAGCGGCGTCGTTGCGTCGTCGTCGACAACCTCATGCGCCATTGTCGCGGCATCGTCCCAAAAGCCGCGCCGAAGCAAAAGCTGCGCCTGCACGCCGCGCATGTAGTCGCGCCATGTCGCGAGATCGTTCTCGACGCAATAGCCGATGCCGCGATCCAGGAACGACGCCGCCTCCTTGAAATTGAGGCTATTCATCTCGACGCAGGCGCAGTTCGTGAAGGCGCGCGCCGCATGCTCCTGGAAGTTGCCCGACAGCGCAATCCCAAGGCTGCGGGCGAGATCGCGCCGCCCTTTGGCAAAATCCAGCCATTGTCCGGCGGCGCCGACATTGTTCAGCGCATGACAGAGAATGTCCGCCCGGTTGAGCCGCTCCGCCAGTTCGGCCGCCTTGGCGCCGAGCGAAAGCGTGTCCTCGAGCCGCTCGGCCAGCATCGCCAGTTGCGAGAGGTTGGAGTAGGCCATCGCCAGCTCGGCACTGTCGGGCGAGGTCTCCAGAAGTTCCACGGCCTGCTCCCCAAAACGGTCCGCCGCCTCGCGATCTCCGAGCAGATAGGCAAAGCGCGACAGGCACCTGAGGCTGTCGCCTTCCTTGAGCCGATCGCCCAGCGTCTGGCGCAGCTGGCGCGCCCAGCCCTGCGCTTCCATCGCCGCATCGACGCGGCCGATCAGGTGGCACTCGAAGGCATGGCCTTCATAAAGTTCCGCCCGCTTCTCGATCGGCAGGATATCCGCGTAGCGCAGGGCGACCTCGTAGTAACCCGCCGCATCGCGATGCGCGCCGACGCGGGAAGCCTCGCGTGCGGCGACCGGCGCGAGCTCGCACACCACGTCCACGCTTTGCGCCTCCACGGCATGATGCACCAGCCTTGCGGTGGCGACCTGCGGATTTTCCCGTAACGCCGCCAGCGCGCGCTCATTGTACTCCCGTCGTTTGCTGGGCGTCAGCGCCATCTCGATCGCCGTGCGGGCGATCTCGTGGCGGAAGGCATAGCCGTCGCCGAAATCCTCGAGCAGGCCGTTGGCGACGCATTCGGCAAGCTGGCCTGCGGCGGCGATTCCGCAAAGGCCGCTGAGCGCCCAGGCGTCGGCGCGGCGCGGGAACACCGAGACCGCGTCGAGCATCGAGCGGGAGCCGGGCGACAATCTTTCGGCGCGCGCCAGCACGGCATCGCGGACGCTCGCCGGCAACGCGCCATCGACCACCGCGGCGAGCAGCTCGGTGACGAAGAAGGCGTTGCCCGCCGTTGCGCGGTAGATCGCGTCGCCGTCGCGCTCGGCCGCCGCGGCGAGCGAGAGCACCGCGCTTTCGCTAAGCAGGGGCACTTCTATGCGTTGGATATTGCCGGCCGGTATCTCGCCGAGCGCCCGGCGCACGCGCATCTGTCCTTCGCTGCGGTCGGTGCGCGCCGTGATCAGAAGCAGGATGTGCGTGTTTGCAATGCGCCGGCCGAGGAAACGCACGAAATCGAGCGTCGCGTCATCGGCCCAGTGCAGATCCTCGATGACGAGCAGGCATGGACCTTTCGCCTCGAAGACGTCGAGCGCCTCGGAAAACAATGGCAGCCGCTGCACCTGGCGGTCGTCGATCGCTCGCGGCGGCTCCCACTGCGCCTCGCGGGCCAGATCGTAAAGCGGCCCCAGGGGATCGGGAATGGAGAGGTCCTCGCAGGCGCTACGAAGCACGGTCAGACCCTTGCCCAAGCGGCTTGCGAATGCCTCGGCCAGCGCCGTCTTGCCGGCGCCGGCCTCCCCCGACAGGACCACAACGCGGCCGCGGCCGCCTGTTGCGTCCGCCAGCAAGGCGTCCATTTGCTGCAGCTGCGTCTGCCGTTCCAGAAGCATTGTCACTTTCTCGCAAATCAGAATTTCCATCGTGGCGGGTCGCCGCCGCGATAGCCTGGGAAACGGGCGCGACAATGTGACTTTCCACACATTGAGGTGCCATCTTCCACATAAAACGTCGCAAAGATAGGGATTCGTCCCGGCCAATATGGGGAATGGCTCCGATGCGCACCTTCCGCGAAGGTGATTTCTGCTGGGTCGCGCTTGAACCGAGCGCAATTCACCGATGAAAGGAAACCAATCGTGCCTCGTTACCTGATTGAACGTACCTTCCCCGATGGGCTTCACGTGCCGATGAACGACGCCGGCGCGACTGCGATGGGGGGCGTCATCGCCCGCAACGCCGAGAAAGGCGTCACCTGGGTGCAATCCTTCGTCTCGCCGGACAAGTCGAAGAGCTTCTGCATTTACGATGCGCCCTCGCCGGAGGCGATCCGCAGCACCGCGCAGAAGAATTCGCTTCCCGTCGACAAGATCACGGAGGTCCGGGTCCTCGACCCCTACTTTTATCGCTGATCGGGCAGACCATGTTGGGCAGACCATACCCGTCGCCGGCGGACCTGACGCCGTGCCAGGGGACGAGACTGTATCCGCCGCGGCGGATATCGTCCCGTCACGGCGCGGCTTCATGCGACGGGCTGTGTCGGCGTTGCTTTCGCTCCTGCGAAACCGGCGCCGTCGTCTGCCGCCGCAGGACGATTACCTGAAACGCGATATCGGCCTGCACGAGCGGGAAAACCCGCGCGAATACTGGGAATATTGGTGGCATCACAGCTGATCCCGCGCCGGGCAATTCCAGCAAAACTGCGCAGCGGTTTTCCGTTCGGAATTGCCCAAAACAACGACTTGGAGCGGTTCGTTCGGTGAACCGCTCTGGTCGGGATCGGCGACCATCCTTTTTACCGACTGGCGCCGCCGGCGTTCGGAGTTGGCCTTACCGCCGACTGCCGCCGCCTGCGCGCCTCAATTGGAGAGACAAATGAACATTCAGACCTTAATCAAATGCGTTATCGGCGCTTCTGCTTCGATCATCATGCTGATGGCGGGCGCTGCCACGGCCGAAACCGTCAATCCGCTCGCCGAAAAGGTGCGGGCGCTCGACAGCCGCTTCGAGGACGTCGCGGTGGCCAAGGCCGAAGGCTACGCGCCGATCCCCTGCGCCAGCGGCCTCACCGGCGGCGCGATGGGCATCCACTACGTCAACGCCGCCTATCTGAAGGACGACGCCGTCGACGTCGGCAAGCCGGAAGCCGTGATGTACGAGCCGATGGCCGACGGCAAGCTGAAGCTGATCGCCGTCGAATACATCACCGCGAAGGGCCCGGCCTCGCTCGAAGGCCATCTGTTCAACTTCAACACCGCGCCCAACCGCTACGGCCTCGGCCCGTTCTACGAGCTGCATGTCTGGGCCTGGAAGCAGAACCCCACCGGCGCCTTCGCCGACATGAACCCGAACGTATCCTGCGACGCGATGCAGGGGATGTAGGAATGCCTCTTCCTTCTCCCCTTGCGGGAGAAGGTGGATCGGCGCGCAGCGCCGAGACGGATGAGGGGTGTTCCAGGGAACGCCGACGCCTCACTCCGCTGGAACACCCATCCGTCGCCTTCGGCAACACCTTCTCCCACAAGGGGAGAAGGAAAAGCCCGCTCCCCACCCACCCTTTCTTAAGGTGTTTCGGATAGACCGAAACCTTGGAAAGAGGCGGAAAACGGAGAGTATTCGGGGTGCGCTTTTCCGCGGCGACGACTGCAGGGCGGTTCTTGCCGCAGCGCTGGGCGCTGCGCATGCGGCCGCTGCTTGGCCGCATCGATGCCGTTCTGTTCACCGCCGACGAACGCGGCGAAGCCGGGCGCATGTCGCTGATCGCCTTTTCCATCCGCATCGTCAGCGCCTTGATCGCCTTCGTCAGCCAGGTGCTGATGGCACGCTGGATGGGCTCGTTCGAATACGGCATCTCGGTGCTGGTCTGGGTGACGATGGTCATCGTCGGCAACCTCGCCTGCCTCGGCTTCCACACCTCGGTCATCCGCTTCATCCCCGAATATCGCGAGCGCGGCATGCTGGCCGAGTTGCGCGGCATCGTCCAGGCGAGCCGCCTGTTCGTGCTCGTCGCCTCGACGCTGATCGCGAGCCTCGGCGCCCTTGGCGTGTGGCTCGCCTCGGACTGGATCGAAAACTACTACGTCATCCCCTTCATCCTCGGCGTCATCTGCCTGCCGATGATCGCGCTCGGCGATCTCCTGCAGGGGTTGGCGCGGGCGAATTCCTGGGCGCTGCTGGCGCTCTCGCCCACCTATCTGGTGCGCCCGGTGCTGATCCTGGCGTTCATGGCGCTGATGCTTGGCCTGCATTATGTGCCCGACGCCAAGACCGCGATCTTCGCCTCGATCGCCGCCACCTATGTCACCACGCTCGGCCAGTTGATGGCCGTCACCTCGCGCATGGAGAAAAAGATACCGGCCGGGCCGATGACGGTGCATTTCGGCCAGTGGATCCTCGTTTCGCTGCCGATCTTCCTGGTCGAGGGCTTCTTCTTCCTGCTTACCAATGCCGACGTGCTGATGGTCGGCGCCTATCTCGATCCCAATGACGTCGCCGTCTATTTCGCCACGGTGAAGACGCTGGCGCTGGTGCATTTCGTCTATTTCGCGGTCAAGGCCGGCGTCGCGCAGCGCTACGCCCAGTTCACCCATGGCGAGCCGCATCGGCTTGCCGCCTTCGCCCGTGAGACCGTCTCCTGGACCTTCTGGCCCTCGCTGCTGATGGCGCTCATGGTGCTGGCGCTGGGCGAGCCGATGCTGGTGCTGTTCGGTCCCGAATTCACCGCCGGCTATCCGCTGCTCTTCCTGCTGGTGCTGGGCGTCGTGGCGCGCGCCGCTGTCGGCCCTTGCGAAAGCCTGCTCACCATGAGCGGCAACCAGAACATCTGCGCCGCCGTCTATGCCATGACGCTTGCGCTCAACATCGGCCTCAACGTGATCCTCATTCCGCTGTTCGGCCTCTGGGGCGCGGCAATCGCCACCAGCCTCGCCATGGTCTTCGAGGCCAGCGCGCTCTCCTTCACCGTCTGGCGCAAGCTCGGCATCGTGATGGCGATCTTCGTGCCCGCAAACAAGGAAGTCGCCTGATGGCCGCCGTCCCGTTGCTCGAGGAGACCAGTGGCGGCACCGCCGGCGCCATGGTCTCCAACCTTGCCGGCCTGGCGCGCGAGGTCGACCCCGCCCATATCGAGCTCTTCGCCAGCAACAGGCCGGAACGCAAGCTCGCCATCTATCCGGCCTCGGCCGGCTTCGACCTTGTCGAGGAGCTCGACTATCTCAGCGCCCGCACGATCGAGCCGAACGTCTTCTTCAACCCGCGCTTCCTGGCGCCGGCGATGCCCCGGCTGGAAGACCGCGAGGTGCGGCTTGCCGTCATCCGCGACGGCGACGAATACCGCAACCGGTTGCGGCTTCTGGCGCCGTTCTCGGTCGAGCGGCCGGCGATCCCACTCGGCGTCCCGGTGATGCGCACATGGTCGAGCCCGTTCGGCCCGCTCGGCACGCCGCTGGTCGACCGCGACGATCCGGTCGGCGTCATCGAGGATTTCTTCTCGATGCTGTCGCGGCCGCATCTCAAGCTGCCCAAGGTCTTCGTGCTGCCCGACATCAAGCTCGACGGTCCGGTGGCGAGCCTCATGACCTCCTTTGCCGACAGCCGCGGCCTGACCATGGTGACCACCGGCAAGGTCGAGCGTCCGGTGCTTGAAAGCGATGCCGACGGCGAGGACTACCTCAAGGCCTCGCTGCGCCCGCATCACTATCGCGAATTCCGCCGCCTGAAGCGGCGTCTCGCCGACCTCGGCAAGCTCGAGCACACCGTGGCGCGCGGGCCCGACGAGATCCGCCACGCCATCGAAAGCTTCCTGACGCTGGAAGCGGCCGGCTGGAAAGGCCGCGAGCGCACCGCGATGGCGATCGACCGCTACCGCGCCGCCTTCGCCCGCGAAGCCGTGCACAGGCTGGCCGAGCAGGACATGTGCCGCATCCATCTTTTGACGCTCGACGGCCGCACCGTCGCCTGCCTGGTCGTCTTCGTCGAGGCCGGCGTCGCCTACACCTGGAAGACGGCCTATGACGAGGCGCTTTCCGCCTATTCGCCGGGCACGCTGCTGATGATCGAGGTGACCAAGCAGCATCTCGACGATCCCAACATCGTCATGACCGATTCCTGCGCGGTTCCGGACCATCCGGTGATGAGCCGCCTGTGGAGCGAGCGCAAGCCGATGGGCACGCTGGTGGTCGGGCTGACGCCGGACGCCGACCGGCTGGCACGTCAGGCGGCCTCGCAACTGCATCTCTACCGTGAGACGCGCAACATGGCGCGCATCCTGCGCAACCGCATGCGGAGCCTCTTGAAAAGGCGCTAGATCAACGGCAGGACACAAGCTATGGGTCCGGGCGGCGAATTTCGAGCCGGCCTTCACGAAACCATCCAGATGATCAGAAGTCTTTTGCGTCACACCAGTTTCCGTGCGGCCTTGCTGCTGATCGCGCTCTCGTCCGTCCAAGCCTGGCCCGCCCGGGCCCGGGCCGATACGTGCCCGGAGGATTGCAGCGATCCGCCACCCGCCCCCGTCAACATCTACAGCCAGACCGCGGCCGGTCATCTGAGCCCCGCCACCGCCGGCGCGCTGCCGCGCGTCTATGTGCCGAACCGCTCCTCCAACAGCGTCTCGGTGATCGACACCGTCACCTTGAAGGAGGTCGGCCGGTTCCCGGTCGGCAGCAAGCCGCAGCACGTCGTGCCGTCCTGGGATTTGAAGACGCTGTGGGTCGCCAACAACGGCACCGGCAAAAACGGCAGCCTGACGCCGATCGACCCTATGACGGCCAAGCCCGGCCAGCAGATTCCGGTCGACGACCCCTACAATCTGTATTTCATGCCGGACGGCAGCGCGGCAATTGTCGTCGACGAGGCGATGAAGCAGCTCGATTTCCGCGACCCGCACACCATGGCGTTGAAATCGAGCCTGCCGACGCCGACTTGCCCGGGTATCAACCATGCCGATTTTGCGGTCGACGGCTCCTATGCGATCTTCACTTGCGAATACGGCGATGGCGGCCTGGCCAAGATCGACCTGAAGAACCAGAAGGTGCTCGGCCACCTCGACCTCTCCAGGATGGGCATGCCGCAGGACATCCGCCTGTCGCCCGACGGCAAGGTCTTCTACGTCGCCGACATGATGAATGACGGCGTGTTCCTGATCGACGGCGACTGCTTCAAGGAGATCGGCTTCATCCCTACCGGCATCGGCACGCATGGCTTCGTCGTCAGCCGCGACGGCAAGCGCCTCTATGTCTCGAACCGCGGCTCGCACAAGATGGAGCAGGGCAAGGCCAGGGGTCCGGGCAGCGTGACGGTGATCGACTTCGCCACCCGCGCCGTGGTGGCCCAATGGCCCATCCCCGGCGGCGGCAGCCCCGACATGGGCAATGTCAGCGCCGACGGCAGGCAGCTCTGGCTCTCCGGCCGCTTCGACAGCGAGGTCTACATGATCGACACCACCAGCGGTGCCGTGACAAAAATCCGCGTCGGCGCCGAGCCGCATGGCCTCACCGTGTGGCCGCAGCCGGGGCGCTACTCGCAGGGGCACACGGGGAATATGCGTTAGGGCGTTCGGACGGTTTGCCACCCGAAGCTCGTGGGGGCAACGGCCTGCCATCCGAAGCTCGTGAAGGATGGCCTGCCACCCGAAGCTCGCAGAGCGAAGGGTGGTGCCCCTAGCCGGGATCGAACCAGCACTCCTTGCGGAACTCGATTTTGAGTCGAGCGCGTCTACCAATTCCGCCATAGGGGCTCAGGCCGGGCGGCCTGGATGGGCGCGGACTATACGGGCGGATGGGTGTTCGTCAACTGGCCTGTTGCGGATTTGCCCGCGCGACCTGTGGCATTGCCCATCCTTCGGCCGCGTGGCGAAGCAGACATTGTGCGACGCGGAAAATCTTTCTAGACAGACGACGAGTCGGGCGCCTCGCATACGGAAGCTGGATGCGGCGCTTTGGGTCCTTGTCTTCCTGCCTGTCGTTGCCCAAAACCGCCAAGCGCCCCGGGCGCCATAGATTAGGAGAGCCGATGCTTCGCGGACTTTACGACTGGACCCTGTCGCTGGCAGCGCGGAAATCGGCCGAATGGTGGCTGGCCTTCATCGCCTTCGTCGAAAGCTCGGTCTTCCTGGTGCCGGCCGACGTGCTCTTCCTACCTATGGCGCTGTCGAAACCCGAACGCGCCTATCGCTACGCGCTGATCGCCACGGTCGCCTCCGTGCTGGGCGGCGTCGCCGGCTGGTTCATTGGCCACTATGCCTATGAGGCGGTCGCCAAGCCGGTGCTCGAATTCTACGGCAAATATGACGAGTTCGAGCAGTTGCGCACCTCCTCCGGCGTCGGCTTCATCATCCTGATGCTGGTCACCTCGGGCGCGGCCCATCTGCCGCCGATCAAGGTGGTGACGATCCTGTCCGGCGTCATCGGTGTCAATCTCCTGCTCTTCATCGGGCTGGCGATCGTGGCGCGCGGAGCCCGTTTCCTGCTGCTTGCCTGGCTGCTGCGCCGCTATGGCGAGGAGATCAAGGAGTTCATCGAAAAGCGCTTGGGATTGATTGTCGGCGCCGGCGCCGCCGCCCTGATTTTGCTCTATATCCTCGTCAGATACGCCCACGGATAGCGACGCAGCAACGGATCCAATCGATGACCGCGACCATGAATGCCGACACCGGACGCCAGCGCACGCGCGCGGCGCTGTTTCTCGCCGTCGCCATGGCCGCGACGGTCGGCTCGGCGCTGGCCTTCCAATATATCGGCGGCTACATCCCCTGCCATCTCTGCCTGGAGCAGCGTACGCCCTACTATATCGGCGTGCCGCTGATGGTGCTGGCGGCGATCACCTCAATGCTGCGCGCGCCCGCCTGGGCGACGCGCGGGCTGCTGGCGATCGGCGGTCTGCTGATGCTCTACGGCCTCTATCTCGGCGTCTACCATTCGGGCGTCGAATGGGCATGGTGGCAAGGTCCGGCCGACTGCACCGCCGGCGCCGGCCCGGTCGACACCGGCGGCAAGGGCGTGCTCGACGCGCTCGACAAATTCGTGCCGCCCTCCTGCGACAAGGCGGCGCTGCGCATCCTCGGCCTGTCGCTCGCCGGCTGGAACGCCATCGCCAGCCTCGTCCTCGCGGCCGTCGCCTTCCGCAGCGCGCTGTCGCGGGATTGAGCAAGATTGATTGAGTGGCACGCCGCAGAGTTCGTCCAGAAATTCGCCAGCCCGGATTGGCTGGCGCGGCTTTCGAGAACCGGAGCGGAGCGTACTGGAGTACGTGAGCACCGGAAGCGCAGAAAGCTGCGGCAGACGGCCGGGCTCGCGGATTTCTGCCGAACTCTAAGGCTCCAGTTCGACATCCCAGTAGAGATAATCCATCCAGCTTTCATGCAGATGGTTGGGCGGGAACAGGCGGCCGTTGTTGTGCAGGTCGTGCACCGTCGGCTGATAGGGTTTTTGCAGCGGCCACATCTTGGCCTGGGCCGGCATCATGCCGCCCTTGCGAAGGTTGCAGGGCGAGCAGGCGGCGACGACATTCTCCCAGGTCGTCGCCCCGCCGCGATGGCGCGGGATGACATGGTCGAACGTCAGATCCTCCGGCGTGCCGCAATACTGGCACTGGAAACGGTCGCGCAGGAACACGTTGAAGCGCGTGAAGGCGGGATGCCTGGACGGCTTCACATAGGCTTTCAGGCTGACCACGCTCGGTAGCTTCATCGAGAAGGTCGGCGAAGAGACGGCGTGCTCGTATTCGGCGACGATGTTGACCCGGTCGAGGAAGACGGCCTTGATGGCATCCTGCCACGACCAGAGCGACAGGGGGTAATAGCTGAGCGGACGGTAGTCCGCGTTCAGCACCAGCGCGGGAAGCCCATCCGGAGATACGGCAACCGTCACGTCCTTCGCCTCCTTGCTTCTAGAACCGAACGGCGCGGATACTGTAAGCCCGACATGACAGGGATGTGAAGCGGATTGTCGTGCGTCGAAATCGCCAAAACCGCATGATTTTCAGGCTTTTTTTGCCATTTCGACAGTCGGCGCCGCATCCCTGCCCTTCAATTCCCGGTAATAGGCCCAAAAAAGCCGCGACGCGACACCCCGCCACGGGCTCCATGATTCGGCCAGCCGGATAAGCATTTTCTCCGGCGGGCGCGGGTCGATGCCGAGCGCATGGCCGACCGCCGTCTGCAAAGCGACGTCGCGCGCGGGAAACACATCCGGGTGGCCGGCGGCAAACAAAAGGTAGCATTCCGCCGTCCATGGGCCGATGCCGGGCACGGCCGTCATCGCCGCGATCGCCTCGCCGGCGTCCAGCGTGCACAGATGATCGAGATCGAGCCCGCCGGCCACGGCTTGCGCGACGGCGAGCAGCCCGCGCTGCTTCGGCCGCGACAGCCCGGCTTCGCGAAACACGGCCTCGCCGGCGGCAAGGATTGCTTGCGGCGTCAACGGGTCGACGAGTTTCGCCAGCCGCCCGAAGATGGCGTCGGCGCTCGCGCGGGAAACTTGCTGTGAAACGATAATGGAAGCGAGGCTCCTGAACCCTGGTTCCGACAGCCGCAGCGGCACTTCGCCTGCCCGGCCGCGCACGGTCGCCAGCCGCGGATCGATCCGGCAGAGCGCGTCGAGCCCTGTCGCAATGTCGTCGAGCGAGGCGATGCGTTGCACGTTGCTTGTTCCCAGGGCGCCCATGAAATGGCAATTGATGGCTAACTAGCAACCGGCGGAAGCGCCTTTCAACCCGAATGTCGCCCAAGATATGACACTCCTGACATTCCGTTTTGCGCCGAGCCCCAATGGCGAACTGCATCTCGGCCATGCCTACTCGGCTCTGCTCAACCAGCGCATGGCGGCGCAGGCCGGCGGGCGCCTGCTGCTGCGCATCGAGGATATCGATGTCCTGCGCTGCACGCCCGAATTCGAGGCCGGCATTTTCCGCGATCTCGAATGGCTGGGGTTGAACTGGGAGCAGCCGGTGCGCCGCCAGTCCGAGCATTTCGCCGAATACCGGGCGGTGCTCGACCGTTTGATCGCCGAGGAACTCGTCTATCCCGCCTTCATGAGCCGCGGCGAGATCCGCGCCTTCATCGCCGAGACCGGCGGCCGCGACTGGCCTCGCGATCCCGATGGCGTGCCGCTCTATCCGCCGCTCGACAAGCACTTGCCGGCCAGGGAGCGCAAGCGGCGGATCGCGGACAACATGCCTTTCGCCTGGCGGCTCGACGTCGAAGCGGCGATGGCGCGCTTCGCGGCCGGCCTGTCATGGGCGGAGTTCATCGATGAGACGATGTCGGCGACGCGAACCGTCGCAGCGCGACCACAGGATTGGGGCGACGTCATCGTCGCCCGCCGCGACATCCCGACCAGCTACCATCTCGCCGTGGTCGTCGACGACGCGCTGCAGGACATCAGCCACGTCGTGCGCGGCCTGGATCTTTATTCGGCGACCGGGGTGCAGCGCCTGCTGCAGCAACTGCTCGGCCTCTCGCCTCCACGCTATTTCCATCACCGCCTGATCCTTGGCCCGGACGGGCGCAAACTGTCCAAGAGCTTCAAGGACACCGGTCTTGCCGCGCTTCGAGACGCGGGCGTGCCGGCACGGGACGTCAG
The DNA here is from genome assembly GCF_006442815.1 of Mesorhizobium sp. B2-4-3. GTDB lineage: Bacteria > Pseudomonadota > Alphaproteobacteria > Rhizobiales > Rhizobiaceae > Mesorhizobium. Next base: position 219,645 of record NZ_VFVL01000003.1, read on the forward strand.
GCATCTTCTCGAACTTGATTAGAGTCGGGCCATCCCGGCCTTGATCAGCGCCAGCACGCTGATGAAGACAAAGGCGCCGCCCAGCCCGCAGGCGACCGCCAGCTTGAGATCGCTTAGGCTGATGCCATGCTTGTTGGCGACCGCCACGGCGACGAAAAAGCCGAAGATGAACAGCAGCGTGTTGCCGGTCGGGCCGAAGCCGCTCTCCTTCATGATCGCGTCGAGCGCCATGCCGAAGAAGAAGCCGAAGGCGGCGATGATCGCGAAGGCGAACAGAAGCCAGGTCGTGTCGAGATGCAAAAACATGCCTCACCATGGCGCGGCGACGCGCCATGCCCCTCTTGGCACGGATCTGTTGAATTCAATTTAGCTTATGGATCAACCGTTTCGTTTTGCTTGCGGGATTGAACGGCTTTAGAGCAATTGCCGTCATCAACCGTTCATCCTGGCAGCCTCCCCCATGCAGAGCATCAAGCGGTTCATCCCCGCCTCCTTCGTCGTCCTGTGGGCGACCGGCTTCATCGGCGCGCGCTATGCCATGCCCTGGGCGGAACCCTTTACCTTCCTTGCCATCCGCTTCGTGATAGCGGCGATCCTGTTTGCCGGGCTGACCGTGCTGCTCGGCTCGCGCAAGGCGACGCGCGAGGAGGCGCTGCACGCAACGGTGGCCGGCGTCCTCATGCATGGCGTTTATCTCGGCGCCGTCTTCTGGGCGATCCACAGGGGCATGCCGGCGGGTCTGTCGGCGCTGATCGTCGGCCTGCAGCCGCTGATCACCGCCGTGCTCGCCGGAAAATTCCTTGGCGAGGCGATCCTGCCGCGCCATTGGGCCGGCCTTGCGGTCGGGCTGCTCGGCGTCGTCATCGTGCTCTGGCCAAAGCTCGGCGCGCTGGGCGGCGGCGTCACGCCGGCGACGCTGACGGCCTCGCTCGTCTCCGTGCTCGGCATGAGCGCCGGCACCATCTGGCAGAAGCGCTATGCGTCCGGCGGCGATCTGGTGTCGGCGACGATGTGGCAGTATGTCGGCGGCTCCGCCGTGATGATCCTGGGCTCGCTCGCCCTCGAGACGCGCGCAGTCACCGTCAATGGCGAGCTGATCTTCGCCATGGCCTGGCTGGTCCTGGTGCTGTCGATCGGCGCCATATTCCTGTTGATGGTGATGATCAGGGACGGCGAGATGTCGAAGGTCGCCTCGCTGTTCTACCTCGTGCCGGCCGTAACCGCGGTCATCGCCTGGATGCTTTTCAACGAGCGGCTCAACCTGCTGCAGATCGCCGGCATGGCGATCGCCACGCTCGGCGTCGCCCTGGCCACCGCCAGATCCAACGGCGTGGCCAAAAGGATCGTCACCTGAGATGTGCCGAGATTCAGGTCAGGCCGAGTCGAAAACGGTGGCTTCCGAGAACCGGAGCGGAGCGTACTTTTCGTACGTGAGCACCGGAAGCGCAGGAAACCGCCGTTTGCAGGCCGGCCTCACCTGAATATCGGCACATCTCAGCCGACGCGGGCGCGCGCCTCCAGATAGCGGCTGATCGCGGCGTTGAGCTCGCCGCCCAGGATGAAGATCGCCGAGATGATGTAGAGGAACACGACCGCGATCATGATCGAGGCGAGCCCGGCATAGGTCGTCACATAGGACGAGAAATGGTCGAGATAGGTGGCGAAGATCGTCGACCCGACCAGCCAGGCGACCAGCGTGAAGACGATGCCCGGTATGATCGAGACGAAGCGGCGCTTGCCGGCCGGCAGCCAGATATGCACCGAGAACAGCCCGATGACGATGACCGTCGAGGCGATCACGTAACGCCATATGGTGATCGTTCCCATATAGGGCTTGATCCATTCCAAATGTGCTTCCGCCAGCCGCGCGAGCAGCGGCGCGAACACCAGAAGCACGCTGATGGCGAGGAAGCAGGCGGTGGCGATCAGGACGAAGATGATGCTCTGCACCCTGCGGTGGACGATGCCGCGCGTCTCGGTGACGCGATAGGCGCGGTTGAGCGAGGTGCGCAGCGCCTCGATGCCGTTCGAGGCGAAATAGGCGGCCAAAAGCACGCCGTAGGTCAGAAGATCGGTGCGCCGCACGGTGAGCACGTTCTGCACCTCATGCGCGATCGGCTTGGCGATCTGCTCCGGCCATGTGTCGAAGACCAGATGCACGGCCGTGTCGGCGAAGGCGCGCGCGCCGAGGAAGCTGCCGAGCGTCGTGGCGAAGATCAGGAACGGAAACAGCGCCATCAGCGAGGTGATCGCCAGATGGCTGGCCATCGCCCAGCCGTCATCCGTGTTGAAATGGCCAATCGCATCGTAGAGCACGCGCTTGAGGGCAACGATATTCCGCAGCAAGGACCCGCGCTCCGCTCGATTGTGTCGACGCCGCGAATATGGGAAGTGATTGCGGCAAATGGCAACCCCAGGTCCCACAATGCGCCCCGCGGCAGAAGAGTTGCGCACCGTCATCGTCACCGGCGCCTCCTCCGGCATCGGCGCCTATTGCGCGCGGGCGTTGAAGGCGGAAGGCTGGCGGGTGTTCGCCACCGCGCGCAAGCCGGCCGACATCGCGGCCCTCGAGGCCGACGGCTTGGAGGCCCTCTATCTCGACTATCGCGAGCCCGAATCCATCGCCGCCTTGGTCGATGCGGTGCTGGAGCGTACCGGCGGCACGCTTGACGCGCTGTTCAACAACGGCGCCTACGCCCAGCCCGGCGCCGTCGAGGACCTGCCGGTCGCGGCACTTCGCGAACAGTTCGAAGCCAATTTCTTCGGTTGGCATGATCTCACCCGGCGCATCGTGCCCGTCATGCGCCGCCAGGGGCACGGCCGGCTCGTCCACTGCTCCTCGATCCTCGGACTGGCTCCGGTCCGCTTCCGCGGCGCCTATTCGGCCTCCAAGCACGCCATCGAAGGCCTGATGCTGTGCATGCGCCAGGAACTCGAAGGCAGCGGCATCCACCTTTCCCTCATCGAGCCGGGACCGGTGACGTCGAAGATCGCCAGCAATGGCTTGCCCTGCTTTCTGAAAAACATCGATGTCGAGAATTCCGTCCACCGCGCCGACTATCAGCTACAACTCGCCCGGCTTCAGGCGGGCGGCAGCGTGTCGAAGCTGAAACCAGGACCGGAGATCGTGCACAGGGCGCTGCGCCACGCGCTTCTGTCACAGCGCCCGCGCCCGCACTATGTGGTAACGGTGCCGGCCAGGATCGGTGTGGCGCTGAAACGCGTCCTGCCGGCATCCTTGCTCTACCGCGTGCTCGCCAGGCGCGCCTGACCGAACCTGAACCGGAGCCTGCCAGATGCTCATCACCTTGAAGATCCTCGCCGTCATCGCCATGGCCGCCGTGGTGATCGTGCTGGTCCGCGGTCTGATCAACATGATGCGCGGCGGCTCCGGCATCACCTCGAACAAGCTGATGCAGGCGCGCATCATGCTGCAGGCAGTGGCCTTGGCGCTGCTGTTGCTGGTGGTCTATTTCACGCGCAAATAGCGCGGGCTTAGCAATTCCGGAAAAGTGTGGAACGGTTTTCCATCCGGAATTGCGCCAAAAATCGCTTAATGGGGGATCGCGTGGTCAAGCTCAACAAGATCTACACCCGCACCGGCGACGACGGCACGACAGGGCTCGGCACCGGCGAGCGGCGGCTGAAATCCGACCTGCGCGTCGATGCCTACGGCACCGTGGACGAGGCCAATGCCTGCATCGGCATGGCCCGCCTTCACACCGGCGCGGCGCATCCCGCGATCGACGCCATGCTGTCGCGCATCCAGAATGATCTGTTCGATCTGGGAGCCGACCTCGCCGTGCCCGACGACGGCAGGCCCCTGGAATACGAGCCGCTGCGCATCGTCGCCGCCCAGACCGGCCGCGTCGAACAGGACATCGATGCGCTCAACAAAAGCCTGCAGCCGCTGAAATCCTTCGTGCTGAACGGCGGCACGCCGGCGGCCGCCGCGCTCCATCTGGCCCGCACCGTGGCGCGCCGCGCCGAGCGCCTGATGGTGGCGCTGGCGCAGGATCCGGCCGAGCATATCAACCGCGAGGCGCTCAAATACATCAACCGTGTCTCGGACTTCCTGTTCGTCGCCGCCCGCGCGGTCAATGACAATGGAAAGGCCGACGTGCTATGGGTGCCCGGCAAGAACCGCTGAATTTGGGGGCGGGAGGGTCCGATGTTCATCCCGCTTTACGACACCAACAGGCTGCGCCACATTCGCCTGCAATATGTGACGATCGGCCTGATCGTGGCGAACGTGCTCGTCTATCTGGCGACCGCGCTCGGCGGTGAAAACTTCACCAATGCCGCGGTTCTCGGTCTGGGATTCATTCCGTCCGTGGTTCACGACAAGGTCGAGCTGTCGCCCGAATTCGTCGTCATCCCCGAGAGCCTGAGCTACCTCACCTATTCCTTCCTGCATGCCGACATCTTCCATCTCGGCGGCAACATGCTGTTTCTCTGGGTGTTCGGCGACAATGTCGAGGACGCGCTCGGCCACATACGCTACCTGATCTTCTATCTCGCCTGCGCCGTCGCCGGCGCCTTCTTCCAGGGGCTGGTGGCCTGGGATTCGCAGGTGCCGTTGATCGGCGCCTCGGGCGCCATCGCCGGCGTCGTCGCCGCGTATCTGATCCTCTATCCCCGGGTGAAAGTCTGGGTGCTGGCCTTTGCCCGCATTCCGCTGCGCATCCCGGCTTTCATTCCGCTGATCCTGTGGATCCTGTTCCAGATCGTGATGTTTGCCGCGGCCGGCGAGGACCAGATCTCCTGGGCCTGCCATATCGGCGGCATCATCGCCGGATCGATCCTGGTGCTGGTGCTGCGCAGCCGCGGCGTGCCGCTGCTGGCCGGCGCCGACGGCGAGCCGGATCCGACTCCCAACGTCCAGCAGGCGCCTGTTCCTGTCGAGCCGGCCGCGGGCGATCCGGCCCAGCCGGCGTCGCAATGGGGCCGTGGAGCAGCGACGCCTCGCGACTGAACCGATTTGGGTGCGTCGTGGGATATTGACGCGCCGATTTGCCGCCACTACGGAAACGGCACCGTTGGGCGGATATTCCGCCCGTAATGTCGGCTTTCGACAACTCTGACAGGGCGCACGCTGGTATAGCGCCCCGACTATCTCAGGAGAGGTGACAGGAAAATGAAGATCCTTGTGCCCGTGAAGCGGGTTGTGGACGCCAACGTCAAGGTCCGGGTGAAGGCCGATGGACTGGGCGTCGAGCTCGCCAACGTCAAGATGGCGATGAACCCGTTCGACGAGATCGCGGTCGAGGAAGCCATCCGCATCAAGGAAGCCGGCAAGGCGGAAGAGATCATCGTCGTCTCGGTCGGCCCGCAGCAGGCGCAGGAGACGCTGCGCACCGCGCTCGCCATGGGCGCCGACCGCGCCATCCTGGTCAAGACCGACGAGCAGACCGAGCCGCTGGGCGTCGCCAAGGTGCTGAAGGGCGTGGTCGAGGCCGAGGCGCCCGGCCTTGTCATCCTCGGCAAGCAGGCGATCGACGACGATTCGAACCAGACCGGCCAGATGCTGGCGGCACTGCTTGGTTGGTCGCAGGGCACCTTCGCGTCCAAGATCGTGCTCGAAGGCGATCATGCCAAGGTGACGCGCGAAGTCGACGGCGGCCTGCAGACGGTGGAATTGAAGATGCCGGCGATCGTCACCGCCGACCTGCGCCTCAACCAGCCGCGCTATGCCTCGCTGCCCAACATCATGAAGGCCAAGAAGAAGCCGCTCGACGAGAAGAGCCCAGCCGACTACGGCGCCGACGTCAAGCCGCGCCTCAAGGTGGTCAAGACCGAGGAACCGAGCGGCCGCAAGGCGGGCGTCAAGGTCAAGAGCGTGGCCGAGTTGGTCGAGAAGCTGAAGAACGAAGCCGGCGTGCTCTAAGGAAATCCGATGAGGCCGGCCTGCAAACGGCTGGCTTCTGCGCTTCCGGTGCTCACGTACGGATGTACGCTCCGCTCCGGTTCTCGAAACCAACCGTTTTCGGCTCGGCCTGACCGGATTTCAGGGAGCCTCGAAGACGAAAGTCAGGGATGAAACAATGGCAATTCTCCTCATCGCCGAACACGACAACGCAAGTCTTTCCGACCAGACCGCCAAGGCGCTGTCGGCGGCCCTCCAGATCGGCTCCGATGTCGACGTGCTGGTGGCCGGCAAGGGCGCCAAGGGCGCTGCCGACGCCGCCGCCAAGCTGAAGGGCGTCCGCAAGGTGCTGCTCACCGAGGCCGACGAGCTTTCGGAACGCCTCGCCGAGCCGACCGCGGCTCTCGTCGTCTCGCTTGCTGGCGGCTACGACACGATCGTCGCGCCCGCCACCTCGTCGGGCAAGAACGTCGCGCCGCGCGTGGCGGCGCTGCTCGACGTGGCCCAGGTGTCCGAGATCATCGAAGTGGTCTCGCCCGATACGTTCAAGCGACCGATCTATGCCGGCAACGCCATCCAGACCGTGCAGTCGACCGACGCCAAGAAGGTCATCACGGTGCGCACCGCATCGTTCTCGGCGGCGCCGGAAGGCGGCTCGGCCCCGGTCGAAACGGCCAACGCCACCGCCAATCCGGGCCTCTCCTCCTTCGTCGAGAACAAGCTCTCCGAGAACGATCGGCCGGAACTGACTTCGGCCAAGATCATCATCTCGGGTGGCCGCGCGCTCGGCTCCTCAGAGAAGTTCCAGGAAGTCATCCTGCCGGTCGCCGACAAGCTCGGCGCCGCGGTCGGCGCCTCCCGCGCCGCGGTCGACGCCGGTTACGCGCCGAACGACTGGCAAGTCGGCCAGACCGGCAAGGTGGTCGCGCCCGACCTTTACATCGCCGTCGGCATCTCCGGCGCCATCCAGCACCTGGCCGGCATGAAGGATTCGAAGGTCATCGTCGCCATCAACAAGGACGAGGAAGCCCCGATCTTCCAGGTTGCCGACTACGGCCTGGTCGGCGATCTCTTCGTCATCCTGCCGGAGCTGCAAAAGGCGCTTTGACGCAGCCGGTTCCGGCATATTAAAATCCGAAGGGTGGGGTAGACGAAGTCGCCCCGCCCTTTTAGTTTGCACTGCACAAAAAGCGGGCCATCAAGGCCTGAAGCTAATCCGGCGGTTTTGCGCCCGGATTGCGGGAAACAAACAAATAGGAGCGTTTCCGCGCTTCAAAGAAGCGGAAAATGCTCCGGACGGGATCGGGGTAATGAGCAAGATCGAGACGATCGGGATTGTCGGCGCGGGTCAGATGGGTGGCGGCATCGCCCATGTCTCGGCGCTGGGGGGCTACAAGGTCCTGATCCACGACGTGTCGCCCGACCGTATCGAGAAGGGCATCGCCACCATCAGCGGCAACATGGCGCGTCAGGTCGGCTCCGGCAAGCTTGAGGAAAAGGCGCGCAACGAAGCGATGGCGCGCATCTCCGCCGCCCCGGCCATGGCCGATCTTGCCGCCGCCGATCTGGTGATCGAAGCGGCGACCGAGGACGAGACGGTCAAGCGCAAGATCTACGCGCAGCTCTGCCCACAGCTCAATCCGGAAGCGATCCTGGCGACAAACACCTCATCGATCTCGATCACTCGGCTTGCCGCGCAGACCGACCGGCCGGAACGCTTCATCGGCATTCATTTCATGAACCCGGTGCCGGTGATGAAGCTGGTCGAGCTGGTGCGCGGCATCGCCACCGAGGATCATACCTTCGAGACCGCCAAGAGCTATGTGAAGCACCTCGACAAGACGATCACCGTTTCCGAGGATTTCCCGGCCTTCATCGTCAACCGTATCCTGCTGCCGATGATCAACGAGGCGATCTACACGCTCTATGAAGGCGTCGGCACGGTCGATGCCATCGACACCGCCATGCGGCTCGGCGCCAACCACCCGATGGGACCGCTGCAGCTCGCCGACTTCATCGGCCTCGACACCTGCCTGTCGATCATGCAGGTGCTGCATGAAGGCCTGTCGGATTCGAAATACCGCCCCTGCCCGCTGCTGGTGAAATATGTCGAGGCCGGCTGGCTCGGCCGCAAGACCGGCCGCGGCTTCTACGATTATCGCGGCGACCATCCGGTGCCGACGCGCTGATCTTCCCAGGCTGAACCCTTTCGGCGCGGCTTAATGCGTGTCGCGCAAAAGTGTGCAGCGGTTTTGCGATAACGACATGCATGAAAACAACGGCCTAAAGCGCGTCGCCTGAATCCGCTTCAGCGCGACGCGCTTTAGAGCATGATCCCGAAAAGTGGGAACCGGTTTTCGGAGAAAGATCATGCTCCAACAAAGAGTTAGACCGTGATGGCGATTCAACGGAATCGCCATCACGGTCTAGGAGGCCGCGGCAAACGGCGGAGGCCGCACGCCGCCTTTCGAAACATCCTCGGACGAAGCTTCGTCGGGTGCCGCCGAAACGCAGCCACGTCCTGCCGCTTTGGCGGCATAGCAGGCGGCGTCGGCACGAGCGATGATCTCGTCCACTTCGCCGCAACCGGCGCGGATCGGCGCGAGCCCGATGCTGGCGCCGATCGAATGCGGGCGCCCGTCCCAGCTGAAATTGAGGTTGCGGATGGCGTCGATGACCGAGCGCGCAGCGATCGGCCCGCGCGCCGCGGCGCCCGATTTGAGGATGACGGCGAACTCGTCGCCGCCGAGCCGCGCGACGATGTCTTCCGGGCCAAGCACGGTGCGCAAGGCATCCGCCACGCGCTTGAGCAGCGCATCGCCCGCGGCATGGCCGCCGGTGTCGTTGACCGCCTTGAAGTGGTCGAGGTCGACGAACATGAACTGATGCTCGCCGCCATTGAGGCGGCACTGGTCGACCAGTTCCTCCATAGTGAGGATGAAGCTCGAGCGGTTGGCGAGCCCGGTCAGCACGTCATGGGCGGCCGCGTAGGCCAGTTGACGCTGCAGGGCGCGCGCGTCGGTGAAATCCTGGAAGACGATGACGAGGCCGCAGAACTCGTCGCGGTCGTTCATCATCGGCGACACCACTTGGCGGATGCTGCAGCGCGAGTCGTCGCGCCGGACAAGGACAGCGCGCGTGTTCTGGTCGCAGTGCGGCCGCTCGCTCGACGAAGGGCGCGTCAGCCCGATCCTCTGCCCGCTTTCCTCGTCGACCGCCCAATAAACATGGCCGAGCACCTTGCCCATAGCCTCGCCAACGTCAACGCCGGTGAGCTTTTCGGCAACCGGGTTCATGAAGGTGACGCGATTGGCGGCATCGGTGCAGATCACCGCGTCGCCGATCGACTGCAGCGTCACCCTGAGACGTTCCTTCTCGTCGGCCAGCATCGCCGCCGAGACCATCAGCCGCGCCTCGGCCTCCTTGCGCTCGGTGATATCGGTCAGGCTGCCGATGGCCCGGACCAGCCGGCCCTCGCCGTCGCGCTCGATCGCCTTGCCGCGGTCGAGGATCCAGACCCAGCGGCCGTCCTTGTGCCGCATCCGGAACTCGGCCTCGAAAAATTCCGTCTCGCCGGCAAGATGCGCGCGATCCGCCTCGGCGACGCGTTCGCGATCGTCGGGATGGATCATCGCCAGCCAGCGGTCGGGATCGCCGTCGAGCTCGCCGTCGGCATAGCCCAGCATCTTCACCCAGGTTTCGGAATAGGTCGTGCCGCCCTTGCGCATATCGAGGCTCCAGATGCCCTGCCCGGCACTGGTGAGCGCGAAATTCCATCGGGTCTCGGCCTCGGCGATGCGCGCCTCGGCCTGCTTGCGGGCGTCGATGTCCTCGATCTGCGACACCAGATAAAGCGGCTTGCCTGTGTCCTCGTCGCGGATGACCGAGCCGGCAAGCTGCGCCCAGACCGGGGTCCCGTCTTTCCTGAGGTAGCGCTTTTCGAAATGGTAGGAGCTGATCCGGCCTTCCCGCACGTTCATCATCGTCTCGCGGCCGATCGAAAGATCGTCCGGATGCGTGATCTGCGGAAAGGTCAGCGCCTCGATCTCCGCGCGGCTGTAGCCGAGCATGGCGGCGAAGGCGGGGTTGGCCTGCTGGATTCGACCGTCGAGGCCGACAATGGCGACGCCGATCGCCGAATCCTCCATGGCGCGGCGGAAGCGCTGCTCGCTCTCCGCTATCTGCCGGCGATCGTCGACGATGCGGTGAATGAACAGCGCCGACAAAAACAGCGTCGCGGCGGTGATGGCGACGGATATCTGCAGGCAGAGCCTCAGCGCGTCGGCGCCCAGTTCAAGGCGCGGCAACAGGATCGACACGGCGGTGGCAACCAGGCCGACCGCCAGCAGACCCTGCGCAGCGTGCCTGTCGGCACGGAGCCCTTTCCAGTTCAACCACGCCACGATGCGATCCCACCCAATACGCAACTGCACGTCGCCACCACCCTGGCGGATCGGTTTTAAGGAATGGTTGCGTGAGCGCTGGCGATCACTCCGCTAACCGGCAAACAATTGACGGCATGCTTAAGGTACTGTTTCCAAACTGTACCGAAGAACCGGTGTGCGGCGGCTACCAGCGCACGAAGAGCCGGCCGCCGATGGCTCCGAGCAGCGTGAGAAAGGCGATCGCGATCGTATACCAGGTGGCGACGAAGAGCGGTGAATCGTCGAAGCAATGCGCGGCATAGAAAGTTGCCGCGAGCCCGCCCGCGAGCAGGCCGGCGACCGCGCCCGCAAGCACCGGCCGCGTCGGCGCGCCGTAACGCAGCATGCCGAGGAAGATCGCCAATGGGCCGATGCCGATCAGCGGGATGAAGCTCATGCAGATCATCATGTTCGAGCCGACGAGCCGCTTGCCCCAATCGGCCTCGGGCACGACAAAAAGCTCGAGGACCACCGCCAGCACAACCAGGAGCGGCGCGGCAATCATCCAGGCCGTCGCCCGCCTGGTCGAAGCGCCCGGCATCGACAGCGCGCGGATCAGCGCGAAGGCGCTGGCGGCGAGCGCCAGCGTGAACACGAATTTGGACATGAAACGCATCGTGTGCATGGCCGGCATGATGTCGGGACGCGGCCCGATGGTCGCAAAGAAAACCGTCGCCGCGATCGCCACGGCCGGGCCGACCGCCAACCACCAGGCCTTGCCCATCGGCATCGCCTTGTCGCGGGCATCGGCGTCGAGCGCCTTGATGAGATCCTCGGTCCTCATGTCACTGTCGTCCAAATCTTTTGGCGATCGCTGCGAGGCCGCGATGCAGCGACACCCGCACCGCCGTCTCGCTGATGCCGAGCTTGGCCGCCGTCTCGCCGATCGACTGCCCGTCGACCGAGATCGAGGAGACCACCGAGCGTTGCGCCGGCGGCAACCCGTCGAGCGCCCTGTTGATATCGCGCTCGCTCACCGTCTCCGTCTCCGGCTCGGCGAAGGTTTCGGCGATCTCGTCGATCTCGATCTCGATGCGCCGCCCGCGCCTGCGGAACGCGTCGATCAGCTTGAAGCGGGCGATCGCATAGACCCAGGGCAACACCGGCGCATCCGGCCGCCAAGTGTGGCGTTTCACATGAATGGCCAGCAAGGTTTCCTGCACGACATCCTCGGGGTCGACCCCGCCTTGAACGATTTTGCGCCGGACAAAGCCGCGAACGAGGGTGGCGACCCGGTGCAGAAAGTCGGCATAAGCCCTTTCGTCTCCACCGATCGCGGCCCTGAGCAGCCGGGAAAGCTCGGCCTCGTCCTTGCCGGTCACAAGAGTTTACCCCCAGATGTTCGCGTCTCGGCCTTGGTTTGTTACGTGGCCGGCGAAATAATGTCCAAGCCAAACTACCGCAAAATCACGAAAGTTTGCGGCACGGCGACCGATTGAAGCAGGGTCACAATGTTGACTACAATAATCAGGTATTGGTAGGTGCAGCCATACCCGAACTCCTGTCTCCAGATTTGAGGACGATGCCCATGAAGATTGCCCTTTCCACGCTCGCCACTGCGCTGGCGCTCGGCCTGATCGCAGGCTCCGCCATGGCCAAGGATCAAGGCATCATCGTCTACAATGCCCAGCATGAGAGCCTCGCCAAGGAATGGGCGGCAGGCTTCACCAGGGAAACCGGCATCAAGGTCACGTTGCGCAACGGCGGCGACAGCGATTTCTCCAACCAGATCGTCGCCGAGGGCGCGGCCTCGCCGGCCGATGTGTTCCTGACCGAGAATTCGCCGGCCATGGCGCTGGTCGAGGCGGCCGGCTTGTTCGCGCCGGTCGACGCCGATACGCTGGCGCAGGTTCCGCAGGAATACCAGCCTTCGAGCGGCAAGTGGGTCGGCGTCGCCGCCCGCAGCACCGTCTTTGCCTACAACAAGGACAAGCTCAAGGAAGACCAGTTGCCCAAGTCGCTGCTCGATCTTGCCGATTCGAGCTGGAAGGGCCGCTGGGCCGCCTCGCCGTCGGGCGCCGACTTCCAGGCCATCGTCAGCGCCCTGCTGCAGCTCAAGGGCGAGGCCGCCACCGCCGACTGGCTGAAGGCGATGAAGGCGAACTTCACCGCCTACAAGGGCAACTCGACGGTGATGAAGGCGGTCAATGCCGGCGAGATCGAAGGCGGCGTGATCTACCATTATTACTACATCGGCGATCAGGCCAAGACCGGCGAAAACAGCGGGAATGTCGCCCTGCACTATTTCAAGAACCAGGACCCGGGCGCGTTCGTTTCGGTGTCGGGCGGCGGCGTGCTGGCTTCCAGCAAGCATCCGAAGGAAGCCCAGGCGTTCCTCAAATGGGTGACCGGCAAAGGCGGCCAGGACGTGCTGAAGACCGGCACGTCGTATGAATATGCGGTCGGCAAGGGTGCCGAATCCAACCCGAAGCTGGTGCCGCTCCCCGACCTGCAGGCGCCGAAAGTCGATCCGGCGACGCTGAATTCCAAGAAGGTTATCGACCTGATGACGCAAGCCGGCTTGCTTTAGTTCGCGTTGGTCCTAAAAGGGCAAACGACCGTGCTCCCGCGGGAATTTGCCTTCCGCGGGAGCGTTTTTGTTTGGAGATGGCTTCGTCGATGACCATCGACTGCGCTTCGAGCCGCTCGCGCGGCGCATCGGACCGCTTCCGCCGGCAGGCGGAGGCGGCCCAGCAGCCTGCCTGATGCAGTCGGCGATCGACATGACGCCGGCAAGGCTGCCGGCGGCCGGGATGAAGAAACGCCGGTCCATCTCGTGGATCACGCTTGCCGCGGCCCTGATCTCGCTCACCGCGCTGCTGCCGCTCGCCTTCATCGTCTGGGTCGCGATCCAGACGGGCTGGGACACCGTGGCGGCGCTGATCCTCCGTCCGCGCGTCGGCGAATTGCTGGTCAACACCCTGCTCCTCGTCGTTGTCGCCGTGCCGATCGCCATCGTGCTCTCGGTGGCGCTGGCCTGGCTGACCGAGCGCAGCGACCTGCCAGGCAGCCGCTGGTGGTCGTGGCTTTCGGTCGCGCCGCTCGCCATCCCCGCATTCGTGCACAGCTATGCCTGGATCAGCTTCGTTCCGGGCCTGCACGGGCTGTGGGCCGGCGTGCTGGTCTCTGTCATCGCTTACTTCCCGTTCCTTTACCTGCCGATCGCCGCCGCGCTGCGCCGTCTCGACCCGGCGCTGGAGGATGCGGCCGCGGCGCTTGGTCTCGACCCGTGGCGGGTTTTCGCGCGCGTCGTGCTGCCGCAGCTCAGGCTCGCCATCTGCGGCGGCTCGCTGCTGGTCGGCCTGCATCTGCTGGCCGAATACGGCCTCTATGTCTTCATCCGCTTCGACACCTTCACCACCGCGATCGTCGACCAGTTCCAGTCGACCTTCAACGGTCCGGCGGCCAACATGCTGGCCGCCGTGCTGGTGGTCTGCTGCCTTTTCCTGCTCGCCCTCGAGGTGATGATACGCGGCGAGGAGCGCTATGCCCGCGTCGGTTCCGGCGCCGCGCGCCAGCAGCAGCGCGCTCGCCTTGGCCGCGCCACCTTGCCTTGCCTGCTTTTGCCGGCGGGCGTCGCGCTGCTGTCGCTCGGCGTGCCCTTCGTCACCGTCAGCCGCTGGCTGCTCGCCGGCGGCACGGAAGTCTGGCGTTGGGACGAGATCGGCCTGGCGCTCGGCCAGACGCTGTTCCTCGCCATAGCCGGCGCGGTGCTTGCAACGCTGGCCGCCATGCCGATGGCCTGGATCTCGATCCGCGCGTCGGGACGGCTGCAGCGCCTGCTCGAGAGCTGCAACTACATCGTCGGCGCGTTGCCGGGCGTGGTCATCGCGCTGGCGCTGGTGACCATCACCGTGCGCGTCGCCCTGCCGCTCTACCAGACGCTGTTCACCATCCTGTTCGGTTACGCGCTGATGTTCCTGCCGCGCGCGCTGATAAGCCTGCGCGCCTCGATCGCGCAGGCGCCGGTGGAGCTGGAGCGCGCCGCCTCCAGCCTCGGCCGTCCGCCGGTCAAGGCGCTGTGGTCGACGACCATCCGCCTGTCGGCGCCGGGTGCGGCGGCCGGCATGGCGATGGTGGCGCTCGGCATCACCAACGAGCTCACCGCCACCCAGATGCTGGCGCCCAATGGGACCCGCACGCTGGCGATGGCCTTCTGGTCCTACAGCGGCGAGATCGACTACGCCTCCGCCGCCCCTTACGCGCTGATCATGGTGGCGATGTCGTTGCCGATGACCTGGTGGCTCTACGTCCAATCGAAGCGGATGGCCGGACGATGAGCTTTCTCGAACTCAGCGGCGTCGCGAAGAACTATGGCCCGGTGGCGGCGCTCGCCGGCGTCGACCTGGCTGTCGAGAGCGGCAGCCGCACCGCGATCGTCGGGCCGTCCGGCTGCGGCAAGACAACCTTGCTCAGGCTGATCGCCGGCTTCGAGGCACCGGACCGCGGTCGCATCGCGCTCGACGGCAAGGTGCTCGCCAATGGCGGCGCGGCCGTGCCGGCGCATCGTCGCGGCATCGGCGTCGTCGCGCAGGACGGCGCTCTGTTCCCGCATCTCACCATCGCCGACAATATCGGTTTCGGCATCGCGCGGAATGCCGATAAACGAGCCGAGCATATCGTCGAGCTCGCCTACATCGTCGGACTGGACAAGGCGATCCTGAAGCGGCGGCCGCACGAGCTTTCCGGCGGCCAGCAGCAGCGCGTGGCGCTTGCCCGCGCCATGGCGATGAAGCCCAGGCTGATGCTGCTCGACGAGCCGTTCTCGGCGCTCGACACCGGGCTTCGCGCGTCGATGCGCAAGGCCGTGGCCGAGCTTCTGGAAGAGGCCGGCATCACCACCATACTGGTCACGCACGACCAGGCCGAGGCGCTGTCCTTCGCCAGCCAAGTGGCAGTGATGCGCGAAGGGTCTTTCTCGCAGGTCGGCACGCCGCGCGAGCTGTATTTCCAGCCCAGGGACAGGATGGTCGCCGAGTTCCTCGGCGACGCCATCATCGTGCCGGCCAGGATCGCGGACGGCTTCGCCGTATCGCGGCTCGGCCGCGTCGCCGTCGACACGAAGGGACGGCGCGATGTCGCCCGCATCATGCTGCGGCCCGAGCAGATCCTGCTCAAACGGACCTCGCGCGAAGGCATGTCGGGCACACCCGACATGCTGTTCGGCGAAGTGACGGACTGCGAATTCGCGGGCTCGGTCTGCACCGTCGCGGTGCGGCTGCTCAACAGCCCGGACCCGCCCGACGCGGCTGCCATCGGCAACACGCCGCTCATCCTGCGCAGGACAGGCATGGACGCGCCGGAGATCGGCGAGATCGTGCGCTTGACCGTCACCGGCAAGGCGCATGTCTTTGCTTAGGTCGGGGTTGAGGCGTGTCGAGATTCAGGTCAGGCCGAGCCGAAAACGGCGGGTTCCGAGAACCGGAGCGGAGCGTACTTGAAGTACGTGAGCACCGGAAGCGCAGGAAACCGCCGTTTGCAGGCCGGCCTCACCTGAATATCGGCATGCCTCAGCGCACGCGCTGCCCGGTCGCAGGCGACCAAAGCGGCCATTGCTCCAGGAAATCAACGCTGTGGATGACCACGCGCTGCCCATCGATCAGGATGATCGAATAGGCGGGCGGCGCCTGTTCGACCACCTCGTCGCCGACGAGATCGAGCATGAAGCGGGCATGCAGGCCGCGCTGCACCGAGAACGGAATACCGGCGACGGTGCCGGCGATGTCGCGGTGGACGTGGCCGAAGAAGATGTAGCGGACATTGCCGTGGCGCGTCAGCACATCGAGTAGCCGCTGCGGCTCTTCGAGGCCGAGCGGATCGAGCAGCGTAAGCCCGAGCTCGACCGGCGGATGATGCAGGAAGATATAAGCCGCCTTGCCTGCTGCCTCGCCAAGCCGTGCATCGAGCCAGGCAAGCCGGTTGTCGCACAACTCGCCGGTGACACGACCTTCCGCCAGGCTGTCGAGAAAAACCAGCCGCCCTTCCGGCGTGTCGAAAACCGACTGCGCGAAGCCGTTGCCGTCGGTTCCATTCTCGGGAAAGGCGGCGATGAGATTGGCACGCCGGTCGTGGTTTCCGGGCAATAGACGGTAAGGCACGGTCAGCCGGCTCAGCGCCACCTTGAGATCGGCATAGCTCTCGGCCTCTCCGTCGTCGGTCAGGTCGCCGGTGAAGATGCAGAGCGTCGCATCGCTGTGACGTTGATTGATATGATCGATGCATCGATCGAGTCGTTCATTCAGGTTTGCGCCGTAGCGTATCTCGCGCCGACGACCGAGATGGACGTCGGTGACCTGGATGATCTTCATTCCCATGACCCCTCAAATCAAATTCACAACGTCGCCGGAGCCGGTTCCGGCACCGAGGCCTTGAACACGTCGAGCCTGGCGCCTGTCTCCGAGGAGAAGAAGTGCAGGTCCGTCTCGGCGAACTGCAGGCCGATCGAGCTGCCCGGTTCGGGGTGGACGGTCTCCGACGTCACGATGGAGAACGGGACACCGTCGAGATCGACATAGATCACACGGCCGGCGCCCAATTCCTCGATGAGGTCGACTGTCGCCGTAAGCGCCCCCGGCGTGCCCGGCGCCACCATGCGCACAGCCTCCGGCCGGATCCCGACCGCGACTTTAGAGCCCACGGGAACGCCCGTGCGCGACACGTTGAGCTTGCGGCTGCCGCCGAGCAATGACAGCCCGTCCAGCGTGACGGTGCCTTCGAGCATGTTCATCGCCGGCGCGCCGACGAAGGTGGCGACGAAGCGGCTTGCCGGCCGGCTGTAGACTTCCGCCGGCGTGCCGACCTGCTCGACGCGACCGCCATTCATCACCACCAGCCGGTCGGCCAGCGTCATCGCCTCGACCTGGTCATGCGTGACGAAGACGGAGGTGGCGCTGAGGCGCCGGTGCAGCTTGCGGATCTCGGAGCGCATCTGCACGCGCAGCTTGGCGTCGAGGTTGGAGAGCGGCTCGTCGAAGAGGAACACCTTCGGCTCGCGGATCATGGCGCGGCCCATGGCGACGCGCTGACGCTGGCCGCCGGACAGCGCCATCGGCTTGCGGTCGAGCAGGTGCTCCAGCTCCAGGACGCGGGCCACCGCCTGGACGCGCTGAGCGCGTTCGGCCGACGCAACACCGGCCACCTTCAGCGAGTAGCCGATGTTCTGGGCCACGCTCATATGCGGGTAGAGCGCGTAGTTCTGGAACACCATGGCACAACCGCGCTCGCGCGGCTCGAGCCTGTTGACCACCGTGCCGTCGATCGCGATCGTGCCGTCGGAAATCTCTTCCAGTCCCGCGATCATCCTGAGCAGCGTGGACTTGCCGCAGCCGGACGGCCCGAGGATGACGACGAATTCACCCGAAGCGAAGTCGAGGTCGACGCCGTGCACGACCTGCGTCTTGGCGTAGTTCTTCTTAACGCCGCGAATGGCGATGGAGGCCATTTTATCGTCTCCCTATTTTTCGGTGGCGATCAGGCCGCGCACGAACCAGCGCTGCATCAAGACCACGACGATCAGCGGCGGCAGCATGACGATCAGCGTGCCGGCCATGGCGATATGCCATTCCGGCGCGCCGCCGACATTGGGTATGAGCTGCTTCAGCTCGGTCACCGCCATCGCATGCGACTGGTCAGTGGTGATGAGCAACGGCCACAGATACTGGTTCCAGGCCCACAGGAACATTATGGTGCCGAGTGCCGCCATGTTGTTGCGCGACAGCGGCAGAAGGATATCGACGAAGAAGCGCAGCGCGCCGGCGCCGTCCATGCGCGCCGCCTCGGTCAACTCGTCCGGCACGGTCAGGAAGAACTGGCGGTAGAGGAACGTGCCGGTGGCGGTCGCGACCAGCGGCAGGATCAGGCCGCTATAGGAGTTGAGCAGTCCCAGGCTGAGCGATACCTGCACGCCCGAGACCTTTTCGATCAGCCAGGAGAGGCCGGTCAGGTCCATGATCGCCTGATAGGGCTCGAGCACGTTGGCGACCACCGCGTAGGTCGGCACGATGCGCACCTCGAGCGGCAGCATCAGCGTGATGAAGATCAGCCAGAACATCAGCATGCGGCCGGGATAGCGGAAATAGACGATCGAGAAGGCGGTCAGCGCCGAGATGATCACTTTGCCGGCGGCCACGCCAAACGCCATGATGAAGGAGTTGAGCAGCTTCGGACCGAGATCGGCGGTCGTCCACGCCGTCTTGATGTTGACCCAGAAATCGCTGCCCGGCAGCAGCGACATCGGCACGTCGTTGACGTCCTTCAGATTGTGCGAGGCGGCGATCGCGACGATGGCAAACGGCGCCACGCAGAATATGAAGCCGACGAACAGGATCAGATGCGTGAAGAAATTGAGGATCGGGGTGCGCTCGACCATGGCCCGCCTCAGCGATAATGCACGCGCCGCTCGATGAAGCGGAACTGGACAATAGTGAGCGCGATGATGAGCAGCATCAGGATGATGCTCTGCGCGGCGGCGCCTGAATAATCCAAACCTTTGAAGCCGTCGGAATAGATCTTGTAGACCATCAGATTGGTGGCGTTGGCCGGGCCGCCGGCGGTCATGATGTCGACGATGCCGAAAGAGTCCTGGAAGCTCTCGGTGATGTTGATGACAAGCAGGAAGAAGATCGTCGGCGTGATCAGCGGGAACTGGATATCCCAAAAGCGCCTGATGACGCCGGAGCCGTCCATCGCCGCCGCCTCGATCAGCGAGCGCGGAATCGCCTGGAAGGCGGCGAGGAAGAAGATGAAATTGTAGCCGACATATTTCCACGAGAAGGCGATGATGATCGAGGCCATGGCGTCGGCGCCGTCGAGGCCTGGGTCCCAGAAGCCGGGCCAGGCCTGGTTGACGACGGCCATGAAGCCGGCTTCCGGCGCCAGGATGAAGCGAAATGCCAGTGCAAGCGCCGGCGCGGCGATGCCGTAGGGCCAGATCAGCACCACGCGATACAGCCATGAGCCGGCAAGTTGACGGTCGGTCAAGGCGGCGAGAACCAGCGCGATTGTCATCGCCAGACCCGTGCTGATGCCGGCGAAGATCATGCTGGCGGTGATCGAGTCCCAGTAGCTGGCGTTGGACAGGATCGAGCGGAAATTGTCGAGCCCGACCCAGATATTGCCGCCCCCCCAGGGCTGCTGCAGCGTCAGCGACCAGTACACGGCCTGCCCGGCCGGCCAGTAGAAGAAGGTGAAGATCAGAAAAAGCTGCGGCACGGCGAACAGGATGCCGATCGTCCATTTGCTGAAAGTGACGCGTTTTTCCATCGATCCGCCGATGTCGTTGAACCGCCAACCCGCTCTCGCGGCACAAGAACTAAAGCATGTCTCCCGAAAGTGGGAACCGGTTTCGGGACAAAGACATGCGCAAATCAAAAACCCATATGAAATGGCCGCCCGTCGATGCTCGGCGGGCGGCCGTTCCAGTACCCGGGATCAGGGCAGGGTCTTACCCGGATAGGTCTGCTGGAAGCGATCGAGGATCGCGTCGCCATTCTTGACCAGCGCGTCGAGGCCTTCCTGCACGCTGACCTTGTTGGCGAAGATCGCCTGCATCTGCGTGCCGAACTCGGCGCGGATCTGGGTGAAGTTGCCGAGGCGGACGCCGCGGGTGATCTCGGTCGGCTCTGACGCGGTCAGGCTGGCGATAGCCACTTCACGGCCCTTGAAGGGCGCCTTGTCGTAGAAGCCGTTGGACTTCATGAAATCGAAGCCCGACTTCGTCACCGGAATGTAGCCGGTGTTGGTCGACCAGAACAAAGCGGTCTTGGGGTCGTGGATGAAGTTGAGGAAGGCGGCCGCGCCCTTGTACTCGGCGTCGGACTTGCCCGACAGCACCCACAGCGAAGCGCCGCCGACCAGCGAGTTCTTGCGCTCGGTGCCGGCATAGACCGGCAGCTCGGCGACGTCCCAGTTCATGCCTTCCTTCTGGGTGCGGCCGACCGTGCCGTGATCGCCGACCGAGGTCAGGATGAGCTGGCAGGTGCCGGTGGCGAAGGCCTGCACCATATCCTGGCCGAGGTCCTTCGACTTGATCTTGACCAGGCCGGCGTCATACCACTTCTTGAGGTCGGTGACATACTGGACGAACTTGGTCTTGTTGACTTCGAGGCGCGCGTCGAGGCCGTCATAGCCGTTGTTCTTGGTGGCGACCGGCTGGTTGTGCAGCGCCGAGAACTGCTCCATCAGCTGCCAGCTTTCGTTGGCCGAGATGTTGATCGCCATCGGGCAATCATAGCCGGCGTCCTTCAGGGCCTGGAGGTCGGCGGCAACATCTTCCCAGGTCTTCGGCGCCTCGGTCTTGCCGATCTTGGCGAAGGCGTCCTTGTTCCAGTACATCAGCGGCGTCGACGAGTTGAACGGGAAGGACAGCATCTCGCCCTTCGAGGTCGCGTAGTAGCGCGCGATGCCAGGGAAATAATCGCTGTAGTCGATCTTGTAGCCGTTTTCTTCCATCAGCTTGTCGGCGGGCTTGTAGGCGCCCGACAGCATCATGGTGGCGGTGCCGACGTCATAGACCTGGACGACGGTGGGCTGCTTGCCGGCACGGAAGGCGGCGATCGTGTTCTGCAGCGTGGCGTCGTAATTGCCCTGGCTGGTGCAGACGACCTCGTAGTCCTTCTGGGAATCGTTGAAATTCTTGCACAGCGTGTCGACGACGCGGGCGAGATCGCCCGAAAGGCCGAACCAGAAGTCGAATTTGACCGGCTCCGCAAATGCAGGAACCGCAAGCGCGGTGCTGAGCGCGCCGGCGGCAAGGGCGGCAAAGCCCCGCTTGATGATGGTCATGGTTTTTCCCTCTTGAGTGGCAGTGTGACAAGGTTTTGCGCAAGTCCTTGCCCGCTCTCATAGAGAAGGTATGTGACAGTTCTGTTGTGACCCTGAGGCCCTGTGGACAGCCAATCTCTCCTCCCCCTGGCAGCGGTCGCGCCGGCATGAAAACGTCACATCGGCGCTCTAGGAAGCTAGGGCGCCGCCAAGCGGCGAAAAGACCTTCCGTGATTAACCGGCTAACTGGATGAGAAGAGACATGCTGGTCCCGCAGCTCACGCACGTGCCTGTCGCCCTCCGCAACGCGATGCGGAACGGACCGCGCGACAGCGCCACCCATCTGCGCCACGCCGCCGCCGTGCCCGCCCTGGGCGAGATCGAGATCGGCGGCCAGGCGTCGCGTGAGAGCGTCGGCGGGAACCTGACCGTCATGGCCTGGAACGTCGAGCGGCTCCGCCATGTCGATGCCATCGCCGCAACGATCGCCGGCCGGGCACCGGACGTCGTGCTGCTGTCCGAAGTCGACAAGGGCATGGCGCGTTCCGGCAACGGCCATCTGTTGAGCCGGCTTGCCGATCGTCTGAGCCACTCCTACGCCTATGGCGTCGAGTTCCTGGAACTCGGCACCGGCAATGAGACGGAACAAGCGGCAAATGGCGGCGCCGAGAACATTGAGGGCTTCCATGGCAATGCCGTGACCAGCGCCGTTCCGCTGCTGCGGCCTTTTCTCATTCGCCTGGACGCGGCCGGCGCCTGGTTCCTGCCGGAGCACGGCCAGCCGCGCATCGGCGGCCGCATGGCGCTTGGCGGCCAGGTGATGGTCGGCGACCGCCGGGTCACCGTCGTTTCGGTGCATCTCGAAAACCGCACCACGCCGGCCGGCCGCGCCGACCAGACGCGCCATCTCCTCGACGCCATCGACAGGTATGACGCGGAGGCGCCGGTCCTGATCGGCGGCGACTTCAACACGCTGACCGCCACCTATGAAGAGCGTCACGCCGATCCGGCCGCGTGGCAGGGGCGCATCGACGCCGAACCGGATCGGCTGATGTGCCCCGACCGCCACGAGCCCCTCTTCGCGATCATGGCCGGGCGCGGTTATGACTGGCGCGATGCCAACGCGCTGGACAAGCCGACCCAGCGCCGCGCGGCCGGCGACTTGACGCCAGCCGGCCATATCGACTGGTTCTTCACCCGCGGCCTCACGGCAAGCGCGCCGGCGACGCTGCCGGCGGTCTTGCCGGACGGCAGCCCGAGCGCCGATCACGAGGCGCTGGTGGTCACGGTGCAGGTGACGTAACGGCCTCCCGGATCGATACATTCGACCCCGAGATCGTTCCGGCATCAATACAACCTGGAAAGCACGCAACGGTTGCGGGCAGCATAATCGATTCTTCAGCCGTCCGGCCCTAATCAATCACGTTGCCTTGATTGATGCGGGAAGATCAGGTGAAGCAAGATGCTGACCGTCTATAATTGCATCGTGAACGAGCACGATCTGAGACTGGTGGCACTGGCCGCGCTCATTTGCGGAATCTCCTGTTTCTCCGCCGTCAACCTGCTTCGCCATGTCGACCAATCGACGAGCCGAAACCGTCATGCGTGGCTGCTGATTGCAGCCGCGTCGACCGGTTTCGGCATATGGGCGACGCACTTCATCGCCATGATCGCCTTCACGCCGGGAATACCCAACGCCTACAACGCCGAGCTTTCGGTGGCTTCGCTGGCGATGTCCGTCGTCCTGACCGCGGCCGGTATGTGGATCGCGACGGTGCGCCGTGGCATCGACCACTACCTCGTCGGCGGCGCCGTGCTCGGCATCGGCATTGCGGCGATGCATTATACCGGCATGGCGGCTTTCGAAGTCGAAGGCCGGATCGTCTGGAACCGGCTGCTGGTCGCCGCTTCGTTGGTATCGGGCGTAACGCTTGCCGCGCTCTCCATGCTTGTCGTGCTTCGCCGGCCGTCCATACAGGCGACGGTCGCCGGCGCTGTGCTGCTCACCCTGGCGATCTGCACGCTGCATTTCATCGCCATGGCCGCCGTCTCGATCTACCCGGATTCCTCGATCGAGATCTCGAAATTCACGATTGCGCCGATGTCGCAGGCCTTTGCCGCCGCGGCGGCAAGCCTCGTCATCCTGGTGCTGTCGGCCACGGCGCTATGGATCGACCTGCGCTTCCGCCGCCACAGGATCGAGGCGGAGCGTATGCACGGCCTCGCCAATGCCGCCGTCGAAGGCCTCATCGTCTGCGACGGCAGCCGCATCGTCAGCGCCAATGACAGCATCGCTGCGCTGAGCGGCATCGCCGCCGGCACGCTGAACGCGATGACGCTGGGCGACCTGTTCGGCGAGCGGATTGCCTCCGCCGTCGTCGCCGGCAACGGACAGGCGCAGGAAGTCGACCTCCGCGGCCAGGACGAAAGCCGGATTCCGGTGGAACTGATCGCCAGGAGCATCGACTATTGCGGCAAGCCGCATCTGGTCGTTGCCGTCCGCGACATCCGCGAGCGCCGGAAGGCAGAGCAGGAGATCATGCGCCTCGCGCATTACGACCCGCTCACCGGTCTTGCCAATCGCCGCAGTTTCACCGGCCGCCTGGAAGCCGAGATCGCCGCGTCCGTGCCGGGCGGCAGAGACAGCGGCAAGGGTGGCCAGCTGGCGCTCATGCTTCTCGATCTCGACCGGTTCAAGGAGGTGAACGACCTCTTCGGCCACGCCGCCGGCGACGCCGTGCTGCAGAACGTGGCTCACTGCGCCTCCGGGGTGCTGCGCCACGGCCAGTTGCTGGCCCGGCTCGGCGGCGACGAATTCGCCATCATCGCCCCCAATCTTCCCGACCCGCAGGCGGCCGGCCGCATTGCCGAAGCGGTGCTTTCGGCGCTGCGTCAGGAAAACCGGCTGTCGCCCGGCGGCATGGTGTCGGCCAGCATCGGCATCGCGCTCTACCCGCTCGACGCCGACGAACAGGCGTCGCTGGTCAGCCATGCCGACACCGCGCTCTACCGCGCCAAGGCCGAGGGCAAGGATACCTTCCGCTACTTCGAGGCCTCGATGGGCGCCGAGGCGCGAGACCGGCGCATCATGGAGCAGGACTTGCGCCAGGCCGTGGCGCGCGGCGAATTCCGGCTCGTCTACCAGCCGCAGAAGGAAATCAGCAGCGGCAGGATGATCGGCTTCGAGGCCTTGCTCCGCTGGCAGCATCCCGAACGCGGAGAGGTTCCGCCCTCGGTGTTCATCCCGGTGGCCGAGGATAGCGGTTCGATCGCCCAGATCGGCGAGTGGGTGCTGGCGACGGCCTGCAAGGAGGCCGCGACATGGAAGAACCCGCTGACGGTCGCCGTCAACGTCTCGGCGGTGCAGCTCCACAATCCCGATTTCAGCCGCCGGGTGCATGAGGTGCTGCTTCGTTCAGGCCTGGCGGCGGGCCGGCTCGAGCTCGAGATCACCGAGACGGCGCTGGTGAAGGACATGCCGCGGGCGCTGGCCACCTTGCGCCAGATCAAGGCGCTCGGCGTGCGCGTGGCGATGGACGATTTCGGCACCGGCTATTCGTCGCTGTCCAACCTGCGCGCCTTCCCGTTCGACAAGATCAAGATCGACGGATCCTTCATCAAATCGGTCGACCGCAACGACCAGGTGGCGACCATCGTGCGCGCCGTGCTGGGTTTGGGGCGCGGCCTCGGCCTGCCGGTCCTGGCCGAAGGCGTCGAGACGCTGGACGAGCTGCGCTTTCTCGATGCCGAGGATTGCGACATCGGCCAGGGATATTATCTCGGCAGGCCTGGCCCGATCGAGGCGTTCGGCGAGCTGACGGGCGTTCCGGCCGCCGATGACGGCGTCAAGCCTGCCGGCGTCAGGAGCGGCGGCAGCATCCTGATGCTCGAGCCTGCCGCGGCGGCGCGCTCGGCCTGATACGATCAAGGTTCCAGCGCCGCTTCCACCAGCCGCTTGGCGTCAGGGCTCGACCATTCGGCCGGGCCGTTCATATGCGCGATCAGGCAGCCATCCGCGTCGATCAGCATGGTCACGGGAAGTCCGAGCGCCAGCCCGCGCGTCTTGACTTCATTGAACAGGGCGATCGTCGGGTCCCGGTAGAAACCAAGCGTTTGAACACCGATCTCCTTGAGGAACTTCTTGGGCTTCGCGTCGTCGCCGGTGTCGACATTGACCGCGACCACCTCGAAGGCCTTGCTGCCCTTCTCCTTCTGCAGCGCATCGAGCGCTGGCATCTCGGCACGGCACGGCGCGCACCATGTCGCCCATAGATTGAGCAGCACCGTCTTGCCGGCATGGTCGGCCAGCGTCATCGGCTTGCCGTCGGGGCCGTTGAAGGCAAGGCTCTTCAGCGACTGCGGCGGGTCGGCCGGCTGCAGCGCGGCGACCTGCCCGACGGCCTTGGCGGCGACAGTCTTGGCGCGTGCTGCCTTCGCCGCGCAGACGGCGTCATCCTTGCCGGCGACCGCGGCGACCTTCTCGGGAGCGTTGTTGCCAGAACCGCTCTCGCTGACATATACCGCGACCGCGCCCGCCAGCACGCCCGCCACCAGGGCGGCGAGGATGAGGCGCGTAGCCGGAAAAAAGAATCTCTTGCCGTCTGCCATTTTAAAACTGCTCCGGAGCACGGGTTATAGCGATGAGCGACAAGAAGGCCAGCAACCAGATGTGGGGCGGACGTTTTGCCTCGGGTCCGGCCGCAATCATGGAAGCGATCAACGCGTCGATCGGCTTCGACCGCAAGCTCTATGCGCAGGACATAAGCGGATCGATCGCCCATAGCGAGATGTTGGCCGAGACGGGCATTATTTCGGCCGCCGATCAAGAAAAAATCGCTCACGGGCTGAACACGATTCTGAAAGAGATCGAGGCCGGCACGTTCGAATTCTCGACCAAGCTGGAAGACATCCACATGAATGTCGAGGCCCGCCTTGCCGACCTGATCGGCCCGGCGGCGGGACGCCTGCACACCGCCCGCTCGCGCAACGACCAGGTGGCCGTCGATCTCAGGCTCTGGGTCAAGCAGGAATGCCAGCGCGTCGCCCGGGCGCTGAAGGACCTGATCGCCGCGTTCCTGGAACGCGCCGAGGAGCATGTAGCGACCGTGATGCCCGGCTTCACCCATATGCAGGCGGCGCAGCCGGTGACCTTCGGCCACCATTGCATGGCCTATGTCGAGATGTTCGGCCGCGACCTCTCGCGCGTCCGCGACGCCATCGAGCGCATGGACGAAAGCCCGCTCGGCGCGGCGGCGCTTGCCGGCACCAGCTTCGGCATCGACCGCCACATGACCGCGAAGGCGCTGGGTTTCCGCGAGCCGACGCGCAATTCGCTGGACAGTGTTTCGGATCGCGATTTCGCGCTCGAATTCCTGAGCCTTGCCGCGATCTGCGCGACGCATTTGTCCAGGCTCGCCGAGGAGATCATCATCTGGTCGACGCCGCAATTCGGCTTCGTCCGCCTATCGGATTCCTTCTCCACCGGCTCCTCGATCATGCCGCAGAAGAAGAACCCGGACGCCGCCGAGCTGGTGCGCGGCAAGACCGGCCGCGTCAACGGCCACCTCGTCGGCCTGCTGACCGTGATGAAAGGCATGCCGCTGACCTATGGCAAGGACATGCAGGAAGACAAGGAAGCGGTCTTCGACGCCGCCGAGACGCTCGACCTGATGCTGGCGGCGACCGCCGGCATGGTGCGCGACATGACCGTCAACGCCGCCGCCATGAAGAAGGCCGCCGGCGCCGGTCACGCCACCGCGACCGACCTTGCCGACTGGCTGGTGCGCAATCTCGGCCTCCCCTTCCGCGAGGCGCACCATGTCACCGGCCGCGCCGTGGCGCTTGCCGAGGAGAAGAAGCTCGGGCTGGAAAAGCTCTCGCTGGACGACCTGCGCTCGATCCATCCAGGCATAACCGACGGCATCTTCTCGGTGCTTGCCGTGCAGAATTCGGTGAAGAGCCGCACAAGCTTCGGCGGCACCGCGCCGTCGGAAGTGCGAAAGCAGATCCGCTATTGGAAAAAGCGGCTCGCCAAGGCTTAATGCATGTCGCCCAGAAGTGTGCAGCGGTTCTGGGACAATGACATGCGTCAAAACAAAGATTTAAAGCGCGTTGCGCTTTAAATTGCCGGGATGCAAAGCGCTGAAAACTCGGCTAAAAGCGCAGCACGCAATCAGTTTCGAACGGATGGATCGATGACCCGTAGCAGGATTTTGGTGACACTCGCGCTGCTGGCGGCGGTTGTCACCGTCACGGCCTGCGGCAGGAAGACCGGCCTCGACACGCCCTATGAGGCGGCGGAGCAGGCGCGCAAGGATGCGGAAAAGGCCAAGCAGCCGGTGCCGCCCGAGCCGGAAAAACCGGTCAAGGACAGGAAGTTCATCCTCGATCCCCTGCTCTAGAGCCGAAGAGATCGACCCGATCTCATCGAGCTTCAACCTTCCGGAACCGAACCCGTGAACCATTTCGACTACCGCGACGGCGTTCTCCATGCCGAGGACGTCGCCATCCCTGACATCGCAGCCGAGGTCGGCACGCCCTTCTATTGCTATTCAACAGCGACGCTGACCAGGCATTTTCGCGTCTTCAGGCAAGCCTTTTCCGGCCTCGACGCGCTGGTCTGCTACGCCATGAAGGCGAACTCCAACCAGGCGGTGCTGAGAACGCTGGCCAGGCAGGGCGCAGGCGCCGACGTGGTCTCGGAGGGCGAATTGCGCCGCGCCCTGGCCGCAGGCATCCCGGCCGGCAAGATCCTGTTTTCCGGCGTCGGCAAGACCGCGCGCGAGATGGACTTCGCGCTTTCGGCAGGCATTCTCTGCTTCAATGTCGAATCCGAGCCTGAGCTCGAATTGCTGTCGGCGCGCGCCGTGGCCCTCGGCAAGGTGGCGCCCATCTCGCTGCGCATCAATCCGGATGTCGATGCCAGGACCCACAAGAAGATCTCGACCGGCAAGGCCGAGAACAAGTTCGGCATTCCGTGGCAGCGCGCGCGGCAGGTCTATGCCCGTGCTGCGCAATTGCCGGGCATCAAGGTGACCGGCATCGACACCCATATCGGCAGCCAGATCACCGAATTGCAGCCTTTCGACGATGCCTTCGCATTACTGGTCGAACTGGTCGGCGCGCTGCGCGCCGACGGACATGCGATCGAGCATGTCGATCTCGGCGGCGGCCTCGGCATTCCTTACCGCGTCGACAACAGTCCGCCGCCGCTTCCCGACGCCTATGCCGAGATCGTCCGGAAGCACGTCACCAGGCTTGGCCTGAAGGTGATGTTCGAGCCCGGCCGCCTGATCGTCGGCAATGCCGGCATCCTGGTGTCTGAGGTCATCTATGTGAAGGAAGGCGACGCCAAGAACTTCCTCGTCGTCGACGCCGCCATGAACGACCTGATCCGGCCGACGCTCTATGACGCCTTCCACGACATCAGGCCGGTGGTGCAGCCGCCTGCTTCGGCGCCCCGTATGAAGGTGGACGTCGTCGGCCCGGTCTGCGAGACGGGCGATTTCATCGGCCTCGACCGCGACCTGCCGAGGCTGAAGTCGGGCGACCTGATCGCGGTTTCCACCGCCGGCGCCTATGGCGCGGTGCAGGCCGGCACATACAACACCAGGCTCCTGGTGCCCGAGGTGCTGGTCGACGGCGACCGTTTTCACGTCGTGCGGCCGCGCCAGACCTATGAGGACCTGATCGGATTGGATTCGATCCCCGACTGGCTGAAATAGGCCATTCCGCCTGACGCTAGATCTTCTCTTGGATCAGCGCCTTGGCCTCGGCGATCCGGCCCTCGTCGCGGCGATAGAATATCCATTGCTTGGTTCGCTTGGTCGAGAGCAGGCCGACCTGGGTCAGCACGCGCATATGCTCGCTCAGTGTCGCCTGGGTAATGCCGAGCTTTTCGGCGATCAGCAGCGCGCAGACGCCGTCCTCGACCAGGTCGCCATCGGCCTGGCGCGGAAAATGCGCGCGCGGATCCTTGAGCCACTCGAGGATCTGCAGCCTTCGCTCATTGGCAAACGCCTTGAAGATGTCGACCTCTTGCATTTAGCTATTTTGCTAAGTTACTAATTGAAGTCAATCCCGAGGAGCAGGTCATGTTGAACACCAGGACGATCACGCGCGAACGCATCGCCGCAGTCGAACCGCGCATCCGGCCATATGTCCGTCACACGCCGGTGATGCGCGTCGACATGGCGGATTTCGGCCGGACGGCCTTTCCGGTCGACCTGAAGCTTGAATGCCTGCAGCACTCCGGCTCCTTCAAGGCGCGCGGCGCCTTCACCAACCTGCTCGAACGCCAGGTGCCCGAAGCCGGCGTGGTCGCCGCGTCCGGCGGCAATCATGGCGCGGCCGTCGCTTACGCCGCCTTGAAGCTCGGCCACAAGGCGACCATCTTCGTGCCGGAGGTCAGCCCGCCGGCGAAGCTCGCGCGCATTCGCGGCTACGGCGCCGAGCTGGTGGTCGGCGGCGCGCGTTATGCAGAGGCACTCGCCGCCAGCGAGGATTTCGCGGCCAGGACCGGCGCCCTGCAGATCCACGCCTTCAACCAGGAGGAAACGCTGCTCGGCCAGGGCACGCTCGGCCTGGAGATCGAAGCCGACCTGCCCGAAATCGACACGCTGCTGGTCGCCGTGGGCGGCGGCGGCCTGATCGGCGGCATTGCCGCCTGGTTCTCGGGGCGCATCCGCATCGTCGCCATCGAGCCGGAAGGGGCGCCGACACTTTACCGCGCCTTGGAGGCCGGCCAGCCAGTCGATGCACCCGCCGAAGGCATCGCCGCCGATTCGCTGGCGCCGAAGCGCGTCGGCGAAATGATGTTCCCGATCGCCGAGGCCTTCGTCGAACGCTCGATCCTGGTCAGCGACGACGACATCGTCGCGGCGCAGAAAGCGCTGTGGGATCGCGTGCGAATCATCGCCGAGCCCGGTGGCGCCGCGGCCTTCGCCGCCATGCTTTCCGAACGCTATGTGCCGGCGGAGGGCGAGCGCGTAGCGGTCCTCGTCTGCGGTTCCAACACGAATCCCGCCAATTTCTGATCATAACCGGGCCAAACCGCTTCACGTTTTTGGAACCCGCCTCGCCTTTGCCGTGTTTGTTGGTATCCTTCTGCTGATGACGTCCGGGCTATCGTGCCCGGGCAGGAAGGGCCGATGACCGAACGACCCATTTCCAGCGGCGAACGCGGCCGGGCCAGCGGTGGACGCGGGTTGGCCGGGCGTCTGGCGCTCAGCCGGTTGGCGACGCGGGCCTCGATGACCTTCGAGCGCGCTTGGCCGCTCGTGCTGCCATTGCTGGTCGTCGCCGGCCTGTTCCTCAGCTTTTCGTGGTTCGGCCTGTTCCCGCGTCTGCCGGACGTCGTGCGCATCAGCTTTCTGATCCTGTTCGCGCTGGCGGCGGTCGCGGCGTTCTATCCGCTTCGTTTCTTCCGCATGCCCTCGGCAGCCGAGATCGACCGGCGCATCGAGGCGGCGAACGAATTGCTGCACAGCCCGGTGCAGGTGCAGACCGACCGGCCAAGCGGCGCCGACAGCATCTTCTCGCAGGCGCTGTGGCGCGAGCACCAGAAGCGCATGGCCGAGCGGCTTTCGAGCCTCGGCGCCGACCGGCCGCGCACCGGCGTGCCGGACTACGACCGCTGGGGCCTGCGCGCCGTGGCGGGGCTGCTGTTCGTCACGGCTTTGGCCTTCTCCTTCGGACCCTTTGGCGGCAGGGTCAGCGACGCTTTTGTCGCCCGCGCCGCGCACGACGCCGTGCCGCCGCGCATCGACGCCTGGGTGACGCCGCCCGCCTATACCGGCAAGGCGCCGCTGTTCCTGACCGCCGATGCCAACCAGGCCGTCCAGACCTTTTCCGTCCCGCAAGGCAGCGACGTTTCGCTGCGCGTCACTGGCGGCTCGGGCGAGGAAACGCTGAGCTATGCCGATCAAGGCGGCAATGACCGCGCCATCGAGCCAGCGGCGCGCCCCGTAGCCAAAGGGACCACGCCCGCCGCCGCCAGCCAGACGGCGCCAAAGGTGCGACAGTTCTCCGGCAAGCTGAACACCAACGGCACGCTGACGCTGAAATCCGGCGAGGGCGATCTCGGCCACTGGGCCTTTGCCGTCATTCCCGACAAGCCGCCGACGATCCGCTTCGTCGGCGAGCCGAAGCGCGCGGTCAACGGCGCCATCGAGCTGAACTACCAGATCGACGACGACTACGGTGCCGCCTCCGCCAAGGCCGTTTTCGAGCCATCGGACCCGCCGGCTGCCAACGCCCATCCGCTCTACGGCGCGCCCGACATGCCGCTGACGCTGCCGCGCCGCGGCGGCAAGGCGAACGCGGCCAAGACGACCAAGGACTTGACCGAGCATGTCTGGGCCGGCACCAACATCAAGCTGACGCTCACTGCCACGGACGACGCCGGCCACACCGCGGCCAGCGAAACCAAGACGCTGGTGATGCCGGAGCGGCCTTTCGCCAATCCGCTTGCGCGCGCGGTGATCGAGCAGCGCCGGCTGCTGGCGCTCGACACCAATGCCAAGCCGCGCGTCCTTGACCTGATGGACGCGATCACGCTGCGTCCCGAGGACACGTTCGACAACATGTCGAACTATCTCGCCGTCATGAGCGCGAGGAGCCGGCTGAAGCTCTCCGAGAGCGACGACCAGCTGCGCAACGTCGTGTCCTATCTGTGGGAGATCGCGCTCGGCATCGAGGAAGGCAATCTGTCGGCCGCCGAGCGGCGGCTGCGCCAGGCGCAGCAGGCGTTGCAGGATGCCATCAAGAACGGCGCCAGCGATCAGGAGATCGAGAAGGCGATGAAGGAACTGCGCGAGGCGATGAACCAGTTCCTGCAGGAATTCGCCCAGCGCGCGCAGCAGAACCCGAACGCGCCGCAGATGCAGCAGAACGGCCGCGAGCTGCGCCAGAGCGACATCGACCGCATGATGGACCAGATCGAGAACCTGGCCAAATCGGGTGATCGCGACAAGGCCCAGCAGCTTCTCTCCGAGCTGCAGGACATGATGAACAACCTGCAGGCCGGCCGCCAGCAGCAGGGCGGCGAGCAGGACAGCGAGATGCGCCAGCAGATGGACAAGCTTGGCGACATCATGCGCCGCCAGCAGGAAATGATGAACGACACCTTCCGGCTGGACCAGATGCAGCGTGGCTCACGCGACAATGGCGAACAACAGTTCGGCGAGGATGGCGAGCAGCAGCAGGGTCAGGACGAACAGCGGCCAGGCCCCGGCCAGGATCGCGATCCGCTCGGACGGCCGAAAATGTCGCCAAAGGACCTGGCCGACGCGCTGAAGCAGCTACAGGAAGGCCAAGGCCAGCTGCAGAGTGAGCTCGACCAGCTGAAGAAGGGGCTCGAGGGCATGGGCATGGAGCCCAATGAGGGCTTCGGCGAGGCCGGCAAGTCGATGGGCAATGCCGAGCAATCGCTTGGCCAGGGCGACGGCGACCAGGCCGTCGGCCACCAGGGCCGCGCGCTGGAGGCGCTGCGCCGTGGCGCCAAGGATATGATGAAACAGATGCAGGCCATGCAGGGCGATCAGGGCGGCAGCGAGCAGGGCGGCCGCCAGCAGGACGCCGACCGCGATCCGCTGGGACGGCCGCGCGCCACCAACGGCCCCGACGACGGCACCTCGGTCAAGGTTCCCGACGAGATCGACGTGCAGCGCGCGCGCCAGATCCTCGACGCCATCCGCAAGCGGCTCGGCAATGCGCTCAGCCCCGATATCGAGCGCAGCTATCTCGAGCGGCTGCTGGAGCTGAAATAAAGCCCACCCGTTCCGTTGCGCACGGTGGCGCACGGCTAACTTCCCTCGAACGTCCGTGAGATGATCGCGGCCAATTTGTCGGCTAGGTGTCGAGGAGCTTTCGGTGAGCCGCTGAGCACCAGATGCGTTTCGCCTAGCTGAGGCAGCTTCTCATCGCTCAGCGCCCTGATACGATCGGTCAGGGTGCTTTGCGGCAATACGCCGATCGCGACTCCCGCAGCGATCGCGGCCCGAACCCCTGAGACGCTCTGACTGGTGCAAACGATCTGATAGTCCAGTCCGGATTTCCGAAGGAGGTCGAGACAGCGCTCTCTCCACCAGCAAGCCTTGTCGAACAGCGCAACGGGCAGAGGTCGCCGGGTCTCGACACTGTGGAAAGCGGAGCCGGCCCACACGGCTCGCTCACTATGAACAACGACGTCGCCGTTCGAGATGCGCTCAGGCGAGTGCAAGGCGATATCCAATTCGCCGGCAGCGAGCGCATGCGGAAACTCCATGCTCGAACTGCATCGCACGAAAATTCGAGCCGCAGGCTCCTCCTGCGTAAAGGTGGCCAAAATAGACGGTAGAATCGTGTCGCCATATTCCTCGGGTATACCGAGTCGGACTTCCTCTTCGGCTGGCAACCCGCGCAGATCGGCCACCACCTGGTTCAGCATTTCTACGACATCGCGGGCGACGGGTAGTAAGCGCTCGCCAGCAGCAGTCATGGCAACTCCGCGCCCATGCCTTTCAAATACGCGTTGCCCGATGGCACTCTCCAGCTTCTGCACCTGGAGGCTGACAGCGGACTGCGTTCGGAACAGGCGAGCCGCGCCCCCGCTAAGGCTCCCAGCCTTGGCCACAGAGAGGAACGTACGCAGCAATTCGCTGTCCAGTTGAGCGCTTTTCCCATCGTCAATGCTCATAGCTGATATTTAAGCTATTCGTTTCACATATGGAAGACAGGCGTTCTATAGATGCCACAAAGAGAGTAGTGCCATGATCGTCACGCTCGCGAGGCTTCAACGAAAGAAACTCATCCTGACGACCGCCACTGCTGTTGCAGTCGCTGTAGCACTTACCTGGCCGCAAAGGGTCAATGAGACGGTCCACTTCGTCCTGCAGAGTTTCACGGACGTCGCGTTGATGATTGCAATCGGGCTTGTTATTTCAGCATGGGTTGCGGCCAGTGGGGCGGCGACCCTTACAGCTCGGTGGTTCAAGGGCCGGCCCATCGCAACTGTTTTTATCGCATCGGCAATCGGCACCGTGATACCCGTGTGCGGCGTGACGGTGCTGCCACTCACGACAGGGCTTCTTGCTTCGGGCGTTCCGCTTGCGCCCATTATGGCATTTTGGCTTTCCTCGCCTGTTACCGGACCCACCATGCTCACCGCGACCTGGGCACTACTCGGCCCTGGATTCGCCATTGGAAAGTTGCTTGCGGCGTTTGCGCTGGGAGTCTTTTCGGGCGCGATGACAGCTCTGCTGGCCCGTACGCAGATGGTCCAAAACCCGTTGCGGGCATCGGGCATCAGGCAGGTGGGACTATGTGGCACATGCATGTCAACGGGCTTATCTTTCAGAATTTGGCGCGAACCGGCGCGTATGCGTGCATTTGGAGAAAATCTCGTTTCCACGACTGGAACCGTCGTGACTTGTTTGACGTTTGCCTTTTCGGCTGAATTCCTGCTGCGCGATCTTCTGCCGCCCGAGGTACTCACCGCTTACGTCGGTGCAAACTCTCATTATGCCATCCCCCTTGCCGTGCTGGTCGGCGCACCGATGTATTTCGATGGTCTTGCGGCACTGCCACTGGTTCAAGCTTTGCTTGCTCTCGGCATGTCACCCGGCGCGGCAATGGCGCTCCTCGTCTCAGGGGGCGCGGTGAGCATTTGGGGCGTCATGGCAGTCGCTTTGGTCCTCAGACCGGCAACGATCGTCCTGTTCGTCGCGCTCGCGGTTTCCGGATCATTGGTCATTGGCTATGTCTTCCAGGCGCTCTGGGCGCTTTTTTCGTGAGCACCGAAAGCCGCAGGGCTAGATGACCCGCCGGATTGGGTGCACTCCGGCTCTAAAGTCCGACCGCCGCGCCCGTCTGCCTTGTCAGCATGAAAGCCTCGCGGATCGCATTCTCCATGCCGTCGATCGCTTCGCCCGTCGCCAGCGGATTGCGGTGCAGGACGACGTTGGAGGAATCGATGTCGCCGAAGCCGTCGGCGACCGTCAGCTCGCGGCAATCGTCCGGGATGTTGCTGCGCGAGATCGGCGCGATCGCCAGGCCGGAAGTGACGGCGAGCGTCAGGCCGCCATTGGTGTCGCTCGTATAAGCGACCCGGTAGTCGAGGCCGCGCTGCTGCAGCGACTTGATCGCGAAGTCGCGGCACCAGCCGTTGCGGCTGTAAAGCGCGATCGGCACCGGCCGTTCCTCATGCATGTGGTGCAGCGTCGAGGTCACCCACACCGTGGGGTCGTGCATCAGCACCTCGCCGCCGGAAGAGCCCTCCCATTCGAACACAACCGCGAGATCGAGCTCGCCGGCCGCGAGCGCCCTTACCTGCGAATCAGAATGCGCGTAGCGCACCGTGACCTCGACGCGCGGATGGCGCTTGGCGAATTCGCCGAGCGCCCGCGACAGGATCGAGCGGCCATATTCGGCCGGGATGCCGATGCGCACCAGCCCGCCGAGCGGCGGCGCCACCAGCGAGGCGGCCGTCTCGTCGAGCAGTGAGACGATCCGCCGCGCGTTCGAGATCAATTCGCTGCCGCGGCGCGTCAATGCCACGCCGCGCGAGCCGCGCTCGAACAGATCGTCGCCGACCATGTCCTCCAGCTTCTTCATCTGCATCGACACGGCCGATTGCGTGCGCCCGGCTTTCTCCGCCGCGCGTGTGAAATTGCCGGTTTCGGCCACCGCCACGAAGGTCCGCAGGAGGTCGCTGTCGAGCACGGGCTTCATCGATTTCCGCCATAAGAAAATTTGATTGCTGGCATCATTCCAATTCGTTTGCAAGATGTCAAACGCCGCAGGATAGTCGCTGCACCCATTGGATATGCGGTCGCGAAATCGGCAGCGGACCAATTCGAAGAGTCCTCACTCGTACCCGCTGCCTGAAAATGGTGGCGGGTTCTTTTTCGCTGGATCGATCATGCAGAACCGGACGGTGCTTGGCATTTTGAGCCTCTGCCTCGGCGTGCTGGTCTTTTCGCTGCAGGATCCGCTGGTGAAGGCGGTGTCGAGCGGCTATCCGGTGACCGAGGTGATGGCGATCCGCGCCATCGTCGCGCTGCCGATCCTGATCGTGCTCGTCCAGGCCGATGTCGGCCTGAAAGCGGTGCTGTCGAAGCGGGCAGGCATGCTGACGCTGCGCGCCTTCATCCAGTTTTCGTCCTACACGGTCTATTATCTGGCGATCGCCGCCCTGCCGCTGGCCGACGCGGTGGCGCTCTATTTCATGGCGCCGTTGTTCATCATGGCCATGGCCGGTCCCTATCTCGGCGAGCGAGTCTCGTGGAAGACGCTGGCGACGGTGCTGATCGGCCTGATCGGCGTGCTTGTGATGGTGCGTCCGGGCGCCGGCGTGTTCGACTGGGCGGCGCTGCTGTCGCTGGGCTCGGCCTTCCTCTACGGCTTTTCGCAGTTGATGGCGCGCCGCATCGGCGACACCGAATCATCGACGGTGATGGCCTTCTACCAGAACGGCGCCTATCTCAGCGGCGCCGTTGCCGTCGCAGCCGTCTTTCATCTCGCCGGCATCACCCATGCGGCGCATCCGAGCGTCGAATTCCTGGTGCGGCCCTGGGTATGGCCGACGATGCCGGATTTCCTGAAGATGGCCGCCTGCGGTTTCGTCGCTTCCGCCGGCATGATCCTGCTGTCGCAGGCCTACCGCATGGCGCCGGCCAATCGCGTCGCCACGTTCGAATACACCGGCATCCTGTGGTCGCCGCTGTGGGGGTTCCTGTTCTTCGCCGAGGTGCCGCGCGAAACGACCGTGCTCGGCGCGGCACTGATCATCGGCGCGGGCCTGCTTGCGCTCGGCGGCGGGCGTCGGCGAAGGGCCGCGCCGGCCGTCCCTGTTACGACCGATGCGGTCTCAAGCGAAGCAGCTTAATGCCTTGCCGACGCGGGCGCGGATCTCGGCCAGCGTGAACGGCTTTTGCACGACATCAAGGATGATGCCGTTGAGTTCCTCGGCGCGCTCGCGCTGATCGGCGTAGCCGGTCATCAGCATGATCCTCATCGTCGGGAACTCGCGCGCGGCGGCAGTCGCCATCTCGATGCCGTCCATCTCCGGCATGCGGATGTCGGACACCACCAGATCGTAGCCGCCACGGGCCTGCCGGATCATGTCCAGCCCCTGCGCGCCGTCGGTGGCGATGGTGACGTTATGGCCGTCGCGTTCGAGCGCGCGGGCGGCGAGGGTGCGGACGGACTCATCGTCCTCGACGATCAGAAGCTTTGCCATGCCGAGATAGATGCCGCCGAAACGTTGACGTTTTCTGAAAATTCTAACGAACGGCGGCTTTTCGAGGTGACCTCAACGCCCCTTCAGGCGTCGCCCTTCACCACCCCGACAAACGGCAGCTCGCGGAAGGCATGGGCGACATCCATGCCGTAGCCGACGACGAAATAGTCCGGGCAGTCGAAGCCGACATAGTCGGCGTTGAGCGAGGTCTGGCGGCGCATCCGCTTGTCGAGCAGCACGGCAATGGCGCAGCTCTTGGCGCCGCGCGAAAGCATCAGGTCGCGGGTGAAGGAAAGCGTCTTGCCGGATTCCAGTATGTCGTCGATCAACAGCACATCGCGGCCGGCGACCTCATTGTCGATATCGCGCAGCACCCTGACCTCGCCGCTCGTGGTGCCGGCGCCGTAGCTGGAAATGAAGATGAACTCGACTTCCGGCGACAGGCCGACATCATGCATGGCGCGGATGAGATCGGCGGCGAAGACGAACGAGCCCTTGAGGATCGAGATCACCAGCAGGTCGTGGTAATCGCGCCCGGCGATTTCCTTGGCGAGCTCGAGATTGCGGCGCGCGATCGCCGACGCCGAAAACAGGACCTCGATGTCCTTGCCGCGCACAACTGGCATTCTTTCGTCCTTCAAAATCACCTAGGACGCCAGGCGCTAGGTGTGTCGAGATTCAGGTCAGGGCGAGTCGAGAACGATGGCTTCCGAGAACCGGAGCGGAGCGTACTTTAAGTACGTGAGCACCGGAAGCGAAGGAAGCCGTCGTTCGCAGGCCGACCTCACCTGAATATCGACGCACCTAGCCGGCGAAGATTACGGAGACTGTCCTGACGCCGTCTTTAGGCACATCGAGGCGGCTGGAAAAGCCGAATCTTTCGCCCGGCCCCAGCGAACGGTTGGATGTCCCCAGCCTGTAGCGGATGATGTTGGCGTTGTTGTCGGTGACGCGGATCTCGAGCGGCGGCAGCGTTTCCGACCTCATCCCGTCATTGGCAGCCTCGCCATCCACGAACAGCACCGGCTTCAGGCCCGATTCATCGATGCGCGACGTCACGTCGGAAATGGTGAGCGCGCTCGCTGGCGCCGTGGTCGCCCAGAAGGGGCTCTGCCGGACCAGCGCATGACCGCCCGACACCCAGAAAGAGATCAGCGCTATGCCGACGCCGGCGATCCAGAACGTCGGGCCGCCGCGCGAGGATCGCGACGGTGCGGCCTCCGGTTTGCGCAGCATGCCCATGCCTTCCATCGATGGGGTCGGCGGGACCGGCGGCGGGAGCGCCGACGGCGCCGCGGCAAATCGTGGCAGCA
This sequence comes from Mesorhizobium sp. B2-4-3, assembly GCF_006442815.1. Classification (GTDB taxonomy): domain Bacteria; phylum Pseudomonadota; class Alphaproteobacteria; order Rhizobiales; family Rhizobiaceae; genus Mesorhizobium. Next base: position 258,228 of record NZ_VFVL01000003.1, read on the forward strand.
CCACATAATCGGCATCGACGATGTCGGCTGCATCGAACATGACGCGCCCCGGCGCGGCATTTGATGCCGTGCCGGTCATGATTTCGCCGGAAACAGGGCGCGCGGTTCTCTCGTCAGCCATTACGGCACCAGTGCAGTCTTCGTTTCTTTTGCGTAAACGCAATTGGTTAACGCTTCCCCACCGGAATGGCTTTGATGCGCGCTGAACGTCGCAAAATTAACCGCCGGTTAACCATGCCGGCCGATGGTCTGTTAAAGTAGATTGTGGCGCGTCGCCGCCGAAAGTTTCAGGTCGCCGAACGTGATCCGCTTCGAAAATGTCGGCCTCCGCTATGGCATGGGTCCGGAGATTCTCCGCGACATCTCCCTGCACATTCCGGAGCGCTCCTTTCAGTTCCTGAGCGGCCCCTCGGGCGCCGGCAAGACGACCTTGCTGCGCCTTTTATTCATGTCGCTCAAGCCGACGCGCGGCCTGATCACCATCTTCGGCAAGGACCGCTCGCGCATCTCGCGCGGCGAGCTGCCGCTGCTGCGCCGCCGCATCGGCGTGGTGTTCCAGGATTTCCGCCTGCTCGACCACATGACCACCTACGAGAATGTCGCGCTGCCCCTGCGCGTGCGCGGGCGCGAGGAAGCGAGCTATCGCACCGACGTCACCGAGCTTCTGAAATGGGTCGGCCTCGGCGACCGCATGCATGTCCTGCCGCCAGTGCTTTCGGGCGGCGAGAAGCAGCGCGCCGCGATTGCCCGCGCGCTGATCGAACAGCCCGAGATCCTTTTGGCCGACGAGCCGACAGGCAATGTCGACCCGCCGCTGGCGCGCCGGCTGCTCAGGCTATTCATCGAGCTCAACCGGCTGGGCACCGCCGTGGTGATCGCCACCCACGACCTCGGCCTGATGGAACAGGTCGATGCGCGCCGCATGATCCTGGCCGGTGGAAGGTTGGACGTCTATGACTGACTTTCCGGCCGATCGTCTGCAAGATGAAGCCGACGCCGAGGCGCCGGTGACGGTCCGGCGTGTGCAGCGCAAGACGGCGCCGATCGTGCCGGCGCAGAACATCGCCGGCCGGGCACTGGTGCTGGTCATCGCCATCATGACCTTCCTGTCCTGCCTCACCTTCGGCGCGGTGACGCTGGTGCGCGATACCGCCTCCGTCTGGGAGAACCAGATATCGCGCGAGGCGACGATCCAGATCAAGCCGGCCGACGGCCTCGACATGGAGGCGGCCCTTGCGCAGGCCTCGCAGATCGCCGGCGAGTTCCCCGGCGTGAAGGGCACCAAGATCATCGACCGCGACGCGACCGCGCGCCTTCTGGAACCATGGCTGGGCAGCGGCCTCAACATCGACGAGCTGCCGGTGCCGCGCCTCATCATCGTCACCATCGACGAGGCCAGCCCGCCGGACTTTGCCGCCATGCGCGCCGCCATCTCGCCCAAGATCCCGACCGCGGCGCTCGACGATCACCGCACCTGGGTAGACCGTCTTGTCGCCATGGCGCGCACGACGGTGACGATCGGCATCGCCGTGCTGGTGCTGATGCTGTCGGCAACCGTGCTGACGGTGGTGTTCGCCACGCGCGGCGCCATGGCCGGCAACGGCCACATCATCGAGGTGCTGCATTTCGTTGGCGCCGAGGCGCGCTTCATCGCGCGCGAATTCCGCTGGCATTTCCTGGTCACCGGCATGAAGGGCGCAGCTGCCGGCGGGGCCCTGGCGATCACCGTCTTCATCGTCTTTTCCTGGTGGTCGTCGCGCAATATGGCGACGCCCCAGGCCGATCAGGCGACCGCCTTGTTCGGCAATTTCGCCATCGGCTCCGCCGGCTATTTCGGCGTCGGCCTGATGGTGCTGGTGATCGGCGCGCTGACCGCGGCGACCTCGCACGCAACCGTCGTCGCCTATCTCAGCGACATCGACGTTCGCCAACCGGACGCAGGCTGACCATGAGTTCCAACCGAAAGTCGGCGCAAAGCGTTATAAACAAACAAGACAACGATCACACATGGGACACTTGCCGTAACGCAATGTGCGCGTTTTACCTGTCAAAGGCCGCATTTCGGAGTTAACCATGGGATGTTTTCGGGATTAACCTGGGGATGATGGAAGCGCGGGATTCGATCGGGACAACTGGACGGATGCCGGTGGTGCGTGCACGCGCCACTGCTTCCGCCATGCCCGGCCGTTTGAGGCTCGCCCTGCGCGTCTGCGGTTTCATCGTTCTCGCCGCGCTGGTGCTTTTTGCCGGCGGCTTCGGCTGGTTCGCCGACAAGGTCAGCCACATGACCACTCCGCTCAACCCGGCCAGGGCCGACGCCATCATCGTGCTCACCGGCGGTCAGTCGCGGCTAGACGCGGCAATGGACCTGCTGGCTTCCGGCAAGGGCGAACGCTTGCTGATCAGCGGCGTCCATCCGTCGGCCTCCAAGCGCCAGCTGCAGGCGGCGATGGGCGGCGACAAGCAGCTCTTCTCCTGCTGCGTCGATATCGACCGCGCCGCGCTCGACACCATCGGCAACGCCGAGGAAAGCGCCAAATGGGTGGAGAACCACGCCTATGGCAGCATCATCATCGTCACCAACAACTACCACATGCCGCGCAGCCTGCTCGAAATGAGCCGGCTGCTGCATGGCGCGCGCCTCGAGCCCTATCCGGTGGTCAACACCAATCTCGGCAATGGCGGCTGGCTGACCAAGCCGGAGGCCCTGCGGGTGCTGCTCACCGAATACAGCAAATATGTGCTGTCGCTGGCGCGCGGCTTCCTGCCGCTTCACGCGGCGCCCGAGGGCGTCACGCTGGCGGAAGCATCGACCGTGGTGAAGAACTAAATTTAAACTTTAGCCGCCGCATTATCGCGCAGGCGCGCAATCTCCTGCTCCAGGCTTGCGATGCGCCGGTCGCGCTCGGCCAGCGCCGCCGCGACATCCGCCGCCTCGAAACGCTGCGGGATGTGCTGCGGGCAATTGGCATCCCAGGCCGTAACCGTGAACAGGATCGCCTGCTCCGGCCGGGCCTTGTAATCCGGCGGCATCAGCCTCGCCGTCAGCTCCGGGTCATTCTCGACGACACCCGCCCTGCCCCAGATCTTGATGCGCTGCCTGAGCATGTAGTCGATCAGGAACAGGAAAGCCTGGTCGTTGTCCTCGATATTGCCCTGGGTGATGAACTGCCGGTTGCCGGAAAAATCGGCAAAGCCGATCGTGTGCTCGTCGAGCACCTTGAGGAAGCCGGCAGGCCCGCCGCGATGCTGGATGTAGGGCTGGCCTTCGGCATTGGCCGTCGCCAGGAACACGCTGGTCTGTGCTTCGATGAAGGCTGCGAGGTCGGGCGCGATCGTTGCCCGCCAGCCGCCGCGCTGCTCGACGCGCGCATAGGAATCACGCGACCCCTTGCGGGATTGGATGGCCTTGACGGTCGGCGTGAAGGCCACGTCGCTGGTGAAGGCGGGGGCAATCATGGCAACGTCCTCCAGGGTATGATCCCGAAGAGTGTGGAGCGGTCTTCTGACGACATCATGCTCCGGCTCTAATGGCCGAGCTCCGAAAGCGAACGACGATCGTCAGGCTAAGTCCAAGTCAGGCCGCCTGACGGGATTGAACGACGGGGAAGTCGACTTCCGTATCCGCAACCTTGTTGATGTAGTTTGTCCAGACGTTGAGGGCGACATGCTGCACGATCTCCACGATCTGCGCGTCGTCGTAGCCGGCAAGCCTCACCGCATCGAGGTCAGCCTGACCGACATGGCCACGCTCTCGTGCGACCTTGGCCGCGAAGCGGACGGCCGCTGCGGCCTTGCTGTCGTTGGAACTCCCTTCCCGGTTTGCAGCCATCTCCGCATCGTCCAGACCGGCGAGATTCTTGCCCAGATAGGTGTGGGCGGAAAGACAGTAGGTGCACTCGTTGATTTCCGCGACAGCCAGTGCGATGCGCTCCCGCGTCGGTGCCGGCAGTCGGCCCTTGGACAGTGCCGCCGACATTCCAAGATAGCCCTCCAACGCCGCCGTGCTGTTGGAGACCAGCCGGAACAGATTCGGTGCGACGCCAAGTTGTTTCTCGACGGCCTTGAGCATTGCCTGCGAGGCCTCAGGTGCGTCAGAGATGGTGTCAGGCGTGGGGATGCGTGGCATGTGAACTCCTGTCGAGCTGTTGGTACGAGCAAAATGCATTCTTCCGCTCTCGAATTGTAGATGGCATAACTGCAATTTATTATTCCATTTTACGGAAGAATCATGGACCGCCTTGATGCCATGTCGCTGTTCGTCGCCACCGTGGAGGGCGGCAGCCTTTCCGCTGCCGCGCGGCACGCCGGCGTGCCGCTGGCGACTGTCAGCCGCAAGCTCTCCGAACTGGAGAAGCACTTGAAGACGCGCCTGCTCAACCGCTCGACGCGGCGCCTGGCGCTGACCGATGCCGGCCAGTCCTATCTGGACGCCTGCCGCCGCATTCTCGACGAGGTGAGCGAGGCCGAGCGCTCCGCTGCCGGCGAATATTCGAGCCCGACGGGCGAGCTGGTCATCACCGCGCCGGTCGTCTTCGGCCGCCTGCATGTGCTGCCGGTAATCGTCGATTTTCTCGCCGTCTATCCGCAAGTGGATATCCGTCTGACCTTGTCGGACCGGATCACCCAGCTGGTCGAGGAGCATATCGATCTGGCCGTGCGCATCGGCGAGCTGCCGGATTCGGCCATGGTCGCAATCCGCGTCGGCTCGATCCGCCGCATCGTCTGTGCAAGCCCGGCCTATCTCGCCGGGCATGGCACGCCGGCGAAACCGCCCGAGCTCGCCGGCCACGACTGCATCACCTTCGAAGGTCTTGCCGGGCCGGCGGCATGGAGTTTCGGAACCGGCAAGTTGGAAACCATAGTGCCGGTCCGCTCACGCCTTCAGGTCAACACCGCCGAGGCGGCGATCGATGCCGCGATTGCCGGGCTTGGCCTGACGAAGGTGCTCTCTTACCAGGCCGATGCCGCGGTGCGCGCCGGCGCGCTGCGGCTGGTGCTGGAGCCGTTCGAGCCGCCGCCCTGGCCCGTCAGCCTCGTTCACGCCGGCCAGGGCCGGCTGCCGGTGAAGCTGCGCGCCTTCCTCGATTTCGCCGCGCCGCGTCTCAGGGAGCGGCTGGCGCGGTCACTCTAGAGCATGATGCCGAAAAGTGTGGAGCGGTTTTCGGACGACATCATGCTCTATCTCTTTGATTTAGAGCCGGATTCAGATTTCAGGTCGGTTCGACCTGAAATCATCCGGCTCTAGCGGCGGCACTCCACCACGGCGCCGTTTCCTTTTTGCCGCCGCTTGGTGTAACCAACGCACACTTCCTCACGGGCCCCTTGCATGCTCATCATCCGCTCGCTGGCGTTCAACTTCGTCTTCTATCTCAGCCTGATCGTCCAGATGATCTTCTGGACGCCTTTCTATTTCCTGTCGCCGCGCCACCGCGCCTGGTTCGTGCCGAAATTCTGGTCGCGCACCTCGATGTGGCTCTATGACAAGATCGCCGCGACCAAGAGTGAGATCACGGGTGTCGAGAACCTGCCCGAAGGCTCTTTCATCCTGGCGCCGAAGCATCAGTCCTTCTGGGATGCGATAGCCTTCTTCCCCTATCTCGACGATGCGCTCTACATCCTGAAGCGCGAGCTGACCTGGATCCCCTTCTTCGGCTGGTACATCTTGAAGATGCGCATGATCCCGGTCGATCGCGGCAGCCGCTCGAAGGCGCTGAAGGCGGTCGTTGCCGCGACGAGGCAGGAAATGGATCGCAATCCGCGCCAGCTCATCATCTACCCCGAAGGCACCCGCCGCCCGCCGGGCGCCGAGCCGTCCTACAAATACGGCATTGTCGAGATCTATTCGCAACTGGGCGTGCCCGTGGTGCCGGTCGCCCATGTCGCCGGCCTCTACTGGCCGCGCCGCAAGTTCCTGCGCTATCCCGGCACCATCAAGGCCCGCTTCCTGCCGCCGATCCCGCCCGGTCTCGGCAAGGACGAATTCATGCAGCGGCTGATCGGCGAGACCGAAGCCGCCTGCGATCAGATGCTTGTCGAGGCAGCGCAGGCGCCGAACCCGCCGCCCATGCCGCCGACGGCGCTGAAGCGGCTGGCGGAGCTCGGCGTGGCCGCGAAGACCTGATCGGCTACCGCAACGCCGCCAGCGCAGTGGTCAGCACGAGCGTGGCGGCAAACGCCAGATTGATGATCCGCGAGGCCAGCGGATGGCGCAGGAAGCGCGCGAAAGCCGTTCCGGCAAGCAGCCACGCGACATGGATGGCGACGATCATCGCGGCAAGCACCAGCAACTTCGCAGGACCGCCCAGCGCATGCACTTGCGATGAAGCGCCGGCGAAGACGGCGGCGATCGCCACATAGGCTTTCGGATTGGCGACGGCGAGCGTGAAGCCGCCGGCAAAGGTCGGACGTGCCGCTTGCCTTCCGCTTTCGGCCAGCGGCGGCGCCGTCGCAATCTTGAAAGCGAGATAAAGGATGTAGGCGGCCGAGAGGATGGTCAGAACCTTGGCCAGCTCAGGCATCGAAGCAAGCATGCCGACGATGCCGGCCGCCACGACCAACAGCACGGCGATCGTTCCAAGCACGAGCCCTGACGCGTAGCCCAGCGAGGAACGCAGGCCGAACGCCGCTCCGACGGCTGTGACACTGATGGTCGATGGCCCTGGGCTGCCCATGACGACAGTTGCTGCCACGATCAGCGCCAGCAATTGCTGCCAAGGCTGCGCCTCAGCCAGAACGCCACCAGCCATGCCGAAACTCTCCTGCCGCGATGCGACAGGATTTACGAAAGATTGGTCATGGCCGTCTTGGACGATCGTGCACGACGCCCACGGCGTTAAGGCGCGCTGAGATTCAGGTCAGGCCGAGTCGAAAATGGTGGGTTCCGAGAACCGGAGCGGAGCGTACTTATGTACGTGAGCACCGGAAGCGCAGGAAGCTGCCATTTTGCAGACCGGCCTCACCCGAAGATCAACACGCCTTAGGCGCTGGCGCGGTCCAGCGCCCCAATGTCGTCGGCCGAAAGCTTGAGCGACGCGGCGCGGATCAAACTGTCCATTTGGGCGGGCGTCGTGGCGCTGGCGATCGGCGCGGCAACGCCCGGCCGCGCGATGATCCAGGCCAGCGCCACCTCCGCCTGCTTGGCCGAATGACGCTCTGCCAGGGCGTCGAGAGCGGACAGGATGCGCATGCCGCGCTCGTTGAGATATTCGGCGACGTCTTCGCCGCGCGCGCTTTGCCCGAGATCGGCCTTGCTGCGGTATTTGCCGCTCAGGAATCCCTTGGCCAGGCTGAAATAGGTGATGACGCCGATATCCTCGGCCTTGCAGAGGTCGAGCAGCGGTCCGTCGAGCGACGAGCGGTCGTACAAATTGTATTCAGGCTGCAGCACCTCGTAGCGCGGCAGGCTGCGCAGGCTGGCGACGTCGAGCGCCGCGCGCAACTGCCCGGCATCGAGATTGGAGCCGCCGGGATAGCGGATCTTGCCCTTTTCGAGCAGCCGCTGATAGGCGCCGAGCGTTTCCTCGTAAGGCGTCGCCGGATCCGGCCAATGCGATAGATAGAGATCGATGACATCGGTCTGCAGCCGCTTCAGCGACGCGTCGACCGCCTTTTCGATATAGGCCGCGGAAAGGTCGCGCTTGCCCTGGCCCATGTCGGAACCGACCTTGGTGATGATGACGACCTTATCGCGGTTGCCGCGGCTCTTCATCCAGTTGCCGATGATCGTTTCCGATTCGCCGCCCTTGTTGCCGGGAACCCAGCGCGAATAGGCATCGGCCGTGTCGATGGCGTTCAGGCCGGCGCCGACGAACCGGTCGAGCAGGTCGAAGGAGGTCTTCTCGTCGGCGGTCCAGCCAAAGACGTTGCCGCCCAGGACCAGAGGCGCGATGGAAAGGTCGGTGCGACCGAGACGGCGTTTCTGCAAGACTGATCTCCGTGGTGCTGGAAAGGGCTTGATGCCCAGGGATGGGGTTGCCGCTAAGCTAGGTCGTGCCCGGCCGAGGTCAAAGGCATGGTTTTGCTTTTTGATCGGACCAGAGCCAATTCCAGCAAAAGTGGGTAGCGGTTAGGCTCGGCGGCTTCGCCGTGGCCTTGCGTCCGGAATTGCGTAAAGACAAAAAGACAGAGCATTGCGGCGATCTTTTTTCGCCGGAAATACTCTTCACGAAGACGCGACCTGACGGCCCACCTCCTCCAGCCAATGGTCGCGGATGCCGAGTGCCTTGAGATGCTCGAGCGTGCTCAGCACATAGTCCTCGTTCTTGCCGGACCGACCGGTGGCGCCGCGAACGATTTTTGCCGCGTGACCGGCGTCGAGCGCGCCGGCATATTGCTCATGCTGCCGGTCGACGATGTAGGCGACCGCCTCGACCGAACCGCCGCCATTCAGCCGGATGTCGAGCATGCGTTCGAGATAGACGCTGGTCACCAGCTCGCGTTCGCGCAGGTAGGAAAGCACCTCGTCGCGCAAATTGCCGGGAACACGGTATGCCAGGCCGATGCAGGAGCCGCCCCGGTCGAGGCCGAGCACCAGGCCCGGCCGGGTGCGTGTGCCGCGATGCACGAAGGAATAGACGCAAAGCGAGCGGCGATAGCCGTAAAGCCGGGCCCGACGCGTCTCGATATGGGCAAATCCGGGCCGCCAGATCAGCGACCCATAGCCAAAAACCCAAAAATCGCCCATATCGCCAAGCCTGATCGCATTCGAGTGAACGACACCGCACCGCCAAGGTGCTTCATCTGTCGCCCGCTTGTCTGCGTGAGAGTGAATGCCCGCTCGCTGGATGAGGGGTTAACGAGAGCCGCAGCATGACGTCAAGTGACGAGCGATCGCCCAAACCTCGCCGCCGGCTGTTCTGGCTTGCCGCACTCATCCTCGTGCTGTTCGCCATTTACAGCGGCGGCTGGTTCTATCTCGCCGACAGGCTCAAGGCCGAGGCCGACCAGGCGGTAGCGAGGCTGGGCAGCAAAGGGATCGCCGCCGGCTGCGCCAACTTCGCCGTCAGCGGCTATCCGATGAGCTTCACGGTCTCCTGCGACAACATCGCCTACGAGGACGACGCCCGGAAGGTCGCCGCCTCCACCGGAAGCTTCAATGCCGTCGCCGGGATCACCGGACCCTTGTCGCCGGTCGCCGATCTGCGCGGGCCGCTGCGGACGATGGCGCCCGGCATGCCGCCGCTCTGGATCGACTGGGACCGGTTGCAGGCCAATGTCAAAGTGTGGTGGCCGCTGCCAAGGAGCGTTTCGCTGCGGGCCGAAGGCCTGAACGGTCAGACCGATCCGCAAGACGATACGGATCCGATGCAATTGTTCAGCGCCGGCAAGGCGGACGGCCAGTTGCGGCCGTCCGGCCAGGACGTCAATTATGTCGGCAGCTTCGGCGACCTGGAGATCAACGCGGATGCTATCGACGGGCGCGTGCTGCCGGCGCTGGACGGCAGCGGCGACGTGACGCTGAAGAACGGCGTGGCCTTGATCGCGGCACCGCCTAAAAGCCTGCGCGGCCAATCGATCGACATCGCCAAGCTCGACCTGTCGTCGGGAACCGCGCGCATCACGGTGTCCGGACCGGTCTCCGTCGACGCGGAAGGCCTGATCGACGCAAGCCTGACGATCAAGCTCAAGGACCCCAAGGCGGTGGCGGCCATCCTTGGCGGTGCCATGCCGGAGCACAAAAGCGAAATCGACCAGGGCTTTGCCGCCATCGCCATGCTTGGCAAGGAACCGTCCTTGCCGCTCAGGATCGTCAAGGGCAAGGCCTCGCTGGGCTTCATCCCGCTCGGCAAGATCAAGCCGCTTGAATAGAGCATGGTCCCGAACCGAAGGTCCGCGTAGCAAAAAATTGGGCACCGGTTTTCGGGTAAGACCATGCCGGCTAAGAAGAGTAACACGGCGATGGCACAGCCGGTCAGACTGCTCAGCGTCGGCGCCTTCACCCTCGACACGATCCTTCGCGTCGAAACGCTGCCCGCGCATCAAGGCAAGTTCATCGCCAGCGACGGCGTCCAGATCGCCTCCGGCATGGCGACGAGCGCCGCCTGCGCCGCACGGCGCCTCGGCGCCCAGGTCTCGCTATGGGCGAGCGCGGGCGACGACCCGGTCGGCGACCAGCTGATCGCCGACATCGAGGTCGAAGGCGTCGACTGCAGCCTCATCCGTCGCGTCGCCGGCGCGCGGTCGGCGCTGGCGGCGATCCTGGTGGATGCGCATGGCGAGCGCGTCATCGTCCCCTTCTACGACAAAAAGGCGCAAGCCGATCCCGAGGCGCTGCCGCTAGCCGACCTCTCCGCTTTCGATGCGGTGCTGGTGGATGTCCGCTGGCCGGGGGCCGCGGCGCTTGCTCTGAGCGCAGCCAGATCGATCGGCCGCCCGGCGATCCTGGATGCCGACACCGCGCCCGTCGAGGTGCTGGAGCGGCTCCTGCCCTTGGCCTCGCACATCGTCGCCTCGGAGCCGGCAGCGCGCATCGTCTGCGGCCACGCGCTCGACCCCGAAAGCGCCTGCGCCGACCTTGCCTCGCGCACCGATGCCTTCGTCGCGGTGACCGGCGGCGCCGCCGGCACCTGGTGGCATGACCGGGCGACCGGGCGCGTGCGCCATGTCGAGACGCCGAGGGTCAAGGCGATTGATACGCTCGCCGCGGGCGACGTCTTCCATGGCGCCTTCGCCGTCGGCCTCGCCGAGGCCATGCGCATGGAGGAAGCCCTGCGCTTCGCCAGCGCCGCCGCGGCGCTCAAATGCCGGCGCTTCGGCGGCCGCCTCGGCGCGCCGGATCGGGCTGAGACGATGGCGATGATGGCGGCGCACTGGCCGGCATCCCAAGAAGGCAAAGGGAGCTGAGATTCAGGTCAGGCCGAGTCGAAAATGGCGGATTTCGAGAACCGGAGCGGAGCGTACTTTTCGTACGTGAGCACCGGAAGCGCAGAAAGCCGTCATTTGCAGGCCGGCCTCACCTGAATATCAGTTCCCTTTGGGGTGCTCGACCGCCTGCCGGCCAAAGTCCGGCACATCAATGTCCTGGCCGGCCTCGATGATCGAGCGGCGGATGGCGCGGGTGCGAGTGAAGAGGTCGAACAGCTTTTCGCCGTCGCCCCAGCGGATCGCCCGCTGCAGCGAGGCCAGGTCCTCCGAGAAACGCGCCAGCATCTCCAGGATGGCGTCCTTGTTGTGCAGGCACACGTCCCGCCACATGGTCGGGTCGGAAGCGGCAAGGCGGGTGAAGTCGCGGAAACCGGAAGCGGAATATTTGATGACTTCGCTCTTGGTCACCGCTTCCAAATCGTCCGCCGTGCCGACGATGTTGTAGGCGATGATGTGCGGCAGGTGCGACACGATCGCCAAGGTCATGTCGTGATGCTGCGGGTCCATCGTGTCGATGTTGGAACCGCAGCGCCGCCAGAATTCCGAAAGCGTCTCGAGCGCGGCGGGATCGGTGCCCGGCAGCGGCGTGAAGATGCACCAGCGGTTCTCGAAGAGATCGGCAAAGCCCGCATCGGGTCCGGACTTTTCCGTGCCGGCCAGCGGATGTCCGGGGATAAAGTGCACGCCTTCCGGCACATGCGGCTCAATCTGCGCGATCACCGAGGCCTTGGTCGAGCCGACATCGGTGAGGATGGCGCCCTTCTTCAGCGCCGACGCGATCTCGGCCGCTACCTCGCCGGACGAGCCGACCGGCACCGAGACGATGACGAGGTCGGCGTCACGCACCGCTTCGCTGGCGTCTGTGCCGTAGGAGTCGCCAAGGCCAAGCTCCTCGGCGCGCTTCAGCGTCGATGCGCTGCGCGTCGCGATGGCGATATGGCGCGCCAGGCTCTCGCGGCGGATGACGCGAGCGAGCGACGAGCCGATCAGGCCGATGCCGACCAGCGCTATTTTCTCGAACATCGGTGATGTCATGGTGTTCTAGCTTTTCAGGAAGGTCTTGAGCGCGTCGATAACGCCGCGATTGGCCTCTTCGGTGCCGATGCTCATGCGCAGCGCGTTTGGGAAACCGTAGCCGGTGACGCGGCGCAGGATGTAACCGCGCGCACTGAGATAATCGTCCGCTGCCGCCGCCGAATGCTTCTTGCCGTCGGGAAAATGGATCAGCACGAAATTACCGACGCTCGGCGTGACGCGCAGGCCGAGCCCGGTCAGCTCCGCGCTGAGCCAGGCCAGCCATTTCTCGTTATGCGTCGCGCTGCGCTCGATATGGGCGCGGTCGCGGATCGCGGCGATGCCGGCCTCGATCGCGGTGGCGTTGACGTTGAAGGGGCCGCGGATGCGGTTGATCGCATCGACGATATGCGCCGGGCCGTACATCCAGCCGACGCGCGCGCCGCCGAGCCCGAGCTTGGAGAAGGTGCGGGTCATCACCACGTTCTCGGAGCTGCCCGCCAGCTCGATGCCGGCTTCATAGTCGTTGCGCCGTACATATTCGGCATAGGCCGCGTCGAGCACCAGGAGCACGTCCTTCGGCAATGCCGCGTGCAGCCGGCGCACTTCCTGGAACGGCACATAGGTGCCGGTTGGATTGTTGGGATTGGCGAGGAACACGACCCGCGTCGCCGGCGTCACCGCGGCGAGGATCGCGTCGATGTCGGCGCGTTCGTCGGTTTCCTTGACCGCGACCGGCTTGGCGCCCGCCGCCTGGATGTAGATCTTGTAGACCATGAAGGCGTGCTCGGTGAACACGGCCTCGTCGCCCGGCGCGAGATAGGTCTGCGCCAAAAGACCAAGGATCTCGTCGGAGCCGTTGGAGCAGATGATGTTGGCCGGGTTCAATCCATGCACCTCGGCGATCGCCTCGCGCAGCCGGCGGGCAGAGCCGTCCGGATAGACATCGAGCTTCGCCGCCACTTCGCGTGCGGCCTCGATCGCCTTCGGCGAGGGCCCGAGCGGATTTTCGTTCGCCGACAGCTTGTAGACTTTCGCCACGCCGGCCGGCGCGGTGCTTTTTCCCGGCACATAGGCCTCGATGTCCATGATGCCCGCGCGGGGCGCCGGACGGGGCTGATCCTGCTTCATGTCACAAATCCGTCGAGAGGGCCTCTTCAAGGCCGCAGCGGAAATACAGGCCACGGGCTGGAATGTCGAGTGCCGGCGCCTGGTGCATGCGAACGCCAGCGAGGAGGCTACCCGTTGACGAAGCGCGGCGCTGGTCCTAGAAGGACTGCCAGACTTCCGTGGTGATTTGGCCGGTCGGCTTGCAGCCACGTTAAACAACTCGCTAAAGGGCCGTTTGCAACCTGTAACCGGCTTTGCGACGGCAATGCCGGTTTTTTGTTGTCCGCCGCCGGCCGGACACCGCGTCGGGACGAGACCGTTGCGGCACAGGATGAGGACGGACATGGCCGCTCAGCGCGCTGCAAGGACCAAGAACGAGGCCGACCATCCGTCGAGCCCGGTGCTGCAGTTCGGCCCCGACAAGCCGCTGAAGCTCGACGCCGGTACCATCCTTTCGCCTTTCCAGATCGCCTACCAGACCTACGGCAGCTTGAACGACGCACGCTCCAACGCCATCCTCGTCTGCCACGCGCTGACCGGCGACCAGCACGTCGCCAACACCAATCCGGTGACCGGCAAGCCGGGCTGGTGGGAGGTGCTGATCGGCCCCGGCAAGATCATCGACACCAACCGCTTCTTCGTCATCTGCGCAAACGTCATCGGCGGCTGCCTCGGCTCGACCGGCCCGGCCTCGACCAATCCGGCGACGGGCAAGCCCTATGGGCTCGACCTGCCGATCATCACCATTCGCGACATGGTGCGCGCGCAGGCGATGCTGGTCGATCATTTCGGCATCGAAAAGCTGTTTTGCGTGCTTGGCGGCTCGATGGGCGGCATGCAGGTTCTGGAATGGGCGGCGAGCCATTCGGAGCGTGTGTTCTGTGCCCTGCCGATCGCCACCGGCGCCCGCCATTCCTCGCAGAACATCGCCTTCCATGAAGTCGGCCGGCAGGCCGTCATGGCCGATCCGGAGTGGCATGGCGGCAAATATCTCGATTTCGGCAAGCGCCCGGAAAAGGGGCTCGCCGTCGCGCGCATGGCCGCTCACATCACCTACCTTTCGGAAGCCGCGCTCCACCGCAAGTTCGGCCGCAATTTGCAGGACCGCGAGGCGCTCACCTTCGGCTTCGACGCCGATTTCCAGATCGAGAGCTACCTGCGCCACCAGGGCATGACCTTCGTCGACCGCTTCGACGCCAATTCCTACCTCTATCTCACCCGCGCGATGGATTATTTCGACCTTGCCGCCGATCACGGCGGGCGCCTCGCCGATGCCTTCGCCGGCACCAAGACGCGCTTTTGCCTGGTCTCCTTCACCAGCGACTGGCTGTTCCCGACCGAGGAGAGCCGGTCGATCGTGCATGCCTTGAACGCGGCGGGCGCTTCCGTCTCCTTCGTCGAGATCGAGACCGATCGCGGCCACGACGCCTTCCTGCTCGACGAGCCGGAGCTGTTCGCGGCCATCAACGGCTTCATCGCGTCGGCCGCCCGCGTCAGGGGGCTCAGCCTATGACCCCGAACCGAAGGTGGGCGAACGCAAAAAGTTGCGGACTTTTCGGAGCGGGATCGTGCTCCATGCAGGAGGCGAGGCCATGAGCGTCAATCGCGCCCAGCGTGTCGACCTCGAGGTCGTCACCGATCTCATCCCGGCCAATTCGCGCGTCCTCGATGTCGGCTCGGGCGACGGCGTGCTTCTGGAGCTTTTGCAGGAGACCAAGCAGGTCGACGGCCGCGGGCTGGAACTGTCGCAGCGCGGCGTCAATGAATGCGTGGCGCGTGGGCTGTCGGTCATCCAGGGCGACGCCGACACGGATCTGAAATTCTACGCCGACAAGGGCTTCGACTTCGTCGTGCTGTCGCAGACCCTGCAGGCGACGCGCAACCCGAAGATCGTGCTCGACGAGCTGCTCCGGATCGGCAACCGCGCCATCGTCTCGTTCCCCAATTTCGGCCACTGGCGCGTGCGCTTCTCGCTGCTGGTCAAGGGCAGAATGCCGGTCACCAAGGACCTGCCCTACTCCTGGTACGACACGCCCAACATCCACTTCTGCACCATCCGCGACTTCGTCAACCTGTGCGAGGAGCTCGGCGCGACCGTCGAGAAGGCGACCGCGCTCGACGCCAACGGCCAGAAGATCGGCCTGTCGATGCCCTGGTGGTTCTGGAATTTCTTCGGCCAGCAGGCGGTGTTTCTGCTGAGACGTTGACGCCACGGCGCGAATTCCACAATCTAGCCAAGCACATCCGTAGCCTTGTGCGGATGCTCGACGCCGTCGACGAAGACCACGTCGGACAGCGAATTCTCGGTGCGCAGCGAAAGGATCGCCTGATAGGCCGGCGAACTATACCAATCCCGAACATGCCGCCTGTCGGGAAATTCGATGACGATCAGATGCCCGGGCCAGTTGTTTTCGACGACCTCGACATCACCGCCATGGACGACGAAGCGCCCGCCGAACGGCGCCAGCGTGGCGTCGATCCTCTCCAGATACTCGATCATCCAGGGACCCGGCGTGACTTGGCGCATGTGGGCAACGGCGTAAGCGGTCATGATCCTGCTCCTTCAGGGTTGAAGCCGATCGGCCGGCCTCGTTGGATCATGATGCAAAAGTCAGGTAGTCTGGTCGATTACCTCGGAGATCATCGAGACAAGGCCGGCCTCCGACCATCGCCCCGCGGGCTGTCGCATAGCCAGGACGTCAGTTGTGTTGCCATCAAACCGCAATGTTGCGGAAAAGCCACTAACTTCGGCATTTCTCGGCCAGCTTGGCGTGACACAAGGGTGGCTTTTTTGTAGCGTCAGCCGCAAATCAAAGGTGGGGTACGAGGATAGTCATCAGACCCATCCGACAAACGCCAGATCCGACCGGCAGTGGCAGCCCGATGTCGAACCAGGACGTTCCGCTGATCTCAGTGATCACGCCGACCCACAACCGGCGCAGCCAGGTCGTGCGCGCGGTGGAAAGCGTTCTGGCGCAGACACTTACCCGCTTCGAGCACATCGTGGTCGATGACGGCTCGACCGACGGGACGGCCGCCGCGCTGGCCGAAATCCGCGACCCGAGGCTGATCTATGTCGGCGCCAAATGGCGCGGCGCCAATGCGGCGCGCAATGCGGGCATCGAGCGCGCGCGGGCGCCGGTGGTGACTTTCCTCGATTCGGACGACGTCTATCTGCCCGACCGGCTGGAGCGGACGCTGGCGCGCTTCGACGAAAATCCTTCGCTCGAGGTGCTGATCAGCTCGTTCCTGTCACTGAAGGGCGGCCGCAGCACCAAATGCATCAATCGCGACGCATTGCTCGACAAGGGCACGCTGCAACGCGCTTTGGTCTCGCAGACCATCTTCATTGCCGGCTCGGCGATCACGGCAAGGCACGAGTCGCTGCTCGCGATCGGCGGCTATGACAGCGACATCACGCGCATGCAGGATCGCGAATTGCTGCTGCGCTTTGCCCAACGCAGCGGCGCCCTGCTGTCGCAGGACATCGACTGGAAGAAGTACAATTCGGAGAATTCGATCTCCGGCCGCCGCGACGGCTATGTCGAGGCCTATGCCAGTCTGATCGACAAGCATCCTTACATCGCCGACCGCTATCCCGACGTTCCGCCTTACATGATCGCGCGGCAGATCATCGCCGATATCCTCAAAGGCAGGTTGCCGCAGGCGTTTTCGGGCTATCACGCCAACCGGTCGTCCAAGTCGCTCGGCTACTCGCCAGCCAAACTCTTGCGCGGCTATGTCGTCGGCCGCCGCTGGCGGCGCGACTGCTATGATGAGTTCCGCGCCAAATACGGCGCCCGGGCGGTCTGAGAAAACCGCAAGACGGCTATCTGTCGAGTTCCGGAAAATACGGATCGGAAAACCGCTTCCGTAGGCGCTCGCCCAGCAGGCAATCGACCGGCGTCGCATCCTCGACATGGAAGGATTTGGCGTCTGTCAGGCCGCTGACTTCCTGGACCAGCTTGCGGCGGACGGCGGTCGAGAATTCGGACGCCTGGTAGATCGGCAGCACGAACGAACCGGCTCCTCCGGTCACGCAGTCGGCGTAGTAGCGGTCGAGACGGCCGACACTCGGCGACGGACTGATGAGTATGGGCAGGCCGTTGATGACGATACCGCTGGCGACGGCGGCGTCACGGACTGCGGTGACGGGCAGCCCGGTATTGTTCGGCCCGTCTCCCGATATGTCGATGACACGGCGTGGCGCCGAAAAGCCGGTTCTCTCCAGAAGCCCGGCGCCGAAGCCGAGGGCGCCTGAAATCGAGGTGCCGCGGAAGCTGCGGAACGGCCGCGCGGCGATCTTGTCGGCGAAGGCGTTGGCGCTGTCCTCGCCGTCGATGATCTGCCAGGCAATGGCCCCGTCCTCGCGCACGACGCCTGCCCATTCGAAATAGGCGAGCGCAATGCGGCCTTTTGGACCCGAGCGTACGGCGTTGATGAAGTCGGGGTGGCGCAGCGCTTCGACATAGCCGGCGCGCTGCAGGGCAAGTTCTCGCTCGTCCATCGACTGCGAGATGTCGACGGCAAGCACGAGTTCCAAGTCCACCGGCGCGCCTTTGCCCGGCATGGGCAATGGCGCCGCCTCGGCGCAGGCAAGGCACATAAGCAGGCCGAGCATCGCAAGCATGGCAGCCTCGAACGACCCGGCGATTTTCCGGGCGATCGCGGCGAAAATAAAGCTATTTCTTCCCGTGACGGGCGGCGATGGGTGGTGGCTCGATCGCGCCGGCGCGGACACGAGCCGGCTTCAAAGCCGGCGCGCCGGTATCCTTCACGATGTTCAGCGCGCGCGGGAAGAACTGAGTGTTGTGCTGGCCGCGTCCGATATTGACGATCGCGGTTTCGGGCAGGCGCTTCTGCAGCATGGCCAGCACCCGCCGCAACGTAGGCCCGTCGAACGCATCCAGGGCTTCGTCGATGATCACCCATTTCGGCTTGCGCAAGGCCAATCGGGCGAAAGCGAGCGAGCGTTGTTCGTCGTCGCCCAACTCGCGTTCCCAGCGCCCGGGATGATCAAGGGTGGTTGCCAGTCGATCGAGGCCGACCTCGCCAAGCACTGCCGCGATCTCGGCATCGCTGGCCGGGGCCTCGCCGTTCGGGTGATCGAGCACCTCGCGCAGCGTGCCGGCCGGGAAATAGGGCACGCGCGGCACGAAGATGGGAGTCTCGCCGGCCGGCAGGCCGATCCGGCCGCTCCCCCATGGCCACAGGCCGGCAATGGCGCGGAAGAACAAAGTCTTGCCTGCGCCCGGCTCGCCGGTGATCATGACGCGCTCGCCGGAGTGGATTTCGACATCCGTCTGGGCAAGCTTGGTGCAGCCTTCCGGCGAAGCCACCTGAAGCGTGTCGAAAGTCAGGCTGCCATTGGCGTTTTCGCCGAACTGGATGTGTTTTTCCGTGTCATGCAGCGCGTCGGTTTCGGTGAGCGCGATGCGGAAATCGGCCGCGCGCATCAGCGTCGCGCGCCAGTCGGCGATACTGCCGATGTTGTTGATGAACCAGCGCAGAGATGAATGAACCTGGTTGAAGGCGCCGACCGCCATCATCAATCCGCCGAACGAGATGTCGCCCGAGAAGTAGACCGGCGACGCCACCAGGATGGGCGCCACCACCGTTATCCAGCCATAGGTGTCGGTCACCCAGGCGAGGTTGATCTGCGCGGTGAAGATGCGTCGCATGGCGCCCAGCACCGTGCCGAGATCGAGCTCGAGCCGGCGCCTGGCGTCGGGCTCGCCATGATAGAGCGCGATCGCGTCGACGTTCTCGTTGACCCGCACCATGGAGGAGCGCAGCTCCGCCTCGCGGGTGTAGCGCTCGCTGTTGAGGCCGATCAGCGGACGCCCGACCAGCCAGCTCAGCCACGAGGCGATGCCGGCATAGAGGAACGCGGCCCAGACCATGTAGCCCGGTATCTCCAGTGAATAGCCGCCGACGTGGAACACGAAGCCGGAAGACAGCTCCCACAGCACGCCGATGAAGGAGACAAGCAGGATGAACGACTGCAGCAGGCCGACGCCGAGATCCGTCGACAGGTCCGACAAATGAGCGGCATCCTGCTGCATGCGCTGGTCGGGATTGACGCCGATGGCGCCTGCATTGGCCAGCCGAAAGGCCCGCGCCGGACGCATCCATTGATCGATCAGGTCCAGCGTCAGCGCCTCGCGCAGCCGCAGACGGATCATCTGGTTGAGCCAGGTCTGGCCAATATTGAGCACCAGAAGCCCGCCGGCGATCATCGCAAAGATGAGGAGCTGGTGCAGGAAAGCCGCCATGTCGCGCCGGGCCAGCGCATCGTAGAAAGGCTGGTTCCAGCGGTTGAGCAGCACCTGTCCGATCGAGGTTGCGACGATGACCGCGACGATGCCGATGGAGACCCAGCCAAGCTGCCTGCGCACCGGCGAGGACTTCAGCCCCAGCTTGATCGTCGCCACCTGGTCGGCGAGGCTGCTCGCCTCCACCGAGACGGCGGATCTTTGCGGGCCCGGCTTTCTATCGGTCTGATCGTCCATGAAGGATATTCCTGGTTTCCGTGGCGGTCATGAATGCCGCGCCAAACAAGCATTGCTTAGATCGGGCATGCCTCAGATAGGGTGACGATCGCCGCGCGATGCAAGGCGTGGTAGCGATCACGAACGCGTCACTTGGCCGGGCGCGACGTCAGCCGCGCGCCGGCCAAGCCGCGTTGCGCCCTGTGGCGAGAAGACCGGCACGAACACGCGGCGAGAGGCGCGCTGCGCGACCGGCACGCCCTGATAGAGTCGCTTCTGCGCCTCGACGACGATGACGCCGGAAAAGATCGGCCAGAACCGCCGGCCGGCTTTCTCCAGAACGTTGTGGAAGCGCATCATGAAACGCCTTGGCGACGGCGGGAAGAACAACGCGTCGCTCCATGTCGCCGGGGTGAAGTTCGCCTCGCGCAGCAGCTCGGTCAACTGGCCGCGCGAGAACGGCCGGCCATTGCCGAAGGGCGTGTGCTCGAACCGCGCCCAGACGCCGCGCCGGTTGGGCACGACGATGACGACCCTGCCCGCCGGCGACAGCACGCGCCAGATCTCGTTCAGCGTCTCGCGCGGGTTTTCGGCATGTTCGAGCGAATGCACCAGGAGCACGCGGTCGATGCAGGAATCGACCAGCGGCAGTTCCTCGTCGAAGACCAGCGCCGTCGCCGTCGGCCCCGACACCGGCCACACCACCGCGCCCTGCGTCGCCGGCATGAAGGCGAAGACGCGCTCGGCATCGGTGCCGAAGCGTTCCAGCCAGGGCAGCGTATAGCCGAGGCCGACCAGCCGCTCGTTGGGAACGGTTGCCCATATGGACGACAGCGCCATGGTGATCGAACGCTCGGCCAGACGCCCGAGCGTGGTCGAGTAGAAGGAGCGCAGGTCGACGATATCCGAATGCATGCGCGGGACGGTAGCCGCGAAGGAGCCCGAGTTCAACAAAGCGGTCAAGCTCAACAAAGGCGGATGACATCGGCGGCCGGCCGCCCTATCTCTGCGGCGATAACGGAGAGAAATGTCGATGCCGGTCGAAATCGAGCAGTTCATGTGCCGCACCGACAATTTCGGCGTGCTGGTTCACGATCCGAAAAGCGGGCAGACGGCGATCATCGACGCGCCGGAGGAGGCGCCGATCCTGGCGGCGATCAAGCGCACCGGCTGGACGCCGACATTGGTCCTCACCACGCACCATCATGCCGACCATGTCGAAGCCAATCTGGCGCTGAAGGAACGCTTCAAATTGCGCATCGTCGGCCCGGAAGCCGAAAAGGCGAAGATCCCCGGCATCGACGAGACGGTTGGCCAGGGGTCGGTCGTGCGCCTTGGCGAGGAAAGGGTCGAAGTCATCGAGACGCCCGGCCATACCGCCGGCCATGTCTCCTATTATTTGCCGGCCTCGAAGGTGGCCTTCACCGCCGACACGCTATTTGCGCTGGGTTGCGGCCGCCTGTTCGAATGCAAGCCGCCGGTCATGTATGAATCGCTGAAGAAACTGGCGGCGCTGCCGGCGCAAACCGCCATCTATTGCGGCCACGAATACACCTTGGCCAATGCCCGCTTCGCGGTGACGGTCGACCCCAGCAATCCGGTGCTGAAGCAACGCGCAGCTAAAATCGAAGCGCTGCGCGCCGACAACAAGCCGACCTTGCCGACGACCATCGGCGAGGAATTGTCGACCAACCCGTTCCTGCGCTGGCACGACCCGGCGATCCGCAAGCATCTCGGCATGGAGAAAGCCTCGGACGCCGAGGTCTTTGCCGAGATCCGCAAGCGCAAGGATAATTTTTGAGGCATATCGCCCAAAGTGTGCGGCGGATTTTGGGATAACGACATGCATCAAGACAAAGGATGCGAATGACCACTAGCGCCGCCGAGATCATCGCAACGCTAGGCCTCAAGCCGCATCCCGAGGGCGGCTGGTATGCCGAGACCTTTCGCGACGCCGCGGGCGGCTCGCGCGGTCATTCGACCGCGATCTATTTCCTGCTCGAGCAGGGCCAGCTTTCGGCATGGCACCGGGTGAAGGACGCGGCCGAGGTCTGGCACTTTTATGCCGGCGCGCCGCTGGCGCTGTCGATGCACGGGGAAGGCGCGGGCGTGGTCATCGAACAGGTGCTGGGCACGGCTCTTGCCGCCGGCGAGCGGCCGCAGATCGTCGTGCCGGCCGGCTGGTGGCAGTCGGCGCGCAGCCTCGGCGAATGGACGCTGGTCGGCTGCACCGTGGCGCCGGGCTTCGATTTTGCCGCCTTCGAGCTGGCCGAGCCGGGCTGGCAGCCGAATATCGCCTAACTGAGAAGAAAACCCAGCGTGATCGCCAGTTGCGCGGCGTAGTAAAGCCCCCAGACCGCGTACCGCATCCACAGGCGATGCGGCGAGATTGCCGCGAGCAGGAAGCGCTCGGCCGCCAGCAGCCCGTCCGAGGCGATGAACAGCACCGCGCCGGCAATCACCCCGGGATAGTTCGTCGTGAGCGCCGAAATGCCCATGGCGAGGATCGCCGCGACATAGACGGCGACCGGGACGCGCAGTTGCGGGCCGACGCGGCGCCAGAGCGCGGCAAGCATGACGATGCTGAATGCGGCCATGGCGAGCGCAATCGCGCCCCGCCAGGATTCGGCGCTCAACAGGCCGAGCCCGCCGCCCACCTGCAAAAACAGCGCGATATAGGCGATGTGGCCGGCGAGAAAGCTCGCCAGCCCGCCGAGAAAGGCCTTTTCGCCGTCGCGCGACAGGAAGGCGTCGCCGGTCGCGCTGAGTGCCAGCGCCGCGACGAGCAGCAACGGACCGCCCTGCATGGCGGCAAGCACGGCCAGCAAAGCCACGGCAAGCGTCTTTGCCGCCGTGCGCGTCCATTTCGGCGGCATGTCGAGCGCAAAGGCGTAGATCACCGCCGCGACGAACGAGAACAGCAGCGTCGCGTTGGCGTTGGCCTCGACGCCGCCGGGAAACGGCATCATGCGTTGACCTCTTTGGCCGCCGGCTTGCGCATCAGCAGCGACTTTGCCGCGAGCGTGGCGCCCCCGGTGATGAGCACGCAGGCCGCGAGGATGCGCAGCGACGGCTCGGCGACGCCGGCAGCGATCAGCACCAGCGTCGACAAAAGCGGCGCGGCGTAGCTCGCGGCGCCCAGCACCTGGATGTTGCCGCGCTTGACGCCGATGTCCCAGGCGTAGAAGGCCGCGCCCACCGGCATCAGGCCGAGCCCGATGACGGCCAGCCACTGTCCAAGGCCATCCGGCAGCACCGTCTTCTCAAGCAGAAAATGGCAGATAAGCGACAGCACCGACGTCGCCGCGCAGAACCAGGTGACGATCGAGGTCGGCACCGACGGGAAGCGCCGCGACAGGAGCGAATAGGACGACCACAACAGCGCGCAGACGGCGGCCATCGCATAGCCGAAGGCGTAGCGCGCGTCGAAGGCGAGCGCGCCGCCCTTGGTGACGATCAGGAAGGTGCCGGCAAGGCCGAGCAGCGCGCCGACGACATGGTTCCAGGCAAGCCGCTCGCCCGGCATCAGCGCCGAGCCGAGCACGATCAGCAGCGGCCACAGATAGGCGATCAGGCTCGCCTCGACCGCCGGCGCGTTGCGCAGCGCCGTGAAATAGAAGAAATGGTAGCCGAACAGCCCGGCTATGCCGATCACCCAGACCTGCGGCGGAATCTTCTGGCTCCGGTCGGGCGCCGGCATCAACAGCCGCGCCGCCAGGCCGACGCAGGTGCCGATGGCGAAGGTGATGGCCGACAGCAGGAACGGCGGCACTTGGCCCGAGGCGTCGGTGAGCAGCGCCAGCAGCGCCCACATGGCGACCGCCGAGAACCCGATCAGTGTTGCGCGCGCCATTCGTTCCCCCGCCGGCGCGCGGTAGCGCCTGATCTAGTTGACTGCTTCGAACCGTCCCGCGCTGATGGTCAGCGGACCGATCTGGGTCCCGACCGTGGCGCGGATCGGCGCATATACGCCGGATTGGCCGAGCGGTGCAAACGTCACCAGCATGCGGCTCTTGTTCTTCAGGAAATTCAGCGCCTTGCGGCCCTTGCGATAGCCCGCCACCGGCTCGAAGCCCATCTTGCAGGTCACCGTGTCGCCCTTATAGCCGGGCACCGAGATCGAGCCCTTGGAGGCATAGGTCAAGGTCAGGTCGGCGCGCATCTCGCCGTCATAGAATTTGACTGTCCGTCCGCAGACCTTATCCAGGCTGTCGGCGTGGATGACGGTCGCGGCCATGGGATCGAGCACCGATCTCAGGTCGCTATCGCCGAGCGGCACCCAGCTCTTCGGATCGCGCTTCTTCGGCGCCGGAACGACTTGCGTGGAGGCGACCGCCCCATTGTTGAAGCGGATGTCGACCATCGAGGTTTTCTTGCCGGACGTGTAATCGGCCCTGAAGGCATGCGGCTGCATCTGCTTGCCGGAAATCGTGCCTTTCGACGAGATCGTGCCTTTCGTGTCGTCGAAGAGCTTGCCGAGGCCGGCGGCCGAGACGGTGCCGTCGATGGCATAGCTGTCGCCTTCGTAGCGGCTGGAAAAAGTCGCCCTGGCGATCGAAAGGCCGAGATAGGACACCGTATACTCGCCCTTGAAGGACTGCGGCGCCGCGGCGGCGAAGCTCGTTGCCGGCACGGCAAGGGCAAGCAGGCTGGCGAATGCATGAGATGGACGGAGCATGGCGGCTGGCGAATCCCTGGCGGTTCGGCCGGAACGCAGCGGCTCCAGCCTGGCATATCCCTTCGCGATGGGCTTATACTGTGAAATCCGGCCTTTATATGGAGCGTGCCTGACGGCTGGCCGCGTGCCGGAGCTTGACGCAGTGGTGAAATGCCACTATGGAACGCCAACTTTTCCAAAGGCCGCCTGACCGAGACCGCGCGCCGCCCGGCGCGGGCAGAATGGTTTGGCAGGTTTAGAAACTGAAGGTTAGACAAATGTCCCGCACCTGCGAACTCACTGCCAAGGCAGTTCAGACCGGCAACAATGTGAGCCACGCCAACAACAAGACCAAGCGCCGCTTCCTGCCGAACCTGGTAAATGTGACGCTTATTTCCGAAGCGCTGAACCAGAATGTTCGCCTGCGCATTTCGGCCAACGCGCTGCGTTCGGTCGAGCACCGCGGCGGCCTCGACGCCTTCCTAGCCAAGGCCGACGTCAAGGAATTGTCGCAGCGCGCGCGTCTGCTCAAGAAGCAGATCGCCAAGAAGCTGGCCGAGCAGCCGGCCGCTTAAAGCAGCTTTCAGGCGGGGGACGACCGCCTCGAGCCCGGCCAGACCGGTGCTCGAAACAAGGGCGGGCGTTGGCATGGCGCTCGGCTGGTTCCATTACCCAGGATAAAAAAATGAATTTCCTGACGCGATATTTGCCCTTTGTGGCCGCCATGGCGCTTGTCGTCGTGGCCTCCAACATCCTTGTCCAGTTCCCGATGCAGGGCCAGGTCGGCGGCCTGTCGCTGGCGGACGTGCTCACCTGGGGCGCCTTCACCTATCCGTTCTCCTTCCTGGTCACCGACCTCGCCAACCGCCGTTACGGTCCGGCCGTGGCGCGCAAGGTGGTGTTCGTCGGCTTCATGACGGCGGTGACCTGCTCGATCCTGATCCCGCCTTTCCTGTTCCGCCACGGCCTGATCGAGTTCGAGACCGCCGCCGACCGACTGGTGCGCATCGCGGCTGCCTCGGGTGCCGCCTTCCTCACCGCGCAATTGCTAGACGTCACCGTCTTCAACCGGCTGCGCCGGCAGAGCTGGTGGCGCGCGCCCATCGTCGGCACCCTGGTCGGCTCGGTGTTCGACACCATCGTCTTCTTCGGCGTCGCCTTCTCCGCCGCCTTCGCCTTTGCCGGCCCCAATGACAGCTTCGCGCTGGAGACCGCGCCGTTGATGGGCGTGCTGCCGGTCGAGACGATGCGCTGGGTGTCCTGGGCGCTTGGCGACCTTTCGGTCAAGCTGATCATTGCCGTGGTGGCGCTGATCCCCTACCGGCTGCTCGCCGCCCGCTGGAGCCAGCCGGCGGTCGCGGTCGGAGCATGATCTCAAAAAGTGGGACTCGGGTTTTGGAAAAGATCATGCTCCAAACAAAAAGAGAGAGCATGATCCCGAAAAGTGGGACCCGGTTTTTGGAAAAGATCGTGCTCAAACCAAAAGAGAGACCGTGATCCCCTGGGTTCAGCTCGATTCGGCCCGCACGCCTGATGGCGCGCAGGAACTGCGCCTGAAGCGGCGCGGGGCTGAATTCTCGATCATGCTCGGCACCAACGAGCTGATGAACAGCCGCCTCAGCGGCTCCGAAGAGGCGCTCGCCAGGCTTTCCTGCGAGCGGATCGCCGACCGCAAGCGGCCAAGCATCCTCATCGGCGGGCTCGGCATGGGCTTCACCTTGCGCGCCGCCCTCGCCGCGCTCGATCGCGACGCCGCGGTCACCGTCGCCGAACTGGTTCCCGCGGTTGTCGCCTGGGCGCGCGGCCCGATGGCGGGAATCTTCGACGGCAGCCTCGACGATCCCCGCGTCACCATTCGCGAGGCCGATGTCGGTCATCTGATAAGGGTGGAAAAAGCCGCCTGGGACGCCATCCTGCTCGACGTCGACAATGGCCCCGAAGGCATCGTCTACAAGGGCAATGATGCGCTCTATGACGCCGCCGGCCTCGCGGCCGCGCGCGGCGCCTTGAAGCCCGGCGGTGTTCTGGCTATCTGGTCGCAGGGACCGGACAGCCGCTTCACCCGGCGGCTGAAAGAGGCCGGCTTTGCGGTTGAGGAGATCAACACGCGGGCCAACGGCAAGCGCGGCGCTCGCCATGTCATCTGGGTTGCAGCCAACAGGCCCTGACGCCTTTCCAGCCGCAGCTTTACGCTTTGTTACGCCCGATGATGCAGGATCGCGAAAATTCTCCAGGGCATTGCGACCAGCATGACCGTGCAAGGCACCGGTTGGAAAAACGATCTCCTGCTTGCGTTGTGCGCCACGCTTGTGGTGCTGACGATCAACGCGGTTTCCGGCTTCCCCACCCTTGCCAACTACGGCGCCGACAATGACAGCATGCTGCGGCTGGTCGAGGTCCGCGACCTGCTCGGCGGCCAGGGCTGGTTCGACCTCCATCAATACAGGATGGGCGCCCCGGGCGGCTTCGTCATGCACTGGTCGCGGCTTGTGGACACGCCGCTCGCGCTGATCATCATGGCCTTCGATGCGCTCGGCGCCAGCACCGCCACCGCCGAACGCACCGCGCAGATCATCTGGCCGACCCTGCTCTACGGGCTGACCATATTCGTGCTGATGCGCGCCTCGCAGCGCTTCGCCGGCGCGAATGTCGCGATGCCGGCGCTCGTCCTGTCGACGGCGGGCCTTTTCTTCCTGGTGATCTACAGCCCGGGCGTGATCGATCACCACAACGTCCAGCTGTTGCTGACGGCGGCCGGCCTCTGGCTCCTGATGGAAGCGCCTTCCTGGCGGCCCGCGGCCCTTCTGTCGGGCATTTGCGCCGGCCTGACGCTGGCTGTCGGCATGGAGACCGCTCCCTATGTGGCGGTGCTTGGCATCTGTGCCGCTGTGCTGTTCATCCTCGACGACAATGAGCGCGTCATCGCCCGAGGCTTCGGCCTCGGATTTGCCGGCATCGCCTCGCTGGTCTTCGTGGCGACCATCCGGCCAGCCGACTGGGGCGTGGCCCAATGCGACGCCTTCTCGTCCTTCCAGCTCGCGGTTGCCGCGCTGTCCGGCTTCGGCCTGGCGATCGCCGCTGCATTGACCGGGTCGATAACCCGGGCGCGGCTCGGCTTCACGCTGGCGCTTGCTTTGGTGGTCGCGGCCGCCGCGATGCTGTTCTTCCCGCAATGCCTGGCGTCCCCCTATGCGGGCATGGACGAGCGTATCCGCGCCTATTGGCTGGCCGACGTGGTCGAGGCGCAGCCCTTCTGGAGCGTCGCCGTCCACCAGCCGAAGCTGATGGCGGCGCGCTATGTGACGCCCTTCATCGCCATCCTGCTGATCGGCTTTCAACTCCGAACGCGTCGCCTGCGCCGCGAGGAAATGCTCGCCGCCATCCTGCTTGTCGTCGCCTTCGGCGTCAGTCTCTGGCAGGTGCGCGGCTCGACCTTCTCCGTCGCCTTCGCCGTGTTGCCGCTCTCGGCCTGGATTGCGAAAATCCGCCTGCGGGCGGACGCCGCGCCGTCATTGCGCCTTTCCACCGGCATCGTCATGGCGTGGCTGGTCTCGCTCAACGCGACCTGGGCAGGGGTCGCGATGGCGGCACAGTCGGTGATCCAGAAGGCGCCGCAGCGGATCAATTCCGATCCCGATCACGCCGTGACCTGCGGCAAGCCAAGCGACTTCCGCGATCTTGCCGCCATGCCGGCGACGACAGTGCTTGCCTCGTCCAATCTCGGCTCGGGAATACTGATGTTCACCCGCCACCGGGCGCTGGCCGGCCCTTACCACCGCAATGTCGGCGGCAACCTTGCCATGCTCGACGCTTTCATGGGAGCGCCGGACGCAGCGCGCGCCGTCATTGAGCGCGAGCATGTGGGGCTGGTCGCGATCTGCCGCGGCAACACGGAAGAGATATCGCTGGCCCTGGACGCACCGAAGGGCCTTGCCGCGGCGCTGCTGCGGGGCGACCTGCCGGCATGGCTGGAACTGGACCAGTCGACCGCGGGAAAACCGATCGAGATCTACAAGGTCCGTTGAATATCGGCCCGCGGCCATGTCAGCATCGTCGACCGCGTCCCTCGCAACGCGCTCGTTTCGCGCTGATGCAACATCCCTTCGTGATTTAGAGGACCGCGATTGAAGTCGGTCCCGTGGATCATTGCAATCCAGCCTGTGCTTTGGCTAGCATTTCGCCGGGGCGGCGATATGTGTATTCAGGAAATTTGGATTCGGGGCTTTAGATTGGGGAGAGGGTATCCATGTCGGCCATAGACGGCGCGGTGGCGCCAGCATCAGCCAAACAAATGCTGCAGCATGTTGTCTCCCACATGGTGGGCGCCGTAGACCGCGCCGCGTTTGTGGAAACGCCTTTCTGGCATCTGGAAATGACCGATGTTTTCCCCGCGGACCTTTATCTGCGCATGCGCGCCGCCATGCCGGAGGCGCGTGAATATCGTGCGCTCAAGGGGCGCAACAACGTCAACATTCAGGCCGACGGCACTGCGACGCGGATCAAGATCGACCTCTACCCCGAATATATCCGCCATCTGCCGGACGAGAAGCGTGGGGTCTGGTCCCTGGTCGGAAAGGCACTGCATGCGGTAGAACTGAGGGACGCATTCATGCGCCGCCTTGCCCCGGGCCTGGAGCGCCGGTTCGGGTCGGATTTCATGAAGGTCGGCATGTATCCGGTGCCGATGCTGACGCGCGACGTGGCGGGCTACAAGATCGGTTTCCACACCGACACGAAATGGAAGGGCATCACGGTCCAGTTCTACCTGCCGGAGGACGACTCGATCAACCACATCGGCACCCGCTTCGCCGAGCGCAAGCCGGACGGGCGTTTTGAGAATTCGCACCGGATGTCGTTTTCCCCGAACACCGGCTACGCCTTTGCGGTCGGCACCGACACCTGGCACGCTGTCGATACCGTCGGGCCGGAGGTCCGCACCCGCGACAGCATCCTCCACACCTATTTCGTGGACAACACCGCGACGCTCAAGATCCGCAACCGGAGCAAGCGCGCCGCCAATTTCGTGATGAACGAAGTCCGCCACGTCGGCCGGTAGAGCCGGATGATTTCAGGTCGAACCGACCTGAAATCTGAATCCGGCTCTAAATCAAAGAGATAGAGCATGATGTCGTCCGAAAACCGCTCCACACTTTTCGGCATCATGCTCTAGAGCAAGTCCAGGGCGGCTGGATTCTGCCAGCGATCCTGCTCAATCCTGGTGCAGGATGAACTCCAGATAGAGGTTGCGCTGCAGGATCGAATGGTTGTCGTCGGAGATCAGCGACACCATCAGCGCGCCGTCGTCGCGGGTCCACACGTCGAGCCCTTCCATATTGTCGATCTGGTAGCCCATGTCGGCCTCCATCAGCACCGGCCCGTCGGCGATCGCGCCCTTCTCGACGCTTTCGCCATGGATGCGCCGCAGCCGCATCTTAACCCCGCGCGCGAGCGAGAAGCTGCGCTCCAGGAGCAGCAGATCGCCGTCCGGCAGGAAGGCGCCGTCGGTTATGTCGAATTCGCCGTCGCGCCTGACGGTGAAGACGCCCTTATGCGGCCCCTCGATGATGGCGGCATAGACGTTGCCGGCTTCGTCGAGGCTCCTCTCCGAGACCACGACCAGGCTGCCAGCGTGCTGCCCATAAGGGTTGGCGTGGGTGACGGTCTCGAAGCCGCGATTCTGGCGCAGCTCCTTTGCCGGAACCAGGTAATCGAGCTGCCGGATCGGCGCCTTCATATCGTCGGGATCGATCTTGAACTGGGCGACACGCTGGTCGCGCTCGAAGCCGACGGTGGCGATACCGTCCCTGACCGCGAGCCCTTCCGCGTCGACCTCCCACTTCCGGTCGGTCGGCCGGCCCGAAGCGTCGACCATCTGCTGCATGCGGAAGTTAGAAACGCCGGATGGGCGCTTGTCGGCACCATGCGTGATCGTGCCGAAGAACCAGAAACCGGTGTCGGCGACGCCGATGAAGTCGCTGCCCGGCTTCAGGAAGCGAAAGGCCGACAGCGCGCCGAAATCGCGCGCCGGCGAGGTCATCTCCAGCCCGCCGACGAATTCAAGCGGCCCGAACCGCGTCTCGTCGTGGCCGACATGGAACTGGCTGATCGGCCGCGCCGAAATCTCGACTGTTTCGACGAGAGTTCCCGGAGCGGCAATTGCCGGCGAGGCGCAGGCCAGCACGCAGGCGAAAAGCGTCCGCCGCGCACGCCGCCCCGAAAGGATCATCCGGCGCGCCGCAATCCGCCGCGCCGCGTGTCGCGCGCGCTTTCCTCGCCGAACAGCGAGGCGAGCTGCTCGGTCATGGCGCCGGCCAGTTCCTCGGCATCGACGATGGTGACGGCGCGGCGATAATAGCGCGTGACGTCGTGGCCGATGCCGATCGCCAGAAGCTCGACCGGCGAGCGCGTCTCGATCAGCTCGATGACCGCCCGCAGATGGCGTTCCAGATAGTTGCCTGGATTGACCGACAGCGTGGAATCGTCGACCGGCGCGCCGTCCGAGATCATCATCAGGATCTTGCGCTGCTCGGGCCTGCCGATCAGCCGGTTATGCGCCCAAAGCAGCGCCTCGCCGTCGATGTTCTCCTTGAGCAGGCCCTCGCGCATCATCAGCCCGAGATTGCGCCGCGCGCGCCGCCATGGATGGTCGGCGGATTTGTAGATGATGTGGCGCAGATCGTTGAGGCGGCCGGGGTTCGGCGGCTTGCCGTCCTTCAGCCATCTCTCGCGCGCCTGTCCGCCTTTCCAGGCGCGGGTGGTGAAGCCGAGGATCTCCACCGAAACGCCGCAGCGCTCCAGCGTGCGCGCCAGAATGTCGGCGCAGGTCGCGGCGACCGTGATCGGCCGGCCGCGCATCGAGCCCGAATTGTCGAGCACCAGCGACACCACCGTGTCGCGGAATTTCGTGTCGCGCTCCTGCTTGAAGGACAGCGGCTGCATCGGATCGATGACGACGCGCACCAGCCGGGCCGGATCGAGATAACCCTCCTCCAGGTCGAAATCCCAGGAGCGGTTCTGCTGCGCCATCAGCCGGCGCTGCAGCCGGTTGGCGAGCCGCCCGACGACGCCGGAAAGGTTGGCGAGCTGCTTGTCGAGGAAGGCGCGCAGCCGGTCGAGCTCCTCTTCCTCGCACAGGTCCTCGGCGCCCACCGTCTCGTCGAAGGCGGTGGTGAACACCTTGTAGTCGATCTCTTTCGGCAGGTTCAGGAACGGATTGTCATTGCGCTTGGCCTCGCCCGGCGTCTCGGCGTCGGCATCGTCCTCGTCGGACAAGTCGTCGGAGGTGGCGTCGGTCGCTTCGGTCTCGGCCGAGTCTTCCTCATCGGCGGACGCTTCCGCATCCTCGGACTGCGACTGATCGGAGCCGGAATCCTCCTCGCCGCCCTCCTCGCTCTGGTCCTCGCCCTGCTGCTCGTTCTCTTCGTTGTCCTCCGAGTCGTCGGTTTCCTGGTCGTCGCCGAGCTCCTCGGCCATTTCCATGGAAACCAGCATGTCGCGCACGACGCGGGCAAAGGCCTGCTGGTCGTCGAGCTTGGCCGACAGGCCGTCGAGGTCGCCGCTCGCCTTCTCCTCGACCCAGGGGCGCCAAAGATCGACCATCCGCTCGCCGCTCTTCGGCACGGGACGTCCGGTGAGCTTCTCGCGCACTATCAGCGCAATCGCTTCCTCGAGCGGCGCGTCCGCCTTGTCCCTGACGTCGACGAGGTTCGCCTTGGTGTATTTGTCCTCGAGCATCGAGCCGATATTGTCGGCCACACCCTGCATGGCGCGGCTGCCGATCGCCTCGACGCGCGCCTGCTCGACCGCGTCGAAGATGGACCGCGCCAGCTTGCCTTCCGGCGCCAGCTTGTTGTGGACGCGCTGATCGTGGCAGGCGCGCTTCAGCGCCATGGAATCGCCCAAGCCGCGGGTGATCGCGATGTCGTTGCGCGAAGCCTTCTTGGGCAGCTCGGGCAGGCGCGCGCGGTTGCCGGCCAAAGCCGGCCGGTCCTTGGCAAAACCGACCTCAAGGTCCTTGTCGCCGGCGACGGCGCGCATGCACACGGTGACGGCGCGCTTGAAGCTGTCGGCTTCAGACCCGTTCTTCGGCTTGTTGCGCGTGTTGTCGCCTGGACCCGCCATGATCATTCCCTGCGCGATTGATGCTGAAAGGCTGGAAGCCTTTCGGCTGCGCGCCTAGCCCAGCACCACGTTGGCGGCGCTCTCCGGCAGATCCTCGCCGAAGGCGCGCTGGTAGAACTCGGCCACCACCGAACGCTCCAGCTCGTCGCACTTGTTGAGGAAGGTCAGCCGGAACCCCATGCCGATGTCGCCGAATATCTCGGCGTTTTCGGCCCAGGTGATGACGGTACGCGGGCTCATCACGGTGGACAGGTCGCCATTGATGAAGGCCGAGCGCGTCATGTCGGCGACGCGCACCATCTTGTTGACGATGTCCTTGCCCTTGCTGTCGCGATAGTGCTTGGCCTTGGCCAGCACGATGTTCACCTCGTTGTCGTGCGGCAGGTAATTGAGCGTGGTGACGATCGACCAGCGGTCCATCTGCGCCTGGTTGATCTGCTGCGTGCCGTGATAGAGGCCGGTGGTGTCGCCAAGGCCGACCGTGTTGGCGGTGGCGAACAGCCGGAAGGCCGGATGCGGGCGGATGACCCGGCTCTGGTCGAGCAGCGTCAGCCGGCCGGACGATTCCAGCACGCGCTGGATGACGAACATCACGTCCGGGCGGCCGGCATCGTATTCGTCGAAGCAGAGCGCGACATTGTGCTGATAGGCCCAGGGCAGGATGCCGTCGCGGAATTCGGTGACCTGCAGGCCTTCCTTGACCACGATGGCGTCCTTGCCGACGAGGTCGATACGGCTGACATGGCTGTCGAGGTTGACACGCACGCAAGGCCAGTTGAGCCGCGCCGCCACCTGCTCGATATGCGTCGACTTGCCGGTGCCGTGATAGCCCGACACCATGACGCGGCGGTTATAGGCAAAGCCGGCGAGGATCGCCATTGTCGTCGCCTTGTCGAACAGATAATCCGGGTCGATGTCCGGTACATGCTCCGTCGCCGCCGAATAGGCGGGAACGATCATCTTGGAATCGAAGCCGAATTTCTCCTTCACCGACACCGTCGTGTCGGGCAGGTTGGCGATGTCGCGATCGACCTTGTTCATCTTTATCAACATCTCCACGGGCGAAACGCCGCGTTTCGCCGGCAATCGATTTTGTCCGGGGGCGGTCTTAGAGCCTTTTCCAACCTTATGAAAGTTGGAAAACGACATGGGACCGTAGGGCCGCTCAGCACAATCCTGCTTGCTTGAGCACGCGATAGGCCTGCAGCACATCGCGGAACCGGTCTTCCGAACCTCTGTCGCCGCCATTCGCATCCGGATGGTGGCGCTTAACGAGTTCCTTATAGCGTGCCTTGATGTCCTGACCAGTCGCCTTTGTATCAAGGCCAAGCGTTTCCAGCGCCTTGGCCTCAAGCGGCTTTGCCTTGCGCTCGCGCGGCTCGCGCGCGCCTGAACCGAACAGATTGAAGGGATCGCGCATGCGGTTGTGGTAGCCGGCGCGGCCCGAGCGCTGTTGCGCGAAATCCGGCGCCGAGCGCGTTCCGCCGACATTGGCGCCCATGCGCCAAGTCGGCCTGTGGCCGGTCAGCGCCTCCTTCTGGAAGCGGGCGATCTCTGTGTCCGACACGCCGGAGAAGTAGTTGAAGCCCTTGTTGTATTCGCGCACATGGTCGAAGCAGAAGCGGAAATACTCGCCCTCCTTGAGGCGCCCGACCGGCGCGCGATGCGTTCCCGCCTCGCTGCAGCCATCCCACTGGCAGATCGGCGCGCGCGACTTCAGCTCCGCGTCCTTCTCCGGCCGGATTCGAATTTTCTCGAAATATTTGGGATACGCTTTCATCTCACCCATTTATGGGCTGTTCGCACGTGCGAAACAAGAATTGACATTTCGCCGATGATCGCTCTAACCGCTGAATCGCGGCTTAAAAGCGGTCGAAATTCAAGATTTTGCGGCTATGCCGTCAAGTGGGGAAGGGAAACGCGGATGTCCATACAGTCGACAATTGAAAACAAGCTGAAGGCGGCGTTTTCGCCCGAAAGGCTCGCCGTCATCAATGAGAGCCACCTTCACGCCGGTCATCATCACGTCGAGTCCGGCCACCACGCGACGTTCGACGGCGCCGGCGAGACGCATTTCCGCGTCCGCATCGTTTCGCCGAGCTTTGCCGGCATGGCTCGCATCGAGCGCCATCGCGCCGTCAACGAACTGCTTGCCGACGAATTGAAAGCCGGCGTGCATGCGCTGGCGATCGAGCCGGCGGCGCCCGGCGAGAAGACGCGCTGGTAGTCAGCCGACGGTCGCCTCGAGGAAGGCCAGCGCAGCCGCGGTCAGGGCATCGCCGTCCTCGCCGAAATCGCGGTTGATCGACATATGTGTATAGGCGCTGCCGTCGAACAGCGTGACCTTGGTGCCGGTGGCGCGCAGGCGTTCCGCGAAAGCTTTCGATTCTTCGCCTCGCCCGGATGCCCGCGAATAGGCGATGAAGGTCGGCGGATGTTTCCTGCCGTCGACATAGCTCGCCGGCGACAGCGCCGCCCACTGTGCCGGGTCGGGGAAGGCACGCGCATAAGCCCGAACCATGCCGCCATTCCTGGAAAGCGCGGCAAGGTCGTAGGCCCTGGTGTCGTCGAGGATCAGCGCGGCGATACCGGGCAATCCGCCGCGCATGCCGGTCAGCGCAATCAGATGGCAGCCGGCCGAATGGCCCATGCCAACGATGCGGTCCGGATCGCCGCCGTGCCGGGCGATGTTGGCACGCACATAGGCGTAGGCCTTTTCGACATCGCCGGCCTGGGTGGCGACATCCGCCTGCGGCAGCATGCGGTAATCGATCGAGACGAACACGAAGCCATTGGCGATGAGGAAGCCCGGCTTGGCGCCGACCTGGCCGCGGTTGCCGAACCGCCAGGCGCCGCCATGGACGAAGAACACCACCGGCAGCTTGTTCGCGCCGTCGCCTGCATGGACATCGAGCTTGGCCGGACCGTAATCGAGGGTTTGCGGTTCCGGCTGGCCCGGACGCCCGGCGGCCGACGCACCTGGCGGCAACAGTGCCGCCAGCGATGCCGCGATGAGGCTGCGTCGATTGATCATCGTCATCTCCAGTCAGGTTGCGACGAAAGCGCACGGACGCTCGCCACGCACCTCATTTACGAACCAAAAATGACAACTTTCGGTGCGAAAACAAATCCGGTCCTTGACGGTCCGCCGGCAATCACCACGTATCTTATCAGGCGAGCATTTTCGGCCGAATCGGGTACTCTGAGGGCCGATGTCGGAGTGCGGTGAGTTCCCCTTCACGTGAAGGGAACCACAATGCTTCCCGGCAGTTGATGAAGCGATGAGCCGATTGGCAGCCTATCGGCTCCGAGGCAAAGCATCATGCGCGAGAACCAATCCGACGTCTTCGATCTGTTTTCGGAGATTTATTCCAACGCGGCCCAGGAAGAGATCAGCCTCCAGCAATACCTGCTGGCCTGCCGCGAGGACAAATCCATGTATGCCTCGGCGCCCGAACGCATGGTCGAGGCGATCGGCGAGCCGAACCTGGTCGACACCAGCAAGGACGAGCGGCTCGGCCGCATCTTCTCCAACCGCACCGTCAAGGTCTATCCCTCCTTTTCCGATTTCTACGGAATGGAGGACACGATCGAGCGCATCGCCGGATATTTCCGCTACGCCTCGCAGGGCCTCGAGGAGCGCAAGCAGATCCTCTATCTCCTCGGTCCGGTCGGTGGCGGCAAATCCTCGCTGGCCGAACGGCTGAAGAAGCTGATGGAGGAGCGCCCGATCTACACGCTCAAGGTCGGCAACAAGATCAGCCCGGTCTTCGAATCGCCGCTCGGCCTTTTCCATCCCGACCGCATGGGCGATCTGCTGGAGGATAAATACGGCATCGCCCGCCGCCGCCTGAACGGACTGATTTCGCCCTGGGCGGCCAAGCGCCTCGACGAACTGTCGGGCGACATCTCCAAATTCAGCGTGGTCAAGCTGATGCCGTCGCGGCTGCGCCAGGTCGCCATCGCCAAGACGGAGCCCGGCGACGAGAACAACCAGGACGTCTCGGCGCTGGTCGGCAAGGTCGACATCAGGCAATTGGAGAATTTCAGCCAGTCCGACCCGGACGCCTATTCCTTCAGCGGCGGCCTCAACCGGACCACGCAAGGGCTGCTCGAATTCGTCGAGATGTTCAAGGCGCCTATCAAGGTCCTGCACCCATTGCTGACGGCAACCCAGGAAGGCAGCTACAACGGCACCGAGAATTTCGGCGCCTTCCCCTATCAGGGCATCGTCGTTGCCCATTCCAATGAATCGGAATGGCAGCAGTTCAAGAACAACAAGAACAACGAGGCCTTCCTCGACCGCATCCTCGTGGTCAAAGTTCCCTATTGCCTGCGCATCACCGAGGAAAGGCACATCTACGAGAAGCTGCTGCGCGAGAGCGAATTGGCAAGCAGTCCCTGCGCGCCGGAGGTGCTGGACATTCTCAGCCGCTTCACCGTCTCGACCCGCCTTGCCGAACACGAGAACTCGCCGCTCTACACCAAGATGCGCGCCTATGACGGCGAGAACCTCAAGGAGGTCGATCCGAAGGCGAAGTCCGTCCAGGAATATCGCGACGCCGCCGGCGTCGACGAAGGCATGAACGGGGTAAGCACGCGCTTCGCCTTCAAGATCCTGTCGCAGACGTTCAACTACGACACCAAGGAGGTGGCGGCCGACCCGGTGCACCTGATGTACATCCTCGAGGAAGCGATCAAGCGCGAGCAATTCCCGAAGGAAACGGAGGCCGCCTATCTCGAATTCATCAAGTCGGAACTCGCGGCGCGCTATGCTGAGTTCATCGGTCACGAGATCCAGAAGGCCTATCTGGAATCCTATAGCGAGTACGGTCAGAACCTCTTCGACCGTTACATCGCCTATGCCGATGCCTGGATCGAGGATCAGGACTACAAGGACCCCGACACCGGCCAGATCCTCAACCGCGAGGTCCTGGACAAGGAGTTGTCGCAGGTCGAGAAGCCGGCCGGCATCGCCAATCCCAAGGACTTCCGCAACGAAGTGGTCAAATTCACCTTGCGCGCCCGGGCGCGCAACCATGGCCGCAACCCGTCATGGACGAGCTACGAAAAGCTTCGCGAGGTCATCGAGAAGCGCATGTTCGGCCAGGTCGAGGACCTGCTGCCGGTGATCAGCTTCGGCTCCAAGCAGGACAGCGTCACGGAGAAACGGCACAACGAATTCGTGCAGCGCATGGTGGAACGCGGCTATACCCAGCGACAGGTGCGCCGGCTGGTCGACTGGTATATGCGCGTGAACAAGGCGGGCTGAGCAAAGCCGGGACGGTTCCATGCCGATCTTCATCGACCGCCGCCTGAACCCGAAGGACAAAAGCCTTGGCAATCGCCAGCGCTTCCTCAGGCGCGCCCGCGAAGAGCTCAAGCGCAGCATCCGCGACAAGGTCCGCGCCGGCGGCATCGGCGAACTCGACCGCGAGCACGCCGTGCCGATGCCTCGCAAGGGCACCGGCGAACCGACCTTCGGCGACGACAAGGAAAGCGGCCGGCGCCAGCACATCCTGCCCGGCAACCGGACGTTCAGCCCTGGCGATCTTATCGACAAGCCTGGCGGCGGCGGAGGCTACGGCTCGGCTCCGGGGACTACGGAATCCGAGGACGACTTCCGCTTCGTGCTGTCACGCGAGGAAGTGCTCGACCTTTTCTTCGAGGACCTCGAACTGCCGGATCTGGTCAAGCTCAGTCTAAAGCAGATACTCAGCTTCAAGCCGAGGCGTGCGGGCTTCGCGGCAAGCGGCGCGCCGACCAACATCAATGTCGGGCGCACGATGCGAAACAGCCACGGGCGCCGCATCGCGCTCAGGCGTCCAAAGCAGGCTGACGTGGACGCCATCGCCCGGCAGATCACCGAGCTGGAATCCAGGCCGCCGAATGCAAAGGCACGCGAACGCATCGAGGCTCTGTGCGAAGAGCTCGACCGGCTGGAGCGCCGGCGCAGGCGGATAGCCTATGTCGATCCGGTCGACATCCGCTTCAATCGCTTCGACCCTCAGCCGCGGCCGAATGCCAGTGCCGTCATGTTCTGCCTGATGGACGTCTCCGGATCGATGGGCGAGCGAGAGAAGGATCTGGCCAAACGCTTCTTCGTGCTGCTGCATCTGTTCCTGACGCGACGATACGAGCGCACCGAGATCGTCTTCATTCGCCACACCCACGAGGCCAAGGAGGTGGACGAGCACACGTTCTTCTACCACACGCAAAGCGGCGGCACCGTCGTTTCCACGGCGCTCGAGGAGATGCATCGCATCATCGAAGAGCGATATCCGGCCTCCGAATGGAACATCTACGCCGCCCAGGCCTCCGACGGCGACAATTTTGCCACCGACTCCGAGCGCTGCATAGAACTGCTCGACCGCAAACTCATGCGGCTTTGCCAGTATTTCGCCTATGTGGAGATCATCGATGAGCGAGAAAGTCACATTTTCGGCTCGACCGAGAACGGCACGTCGCTCTGGCGCGCCTACAACGCCGTCGACGGCAAATGGCCGAATTTCCAGATGAGGCGCATTGCCGCGCCGGCCGACATATACCCGGTCTTCCGCGAGCTCTTCGCCAGGCAGCCTGGCCTGCTCAAGAGCGCTTGAGGGCTTCGGCAATGGTTAGCCAGGCGCGCAAGTCCGAACTGCTGTTTTCCGGGTCCGACTGGGATTTCAACAAGCTGTCCCGGGTCTATGACGAGATCGAAGCGATTGGCCGCGAAGAGCTTCGCCTCGACATATACCCGGTGCAGATGGAGGTCATTTCCTCCGAGCAGATGCTCGACGCCTATTCGTCGATCGGCATGCCGCTGATGTACCGGCACTGGTCGTTCGGCAAACGTTTTCTCCACGACGAGCTTCTCTACCGCAAGGGCGCTCGCGGTCTGGCCTACGAGATTGTCATCAACTCCAACCCCTGCATCGTCTACCTCATGGAAGAAAACACCATGGCCCTGCAGGCCTTGGTGACCGCCCATGCCGCGCTCGGGCACAATCATTTCTTCAAGAACAATCATCTCTTCCGGCAATGGACGGATGCCGGCGGCATCCTGAGCTACCTGGACTTCGCCAAGAGCTACATAGCCCGATGCGAGGAACGGCATGGCCTGGCCGCCGTGGAGGCGATCCTGGATTCGGCCCATGCGCTGATGGAGCAAGGCGTGTTCCGTTACCGCCGCCCGCCGAAACTGTCATCGGAGCAACAGCGCGAGGGGTTGCGCGAGCGCCTCGAATACGAGGAACGCTCCTTCAACGATCTGTGGCGGACGCTGCCGCCCCCGCAGGGAAAGAATAAGCCGGAAGCCGAGGACGAGAACCTTGCCGAGCGGAAGAAATCGCTCAATCTGCCGGAGGAAAACCTGCTCTATTTCCTCGAGAAGAACAGCCTGGTGCTTGAGCCCTGGCAGCGCGAGATCGTCAGGATCGTGCGTGTCATCGCGCAATATTTCTACCCGCAGCGGCAAACCCAGGTGATGAACGAAGGTTGCGCCACCTTCGTGCATTACACGCTCATGAACACGCTGTTCGACCGTGGCCGCATCGGCGAAGGCGCCATGCTGGAGATCCTGCGCAACCACTCGAACGTCATCTTCCAGCCGGCCTATGACGATCCGCGCTTTTCCGGCATCAATCCCTATGCGCTGGGTCTCGACATGATGCAGGACATCCAGCGGATCTCGACCGCGCCGACCGCCGAGGACCGTGACTGGTTTCCCGACATCGCCGGCCGCGGCGACTGGCGCGACACCCTGCTCGACGCCTGGGCCAACCACCGCGACGAATCCTTCATCCGCCAATATCTGAGCCCGACGCTGATCCGCAAATGGCGGCTCTTCGTGCTCGCCGACGGCGCCGACGAGCCGCACTATGAGGTGGCCTCGATCCACAATGAGCGCGGCTATGCCAAGATACGGTCGGCGCTCGCGCAAAGCTACGATGTCGGCGCCAGCCGTCCCGACATCCAGGTGGTTGACGTCGACCTGCTGGGCGACCGGCATTTGCGGCTCCAGCACAAGGTCAAGGACGACGTCATGCTCGAGGCCCAGAGCCGCGACGCAACCCTGCGCCATATCCGCAGGCTTTGGGGCTATGACGTCAGCCTGGCGGCAATCGATGCTGGAACCGGCGCGATGCTCAGCGAGCGTTCGACCAAGGAACTTTGAGCGGCATCGCCTGACATCAACGCGCCTTAGCCTTCGCTGGCGGGACGTATCCTCAACCTCGCAATGCGGTTCTTGTCCCGCTTCATCACCACGAAACGCTTGCCGTGGAAGGTGAAGGCCTGCTTCTCCTCCGGGATCGACTGCGTCTCATGGATGACCAGGCCGGCGATCGTCGTGGCTTCCTCGTCGGGCAGGTCCCAGTCGAGCGCGCGGTTCAAGTCGCGGATCGGCACCGTGCCTTCGACGACGACCGAGCCGTCCGCTTCTTTCTTCACGCCCTGCATGTCGATGTCGTGCTCGTCGGCGATCTCGCCGACGATCTCCTCGATGATGTCTTCCAGTGTCACCAGCCCTTCGACCTCGCCATACTCGTCGACGACGATGGCGAAATGCGCCTTGCGCCGCAGAAAGGCGTTGAGCTGCTCCTGCAAGGTGGTGGTATCCGGCACGAACCAGGGCTTGGCCGCGATCTTCATGACGTCGATCCGCGAAAAATCGTTGCCGACCTCGTTGAGGGCCCTGAGCAGATCTTTCGCGTGTAGGACGCCGACGATGTTGTCGAGCGAGCCCTTCCACAGCGGCATTCGGGTGTGCGGGCTCTGCAGGATCTCGCGCACCACCGCTTCGGGCGCATTGTCGGCATTGACCGAGCGCATATTGGTGCGGTGGACCATGACGTCCGACACTTCGAGCTCATCGAGGTCGAAGAGGCCCTCGAGCCGATTGCGCTCCTCACCGGCAGCCGCGCCCTCGCGGCGGGGTTCGTCGCCGTCTTCATCCTTGCCGTTGCGCTCCGACCGCTGCGGCGGCTCGATCGGCCGCAGCGCGTAGCCGCAAGCGGCAAGCAGCCGGGCGCGCAACAGAAGCGCCATGATTACGACGG
Organism: Mesorhizobium sp. B2-4-3; assembly: GCF_006442815.1. Taxonomy (GTDB): domain Bacteria; phylum Pseudomonadota; class Alphaproteobacteria; order Rhizobiales; family Rhizobiaceae; genus Mesorhizobium. Next base: position 299,528 of record NZ_VFVL01000003.1, read on the forward strand.
CGGCGAGGACGGCGGCGACGATCCAGCCGGCGCTGCTCATCTGGGATGGCTCATCTTGAGCCGTCCGGGATGGCTCAATTTGAGGAAGGAGAGCACTTCCGAGGGCGGCACGTCCTTGGCGATGAAAGCCTGGCCGATGCCGCGCGTCAGGATGAAGGTCAGCGCGCCGCGCGAGACCTTCTTGTCCTGGGTGATGAAGCCGAGCAGCGCCTCGGCATCCGGCAGCTCGCCTGGAATATCGGCCATCCGCCAGGGCAGGCCGACGGCGCGCAAATGCGCTTCGACGCGCTCCGCGTCGTCCGGGCTCGCCAGGTTGAGGCGCGCCGAAAAACGATGCGCCAGCACCATGCCGATGGCGACGCCCTCGCCATGGACGAGCCGGCTACCGTCATACTGCGTGGCGGCTTCGAGCGCATGACCGAAAGTGTGGCCGAGATTGAGCAGGGCGCGGTCCCCGGTCTCGAACTCGTCACGGGCGACGACGTCTGCCTTGGCGCGGCAGGCCTCGGCGATCGCCTCGACCCGCGCGGGACCGCCGGCGAAGACTTGCCCCCAGTTCTGCTCAAGCCAGGCGAAGAAGGCCGGGCGGTCGATCAGCCCGTATTTGGCGAGCTCGGCATAGCCGGCGCGGAACTCTCGGATCGGCAGCGTGTCGAGCACCTGGGTGTCGGCGAGCACCAGCCTGGGCTGGTGGAAGACGCCGACGAGGTTCTTGCCGCGGGCGCTGTTGATGCCGGTCTTGCCGCCGACGGAGGAATCGACCTGCGCCAGGAGCGAGGTCGGGATCTGCACGAAATTCATGCCGCGCCGCACGATGCCGGAAGCAAAGCCTGCAAGGTCGCCGATGACGCCGCCGCCGAGCGCGATCACCAGGTCGCGGCGTTCGAGCTTTGCCGCAAGCACGCCGTCGACCACCTCTTCGAGATGGGCAAAGCTCTTGGTCTTCTCGCCGGCGGGCAGCGCGATGACGGCGGACTGGATGCCGCCTTTCTCCAACCCCGCCTTCAGCGTGTCGAGATGCGCGGCGGCGACGTTCTCGTCGGTGACGATGGCCGCGCGGGTTCCGGGAAGCCGGCGCGCGATCTCCTCGCCGGAGCGCGCCAGCAGCCCGGAGCCGATCAATATGTCATAGGCGCGGTCGCCGAGCCCGACCTCGACCTTCACCGGTTCGACATCGCTCACGACTGCACCTCGTCGGTTGTGGCGCTTGTAGCGCCTGTCGCGATCGCGTCGACGCCGAGATGGGTGCAGAGCGCCGCGACGACTTCGCCGGCGATGATCTCCTTGCGGTCGTCGCGGGTCGGCACGGTCAGGTCGGCGGTGGCGTAGACCGGGTAACGCTCGCCCATCAGCCGCTCCAGCACGCCGCGCGGATCGGGATTCTTCAAGAGCGGCCGGTTCTGCTTCTTGGAAACGCGCTCCATCAACAGGTCCAGATCGGCCTTCAGCCAGACCGACACGCCATACGCGGAAATCGCCTCGCGCGTCTGCGCGTTCATGAAAGCGCCGCCGCCGGTCGACAGCACTTGCGGTCCGTTCTCCAGCAGGCGCAGGATCACGCGCTGCTCCAGCGCGCGGAATTCCGGCTCGCCATAGCGCTCGAACAGCTCCGGCACCGTCATGCGCGAGACGCTTTCGATCTCCTGGTCGCTGTCCATGAAGGGCAGCGAAAGCATCGCCGCCACCTTGCGGCCGATCGCCGTCTTGCCGGCGCCCATCAGCCCGACGAAGATGATCGAGCGGCTGCCGAGCGTTTCGATCAGCGCGGCGCGGCCTTCGTCCGTCGGATTGGGTGGCAGAGCGTTCATCGGGGCCTCTTTGCGCCGTATCGACATCAAAAGCCTGTTTGCGTCAAGCGCGGCCGGACAAAGGTCCCTAAGCAGGTTCCGCAAAAGTGGCCCACGGTTTTGCGAAGAGAACCTGCGAAAAACAACAATCCCTAAGCAGGCATTCGTGGGCTTGCCCGCAAATGCCTGCTTAGAAGCTTTTCCTGCAAAACCAGCATCGAGCCAAATCCTTCGTCCTTGAATTGGCCGGATTGGCGTCTCATAAGGGCACAGGGCTTTGGAAACGCAGAACAAGAAGACGGGCGAAAATTTGAATGCCGACTTTGTTTCGGTTTGTCGTGACGCTGGCCGTTCTTGCAGGCATTGCCTATGGCGCGATGTTCGCGCTGGCGATGTTCGTGGAGCCGAAAAAGGCGGAAATGAGCATTCGAATTCCTGCCGAGAAGCTCAATCCGAAGAAGAATTGATCCCGGCCAGATGAAAAGCGCGGCCCGCATAGAAGCCTTCCTCGAAATGATGAGCGCCGAACGCGGCGCTGCGGAAAACACGCTCGCCTCCTATCGCCGCGACCTGGAGGACGCCTCCGAGACGATCGAGGGCGGACTGGCGGGCGCCGGACCTGCCGACATCCGCGCCTATCTCGACGACATCGCCGCGCGCGGCTTCGCGCCGACATCGCAGGCGCGCAAATTGTCGGCGATCCGCCAGTTCTTCAAATTCCTCTACGCCGAAGGGCTGCGCGGCGACGACCCGACCGGCACGCTGGACAGCCCGCGCAAGGGCCGGCCGCTGCCGAAGACGATGAGCGAGGCCGAGACCGGCCGTCTGCTCGACCGGGCGGCCCTGGAAGCCGGCGAATCCGGATCGGACGGCGACAGGTTGGCCGCGTTGCGCCTGCACGCGCTGGTCGAGGTGCTCTACGCCACCGGCCTGCGCGTCTCCGAATTGGTTGGCCTGCCGGTGACGGTGGCGCTGCGCGACGACCGCTTCTTCATGGTGCGCGGCAAGGGCGACAAGGAGCGCATGGTGCCGCTTTCGACCAAGGCGCGAGCCGCCATGCGCGCCTGGCTTGCCGCCAGGGCCGAGCGCCCGGCCTTTGCCGAAAGCCCGTTCCTGTTCCCGGCCTCGTCCGACAGCGGGCATCTTTCCCGCCAGGTTTTCGCGCGCGATCTCAAGGGGTTGGCCGCGCGTTCCGGGATAACTGCGGCCAAAATCTCGCCGCATGTGCTTCGTCATGCTTTTGCCAGCCATCTGCTGCAGAACGGCGCCGACCTCAGAGCCGTTCAGCAACTCCTGGGCCATGCCGACATCTCGACCACGCAGATCTGCACCCATGTGC
>NZ_VFVL01000030.1 GCF_006442815.1 Mesorhizobium sp. B2-4-3
TCCATCACTCTTGACCACGGTCATAAGAGGGTCTGCGCGCGTCGCTTCGCTCCTTGCTCCGCCCTAGAATGACGAAGGCGCTTTCTGGCCGGCGCGATCCTAGCCCGTAAACCGCGGACCCAATTCCTCGATGCGGGCGATCATCTGCTGGAATTCCTCCAGGATGCGTCCGTGCAGCTGCACGGCGAGGTCCGGGTATTCCTCCAGGATGCGGCGGAACATTTTCCGGCTCAGCCGGATCACTTCCGAATCGACCGCCGCGGAAGCGCTGGTCAGCCGGTTGGTATCGGCGATCAGGGCCAACTCGCTCAGCATGGTGCCCGGGCCTGCCGTACCGATCGGGACGCGTTTGCCGCCTAGCTCCCGATAGAGTGCGATCAAACCGCTGACCACGATATAGGCAGAGTCAGCGACGTCGTCCTCGCGGTAGAGCTTATGGTCGGCCTGGAGCACGGTGGTCTCGGCGCCGAAGGCGAGCAGGCGCAGCTGTTCCTGCGTGAAGCCCTGGAAAAGCTTCACGCTGGACAGGATGTGGATGTCGTCATCCAGCGCCATCCTAGCTGTGTCCCCGAGCGGTCAGTCCAGTCCCTCCATTGGAGCGGCGCGCCCTCCTGGGCTCGCGAGAAACGCTCCACCGTGCATCGTGCGATGCCTGCAACGAGCCGATCCATCACCCTCCAGCACCAGGATCGTACCCGAAGCGGTCCCGCCCGACCGCTCTATCTCTTTTGGCTCAATTCCAGCCGGAAGGCTACGGCGAAGCCGCCTAGCGCAACCGTTTCACACTTTATCTTGGATCATGAAATGTTTAAGGAACCAGCTTGTAGCCGCCGCTTTCTGTCACAAGAATTTCGGCATTGGAAGGATCGCGCTCGATCTTCTGGCGCAACCGGTAGACATGGGTCTCCAGCGTGTGCGTGGTGACGCCGGAATTGTAGCCCCAGACCTCTTCCAACAGCACGTCGCGCGTCACCACCTTCTGGTCGGCGCGGTAGAGGTACTTGATGATCGAGGCTTCCTTCTCGGTCAGCCGCACCTTGGCGCCGCGCGGATCGATCAGCAGCTTCTGGCTGGGCTTGAACGTATAGGGGCCGACGGAGAAGGTCGCGTCCTCGCTTTGCTCATGCTGGCGAAGCTGGGCGCGGATGCGCGCGAGCAGAACCGCGAAGCGGAAAGGCTTGGTCACATAGTCGTTGGCGCCGGCCTCGAGACCCAGAATCGTGTCGGAATCGGTGTCATGGCCGGTCAGCATGATGATGGGCGCCTTGTAGCCGCCCTTGCGCAGGATTTTCACCGCCTCGCGGCCATCCATGTCGGGCAGGCCGACATCCATGATGAGCAGGTCGACGACGCCGCCGCGCGCCGCGGCAACGCCTTTTGCGGCGGTCGATTCCTGCTGGACGTCGAATTCTTCGTAGAGCGCCAGTTGCTCGACCAGGGTGGCGCGCAGGTCGTCGTCGTCATCGACGATCAGGATGGTGCGTGATGTCATGGATCAATCCGTTGTTTTAAAAAGAATATTCAGTTGACCTCCCCCCATTTATGCGGAAGCTCACCGGCGCAACAGCCGATCACAGTGATTTGTTCCGTGACACAATCATACAAGAAAAAACGCGCGCGCAATGCGGCGGGCGCATTTTTGCCGAAAGGCTTGAACGTTTTGGTCGTGCGCGCACGGCCCGGCAACCCTGCGCAGGGCTTCCTGCAAGCCGGCAAAACGGTGTTTCCCTGCGCCCTGGGGCGCGGCGGCATCACCGCCAACAAGCATGAAGGGGACGGCGCGACGCCGCTGGCTTCGATGCGCATCCTGTCGGGCTATTTTCGGGGCGATCATTTCGCGGGCGGGCGCAGGACGAGGCTGCCGATGGCCCCGATCGGTCCGGATCTCGGCTGGTGCGAGGTGCCGGACGACCGCAACTACAACCGCCCGGTGAAGATCCCGTATGGCGCGAGCCACGAGCGGATGCGGCGCGGCGATCGGCTCTACGATGTCTGCCTGGTGCTCGACTGGAACATCGCGCCACGCCGGCGCGGGCGCGGCAGCGCGATCTTCTTCCATCTGGCACGGCCGGGCTTCACGCCGACGCAAGGCTGCTTGGCGGTGACGGCGCGTACCATGGCGAGGCTGCTTCCGTTGCTGTCGGACAGGACGGTGGTGCGGGTAGTTAGATAGGCAGTAGGCAGTAGGCAGTAGGCAGTAGGCAGTAGGCAGTAGGCGTCTCCTTCCCTACTGCCTAATCCCTACTGCCTCTTTCCCGGTTTCTGCCAACCCGCGCCGAGCAGCCCGATCTCGCGAAGCTCCCGGTCCATCGCCTTCGCCACATCCCGGCGCTCGGCGCCGATGTCGCGCAGCTGGCTGTCGGAGAGGTCTTCGGCCGACTCGTGGGGCAGCCGGGCGGCGACCCGGGCCTGGCGCAGCCAATCGCGTGCCGAACGCAGCCAAAGGGTGAGGCCGGAGGGAGATTCCAGGGGGGTGCAGGGCTTCAGGGCGATCTCAGACATGGCTCTATCCGTGTTTCTCCAGATATCAAATCCGGTTTGATGGTGTTTCGATGAAGCCATCATGCCGTATTGAAAAACAAACGAGAAACGAGTAGTTCTTTTCTGATCATCAAGTTTTATTTGGAGATCGCATGGCCAAGCTGCTACCCGGAACGCGTGCGCTGCGGACCTTCGAAGCGGCCGCCAGGCATCTCAACTTCACCCGCGCCGCCGACGAGCTCGGCCTGACGCCGGCAGCGGTCAGCCATCAGATCAAGGAAATCGAGGACCAGCTCGACTTGGTGCTGTTCACGCGCACCAGCCGCACCATCCGGCTGACGGAGGCGGGGAACGTTCTGTTCGAGGCTTCGATCGATGCGCTCGACCTGCTCAACCGGGCGGTGTCTCGAGCCCGCAAGATGACGCGCGGCACCTCGCTTTTGAAGGTGACGCTCGACGCGCAGTTCGCGACCAAGTGGCTGATGCGGCGCGTCGACGATTTCCGCCAGCAGAAGCCGGGCATCGAGCTGCGTTTCGACATCACCTACGATGTCAGGGATTTCGAGCGCGACGATGTCGATGTCGGCATCCGCTTCGGCACAGGCAAATATCCGGGGCTCGCGGCGCACCGGCTGTTCGAGAACATCATCATCCCGGTCTGCAGCCCGGCGTTGCTGGCGTCAGGTCCGCCGCTGAAGGAGCCGCGCGATCTGTTCAACCACACGCTTGCGCATATCGACTGGTCGCGGCAGGGGGTGACGTGGCCGAACTGGAGCATGTGGATGCAGGCGGCCGGCGTCGACGATTTCGACGACAGCCGCACGCTGGTCTTCGGGTCGTCGACCGATGCCACCCAGGCGGCGCTCGACGGCAATGCGGTGGCGCTCGCCGATTTCGCCATGGTCGCCAACGATCTTTCGCAAGGGCGCCTGGTGCGGCCCTTCGAGCTCGGCATCAAGGTGGCGCCGGAATTCGCCTATTTCCTGGTCTATCCCGAGGCCGCGAAGGACGACGCCCGGGTTATCGCTTTCCGCGATTGGCTTACCGAGGAGGCGGCGAAGACGCCGACGTGATGGCCGCCTCAGCCCGCCGGCGCGGCCGGTGCGCCGAACCAGCCGATGACGGCGCCGATGATCAGCATCACGCCCAGCCAGTGACCGGCGTCGATCAGCGTCAGGGCCCAGCCGAAGCCCTCATAGCGGTGGTTGACGGCGAGCGTGGTGGCGATGAAGCCGAGCCAGAGCACGAAGCCGAGCAGCAGCCCCGCGATCGGGTTCGGCTCGCCGCCGGTAATCGCGCCCAACACCAGTGTCAGGACAAGCGCCATGATGAGCTCGGCGACGAAGCTGACGATGAAGGGAACGGCCGAGCGCTGCATGGTGGCGGGGTCGAGCTTGGCCGCCCTCAGCCAGGGCTTGCTCAAGCCCATGTACCAGGCGGCGCCGAACAACCATGCGACGACAGCGGCGGCGATCACCGCCAGCCAGTTCACGACCGAAAAATCCATGCTTTCCCCTCCAAGTCTCGTGCGTTTCACCGTTTCACGGAAACGGCGAACCGCACTATCTACTTGTTTTTACGCAATTCCGGACGGAAAACCGCTCACACTTTTCCTGGAATTGCTCTAGAGGCGATGGAACGCTTGTTCGGTCGTTCCGTCAAGCAAGGCGCCAGACAGTCGTGCGCTTGACCTCGGCGTCCTCCAGCACGCGCGTCACAGGAACCTGGTAAACGGCCAGCGATTCCAGCCCGGTCCCGGGGAGATAGGCGCGGCCCGGATCGCCAATGAGGATATCGGCGCCGCGAGCCCGCAGGCGCGCGAACCAGGGCAGCAAGCTGTCGGCGAAAGCCTTGTCGTAGAAGACGTCGCCGGCAAGCACGACGTCCCAGCCATCGTCGGAGCCGACGCAATTCGTGCCGAGGAATTGCGCCTCAACGGCGTTGGCCTCGAGGTTGAGCGCGATCGCCGTCTCGCAAAACGGGTCGATGTCAGCGGCGATCACCTTTGCCGCGCCGGCTTTCATCGCGGCGATGGCGACGAGGCCCGAACCGCAAGCGAAGTCGAGCACCCGTTTGCGGCGCACCGTCCCGGGATTGTCGAGCACGTAGCGGGCGAGACCCTGGCCGCCGGCCCAGGCAAAGGCCCAGAAAGGTGGCGGCAGGCCGATCTCGGCCAGCTCTTCCTCCGTGCGCAGCCACAGATCATGCGCCTCGTCGGCGAGATGCAAAAACACTTCCGGCACATGCGGCGGCGCCATCAGCGCCGTGTTGTCGAGGATGAACTTTTTCGCGCTTTTCGGCGTGAGCTTCGTCACGGTGCCGGGTTGAGCTCGGCCATGCGGCAGACCTCTTTCCATTCGGCCGGCGTCACCGGCTGAACGGAAAGCCGGCCGAGCCGGACCAGCGCCATCTCGGCGAGCTTGGGATTGGCCTTGACCTCTTCCAGCGTCACCGGCTTCGGCACGTCCTTATAGGCGCGGATGTCGACGCATTCCCAGCGCGGATCGTCGGTCGTGGTGTCGGGGTGGGCCAGCGCGCAGACCTCGGCGATGCCGACGATGTCGAGGCCCTCGTTGGAGTGATAGAAGAAGCCGAGATCGCCGATCTGCATCGCCTTCATGTTGTTGCGGGCGGCATAGTTGCGCACGCCGTCCCATTGCGTGCCGGCCTTGCCTTTGGCCTTCAGCGCCTCGAAGGAAAAGACCGAAGGTTCGGACTTGAACAGCCAATAGTTCATATCGTTTGTCCCATCGCTTTGTCGCACCGCCACGCATGGCGTCCCCGTCTATGCTTACTCTTTCGCCGCCGCTGCGGCGAGAGCAGCGAACGATCAAGCGCCGGCGGGCTTCTGGAAGACCCAGTTCCACGGCCGGATCTGGACGCTTTCGAACAGGCCGGCCTTGGCGTAGGGATCGGCGGCCGCCAACGCTTGGGCACCAGCCATGTCCGGCGCCTCGATCATCACCAGGCTGCCGTCCGGCTTGCCGTCGGCGTCGAGGAAGGGACCGGCAAAGGCAAGCTTGCCTTCGGCGATCAGGCCTTCCAGGAACGCCGCATGCGCCGGCCGCGTGTCGACGCGCAGTTGCAGGCTGCCGGGCTTGTCCTTGCAAATCAACGCAAACAGCATGTTTCAACTCCGATGATTCAGATGTCGGTTTCGGTCTTGAGCGGGCGTGTCATCAACGCGGTCACGGCCTGGCCGATGGTCACCTTGCCGTCGAGGATGGCGGCGACGGCCGAGATGATCGGCGCCTCGATGCGGCGTTCGGCGGCGATGCGGGCGGCGATGCCGGCCGTCGGCACGCCTTCGGCGAGCGGCAGGCCGGCAAGCGGCTTGCCCTGGCCGAGCGCCAGGCCATAGGCGAAATTGCGCGACTGCGATGACGAACAGGTGAGCAAGAGGTCGCCCAGGCCGGAAAGCCCCATCAGCGTCTCCGGCCTGGCGCCGAAAGCGGCGCCGATGCGGCGCAATTCGACGAAGCCGCGCGTCACCATGGCTGCCTGGGCGCTGGCGCCCAGACCTGCGCCGGTGACGGCGCCGGCGGCGATGGCAAAGACGTTCTTCAGCGCGCCGCCGATCTCGACGCCGATCAGGTCGGCGCTGGAATAGCAGCGCAGGTTCTCCGCCGAGAAGCGCGCGGCGAGCTCCGCTGCCAGATCGCCTTCGCGAGCGGCAACCACGACTGCCGTCGGCAGGCCGGACGCGACGTCGCTGGCGAAGCTCGGACCGGACAGTGCCGCGACCGGATTGCCGGGCAGGCTCTCCGCGACGATCGCCGAGAGCAGCGCGCCGGTGTCGCGCTCGATGCCCTTGGCGCAGAGCACCAGCGGCGCTCCCTGAGGCACATGGTTGCGTGCTTCGGCCAGGACCGCGCGCAGCGACTGCGCCGGCGTCACGGCGAGCACGCAGTCGGCGCCGTCGAGCGCCGCGGCCATATCGCTGGTGGCGGCGATGCCCGGCGCGATCCGGATGCCGGGCAGGTAGCGCGGGTTCTCGCCGCGGGCGATGGCAGCGACGGTCTCAGTGTCGCGCGCATAGAGCCGGACGTCGTGGCCGGCGCGTAGCATGGCCAGCGCCAGCGCCGTGCCCCAGGCGCCGCCGCCCAGCACCGCGACGCCCCAGCCGCTGCCCGATTTCCTGCCGCCCGTCACCTTCGCGCTCATGCCTTGGCACCGCGCCGGCCCGAGCCGACCAGGGGCGCCGAAACACTGTCGAGCGGCCAGCGCGAACGCGGCACGAAATCGGCGGTGTTTTCGTCGGCGATGCCGGCGCGCAGCCGCTCGATGCCGGCCCAGGCGATCATCGCCGCATTGTCGGTGCAGAGTTTCTGCGGCGGCGCGACGAAGGCGAAGCCGGCTTGCGAACAAAGCGTTTCAAGCGTTGCCTTGATGGTGCGATTGGCGGCGACGCCGCCGGCGACGACCAGCGCCGGTCTCGCCTGGCCGGGGAATTCCTGGCGGAAGCGGGCAAGCGCGCGGCCGACACGGTCGCCCAGCGCGTCCGCCACCGCCGCCTGGAAAGAGGCGCAGATGTCGGCGACGTCCTGGTCGCTCAGCGGCGCGATGGCGGTTGCCGCCTGGCGCACCGCCGTCTTCAGGCCGGAGAAAGAGAAATCCGGTTGCGCAGAGCCCTTCATCGGACGTGGGAAGGCGAAGCGGCGCGAGTCGCCGCTGGCCGCAACCTTCTCGACATTCGGGCCGCCTGGATAGGGCAGGCCGAGCATCTTGGCCGTCTTGTCGAAAGCTTCGCCGAGCGCATCGTCGATGGTCGTCGCCCAGCGCTGGTAATCGCCGACGCCGCGCACCGCGACGATCTGGGTGTGGCCGCCGGAGACGAGCAGCAGCAGATAGGGGAAGTCGAGACCGTCGGTCAGCCGCGCCGTCAGCGCATGGCCTTCGAGGTGGTTGATGGCGATCAGCGGCTTGTTGGCGGCTGCGGCGATCGCCTTGGCGGTCATCAAGCCGACGATCAGCCCACCGACCAGACCCGGCCCCGCCGTCGCGGCAATCGCGTCGACCTCGTCGAGCGAGACCGACGAGTCGGCAAGTGCTGCCTCGATGATGCCGTCCAGCGCCTCGACATGGGCGCGGGCGGCGATCTCGGGCACGACGCCGCCAAAGGCCGCGTGCTCCTCGATCTGGCTGAGCACGATGTTGGACAGGATTTCGGGCGCGGAGCCGCCGTCCAACGCCACCACGCTGGCCGCCGTCTCATCGCAACTCGTCTCAATGCCCAGAACGCGGATCAATTGGTCGCTGTCCAGAAAGATTGTGTCGCCGGAGGTCTGTCGATATTCAGGTGATGCCGGCCTGCAAATGGCGGTTTTCTGCGCTTCCGGTGCTCACGTACCCAAAAGTACGCTCCGCTCCGGTTCTCGAAACCCACCATTTTCGGCTCGGCCTGACCTTGAATCTCGGCAGACCTCGAGTTCACTCGGGGGTTATCACGGACCGCGCGCCATGCAAACTTTGAAAATCGGAACACGCGGCAGCCCGCTGGCGCTCGCCCAGGCGCATGAGACGCAGGCGCGGCTGATGCAGGCGCATGGGCTGCCCGAGCAGGCATTCGAAATGATGCCGATCTCGACCAGCGGCGACCGCATCCAGGACCGGCCGCTGTCGGAAGCCGGCGGCAAGGGCCTGTTCACCAAGGAAATCGAGGAAGCGCTGCTTGACGGCCGCATCGACATCGCCGTGCATTCATCGAAGGACATGCCGACGGTGCTGCCCGACGGATTGGAGCTTGCCACGTTCCTGCCGCGCGAGGACGCCCGCGACGCCTTCATCGGCAAGAAGGTGAAACGGATCGCCGACCTGCCGCATGGCGCGATCGTCGGATCGTCGTCGCTTCGCCGGCAGGCGCTGCTTCGCCGCATGCGGCCGGATTTCGAGGTGGTGATGTTCCGCGGCAATGTGCAGACCAGGCTGCGCAAGCTCGACGAAGGCGTCGCCGAAGGCACCATCCTCGCCTATGCCGGGCTGAAGCGGCTCGGGCTCGAACATGTCGTCACCGACCTGATGCCGCTGGAAGCTTTCCCGCCGGCGCCGGGACAAGGCGCGATCGGCATCGAAACGCGCATCGGCGACCGCGATGTCGAAAGGATGCTGGCGGCGATCCATCACGTGCCGACGGGCCAGGCACTGGCCTGCGAGCGGGCCTTCCTCGCCGCGCTCGACGGCTCGTGTCGCACGCCGATCGCCGGCCATGCGACGGTGTCGGGCGAGAAACTCTCCTTCACCGGGCTGATCATCTCGCCCGACGGCAAGGAATCGCACGAGGTCCGGCTGGAAGGCGAGGCCGCGGACGCGGCGGAGATCGGCCTGGACGCCGCGCGGACGGTCCGCGCCAGGGCCGGCGCTGAATTCTTCGACGGCTGGGCCTGACATGGTCCGCGTCCTGGTGACGAGGCCAGAGCCTGGCGCGTCGCGCACGGCACTGCGCCTCGAAGGCCTGGGATTTCAGCCGGTCCTGCTGCCGTTGACCGAGACGAGCGCATTGCCTGTCGAGGCGACCATCGGCGGCGATGTCGTCGCGGTCACTGTTACCAGCGCCAATGCGGTGCGGCATGCGCCGAAGGCGCTGGTCGCGGCGCTTGCAGGCCTGCCTTGCCACACGCTTGGAAAACGGACGGCCGAGGCCTGCCGCGCGGCGGGGTTTGTCTCCGTCACGGAAGGTCCGGGCGATGCCGAGGCGCTGGCCGACGCCATCGCCGGCGGCCTTGCCGGCAAGGCAATCGTCTATCTGTGCGGTCGTGTCCGCTTCCCGGTATTCGAGCGGCGGCTGGCGGCGGCGGGCGTGCATGTCCAGGCGATCGAGACTTACGACACGATAGGTGTCGACTATGGCGATGCCGACGTGGTCGCCCGCCTGTCGGGCCGGCCGATCGACGCCGCGCTGCTTTATTCGGCCAAGGCCAGCTTGGCGCTGGCCAGCCTGATTGCGCGGCCGGCCTTGCGGCATCTCTTTGAAAAAACGGAATTCTTGGCGCTTTCGGCGCGTGTTGCCAAGCAGTTGGAAGAGGTTGCCAGTAACAGGGTCGGCATCGCGTCCAAGCCCGAGGAAGAGGCGTTGCTGGCGCTTTTGTCGCTGCCCGGCTGAGCCGCGTCATCACACCGCCCCTTTTCACCGCTTGGTGATGTGCTAGAGCATCCCCTGGACCCTTTGAACCATCCTCAAGCCAGTTCGCGGAGCCCAAAGCATGGTCAAGACGCCGAAGATGCGACATTCGAAGACCCGGCGCGAGCCGGTGACTATCGAACTCGAGCCCGGCGCCGTCTCGCGAATCACCGACGAGGAAGCCGTCAAGGCCGAGGCCGAGGCCGCGCAGACCGACGAGGCGAAGGCGGAAGAGGCCGCCGCCGCTTCGCAGCCGGAGGCCCCAGAAGAGCCGATCCATGCCGAGCAGGACGATATCGAGCCATGGGAGCATAGCGACGCCGCGCAGGCTGCAGCCGATAAGCCCGAGGCCGGCAAGGACGAGCCGGAGGCGCCATATCCCGGCGGTTCCGACGCGCCGAAGAGCCAGTCCAAGGGCTTCGAGTATAATTTTGAGGACGCCTCCGCGCCCGGCGCCGGCGCCTCGACAGCGAAGCCAAGCGAGACACGAAGTGAGACACGGAGCGAGGATCGCGTGCCGCAGCCTTCGCGCAAAACCGGCGTCAACGCCATCGCCGCGGGCGTCATCGGCGGCGTGATCGCGCTTGCCGGCGCCGGCCTGCTGCAGGCGGTCGGCCTGCTTGGCGCGCCAGGCTCGGGCGGCGGATACCTCGACGGCGTCAATGGCGAGATCGCTTCGCTGAAGAGCGAGATCGCGGCGCTGAAGGAAAGCGACGGCACCGGCGCCGCCGCCAAGGTCGACGGCCTTTCATCGGCGCTCGACCAGGTCAAGGCCGATGTCGCGGCGCTGAAATCCTCGGCCGGGCAGAGCGGCGACGGCGCCGCGCTCAAGGCGCTCGGCGACAAGGTCGGCCAGATCGAGACGACCGTCGCCGACCTGCAGAAGAACGGCAGCGTGGCGCCAGTCGATCTCGGGCCGCTCAACGAGAAGATCGCCGGGCTCGACGCGCTGGTGAAATCGACTGGCGACGCGGCCAAGGGCGAGGACGGTCGGGTCGCGGCGCTGGAACAGTCCGTGTCGCAGCTTTCCGGCAAGGTCGAGGCGCAGGCCTCGCAGCCCAAGATCGCGCTGGCGATCGCGGCCTCGGCGCTGAAGTCGGCGCTCGATCGCGGCGCGCCCTTCGCGACCGAGCTCGACACGTTCGCGGCGATCGCACCGGACGCGCCCGAGCTCGCGGCGTTGCGCTCCTATGCCGAAAAGGGCGTGCCGACCCGCGCCACTATCGCTTCGGAGGCCGATGCGGCCGCCAATGCGATGGTCGAAGCGGCGACACCGGTCGACCAGAATGCCGGCTTCTTCCAGAGCCTGGTGTCGAGCGCGGAATCGCTGGTCAAGGTGCGGCCGGTCGGCGCCGTCGAAGGCAAGGGGGTGCCGGAAACCGTGGCCCGCATGGAAGTCGCGGTCAACCAGGGCGACTACGCCAAGGCGCTCGCCGAATACGACACGCTGCCGGACGCGGCAAAGGCAGCCGGGGCCGATTTTGCCGGCAAACTGAAGGCGCGGCTGGAGGTCGAAAAGCAGCTCGAAGCGCTGATTGCCGGCGCGACGAAGGCGTGAGGACGACAAGATGATCCGCCTCCTCGTCTTCCTCCTCGTCGTCTTCGCGCTGGGACTGGGCTTCGCCTGGCTGGCAGACCGTCCGGGCGACATGCTCGTCACCTTCAACGGCTACCAGTACCAGATCACGCTGATGGTGGCGGCGGTGGCGATCGTCGCCGTGGTCGCCGCGGTGATGATCGTCTGGTGGCTGATCAAGTCGCTATGGAACAGCCCCTACACGATCTCGCGTTATTTCCGGGTGCGCCGCCGCGACCGCGGCTACCAGGCGCTGTCGACGGGCATGATCGCCGCCGGCGCCGGCGACGGCGCGCTGGCGCGCAAGAAGACCAAGGAGGCGGCCAAGCTGATCAAGTCCGATCAGGAGCCGCTGATCAATCTGCTCGACGCCCAGGCCTCGCTGCTCGAAGGCGACCATAAAGGCGCGCGGGAAAAATTCGAGCGCATGCTCGACGATCCCGAGATGCGGCTGCTCGGCCTGCGCGGGCTTTATCTCGAGGCCGAGCGCCTCGGCGACCGCAATGCCGCGCGCCACTATGCCGGCCGTGCGGCGGCGGTTGCGCCGCAGCTTGCCTGGGCGGCGGAATCGACGCTCGAGGAGCTGACCGAACGCGGCGACTGGGACGGCGCGCTGAGGCTGGTCGAGGCGCAGAAATCGACAAGGCAGATCGAGCGCGACGCGGCCAACCGCCGCCGCGCCGTGCTGCTCACCGCCAAGGCGCAGGCGCTGGTCGACAGCGACCCGAACGCGGCCCGCGCCGCGGCGCTCGAAGCCAACAAGTTGGCGCCGGACTTCGCGCCGGCGGCGGTCATCGCCGCCGATCTGGTTATCCGGCAAAACGACGTGCGCAAGGGCTCCAAGATCCTGGAGGCCGCGTGGAAGGCCGAGCCGCATCCGGATATCGCCGAGCTCTACACCCATGCAAGGCCGGGCGATGCCGTGCTCGACCGCCTCAACCGGGCGAAGAAGCTGCAGGAATTGAAGAAGAATCACGCCGAGTCGTCCATGACCGTGGCGCGGGCGGCGCTCGACGCACAGGATTTCGCCACCGCGCGGCGCGAGGCGGAGGCCGCGATCCGCATGGACCGCCGCGAGGGCGCCTATCTGCTGCTCGCCGATATCGAGGAAGCCGAGACCGGCGACCAGGGCAAGGTGCGGCAGCTGCTGTCGAAGGCGGTGCGCGCGCCGCGTGACCCGGCCTGGGTGGCGGACGGCGTCATCTCCGAGCGCTGGGCGCCGGTGTCGCCGGTTACCGGCAAGCTCGACGCCTTCACCTGGCGCGCGCCGATGGAACGACTTGGCCAGTTGATCGACAGCGAGACGGATGTTGCGGTGCCGGCGATCACCGCCGCGCCGGCCGCCGCATCCGCTGAAAAGGCGATCGACATTGTTGCCGACGCGCCTGCCGAGAAGCCGGCGCAGGCGAATGGCGGCGAGAGGGACGCGGCCGTTGCGGAAGCCGTCAGCGAAGCTGAAACAACCGGACGGGGTTCGGAATTACCGCCTTTGCCGGACGATCCGGGTGTCGCGCCGGAAGAAGAAGCGGAAAAATCGCCGCGCCGGTTTCGTTTGTTCTGAGGCCGGGTTTTGATGGGCAGGGAAAAGGTGTCGATGTTCGAGCGTGTGTTGTCCTTCCTGAGAGATTTGCCGGCTGCCGGCCATGCCAGGCCGAGCGCCGACGATCCGCGCGTCGCGGCCTCGGCGCTGCTCTACCATGTGATGAACGCCGACGGTGTGCGCCAGGACGTCGAATGGGAGCGGTTCAAGCAGATCCTGGCCGAGACCTATTCGGTGAGCGGCGAGGAGCTCGACGCGCTGGCCGCGGCCGGCGAGAGCGCCGACAATGAGGCGATCGACCTCTACGCCTTCACCAGCGTGCTCAAGCGCAACCTCGACGCCGAGGCGCGCAAGGCCTTCATCGGCCTGATGTGGGAAATCGTCTATGCCGATGGCGAGCTTGACGAGCTCGAGGACAACACCGTCTGGCGGGTCGCTGAGCTGATCGGCGTCGAGCGCCGCGACCGCATCGAGGCGCGCCGCAAGGCGGCGGCCGAGGTGCCCGGCGCGCGGGGCACGTCGAGCGACGAATAACAGGACCCATCGCCCTCCATGCCACCCAGACCGAGGCCGAGACCAAAGATCCTGATCGTGCTGCATCAGGAGAATTCGAGCCCCGGCCGCGTCGGCCATATGCTCCTGGAAGAAGGTTTCGATCTCGACATCCGCAGGCCGCCGCTCGGCGACGGGCTGCCCTGCACGCTGGAGGATCATGCCGGCGCTGTTATCTTCGGCGGGCCGATGAGCGCCAATGACGAGGACGAGTTCGTCCGCCGCGAGACCGACTGGCTGGAAATCCCGCTCAAGGAGAACCGGCCGTTCCTCGGCATCTGCCTCGGCGCGCAGATGCTCGCCAACCATCTCGGCGGCAAGGTCGAGGGCCATGGCGAGGGCCTGGTCGAGATCGGCTGGTATCCGCTGAAGGCGACCGACGCCGGCAAGAAACTGCTGCACTGGCCGGAGATGGTCTACCAGTTTCATCGCGAAGGCTTTTCGCTGCCGAAGGAAGCGACGCTGCTGGCAACGGCGGAAACCTACCCCAACCAGGCCTTCCGCTATGGCGAGAATGCCTGGGGCATCCAGTTCCACGGCGAGCTGACCCGGGTGATGATGCAGCGCTGGGTGGTGCGCGGCGCGCATCGCTTCGAGCTGCCCGGCGCCCAGCCCGGCCGCGACCATCTCGGCGGCCGGCTGATCTGGGACATGCATCTCAAGCGCTGGTTAGCTGAGTTTCTGGGGCTGATTTTTGGCCGGCCGGCCGTGGAGTAGAGCAAAGCCCGATTGCCCTGAACGGCCGAGCTTGACCCGACCTGCACCTGTCCCCGCGCCTATCTGCTCGTGGCTTGCGAATCCCGGGCCGAAGGCAGGCTGGCCTCGAGGAAGCGGTGCCAGGCGCCGCCGAGAACCAGCGCGGTCTCGGCCTCACCGAATCCGGCCGAGGAGAGGCCTTGCGACAGCTTCGGAAAATCGAGGTTCGATCTGAACCAGGACGGCTGACCCGGAAAACTCGCGGCAGCCTGGATCTCGCGGGTCCAGCGGCCCTCGCGCATCCAACGCACGACGCTGTCGGGCTGATCCTGGCAAAGATCCGAGCCGATGCCGAGATGCTCCGCTCCCATGATTTCAGATGCCTCCTTGGCCATCTTTCCGAATTGATCGAGCGTCGTGTCCGAACCGTTCGGAAGATGCAGCGGGTAGAGCGAAAGGCCGAGCAGCCCTTCTTTTGCGCGCAATGCCTGCAGGACGGCCCTGGAGACATTGCGGTTGCTGTCGCGCAGCCAGCGCGGATTGGCGTGGCTGATGACCACCGGGCGTTGCGACAGCGCGATCGTTTCCAGCGCGGTCCGCTCGCCGGCATGCGACAGGTCGATGATCATGCCGAGCCGGTTCATCTCGGCGATGGCCTCGCGCCCCATCCGCGTCACCCCGCTGTCTTCCCTCTCCATCCAGCCGCAGCCGAGCAGCGACTGGTTGTTGTAGGTGAGTTGCATGAAGCGGATGCCGAGATCGAACAGCATCTCGATCAAGCCGATATCGTCCTCGATCGGCATCGGGTTCTGCAGGCCAAGCAGGATCGCCGTCCGGTTGGTGGCCCGCGCGCGCTCGATGTCGCCGGCATCGCGCGCCAGAAGGATCAGGTCCTCATTGTCGCGAAAGCGCGCGCGCCAATCGACGAGATGGCGCACCGTTTCGCGAAAACCTTCATGATAGCCGACCGTGGCGTGGACCGCGGTCAACCCGCCCCGGCGCATCTCCTCGAAAATTTCGCGCGACCAGTTGCAGTATTGCAGCCCGTCGATCAGCACTTGCGGCGCGTCGCTGGTCATTCGGCCACGCCCGCGTGGATGTAGGATGTCTTGACCTGCGTGTAGAACTCGACCGCCGCGTGGCCTTGCTCGCGCGGGCCGTAGCTCGAGGCGCGAACGCCGCCGAACGGCACGTGATAGTCGGTGCCG
Source organism: Mesorhizobium sp. B2-4-3 (assembly GCF_006442815.1). Lineage (GTDB taxonomy): Bacteria > Pseudomonadota > Alphaproteobacteria > Rhizobiales > Rhizobiaceae > Mesorhizobium. Next base: position 15,171 of record NZ_VFVL01000030.1, read on the forward strand.
GCGGTCGCCAGGTTGACCATGACGCAGCCCGAGCGAGAGGCGTGGCGGAATCTCGTCGCGCGCGCCAGCGAGCGCGTGGCGATGCCGGCCGTCAGCCCATAGGGCGTGTCGTTGGCCAACAGGATCGCCTCGTCGAGGTCGTCGGCTGGAATGACGCAGGTGATCGGCGCGAACATCTCCTCCTGGTTGATGCGCATGCGCGAGCGGCCGTTGAGAAACACGGCGGGCGCCATATAGTGGCCGCGATGCGCCAGGTCGAGCGCCTCGCCGCCTGTCGCAAGCTCGGCGCCTTCGCTGATGCCGAGCGTCACATAATCGAGATTGGCCGAGAGCTGCTCGGTGCTGACGACTGGCCCCATCTGGACGCCGGCCGCAAGCGCATGGCCGACCTTGAGGGCTTTGGTTTTCGTCAGCAGCTTGTCGACGAAGGCGTCGTGGATCGGCCGATGGACGATCAGGCGGGACGCCGCCGTGCATTTTTGCCCGGTGCCGCCAAAGGCGCCGTTCACCGCAAGGTCGACGGCGCGGTCGAGATCGGCATCGTCCATGACGACGAACGGATTCTTCGACCCCATTTCGAGCTGCAGCTTCACGAAGCGCGCGGCGGCCAGCGCCGCGATGCCGGAACCGACGGCACCGGAACCGGTGAAGCTCAACCCTTGTATGTCGGCATTGGCGGCAAGCTCGCGGCCGATCGTCGACCCGGAACCCATAACCAGGTTGAACAGGCCTTTCGGGATCGCCTGCCGGCCGATTATCTCGGTCAGCGCCCAGGCGCTGGCCGGGGTGATGCTGGCCGGCTTCCAGACCACGGCATTGCCGAAGGCAAGCGCCGGCGCGATCTTCCAGGACGCGGTGGCGATGGGGAAATTCCAGGGCGAAATGATCGCGACGACGCCAAGCGGTTCGCGTTCGGTCAGAACGTCGACGCCAGCCCTGACCGAGTCGGCCGAGGAGCCGAGATTGCGCAGCGCCTCGGCGGCGAAATAGGTGAAGAACTGTCCGGCGCGAAAAACCTCGCCGACGCCCTCGGGAAGCGTCTTGCCCTCCTCGCGCGAAAGCAGTTCGCCAAGCTCCTTCGAGCGTGTCATCAGCTCGCGCCCGACGGCGTCGAGAACGGCGGCTCGCGCTTCGAGCCCGGCCGCGGCCCATTCCCGCTGCGCGCCTTGCGCCGCCGCCACGGCGTCATGGATGTCGGACGGCCGCGCCTGGGCAAAACGCCCGACCATGTCGGTCACGTCGGACGGATTGACGTCCTCGACCCAGTCGGCGCCGTCGCGCCATTCGCCTGCGATGAAGTTCTGACCGTTCAGCATCGTGTTCGACCTGCATCAATTCGGTTGACAACGACCTAACCAATGCTGTGAACTTCAATCAAGCTCAATTTTTGGCACAAATGTTCAGGCAAGCTTAACAGTGACCAAAACCATCAGCCTGACCGGCATGCGCAGCTTCGTCGCGGTCTGCGAGACCGGCGGCGTGCGCGCCGCCGCCGATCGGATCGGCCGCACCCCATCGGCCGTGTCGATGACCTTGAAACAGCTGGAAGACGACATCGGCGCGCCGCTGTTCGAGAGCGAGCGCAAGGGCGCGCTTTCGCCGGTCGGTCGTATCGTGCTCGACGAGGCGCGTGCCATGATCGCGCATTACGACCGCGCCTGCCTGGCGATGACCAGCTATGCGGCGGACCGGCAGGGCCGCTGCGACGTGGCCAGCGTGCCTTCGGTCGCCGTGACCCTGCTGCCGCGCGCGATCGCCCAGCTTCGCGCCGAAGGCAGCCGGTTCGACATCCATGTTCGCGACAGCGATTCCAGCGCGATCGTCGACGCGGTCGAGAACGGCATGGTCGAGGTCGGGCTCTGCGTGCTGGCCAGCAAGCGGCCGCAGCTCAGCTTTGAGCCGCTGTTCCACGAGCCGCTCGATTTCGTCTGCCCGGCCGATCATCCTCTGGCGAAATCGAAGCGCCCGCTGAAATGGGCTGAGCTCGATGGCGAGAGCTTCATCCGCAATGGCGCGGCCGCAGCGCTCGGGCTTGCCGAGACCGAGGCTTTAGCCGCCGGCTCGAAGCTCACCGCGACCAATGTGAGCTCCAACCTGGCGATGGTGGAGGCCGGGCTCGGCGTCACCATCCTGCCCCGGCTCTGCCGCTGGAAATCGAGCCACGACGTGCGCTTCGTTCCCCTTGCCGACCCGCGCTCGAGCCGGACCGTCGGCTGGATCGCCAAGGAAGGCCGGAACCTGCAGCCGGCGTCGCTGCGGTTCATCGAATGCATTCGCCTGCAGACGCAGGCGAGCGAAGGAGAGTTCGGCTATGCGGCGGCATGATTGGCGGATGGCCGGATGACACGCCTGACGCAAGCCCGCATCGAGACGCTCGCCCACACCGCGCTGCTGCGCCATGGCGCAAGCGAGCGGCAGGCCGAGGCGCTCGCCGCAGCCATCGCGGCAGCCGAACGCGACGGCCTGAAGTCGCATGGGTTGATGTACCTGCCGACCTATTGCGAGCATTTGACCTGCGGCAAGGTCCTGGGGCTGGCCGAGCCGCGCCTGACGCGTCCGGCTCCGGCTGTCGTCGCCGTCGATGCCGGCAACGGCTTTGCGCACGCGGCAATCGTCACCGGCACGCCGCCGCTGATCGAGGCGGCGCGCTCGCAAGGCGTGGCGGCTTTGGCCATCCGCAACTCCTACAATTGCGGCGCGCTCGGCTATCACACCGAAAACATCGCGCGGGCCGGCCTGGTCGGTCTGGGCTTCACCAACGCGCCGGCCTCGATCGCGCCCTGGGGCGGGCGCAAGGCCGCCCTCGGCACCAATCCCTGGTCGCTGGCGGTTCCCGACGGGCAGGGCGGCGCGCGCTTCGTCATCGACCAGAGCGCCAGCATCGTCGCCAAGAGCGAAGTCATCAAGCGGGCCCGCGTCGGCGAGCCGATCCCGCCCGGCTGGGCTTTCGACGCAAGCGGCGAGACGACCACCGATGCCGGCGAAGCGTTGAAGGGCACGATGGCGCCGGCGGGCGGCTACAAGGGCGTCGGCTCTGCATTGCTGGTCGAGATCTTCGCCGCATGCCTGACGGGAGCGAACCCCGGGCTTGTCGCCAGTCCCTTCTCCGGCACGGCCGGAGGTCCGCCTGGAACCGGCCAGTTCTTCCTGGCGGTCTCGCCAGGAGCAACATCGGCCGGGGCATTCGCGGGCAATCTGGAAACCGTCGCCGGCGCCTTCATCGGCGAGGCGAGGCTTCCGGGCACAAGGCGTTTCGACGCGCGCGAGCGCAACGCCGGAGACGGCATCGAGGTGGCGGCGGAAACGCTCGCCACCTTGGAGAAGCTCGCAGGGACGGCCGCATGACGGCGATCGCGCTGCGCCCGCCGGAGGTCGTCATGCGCTTGCAGCGGCTGGGCGCCGCGCATCCGACGCGGCTCAGCTTCCTGCGCCAGTTGATCCGCCGCGCCGTCAGGGAAAAATGGCGTGTGCGCAAGGACCGGTTCGACCTCGACGACAAAGGGTTCGGGCGCGCGGTCTATGCGGTCGAGACCCCGGCAAGGACCTACAGCCTTGTCGCGTTCTCGACCCCGCTCGACGACGAGAAGCGGTCCGACCGGGTGATCGCGCAGGCCTGGGACACGAGCTACGTGCTTTACGACGGATTGCCGGATGACGCCGAAATCGCGCGGCTGGAGGCAAATGCGCCGCTGCAGGAGGCGGGCCGCTACACCAGAAGCGAACTCGTGCTGGCGCGTGCGAACAAAAGCGTGCGGCTGTTCGAGGAAGTCGCCGCGGCACTGGCGCAGGGACGACAGCCGCACGAGGAGCAGTTGCTCGGCGTCGGCTATCTGCTGCGCACCACGGCGGTCTACGGCAATGGCAAGTTCGGCATCGCCGATCGCGACGAGATCGCCGCGCGCCCGGAGCTTGCCGGGTCGTTCCAGGCGGAAATGCTCACGGTCTGGCTGATCCGCTCCTTCACGCTCGACCTTGTCGATCACATCGCCTATCGCCGCAATCCGGCCGGCGCGGCAGGGCTGGCGCCGGATTTGCGCCGGGCGCTCGGGGTCGGCAACGCGACGGGGCTCGGAATGGCGCCGTTTCTCGTTCGCCATCCGCTGTTGACGCATAGCTGGTTCCTGGCCCGCGAAACCGCGCTGGCAAGGGTGCGCGCCGAACCGCAAGCCGGCGCGGCGGAACGAGAGGTTTTCTCGAAAGCGCTCGCCGAGCTACGCCGGCGCGTGGCTCGCTGGCACAGCGACGATGCCCGCCAGGCCGCCGCGACGTGCTCTCTGACTGGCGATCTCGATGCGCTGGTGGAAAATTTCGACCGGCTTCTGGCGCAGCCCAGCCCCTGGGATGCGCTCTATCGCTTCGCCGAAGACCATTTCTCGCTCGAGGGGCAGGAAGCCTGCGTCTCGCTGATCCTCGAGCCACACGGTGCCCTGATTGACGAACTCGGCGACACGATGAAGGCCGACGAGACGCCTGGCCATGGCATTGACGGCACCATGAGCTGCGCCTCGCTTCGGCAGGCGCTTCTCGACTGCTATTCCTGGGCGACCAAGGTCGACTTCGCCGACCCGGCCGCCAACGCGCGTTTCTGGTATGTCTCGGCGGAGAAGCTCGAGCCCCGGCTTGGCGAACGCTTCGAGGAGGACGGCGCCGAGCTCGAACAGCCTTTGGCCACCGCGCGCGACGCACTCAGCCTGGCCGAGGCTCTCGCGGGGGAGCCACCCTCGGCCAGTGTCGCGGACTTTCTGTTGCGCCGGCCGGAATGGCGCCACGCGGTGCGGCGCGCCCAGATCGTCGCGAAATTCCCCTATGCCGAGATCCACGACAATCTGATCGGCGCCGACTTGCGGCCCGTCGACATATTGCGTGCCAAGCTCGCCTTCTTCGGCGCGCGCAGTTTCGACCCGCGCTCCGACCGTTGGCTGCGGATCGCGCTGTTCAGCGGCGAGCCCCTGATCGAGGATGTCGCCGCCATGGCGCCGGCAGGAGAGGCGGCGTGATCGACCTGTCGCTCAACGAGGTGGAAACGCTGAGCGCCAAGGCGGCGCGGGGCGGCGGATTTTCATGGGGACTGGCAGAGGATATCGGCCGCGCGGCGCGCCGGATCGCAGTCGAGGACGACAAATGGGGCGTGGCCATGCTGAGCCTTGCCGAAAACGTGCAGTCCTTCGCGCCGCCCGATCCTGCCCGCGCGGCGCGCTGGCGAAAAGGCGAGGCCGACAAGCCGGCCGAAACGCCGCTCTGTCCGATCCGAACCGCGGCTTTGCTGCTCGACGATCCGCTTCCGGCGAGCGCGCTGCCGCTGGCGATCGTCGGTGTCGGCCTGCCTATCTGGCTCGACGCCATGCTGCGCCGCTCGGCCCTGCGCGTAGCGCGGCCCGTGGGGCCGGCGACGCGCGCCGATGTCGTCATCGAACACCGTCCCGAAATCGGGCAGCAGCCGACAGGCCGGCGCGGCGCGATCGACGAGCGGACGCTTGCGGCGCTCAATTCCTTCGCCGCCAGAACCTATGTGCCGGAAAGCGAAAGGTCGCGTGTGCGTGGTGCCGGCGGCGGCCGGGTGGACGACGAATAAGGGGAGAAACAAATGAGCGCAGCCGACGGCCAGAAGATCGCCATGCGCGGAGCGGGTTACTACTCGGCCAACACCGTGGGCGCCAAATACGTTATCGACAAGGTCGGCGATCTCGTCGTCGAGGCCGTCGCCCGCATGCCACGGCTGGCGGACGGCCAGCCATTCGCCATCGCCGATTTCGGCGCAGCCGACGGCGGCACCTCGATGGACATGATGCGGCGGCTGGTCGGCGCCGTCCGGGAGAGGGAACCGGACCGGGCGATATCGATCACCTACACCGACCTGCCCAACAATGATTTCTCGACGCTGTTCCGGCTCAGCCAGGGACTGCTTGGCACCTCGACGGAGGTCCCGCTGGCCGAGACGCCCGGGCTCTATATCTTCGGCAGCGGCACCAGCTTCTATCGCCAGATCGTGCCGGACAATTCGCTCTCGTTCGGCTTTTCCGCCACGGCGATGCACTGGATCAGCAAGCGGCCCTGCATGATCGCCGACCATGTCCAGGCGGTCGGCGCGACCGATGCCGAGCGCCAGCAGTTTCGCGCCCAGGGGCTGCGCGACTGGGAGACGATTCTGCTGGCCAGGGCGCGCGAGCTCAGGTCGGGCGGCCGGCTGGCGCTGGCCAATTTCTGCGTCGACGAGGATGGGCGCTATCTCGGACACACGACCGGTGTCGACATGTTCGACGGCTTCGCGCGCCATTGGCGCGATCTGGCTCGGGCGGGACGGATCAGCGAGACGGAATATGTCAACGCGACGTTCCAGCAATTCTACAAGACGCCGGATGAGTTCGCGGCACCCTTCCGCGATCCCGCTTCGCCGGTGTCGCAGGCCGGACTGAGGCTGGAAAACATCTTCACCATGGTGACGCCGTGCCCCTATGCCGAGGCCTTCCGGATCCATGGCAATGCGCAGAATTTCGCCAGGGCCTATGTGCCCACGTTGCGCTCATGGTCGGAAACCGTCTTCGCCAACGCGCTCGACCCCTCGCGTCCCGCGGCCGATCGTTCCGCAATCGTCGACACTCTTTACGGCGCGTACGAAGCCGATGTCGCGCGCGCGCCCGAAGGCCACCGGATGGACTATGTCCACTGCGTGACGGAAATCGTCAAAGGATAAGTGGTGCCGGCCTGTGGGCCCCAGCCTTGCACTTGGTCTCGGTCGTGGGACGTCAAGGAGGCCACGCAGAACTTCGCGCCGCTCGGTATCAGGTGCTTGTGCGAAATCCCCGGGGTTAAAGAATTTCAAGGCGTTTGTTCAGCGGTAAGTTCCTGGATTTTCTCAAGCAGGTTTTTGACCAGCAGCCGGTAGGCGCGCGTGAGCTCGTCCGGTGATAATTCGACTCTGATGTCGTACTTGCCGGAATAGTTCACCTGCAGATCGACGGTTCCGAACAGCGTCGTTGCACCATCGCGAATGTCGGTCGCCACGATCATGTTCGCCAATGGCTGATCCAGCAGAATGACGCCTGGTTCTCCGGGATGATTGTGCGTCGTCGTGCGTATTTTCACAACGTAACCCTCCTGTTAGGCCTGTCCAAAATAGAAGCCATCCCGTCAAAACGCGAGGAACAAAAATGGATGGTATCGGCGCGGCCACGAATCTGTGTTATGCGCCGCCCGATCAATCAAAGGACGACCCCCTGTGAGCGAACTGACCGTGGCCGAGGCGACCGAAAGCATCTACGCCTCACTCCGAGCCGACAATGCCGATATCGACGCCCACATCGCGGCACTCAAGGTGGCGCTGGCGCGAGAGGGGAAGAAACAGGCTGTGTTCGATCCGGCCAGATTGGTGCAGAACAACCGCGCCGGTCGCAAGCTGATGCAGGCCTATTTTCGGCAGCGCGGCGTCAGCGTGAGTTTTTCGGAGTAGAGGAACTGCAAGCGAAGCGATCTCAATCGGGCGTTGGCAGTGCTCTGCCGCAGGCCGATGAGCGCCAACGACGCGGACGAATTGGTGCGCGGCGAGGCGACGTTTCGCTGGCGCGCATGTATTCCAACCAGGCCTTTCGCTATGGCGACAATGCCTGGGACTATCGCCCCTCTATCCGTAGCTTTGCATCAAGGTCTTCACGAGCCCCGTGGCGGTCGTACGACTGCGCCAGATCATGCAAAGCACCGGCGAGGTGAGGGTGGGTTACTTCTAGTGCACCGGCGTGATGCCGATAATGCGCCGCCAGTGCGCGTTCCTGGTCGCCCCCCTCGTAGGCTCCCCGTGAATGCACGCCGCGCTTGTTCATGCTCCCTGTGTAAAACCCTCCAAGCATATCTTCGGAAGAAGTGCGCTCCAGGAGAGCCCGGGCAGCTTCGCCCGGCCACAAACCGTCAGCACCATCCGGCGCATGGGCCAAGATTTCTCCCAGCGTGATGTCGCACACCGCAAGCCGATCTTGCTGAGCGGCGAGCCGCCGGGTCTCTTCCACGAATTGAACGGCTTGATCGAGGTCGATCGAGCCATCGGCACTGGTGCCCGGCTGACGCTCGCAGGCGTGTAGGATATGCCAAGCATTCTCGGCGGCGCCTCGTTGCCTATCATCTGCTTCTCGATCGGAGCCGCTGTGCGGTTTGTAGATGAGACAGAGGAGTTCGACAAACACCTCTGGTCGTGACATGAGAACCCGGTACAGTGTCTTCGCGTGCTGCTCTCCCTCGAAGCCGAATGCGCGGATTATCGCGAACTCGAGTTGAACGAGCCGCATCTCGTCGATCGCTCCCGAGTCTTCGAGATAGTCGATCGCGCGTTGAAAGACGTAACTCTGAGGGATATGGCCTTCGGCCACTTCGAGTCCCTTCATGACCCCTTCTAGCATGTCTATGACAAGCTCGGGGTCATAGGGAGAGAACTTGATATGGCAGGCATTCAGCGCGGATACCGGCCGGCCGTGCGCGACGAGCTTGCGGATTGCTGTCTCCATCTCTACCGGGTTGTCGAGCCACAAATTGTTGGTGCAATTTGACCAGAAGTATTCGGACCTGCTGATGCCGTCGGCGCGATCCCATATCTGCGGATGATGAGGGCACAGGACGAGGAGGCGCGCCAGCCAATCCGGCACATGCCCCGCCGCAGGTGCGATCTCGAAGATCCTCCCGAGGGCAGCACTGCGTTCTTCCGACGACATACAGCACAGGATGGCGGCCGCAACGGTCGTTCGAACTTCTCCGCGGTGAAGTTGGCCCGCTTCCTCGACGATCCACCGATCGAGTTCCTGCTCCGGTAGCTCGATATGCGGGAGATGGCAGCCAACGGTCCAGGCATCCGCGTGAAGGGTGGCGAGCTTGACAACGCCTTCCCAACCAAGCGCTTCGAATACGTCCCTCAGCGCTGCGCGGGCGGTTTGCACCCCTTGGCGCTCTTCGGCGTCGAGTTCGGTTCCTCGTGTGCGGATTGGAAGTTCGACCCAACTGCTCCGGAACAGCCAAGCGTGCCTGACGATGACGTCGTCCGGTTCCAGGTCCGCATAGACGGCCTCAAGCGGGTCGAGCAGCGTGCTGAGTGTCGCATCGTCACGCTTCTCGTCATAGTTGCGATGCCAATGCAGCTTATGACGTATGGCCGAACGGAGCACTTCCTTGTCTTCATCGCCTAGCGCCCGGCATTCCCAGATCAGCTCGATGATCCGTTGCTGGCGCGGCGTGTCGAGTGTGGCGTATTTGGCGATGAGCTTCGCAATGCGTTGAGCATGGCCTCGCGACATCTCTATCTGGCGATCGATTGCCGCGGCCACCATCGTGTGACGCTCCAGGCCGGTCACACCATAGCCGGCGCCCGCATCGTCGGACCGCCATTTGGGCCGTGCGATATGGTTGGCGAAATCGGGGCCGGCTCCGGTCAAGCTGTCGAGAAGCTGATAGGCGGCATCCGGTGTCTGCTCGATCAGGAAATCGATCGCGCTGATCCGTTGCTCGACCGTTGCGGCGGTCTGCGGGAACCACGAACGGTAGAGATCGAGCAACGAGCTTCTGGGTTTGTTGCCCCAGTTTCCATCGATCTCCACGGCGGACAGTTTCGCCAGTATCAGCGAAACTCGTCGCAACCGGTTCGGAGCCCAGGCCAACGTCTCGAGTGCCCAAAGCATCCCGGCGTGCCAGCATCGGCTGCCGATCCCTGTGCTCTTGGTTTCGGCAAAGACAGAAAGCGGACCGCTGCCAGGTCTGCCTATGCCGAATTCGACCGCCGTCAAAAACTCGTGAGGGCTTGCCTCAGCCAGAGCGGGGAGTTGGCTGGCCAAGGAGAGCCAGCGAACCCGGTCGCCATCGCGAAGCAGATTGCGCACGAGGCGATCTATACGACCTTGGATGTCGATCGCTATGAGTGCGGGGACATCGACGCCGCGCGCCGCAAGTTTGATGAGCGTGTCGCACAAGGCGTCCAGCAGCAGTCCACTGATCGGCCGCACTTTGCCATGAATGGCAGCGGCATAGCGGTCTTCCTCCGCTAGTTCGAGCTGCGGATCGGGCGCGGCGAGGACAGCCTCCAACTCGGTGAAATAGCGATCCAGCTGCACCAGCGTGATGCGTTCACCGAAAATGGCGAGGAGCTCAAGCGCAGACTTCGCTTTCCAGACCGTGCCGATGTGCAGCAATGGCGAATCGTCAAGCCGCTCGAGCGCGAGCAGATCGGTTTCCAACTCCTCATACGGCCTGCCGCTGATCCGCGCGACGATCTCAGCATCGCTCGGCTTGCTGGTCGACCAGCCTCCGACGAGGCAGACCGTCGCCAAGGCATCGGCGGCCGGGCTATCGAGCCAGCTTGGCCGTCGAATGGCTGGATTGATCGCGTGCTGGCGCCGAAGCACAGACCAGGAGCGGCCGCAAAGCGTCGACAGGCGCCGCGTGTCATTCTCATCGAGTCCGATGAGCTGGAGCGCCTTTTCGAACTCGCCGGGCAATGCCCGCTCCAGCACCATCTCGGCATCGTTCAGCCTTGCGGCGAGGCCCTTGAACTGGCGGGCCATGTCGCCCGACGCGTACGGCACCACCAACGCCAGTCGATCCCTAACCGCTGGCGCCTCGGCTACGGCCGGTGTCGCAGCTACCGCAACCCCGATGCCTGCATTCTTCTCGACATAGCGCCAGCCGTCCGTGCTAGTGACTATGACCGATTGGCTGGAAATATGGTCATTTTCGAGCAGTGCGGCCGCTGTGAAGGCAACCGCTTCCTCGACACTGTCTGCCTTGATCGCTAGCGGCTCGGTCGCCGTTCCGCCACGAATCCGTTCAACCCGATGAACCAGCTTTGTCGCCTGGTCGATCCGACCAGTGAGCAATGCTGCGGACATGATCTTGGGAGTGCATTGCGCACCCCACTTTTCCAGATACGCGGCCAGGCTCTCGACACCGGGGCCGACGATGCCAAGTTCTTCGCCGAAAGCGAGCGCTACCGCCGGGCACTGTTCGAGCCACTGCTCCAGGTCGTCAGCGTCATAGGCCCGAACGTCCTTCCACGAACCTTCCGCGATTTTCTCGTCCCGCCAGCGCGACTTAGCCGCCCAACGGCGGGCGGTGACAGCAACGAAGCTACGCTCTGCTCTGATTTCCGGCGACGTCGCTGATGTACGCTTGGCGAAGTCTTCGTTTGCCTTGGTAATGGAGTCAGCGCGACAGCTTAATTCCCAACAGGAATGGCCGACAGGCACCCACGCGTTGCCCGTTTCGCTGTGCAGCTCTCCGTCAAACCCCGGCAACGCGACGGATTCACCAGCCGGCATCGCCATCTGCGTCACGGTCGAGACGCTGTGGATCAGCCGGCGTAGGAGCCGAGGCAATTCTGCCTGAGCTGGTGTCGTGTTGGCCCAACTGGCAATCTGTGTAGCAGTAACCATGACGCCAAGATAGCGTCTGGGAGTGCCGAACGGAAGAAGAACAGGACGACGCTTCGTGGCTGTGGAAAAGCGAGTATCGGCGCAAGCTGCCCGGCCCGAGCGTCGGATCCGGCGGCTCAGATAAAGACCCAATCAGTTGCGGCTGTTGAGGTGCTGTACCTGGCGCAGCGCCGGGAACAGATAGGCCCACAGGCCGGCGACGGCGATGGCGCCGATGCCGCCGATCACCACTGCGGGAACCGTGCCGATCAGCGCCGCCATGGTGCCGGCGCGGAATTCGCCGACCTCGTTGGAGGCGCCGACGAAGACCTGGTTGACGGCGTTGACGCGGCCGCGCACCTCGTCCGGCGTCCAGAGCTGGATCAGCGTCTCGCGGATATAGACGCTGAACATGTCGGTGGCGCCGAGCAAGGCGAGTGCTGCGATCGACAGCCAGGTGATGGTCGAGACGCCGAACAGCACGGTGAAGGCGCCGAACAGAGCGACGAAGCCCAGCATGATCTTGCCGGCATGATCGCGGATCGGATGGCCGGCGAGCCAGACGGCGACGCAGATGGCGCCGATGCCAGGCGCCGAGCGCAGCAGGCCGAGCCCCCAGGGGCCGAGCTCCAGTATGTCGCGCGCATAGACCGGCAGCAGCGCCGAGGCGCCCGACAGAAGCACGGCGAAGAGGTCGAGCGAGATCGCGCCGAGCACGATCTTCTCGCCCCAGATGTAGCCGAAGCCGGCAAACAGCGTCTGCATCGTCGGCTTGTCGGTGGCCGTCTGCTGGGCGGGCTTGGGAATGGTGAAGACGAGCGCGGCCGCGGCGAGCATCAGGACGGCGGCGGTGGCGTAGGCGACTTCCGCCGAAACGCCGTAGAGCAGGCCGCCGGCGACCGGGCCGACGATGGTCGCCGTCTGCCAGGCCGACGAGTTCCAAGCGATCGCGTTGGCGAAATCCTCCTGCGGCACGAGATTGGCGAACAGCGAGGACGAGGCCGGGCCGTAGAAGGCGCGGGCAATGCCGAACATCACCAGCACGATGAAGATCGGCAGCGGGCTGGTCAGCCCGCGCAAGGCCAGAAGCAGCAGGGCCAGTGCGCAGCCGGCCTCGACCAAAGTCGACAAGGTCATGATCAGGCGGCGGCCAAAGCGGTCGGCGACCACGCCGGTGACCAGGACCAGAAGCAACGAAGGCAGGAACTGGACGATGCCGACAATGCCGAGGTCGAACGGATCGCGGGTCAGGTCATAGACCTGCCAGCCGACGGCGACCGACACGATCATGGTGGCGAAGGTGGTGAGGAAGCGCGCCGTCCAGTAGCTGAGGAACGGGCGGTGGCGGAAAGCAGCGTAGCGCTGGTCTGGTGACGTTGCTTCGACGGTCATGGTTTGAGGGCCCCGTTGCGACGATGGCCGGCGGGGCACTTCCACGGTGGGCGCTGGTCCGGCCGCAACCCTTTAGCCCAGTTCGTCTTGCCATGCGCGCAAAAAATCCACTGGATGAAGGATTTTGCCGGAGTGTCTCATCGAACGCGCACGAACTCTCGCCATGGCGCAGCGAGAGAGGCGATCGGCTCGCAGGTCGAGTTGCCGAAGCCACCCGGTCGCCAATCCGGCCTCAATGAGGTGCTCCAAAGTATTTGGTCCGAAGCTCATCGATTTCACCTTTATCGCGGGCGCCGAGCAATTCTATTGTCAGCGGACGGGTCAAGGGGCTCTGGCGCGGAAGGGCGAAGCCATACTTGTCCGGTTGGAACAGGCGCCCAACCACTTTCGTCGGTGGATTGGGATGTGTGTAGGCATAGTATTCCAGAACCGGTGCATCGGCGATGATGGCGGTCACCTGGCCATCCACCAGCCCGTCGACGGCGCGATCGAGGCCGGCGTAGGTCTGCGTCTGCAAGCCCTCCTGTTGCGCAAAATCCTCCTCGACCGTACCACTCAGCACGCCGACCGTCTTGTCGGTGAGGTCGGCGATGTCGTTGATCTGGTTGGTGAGTGAAAGCGTCGTCATCACGCTCGTGACCGACGAGGTGACGTAGGCAAGCACGGCGATACCGCAAACCAGCCACAGACCTTGCCAGATGCGCCCGATCCAGCCGAACAGGTTCTTTCGCGACGGCGGCTTGCCGGATGTCGCGACCGACATCACTGTATAGAAGCTCTCGGCGATGCCGTCGCGCCACCGCTTGGGGAACGCCGCGTCAAACCGCCGGTCGAAGAAGGTGAGTAGAACCGTGGCAGCCACGATGATCAGGCCGATCCAGACATAGGCCTTCAGGAAACCGGCATCGCTGAGACCCTCGATCAGATTGCCGAAGCCCTTTCCCTGATCCGTGCCGGTCATGATCCGCATGCCGCCGTCGAACCAGGGTTGGGTGAAGTCGACCCGTTCAGCCCGGGACTGGTTTATGGTGAGGTTGGTGACGGCCACGTCGACCTTGCCGGAGGCGGTGGCCTCGACGAGATCATGGACGGTCTGGAATTCGACATAGCGGTACTGGCGGCCCAGTTTCGGAGCGAGATCCTCCCAAAGATCGACTGCCATGCCAGTGAGCCGTCCGCCATTCTTCATGACGAAAGGAGGATTGACGAAGACACCAACGTTCAGCGGCGCGGAAGGCTGTTGGGCATGGGCGGCAATCTGTGGCCACAACAGCGCCAGAAGCAGGGCGAAAGCGCCGGCTAGCCTGCACCACATCCGCGTTGCGATCCTTTTCTCGTCAGCCGAGGACGACCGACGGCGTTCATGAGACCCGAAACATTGAAAATCCGCCGGCCAGTTCCTGCGTTTCTTTCGCTCCGTGCAAAGGGTGACCTGCTTCGAAAATGCCAGGGCAATATATCGATATGCAAGCGATGGTGTATCAGGATATCTCGCTCCGCTTTCTTGCCTATCCTTACGTAACTCGACGGCGTCATTTTGTATTAGTTCTTAGTCTATGCGTTCTGCAAAAGTGTAATAGGGTTCGTTTTATGGGAAGTTTGTGTCGATAACATATTAGCATTCGCTAAGCGAGTCGACATGGTCGCATGATTATTAATCATTTTCAAAGTTAAGCCAGTGGCCTGACATTTTTTCCTTGCCATAGGTCAACTTCAGACGCAACCTTCAGGCGACATCAACCGCGCTGGCGGATTGTCGGCATGCTTGGGCGGATGGGCGCTAAGCATGGAGAGGGAATAGGCATTCACCGAGGCGGCTCCCACAGGGAGCGTCCCCCCCCCCTCGACCTTAAGAGCACTTGCTGGTGGTTCGATCGCCGCAATCGTTGTGCGGCGATCCGGACGAACATCGCATGGCCGCCAGCCAGTCGGAGGAGTGAGCCATGAAATTGATGATCCACGCGACCTTGGTCGCCGCCTCGCTGACGTTCGCCGGTTGCACCACCGACAGCATCGATAGTCGACCGCAATACGACAGGAACGGCAACCCCAATTTCGATACGCGTGGCCGTTACATCGGATGTCATGGGCTCGGATGCAAAGTCGACGACCCTGACGATGCGGATCAAAGCATCGACGACAGGCCGCAATACGACAGGAACGGCAATCCCAACTTCGATACGCGCGGCAACTATCAGGGTTGCAACGGCATCGGCTGCGAGGTCGACACGCCGGATGACGACAGGTCGTCGGACGATGACGATTCCGGTTAATGGACTCCGCAGCAAGAGAAGGACGCTATCCATGTCTGAATTCGGCGACCTGGAGCAGTTCACCGTTTCACGGAAACGCCGAACTGTTCTAGCTGTTTGTTTTTGCGCAATTCCGGGCCTCGCCGGGCTGGAAATGACGCTGGCCCCTGCTTTCGCAGCGAATAACGCCTGTGACGGCATAAAGATCGAAGTGACGAAGGCGCGCAAACAGGAATATGCCCCTCTCGTCGCCGCGGCGGTGGGCAACAAGTTCAAGCCTGCCCAGGCGAAGTTCTTCACGATCATGGAGAGCGGCAACTGGAGCGCCGTTTACGTCTCCACGCCCGTCAGCGATGACGGCGTGATGTTCTTCCAGACGGTCAACGGGAAGAAACAGTTCCGCGACGTCTGGGGCGGTTATGCGGAGCCATCGGAAAAACCCGACCTTGTGTCTTGGGCGAAGAAGCTCGGAGCGCCGGAAAGATTGGCCAGATGTTTCGCCGAAACCGTCACGGAACGACAGTGACGGCCTCTCTCAGGGCAACCGAGATGGCCGCCAGCCCGCCGCGCAACTCCGCCTCTTTCGGCCAGCCGAAGCCGAGGCGGAAGAAGCGTTTCGGCATCTCGAACCAGTGACCGGGACCGACATAGGTGCTGTGCTCCTCCAGCAGCCGGGTGTAGAACTTGTCGAGGTCGAAGCGGGCATCGACGTTGAGCCGCGGAAAGCCGACGACGCCGCCTTGCGGCCGCACCCAGTCGACCAGCGCCTCGCCGTCGATCCAGTCCTGGACGATGTCGCGGCGCCTGGCCATTTCGGGGAGCAGCGAGGCGAGGAAGGCATCACGGCGTTCGAGCGTGGCGCGCGCGATCGCCTCGTCGATGACGCTGCCGCAGATGCCGATCTGCTCCTTGGCGGCGAGGAATGTTTCCTGCAATTGCGGATCGCGGGTCACCAGCCAGCCGATGCGGATGCCCGGAATGCCGAAGGCCTTGGACAGCGAGCAGACGCTGATGGCGCTTGGGCTGAGCGAGGCCGCCGACGGCAACCGCGCGCCATAAGAGAGGTCGCGATAGGTCTCGTCGACCAGCAGCCGGCATTTGCGGCTCTCCGCAAGCGCGATCAGCGCGTCGAGATCGGCGCGTGTCATCATCGTGCCGGTCGGGTTGTGCGGGCAGGTGACGCTGATCAGTTTGGTGTTAGGCCGCATCTCTGCCTTCACACGGTCGATGTCGATGGCAAAGTCCTGGTCGAAATCGAGATCGACATAGGAGATGGCGCAGCCGATCGCCTTGGGGGTCTCGATGTTGGTGGCGTAGTTCGGCCGCACGACCACGAGATGGTCGCTGGCCGACAAAAGCGACGTGGCGATGATGAACAGCGCGCCGGCCGCGCCAGCGGTCACCAGCACATCGTCGGGAGCAAGGCCCTTGTCCTGCCCGGCGATCAGCGCCCGCAAGTCCTTGTCGCCGCGATGCTCGCCGTAAAACAGCGTGAGGTCGGGCAGCGCGAGACCGATGTCGGAAAGTTTCTGGTCGGCGATCGAGCTTTCGGAAAGGTTGTGGCGGATGCGGTCGTAGCCGTATTCCTCCGGCGCTTCCTTCTCGATCACCATCCTGGCGTAGTTCATAGCCGGCTCCCCCAGCGGTTCATCGTTTTAAACAAACCGCACGTCCTGTTTTGACGCAATTCCGTGCCGCTTTACACTTTTCCTGGAATTGCCCTGGTGGCCTCATCCAAGCCACAAAAGCAGGAAGCCTGCCAAGGCTGTTTCCTCGGCAGGCTTCCTCAAACCATTGGTGCAGGCGCGTTATTTCAGGCCGAGGCTTTGGCCTTCCTGCCCCTTGCAGGCTTCGCCGGCTCCGGTTCCGCCTTGCGGCCGAGGCCGATCGACTTGGCGAGCTGCGAGCGCGACGCCGCGTAATTTGGCGCGACCATCGGGTAGTCCACCGGGAGGCCCCATTTGGTCCGGTAAGCCTCCGGCGTCAGGCCGAAATGCACGCCGATATGGCGCTTCAGCGATTTGAACTTCTTCCCGTCCTCGAGGCAGATGATGTAATCCGGCGTCACCGAGCGCCTGGGATTGACGGCGGGAACGAGCGGGGGCGCCGCGGGCGCCGCCGGCTGGCTGATCCCGCCGATCGAAGAGGCGACGCTGGCGATCAGTCCGCCCAGGTCCGAAGCAGGCAGGCGATTTTTCGCGACATAGGCCGATACGATATGAGCGGTGAGCTCGAGCAGGTCGATTTCCCTGGCTGTGCTTGTGTCCTCGTCCACGTAGTCCCTCCATTTCTGCCGCAAGGTCGCGAAAACGATCCGGTTTTCGCGGTGTAATGTCGAAGCGCTGCGAGCGTTGTTTGCGAATTCGGGAAGCCGCAAGGGCCGCAGGCCGGCGAATTCCTAGTCGGCAAATCTGCGCGGCGCAACGTTTGTCGCGTCAATACACGCTGTTTTGAACAATTATACTGAAATATAACAATATCAGACGACCAGCGCCTTGTCGCGCCACAGACGAAATCCTCCCTCGAAAGCGCGAGTGTTGTCGCCGCGCCGGGATTTTTCAGGCAATTGATCGAGCTTGTCGACATTGCCGCCGCCGATCACGACATAATCCGGCTGCAAGGCGGCGCGAAGCCTGTCGACAACGTCGAAAACGTATTTGCGCCACCTCTTCTTCCCGCGCTTTACCAGGCCGCGCTCGCCGACGTAATCCTCGAAACTGGCGCCTTTCTTGTAGGGCAGGTGGGCAAGCTCCATGGGCTGTCCGACATTCTTGATGATCATGGCGGCGCCCAAGCCCGTGCCGAGGCCGAGGAACAGCATGCGGCCGCCGTCATAGCTGCCGATCGCCTGCATCAACGCGTCGTTGACCAGCTTCACCGGCTTGCCGAAGGCAGCGGTGAAATCATAGCCGTTCCAGCCCTTGCCGAGGTTGAAGGGATCGAGCGAGGGTTTGTTGTCGCGCACGGGGCCCGGATAACCCATCGAGATCACGTCGTAGTCCAGGTCCTCCGCCAGTTTCTTCACCGAAGCGACGACCTGGTCCGGGGTCAAGCCCGGCCCGGACGCGACCCGGCGCATCTCGCCGCCGGCGCTGGTGAGAATCTTTACATGCGAGCCGCCGACGTCGATGGCGAGCACGATCGGATCGCTGCCCGCCGCGGCGGTTTTTGCTGCCTTCGCCATCCCGTCCTCCCCAAAGTTACTTGCTCGGATTGATCCAGCCGTCGGGCGGGCCGAAGCCGTTCATGGCATCGGCCGGCCCCCAGGTCCTGGGCGCATAGATTGCCGGCGCCGTGGTGTCGCCGAGCACCGGCCCGACGATGCGCCAGGCAAGCTCGGCCGCGTCCTGGCGGGTGAAGAGTTGGCCGTTGCCGTTCATGGCGTCGCCGATCAGCCGTTCATAGGGCGGCATGTCGCCCTTGGTGTCGTCGAGCGCGGTCAGCTCCACCTGCTCGCCGATCATGTCGTCGCCGGCGACCTTGCGCTGGGCACCGATCGAGATCGCCACCTGCGGGTCGATGCGGAAGCGCACATAATTGGCGTCGCCCGGCTTGATCGGGTCGAAGACGTCGAGCGGCGGCCGCTTCATGCGCACGATCACCTCGGTGGCGTGCACCGGCATGTTCTTGCCGGCGCGGATGAAGAAAGGCACATCCTGCCAACGCCAGGTGTCGACGAAGAAGCGCACCGCCGCGAAGGTCTCGACCGGCGAGTTGGGCCTGACGCCCGGTTCGGCCAGATAGCCGTCGAACTGGCCGCGCACGACATCGTCCTTGGTCAGCGTGCGGATGGCGCGCAGCACCTGTACCTTCTCGTCGATCAGGTCGTCGGCCGAGCGGCCGACCGGCGGTTCCATGGCCAGAAGCAGCAGGATGTTGAGCAGGTGGTTCTCGATCACGTCGCGGATGCAGCCGACATCGTCATAGAATTTGCCGCGGCCCTCGACGCCGAAATCCTCGGCCATGGTGATCTGCACGCTTTCGACGAAGTTGCGGTTCCAGATCGGCTCGAGGAAGGCGTTGGCGAAGCGGAAATAGAGCAGGTTCTGGATCGCCTCCTTGCCGAGATAATGGTCGATGCGGAAGATCGACTGTTCGTCGAACACCAGATGCAGCACCCGGTTCAGCCAGCGCGCCGACTGCAGGTCGTGGCCGAACGGCTTTTCCACCATCAGCCGCGCGCCGCGCGCGGTGCCGGACTGCTCCAGTCCTTGCACAACGGTTTCGAACATGGTCGGGGGGACGGCCATGTAGTGCAGCGGCCGCTGCGCGGAACCCAGCGCCGTCTTCAGCTTCTCGAAGGTCGCGCCGTCGCGGTAGTCGCCGCTGACATAGCGCAGCTGTGAGGCGAGCTTGGCAAAAACCTTGTCGTCGATCGAACCCAGCGCCGTGACGATGCCGTCGCGGGCGCGGTCCACCAGTTTGGGGAGTTCCCAAGGGTCGAAGGCGACGCCGATCACCGGCTCGCTCAGCGTGCCCTTGGCAACCATCTGGTAGAGCGCCGGGAAAATCTTCTTGTGCGCAAGGTCGCCGGTCGCTCCGAAAAGCACCAGCGTGTCAGACCTCTCTTGGCTCATGCAGTTTCTCCCCTACGCCTTCGGCTTCTCGATATGGCCGCCGAAGGCGTAGCGCATGGCGGACAAAAGCTTGTCGGCGAATTGCGATTCGCCCTGCGAGGAGAAGCGGTCGAACAGCGCCGAGGACAGCACCGGCGCCGGGACGCCGGTGTCGATCGCGGCCTTGAGCGTCCAGCGGCCCTCGCCGGAATCGGAGACGCGGCCGCCGAACTGGACGAGCGCCGGGTCGCTCTTCAGGGCGCCGGCGGTGAGATCGAGCAGCCAGGAGCCGATGACGCTGCCATGCCGCCATACCTCGGCGACGGCGGGTAGGTCGACGTCGAACTGGTAGTATTGCGGGTTCTCAAGCGGGCTGGTCTCGGCGTCGGCGGTGCGCTGCCTTTTGCCGGCATTGGCCGACTTCAGGATGTTCATGCCCTCGGCATAGGCGGCCATGACGCCGTATTCGATGCCGTTATGCACCATCTTGACGAAGTGGCCGGCGCCGCTCGGCCCGCAATGGAGATAGCCGAAGGGCGCCGTGCCGGCATCCTTGGGCGGGTTGGCGCCCGCATCGGCGCCTGGCGCCAGCGTGGCGAAGACCGAATCGAGATGCTTAACCGCGTCGTCCGGCCCGCCGATCATCAGGCAGTAACCCCGCTCCAGGCCCCAGACGCCGCCGCTGGTGCCGACATCGACGAAGTTGATGCCTTTCACCGCCAGCTTCGCCGCCTGGTCGACGGCATCGTGGTAGTAGGAATTGCCGCCGTCGATGATGATGTCACCCGGCTCCATCAGCGCCGCGACCTGGTCGACGATCTTGCCGGTGATCGCGGCCGGCAGCATCAGCCAGGCGCAGCGCGGCTTGGCGAGCTTGCCGACGAATTCCTCCAGCGAGGCCGCGCCAATGGCGCCGTCCTTGACCATGCCGGCGACGCTTGCCGAATTGATGTCGTAGACGACGCATTCATGGCCGTCGCGCATCAGGCGCCGCACCATGTTGGCGCCCATCCTGCCCAGTCCCATCATTCCGATCTGCATGGTTTCATCCCGATTGCTTGAGGAAAGGAGAAGTACAATGGCCCGCCTGGATCACGATTGGGCGTCGATGCCGACGCTGAAGTCGACATTCTCCCAACGCATCGCCCCGGGCCAGAAAAAAGTGAAGACTATGGTGGTTCCCGGCCGCAGGCGGTCAACGGGCAAATCCACCAGATGAATGCCGAACGCATTTTCGGCCGTCCTGCTGTCCTGCACGGTCAGCCATTTGTCGCTGCTCCAATGGACGACGCCGGGCGCCGACAATTCGACGCGGAGGGCCTTGCCGGCGGGAATGGAGCGGATCTTGTTGTTGAAGCGCCAGATCCGCAGCGGCGAGACCGTCTTGCCCTTGATGTAGCGCTCGACGCCCTGCGGCGGCAGGTCGAAGACGGCGCCGTCGCGCAGCGAGCGCAACAGCTTGATGTGCTCGGCATGCGCCCAGACCAGCGGCATGGCGCTGCCGGAAGGGGCGCCCAGCCGTAATTCACGGTCCGGCATGTCCGGGCGATCCCAGACCTGTTCCGGCAGAAGGCCGCCGACGCCGGCCGAGCGTTCGAAAGTCTCAAGCAACTGCGCCGCTTTGTCCTTGCGGCCGGCGGCCAGCTCGTAATGCGCGCGCTCGCCGGCAAGCAGCGGCCACGGCCGCCCCCGGCCGGTGCCGTCGAAGGGTGCCCCGTCCTCATGCTCACCATAGCCGTCGCCGGTATAGCGGTACCAGAGCGGCCCTTGCGGCAGGTCGCAGCGCAGCTCGGCGTCGATCGCCTTGACGGTGTTGAGGATGCGCCGATCGTCAGCGGCCCTCAGGCCGAAGCGGACCAGCGCCAGCGCATCCGGGCTGATGATCGCCTCGGCCGGCTTGTCGGTGTCGCCCGGCGGCCGGTTCTTGATCGGCACGAAGCCGTCCTTCGGCGAGGCGGCGGCGCCATTGTCGGGCGGGGCGATGCGGACATAATAGCCTTCGATGCTCACCTTGGCGCTTGCCTCGGTGCCGGTCACATAGGTCCAGCGCTCGATCTGGTCGTTCCAGCAATCGGCGGTCTCGCGCAGATAGTTTGCCGGCTCATTTTTACCGCAGGCGTCAAGCATGTCGGCGGCGGCAAGCAGTGCCGCTATCTCCACGGCCAGCGTGAACGGGCTGTAGCCGGCGTCCTCTTCCCAGCGGTCCTCGCCGGTGACCGGGCCGTTGCGCACGACATAGGCGGCCGCGTTCTCGATCATACCCAGGAAGTCGGCGAGCTTCGCCTTCGGCAGCTGGCCGGCGCGACGCAAGGCGTCGGCCAAAAGCAGCGGAAACGCGCATTCGTCCATCTGGATGCCGGGCCAGTAGGCGGTGCCGTCGGACCAGCAATTCTGCGGCCAATGGCCGTCCGGCTGCTGGATCGAACGCAGATAGGCGAGGATCTGCAGCGCCTGCCTGCCGTCGCCGGCAGCGAGGAAGCCGCCCGCCGTCTCGACCAGGTCGCGCGGCCAGACAAGGTGATAGCCGCCGAGATCGTCGTCGCCCTTGTTGAAACCCCAGGGGATCGATAGGCTGGCGACCGCGGCGCCGGGTCTGGCAATCGACAGATGCGTCGCCAGCACCGCGCTGCTGACGCGGTAGGCGTTCAGACCGGAGGCGGCGTGACGGTCGAGTCTTTCCAGCCCAGCCTGGAATGTCCGCCAGTTCTCGACATAGGTTTTGGCCGCCGGCTCGAAACCCTGTTTCAGGCTCGCGAGCGCAAGATCGGCGGCTTCCTCAGGCGAAGCGCCGAAGCCGAGCGCCAGCAAGGCAACCGTCTTGCCGGCAGTAAAACCGATCTCGCCGGTCAGCGCGACATTGCCGTTTTCGGCCACCCGGCCGGACGGATCGAGCGCGCCATTGTCGTGCAACTGCTGCCAGCCGTCGGAAAAGCCGACATAGCCGGCCGAGCAGGCGCCCCAGGGCAAGGAGGAGGCAAGCGCCAGCGAGACACCGCGTCCGGTGGCGAACAGAAAACGCTGCCCCTTGTGCTCGCCGACCCAGCCGGTGTTGCCCATGCCGGCATTGACGAGATGTGGCGCCAGCAGCGCGTAAACGCGGTAATCGGCAGGCTGTCCCTTGAGGGCGGTGAAACTGGTTTCCTGCAGCAGGACAGGTCGTTTCGAATCCGTAACGATTCGCTTTTCGATCCGGTAGGCGCCGTCGGAAGCGGTGTTGGTCAGCCGGTAGCCAGGGACACCGTCCTCGAAAGGGTCGACGGTGTGGGCCGCATCGCGTTTTTCTTCGGAAAAATAGCCGCCGGGACCGATCACGATCAGCCCCAGGTCGCGCGTGCAGGCGCTGTCGAGGCGCGGATAATAGATCTCGTTCAGGATGCCGTGGCTGGTGGTGAACCAGAGCGGGCTTTTTGCCGAAAGCGCGGTGCCGACGCCGCTTTTGGCGCTCGATGTCCAGCGCGCCGGAATCCCGGGCGCGCCTTTAGCAACGGTCGGCGTCACTGCCATGCATTGGCCTCCTGCTGCGTTCCTAGACCAGGAGTCGCCGTCTTTTCAATCGTCGCACCGCAAGTTGATCGAGCAGTGCCAATGCTTTGGAGTTGACAGCTTGCGGTTCCTCTGAATTTGTCTGACAATAGATAAAAAACAGAGAATTCGCGTTACGGCCATCTGTTAAATTGCAGCAACCTCGGGAGGAACCGACATGAAGAAACTGCTCGTATTGGGTGCATTGGCGGCGATGCTCGCCTCGGGCACCGCGCTTGCCGACACCAGCGGCAAGAAGATCGCATTCTCCAACAATTATGCCGGCAATTCGTGGCGCCAGGCGATGCTCGACAGCTACGGCATCGTCACCAAGAAAGCGGTCGACGACAAGGTGGTCGGCGCGGCGGACGTCTTCACCACCGCCGACAAGGAAGTGCCGACCCAGGCAGCGCAGGTGCAGAACCTGATCCTGCAGGGCTATGACGCCATCGTCATCAACGCGGCCTCGCCCGATGCGCTCAACGGCGCCATCAAGCAGGCCTGCGACGCCGGCATCACCGTCGTCTCCTTCGACGGCACCGTGACCGAGCCCTGCGCCTATCGCGTCGTCGTCGACTTCAAGGACATGGGCAAGCAGGAAGTCGAGCAGATGGCCAAGTTCCAGCCCAAGGGCGGCAATCTGCTGGAAATCCGCGGTCTCGCCGGCACCTCGATCGACGATGCCATCCATGCCGGCATCCTCGAGGGCGTCGCCGCCCATCCCGAGTTCAAGATCGTCGGTTCGGTGACGGGCGACTGGGACCAGACCACGGCGCAGAAGGCGGTGGCGACCATCCTGCCGTCGCTGCCGGATGTCGTCGGCATCGTCGACCAGGGCGGTGACGGCTATGGCGCCGCGCAGGCCTTCGCCGCGGCCGGCAAGCCGCGCCCGACCATCATCATGGGCAACCGGCAGGACGAGCTGAAGTGGTGGAAGGAGCAGAAGGAGAAGGACGGCTACAAGACCTGGTCGGCCTCGATCGCGCCCGGCGTCTCGACGCTGGCCTTCTGGGTGGCGCAGCAGGTGCTCGATGGCCGCAAGGACATCCCGCATGACCTCCTGGTGCCGTACCTCGCCTTCACCCAGGACGATTTCGAGGCCGCGCTGCCGAACATCAAGGAGGGCGGCGTCGCCACGCACGAATACACGCAGGAAGACGCCATCGCGGCCATCAAGGCCAACATCAAGCAATAGTGGTGGGCAGGTTGCCGCCCGCATCGCCAACCGGATAAAAGTTGAGGATGCTCCAGGCTATTGCAGATATCGTCAGACTGGACGGCGCCGAAAAGCATTTCGGCGCCGTCCGGGCGCTTAACGGCGTCGACTTCCATGTCGGCGCCGGCGAATGCGTCGGGTTGGTCGGGCATAACGGCGCCGGCAAGTCGACGCTCATGCATATGGTGGCCGGCACGCTGCGGCCGGATGGCGGGCAGATCGCCGTGCGCGGCAATCAGGAGGCGAGCTATTCGGTGGCGCGGGCGCTCGAGCTCGGCATACGCTGCGTGTTTCAGGAATTGTCGCTCTGCCCCAATCTCAGCATTGCCGAGAATACGCGCATCAACCATCCCTCGCTCGCCGGTTTCGGCTGGCGGCGCAGGGCCGCCGACCTCATCCGCGCCAAGCTCGACGAGATCTTCCCCGACCACGGCATTTCGGCGGACGACATTGCAGGCGACCTTTCGATCGGGAGGCGGCAGATGGTCGAGGTGGCACGCGCCTTCACGCTGACCCGCGAGCCGCTGCACCTGGTCATCCTCGACGAGCCGACCTCCTCGCTCGACGCGCATACGGCGGGCCAGCTGCTTTCATTCGTGCGCCGCTTCGTGGCGGCCGGCGGCAGCTGCATCCTGATCTCGCATGTGCTGGGCGAGGTGCTGCAGAACGCCGACCGCATCGTGGTGATGCGCGACGGCAAGGTGGTCGCGGCGGATGCCGCAAGCGCGTTCGACCGCGATAGACTGGTCGCCGCCATGGGCGGCGCCGAAGGACATCAGAAGGCCGCAGCCGAGACCTGGAAGACCGAGCCCGGCGCGCTCAGGGTTCGCGCGCGCCCGGCCAAGCAGCAGGACGACAAGGAGCTTGTCGCCCGCGCCGGCGAGATCATCGGGCTTGCCGGGCTTGCCGGGCATGGCCAGACGGACCTGCTCCTGGCCATATTCTCTGCTGCCTCCCGCGCCAGGGCAGGCATCGAGGTGACCGCGCCGGTGGCGCTGGTCGCCGGCGACCGCCAGTCGGACGGCATCTTTTCGCAATGGTCGATCGCGCAGAACATCGGTATCCGCTCGCTGGCCCGGCTGCGCAGCGGGCTGCTGATCTCGCCGCAGCGCGAGGCCGAGCTTGCCGAGGCCTGGAAGAAGAAGATCGGCATCCGCACGCCCGACATGAACAACAACATCTATTCGCTGTCGGGCGGCAACCAGCAGAAGGCGCTGTTTGCCCGCGCGCTCGGCTCCGACGCCGAGATCGTGCTGATGGACGACCCGATGCGCGGCGTCGATATCGGCACCAAGCTCGAAGTCTACGACCTCGTGCGCGAGGAGGCCGCCAAGGGCCGAACCTTCCTCTGGTACACCACCGAGACCGAGGAACTCGACAATTGCGACCATGTCTATGTCTTCAAGAACGGCCGCATCGTCGCAAATCTTGGGCGCGACGAGCTGACGGAGGAAAAGATCATCCAGTCCTCGTTCGGCGATGCGGCCTGAGATGACCGCGATCACTCCCGGCACGCTGCCCAAATCTTCGCCGCGCGGCAGTGCGGCCAGGGCGCGCATGCTGCGCGGTCTTTTGCCGGCTTTGTCGCTGGCGCTGGTGTTGATCGCGATCGCCTGGCTCAACCCGCGCGCCATCAGCTATTTCGGCTTCAACCTGATGCTCAACCTGGCGATCCCGATCGCGCTGGCGACGATCGCGCAGATGTACGTCATCGCCGGCAACGAGCTCGACCTGTCGATCGGGACGTTCGTCGGGTTTGTCGGCTGTGTTACCGCGACCTGGCTGAGGGACGCGCCGCTCATCGGCATTCTCGTGCTCATCGGCTCGATCGGCGTCTATGCGCTGCTCGGCGCGCTGATCCATCTGCGCAATTTGCCCTCGATCGTGGTGACGCTCGGCATGAGCTTCGTCTGGCAGGGGCTTGCGATCCTGGTCCTGCCCAAGCCCGGCGGCAAGGCACCGGACTGGCTGCTTTCGATCATGTCCTTCAAGCCGCCCTACATCCCGTTCCCGATCCTTGCCGCGCTGCTGATCGCCGCAGTCGTGCATTTCGGCCTGATGCGCACCTCCTATGGCGTGATCCTGCGCGGTTCCGGCGGCAACGCCGCGGCGTTGAGGCGCGCCGGCTGGTCGCTGCTCCGCACCAAGGTCGTGCTGTTCGCGCTGACCGGCCTGTTCGGCGTGCTTTCCGGCATGGCGCTGATCGGCATCACCACGTCGGCCGACGCCAATATCGGCAACGGCTACACGCTGCTGTCGATCGCCGGCGTCATCCTCGGCGGCGGCGAGTTCGTCGGCGGCCGGGTGTCGCCGATCGGCGCCGTGCTCGGCGCGCTGACGCTGGCCTTGGCCGCCTCGCCGCTCTTGACCTTCATGCACATCCCGCCCGACTGGCAGGTGGCCGCCAATGGCGCGATCCTGATCATCGTGCTGGCGGCGCGGGTGCTGATCAGCCGCAGGGAGCGGTGAGCGATGACCTCGGTGCGGACGCTGCTTGAAAAACCCTGGATCTGGTCCTTCGTCGGCGCGCTCGTCGTCTGGCTGGCAACGATTGCCTTCACCGGCGGCTACGGCGCCGGCGGCATGGTCACGGCGGCGCTGTCGCTCGCCGTCTTCACCGTCATCGTCGGCGTCGGCCAGATGTTCGTCATCACGTTGGGACCCGGCAATGTCGACCTGTCGCTGCCGGCCAATATCGGGCTGGCCAGCGCGGTCGCCATGAAGGTGATGGGCGGCAGCGATTCCATGATCCTGGTCGGTCTGCTGGCGGCACTTGCCTGCGGCGCCGCGATCGGCGCCATCAACTACCTGCTGATCTGGGCGCTGCGCATCCCGCCGATCATCGCCACGCTGTCGGCGAGCTTCATCATCCAGTCGGTCGACATCAGCTATGGCCGCGGCCTGCAGATCAAGCCGCCGCCTGGCTTCGCCGACTTCACCAACTGGCAGGTGCTGGGCATTCCGGTGCTGGCGATGCTGACGGTGGTCTTCACGATCGGCGCCGCACTTGCGCTGCAGCGCATGATCTACGGCCGTTCGGTGCTGGCGATCGGCCAGAACATCCGCGCCGCATGGCTCGCCGGCGTCCATGTCGGCCGCATCCGTTTTCTCACCTACACGCTGTGCGGCGCGCTGGGCGGCATCGACGGGGCGTTGCTTGCCGGCTATTTCCGCGGCGCCAATGTCGACATCGGCAACGAATACCTGCTCGCCTCGATAGCGGTCGTGGTCATCGGCGGCACCTCGGTCGCCGGCGGCAAGGCCAACGTGCCGGGCGTCTGGGGCGCCGGCCTGTTCCTGGTGCTCTTGCTCACCATGCTCAACACCTTCGGCGTCAGCGCCGGCGTGCGGCTGGTGCTGACCGGACTGATCATCGTCGGCGTAATCACGGCGGCCGGCGGCGAGAAGGCGGTGCGCTAGAGCGTTTCACCGTTTCACGGAAACGGCGAACCACTCTATCTCTTTGTTTTGACGCAATTCCGGACGGAAGGCTACGGCGAAACCGCCGAACCTAACCGCTCACACTTTTCCTGGGGTCGCCCTAATGAAGCCGCCCCCCAACGTCGTCATTCTATGGCGGAGCAAGGAGCGAAGCGACGCGGCGCAGACCATAGAATCCATGCCGTGACTGGGAAGCGCCGCCACAGTGCAGAATTTTGCTCCGTTGCACTCCTTGGCGAAGGTAACGGCATGGATTCCAGGGTCTTCGCGACAGAGCTTCGCTCCTGCTCCGCCCTAGAATGACGATCGGGATGGGCGTTTCGGCCAATCTCGAACGCATGCACCTGCCAACACAAACAGAGCCGACCGGTCTAAATCCCTGTGTAGTGCCACTAGAGCAAACGGTCTTCCGTCCAGGATTGCGTTGAAGCCTTACTTTGCGGCCTTAGCCCGCGCGATCGCGTCGACGATCATCTTCTTGGCGTATTTGGAATCGTGCCAGCCTTCGATCTTGACCCATTTGCCGGGTTCGAGATCCTTGTAGTGCTCGAAGAAGTGCTGCACCTGCTGGCGCGTGATCTCGGGCAGATGCGTGTATTCGGTGACGTTCTCGTAGCGCAGCGTCAGCTTCGGCGAGGGAACGGCGATCACCTTTTCGTCCTGGCCGGCATTGTCTTCCATGATCAAGACGCCGATCGGCCGCACATTGATGACGCAGCCCGGCACCAGCGCACGCGTGTTGCAGACCAGAACGTCGATGGGGTCGCCGTCGCCCGACAGCGTGTGCGGCACGAAGCCGTAATTGCCGGGATAGCGCATCGAGGTGTGCAGGAAGCGGTCGACGAACAGCGTGCCGGCCTCCTTGTCCATCTCGTATTTGATCGGCTCGCCGCCGATCGGCACCTCGATGATGACGTTGACGTCGTCGGGCGGGTTCTTTCCGGTGGCAATCGCTTCGATACGCATGGTCTATCCCTCTCTCGATTCCAAGACCGATAGCGGGCGAAGCGTCATGGTGCAATGCGGCGAATGGCACTGGACGCTCATGGAAGCGCACAGTTTGTGATGGATTGTAACCTAAAGCATGTCTCCCGAAAGTGGGAACCGGTTTCGGGATAAAGACATGCGTAAAATCAAGAACCTAAAGCGCATGGAGCGAATCTGAAAGATCGCGACGCGCTTTAGGCGACGCTAGTCATTCCAGACGAAAGCCACTTTCTTGAGCGCCTTCTGCTCGAAGACCTCGACGCCTTCGGCGATATCGCGGCCGCCATTGCCGGCATAGAAGGCCAAGGCGTTGTGGTTTTCTTCCAGCGCCCACACCACCAGGCCGCGCAGGCCGTGATCGGCAAGGCGTGCCTTCGCCGCCTTGAACAGGCGGCTGCCCAGCCCGATGCCCTGATATTCGGGACGCAGGTAAAGCTCGTAGATCTCGCCCTGCTGCCTGAGTTCGCGGGCGCGGTTCTTGCCGATCGTGGCATAGCCGGCGACCGTTCCGCCGATCTCGACCACCAGCACCGTGGCCGCGCGGCGAATCGCGTTGGCCCACCAGTCGACGCCGCGGCGGTTGATCATCGAGGTCAGCGTGCGGTGCGGGATGATGCCGGAATAGGCGCCGCGCCAGGCCTGCTGGTGCACCTCGGCGATGGCGCTCGCGTCGCGCGGCTCTGCCTTCCGGATGTCGATCGTCAGCGTGTTCATGATTGGTTAACCATAAACCTGCATCGGCTGATTGCAAAGAGTCCGCCAACATGCCTTCTCGCTTTCGCACAGGCGAAAGGGTGGGTGTGCCGACGAGGCGCCTAGAGCCGGATGATTTCAGGTCGAATCGACCTGAAATCTGAATCCGTCTCTAAATCCAAGAGATAGAGCATGATGTCGCCCGAAAACCGCCTCACACTTTTCGGCATCATGCTCTGATCAGATTTCGACGAGATGATCGTCGAGTTCGTTGGTGTCGCCTTCCGTCACCGGGAAATGCTCGGCGAGCACCGCGCCGACCGTGCCGATGGCCTTGACGAAGCCGTCGGGCAGCCGGTCGTCGCCGGCATGTTTCGTCAGGTCGCGCACAACGCCGTCCCAGACATGCTGGCCGACTTTGGCATCGATGCCGGCGTCGGCGACGACCTCGGCATAGCGTTCGGCGATGGAGACGAAGATGAGCACGCCCGTGCGCGCCTGGGTGCGGTGGACGTTGCGGGCCAGGAACTGCTTCATCGCATTGGCGTGCGCCGCCTGATAGCGCAGCCCTCTCGGCACGAAATGAATGCGCAAGGCGGGCAGAAACCAGAGCAGGGCGAGCACCGAGGCCTGCGCCAGCACTTGTGCCAGGACGAAATGCGGCAGCCGGATGGTCAGCCACAAGCCCTCCAGCCCGTAGGCGACGGCAAGGCTGGCGATGAACAGGCCGATCGTCGTCGTGAACGCGGCCGGAAAGAAGTAGCCGTCGCTGGCTCGAGCGACGACGCAGTAGATCTCGCCGTCGGTCTTCAACTCGGCCGTCCGGATCGCCTCGGCGATACGGTCATGGTCTTCGGCGCTGATCGATCGCGTTGCCATGATGCCTCACCAGCTTCCCGAGGAGCCGCCGCCGCCGGACGAGCCGCCGCCGCCGGAAAACCCGCCGCCGCCTCCTCCCGAGGACCAGCCACCGCCGCCCGACGACCAGCCGCCGCCACCCGACGAGGAGGATCGCCGGCCAGGCTCGAAAGTCATGCCGAGCCAGCGATAGCGGCCGGGTCCGATCTTCTGGCCGAAGATCGGCGGCAGCACCGTCATCGCGATGCCGCCGAAGAAGATCAGCGCCCAGATGGTGATGAAAATGGCGAAGAACAGGTCATCGGAGTTGAACGGCGCCTGCTCGTTGCGCTTGCCGCGCGCTTCGAGCTCCTCCGGATTGCCCTCCAGCACCATGATCATGTCGTCGACGGCCTTGGTGATGCCGCCGGAGAAATCGCCGGCGCGGAAGGCCGGCACCATGTCGTTCTCGATGATCAGCTTGGTGTGCAGGTCGGTCAGCGTGCCTTCCAGCCCGTAGCCGACCTCGATGCGCATCTTGCGGTCGTTGGGCGCGACCAAGAGCAGCGCGCCGTTGTTTTCCTTGGCCTGGCCGAGCTTCCAGAAGCGGAACAGCCGGTTGGCGTAAGGCTCGATCTCCTCGCCGCCGAGGCTGGGAATGGTGGCGACGACGATCTGGTCCGAGCCCTTGGTTTCGAAGTCGGCGAGCTTTTGCGTCAGCGCCGCGCGCGTGCCGGCATCGATGATGCCGGCATTGTCGACGACGCGGCCGGTGAGCGCGGGAAGGTCGGCGGCAAGGGCGGCGAGGGGGAGGAGGAAGAGGGCGAGCAAAACACCGCCGAAGGCGCTCCGGCACACCCCCCTCTGGCCTGCCGGCCATCTCCCCCGCAAGGGGGGAGATTGACAGCTTCGTCGCCGGCTTTCTCTTTCAGAGGCTGAAAGTTGGCGAAAGCGCGGATGACGGCTGATCTCCCCCCTTGCGGGGGAGATGTCCGGCAGGACAGAGGGGGGTGTGAAGGAACTCAAGGCCTGCAAGCTCGATTAAATTTCAGCCGAGGCTCTCACCCGCCCTGCTTGGTGGTGCTCGTGCCGAAATCGACCTTTGGCACCTGCATCTTGTCTTCCTCGACGGTGAAGTTGGCAAACGGCTCGTTGCCGCGGAACCAGAAGGTCGCCCACAGCACGGAGGGGAAGGTCTTCAGCGTCAGATTGTAGTCCCTGACCGCCTGGATGTAGTCGCGCCGCGCCACCGCGATGCGGTTCTCGGTGCCTTCGAGCTGCGCCTGCAGCGCGAGAAAATTCTGGTTGGCCTTGAGGTCGGGATAGGCTTCCGACACCGCGATCAGTCGCGACAGCGCGCTGGTCAGGCCGGCCTGGGCATCCTGGAACTTCTTCAGCGCGTCCGGGTCCTTCAGCGTGTCCGGCGTCACGGTGATCTGCGTCGCCTTGGCGCGCGCCTGGACGACCGCGTCGAGCGTATCCTTTTCATGCGAGGCATAGCCCTTCACCGTCTCGACCAGGTTGGGGATCAGGTCGGAACGGCGCTGATACTGGTTGAGCACCTCGCTCCAGGCCGCATGGGCGTTCTCTTCCGCCGTCGGGATGGTGTTGTAGCCGCAGCCGGCAAGTAGCGGCAGCACGAAAGCCATCATCAGGAAGGCGGGCAGGCTGCGGAAGGGGGAAGCTAGTGAGAGGCGCTCGGCAATCATGATTGGTCCCTCGACAGAAGTTGCATGCGAAGCATTACCACAATCCACGCGTAAGAAAATGCTCGGCTGACGACGCCGATTCCGGCGCGGGCGCGAGCCACTGTGACTAGCCGAGCGAACAGGATTCCATCTCTGTTTGACGCAATTCCGGTCGGGAAGGCTACGGCGAAGTCGCCGAGTCTAAACGCTTCGCACTTTTCCTGGAATTGCTCTAAGCTCCGGGCAGGAAAGGGCAATTGCATGGCCGAGCGCCGGGACGACGAGACCGAATCGCGCCGCATCCTCGAACGCGTGGCGCGCGAGACGGCGCCGGGCGGCGCGTCGTTCATCGTCCGCACGGCGAAGGACGCGCGCGACCGTGTCACCGCCGCCGACGCCGACCGCGCCGATCCCATCGAATATTGGGGAACCCGCATTGGCCGAACGCTCGGTTTCGTCATTGCCATTGGGCTATTGGCCTGGCTGGTGTATGCCGCCACACGTGGCGGCTAGGATTCAGATTCCATGAATGCAGAAAAAACCGACGCGCCGCGCGCGGTCATCGTCATCTCCAGCCATGTCGCCCGCGGTTCGGTCGGCAACCGCGCCGCGGTCTTTGCGCTGGAGACGCTGGGTTTCCCGGTCTGGGCGGTGCCCACTGTCATCCTGCCCTGGCATCCGGGCCACAGCCGGGCCACGCGCATCGTGCCGCCGCTCGATCAGTTCAAGGCGCTGATGGCCGATCTCGAGCGGGCGCCGTGGCTGGGCGAGGTCAGGGCCGTGCTTTCGGGCTATCTCGGCGAGGCAGGCCAGGCGGAAGCCGTCGCTTCGCTGGTTGCCACCGTCAAGGAAAAGACGCCGAACGCGCTTTACGTCTGCGACCCGGTGATGGGCGATTCCGGCGGGCTCTACGTGCCCGAGCCGACGGCCGTCGCCATGCGCGACAAATTGATGCCGATCGCCGATATCGCGACGCCGAACCGCTATGAGCTGGAATGGATGGCGGGCGCGCCGCTGCCCGACATCAAGGCGGTGACGGCGGCCGCGCTTCATGCCGGTCCTTCGACCATGCTGGTGACCTCGGCGCCCGCCATGATGGCGGGCGGCACCGGCAATTTCCTGCTCGACGGCAGCCAGGCGCTGCTTGCCGAGCACCGCGTGATCGAGAGGCCGCCGAATGGGCTCGGCGACTTGACCGCCGCCGTCTATCTGGCGCGCGTTCTCTCCGGCCAGGCGCCGGTCAAGGCGCTGCAATCGACCACCGCCGCCGTCTACGAGATCCTCGCCCGCACCGCGAAGCGCGGCGGCGACGAGCTGCAGCTCGAAACCGACGCGCAGAGCCTGTCGCACCCCATGGCCATGGTGCAGTTGCGCCATCTCCTGCATCCCGGGCGGGACAAGCGGGCGTGACGCCAGACGGCGGCCTGGCCGGTGTCGACGGCTGCAAGGCCGGCTGGATCGCCGTCCACCGCGAGCTGGACAAACCGCCATCGGTATCGGTCTTCCCGAGCTTCCAGTCGCTGCTCGACGCGCTGCCGAATGCCACCGTCGCCGTCGACATGCCGATCGGCCTGCCGGATTTTTCGCGCAAGGGCGGCCGCGGGCCGGAAGCGCTGGTGCGGCCTTTGCTTGGGGCACGGCAATCGAGCGTGTTCGCCATTCCCTCGCGGGCGGCGCTCTATGCCGATACCAGCGACTTCACCACGATCGAGGCCTGGCATGCGGCGCACCGGCTGGCAAGCGCGGTGGCATTGGCTACCTCGGATCCGCCGCGCGGCGTTTCCATCCAGGCCTTCGGCATTTTTTCGAAGATCCGCGAGATCGACCAGCTGTTGATCTCGCGGCCCGATTTGCGCGGCCGGGTGTTCGAATCGCATCCGGAAATGGCGTTCTGCCAGCTGAATGGCGGCACGGCGATGGCGCTGCCGAAGAAGATCAAGGGAGCGGTCAACCCGGCCGGCATGAAGGAGCGCAAGGCGCTGCTTTGCCGGCATGGCTACGAGAAAGCCTTCCTCGACCAGGCAGCGCCACGCGGCGCGGCGAGCGACGATTTCCTCGACGCGGCGGCCATGATGCTGATTGCCGGGCGGATCGCCGGCGGCGAGGCGCGGCCGTCGCCCGATCCGCCGCCGACCGACCGCTTCGGCATCCCCGTTGCCATCTGGGCGTGACGCATATCGGGCCGAGCATGATTGCCGCAACGATTGCGACGCAGCGATCCGCAATTCGGCATTGCCCGCGACCGGCTTTTGCCGCTAGAGCCTTTTTCGATCGCAACGAGCTGCCGCCCCCAAGCCCCGGAAAGGCTCTAGCCGCCCATGCCTCACCTCCCCGAGCACCTGCTGAACGGCTATCGCAACTTCATGACCGGTCGCTATCCTACCGAAAGCGGGCGCTACCGCTCGCTGGCGCGCGAAGGCCAGGCGCCGGAGACGATGATCGTCGCCTGCTGCGATTCCCGCTCCGCCCCGGAAGCGATCTTCGATGCCGGGCCGGGCGAGCTCTTCGTGCTGCGCAATGTCGGCAATCTGGTGCCGCCCTATGAGCCGGACGGCGAGTTCCATTCGACCTCGGCCGCGCTCGAATTCGCCGTGCAGAGCCTCAAGGTGAAGAACATCGTGGTGATGGGCCATGGCCGTTGCGGCGGCATTCGCGCCGCGCTCGACACCAATGCGGCGCCGCTGTCGCCCGGCGACTTCATCGGCAAATGGATGAGCCTGATCGCGCCGGCTGCCGAGACGGTGGCCGCCAGCACGATGATGACGGCAACGGAGCGCCAGACGGCGCTCGAGCGCATCTCGATCCGCTATTCGATCGCCAATCTGAGGACCTTTCCCTGCGTCTCGATCCTCGAAGGCAAGGGACGGCTCTCGCTGCACGGCGCCTGGTTCGACATCTCGACCGGGGAGCTGTGGTTGATGAACAAGGACACCGGCGATTTCGAGCGGCCGGAGCTATGACGGAGGGATAATGCCCCGGAGCCGGTGGAAGGTCTTTCTCGCGGCGGCGCTGCTCATATCCTCGCTCGTCCGCGCCAGCGCCGACGACGGCGCCATCATCGACCGCTGGTATTCGGCGCTGCTCGCCGCCGACCGCACCGAGCTTTCCGAATTGCTTGCCGACGACGTGCGCATGAAGCTGGACGATATCGGCGTCGTGCAGACGAAGCAGGATTTCATCGCCTCGATCGACGAATGGCAGAGCGCGGTGGCGGGCGCCGCGATCCGTCATCGCATCGAAAGGAGCGAGAACGGCGAGACCACGGTGCTCGCCTGCTACGACTTCCCCAGCAATGACACGCTGATGCGCGAGACCTTCACCGTCGCCGGCGGCCGCATCGTCGCCAGCACCCAGACGGCGGTGGCGCAGGACTGCAGCGCCTATTAACGTTTGCGTTGGTGGGTCGCATGCCTTGGCGATTGGCCGAAACGCCCGTCTCTTCGTCATCCATGGGCGGAGCAAGGAGCGAAGCGACGCCGCGCAGACCCGAGGATCCATTCCGTGACATACGAGCGTCGCAACGGTGCAGAATTTTGCTCCGCTGCACCTTTAGGCTGAGGTCACGGAATGGATCCTCGGGTCTCCGCGTCCGCTTCGCTCCCGCTCCGCCCGTGGATGACGAGGTTGAGAGGCTTCAGCCAATCTCCAGCGGTTGCGATGAACCAGCGCGTTTCACCGTTTCACGGAAATCGGCGAGCCGCCTTATCCCTTGAATGCTCGTAAGGCGAATCCTGAAACGACCCTTGTTGCACGCTGCGCGGCATCGCCCTACATCCGAGGCAGCCCGCCTCCAAATCAGCCCACCGGAACAATCATGTCATCTTCAAAAACCGTCGATCTCGCCGCCCATCCGCTGACCGTCTGGCAGGGGCCGCTCGGCCTGCCGGATTTCTCGCGCATCAGCGACAATGATTTCGGGCCTGTCTTCGATGCGGCGCTCGAGGCGCACCAGGCCGAGATCGACGCGATCGCCGGCAACAGCGAGACGCCGACCGTCGAGAACACGCTGGCAGCGCTCGAACTCGCGGGTGAGGCGCTCGACCATGTATCGTCAATCTTCTGGTGCCGCGCCGGCGCCCACACCAACGACACGATCCAGGCGATGGAGCGCGAGGTTTCGCCAAAGATGTCGCGACATTTCTCGGCGATCTCGATGAACGAAAAACTGTTTGCCCGCATCGACGACCTCTACCAGCGGCGCGACAGCCTGAAGCTCGATGCCGAAACGCTGCGCGTGCTGGAAAAGACCTGGAAAGGCTTTGTCCGGTCGGGCGCCAAGCTCGACGCCGAAGGCAAGAAACGGCTCGCGGCCATCAATGAGGAGCTTTCCTCGCTCGGCACCAAATTCGGCCAGAACGTGCTGGCCGACGAGCGCGACTGGGCTTTGTTCCTCGATGAAGCCGATCTCGCCGGCCTGCCCGATTTCCTGAAGAGCGCCATGGCCGAAGCGGCCGAGATCCGCGGCCAGAAGGGCCGCTATGCGGTGACGTTGTCGCGCTCGATCTACGAGCCGTTCTCGACCTTTTCCGAGCGCCGCGACCTGCGCGAGATCGCTTTTCGCGCCTTCATCATGCGCGGCCAGAATGGCGGCGCCACCGACAATACGGATGTGGTGCGCGACATGCTGAAGCTGCGCGCCGAGAAGGCCAAGCTGCTCGGCTACGGCTCCTTCGCGGCGCTCAAGCTCGACGACACGATGGCAAAGACGCCGAAGGCCGTGCACGCGCTGCTCGATCCGGTCTGGGAAAAGGCGCTGGAGAAAGCGGCGGCTGACCAGAAGGAGCTGGAGCGGCTGGCCGCGGAAGCCGGCAGCAACGAAAAATTCGCGGCCTGGGATTGGCGCTTCTACCAGGAGAAGCTGCGCGCCGAGAAATTCGCCTTCGACGAGGCGGAGCTGAAGCCTTACCTGCAGCTCGAACGCGTCATCGAAGCCTGCTTCGACGTCGCCACGAGATTGTTCGGCATCACATTCGAGGAGAAGAAGGGCATCGCCGCCTGGCATCCCGACGCGCGAGTTTTCGTGGTCAAGAATGCCGACGGCAGCGAGCGCGGCCTGTTCCTGGCCGACTATTTCGCGCGGCCCTCAAAGCGCTCCGGCGCCTGGATGAGCGCGCTTCGGTCCGGTCACAAGCTCGGCGACGGTGCCCAGCCAGTGATCTACAACATCATGAATTTCGCCAAGCCGCCGGCCGGCGAGGCAGCGCTTCTGTCGGTCGATGAGGCCAAGACGCTGTTCCACGAGTTCGGTCATGCGCTGCACGGCATGCTGACCGAGGTGACCTGGCCGTCGGTCTCCGGCACATCGGTCAGCCGCGATTTCGTCGAGCTGCCCTCGCAGCTCTACGAGCATTGGCTGACGGTGCCGGCGGTGCTGGAAAAGCATGCGCTGCATGTCAAGACAGGCAAGCCGATGCCGAAGGCGCTGCTCGACAAGATGCTCGCCGCCCGCACCTTCGGCGCCGGCTTCGCGACCGTCGAGTTCACCGCCTCGGCGCTGATCGACATGGCTTATCACGCGCGATCCGACGCGCCCGCCGAACCGCTTCGCTACGAGGCAGAGACGCTCGAAAAGCTGCATATGCCCGACACGATCGCGATGCGTCACCGCACCCCGCATTTCGGCCATGTCTTCGCCGGCGACGGCTATTCAGCCGGCTACTATTCCTACATGTGGTCGGAAGTGCTCGACGCCGATGCCTTCTCGGCTTTCGAGGAGACGGGCGATCCCTTCAACCCGGCGCTCGCCGAGCGGCTGCGGAAGAACATCTATGCCGCGGGTGGGTCCAAGGATCCGGAGGAGCTCTACACGGCGTTTCGGGGCAAGATGCCCTCGCCGGAAGCGATGATGGCGAAGCGCGGGCTGGTGTGATTGGCTAATCTCCCCCCTCGTGGGGGAGATGGCCGGCAGGCCAGAGGGGGGCGCTGTCCCGGCAGCCCATCCTTCGTCATTCCAGGGCGGAGCAAGGAGCGAAGCGACGCGCGCAGACCCCAGAATCCATGCCGTGACGGTTGAGCGCCGCCACGGTCCAGAACGCTCACCAGCCGATCCCGCGAAAGAACTCGAACCATTCCGGGTTGCTCTTCTCGATCAATTCCACCTTCCATTGGCGCGGCCAGCGCTTCAATGATGTCTCACGCTGGATGGCATCGGTGATGTCGAAATGCTCTTCGTACCAGACGAGGCGCTGCACGCCGTAACGGCTGGTGAAGGTGGAGCCCTGGCCGGTCTTGTGCTCGGGCATCCGGCGAGCAAGGTCGTTGGTGACACCAATAGATCGTGCCGCCTTTCTGGCTTGCGGTCATGTAGACGTAGCCTGTCATGCTTCGATCTTACCTGGCGCCATCGCCAACGGCTATTCTGGGCAGTTGCATTCTATGGTCAATGTCACGGCATGGATTCTAGGGTCTGCGCGCGTCGCTTCGCTCCTTGCTCCGCCCTAGAATGACGAAGGCCGGGTCGGCGGGACAGCGCCCCCCTCTGCCCTGCCGGGCATCTCCCCCACAAGGGGGGAGATTGGCAGTTTCCACGGATCCGCCACCCTCGGCCAGATCAGCCTCGTCAGTTTCCTGTAATCCGTCTTCGCCGGATTGCTCGGATAGGAACTCGGCGCCGCGACGTAGATGATCTCGGCGGCGATCGGCGCGAAGCCGGCGTAGAAGTGGTTGGTCGACTTGATCAGCAGAATATCTTTCGCCATCGGATCGATGCCGATGTTGGAGAAGACATCCGGCTCGAAGGTCTGGGTGCGGTTGGTGTTGAGGATAACGTCGACCTCGGTGCCTTCGATGCGCACCACCGCCGAAGGTCCCAGCGTCACGCGGCTCGGGCCGAAGCTCTGCCAGCCTTCATTGGTGGTCTTCAGCACCGTGACGCGGGCGTCGATCGGCTCGCCGGCCTGAGGGCCGGCCTTGCCGCCGAAGCGCAGGTCGATGACGGCGCCTTCGCCGGCCGCGTGGCAGAAGGTCACCGCGATCGGATCCCAGATCGTCGCCACGCCGACCTTGTGTACGCCGCGCGTCAGCAGCTCGCGCAGCACGATGGTGCCGTCGCCCGGCACGCCGCCGCCCGGATTGTCCCAGATGTCGGCGATCACGACCGGCTTGTCCTGGCGCTCGGCGCGCACAGCAAGCGCCTGCTCGATGCCGACCGAGGCGGAAAGCATCGTCATCGCCGTCTTTTCACGCAAGGCGTAGAGTTCGCGCCCCAGCGTTTCTGCGAGCTTGTCGCCCTTTTCCTTGTCGTCGTCGGTGACGACCAGGATGCGCGTTCCCATCTCCGGCACGTCGGCGGCCATGAAGCCGTGGACGACCGAGACCGACAGCACGCCGTCCTTGCCATGCAGCGCCTTGATCCTGTCGACGAAGGAGCGCATCGGCTCGCGGCTGGTCGGCAGCACCTGGATCATACGGCAGTCGAAGGTCGAGATCACCGGCTTGATCTCGCCGCGCGCCGCGGCAATGCCGAGCTCGACGACGTGCTCGCCGCGCTCGTAGAAATCGGTGTGCGGGAATTCGAGGAAATAGGCCATGACATCGCAGGCCGCGACGCGTTTCGGCGTCAGGTGGCTGTGCGGATCGAACTCGCAGGCGATCACCACCTTTGGACCGACGATGGCGCGCACGCGTTCCAGCAGATCGCCTTCACAGTCGTCATAGCCTTGCGCGATCATGGCGCCATGCAGGCCGAGGATCACCGCATCGACCGGCAGCGCGGCCTTGAGCTGATCGAGGATCTCGTCGCGCAGCGCCTCATAGGTCTGCCGCTGCACGAGGCCGCCGGGCTCCGCCCAGGTGGCGGTGCCTTCGATGACCGTCAACCCTTCCTTGGCCGCGCGTTTGCGCAAAGCCACGATCGGCGAGGAGCAAAGCGTCGGCGTCTCCGGGTGCTTGCCCGGACCGGCATAGAAGGCCATCTCGAACGAGGCCCGGTCGGTCGGCACCGGCGAGAAGGTGTTGGTTTCCGTCGCCAGCGAGGCGGTGAAGATGCGCATGAACGCTCCGTAGCGGACTTTTTGTTTTTCGCAATTCCGGACGGAAAACCGCCGCACATTTTTCCTGGAATTGCTGGAATTGCTATTTGACCGCGCCGAGCGCCAGTCCGCGGACGAGATAGCGCTGCAGCCAGATGAAGAGGATCGCCACCGGCAGTGTCGCCAGCAGCGTGGCCGCCATGACATGGTGCCACTCGATCGTATAGCGTCCGGCGACCAGCGAGAAAACCTGGATCGGCAGCGTGTAGCTTTCCTGGCTGCGCAGCATGGTGAGCGCGACGACGAACTCGTTCCAGGCGTTGATGAAGGTGAAGATCGCCGTCACCGCGATCGCCGGCAGGCAAAGCGGCAGGAAGACCTTGCGCAAAGTCAGCCAGCGGCCGGCGCCCTCCATCCAGGCTGCCTCCTCGAGGTCGCGCGGAATGGTGTCGAAATAGCTCTGCAGCATCCATACCGTGAAGGCGACGTTGAAGGCCATGTAGATGAAGCCGAGCGCGGTGGTACTCTCGACCAGGCCCCAGGCGGCCATCAGCCGGAACAGGCCGAGCACCAGCACGATCGGCGAGATCATCTGCGAGATCAAAAGGAACTGCCGGAACGCGCCGTAGCCGGCAAAACGAAAGCGCGACATCGCATAGGCCGCCGGCACCGAGATCAGGATGGCGCCGATGGTCGCCAGCGCCGAGACATAGAGCGAGTTGACGAGGGCCTGGCCGAAGCCGGTCGCCACCCACATGTCGGCGAAATTCGACCAGCGGAATTCGCTCGGCCACCAGGTGGGGGTGAGCACCTCCGTGCGCGGCTTGACCGCGGTGAGGAACATCACGGCGAAGGGAAAGATCGTCACCACGATCAATGGCAAAAGCAGCAGCCAGGCGATGATGGTGCGTTTCAGCTTGCCGTTCATGCCCGCTGCTCCCGCATGGCTAGCCGCACATAGATCATGGTGAAGACGAGCAGGATGGCGAACATCACCAGCGACACTGCCGAGGCTTCGCCCAGTTTGCCGATGCGGAAGGCGAGCTTGTAGAGATGCGTGACCAATATGTCGGTCGAGTTCGCCGGCCCCCCTTGAGTCATCACCCAGATGATCGGGAAGGAGTTGAACACGTAGATGGTGTTGAGCACGATCGCGATATTGATGAAGGGTTTCAAGAGCGGAAAGGTGATCTCGCGGAACTGCTGGAAAGGCGTGGCGCCCTCGAGTGCCGCGGCCTCATAGAGATCGTCGGGGATCGAGGACAGGCCGCCGAGGAAGATCGTGGTGGTGAAGGGGACCGTCACCAATATGCCGATCAGCACCTGCATCGGGAAGGCCGTCTCGGCGCTCGCCAGCCACTGGATGTTCTGGCTGATCAGGCCGAGCTTCATCAGCGCCGAGTTCAACATGCCGCTCTCGCCGCTGAGCGCCCAGCGCCAGACCACCGCCGTCATGGTCAGCGACACCGCCCAAGGCAGCATGACGATGACGCGGGCGAGGCCACGGCCATAAAAATCCATGTTGAGGATCATCGCCACCGGGATCGACAGAAGCAGCGCGCCGCCGACCACCAGCACGGTCCACAGCCCGGTGCGCCAGAGCGCCGCGACGAAATCCGGATCGGCGAACAACTCGGCGAAGTTGGCAAAGCCACTGAACTCGCGCAACTGGCCGAAGCGGTTGACGTCGTGCGTCGAGATCTGGATCAGGTCCCAGACCGGCCAGAAGATGACGATCGCCGCCAGGAACAGGCTGGGCAGTGTCAGCAGGTAGGGCAGGAAGCGATTTTGCATCGGCCGGTTTGTACTGCGTTGCGAGGCTTCAATGGGATGGTTTGCCAGCTAGGCCAATTCTCATCTGTCTTGCTAGGCGCTCAGTTTCGAATTCTTTCCAGGCGCCGCCCCTCACCTGTCTGCCTGTCCTCCGCGGCAGTTGCGGAAGAGCGCCCTTCATCTCCCCCGTCGATCGGGGAGAGGTGTCGAGCGAAGCTCGACGGAGTGGGGGTCGACCCCTGGGCGCAAGGCGAGGAGGTTCGCGGCGTTTGCCAGGTGGTTCCCCCACCCCGTCTCGGTTTCGCCGAGCCACCTCTCCGCCCCTCCGGAGGGAGAGGAAGGACCGGGAAGGTGTGGCGCGCTCCGACGGGGTGGAGCGCGCCACGGGGCGCAGGGAGATACGCCCTTATTTCTTCTTCAGGACGGCGTCGGCCTTGGCCGCCGCATCCTTCAAGCCGGCCTCGGGATCGCCGCCGAGATAGATCTTCTGCATGGCGTCCGACGTGATCTGGGCGATCTCTTCCCAGCCCGGGATGACCGGCGCGAAGCGGGCGTCGGGCAGAAGTGCTGTAAAGGCGGCGAGGTCGGCGTTGTTGACGTAATAGTCCATCTTCGCCTCTTCCTTGTTCACCGGCAGGAAGCCTTCGCCCTGCGTGAACTTGGCGCGCTGCTCCTTGGTGAACAGGAAGTCGAGCAGCTTCCAGGCCTCGTCCTTGTTCTTGGAGTTCTTGAACATGATGATGCTATCGGTGACGCCATAGGTACCGCGCGCGCCGGTCGGGCCGGCCGGGATGGCGGCGACGCCGTATTTCAGCTTCGGCGCTTCTTCCTTGATCTGGTTGGATAGGAAGGGCGCGGTGATCATCATGCCGACCTTGCCCTGCTTGAACAGGTTCTGCACATCCTCGCGGTTGTTGGAGGTGACGCCCGGTTCGGTCAGGCCCTCGTCGATCATCGACTTATAGAGCTTGGCGGCTTCGAGCGCACCGGGCGTGCTCAAGCCGGACGTGCCGTCCTTGTTGAGGATCTCGGTGCCCTGCGACCACATCGCATAGTAGTAGTAGACGTCGGTCTCGATCTCCTTGCCCTGCAGGCCGAAGCCGAAGGCGCCTTGAGCCTTGATCTTGCGGGCGTCTTCCTGCAGCTCGGTCCAGGTCGCCGGCGGCTTGGCGATACCGGCCTTCTCGAACAGCTCCTTGTTGTAATACATGGCGCGCGCGG
The DNA here is from genome assembly GCF_006442815.1 of Mesorhizobium sp. B2-4-3. Lineage (GTDB taxonomy): Bacteria > Pseudomonadota > Alphaproteobacteria > Rhizobiales > Rhizobiaceae > Mesorhizobium. The sequence continues at coordinate 58,094 of NZ_VFVL01000030.1, forward strand.
AAGCCGCGATCGGCAGGCCGTAGGTCTTGCCGTCCATGATCGAGGGCTGCAGGAAGGTGTCGATGAAGCGGTCCTTGAACTCGGGCTTGATGTAGCTGTCGAGCGGCTCGGCGACATCCTGCTGGACGAAGTCGATCAGCCAGCGCGTGCCGATGATCGAAAGGTCGGCGTTGGTGCCGGCGGTGATGTCGGTGGTGAGCTTCTGCAGGAGCACATCCCATGGCACCACTTCATATTTGATGGTGATGCCGGGATTGGCCGCCTCGAATTCCTTCTTCACCGCTTCGAAATAAGGGCCGGTCTTGGCGCTGTATTCGGCGACGGTGACGCGCACCTCGCCGGCATCGGCAGGTGCTGCAAAAGCCAGCATGCTCATTCCGGCCAACAGGCCGACAGTCCATTTCGCAAGGCTCATCTGATTTCTCCCATTGATGCACGTTGGCGCCTGGCCCTTATGGGCGCAGGATTTATGTTACTTTCCTACATTATCCATCATTCCGCGCCATGCAAGCGGATTATCATGTTGCTTAATTACATTTGCTTGGGTAGCCTGCCGGCTTAAAATGAGGGGTGGAGGAGCGGACAGCGTGGGTTCGAAAGCCGAGTTCGAAGGCAAGACAATTGTCGTCACCGGCGCCGGCGGCGGCCTCGGTTCGGCGATCGTCGAGCTGATGGCGGAGCACGGCGCGCGAATCGTCGGCTGCGACCAGTCGACGGAAGCGCTGGCCAGCCCGCACATCGCCTCGCGCCATGTCTTCAACCTGCTCGACCGGGCCTCGATCGAAGCGGCGATCCCCGCGCTGCTCGACAAGGACGGCGTTCCCGACATCCTGATCAACAATGCCGGCTGGACGCGCGCCGAGACTTTGAAGGCGCTGACGGCGGACAAAATCGAGCAGGAGCTCGGCCTCAATTTGACCGGGGTGATGACTTTCGCCGATCCGCTCATCAAGGCGATGTCCAAGCGCGGCGCGGGCAGCGTCGTCTTCATCTCCTCGGTCAACGCCATCGCGCATTTCGGCAATCCGGCCTATGCCGCGGCCAAGGCCGGCATCAACGCCTACGCCAAATCGATCGCCGTCGAGCTCGGCCGCAGCGGGTTGCGCGCCAATGTCGTGTGCCCAGGCTCGATCCGCACCGCCGCCTGGGACCATCGCCTGGCCAAGGACCCCGAGATCTTAGGCCGGCTCAAGCGGCTCTATCCGCTCGGCCGCATCGTCAACGCGTCGGAAGTGGCGGAGGCCGTCGCCTTCCTTGCCTCCGAGCGCGCTTCCGGCATAACAGGTGCCGTTGTGCCCGTGGACGCCGGACTGACAGCCGGCTACCTGCCTTTCATCGACGACATATTGGGAGCGTGACCATGACCGACGTCCAGTTCCGCAACCTGTCGAAATCCTTCGGCCAGCACAAAATCCTCGAGGACATCAACCTCGACATCCGGACCGGCGAGTTCGTCGTGCTGGTCGGCCCGTCCGGCTGCGGCAAGTCTACGCTCCTGCGCATGCTGGCAGGGCTGGAGGCGATCACCTCCGGCGATCTCGTCATCGGCGGCACGCGCGCCAACGAGTTGCCGCCGCAGAAGCGCAACATCGCCATGGTGTTCCAGTCCTACGCGCTGTTCCCGCATCTGAAGGCTGCGGAAAATATCGGCTTCGGCCCGAAAATCCGCGGCGAGACGCGCGCCGCGATCGACGACAAGGTCAAGAAGGCGTCGGGCGTGCTCAACCTCTTTTCCTACCTCGACCGCTATCCGCGGCAATTGTCGGGCGGCCAGCGCCAGCGCGTCGCCATGGGCCGCGCCATCGTGCGCGAGCCTTCGGTCTTCCTCTTCGACGAGCCGCTTTCCAACCTTGACGCGCAATTGCGCGTGCAGATGCGCACCGAGATCAAGGCGCTGCACCAGCGGCTGAAATCGACCATCGTCTACGTCACCCACGACCAGATCGAGGCGATGACCATGGCCGACCGCATCGTGGTGATGGATCGCGGCCGCATCCAGCAGGTCGGCCAGCCGCTGGAGCTCTACGACAAGCCGGCCAACAAATTCGTCGCCGCCTTCATCGGCTCGCCCTCGATGAGCTTCGTCTCCGGCGTGCTGAAGAGCGCTGGAGCCAAGTCCTGGTTTGAAACGACGGGCGGCGGCCGTCTGGCGCTCCCGGGCAAGGCCACGTCCGGCAGCGACACGGTCGAGGCCGGCATCAGGCCCGAGCATTTCGTGGTTGGCGCCGGCGACGATGCGATCGCGATCAAGGTCGATGTCGTCGAGCCGACCGGGTCGGAAACGCATGTCTACGGCTCGGTCGGCGACGACACGGTGCGCGCGGTGTTCCGCGACCGGCTGCAGGTGAAGCCGGGCGACCGGCTGCCGGTGAGCGTCGACCCGCGCAACATCCACCTCTTCGACAAGGCGACGGGCCTGCCGCTCTGAGATGATGACATGAAGACCCCGGCCGACATCATCACCCGCCTGCAATTGATATCGCAGGACGGCACCAAGTCGGACCGCCGGCTGGCCGGGCTGGTGCTTTCCGACCTCGATTTCGCCTCCAAGGCCGCGATCTCGGAGATCGCCGCGCGCGTCGGCGTCAGCGAGCCGACCGTCACCCGCTTCTGCCGCAATCTCGGTTGCGAGGGCCTGCGCGATTTCAAGTTCTACCTGGCGCAGGCGATCGCCATCGGCGGCCAGTATCTGTCGCCGGAGCCGCTCAGCCGCGACGCGCGCGAGCAGCGCATCGCCTCGGCGATTACCGAGGCGGCGATCGCCGCCATCCAGCGCGCCAGCGAAAACCTCGACATGACGACGCTGATGGATGTCGCCGCCCGCATCGCCGCTTCCGGCAATGTGCTGTGCATCGGCTCCGGCGGCATTTCCTCGATGATGGCGACCGAGATGCAGAACCGGCTGTTCCGGCTCGGCCTGTCGGCGCTCGCCCAGATCGACGGCCAGCTGCAGCGCATGTATGCCGCGGTGGCGACGCCCGAGACGACGCTGGTCGCCTTCTCGGTGTCGGGCTATGCGCGCTCGGTGATCGAGGCGGTCGAGGTGGCGCAGCAATATGGCGCCGCCACCGTCGCCATCACAGCGCCGGATTCGGCTCTGGCCAAGGTCGCCGACACGGTGATCCTTTTGCAGTCGGTCGAGGACGGCAACATCTACAAGCCGACCTCGTCGCGCTACGCGCTTTTGGCCATCCTCGACATGATCGCCACCACGGTGGCGGAGGCGCGCGGGCCGAAAGTGCTGGAGAATTTGCGCCGCATCAAGCAGAGCGTGAACACGCTGAAGGTGGACGATCCGAAGCTGCCGCTGGGGGACTGAGCGGTTGCAGCGGCTTGCGCCGCCGAAGTTGGCGATCCTTCGCGCCCCCCTCTGGCCTGCCGGCGATCTCCCCCACGAGGGGGGAGATCGGCAGTTCCGGCGCCCCGCTCACCCTAGTACGTTGGAGATTGGCGAAAGCCGCCGCGACATCTGATCTCCCCCCTTGTGGGGGAGATGTCCGGCAGGACAGAGGGGGGCGCTGTCCCGCCAACATTTCAAATTTAGGATTGCCCAAAAGCCTCGATGCTTTTCGCCAACTCAGCCGCATCCCCCAAGACCCGCAGCGTCTTCAGTCGCGAGGTGCCGCCGGCGACCACCGAAACGGCCGACACCGGCACGCCCAGCGCCTTGGCCATCATCCGCTCCAGCGCTTGATTGGCGGCGCCGTTCCCCGGCACGGCGCGCACGCGGGCTTTAAGGTGACTGCGGCCGTCGGCGGTGGTCTCGACGCCATCGATCCGGTCGAGCGCCGCCTTCGGCGTCAGCCGCACGAAGAGGTCGATGCCGTTCTCGCGAAGCCGGAACGGCGTGCTCATCAGCCGCCGGCCACGACCCAGGACCAGACGGTGGTGACCAGAAACTGCCGGATGAAGAAAATGATCAGCAAAAGAATGATCGGCGAAATGTCGATGCCGCCGAGATCGGGCATGAAGCGGCGGATCGGGCGCAATGCCGGGTCGGTCAGCCGGTAGAGCATGTTGCCGACGCTGCCGACGAACTGGTTGCGCGAGTTGACGACATTGAAGGCATAGAGCCAGGAAAAGATCGCCGAGGCGATGATGATCCACCAGTAGATATCAAGCGCCATGACGATGGTCTGAATAAGGGCGATCATGCCGGTCTCCAAATTGTCGCCGACATGTAGCCATTGCTTGGCTTGCGGGCAAGGCCCGCGGGCTTGGCGTGCGGGCAAGGCCCGCGGGCTTGGCGAGCGGCAAGGCCCGCCAGTCAGCGTGCTCGTCGCCTGCCGGTCTTTCGCCTTGACATGAAACGGCCGCGACCGATACAAGCCCATCCGCTGGAACGGGGCTGTAGCTCAGCTGGGAGAGCGCATCGTTCGCAATGATGAGGTCAGGGGTTCGATCCCCCTCAGCTCCACCAGCCGGCACACGCATGCGCCTCTCGTCGGCGGTTGCCTTCTTCGCTCAGCATTTTGTGACCGCCGGATTTCGGGCCGCGTGCTTGGAACCAATGGCGGGGCAAGACGGTTCAGCTATAGTTTTGCAGCTGATGTGCCCGGCCGGCTGGGTAAGCGGCGATGCTCGAGGAGTTTCCCACCATGAAGATTTCGTCCAGGTTCCGTTCCGTCGCGGTCGCGGCAATCGCCGCCGCGGGCGTCAGCATTGCCAGCGCCGCGCATGCCGACAGCGGCACGATCCGCTTCTCCGTCTACAAGGCCGCCTTCTTCATCGGCGGCTCCGGCGGCGAAGGCACGCTGACCTTCCATGGCAAACGCTATCCGATCTCGATCGGCGGCGTCTCGGGCGGCTTGGCCTTCGGGGCCTCCAAGACCTATTTCCAGGGCAGGGTGCGCCATATCCGGCGCGCCAGCGACGTAACGGGCGTCTACGGCGCGGCGGGCGGCGGCGGCGCGCTCGGCAGAGGCGCCCAGGTGATCGTCATGACCAACGACAAGGGCGCCCAGCTGGAGCTTGCCGGCAGGCAAGTCGGCCTGCAGGTCAACGCGGATCTCAGCGGCATGAGCATCGCGCTGAAGAGGTAGGAGCCGCAACTTCCCGCTCTTCGTGGACAGGCCGGCAAAGGCGCCGTCTGGGCGCCGAAAGCCGGCCGCTGGAGGCCATGAGGCGCGCAAGCAGGCTGCTTGGCACGCGAAGGGGGCGGTCTCGGCCTCAGGGGCCTCAGTCGTCCGAATTATCCCAATTGTCTTCGTCCGGCGGCGGGTAGTCGGGAATGACCCGGATAATCGGCCGCGGACGCTGATAGCGCCAGTAATACTCGTCCGGCGGCTGAGGTTCATAGGTGCGGTAGGCAGGCCGGTCGTAGTTGCGGCGCTTCCAGTATTTGTGCTTCTTGTGCGGTCGCACGCAGTAGCCGTCCTCGGTCAGATAAGCGCATGTGACATGCGCCTCCTGCACCAGGCCGTTTCCGGCCGGCATGCCAATCATCGGCGCCGCGTGGACCACTGGCATCACCGCCAGCATGGTCCCGGCAAAGGCAAGAACAGATAATTTCATCGGCCTCTCCAATCTCTGCAGATCAAGGCCGGAAGAACGTCCTGATTTGGGGAGATTTGCGGCAGCCGAGATCACTTTGATTTTCGGCCGCACATATGAGCGTCAGATGATGTATCGAGCGGGCATGCCCGGAGCCGCCTTCTGGCTTTAAGTCGAGAGCGACCTGTGCCCCTCGAACCGAGCGCACCCATCGCGCTGGTGGCACTTGCACGGGGATTTTGACCGGTCGGCTCTGTTTGCGGTGGCAGGCGGCATGCGTTGGAGATTGGCCGAAACGCCCATCGCGATCGTCATTCTAGGGCGGAGCAGGAGCGAAGCGACGCGGCGCAGACCATAGAATGACGACGTCCGGGCGGCTTCAACCAATCCCCGGCGTTTGCGCTGATTTCACGGGAATGGAAATCTTACACCAGACAAACGGCAACCTTCAAAATCCCTGTGTCGGGGAACTAGTTCGCAAGCTGATCGAGAAGCGTGTCTATTTCCCCCTTCTTTGGAGCTTCGGGCGAAGCAGGGGCGGCTTGCGGGTCGACCGCAGCGGGTTCCACCGCCGGCGCGGCGGTCTCGGCCTCGGTTTCGCCACTTGCGCCCGAACCTGGCGGCGGCGCCGCGTTTTCCGTGTTGCCGGCGTCTGGCGCCGCGGCGGGCTCCGGAGCCGCGGGCGGGGCTTTGGGCCGGGGCGCGGCGTTGCCCAGAAGATCGCCGAGCAGATCAGCCGCTCCCTTGCCGGAACCGCTGCCATTCGCGCCCGGGATCAGCTTGTCGAGTTTCAGTTTCCCGGTTGGCAGCCCGAGGCGACTCAACATGTCCAGCGCGCCCTGCGGGTCCTTGGCCAACGCGCTCAGGTCCGGATAGGCACGGGGCGCGGACAGCGGGCCCTGGACCACGATCGGCACCCCGATGCCCTTCACGGCAACGTCGCCTCCTTGGCCTGAAAGCGAAGCGATGACGCGGGGGTTGAGATGCATGGCGAGCGTCTGGTCGGCGAGGTCGATTTTGCCCGAACCGTCCATCCGCACCAGCGGGCCCAGCAGGCTGATGTCCGTCGTCTGCGCGATGCCGTTCTCGATCGCGAACGAGGCGCCGAGTTCCGTGAACGTCGTCTTCTTGGCTTGATCCTGCTTGAAGCCGCCGGCAAGCAGTCCGACGAGGTTGTTGTAGATCTCCGCTATGTCGATGCCGCGGAAGGCGCCGTCGCCGAATTTTGCCGACGCCTTGCCGCCAAGGGATCTGGCAAGCGATTTCGTGGTCTTTCCCGAGCCTGAAACCGCGACCGTGGCTTCGAGCGTTCCTTCGATGCGGTCGAAATCCGCCGCATCATGGAGCAAGGGACCCGCGGTCGCGCCGGCGATCGCAGTGTTCAGGTTCAGGGAAGCGGTGTCTTGGGAGCCGTCGGCTGTCATTTCCGCGGCAACCGCGCCGCCGTAGAAGGGACTTTGCGGCACGTTCAGGTGAGCCTTCCCGTCCGCCACCGTCAGGGTGGTCGCCACCGGCCCGGCGAAGACCTTGCCATAGCCGAGCTTGTCGGCCTGGATAGCCATCTTGGCATCAATTCCCTTGAGGAAGGAGAGATCGATCGGCGCGTCGGTTGCCGCGCCCGGTTTCTGTTTGCCGCCGGCCGTGGCTCCGCCGCTGCCTGCGAGCGCCGCAAAGTCAAGTTTCGCGAAATTGAGCGACGTCCGGATAGTGAGAAGCTCCCCCAGTTTCACCGAGCCCTGTCCCGACGCCTTGACGCCGTTCAAAGTGACGGTGGCCTTCTGGAAGGAGAATTGCTTTGGGCCGGCATCGACATCGCCCTTGAAGGCAAAGTCCTGCAGACTGCGGGAGGCGTCTTGCCCCAGCCATTGCATCAGCCTGTCGACCGAGGCCGATGTGACTGAAACGTGACCCTTGAACGTGCCGCCACCCCCCGCAGTGCCGCTTATGCTGCCATCGAGGTATTTGGAGGAAACCGAAAGGCTGATCGGCCCGGACGCATCGGCAACGGAGCCGCCGGCCAGAAAGGATGCCGGCGCGACCTGGGACTTGAACGTCACGGCCTGTCCCCGCCAGACGAGCTTGCCCGTCAAATCGACCGGCTTGCCGGCATCATGAACCTTCGCGTCAACATTGAGCCCGGTAATGTCGTCGGCCGCTCGGGCATCGGCAAGTGCTGCAAGCGGAAGCTTGCCCTGCCTAATCCCGACCGTTCCCTGCAGATTGACGCTGCTGCGTATGCGCTCCGCGGTAAGTCCGCGAAAAGCGAACCCCATATCGGCGGTCAGCTTGCCTGACAACGGCACGGATTGTCCGGCAAGCTTCGCTATAGAGCCGATATCGAGCCCCGTGCTCGCAACATTGCCTCGTATGGTCGGAGGTGTTTCACGGACATTCGTCGAGGCATTTGCGGTGACGCTTCCCGCATCGAGGCCGAAATGCTCCAGCTTTGCCTCGAGACGCCCGTCGCGCAGCGTCGCGGCGAGCTGAACATCGGAAGCCCGTATCTTGCCGCCGACCAATTCATCGACGGCAACGCTGATGTCGGCGTCGAAAGCAGACAGCATCGCGAGGTCGGGCTCGCCGGAACCGCCCGGAGCCTTGCCCGCGCTGGATCCGCCCTTTCCTATGTCGCTCAAGGCGTCGATGTCGATGCGCTTCGCCGCCAGGTCGGCGTAGAAGCGATGCCGCGCCCCAGGCTGAAAGAGCGCGTCCATCTGGAAGCTCTGGTCGCCGATCTCGAACTTTCCGCCCTTGATCTGATAGCTGCCGTTGCCGTTGAGCTGGACCTCGCCGCTGGCATGCAATGAAGAGAATTTGACAACCGGCGCCGGGTTGAGTCGCGCCTCGATGGCGATCTGGGCCGGCAGCCGTTTCAGGATCGGCCTCAACGCGGAAAGGCTCCCGCTCATTTCAATGCGACGGCCGTTGCTGGTGCCGGCCAATGAAAACGAGGCCTCCCGGTCGAGGTCCGGGACCCTCAAATCGGCGTCGATTGCTGTCACCTTAGCGGCATTGCCAGTCGACGCGCCTGAGGTAAGGGTGCCGTTCGTTATCGTCAGTTGGTTGATCGCCAGCCGCTCGAGAGTATCGACAATCGCCGCGAACGGATCGGCCTGAACATCCTTCGGTTCCGGAGACGACGCCGCGTTCGCCGAAGCCTTGAGCGCGATTGTCGGATCCGCCAGCGCGACAGACTGTATCTCAAGCTTTTTCGACCATAGCGACGACAGCGTTATCGAAGTCGAGAACCGCGGAGCGGATATCGCGATGTCGCCCGCGCCGGTCGCGAGCGAGATGTCGTCCGCGACCACCGCCAGCTTGGGCAGCAGCGATAGTCTGACAGGTCCGTCCAGCCGAATTGTCATTCCGGTTGCGGACGATAGTTGCCGGCTCAATTCGGCACGAACCCAGTCGATTGAAACAAGAGCGGGCAGAAGGAAGAGCAGCCCGACGGAAAGAACAACAGCTATGGTGAGTGCAGCGACGATTTTTCTCACATCGACCAGCCAAAATGATCGGAAGAATCAGTACCCTTGAACATACATGCTTCTGGCGCCCGACTGAATCCTGCCGAACCACGGGCCTCGCGCCGGGCGAATTTTTCGGACTGCTGCACGGAACCGTTCGGCTCTTTCACCGAGGCTTCCCGTCCGGAATTGCCTAAAAACAAAGAGATGGGGCGTTTCGCCGTTTCCCTGAAACGCTGAAACGCACTGGTCCGGCTTACCTGGAGACTGCCGTTGCTTTGTGATTGCGTTGGCGCGCATAGGCCACGCAGGCGTCTACCGTGCTGACGCAGAGCGCATCGACGCTGTTCGGCAGATTGTTGTCGCCGGCATAGGCCACCTCGGCGACACGACCGCCGATCATGCGGATCTGCGTGTTGCAGTAGCCGCCGGGAGCGACGTTGACCGACCCTCCAACTGCGGGGATCGCGCCAACGGCCATCGTCGGCACCGCGATACTGAGGTTGCCGCGTTGGACGGTGCGTTGATAGGTCCAAATCTGGCCAGAAGGCCCCGTATCGGCCGTCGCGGTCGGAAAGCCGGCGCACATGCGGACATCGGCCTCGCTGAGACCGACCATCTCCTTGCGGGCAGCGGCCGTGGTGGCGTCGACCTTGGCGATGCTCGACGTGTCGTCGGGGATGACGCAGGACGACAGGATGGAGATGCCTGCCGCAACGAAGGCAAGTTTTCGAATACGCAAGGATGTCATGCCGTCGGTCGGAGTTGCGTGCCGCCCCAGCGCCCTCCTGCCTACCTAGGCAATCGGCCAAACGCGTCAACCCGCGGAATGCCGACGCATTGCCGCGCCAATGCGCTCACACCACCCGAAAATAGCTCGTCATGCCGGTCTTCTGGTGCTCGATGATGTGGCAATGCAGCAGCCAGTCACCGGGATTGTCGGCGACGAAGCCGAGCTGCACCTTCTCGTCGGGTTGGATCAGATAGGTGTCGGAGACGAGCGGCTGCACTGCCCTGATCGATGACGACAGCACCTTGAAGCTCATGCCGTGCAGGTGGATCGGGTGCGCGTGCGGGGTGAGGTTCTCCATGTCGATGACGTAGCTGCGGCCGAGCTTCAGCTCGGCGAGCGGCGCGGTGGGGTCCGGCGTGTCGCCCGGCCACGGCACCTTGTTGATCGCCCAGAAACTGTAGCCGAGCGAGCCGCAAATGCTGTCGGCCGCAACGTTCTCGGCCGTGGCGCTTAGCGCCAGCGGAATGCGCTTGGCGCCGGCGACATCGAGCTCAGCCACGGGATTGGCTTCGAGCGGGCCGAGATCGCGCAGATCGTGTTTCAGCGATTTGCCGACCGAGCGCAGCGTCGCCAGGATTTTCGGCTTGGTGCCCCGGACGTCGCGCAGGCTGACGATCGCGCCTTCCTCGTCGGGCATGCGGATGGCAAGCTCCAGCCGCTGGCCGGGTCCCAGCTGCAGGGCATCCGGCGTGAACCGTTGCGGCACCGGGTTGCCGTCGAGCGCGATGACCGTCGCCTCGGCGCCGTCGACACGAAAGGCATAGATGCGGGTGACGTCGGTGATGGCCGCCCTAAGCCGCACCAGCCCGCCGGCCGGCGCATCGAATTGCGGCTGGTCGAGCCAGTTGGCGGTGCGCACGGTGCCGAAGGTGCCGGCCCTGGCCGCGTCGCGCGGCCTGAACGGCTCGATGAACTGGCCGTCGTCGCCAAGCCGCCAGTCGCGCAGGTTGACGACCATCTCGACATCGAAGACCGGGTCCTTCGGGTTCTCGACCACGATCACGCCGGTCAGGCCGTGACCCATCTGGATCAGCGTGTTGCAATGCGGGTGGTACCAGAAGGTGCCGGCGTCGGGCGGCGAAAACGCGTAGTCGAAGCGGTCGCCCTGATAGACATAGGGCTGCACCAGGAACGGCACGCCGTCCATCTTGTTGGGAACGCGGATGCCATGCCAGTGGATGGTCGTCGGATCGTCGATGCCGTTGATCAGCCGCGCGGCGAACGGCTCGCCCTTCCTCATCCTGACCACCGGCGGCATGCCCGTTTCGCCGTAGGTCAGCACATTCTTCGTCGGCGCGCCGTCCATCAGCCGCGCCTCGATGCTCGCGGTCTTCAGGATCAGCGGCTCGGGCTTTGGCGCCGCCCAGCCGGTAAACTTGCCGGCGGCCGAGAGGCCGATGCCGGCCGCGCCCGCGGCCGCGGCGCCCTGCAGGAGTTTGCGGCGTGTGAGGACCGACATTGGAATCCCGAAACAGATGAGTGGCGGTCTCACGCCTTATCATCATTCGGGCACATCCCGAAACGGACAGATCGCCGCCCGCAAGCAGATCGGTCCCAGGCCGAATACGGCGAGCTGCGTGGCTCCGATCAATCCCCGACGGCGGCGAGATGCCCGCCGCCGAAATCCTTGAGCTCAAGTTTCGGCACGGTTTCGCCGATCCGGCGGGTCGCGCTTGGAATTTCGCGGTCGAGACGGGAAAAGCGTGTCCGGCGTCGTGACGGATCGGGAACCGGCACCGCCTCGATAAGCCGCCGCGTGTAGGGATGTCGCGGGTTGGAAAAGACCTGGTCGCGGCTGCCGATCTCGACGATCTGGCCCAGATACATGACGGCGACGCGGTCCGAGATGTTCTCGACCACCGCCATGTCATGCGAGATGAAGAGATAGGCGACGCCGAATTCGCGTTGCAACTCCTTCAAAAGATCGAGCACGCGCGCCTGCACCGAGACATCGAGGGCCGACACGCTCTCGTCGGCGATGATCAGCTTCGGCCTTAGCGCCAGCGCCCGGGCGATGCAGATGCGCTGGCGCTGGCCGCCGGAAAATTCATGCGGATAGAGCTCCATCTGTGCTGCCGACAGACCGACCCGCTCAAACAGGGTAGCCACTTGGTTCTGGCGCTCCTGCCGTGAGCCGATGCCGTGGATCAGAAGCGGCTCGGCCACCAGATCGCCGACGCGCATGCGCGGATCGAGCGAAGCGTAAGGATCCTGGAACACCATCTGCACGTCGCGCCGCACCGCCTTGCGCGCGTCGCCGCCAAGCCCGGAGAGCTCGCGGCCGCCGATCGTCACTCCGCCCGTATAGGGCACGAGGCCGGCAAGCGCCTTGGCGGTGGTGGATTTGCCGCAGCCGGATTCGCCGACCAGCGCCAGCGTCTCGTTGGGCGCGATCGAGAAGCTGACGCCCTCGACGGCGTGCACCCGCCGGTTGACGCGGCCGAAGAAGCCGCCGCGCAGGTCGAAGCGGACATGAAGGTCGTTCACCACCGCGACCTTGTCCTGCCCGGTTGCGCCGGCTGCCCCTCCCGTGACGCGCCGGCCTGCGCCCGAGCCGATGCGCGGAACGGCGGCCAGCAATTCTTGCGTATAGGCGGCCCGCGGCCTGGCGAAGATATCAGCGGTCGCACCTTCCTCGACCATGCGGCCATTGCGCATGACGATGACGCGATCGGCCATTTCGGCGACGACGCCCATGTCGTGGGTGATGAGGATGACGCTGGTGCCGTGCTGGCGCTGCAGGTCGCGCAGCAGCTCCAGCACCTCGCCCTGGACCGTGACGTCGAGCGCCGTCGTCGGCTCGTCGGCGATCAGCACGTCAGGCTCCAGCGCCAGCGCCATGGCGATCATCACCCGCTGGCGCATGCCGCCCGACAATTCGTGCGGAAACTGTTTCAACCGGCTTTCGGCTTCGGAGATGCGCACCGCCTTCAGCGCCTCGACCGCGCGCCGTTGCGCCTCGGCGTGGGAAAGGCCGGTATGCGCCTCGATCGATTCGGTGAGCTGCCGGCCGATCGACAGCACCGGATTGAGCGAGGTCATCGGCTCCTGGAAGATCATGGCTATGCGGTCGCCGCGAATGTCGCGCATGCGGCGCTCGTCGAGCGCCGTCAGTTCGATGGCACTGCCATCCTTGTTGAAGAGCCGGATCGTCCCGGAAGCGATGCGGCCGGCCGGCTGCGGCAGGAGCCGCATGATCGCCAGCGCCGTCATCGACTTGCCGGAACCGGACTCGCCGGCGATGCACAGCGTCTCGCCGCGTCCGAGCGACAGCGACAGGCCGGACACCACTTCGCGCTCGCCGTCCTCGCCGCGCACGCCGACGCAGAGGCCGGTGATTTCGAGCACCGGCCTCGCGGCCGCCCTTGCGGCGGCGTCAGCGTGTTCGTCGACCACGACTGCGCTCATTCAAACACGCAGCGCGGGAAGTAGAACGACACCACCCAGTTCGGCATGTCGACGATCTCGCTGATCCTGAGATCGCCGCAGACCGAGACCAGCATGTAGGCATCGACCGGGTCGAGCTTGTAGCGGGCGGACAAAAGGTCGACCATCTGGCGGACGGCCTCCCTGGCCCCGGCCATCAGGTCCGGTCCGATGCCCGTCGTCACCTCGTAGCCCTTGGCGTCGAGATGCCGCGTCACCGGGCCGGGCGTGGTGAAACGCGGCGTCTTCAGCCGCGCGTCCTTCACCAGGTCGAGCTTCAGCACGACGTCCATCGGACTCTCGATCGCCGTGCCGCATACCTCGCCGTCGCCTTGCGCGGCATGGGTGTCGCCGACCGAGAACAGCGCGCCCGGCACTTCCACCGGCAGATAGAGCGTGGTGCCCGCGGCAAGGTCGCGGATGTCGAGATTGCCGCCGACACGCCGTGGCGGCACCACCGAATGCAGGCCCATCTCGGCCAACGCGTTGCCGATGGTGCCGGCGAACGGTTTCAATGGCACCCGCGCGTTCTTTCCGAACAACGCCGGCTCGAGCGAGGCGGCGTCGTATTTCCAGATGTTGAGCGCCGGTTCCTTGAAGTCGTCGGCGAGCAGGCCGAAGCCCGGGATGTTCGCCGTCCAGCCGAAGCCGGACGGTTTGAACATCTCGATCGTCACCTTCAGCGCATCGCCGGGCTCGGCACCCTCGACGAAGATCGGCCCGGTCACCGGGTTGACCTTGGAGAAGTCGAGCCGGGCCACGTCGGCGACCGTGCTGTCGGCCTGGAGCTGGCCGCCCGCCGCATCGAGGCACTCGAACTCGAGCGTCGAGCCGGGTGCCACCCGCTCGGCCGGGGCGAAGGAATTGTCCCAGCCGAAATGATGATGGCGCCCGTGGATGGTGTAGTCGCAGTTACTGCACATCTTTCACATACACATTGTCGTAGTTGATCGGGATATGGACCGGGTCGACATAGAGATTGTCGGCGCCGCCCATGCGGGCTGATTTCAGCGTGAAGCGCTGCTCGTTGAAGACCGGCGCCCAGGGCGCGTCCTCCATGATCTTGTCATAGATCGCGCTCCACATCTTCTCGCGTTCCTCGGACTTGGCCGGGTCGACGACGGAATCGGCCTCGGCCGCCTTGGCGTCGAGGTCCTTGTTGCAATACCACGACCAGTTCCAGCCGCCCGGCACCGCGCCGGCGCAACCGAGGATCGGGCCGTAGAAATTGGAGGGATCCGGGAAGTCGGCGATCCAGGCCATGCCGCCCGACCAGATCATCGGCGCGCCGGCCTTGTCGCCGCCGGCGGCGATCACATTGGCCTGGGCCAGCGACTGGATGCTGGCCTTGATGCCGATGGCCGCCAGATCCTGCTGGATCGCCTGGGCGATGCGCGGATTGGGATCGGTGTTCATGGCGAAGAGCTGCGTCGCGAAGCCGTCGGGATGGCCGGCTTCGGCAAGCAGGGCCTTGGCCTTGGCGACGTCATAGGCATAGCCCTTGAACGCCCTGTCGTAGCCGGGCATCGAGGGCGGCAGCGGCTGGTTGGCCGGCACCGCGCGATTGTTGATCAGCTGGACGATGCGGCCCTTGTTGATCGCCATGTTGACGGCCTGGCGCACCTTGACATTGTCGAAGGGCGCCATGGTGGTGTTCATGGTGACGTAGCCGGTGTGCAGCTGTCCGCCCACCACGACGCGCGCCTTCTGTTCCGGATCGTTCATCACCTCCTGGAACTTGGCCGGCGGAATGCCGTCGCCGGGCACGTCGATCTCGCCCTTCTGCAGGCGCAGCAGCGCCACGATCGGCTCCTGGCCGATCTCGAAGGTGATCTTGTCGAGATGCGGCAGGCCCTTATGCCAGTAATCGGGATTGCGCTCGAAGACGATGCGCTGGCCGAGCGTCCATTCGGCGAGCTTGAAGGCGCCGGTGCCGACCGGATGCTTGCCGAAGTCGGCGCCGTACTTCTCGACCTCCTCCTTCGGCACGACATGCGAGAAGTTGATCGCCATGACATGCAGGAAGGTGGCATCCGGCCGGGTCAGCTCGAACTTGATCGTGTAAGGGTCGACCACGGTGATGCCGGAGAGGCTGCCCGCCTTGCCGGCGGCGACATCGTCATAGCCCTTGATCGAGCCGAAGAAGCCGGCGCCCGGGCTCTGCGTCTTCGGATTGGTGACGCGGTCGAGCGAATATTTGACGTCGTCGGCGGTCATCTCGCGGCCGTTGTGGAACTTCACGCCATGGCGCAGCTTGAAGGTGAAGGTCTTGCCGTCCGGCGAGATCTCGTAGCTTTCGGCGAGGTCGGGCTTGAGCTTGGTGGTGCCGGGCTCATAGTCCATCAGCCCGTCGAACAGGCTCTTGATCATCGACCAGTTCTGCCAGTCATAGCCGATCGCCGGGTCGAGGGTCGCGACATCGTCCTTGTAGGTGATGGTGATGGCGCCGCCCTGCTTGATGTTCGGGTCGACCGCGTCGTCGGCGCGCGCGCTTGCCATGCCGAGCATCAGCGCCAGCGCCGATGCAGCGACGGTGGACGCGAGAAACTTTTTCATTTTTATGTTCCCTTTCTCTGTTCGGTTTTCATTTTCATCTGAGCTTGATGCGAGGATCGATGAAGGGCGCGATGATGTCGGCGAGAAGGTTGCCGAGCACGATGGCGACGGCCGAGACCAGGGTGACGCCCATGATGATCGGGATGTCGACGCGCTGTATGGCCTGCCAGGCGAGCTGGCCGATGCCCGGCCAGCCGAACACGCTTTCGACCACCACGATGCCGCCCATGAAGATGCCGACGTCGATGCCGATCATGGCGACGACTGGCAGGATGGCGTTGGGCAGCGCATGGCGGAACAGGATGGCGCCGCGCGCCAGGCCCTTGGCGCGGGCGGTGCGCATATAGTCCTGGCGCAGCACGTCGATCATCGACGAGCGCATCATGCGCGCGTACCAGCCGGCGCCGAGTATGCCCATGGTCAGTGAGGGCAGCACGAGGTGGCGCCAGCTGCCGTAGCCGCCGATCGGGAACCAGCCGAGCCTGACGGCGAAGACGTAGAGCAGCAGCAGGCCGACGACGAATTGCGGCGCCGAGACGCCGACGAAGGAGACGACCATCAAGGTCTGGTCGGTGGCGGTGCCGCGCCTGACGGCGGCGATCAACCCCATGGTGAGGCCGATCGCCAGCTCGCACAGGATGGCGCCGACCATCAGCAGCAGGCTGGCCGGCAGCCGCGAGACGATGAGCTCGGTGACTTCCGAGCGCTGGATGTAGGAGCGGCCGAGATCGCCGCTGACGAGCCGGGTCAGATAGTGCCAGTACTGGACGATGAAAGGTTGATCGAGGCCGAGCTGGCGGCGAATGTTCTCCACCGTTTCGGGGGTGGCGCTGCGCCCGGCGATCTGGCGCACCGGGTCGGCCGGCAAAAGATAGAGCAGCGCGAAGGTGATCAGCGAGACGCCGAGCAGGATGAGCAGCGACTGGATGAGCCGGCGGCCGAGATAGGCAATCATAATCGGCCCCCCATTATTCGCGCCCTCTTTGCGTCGGGTCGAGGATGTCGCGCAGCGCGTCGCCGACCAGGTTGAAGGCCAGCGCCAGCGCCAGGATCGCGGCGCCCGGGAAGAACACCAGCCAGGGCGCCGCCTGGAAATAGGTCTGGTTCTCGAAGATGATGTTGCCCCACGAGGCCGTCGGCGGCTGCACGCCGATGCCGAGATAGCTGAGCGTGGCTTCGAGCAGCACCGTGGTCGAGATGCCGAGCGTGCCCCAGACGATGATGGTCGGCAGGAGATGCGGCAGGATGTGGCGGATGAGAATGCGCGGCGCGCTCGCCCCTATCGTGCGCTCGGCATCGATGAACTCGCGCTCGGAGAGCGAGGAGGTCTCTGTGTAGATGACGCGCGCGGTCTGCACCCAGTTGACCAGCGCGATCACCATGGCGACGATCCAGAGGCTCGGCTCGAACACCGCCGCCAGGCAGATGGCGAGAAGCAGCGCGGGAAAGGCCATCATCAGGTCGGTGAAGCGCATCAGCGCGCTGCCGATCCAGCCGCGGAAATAACCCGCCGTGACGCCGACCAGCGTGCCGATCAGAAGCGCCACGCCATTGGCGACGATGCCGATGATCAGCGAGGTGCGGGCGCCGAACAGGATGCGGGTCAACAGGTCGCGGCCGAGCAGGTCGGTGCCCAGCCAGAACTTGGCGTTCGGCGGCAGCGGCGAGCCTTCGAGCGTCAGGCCGTCGAACATCTGCTCGTTGGGATCGTAGCCGGTCAGCCACGGGGCGAGGATGGCGCCCGCGAGCACGATGGCGATAATGAACAGCCCGAGCAGCGCCAGCGGCCGCCTGACCAGCCGGCGCCAGACGCCGGCGCGCGGCTTTGCCGGCATCCGGCCCGCCGAAAGGTCAGGCGCGATGGGATTGGTCATCGCCGCCCTCTGCTTCCGTCATCGCCACGATGCGCCGGGCCGCTTCCTCGACGCTGATCTGCCAACTCATCGCCAGCGAGCGCAGCTGCGCGTAGGCGCGGTCGTCGTCGCTGCCTTTCGACAAAGCCGCGACCGCGCGCACGATGGTCTGGCGCTCTGCGACACGCTGGCGCAGCGAGAAAATTTCGCCGGCTAAATGCTTGCGAGCCTCGAAACCCTGCCTTGCGATCAGCAGCGCGCTGTAGACACCGGCATTGCCGACCGGCTTCAAAAGCTGTGCGTCGGCCTTGTGCGACAGCGCCCACTCGATGCGGCCGGGTGCCTCCGAGCCGATCAGCGCCACCAGCGGCATCGGCGCTTCGCCCGGCTTCCACGGGAACTGCTCGTCGAAGCCGAGGTCGGCGTCGAAGAAGACGAAATCCGCCGCCAGCGCCTCCGCCGGCAAATGCGGCCAGCACTCGACCGCCGCGAGGCCGATCGCCGACAACTGCCTGGTGATCGCCTGCACCGTGGTGTGCGGACGATGCAGCACGAAGGCCCTGGCGCCGCCGAGATTGGGGATGCGCGCGGCGCGGCTCACGACACCACCCTGAGCCGCGGGCGGCCGAAGACCTTGGCCGGATCGTAGCGCGAAAGATAGGGATCTGGCGCCACCTCTTCCTCGCGGCTCACCACCTCGAAGAAGCCGTCGGCAATACGCCCGATGATCACCGGCAGGGTCGCATGCTGGGTGTGCGGATCGATGGCGATCGGCCCGAGGCGGGTCGCGAAGCGGCGCTCGGCGAAGGCTTTCGAGAATTCCGCCGGGCCGGCGTCCGGGTTGCCGGAAAGCACGTCCGCCATCACCTGCACCGAGGCATAGGCGGACGCCTCGAAGGACGAGGCGAAGGCGGCCGGGCGCGGCGCGAAATAGGGTCCGGCCGACAGATGCCCCTTGCCGGTTTCGCCGATGGCCGTCAGCTCGCCCTCGGTGAGATTGCACGAGATCACCGGGCAGGCGTCAGGCTTGAAGGCCGCATCCTCTCGTCCCAGGTCGCGATAGGCGGCGAGGAAGGCATATGACGAGGTGCCGATCAGGTTGTTGAGGATGAAGTTCGGCCGGGTGACGCGGATTTCCTCGATCAGGCGCGAAACGTCGGTCTCGCCGATGCGCAGATAGCGTTCGCCGAGCACCTTGCCGCCGGCGTCGGCGATCAGGTCGCGCGCGACGCGGTTCATCTCCCAGCCCCAGATGTAGTTCGAGCCGAGCAGGAAGCCGTTGGCGCCGAAACGCGGCGCGACATGAGCCATCAGCGGCACCAGGTGCTGGTTCGGGCAGGCATGCATGTAGACGACATGCTCGTTGGCCTCGAAGCCTTCATACGGGCAGGCGTACCAGAGCATGCCGCCCGCCTTCTCCAGAACGGGAATGGTCTCCTTGCGGCTCCAGGAGGTGATGCAGCCGACGACATGGCGGGCGCTGCTGGTGCGGAAGATATCCTCGCAGAGCGTCGCGTAGCGGTCGGCATTGCTTTGCGGATCGCGCTCGACCGGGACGAGCTCGATGCTTTGCGCGCGATCGGCGTTGATGTCGGCGATCGCGCGCATCGCCCCCAGCCGGCAGGCGTCGGAGACGAGCTGGTAGCTGCCCGAGCGCGAATAGAGGATGCCGATCTCGATACGTCGTTTCAAGCAAGGCCCCAAAAATGAAAAAGCCTCGCAGCCAGCGCCGGATGGGCGAGGCATACGAGGCATTCTTGCCGCCCGGCAACCAAAGCCGGTATTTTCGCGGGCTACCCTATTCCGTACCGCCCATCAGTCAAGCCTGAAAGTTTGAGCGCGCTGCGGGCCTCTGGGACCGTTTCACTGTTCATTTGCGTGAAATCAGCGCAAACGCTGGGGATTGGTTGAAGCCGCCGCAACCTCGTCATTCTATGGCGGAGCAAGGAGCGAAGCGACGCGCGCAGACCATAGAATCCATGCCGTGACTTGGAAGCGCCGCCACGGTGCAGAATTCTGCTCCATTGCACGCCTTGGCGAAGGTAACGGCATGGATTCTAGACGTTATGACCGTGGTCTGAGCGGCGGCCCGTCCTAAGTCTTTGCAGCTGTAAAGCA
>NZ_VFVL01000031.1 GCF_006442815.1 Mesorhizobium sp. B2-4-3
CCAGCGCTAGCATGGGAAACTGTTCGCGATGTCTTCGCACACCTGTTCGCGATGTCCCCAGTCCATACACCCCCTTGTGGGGGAGATGTCCGGCAGGACAGAGGGGGGGCGCGAAGGAACTCGACCCCCTTGCCTTAGACGGGCCACAAACTGACGAAGATTGGCATTGCGACTACTGAGATGTAGGCGGGACAGTGTCCCCCCTCTGCCCTGCCGGGCATCTCCCACAAGGGGGAGATTGGCTAATCACCCCCGCCACGCGCCCTCTTTCCGCAAATCATCCATGGTCCGCGAGATGCCTTCGCGCAAGATCGCCACCATGTCGTCGACTTGCTCGCGGCTGATGATGAGCGGCGGCGACATCACGCACATGTTGATCAGCGGGCGCACCAGAAGGCCGAGCTCGTGGCAATGCGCGTCGATGCGTTTTCCCACATCCTTGTCGAGCTGCAGCGGATCCTTGCTTTCGCGATCGGCGACGCATTCGACGCAAGCCATCAAGCCGACGCCGCGCACCTCTCCGACCAGCGGCAGCTCTTCCAGCGTCTTCAGTTGCGCCTGGAAATAGGGCGCGATCTCGCGCGCATGGGCAAGCACGCCCTCTTCCAGCAGGTCGAGATTCTTCAGCGCAACCGCGCAGCCGATCGGATGGCTGGTGTAGGTGAGGCCGTGGCCGAACAGCGCATCCGGATGGTTGGAACGACGCAGCTCTTCGAGCAGCCGCTCGGAGATGATGACGCCGCCGAGCGGGAAATAGCCCGATGTGACGCCCTTGGCGAAGGTGATCATGTCCGGGTCGATGCCGAACACATCGCCGGAGGCAAAGACATGGCCGAGCCGCCCGAAGCCGGTCACCACCTCGTCCGAGACATAGAGGATGTCGTTCTCGCGACAGATCTCGCGGATGCGTTTCAGATACCCGTCCGGCGGCACGATCACCCCGCCCGAGGCCTGCACCGGCTCGCCGACAAAGGCGCCGATCCGGTCGGCGCCGACACGCGCGACGGTGTCGCGGAACTGGTCGACCAGGAAATCGGTGAAGGCGGCAACGCTCATGCCTTTCGGGCGCCGGAACGGATCGGGCGAGGACAGCTTGACCACCAGCTCGCCGGCGCCGTCCATCCAGTCGCGATCACGCGGGCGGCCGTTGAGCGAGGCCGACAGATAGGTCGAG
Organism: Mesorhizobium sp. B2-4-3; assembly: GCF_006442815.1. GTDB lineage: Bacteria > Pseudomonadota > Alphaproteobacteria > Rhizobiales > Rhizobiaceae > Mesorhizobium. The sequence continues at coordinate 1,175 of NZ_VFVL01000031.1, forward strand.
CCGTGATAGGCGCCGCCGCGGCTGAGGATGAGCTTCTTCTCCGGCCGTCCCCGCACATTGTTGTAGAACTGCATGAAGCGCAGCGCCGTCTCCACCGCCGAAGAGCCGCCGGTGGTGAAGAAGGTGTGGCTGAGGTCGCCAGGCGCCGCATCGGCGATGCGCCGGGCAAGCTCGGCCGAGGGCGCGTTCATCGTGTACCATGGCGTGTTGTAGGAGAGCGCCATCGCCTGGTCGTACATGACCTTGGCCAGCTCCTCGCGGCGATGGCCGACATTGATGCACCACATGCCGGCCGGGCCGTCGATCAGGCGCTTGCCGGAGCCGTCGGTGATGTAGATCCCGTCACCCGCGTCGATCAGCGCGCGGGCTTCGTTGCCGACCGAGCCGGCATAAGGCCAGGGCTGCACGAGATGGCGCTTGGCGAGCTCGACCGCGTCGCCGTCGCCGGGCTCGATGAGTTCGCCTGCCTTGATCTTGCTCTGAGCCGCCATTTTCGCCTCGCATCACCAGGTTGTCTAGTTCTCATCGGATATCGAACGACACGGAAAGCCGTGGAAATTGGGCTTTTCATCGCTTCATTTTGAATATCCGTTCAATCAATATCGCAGAAATAGCGCTTGATTTCAATCGGCGGATGCGCTCATGATGAAAGAAAGCCGGCAAGCCAGGGAGCGATCGCGCTCCGAGCATAAATCGGGAACAGGCAACCGGCGCCACGAATGGGAAGGCCGCATGGCGGGACAGTCCGAGCCAGCTACCGAAATCACGCCCGGAGCGCTGCAATGACAGCGGCTGCGGAAGGGTCGCCCCCGCTGCGCATGGCGGGATCGAGACGAAGTCCCCTTCTGCAATCGGAAGCCGTCCAGGGCTTTGCCCTGATCAGTCCGACCTTCGTCTATGCCCTTATTCTTCTCGTCCTGCCGATCCTGGTCGTCATCGCGCATTCCTTCTGGACGCAGAACTATCTCACCATCGACCACACATTCACGCTGGAGAATTACCGGATCGCGCTGACCGAGCCGATCTACCGCGACCTGCTCTGGCGCTCGCTCTACATCTCGCTGACGGTCAGCCTGCTGACCGTGGCGCTTGCCTACCCGATCGCCTATTTCATTTCCTTCCATGGCGGCCGCCACAAGAGCCTGTGGCTGTTCCTCATCACCATCCCGTTCTGGACCAGCTACCTGCTGCGCGTGATGTCGTGGAAAGTGATCCTCGGCTATAACGGCGTGCTCAACTCTGGCCTGATGGGCCTCGGCATCATCCAAGAGCCATCGGACGCGCTGCTGTACAATTCCACCGCCGTCATCATCACGCTGACCCATGCCTGGGCGACCTTCGCCATCCTGCCGATCTTCGTTTCGCTGGAGAAGGTCGACCGGACCCTGGTCGAAGCGGCGACCGACCTCGGCGACGGGCCGCTGCGCTCCTTCCTGCGCGTCACCTTGCCGCTGTCGGCGCCCGGCGTCATCTCGGCGGCGCTGATCGTTATGATCCCGACCGTCGGCGACTACGTCACGCCAAAGCTTGTCGGCGGCAAGGACGGCGTCATGATCGCGAACGCCATCCAGGCGCAATTCGGCAAGGCGTCGAACTGGCCGCTGGGGGCCGCGCTCTCCGTCACCACCATGATCATCGTCTCGTTGATGGCCGGCGCCACCGTGCTGGTCTTCCGCGCCCTGCAGAGGCTGGCACGATGACCGCGATAAGACGTTTCCTGCCGGGCTGGCTGTCGAGCTACGCCGTCCTCTATCTGCTGTTCCTCTATCTGCCGGTAATCTTCCTGCCGATCTTCTCGATCAATACGGCAGCGACGCCGAAATTCCCGCTCTCGGGCGTCACGCTGCACTGGTACGAGGACCTGCCGCGCACGCCGGCACTGATCGACGCCACCTGGAACAGCCTGATCGTCGGCGTCTCCGCCGCGATCCTGTCGACGGTGCTGGGCATCCTCGCCGCCCGCTCGATCACCCGCTACCGTTACCCGGGCCGCCGCGCCATCAATGGGCTGATCATGGCGCCACTGGTGCTGCCGGAGGTAATCGTCGCCATCTCCATGCTGCTGGTCATGCTGCAACTCGGCTTGAGCCTGTCGCTGTTCACCGTCGTGCTCGGCCATGTGCTGGTCTGCATTCCCTATTCGATGACCGTGCTGACCTCCGGCTTCGAAGGTTTCGACCGCAGCCTGGAGGAGGCTTCGGCCGATCTCGGCGAGAGCGCCTTCGGGACCTTCCGGCGCGTGACGCTGCCGATGGTCGCGCCGGCGATCATCTCCAGCTTGCTCGTCTGTTTCACCATCTCGCTCGATGAGTTCATCATCGCTTTTTTCCTGACCGGCACCGAGGCGACGCTGCCGATCTACATCTGGGGCCAGCTGCGTTTCGCGGCCAAGCTTCCCGGCGTGCTGGCGCTCGGCACCTTGCTGCTCTTTGCGTCCTTCCTGCTGATGACGATTGCCGAAATCCTGCGCCGCCGCGCGGCGAGACGCACCCAGAATGAGGGAGGCCTCTATGCTTGAGCGGGTCCAGTCCGAGCGCACGCAATCGGATCGCACCATGATCGAGATCCGCGACGTCACGCGCAGCTACGGCGCCTTCAAGGCGCTGGACAATGCCTCGCTGACGATCAGGGAGGGCGAATTCTTCTCGCTGCTCGGGCCTTCCGGCTGCGGCAAGACCACGCTCTTGCGCATGATCGCCGGTTTCGACACGCCGACCAGCGGCTCCATCGCCGTCGACGGCCAGCCGATGGACGGCATCCCCGCCAACCGCCGGCCGACCAACATGGTCTTCCAGAGCTACGCGATCTTCCCGCATCTCAATGTCGAGCAGAATGTCGCCTATGGGCTGAGACGGCTGAGGCTCGACGCCGGCGAGGAGAAGCGCCGCGTCGAGGAAGCGCTGGCGCAGGTGTCGCTGACCGGCCTCGGCAAACGCCGGGCCACCGAGCTTTCCGGCGGCCAGCGCCAGCGCGTCGCACTCGCCCGCGCGCTGGTCATGCGGCCGAAAGTGCTGCTGCTCGACGAACCGCTTTCGGCGCTCGACAAGAAGCTGCGCGAGCAGATGCAGGTCGAATTGCGCCGCCTGCAGCAGGCGGTCGGCATCACCTTCGTGCTGGTCACGCACGACCAGTACGAGGCCTTGGCGATGTCGGACCGCATCGCCGTGATGTTCGGCGGCAAGATCGCCCAGGTCGCCTCGCCGAAGGAGATCTACCAGCGCCCGGTCAATCGTCAGGTGGCCGACTTCCTCGGCGGCATGAACTTCGTCAAGGCCGAGATCGTCGAGGAAAACGGGACTTCAATGGTGCTCGACACGTTGGGCTTCGGCCGCGTCAAGACCGACAAGCCGAGGGCTTTCGTGCGCAATGGCGGCGCGGCCACGCTTGGCATCCGTCCGGAGCGGCTGCGTGTTTTGTGGGACACCGCGACGGCAAAGTTCGAGGTCGCGGGCAAGGTGGTGGAGCGCCACTATTTCGGCGAGATCACGCATCTGATCGTCGAGATACCGGGGCTGGAGAAGCCGCTCTCGGTGACCGAGACCAACGATTTCGGCGCCGACGACATTCCGGTCGGCGCGCCGATCCGCCTCGCCTACGACCCCGAGGCGCTGGTGGCGATGGCCGACTGAATCTTGCCGGCCGCGATGCGGCCGGCGACGATCGCACCTTCGACATAGCCCGGGAAAGACGGCGACACTTCCGAAGCGGCGAAATAGACGGGTGGCGCGCCCGCGAGAATTTCTCGTTCGGCATGCCGCGCGGCCACGTCGACGATGAGGTCGCTATAGGCGCCGCCGCTCCACCGGTCATGCGTCCAGTCGCGCGCGCTGAAATCGACGATGTCGGCGGCTGGCGCGCCCAGCGCCTCGACAAGCCGCGCCGTAACTTCCGCGCGCAACGCCGCCTCGCCGAGCGGGTGCCAGCGCAGCGCCAGCGGCCCGCCGACAAACACGACAAGCGCGGCATGATCGGTATCCGTGCTGGCGTCGCAGGCAAACAGCCCCGGCTGGTCGCGCCACATGACCATGCCGCACAGGTCCCGCTCGCGCCAGAATGGACTGGCATAGCGCACCAGGATCTTGATCACCGCGCCGCTTTCCCAGACGCCGAGCGCGCCTGCGAGCGCCGCCGGCAGGGCAGGCGCGAAGTCGAGCTTCGCGGCCGTCGCCGGCGGCAAGGCGACCAGCGCCGCGCCCGCCTCGATGACGCCGCCGGTCGAGACGACGCGAACGCCTTGCCGCCCGCGCTCGATCCGCGTCGCGGCTTCGCCCAGCCGCAGCCGGTCGCCGAGATCTCCTGCCAGATCGTCGGCCAGCGACTGCATCGTCTCGCGCAGGAAATATTGCAGCTCGAACACCTCGTTGGTGATGCGGCGATCGTTGTCGATCAGGTACCACAGCGGCACCTTGTCTAGCGCCAGGCACCACAGGCCTTCGATCATCGAACGGAAGGCGGCCTTGGCGTCGGCCGTGTCCCCCTGGCGACCGAGCCATGTCGCGACGGTCAGCCCGGCGATCGACGGATCGTCCAGGGCGATCCCGTTCATGCGCTCGCGGATCGCCATCGCGACCTGGTAGGTCCGCTCCGCCCGCGCCGGCGTCATCGACGGATGGGTGATGAATTCGCCCTCGATATAGGTCTCGACGAAAGTCTTTCGGTGGGCCTTGGCCAGCGCCATCACTTGTGGCATGTCCACGCATAGGAACTGGCCGCCGCTGTCGACCAGCTCGCCGAGCCCATTGCGGACAGCCTCTGCCCTGCCGCCGACGCGGTCGCGTGCTTCAAGGACAAGGAAATCGATGCCGGCGCGCTTCAACTCGAGCGCGGCTGACAGACCGGTGAAGCCGGCGCCGACGATGACGACGTCGGTTCTTTCAATGATGCTGCTCAATAGCCGGCCTTGATCTTCTCGAACTCGGCGACCATGCGCTGCTTGAGGTCAGGCGCAACCGGCTGCTGGAACAGCGTCTTGTCGAGGAACTTATCGAGATTGTCGAAGCCGCGTTCGGTGAGCAGCTTCTGGTCCATCGCCGCCATGCCTGCGCTGTTGCCGTGACCGTAGCCGAAGGTCTTCACCATATACTCCGAAACGTCCGGCGCGTTGACGGCGCTCAGGAAATCATAGGCCTGGTCGAGCTTGCCCGGCGCATCCTTGAGCAGCACATAGCCGCATACCCAGGTCGAGATGCCTTCCTTGGTGTCGCGGTTCATCGCGATCGGCAGGCCCTGGCCTTTCAACGTCACATAGGTCTCGTTCCAGCCCCAGACCAGGTCGACTTCATTGCCCGTGAAGGCCTGGTTGAGGTCGGTGTCGTCCGTCCAATAGAAGCGGATATTCTTGTGCACGTCGCGCAGGAAGGCGGAGGCCTGTTTGAACTGCTCGTCCGTCATCTTGGTCCAGTCCTTCAGGCCGATGACCAGGCTCGCCAGCGCATAGGCGTCGTCGACATTGTCGCCGATGGTGACGCGGCCCTTGAATTTCGGATCGGCGAAGATCTTCAGCGACTGCGCCTCTTCCGCCGTCACCTTGTCGGTGCGGTAGAGCAGCGATGTGTTGCCCCAGTCGAAAGGCATGAACCAGGCCTTGCCGTCGGCGGTGGTGGCGAGATCCTTCATCGCCATGATGCCTGGATTGAGGTCCTTCCAGCCGGCGATCTTCGAGGTGTCGAGCGGCTGCAAGAGACCGGCCTCGCGCCATTTCACCACGCTTTGCGAGCAGGGATGCGCGATATCGGCCTTGAAGCCGGCGCGCATCTTCTCGAAGGCCTCGTCCTCGTCGCCGAAGAAGGAGAAGGTCGGCTCCGCGCCGTGTTTGGCGGTATAGGCCGGATGCAGCAGCGGGTCCTCGTAGCCGGACCAGTCGAAGACGACGAGGTCGCCGCCACCTTCGGCAAGCGCATAGGCGGTACCCGCGCCGACGGTGACGACGGCAGCCAAGGCAAAGCGGCGAAGCATGGATGTCATGACGCGAGAAACTCCCCCATCGCGAATGTATGGGGGAGGTTAAGAGAATTCCCCGGCTTTGGCGAGCCCGCCTGGTTCGGCTCCAGCCGACGGCGCTACGCCGTTTCAGTTCAGGAGCGACCGGTCGTTTCCGCAGCACTCAATAGCCGGCTTTGATCTTCTCGAACTCGGCGATCATCTTGAGCTTGAGCGCGGAAGGCAGCGGCTGCTGGAACAGCGTCTTGTCGATGAACTTCTCGACATTGTCATAGCCCTTTTCCTTCAGGATCGCCGGGTCGACGCCGGCCATGCCCTTGGCGTTGGCCTGGCCGTAGCCCCAATCCTTGACCAGCACCTTGGCGACTTCCGGATCGTTGACGGCGTTGAGATAGTCATAGGCCTTGTCGATGTTGCCAGGCGCGTCCTTGAACAGCACATAGCCGCACACCCAGGTCGAGATGCCTTCGTCGGTGTCCTTCTTGGACTTGATCGGCACGCCGGCGGCTTGCGACTGCACCGCCGCGTCGTTCCAGGCCCAGGCGAGATCGACTTCGCCGCCGGAAAGCAGCTGCACGATGTCGGTTGTGTCGGTCCAGTAGGAGCGGACATTCTTGTGCACCTGGCGCAGGAAGTCGGACGCCTGCTTGAACTGGTCGTCCGTAATCTTGGTCCAGTCCTTGAGCCCGATGGCGAGGCTGGCCAGCGCGTAGGCATCGTCGACATTGTCGCCGATCGAAACCTTGCCCTTGTATTTTGGATCGGCGAAGGCCTTCAGTGACTGCACGTCCTTTTCGGCGATCTTGTCCGAATTGTAGGTCATCTGCGTGTCGCCCCAGTCCCAGGGCATGAACCAGGCCTTGCCGTCGGACGTCGTGGCGAGGTCCTTCATCGCCATGATGCCGGGATTGAGATCCTTCCAGCCGGAGATCTTGGACGTGTCGAGCGGCTGCAGCAGGCCCGCCTCGCGCCACTTAACCACGCTCTGCGAGCAGGGATGGCCGAGATCGGACTTGAAGCCGGAGCGGACCTTTTCGAAGGCCTCGTCCTCGTCGCCGAAGAAGGCGAAGGTCGGCGAGTCGCCGTTCTTCTCGACATATTTGCCGTGGAAGCTCGGATCCTCGTATCCTGACCAGTCGAACACGATCAGGTCCTTGTCGGCGGCGACGGCGAACGCTGCCGCGGAAGCGGCGAGCGCGCCGCCCAGCGCTAGGGTCAATGTCAGGCGTCGGCTAAATTTCTTCATGCTGTTCCATCCTCTTTTGGTTTTGCCGGTCTTGTTTGGCCGGCTGCTGCTAGCCCCGGCTTTTGCTAGCCCCATCTCTTGCTAGCCATAGTGTTTCGGGAAAGCGGCGGCCAAAAATGCATTCGCCGACTGCAAGGCCGTCTCCCGCGTCGTGTCCTCGGTGCCCATCATCAGCCGCAGCCACAGGCCCTCGAGCATGGCGCTGAGCGCTAGGGCGATGACCTGGGGGTCGTAGGCGTAGCCGCCGCTCTGTTTGAGCGTCGTGCAGAGGTCGATGAAGACCTGCTGGTAATAAGCGTCGCGCGAGCTGCTCAGCGCCTGGTAGGTCGGCCGCGACTTGGCCTCGCCCCAGAAGGCAAGCCACGCAGCGAGCTTGCGCTTGTTGCAGATCGAGCGGTCGAAATCGGCCCATACCAGCTGTTGCAGTTGCCTGGCCGGATCCTCGCCCGCCTTCTGCAAGGCCGAGCGCCAATGCGCCGAATACTCGTCATACATGTGCTGCAGCGTGGCGATCAGGAGCTTTTCCTTGCTCTCGAAATGGAAGTTGACGATGCCGCGCGACAGGCCCGCGCCGTCGGCAACGTCGGCCATCGTCGTTTCGGCATAGCCGCGCTTGGCCAGCGAATCGATCGTCGCCTCGATCAGCTGCAGCTGCCTGACCTCTTTCGAGGCCTTGCGGCCGCGCTTTTCGGCATCGCCCTTGCGCGTCGTTTCGGGGAGAGCGTCGCTCGCCTCTGCAGTCTTCATGGGTGTGACGATCTCCAGCATTGCCGGCTATCCGACCGGCTTCCAACCGCGCAGATGAGTGGGACGGTGCTCGCCACTGTCAAGCACCTTCTGCATCGCCTCCCAGGTCTTGATATTCTTGTCGACATAGGCCACGCCGACCGCCGCGGCGGCCTGCGCGTAGAGCGGTCCCTTGAGGCGCGCCAGCTCCTCCCGAGCGACCTCGCGGTACCATGGATTGCGGTCGCGGACGGCGATGTCGGTAAAGCCGGCGCGCCGCATCGCTTCGGCATAGCGCGCCGGCGAGGCCATGGCGAAGGAGAGCCCCTCGGCCGCGACATAGGCCTTCATCTGAGGCGACGGCTCGCCGTCATGCCCGATCATCCAATTCGACGCCGCAAACACCCCGCCGGGTTTCAGCACGCGAAAAATTTCGGCGAACAACGCATCCTTGTCCGGCACATGCAGCAGCGCGTCCTTGGAGAAGACGACGTCGAAGGAAGCGTCCGCAAAAGGCAGCGGCCCCGGCGGCGCCTGGACGAAGCCGACACGGTCCTCGAGGCCTCGCCTGATCGCTCCTCGCCTCGCCGTCTCGATCACCGGCCTCTCGACGTCGAAGCCGGTGGCCCGAGCCGCGCCGTGACGCGCGGCCAGATGCAGCGTGATGCCGCCGGCGCCGCAACCGACATCGAGGATCGTCTTGCCCTTGAGCGAGAGGCCTTCGACCACACGGTCGACCTCGTCCGGGCCGCCGGGCGACAGGTAGCCCTCGCCCCACAGCGCTTCGAGGAAGCGAATGGCGGTGTCGTCATATTCCGGCTCGGCGTCAGCCGTTTCGATCATCGGATCTTCAACCCCAAATGCCGATGTGGATCAGTCCAGAACGCAGGCAAAGTCTAGCGCATCAACGGGAAAACGCAACATCATTTGTTGAACATTCATTCAATATGGCTGGACAAAAAACTGTGATCCGTGCCAAATTCGGGCAATCAGGGAACAAGACAACCGAGCAGTTCCAGGAAAAACGTGAAGCGGTTAGGTTCGGCGACTTCGTCGTAACTTTCCGTCCGGAATTGCGTAAAAACAAGAAGATAGGGAAACTGGATGGAGGTTCAGCGCGCATGAAGGCATGGGACGCGATCGTCATCGGCGGCGGCCACAACGGCCTGGTCAATGCCTGCTATCTGCAGCGCGCCGGCCTGGATGTGCTGGTGGTCGAGAAGAACGACTGGGTCGGAGGCGCGGCCACCAGCCGCGAGCTGACGCCGGGCTTCCTCTATTCGAACTGCTCCTATGTCTGCTCGCTGTTCCGGCCCGAGATCATGCGCGATCTCGAGCTGCCGCGCTTCGGCCTGCAGGTGATCTCCTACGAAGGCGGCGCGGTGTTCACGCGCGACGGCGACTACCTCGCCAACTACCGCGATCATGACGCGCATCGCCGCGAGTTCGCCCGTTTTTCGAAGCGCGATGCCGAGGCTTATGATCGCTATTCGCGCGACGTCACGAGGCAGTGCCGCTTCATCCAGCCGCTCCTGATGCGCACCGCGCCCGACCCGACCAGCTTCAAGCCGCGCGACATTGGCGAGCTGCTCTATCTCGGCAAGAAATTCGCCGGGCTTTCGGCCGAGGAGATGGCGCTGACCCTGCGCTTCTGGACGATGTCGATCTCGGACTTCCTCGACGAGTATTTCGAGACCGATGTCATCAAGGCGAACTTCGCGCTGTCCGGCATCATCGGCACGGCGCTCGGGCCGATGTCGCCCGGCACCGCTTATGTGCTCCTTCATCATTATATGGGCGAGGTCGACGGCTCGGTCGGCGCTTGGGGCTATGCGCGTGGCGGCATGGGTGCCGTCACCAGGGCATTGGCCGCCTCCTTCAAAGCTTCAGGCGGCACCATCCGTACCGTCGCCGAGGTCGACCATGTGCTGGTGAAGAACGGCAAGGCCAAGGGCGTCGTGCTTGCCGGCGGCGAAGAGATCTACGGCAAGCTCGTCATCTCCAATGCCGACGTCAAGCGCACCTTCCTGAAGCTGGTCGAGGAAAAGGAACTGCCCGACATTTTCCTGCGCCGTGTCAGGAATTTCAAAATCCGCGGCTCGTCCGGCAAGGTCAACATCGCGCTCGATTCGCTGCCCGAATTCCCGGCTTTGCCGAAGGATTCGCCGGTCTACCGCGCCGACATGCATTTCACCGATTCCATCGAGCGTATGGAGCGCGCCTATGACGACTGGAAGGCCGGGCGCTGGTCGGCCGATCCCTTCCTCGACATGATGATCCCGACCACGCTCGACCCGACCATGGCGCCGCCCGGCAAGCATTTCATGAGCTGCTTCGTGCAATATGCGCCGCCGAAGATAAGGGGGGCGGACTGGACCGACGCCGACCGCGACGGCTTCGCCGAAAGCGTGATTGCGCAGATCGCCGAATATTCGCCCGGCTTCCGCGACCGCATAGTCCACATGGAAGTGCGCACGCCGCGCGAGATCGAGGCCGAGGTCGGCCTCACCGAAGGCAACATTTTTCAGGGCGAGCTCACCTTCGACCAGTTGCTGTTCAATCGCCCGGTGCCGGGTTACGCGCAATACCGCTCGCCGCTCAGTGGGCTCTATATGTGCGGCTCCTCCACTCATCCCGGCGGCGGCGTCATGGGCGCGCCCGGACGCAATGCCGCCGCCGAGATCCTGCGCGATCTCGCCAAGCCGATCCTGCATATGAGCCCCGCCCATGACGTCATCTGATTTGAACTGGGACGCCATCGTCATTGGCGGCGGCCACAACGGCCTCGTCGCCGCCGCCACGCTGGCGAAGTCGGGACGCAAGGTGCTGCTGCTCGAGGCCGGCAACGAGGTCGGCGGCGCCGCGCGCACCGAGGAGTTCGCGCCGGGTTTTCGCGCTTCCGCCGTGGCGCATCTGCTCAATCGCCTGCATCCCGATGTCGTGAAAACGCTGGAGCTGGAGCGCCACGGGCTGAAGATCGACCGCGGCGATTTCGTGCCGTCGGTGGCGCTGTCGAGAGACGGTCCGCTGGTGCTGCATGGCGCCTATGGCGAGGTGTTGACCGGCGCCAGCCCTTCGGAGCAGTCCGCCTGGAAAGATCTGCGCGCGCAATTGCTGCGCTATGCCGGCGTGCTGAAGCCTTTCCTGTCGCGCCGGCCGCCGGACCTCGGCAACATGTCGCTCGCGGAAATGACCGGCCTCGGCCAGACCGCGCTGGCGCTGAAGCGCCTCGGCAAGGAAGACATGCGCGACTTCCTGCGCGTGCTTTTGATGAATGTCTACGATCTGCTCAACGAGCAGCTGTCGGACGATCGGCTGAAGGGCCTGCTTGCCTTCGACGCGACGCTGGGCTCGCATCTCGGACCGCGCTCGCCGACCTCGCTGCTCGGCCTTTACTATAGGCTGGCCGGCGAGATCGGCGGCCTCGCCGGTGCGCAGATGCAGCCCAAGGGCGGCATGGGCGCGGTCGTCGCCGCCATCCGCGCGGCGGCGGAAACCGCGGGCGTTTCGATCCGTCCGGCTTCGCCGGTCGCCAAGGTCATCGTCGAGAGGGGCCGCGCCGTCGGCGTCGTCACGCAGGGCGGCGAGACTTTGCGGGCGAAGACCGTGGTCTCGGCCATCAATCCCGCAACGACGATCCTCGATCTGGTCGGCCCGCGCGGGGTCGACACCGGCTACGTGCGCAAGGTGAAGAACATCCGCATGAAGGGCGACGCGGCCAAGCTCCATCTGGCGCTCGACCGGCCGCCGCAATTTTCAGGCGTCGACGCCGCCGGCCACAAGGGCCGCCTTGTCATCGCGCCTTCGCCCGATCATGTCGAGCGTGCCTTCAACCCGTCGAAATATGGCGAGTTCTCGCCCGAGCCGGTGATGGAGATCACGCTGCCCAGCCTCGCCGATCCATCGCTCGCACCGTCCGGCGCCTGCGTGTTGTCGGCCGTGGTGCAATACGCGCCCTATGCGCTGAAAGAGGGCTGGGCCGCCGGCAAGCCGCAATTCCTCAAGGCGATCATGGCGCAGCTCGAAACCTATGCGCCCGGCATCGGCGCGACGGTGCGCCATGCCGAGTTGCTGACCCCGGCCGACATCGAGGCGCGCTACCGTATGCCCGGCGGCCATTGGCACCATGGCGAATTGCAGGCCGACCAGATGCTGATGTCGCGGCCGGTCTCCGGCTGGTCGGGCTACCACACGCCGCTCGAAGGGCTGTTCCTTGCCGGCGCCGGCTCGCATCCGGGCGGCGGCATCTCCGGCGCGCCAGGCCTCAACGCCGCGCGCCGCATCATCGCGATGAGGGCATGAGGATGATCTTACAATTCACCAATGCTGCGCTCTACGGCGCCCTCCTCTGCCCTACCGGCCATCTCCCCCACGAGGGGGGAGATCAGCTGTACGCACGCCCGGCTCACCTCTTGCAACGTTGGCGATTGGCGAAAGCCGGGGCGACGGCCAATCTCCCCCCTTGTGGGGGAGATGTCCGGCAGGACAGAGGGGGGCGCGAAGGAACGCCGTCATGAACCATCATCCATCCATCAAGCGGTCAACCGACACTCGTATAGCCGCCCAATCCCATTTCCGCACGCTGCGGCTCGGCACGCCGTTCCAGCCGCGCATCGACGCGCTGGGCCTGAAGCAGGACTGGTACAGCTGGGCCGGCTACCGCGCCCCGCATTCGCTGTGGGACGAGGAGCTGGAATATTTCGCCATCCGCAGCCAGGCAGCACTCTTCGACATCTCGCCGATGACCAAATACCGGATCGAAGGTCCGGACGCCGAAGCCTATCTCGACCGCGTCACCTTGCGCGACGTGACCAGGCTGAAGCCCGGCCGCGTCCACTACACCGCCTGGTGCGACGACGAAGGTTTCGTGCTCGACGACGGCACCTTGTTCAGGCTCTCGCCGACACGCTTCCGGCTGTGCTCGCAGGAGCGGCATCTACCCTGGCTGCTGGATAGTGTCATCGGCTATGACGTAAGCGTCGAGGAAGAGACCGAGGCGGTCGCCGGACTCGCGCTGCAGGGCCCGACATCCTTCGCCATCCTGCGCGACGCGGGCTTTGCCGGTGTCGAGCGGCTGAAGGTCTTCGACCTCGCCGAATTCGCGCATGACGGCGCTACTGTGACCATCTCGCGCACCGGCTTCACCGGCGATCTCGGCTACGAGCTGTTCGTGCCGGCGGACAAGGCGCTGAGCCTGTGGGACCGGCTGATGGCGGCAGGCGAGCTGCGCGGCATCCGCGCCATCGGCTATACGGCGCTGAACCGCGCTCGCCTCGAAGCGGGGCTGATCGTCGCCAATGCCGACTTCACAGCTGCCGAGCACGCCATCCGCACGGACCGCCTTCGTATGCCGGACGAGATCGGCCTCGGCTTCATGATCGACCCGGATAAGGGACACTTCAACGGTCGCCGTGCCATCCTGGAAGCGCGTGCAAAAAAGAAGCTTCGCCACGTGCTGGTCGGGCTGGAGATCGAAGGCAACATTCCGGCCGAGCATGCCATCGTCTACTACCGCAAAAGCCAAGAGGTCGGGCTGGTGAGCGCGGCGATGTGGTCGCCCATGGCCAAGCGCAATATCGCGCTCGCCTCGCTGCAGCGGCCTTATGGCGATACCATCGTCGACGACCTCTGGGTCGAGATTTACGCCATGCGCGAGTTGCAGTACCAGAAGCTGATGAAGAAGGCGAAGGTGGTGCAGCGGCCCTTCATCAAGCTCGACCGCCGCACCGCCAACCCGCCGGCGGACTTTTGACCATGGCAAGCGAAGCGGAGAAGCTGGAAGCCGAAGCGGAGGCCGCCGAGCAGTGGCAGCTGGTCAACACGCCGCTCGGCGAGATGTGGTCCGGCCGCACCCGCTACGCAGCGGCGATGTATTTCTTCAAGCGCGACGAGATGAGCGCAGAGACGCTGGAGGTCTACCGCATCTGCGCCCGGCTCGACGCGGAAAATCCCTTGCCGATCATCCGCGACCGCGGCGTCGGCAAGGACTGGCTGAAGCGCATGGGCGTTTAGGCAGCCCGTACGCGGATGGCGGCACCGCGAGAGGCGGTGCCGCGCGATCGTCATTCCAGGGCGGAGCAAGGAGCGAAGCGACGCGCGCAGACCCTGGAATCCATGCCGTTACGCCGAAGCGGCACGGCGTTTCAGAGTTCTGCACCGTTAGCATCCTACGCAACGGTCACGGCATGGATTCTAGAGCATGATGCCGAAAAGTGTGGAGCGGTTTTCGGACGACATCATGCTCTATCTCTTTGATTTAGAGCCGGATTCAGATTTCAGGTCGACTCGACCTGAAATCATCCGGCTCTAGGTCTACGCTTCGCTCCGCCCTAGAATGACGAAGTTGAGAGCGTTCTGCCTCCAATCCCCGAGCGTCCAGGATTGTCCCTTCACACGGATGGCTTATCCGATCGTCCTTTCCAGCACGCTCAACCAATTCCGATAAGCGATCTTCTCGATCAGCGCGCGCCCGAAACCGCGCGCGGCGAGGGCGTCGATGAGCTTCGGCAAGCCGGCGACGTCGCCGATAGGGGCCGGTATCATGGCGCCGTCGAAATCGGAGCCGAGCCCGACGCCGTCTTCACCCAGCGCCTGTAAGAGCGAGTCGATATGGCGCACCATGATGTCGATACTAGTGTCGGCATTCATGCGGCCGTCTTCGCGCAGGAAGCCGGTGGCGAAATTCAAGCCCACCATGCCGCCGGACTCTCGGATCGCGCCGAGCTGCCAGTCGGTCAGGTTGCGCGAATGGCCGCAGATCGCATGCACGTTGGAATGGGTGGCCACCAGCGGTGCGTCGCTCAGCGCCGCGACATCGCGAAAACCCTTCTCGTTGAGATGCGAGAGGTCGATCATGATCCTGAGCTGGTTGCAGGCTTTGACTAGCGCCTTGCCGGCGTCGGTGAGGCCAGGCCCGGTGTCGGGCGAGGACGGAAAGCGGAACGGCACGCCATTGCCGAAGGCGTTGGGGCGGCTCCAGACGATGCCCAGCGAGCGCAGGCCTGCGGCGTGAAGCACGTCGAGCATGGCAAGCCCGGGGTCGATCGCCTCGACACCCTCGATATGGAAGACGGCGGCGATCGAGCCCTTGGCCATCGCGTTGCGCACATCGCCAGCGCTGCGGCAGACGGTCAGCGCGCCGGCGCGCTCCAGCCGAAACAGGATCGAGGCCATGCCGATGGTCGAGGTGATCGCCTCGGCCTGCGGCAGCTCCGGCGGCAGCGGCTCGTTGTCGCTCGGCGCCGGCGGCACCGCGCTGCGCTTCGACTTCTCGACCGGTGGCGGAAAGATAGCGAACATGCCGCCGGCAAAGCCTCCCTTCCTGGCGCGCGGCAGGTCGATATGGCCGCTCGGCGTCCCCTCGATGAACAGCTTTTCGACGTCGGCTTCCTTCGACTGGTAGAGCCGAAGCAGCGTGTCGTTATGTCCGTCGAAAACGGGGATCAGGTCGGTATCGGTCATCGGGGAAGCCATTCAAATCGGGGACAGGCGGGACGACAGGTTTCGTCCGGGCGAACCGTCAACTTAGGCAAGATGGCCGGACCGTGCAAATGCCAGCGCTGCTCTTTTCCTTATCCCCTGCGGGAACTGAGGAACTGGGAATTGAGGAATTGAAGAAGCGACGTCACGTCGGGCGGTTGAGCTTTTTTCTAAAATTCCCCAGTTCTTCAATTCCTCAGTTCCCACAGGGGGAGAAGGGAACGCCGCGCTACTGCTTCAGCACATCGGCCCATTCCGGGTGACGGCGGAACTGCGCGTTGGCGAAGGGACAGAGCGGGATGATCTTCTTGCCGGCCGCGCGTGCGTCCTCGACCGCGCGGCTGACGAGCCGAAGCCCGGCGCCCTGGCCGCGAAAGACATCCGGCACCTCGGTGTGGTCGATGATGAGCTGGTGCTCACCGATCTTGGTGAAGGTCATCTCGGCCTCGGCGCCGCCGGGGCCGCGCAGCACGTAACGCCCCTTGGAGCCGCGGTCCTCCAGTTCGATCTCGGGCAGTTGGTCAGCCATTGTTCTTGCCTCCTTCAGCGGGCGCGAGCGCGAGCAGCCGCCGCGCCGCTTCGATTTCATTCGGCCGAACCTCATGCCCGCCGTCGTGCCATTCCACTGTGACATCGGCGCCGTCGGCGCGCAAATAAGCCTCGAGCCGCGCCGTCAGGTTGGGCGGGCAGATCGGGTCGCGCCTTCCGGCCGTGATCAGGATATGGCGGCCGGCAAGGCTGCCCTGGACGCGTGGCTCGAACGGAATCAGCGGATGCATCAGCACCGTGGCGTCGAACAAGCCTGGCTCCGCAAACACCACCGAGGCCAGAACGTTGGCGCCGTTGGAGTAGCCGAGGCCGAACACTGCCGAAGGCTTCGTCACTTCGACATGCGCCTTGACGAAGCCAGCCATCTTCGATGTCGCGCGCGCCAGGTCGTCCATGTCGTAGACGCCCTCGCCGGTGCGGCGGAAGAAGCGGGCGGCACCATGCTCCGACACGTCGCCACGCGGCGAGACGATCGTCGCCGAAGGCATAAGCTCACGGCCGAGACCGAGAAGCTGGTCCTCATCCGCGCCGGTGCCGTGGAAGACGAGGAGCAGCGGGCCGCCCGGCGAACCGGGCAGCACCTTGTGGATGTAAGCGTCCTTGCTCATGGCTCAGCCTTCCAGCTTCTGCAGGTTATCTTCGAGATAAGGCCGCAAATGCTGATGCTGCGTCGGCAGCTTCAGCGCCTCGCCGAGATGCGCGGTGTCCTCGTCGCGGTCGAATCCCGGTTCGTGGGTCGCGACCTCGAACAACACACCGCCCGGCGTGCGGAAATAGATCGCCCAGAAGTAATCGCGATCGATGACCGGCGTCACGCCATAGCCCGTGTCGATCAGCGCCTTGCGCACGTCGAGCTGCTTGGCGCGATCCTCGACCGCGAAGGCGACGTGGTGCACCGAGCCGGCGCCGAGGTTGGCAAAGCCGGCGCCCGGCAGCGATTCGATGTCGACGACGTCGGCGCCGTTGCCATTCTTGATCGCGAGCCGGCGGACGTTGCCGGACTTGTCGACCTCCTCATAGCCCATGAATTTCAAAAGCTCCTCGGTGGCGCCGCCATCCTTCAGCCTGAGCGAGACCGAGTGAAAGCCGCGGATCGCCTCGTCGCCGGGAACGCCGCCCTTGACCCAGGGCGCCCTCTTGTCGGCCTTGTCCTCGACCAGCGCGAAGCTGTCGCCGTCCGGACCGGTGAAGGTCAGCCGCTTCTCGCCAAAACTTTCCGCGCGGGCGACGTTGCCCACGCCCTCGTCGGCGAAGCGCTTTTCCCAATAGGCGAGCGTGCCTTCCGGCACCGAGAACACCGTCGTGCCGACCTCGCCGACGCCATGCCGGCCCTTGCCGATGTCGGGGAACGGGAAATAGGTCATCACCGAACCCGGCGTGCCGACCTCGTCGGCGTAATAGAGATGGTAGACATCCGGTGCGTCGAAGTTGACGGTCTTTTTTACCCGGCGCAGGCCGAGCTTCTTCGTGAAGAACTCATTGTTGCGGCGCGCGTCGCTCGCCATCGAGGTGACGTGATGCAGGCCCTTGATCTGATTGAGCATGATCGTGCTCCTTCCCTTGTCCTTGTGCGGCCCTCGCCGCTGTCCACGCCAATATGAGGATGGGCGGGCCGACGGCAAAGCGGGCAAACACAGAATGGACTGTGTCATAAAAGTGAACGACTGTTCAAAATATGTTCACCAATCCATCACCTGGCTTCGGCTTGCAACGCCGGTGATTTCCGTTCCATCTGAGGCGCTTCCACAAGGAGACGATCTTGGACAAACCGCCGAGCCGCCCGAATGTTCTCCTCATCACCTGCGACCAGTGGCGTGGCGATTGCCTGTCGGCCGCCGGCCACCCGGTGGTGAAGACGCCGAATGCGGATGCGCTCGCCGCGCAAGGCGTGCTTTTCCGGCGTCACTATGGCGGGGCAGCGCCCTGCTCGCCCGCGCGCGCCTGCCTCTATACCGGGCTCTACCAGATGAACCATCGCGTCTGCCGCAACGGCACGCCGCTCGACGCCCGCCATGGCAATATCGCGCTTTCGGCGCGCGCGGCAGGCTACGATCCGACCCTGTTCGGCTACACCGATGTCGCGCTCGATCCCCGGCAACTCTCCCCCGAGGATCCGCGGCTGCGCAGCTACGAAGGCGTGCTGCCGGGATTCACCATGCGCCAAGCCCTGCCCGAGCATCAGAAGCAGTGGCTGTCATGGCTGCAGGCGCAAGGCATCGATACCAGCGCGGGTAGCCCCGGCATCCATCGTCCGGCCAACGGGCAAGCGGAACGCGACGTGACCAACGCGCCGCCGGTCTATTCGCGAGATCAGACGCCGACCGCTTTCCTGGCCGGCGAATTCATCCGCTGGCTCGGCGAGCAGGAGAAGAGCGTGCCGTGGTTCGCGCATGTCTCCTTCATCAGCCCGCACCCGCCCTTCATCGTGCCGGAGCCCTACAACACCATGTATGATCCGGTTGAAGGCCCCGCTTTCAAGCGAGGGGCAAACCCGCAAGCCGAAGCCGGGGGCCATCCCTATCTCGCCTACGATCTCGCCGGGCAGAAGCGGACAAAATTCGTTCCCGGCATCGAGGGCAACGTGCCTGACTGGAGCGAGGAGAATTTCCGCTTAATCCGCGCGATCTATTACGGCATGATCTCCGAGGTCGACGCGCAGCTCGGCCGCACTTGGCAAGCGATCAAATCGGCGAACGCCTGGGACGACACCGTGATCGTGCTCACCTCCGACCACGCCGAGATGATGGGCGACCATTTCATGCTCGGCAAAGGCGGTTTCTTCGACGCCAGCTACCACATCCCGTTGATCATCCGCGATCCGCGCCGGCGAGCCGCTGCCGGTTCATCCGTCGACCGTTTCACGGAGGCCGTCGACATCTTCCCGACCTTGCTCGACCTGATCGGCGCCGCGCCGCAGCGCCATCTCGACGGCCGCTCGCTCGCACCCTGGATCGAGGGCAAGAAGCCGGAGACCTGGCGCGACGCGGCGCATTGGGAGTTTGATTTCCGTTCGATTGCCAAAGGCGAGGCCGAACGCCATTTCGGTATCGCATCGAGCGCCTGCAACCTTGCCGTCATCCGCACGGCCGAGTTCAAATATGTCCATTTCGGCGGCGGCCTGCCGGCGCTTCTCTTCGACCTCTCGAAGGACCCGGGCGAGTTGAACAACGTGGCAGGCGACCCGACCTATCTGCCCGCACGGCTTGAGTTCGCCGAAAGGATGCTCGCCTGGCGCGCCGCGCATCTCGATCAGTCGCTGGCCTTGGCGGAACTGACGGAAGACGGCGTGGTCGGGTATCAGGCAGTAGGCAGTAGGCAGTAGGACTGCCCAGCTGCCGGTTGATTTGCCAACTCTTCTTTCGCCTACTGCCTATTTCCTACTGCCTACTGCCTCACTTCAGAATCATCCGCTGCTGGTCGCGCTTCTCGGCGTAGCTGCCCTTGTCATAAGCGGCCTGTGCCTGCAGCTGCTCCTTGGTGAAGTTGGTGTAGAGATACTTCTTGCCGTCCTTGTCGGTCATGAATTTGAGCTTGTCCATGCCGAGCGCCACTTGCTTGGCGCCGATGCCGAGGAAGCCGCCGACGTCGACGATTACCGCATCCGGCTTGTTGTCCTTCAGCACCGCGTCGCCGATTTCGCCGATCTTAGCGTCGTTGGCGCCGTAAACGGTCGCGCCCTTCAGGTCGTCGCCACGAATGTCGCCCATCGGCATCTCGGTCAGCGTCGACTTATCGATCGAGGCGGTCTTGGTCTCGTCGGTGGCGCCGCTGTCGGCCGGCTTGTTCTCGGCCGTTGCCGGAGCCGGGGCTGCAGGCTTCGTCTCGGCCGTCGACTTGGCTGGCTCTGCTGGCTTGGCGCCCTTGTCGGAGGTCGTATCCGAAGACACCACCGCGGGCGTGGTCGCCGCAGGTACGTTGTTCGCGGCCGTCGTCGAGCCGGGCGCCGGATCATAGGCCTTGCGGTTGAAATCGGGCTGGGCCTGCAGCTCCTCCTTCGTCGCCTCGGCCACCAGCCAACGGTTGCCGTTCTTCTCCGCCCATTTTGCCTTGGCGAAGTCATAGGTGACATTCTTGGTGCCGATGCCGAGGAAGCCGCCGACGCCGATCACCAGCGACTCGGCCTTGCCGTCCTTGGCAAGCACGATGTCCTTCACGTCGCCGATCTTCTGGGCGTCGTCCGCGGTGCCGTTATAGACCGACTCGCCCATGATGTTTGTGGCGAGATTGCCTTCCGCCTTCTTCACCGGTTCGGCCGGTGCGGCCGCAGGCGCCTGACTCGCAGTCGTGTTGTTGGCAGGCTGCGTAGCGTCGGCCGACTGCGCCGGCGCCGGATCATACGGCTTGCGGTCGAATGCCGGCAAAGCGCTCAGTTCCTCTTTGGTCGACTTGGCGACCAGCCAGCGGTCGCCGTTCTTCTCTGCCCATTCCAGCTTGGCGTAGTCGAAGGCGACGTCCTTGGTGCCGACGCCAAGGAACCCGCCGACCCCGATAATGGCGGATTTGGCATTGCCGCTGGCATCGAAGACCACATCATCGACCTTGCCGATGTTCTGCGCGTCGTCGCCGGTGCCGTTATAGACGGACTCGCCGATGATGTTCGTCATGAGCGCGCCCTCCGAGCGTATGACCGGAGCCGGGTTTTCGGCTGCTGGGGCCTGTGGGGACGGGGCGGGCGTCGTCTGTGCTAAAGCGCCGCTTGCGAGCAGCGTCGCGATCGCGGTCGTCGCAAAAAGAGTGCGGATCATCATCGTCTCTCCTCGTGCCTGATTTGTGCATGACGCTCCGTCGACCAACCTCTGGGCGGCGGGTCGGGAGCGGCAGTGTCGACAGGTTCACAACGTCGTGACCGGGGTGTTGTTCCAACCACAGCGCGTTCGCGGGTGCCTGGATACCTAAACCTGTGGTGGAACCTTTGCGGCCGCGTCTTCGTTTCAGTCTGTGGCTGAGGGTCTGGCGGCTCAAGGTGACCTGAAGGCGACACGGAGCGGGGTATGCGGTTCGTTGCAGTGCTGAACCAGGATGGCGGCACGCTCCGTACCATCGATTTGCAAGCATTTTCCGAACAGTTGCGTCACACGCTCGAAGCGGCCGGACATTCGGTCGAGATCGATATCGTTGCCGGCCGCGACATCGCCACGGCGCTGGAGAAGGCCATCGCCAGGCGGAACATCGACGTCGTTCTTGCCGGAGGCGGCGACGGCACGATTTCCACCGCGGCGTCCCTCCTCATGAACAAGAAGAAGGTCCTGGCCATCTTGCCCGCCGGCACGATGAACCTCTTCGCGCGCGGCCTGGGCATTCCGCAGACACTGGAAGCCGCCCTGCAATCCTTCGCCGATGGCGAGGTGATCGCGGTCGATATGGCCAGTGCCAACGGCCAGCCTTTCGTGCACCAGTTCTCCGTCGGCATGCACGCCAAGATGGTTCAGCTGCGCGAAAAGATGGACTTCGGCTCGCGCCATGGAAAGATGCAGGCATCCGTGCGTGCGGCATGGACGGCTATCAAGAACCCCCCGGCGCTTAAGGTGAGCCTCAGCGTCGGCAAGACCGAGATCGTCACCCGCACCACCGGCATCGGCATCTCCAACAATCTGTTCGGCGAAGGCCACCTGCCCTATGCCGACAACCCGGCCGGCGGCGTGCTCGGCATCTATGTCAGCGTCGCGCGCCGGCGTCATCACTTGGCAAAACTCCTGCTGGACATGCTGCGCGGGAGACTGCGCCAGAGCGTGCATGTCGAAGTGCATCAGGCAGGCAGGGCTGTGCTGAAGATCCACTCGCCCGCCAAAAAATTCAGCGCGGTGCTGGATGGCGAACTGGTCAGGCTGGAGCGCGAAACAACGATCGAAATTCACCCCGGCGCGCTAAAAGTGCTTGTCCCGTCACGCAATGCGCAGGCAAAGGCGGCGTGATGGAAAGATCAGCCCCCTTGAGTGGGTTTCTGTTCGGCGGGCGGCGCCGTCGGCACGGTCTGCTGTGTCGTCGGCGACTTGATCAGCTCGCCGTAAATCTCGACTGCCCCCCACGCGATGAAGGCGAGCAAGAGTCCGGCGACGAGGATCCTGAGCGCATGCCAGCCCCAATGCCCTTGGCGTGCTTTGTCTTCGGGTACGATCTTGGTCACTCTTGGCCTCCATGCTGCGCGGCGGCGGGCGCTTCAGGTACGGTCGGGTAACGGGTCTTGATCGGGAAGGTTCCGAACCGGGGAATGACATCCGCCGCCTTGCCCAGGTCAGCGACGTTGGCCGCGAGTTTCGCCGGGGTCCTCGCCCGCGGGATGGATGCCGCCGAGCCTCCCTGAGGTCCCGGCGTTTTCCTGAAGCGTTTACGGCAAGTCTTCCGGGTCCGGTTTAGGCGGGTTGGACTTGGCGTTCTCGCGATAGATGGCGTAGGCGACGACCGCCAGGGCGGGCGCGATGACGGCTCCCAGCCCGCCCTTGCTCTTGGCAAGGGCCGGAAGCAGGGCAAGCGCCGCGGTAACGCCCAGCGCGGTCATGTCGGCCTGCCGCCGTCTTGCGCGCCGCCTGCCGCGCATGCTGGTTGTCAGCTTGTGAATGACGAGGACGAGCCCGGCAAGCACCAGGAAGCCGATGCCGAAGCCGAGACTGTTCGCCAGAGGTCCGTAGCGCGCCGCCAGCCAGATATAGGCTGCGCCGATGAGGAAACCGACGCCGCACAGGGCAAAAACGGCGGCAAGTCCGTAAAGGATTGCCGTCGTCCGCGCCCTGTGCAAAGCGGCCATGGCCTCGCCCGAGGCGAGGGCCGAGATCAGCGAGACAAGCGCCCCCATCTGCGGCTAGCGGCGGGAAAGCAGGGCGAAGAGGAAACCGACGCCCGCCGCGATGGCCAGCGACGTCACCGGCTTCTCGCGCACTTTGGCGATCAGCTGCGCTTCGATGTCCTCGGCATTTCCCCGCATGCTCTCGAACGCGGCTTCGCCCTGCGCCCGCAATTGCTCGACGCCATCCGCGGCGGCGCGACGGGCCGCGCCATAGCCGTGTTGACCAGTCTTGGCGAGCTGCTCCGTAAGCTTCTGGATATCCGCTTTCAGTTGCTCGATATCGGCCTCGAGGTCGGCGGTGGTTGCTTGGTCCGTTGCGGATTTGCCTGCGGCGGTTGCCATTCTCTAACTCCTTGCGTTTGCGTTGGTTTCAACGCCCGTCCAGTGCCATGGTTCCGGTCGTCGCGTCCCTAGGCATCCTAGATGAGTGGCCTGCGTTCCTCGCTCAGTCCCTCCCATCGGGCAAGCTTCTTCAGCCCATCATAGTCGATCGTTTCGCAGCCGCCATCTCGCCACATCACGAGCTTGCGGTCCATCAGCTTGCGGATGGTCTTGTTGGTATGGACCAGCGAAAGGCCGAGCGTGTCGGCGATATGCTGTTGTGTGATCGGGATCTGCACCGGTGTCTTGCCATTCAATCCGGCGCTGCGCGCCCGGCCGGCGATGAAAGCGACGAGATAGGCCGCGCGTTCGAGTGCGGTGCGGCGGCCGATGCTGAGCAGGCTCTCGTCCAGCATGCGCTCCTCGCGCGACGCGATCCAGGTGATGTCATAGGCAAGGCCGGGATGGTTGCGATAGAGCTCCTGCAACTGGTCGCGTTCGAAGACGCACAGCAGCATCGGCGACAGGGCCTCGACGGAATGCTGCATCTCGCCCATCAGGCTTCCCTGAAGGCCGATGAGGTCGCCGGGCATGGAAAAATTGAGGATCTGCCGACGTCCGTCGGGCAAAAGCTTGTAGCGGAACGCCCAGCCGGACAGCACGGTATAGAGATGCGCGCTGTGGCTGCCTTCGACCAGGACTGTCGCCCCCTTGTCGACCGCAAGCTCGCCGCGCTTGAAGGTGCCGATGAATGACAATTCCTGCTTGTCGAACTCACGGAACGCCGGCAACGGCCGCAATGGACATTTTTCACAAGGATATTGACGACTGGCAACCGTGCGTGCGCTTTGGCCGGACATTTCGACCCCTCTTCGAAATCCCTGCCCTTATGGGCGCAAGGAAACGCCTGAGACCGGCAGGGGTTCCGCAAGGCCGGGACCCCAATGTCTTTTTTAAATGACATGGCGGCCAATTCCGCGCATGAGTGCGGCCCTGCCGAGGAGACACTGATAAGTGCCAGCACTGCTTGATGGACTGCGTATTCTCGTTCTGGAAGACGAGTTCCTGATCGCGATGGACGTCGAGCAGCTTTGCCGCGACCACGGCGCCGCGGATGTGACGATCGTACGTGAGCTCGGCGAGATCGACGGGCAGGCGCTGCCTGCGCGCTTCGACGCGGCGGTTGTCGACCTGATGCTCGGCGGCGTCTCGACTCTGGATTTCGCCGCGCGGCTACGCAGCGAGGGCGTCCCGTTCGTATTTGCCTCCGGCTATTCGGATTCGGACGAGATCAAGGGTTCGTTTCCGGATATCCGGCTGATCGCCAAGCCCTACTCAGGCGACGATCTGATCGAAGCCGTGGCCATGGCCTGCGGCCGGGTCGCCTCGGCCTGAGTCCATCCTTGCAATCGTAACCGGTCGGTTTAAGCCGCGTTCGAACCTGTGACCTGCGCCGAGATCGCGTCGGGCCCGAACTCGTCCTCTCCGGAAATCTTGAGGATTTCCTGGAGCCTGGCGCGCGCCCGGCTGACGCGGCTCTTGATCGTGCCGACCGCGCAGCCGCAAATCTCGGCGGCTTCTTCATAGGAGAAGCCGGAAGCGCCGATCAGGATGATGGCCTCGCGCTGGTCCTCGGGCAGCTGCTCGAGCGCGCCGCGGAAATCCTTGAGGTCGAGCTGGCCATGCTGGGCCGGATGAACGGCAAGCCTGGCCGTCATGATGCCGTCGCTGTCCTGAACTTCGCGGCCGCGCTTGCGCATCTGCGAATAGAATTCGTTGCGCAGGATGGTGAACAGCCAGGCCTTCAGATTGGTGCCGGGCTGGAAGCTCTCATGCTTGTCCCAAGCCTTGACCAGCGTTTCTTGGACGAGGTCGTCGGCCCGGTCGGCATTCTGCGTCAGCGACACGGCAAAGGCGCGAAGGCTCGGGATCGCACCGAGCAACTCGGTCTTGAAGCTCTGGGATACTGCCGCCATGCCTCAGTCCTTTTTCTGGGCAGGTTCGGTCTGTTCCAGTTGGCTGAGCAACTGAGCGAAACGGTCCGGCACATGGTCCGAGACCAACTCGTCATAATATTGTTTGAGCTTGCGGGCTATCTCTGAGTTTGCCCCAAGCGGATTGCCGTCCCCGTTCCGATGCCTGCTTGCGGCATCAGCCAACTTTTTTTTCTTCATTTCTTTCATAGTAGCCCTAGTTTCCAGCGCCTGAACCGCTCTTCGACTGCAAACCACAACGCAAGCGGAACCTTCGTCTGGTTGCCCATCCCAAGCCTCGAAACGCCCGCTTGCTAATTTAGTTCCACAGCCGGCGGAACTTTTTCCGAAAGCCGGCGTTTGATTTTCAGGGGCATGCACCAGCCCGGCCTTGAACGTGCAGCGTCATCTGAGGGAGACGTCAATAATGAGTTTGTCCGCAACCATCGCGCCGCATCTTCCGTTCCTGCGCCGCTTCTCGCGGGCGGTATCGGGATCGCAGGAGAGTGGTGACGCGTTGGTCGCCGCGATGCTGGAAGCCATCATCGCCGATACCAATATCTTCCCCGAAGCCTCGAGCGACCGCATTGCGCTGTACAAGGTTTTCGCCAGACTGTTCACCTCCGTGGCCATCCGCGTGCCGCAGGAACAGGCCCAGACCGCCTGGGAGCAGCGGGCCGCGGCCAATCTGAATGCGATCGCGCCCCTGCCGAGGCAGGCTTTCCTTCTGGTTGCCGTCGAGGGCTTCAGCGAGGATGAGGCGGCGGAAATCCTCGATGTAGACGAGGACGAGTTCTCGGAACTGCTTGCCCAGGCGAGCAACGAGATTTCCCGGCAGGTCGCGACCGATGTGCTGATCATCGAGGACGAGCCGCTGATCGCCATGGACATCGAGGAGATGGTCGAGAGTCTCGGCCACCGCGTGGTCGGCACGGCGCGCACGCATGCCGAGGCTGTGGCCGTGTTCGGCAGGACGCGGCCGAAAATGGTTCTGGCCGACATCCAGCTCGCCGACGGCAGCTCGGGCATCGAAGCCGTCAACGAGATCTTGTCCTCGACGCCGGTGCCGGTGATCTTCATCACCGCCTTCCCGGAGCGCCTGCTGACCGGCGAACGGCCCGAGCCGGCCTTCCTGGTCACCAAGCCCTTCAATCCCGACATGGTCAAGGCTTTGATCAGCCAGGCCCTGTTCTTCGACCGTCAGGCCAAGGCCGCCGCCTGATCCTCTTCGAAGCTTGGACATCGAGCGTCATGCGGGGCCTTCGCGCCGCGCGTGACGCCTGGCCGTTTGCGGTCTGAAAAGACCCTCGAGGGGATCGTCTTTTTCAGCAAATGGTGGAACAAACGACACCGAGCTACGTTCTTTTCCCGACGTAAGAAGGAGACGCATCATGCTGTACTGGGCGCTCGTATTTCTCGTAGTTGCGATCATCGCCGGCGCGCTTGGGTTCGGCGGCATCGCCGGCACATCGGCGGGCATCGCGCAGATCCTGTTCTTCATCTTCCTCGCCTTCCTGGTGATTTCGCTCATCGCAGGCCTCTTCAGGAGAGCCTGACCGCGACACTGGAAGCCGCACCCCTCAAACGGTTTCCAGCCACCGCCGGGCGGCGCCTCGAAAGAGCACTGCCCGGCGGACCGTTTTTTGGAGAGCCCTCGCGATTTCAAGGCCACTGTGATTTCAAGGCCACCGCGATTTCAAGGCGCTGGCTCACGCGGAACAAGTTGCGGATTGAGCCGTTCAAGGACCGAGTGGGGGATATTTCCAATGCCTTCCAAGGGTCCCACGAAAGACCGGGTTGAAAAGCAAGACAGCGAAGTGATCGCGATGCATCCCTCGGAAAGCGGGATGCAGTTGGGGCGGGCCCTGCTTCATGCCCTGCACAATGCCGGGATTTCGGTTCTCTACGAGGATCGGCAGATGCAAACGGTCTGGGCGCGCAACATGAACGCGCCCTGGGCGTCCGATACAGCCGCCGGCAAGGACTTGCTCTCGCCGGCGCAGGCCGAACGCATAAGGGCCGCCAAACTCAAGGTGATCGAATCCGGCAACGCGGACCAGCTCGAGCTCAGCATTCCGGGACACCAGGGCGTACGTTGGTTCCAGCTTTGGATCGATGCAGACCGCGGGGAAGCCGGCGACGTCCTCGGCGTCGTCACTACGATGGTGGAGACGACGGAGCAGAAACGCCGCGAGCAGACGCTGAAGGCGTTGCTGCGCGAAGTCAGCCATCGATCGAAAAATCTTCTGGCCATCATCCAGAGCATCGCCACTCAGACCGGGCGCTATACGGAGACGCTCGGCGAGTTCCTGGCGCGGTTTCGCGGCCGGCTGCAATCGCTCGCGTCCTCGCAGGATCTCGTCACATCCTCCAATTGGCGGGGAGCGGCGCTGCAGGAGCTCGTCTCCGGGCAGGTCGGCCGCTACAGCAGCGACCTGGCCAACAGTCTGCGGTTCGCGGGCGAAAATCCCTATCTCAACCCCAATGCCGCCATGCATATCGGCTTGGCGATGCATGAGCTGGCCGTGAATTCCGTGAGCTACGGCGCGCTGTCGCGGCCGGAGGGCCATGTCGAGGTTCGCGCCAGGCTCGAGGCCGAAAACGGAACCTCGCCCAACCTTCTGCTGACCTGGACAGAGGCGGTCGGCGATACGCCGCGCAATGAGAAGCGCTTCGGCAGCGTGGCGCTGGAGCGCGTCGTGCCGATGTCGCTGAACGGCTCAGCGACGCTGGAAATCGGCACGGACCGCATGGAATACCGTCTTACCGTCCCGCACGGGAATTTCGAGACGGATTGATGGCGGCGCCGATGGCGTGAGAGCAATTCCAGGAAAAGTACGCAACGGGTCAGGCTAGAGCATGATGCCGAAAAGTGTGAAGCGGTTTTCGGACGACATCATGCTCTATCTCTTTGATTTAGAGACGGATTCAGATTTCAGGTCGATTCGACCTGAAATCATCCGGCTCTAGGCGGCTTCGCCGTAGCTGTCCGTCCGGAGTTGCGCCGGAATGGAGCCTCGCCGGCAAAGGTCTTAACCGGCTGTTCACCATAAAGTCCGATCCTGTGTACCCGGCTGACGATGATGCGCCGGAAGCCCATCCGCGCCCCGGCGCGCGATCTGGGAGAGTGAAATGATGGTTGCCGACATGAACAGGCTGGAGCAGGCCGCCCGCGTCTCGATGAGCGGCTTCCAGGATGCCGAGCCGCCGCCGGCGCCGCGGTCGTCGCATCTTTCGCTCCGCCTTGGCGCGATCGCGCTTCTGGCGGCCGTGGCCTTGACCGCGGCCTGGCAATTGTTCTGACCCCGCATGCGGCTTTGACGCCCAGACTTTAGCGCGCCGCCATTTCGCGCGGAGCGCTTCAGGCTCCGGCCCCGGAACTTTTGTTCGTCGAGAATCGTTGTTGGCGGCGGGAGGTTTGGAGCCATGGAACACATCGCTGCGTTGCTCTTTGTCGTCGGCTGCTCGAGCACAATGACCGATTGCCGGGAACTCGAAGTGCCCGTCAGCGTCTTCGAAACCGCACATGCATGCGTCGCCGAACGGCCATTCGCCATCGGCGACCTGCAGGATCAGGCCCCCCGCATTATCGGCAAATGCCTCGCCGTGGATCCCGCGCTGGAGGACGACTACGACCGGATCGTCTGGAACGCGCGGCCCGACGGCATGCTGGTCGCATCGCTGGAGGTGTCCGGCATGCTTGTCGCGTCGAACGGCGGGCGCCCCGAAAAAGACTATGTTAGGCAACAGTAGAATCTGGCGGGCAAAGCACCTTTTTTCATGCTAAACGGTTGCTGGCACTGCCGAAAGTGAGGACAAAGTGAGGAGCAATTCTATGCGGAAGATGATCATTGCCATGGTTGCTGTGGTCGCTGTCAGCGGCTGCACCACGACCGAGCAGGACGTCGTCGGCGGCGGCCTGATCGGCGCCGGTGTGGGCGGCTTGGTCGGCGGCGGCAAGGGTGCGCTGATCGGCGCGGCCGTCGGCGCCGGGTCGGGCCTTCTGGTTCGCAACCTGCGCAATGGCTATTGCCAGTATCGCGATCATCGCGGCCGGATCTACACGGCTCGCTGCAACTAGAGCAATTCCAGGAAAAGTGTGATCGGTTTTCCGTTCGGAATTGCGTAAAAACAAAAAGATAGAGCGTTTCGCCGTTTCCGTGAAACAGTGAAACGCTCTAGTTCAGCACCGAAAAACCGGAGGTCGGCTCCCGGCCTCCGGTTTTTCAAAATTCAAATCGCTGATTTGCCCTCATGCGGCCAGCGGGATCCTGATCTCCACCTTCAGTCCGTCGGCGTGGTAGTCGCGCGCGATCGTGCCGCGCAATTCGCGTGTGACGTTGAGATCTATCAACTTGGTGCCGAAGCCGGTCTTGACTGGTGCTTCCAGTTCCTTCTGACCCGCCTCGCGCCAGTTCAGGACCAGCGTCCGCTCGCGACCGCGGCCTTCGACGCTCCAGTCGACCTTGAGAGCCCAGCTTCCCCTGACCGAATTGAGCGAACCGCCGGCGTCGCCATATTTCAGCGCGTTGGTGGCGAGTTCGTGGAAGGTCAGCCCTAGCGCCTGCGTCGTCGTCTCGTCCAGCAGCACTTCCGGCCCTGACAACACGCCTTCGGGAAGCTCCTTGCCGAACACCTGCCCGAGCTCGATGCGCAGCAGGTCGCCGAGATCTGCTTTCTGCCAGCGCGAGCGCGTGAGCATATCCTGCGATGCAGCCATGGCCTGCAGGCGCGCCGAAAACGATGCCGAAAACTCCTTGACGTCGGTGGCTTGCGAGGCCGTCTGCCGCGCGATCGCCAGCACGCGCGTGATCGAATTCTTGATGCGGTGCTTCATCTCCTGCAGGATCAGATCCTTTTCCAGCAGGCTCTTTTCGGTCGTCTCGTGCAGCGCCGATTTCGCGTCATAGGCGCGTTCCTGGTAGCGCGCCACCAAGGCGATGGCGCCGGCGAGCAGCAGGCCGAACAGCCCGAGCATCACCGGAATGGCGCGCGAGGACGGCGGTTCGAAGGCGCTTGTCGGCCGAAACAGCAAGGTCCACGGCTGGCCCGCCACGACGATATCGCGGCGTGCCAAAAGCTTCGCGCCGATGCGTTCCGCCGGCGGCGCTTCCGAACAGAACAGGAGATTGCCGGACTCGGGCTTGCCGTCATAGACCTCGACATTGACCGGCAGCAGCGGCGCGTGGCTGAGCGCGACCTGGAACAGATCCTGCGCGCGGAACGCGGCGTAAAGAAAACCGGCCGTCGAGGAGCGGCTTGCATTGATGACGTCGGGTGCGGTTTCGACGTTCAGGCGCACGAAAACCAGGAAGCCCGTGAAGGTCTGCCTCACGCCCGCGCCCTGGCCGAGCTGGACCATGCCGCTCGCATGCTGCTGGTCATCTGCCATCGCCTTTTCGATGGCCGCGCGCCGTACCGGCTCGGTGAACATGTCGAAGCCGATGATCGACTGGTTGGATGTGTCGAGCGGCTCGAACAGCACGATCGGCGTGCGCCATTGCTGCGTCGTGGCGGGATAGATCGGATGCGCCGACCCATGATCGTGCAGGATGTCGCGTTCCACCGCCGCCTCGTCGCCGGTCTTGGCGAGCCTCAGGAAGCCCACGCCGCGCAGCCCCGCGAAATTGTCGTCGATGTCGAGCGCGGTGAAGAAGGCCTTGAATTCGCCGCGCGAGATGTCGCCGTTGCGGGCATCGAACAGCGCCTGTGTCGAACGCAGCAGCGACAGATGCAGGTCGATGCGGCTCTCGATGCGGCTCAGCGCGTCATCGGCGGTACCCTCGAATTTGATCCGAGCCGCCTCCTGCGTCGCGAAATAGGCAAACCCCGCCATCGTCAGGCTGATCAGCGCGACGGCGACGAAGGCGACGATCGGAAAAAGCTTCTTCAAATCAAGGATGCGGCCCCGTGGACGGTGACGACCTTTATGGTCAAGTCTCAGCGCCAACACAATGGCGCGGTCAAATCATCACCGCGGCTGGCACATCACGCAGTCGTTAATTAGCCGGCTATCATCATGCCGCGATCTTCAGCGCGCCTGGGCCCGGAATGGCGCCTGGCGGGCATTTGCCCAAGATGATCATTCCGAGCACCTCGTCCTGGGTGACGTCGGTGGTGCGCGCGGTCCCGACCACCTGGCCGTTCTTCATCACGCAGACCCGGTCGGCGAGCTCGAACACGTCGTGGATGTCGTGGCTGATCAGGAAGATGCCGATGCCGTCGGCCTTGAGCTGCTTGACCAGTTCGCCGACTTGCGCCGTCTCTTGCGGACCGAGCGCCGCCGTCGGCTCGTCCATGATCAGGATGCGGGCGTTGAACAGGATCGCGCGCGCGATCGCCACCGACTGCCGCTGTCCGCCCGACAGCTTGATGACCGGCTCCTTGAAGCGCTGGAAGCGTGGATTGAGGCGGCCCATCACCTTGCGCGCCTCGGCTTCCATGGCGACGTCGTCCAGCGTGCCCCAGCCCGTCATCAGCTCGCGGCCGAGGAAGAGATTGGCCGCGGCATCGACATTGTCGGCCAGCGCGAGCGTCTGGTAGATCGTCTCGACGCCATATTTCTTGGCATCACGCGGATTGGCGATCGAAGCCTCCTCGCCATTGATGAATATCTGCCCGTTGTCGCGCTTATAGGCGCCGGACAGGATCTTGATCAGCGTCGATTTGCCCGCGCCATTGTGGCCGAGCAGCGCCATCACTTCGCCGGGGAAAAGATCGACCGAGGCATCATCGACGGCGCGGATGCCGCCGAAGGCGATCGAGATGTTGCGCATGTCGACCAGCGGAACGCCGGCGGGAGCGGTCTTGTCAGCCATGATCCTTTTCCTCCCTATAGTCCTTGATCAGACGCGCTTGCGATAGAGGGTGTCGAGCCAGACCGCGACGACCAGCACGGCGCCGACGACGATGCTCTGCAGCGGCGAATCGACGCCGAGCAGCACCATGCCGGACTGCAGCGACTGCATCAGCAATGCGCCCAGCATGGCGCCGAGCACGGTGCCGGAACCGCCGGCGAGCGACGTGCCGCCGATGACTGCCGCGGCGATGACCAAAAGTTCGTCCAGCGTCCCCAGCGCATTTGTCGAGGAGTTCTGCCTGGCCGACGAGATCGCCGCCGCGATCGTCGCCAGCACGCCCATGATCATGAACACCTTCATGGTGATCCAGCGCGTGTTGATGCCGGCGAGATTGGCTGCTTCCGGATTGCCGCCGATGGCAAAGACGTAGCGGCCGAAGCGCGTGCGCTTGGTGACGAAGGTCATGATCAGGCCGACGGCAACGGCCATCAGCACCGGAATGGCGATGCCATGCGCGATGAACAGCCCGCCTTCGGGAACGGTGATGTTGTTGGCGGCGGCGTAGCGGTTCACGATGCCGACCGGCCACGGATAGGAATTGGCGAGCCACACCGCGCCCAGGATGACCGCGCAGGTGACCGTGGCAAGCAGCGTCTCGGCCCAGACCGGACGCAGCGGGAAGCGGAAGCGCTTGCGCTGCACGCGACCGTTGAAATGCATGAAGATAACCGCCAGGCAGGCGACGATGCCGACGGCCCAGCTCCATTTGGCGCCGATCGAACCTGCCGGGCCGCCGCCCATCAGCTGGAAGGTGGCGTCGAGCGGCGCCACGGTCTGGCCGCTGGTGACCCACCAGGCGGCGCCACGCCATACCAGCAATCCGCCCAGCGTCACGATGAAGGCCGGCACTTCGAGATAGGCGATGATGAAGCCTTGGAAGGCGCCGATGATGAGGCCGAGCGCCAGACCGATCAACAATGCCAGCACCCAGATCCACGGATTGCCCAGCTCAAGCCCGACGAAGCGCACCAGGAAATGCACCTGGGCAAAGCCCATGACCATGCCGATCACCCCTTCGGCCGATCCGACCGACAGGTCGATGTTGCGCATGACGATGACCAGCACCATGCCGGAGGCCATGATCGCCACGGCCGAGGTCTGCACCGACAGGTTCCACAGATTGCGCGGGGTGAGAAACGTGCGGCTGTCGAAGTCGAGTGGATTGACGCCGAGGCGCAGGCTGGAAATCACATGCAGCCCGATCCAGATCAGGAGCAGCGCGCCGATCATGCCCAGCATGCGGGTGTCGAGCTCGGTCGCCTTCAGGAACCGGGCGACGGCGCCGAGTTCCGACGCGCGCGCGGTGTCCGCCGGTTGGGTAGACGTCGTGTCGGTCATGATTTCCTCCCGCCGGCTTGCCGTCTGACGCGGATGCCGGAACTCAGCCTAGAAGCTATCCGCCTGAGGCAGAACGGCAAAATCTTTTGAGAAAACGCCGCGGCCTTCGGGCCGCGGCGCAGGTATTTTGATCGAACGTCGGGCAAGGCTCAGTTGCAGACCTTGACGCTGCTGGCAGGCACGCCCGCGCAGACTTCGTCCTTTTTGATCCAGCCGGCGTCGATGACGACGTTGAGATTGTCCTTGGTGATCGCGATCGGCGTCAGGAACAGCGACTTGACGGTGTTGCCGCCGGGCGTCGTGAAGTCCTTGGCGCCGGCGATGTCGCCCATCTTCTTGCCGTCGGCGAGCTGCGAGGCGATCTCGGCGGCGTTCTTGCCGAGCTCGCGCGCGTCTTTCCACACCGACACGGTCTGCGTGCCGAGCGCGATGCGGTTGAGCGCCGCGTGGTCGCCGTCCTGGCCCGAGACCGGAACGGTGCCGGCAAGCCCCTGCGCCGTCAGCGCCGCGACGACGCCGCCGGCGGTGCCGTCATTGGCAGCCACGACCGCGTCGACCTTGTTGTCGTTGGCGGTCAGGAACTGCTCCATGTTCTTCTGCGCGTTGGCGGGCAGCCAACCGTCGGTATAGGCCTCGCCGACATTCTTGACCTTGCCGCTGTCGATCGCCTCCTTCAGCACTTCCATGGAGCCCGCGAACAGGAAGTCGGCGTTCGGATCGGAGCCCGAGCCCTTGATGAAGACGTAGTTGCCTTCGGGCTTCGCCTTGAACACCCCTCGGGCCTGCATGCGCCCGACTTCCTTGTTGTCGAAGGTCAGGTAGAACACGTCCTTGTTCTCGATCAGGCGGTCGTAGCCGACGACCGGGATTCCTTCATCGAGCGCCTTCTGCACCGCCGGGCCGATTGCCGAGGCATCCTGCGCCAGGACGATCAGCGCGTTGGCGCCTTGCGAGATCAGGCTTTCGACGTCGGTCAGCTGCTTGCCCGGATTCGACTGCGCGTCGGCCGAGATATACTTGTCGCCGGCGGCCTCGATGGCGGCCTTCATCGCCGCTTCGTCGGTCTTCCAGCGCTCTTCCTGGAAATTCGACCACGACACGCCGATCACCTTGTCCTTCGCCTCGGCAACCGACGCCAGCGTCAGCGACATGGCAACGCCCGCCAGTATGGCGGCTGCGAATTTCTTCATGATATCCTCCCTGCGCCTGTGCGGCGCGACCCAGACTGGCCCGAAGGCCGGCACAGAGGCTTTTTTTCGAGCCTCAAAAAAATAGTGATCCAGCAAAACGACGCTGTCAACTGCGATTCTGATGGGTTTTGATGGGTCCGGTCATTTTTTTCGACACCCGCAATAAATAATGACATGGGCTTTGGCTTCTGCCACTATCAAGAAGCAATTCCAGGAAAAGTGCGCAGCGGTTTTCCGTCCGGAATTGCGTCAGAACAAAAGACAGCCGGTTCGCCGTTTCCGTGAACGGTGAACCGCTCTGGCGTGTCGCCGACAGGCCATGGCATTATCACAAGGCCGCGATGACCGGGGAGGACGTGCGAGACAATGTCGGTCGGAATCCGTCACGACGATTTGCGCAGGCGCAACCGCGCCATGGTGATTTCGGCCGTGCGCCGCGCCGGCCAGCCCTCGCGCACGGAGATTGCCGCCACCACCGGGCTCAGCCACTCGACCATTTCGGCGATCTCCGCCGATCTGATTCAGGAAGACATTCTCACCGAAAGCAAGGCCAGCGAGCCGACGGCGTTGAAACGCGGCCGGCCGCAGATCGGCCTGGCGCTGAACCCCGAAGCCGCCGCGGTGCTGACCGTGGTGCTGTCGCTGAACTTCCTGTCGGTCGCCGTGATCGATTATGCCGGCCAGGTTGTTGCCGAGGAGCAGCAGCGCCTCGACACGCTTGTCATGCCCCGCGACGATTTGATCGGCGAATGCATGGCGATCGTCCGGCGCCGGCTGCGGGATCCCGACCTCGACGTGGGCAGCGTCGCCCGCATCGCCATGGGCATTCAGGGCATCACCGATTCCCATTCACGCGCCATGCTTTGGTCGCCGATCACGCCGCTGACCGACATCCCCTTCGCCGACCTCCTCGAAAGGGAATTCGGTATTCCCGCCACCATGGAGAACGACTGCAACATGATGGCGGTGGCGCTGCAATGGCGCGATCCCGAGCGCTATCGCGACGACTTCATCGCCATCCTGCTCTCGCACGGCATCGGCATGGGTCTCGTGCTCAAGGGCACGCTGTTCACCGGCACGCATTCCTCCGGCGGCGAGTTCGGCCACATGATCCACCGACCCGGCGGGGCGCTTTGCCGCTGCGGCCGCCGCGGCTGCGTCGAGGCCTATGCCGGCAATTACGCGATCTGGCGCAGCGCCATGAAAATGAGCGAGGACGCCGAGCCGGTCGACGTCGGCGACGCCGACATGCGCGCGCTGGCCGCGAAGGCGCGCGAAAAGGACGGACCCGAGCGGGAGGCTTACCGCCGGGCCGGCGAAGCGCTTGGTTTCGGTCTCGGCAGCCTGTTCGCCCTCATCGACCCGGCACCTGTCGCCATGGTCGGCGTCAGCGCGGCCGCCTTCGACCTGATCGAGCCGGCGCTGCAAGAGGCGATCGCCCAGACCGCCGGCGGCCAGCACTCGGAATCGATCTCCTTCGACACCGAGCCGAACGAACTGCCGCTGATCCGCGAAGGCTGTGCTGCGCGCGCGCTGACCTTCGTCGATCAGGAGATTTTCGCGCCGGGGGTGCAGGCCAGAGCGGGGGCCGGGAAGAACGTGGCCTGATCAGCTTTGAAGTGACCGTTGGTTTCCGTGTCCTGCTACGCGCTGCAGATTAGCGAAGGCCCCGCAGCCTCGTCATTCCAGGGCGAAGCAGGAGCGAAGCTCCGTCGCGCAAACCCTGGAATCCATGCCGTTACCTCACGCGTCGAGCGCAGCGGCGCAGAATTCTGGACTGTCGCAACGCGTCGACATCACGGAATGGATCCTCGGGTCTGCGCTGCGTCGCTGCGCTCCTTGCTCCGCCCGTGGATGGATGACGAAGCTCAAGCGTCTCGGCTAACCGCCAACGCATGCGATCCGCTGCTGGAGACAGAACCCGTCAGCGTCTCCGCGCCCTATTCCTAATCTTCCCTGATCGCGTAACCCGCGCCGCGGATGGTGCGGATGACGTCCGGCATGCGGCCGTTGTTGACCGCCTTGCGCAGGCGCCCGACATGGACGTCCACGGTGCGCTCGTCGATATAGATCGTCTCGCCCCAGACATTGTCGAGCAGTTGGCTGCGCGAGAACACCCGGCCAGGATGGCGCATCATGAATTCCAGCAGCCGGAACTCGGTCGGGCCGAGCCTGATCTCGCTCTTCTTGCGGTAGACGCGGTGCGATTCACGGTCGAGCACGATGTCGCCGACCTTGAGCACGCTGGACAGCACCTCCGGCTTGGCGCGGCGCAGCAGCGCCTTGACGCGCGCCATGAACTCCGGCGTCGAGAACGGCTTGACCAGATAGTCGTCGGCGCCGGTCGAGAGGCCGCGCACACGGTCGCTTTCTTCACCCCGCGCGGTCAGCATGATGATCGGCAGCCGCTCGGTCTCGGGCCGCATCCTGAGGCGCCGGCAGAGCTCGATGCCGGAAACCGCCGGCACCATCCAGTCGAGCACGAGCAGGTCGGGAACGTTTTCCTGAAGGCGGATTTCGGCCTCGTCGCCGCGGGTCACCACTTCGACCTGGTAACCCTCGGATTCGAGATTGTAGCGGAGCAGCACCCCCAGCGGCTCCTCGTCCTCCACCACCATGATGCGTGGCGCGATCATTGAGGTAACCTTTTCGTCAGGCCGCCGGCGCCGACATTGCGGTCTCGTCCTGCTTCGGACGATTGGCGGGCAATTGCGTGCCGGTCAGCACATAATAGGCGTTCTCGGCGATGTTGGTCACATGGTCGCCGATGCGCTCGAGATTCTTGGCGCAGAACAGAAGATGCGTGCAAGCGGTGATGTTGCGCGGGTCTTCCATCATGTAGGTCAACAGCTCGCGGAAGACGGACGTGTATTTGACGTCGATGCGCTCGTCGTCGTTGCGAAGCTTGGCCAGCGCCGTGGCATCGCCCACCATATATTCCTGGATCACGGCCTGGACCTGGATCAGCACCATCTGCGCCATCGAATCGATCGAATGCGTGAGGTCGCGCGGCGCGGCGCTGACGCCGACCGAGCCGACGCGCTTGGCGATGTTCTTGGCGAGATCGCCGATGCGTTCGAGGTCGCCCGCCATGCGGATCGAGCCGACCACGTTGCGCAGGTCGTCCGCCATCGGTTGCCGCTTGGCGATCAGCGTGATGGCGCGGTCGTCGAGCTCGCGCTGACGAGCGTCCATGATGGCGTCGTCGGAGACGACGCGTTGCGCCAGCGCATTGTCGGTCTCGAGCAGCGCCCTGGTCGCACCGCCGACCATGGAGCTGGCGAGATCGCCCATGTCGTTGATGAGCCGGCTGATCTGCCTCAGATCCTCGTCGAAGGAAGCGACGGTATGTTCGGCCATGATGATGTCCTCGTATGAACTCAGCCGAAGCGGCCGGTTATGTAGTCCTGCGTGCGCTTCTCGCGGGGCGAGGTGAAGATCTTCTCGGTCCGGTCGAACTCCACCAGCTCGCCCAGATACATGAACGCCGTCTGCCGCGACACGCGCGCCGCCTGCTGCATGTTGTGGGTGACGATGACGATCGTGTAGTCGGCCTGCAGCTCGTCGATCAGTTCCTCGATCTTGGCGGTCGACAGCGGATCGAGCGCCGAGGCCGGCTCGTCGAGCAGGATGACCTCGGGCTTCACCGCCACGGTACGGGCGATGCACAGGCGCTGCTGCTGGCCGCCCGAGAGGCTGAGGCCGCTGGCGTTGAGCTTGTCCTTGACCTCGTTCCACAGCGCGGCGCGCTTCAGCGCCTGCTCGACGCGGCTGTCCATCTCGGCCTTGCTGATCTTCTCATAGAGCCTGACGCCGAAGGCGATGTTCTCGTAGATCGACATCGGGAACGGCGTCGGCTTCTGGAAAACCATGCCGATCTTGGTGCGCAGCAGGTTGAGGTCCTGCGAGCGGTCGAGGATGTTCTTGCCGTCGAGCAGCACCTGGCCCTCGGCGCTCTGCTTCGGATAGAGTTCGTAGATGCGGTTGAGCACGCGCAGCAGCGTCGACTTTCCGCAGCCCGACGGGCCGATGAAGGCTGTCACGCTGCGCTCGGGCAGGGACAGGTTGATGTCCTTCAGCGCCTTCGACTGGCCATAGTAGAAATTGAGGTTCTTGACCTCGATCTTGGCCTTCTCGACGGTCGTGTCGGCTGCGTTCAGGTCGGTGGACAACATCGGTTTCATCTGTCCTCTCTGCGTCCGGTTAGGCTGCGGGCGATGATGCTCAGCCCGAGAACCGTCAGGGTGATTATGAGTGCGCCCGTCCAGGCCAGTTGCTGCCATTCCTCGTAAGGGCTGAGAGCGAACTGGAAGATGGTCACCGGCAGG
Organism: Mesorhizobium sp. B2-4-3; assembly: GCF_006442815.1. Classification (GTDB taxonomy): domain Bacteria; phylum Pseudomonadota; class Alphaproteobacteria; order Rhizobiales; family Rhizobiaceae; genus Mesorhizobium. The sequence goes on from NZ_VFVL01000031.1 coordinate 39,906, forward strand.
CTGGCCATCGGCGCATTGAGATTGCTCGACCAGAACTGGTTGTTGAGCGCGGTGAAGAGAAGCGGCGCCGTCTCGCCGGAGATGCGGGCGATCGCCAGCAATATGCCGGTGACGATGCCGGACAGGGCGGCGCGATAGGCGACCGAGCGGATCACCACCCAGCGCGGCGCGCCGATGGCGGCGCCGGCTTCGCGCAGCGCATTGGGCACGAGGTTCAGCATGTCCTCGGTGGTGCGCACCACGACGGGGATCACCAGGATCGACAGCGCGACGGCGCCGGCAATCGCCGAGAAGTGCCCCATCGGCCGCACCATCAGCTCATAAACGAACAGGCCGATGATGATCGATGGCGCCGACAAGAGGATGTCGTTGATGAAGCGCACCACCGTCGTGAGCTTCGAGAAGCGGCCATATTCGGCCATGTAGGTGCCAGCCAGCACGCCGATCGGCGTGCCGACGACGATGCCGATGATCGTCATGACGATGCTGCCGTAGATGGCGTTGAGCAGGCCGCCGGCGTCGCCGGGCGGCGGCGTCATTTCAGTGAACACCGCCAGGTTCACCCCGGACAGCCCCTTGTAGAGCAGGGCGCCGAGGATCAGCGCCAGCCAGGCGAGGCCGATGCCCGCCGCGACGACGCACAGCGTCATCATCACGGCATTCTTGCGTTTGCGGTTTTGGTGAAGCGATGCGGCAGTCGACATCGGTCAGGCTCCCGTGCGGCTATCGATGCGCAACAGCATGTAGCGTGCGAGCGCGAGGATGATGAAGGTGATGATGAACAGGATCAGGCCGAGCGATACCAGCGAGGATGTATAGAGATCGCCGTCGGCTTCGGTGAATTCGTTGGCGATGGTCGCCGAGATCGTCGTGCCCGGCGCAAACAGCGAGGCGCTGATGCGGTGCGCGTTGCCGATGACGAAGGTGACGGCCATCGTCTCGCCGAGCGCGCGGCCGAGGCCGAGCATGACACCGCCCATGATGCCGACGCGGGTATAGGGGATGGTCACGCGCCGGGTCACTTCCCAGGTCGTGCAGCCAATGCCGTAGGCCGATTCCTTCAGCACCGCCGGCACCGTGTCGAACACGTCCTTGGTGATCGAGGTGATGAAGGGCAGCACCATGATGGCGAGGATCATCGACGAGGTCAGCAGGCCGATGCCGTAGGGCGGGCCGGCAAACAGGCTGTTGAGGCCGGGGATGCCTTTGAACAGCCAGATGACGAAGGGCTGGATCGTCGTCTGCAGGAACGGCGCGAAGACGAACAGGCCCCAGATGCCGTAGATGATCGAGGGAATGCCGGCGAGCAGCTCGACCGCGATGCCGATCGGACGCCTGAGCGGGCGCGGGCAAAGCTCGGTCAGGAAGACGGCGATGCCGATGCCGATCGGCACAGCGATGAGAATGGCGATGGCCGAGGTGACGATGGTGCCGTAGATGGGCGCCAGGGCGCCGAAATTCTCGGTGACCGGGTTCCAGGATTCGGTGGTCAGGAAGGAGAAGCCGAACTTCGACAGCGCCTCCCACGAGCCGGTGACCAGCGAGATCGCGACCCCGCCGAGCAGAACCAGCACGAGGATCGCGGAAAGGCGCGTGGCCGTCCGGAATGCCATGTCGGTGAAGGCGAAGCGGCGCACTGTCGCTTCTCTGGTCCGCAGGGCGGACGACGTCGCGGCGTCGGAAACGGCTGTCATTTAGCCCCTCGCATTTCGAAAGAGACAGGAGGGCGCCGGAGACGCCCTCCTTGTTCGCTAAGAATTACATGCCGGAGTAGAGCGGCTTGCCGCTCGCGTCGACGATGTCCTTGCCCCACATTTCCTCGACGCTCTTCACGACAGCGTCGGGCATCGGAACGTAGTCCAGGCCGGCGGCCAGCTCGTCGCCCTTGGCATAGGACCAGGCGAAGAACTTGAGCGCTTCGGTCGTGGCCGCAGTGTCGTCGGGCTTCTTGTAGACGAGGATCCAGGTGGCGGAGGTCATCGGCCAGGATTCAGCGCCGGCCTGGTTGGCCAGGATGACGCCGTAGCCCGGCTGCGAGCTCCAGTCGGCACTAGCCGCGGCGGCCGAAAAGGCGGCGGCGGTCGGCTCGACCTTCTTGCCGTCCTTGTTGATCAAGTCGGTGTAGGTCAGCTTGTTCTGCTTGGCATAGGCGTATTCGACATAGCCGATTGCGCCACCGGTCTGCGACACGTTGTTGGCGACGCCTTCATTGCCCTTGGCGCCGATGCCCACCGGCCACTCGAGCGCGGTGTTAACACCGACCTTCGACTTCCAGTCGGCGCTGACGTCGGCCAGGTAGTAGCTGAAGTTGAACGTGGTGCCCGAGCCGTCCGAACGGTGCACGACGGCGATCGCCTGGTCGGGCAGCTTGGCGTCGGGGTTGAGCTTCTTGATCGCTTCGTCGTTCCAGTTGGTGATCTTGCCGGCGAAGATGTCGGCCAGCGTCGGACCGTCGAGCACCAGTTCGCCCGGCTTGATGCCTTCGAGGTTGACGACCGGAACAATGCCGCCCATCACCATCGGGAACTGCGCGAGCCCGGTGGAGTCGAGATCCTCGCCCTTCAGCGGCGCGTCGGATGCGCCGAAGGTGACGGTCTTGGCCTTGATCTGCTTGATGCCGCCGCCGGAGCCGATCGACTGGTAGTTGAGACCGATGCCGGTCTCCTTCTTGTAGGCGTCGGCCCACTTCGCATAGATCGGGTAGGGGAAGGTGGCGCCGGCGCCGGAAATGTCGGCTGCCATCGCGGCGGAGATGCTAAGGGTAGATGCCGCAGCCATTGCAATCGCAACGGCCGCCGAGCGGATGAAATGTCTCATGTGGCCTGCTCCTGTTCGGAAGATGGTCTTTCGGCACCCGTTCTATCGGCGCCCGGTCAGCGCAATAGCCCTCGATTATTACAGTCGCATGACAGTTTCGTGTCAGCCCGGTAACGCCTGGACGGGGATGCTCGGAAGGGTCAGCCGCAGCCTCGAAGGGCCGGCCGGAGTTTGCCGCGGAAATCAGCAACTTGTCTGACTTTTGAAACAAAATTTATCCCGGCGGCCGGATGACGGCCGCCGGGAAATAAAAGCCGGACGAGAGTGCGTTGCCTGTAAGCCAGAGCGGATCATGGCCTGGCCATCGCCGAAAACAGGGTCCGTTGGGGTAGAGTCGACGCTGTTTCTTGTTGGCGGTCGCTGCTCCCGCCCGTAACCGAAGAGCGGAATCAATGTCGTGATTGTCCGAGCTTGGCGTTTGCTTTGGTATGGTGCGATCGCACCATACGCATACGTCAGCGTCTTGCCGCCGTCCTGCCCGCCAAATTCGTTTCTATCCGGCGTTGCGCTGGGTCTCGACGTCCGGACCCAGCCAGCGCTCGAGCTTTTCGAGCAGCGCCCGCGGACTAATCGGCTTCGGCAGGTAATCGTCCATGCCGGCCTCCAGGCAGCGTTCGCGGTCGCCCTTCAGCGCATGCGCGGTGACGCCGACGATCGGCACATGCGTGCCCATGTCCTCCTCGAGCCTGCGGATGGCGCCCGTCGCCTCCAGCCCGTTCATTTCCGGCATCGAGACATCCATCAGGATCATGCGCGGATTGAGCCTGCCAAAGGCGTCGAGCGCCTTGCGGCCGTTGCCGACGATCTCGAAGCGGTAACCGGTCTCGCCGAGGATCTGGGTGAACACCATCTGGTTCACCTCATTGTCCTCCGCGACGAGTATGTCGAGCCCGCGCTCAGCCTCGGCTGGGCGTGGACGTGCCCGCACCGGCGGCGGCTGCAGCATGGCGCGGTCCGATGCCGCCGCCTGCGCCGGCGCGGTTTGCGGGAGGCTGCTGCCTGCGGCGGGTTGCGCCGCGGCGCTGCTGTGGCGGTGGCGCTGGATGGTCGCGACCAGCGTTTCCAGGAGAATGGAGGAGCGCGCCGGCTTGATCAGCTGCGCATCGATGCCGAGGTCGCGATAGGCCGTGCCGGCAAGCGACTGGTCGACCGAGGTCAGCATGATGATGGGCGTATGCGCCAGGCCCGCCGTGTTGCGCACGATGCGCGCCATCTCGGCGCCGGTCATGCCGGGCATCTGGTAGTCGAGCACCACGCAATCGACCGGCACGCCGTAGGCGGCGGCGGCAATCAGCACCTTCAACCCTTCGGCGCCGCTTTCGGCCGCGCAGGAATCGAACGTCCACGACGCCATCTGCTCGCTCAGGATCGAGCGGTTGACGGCATTGTCGTCGACGATGAGCACGCGCGCGCCGGTGACGTCGATCGGCATGATGCGCTGTCCGCCCTGCTCGGTCCTGGGCAGCGTGACGGTGAACCAGAAGGTCGAGCCCTTGCCTTCGGCGCTGTCGACGCCGATCTCGCCGCCCATCATCTCGACCAGCCGCGAGGTGATGGCAAGGCCAAGCCCGGTGCCCTCATGCCGCCTGGTCGAGGAGGTGTCGACCTGGCTGAATTTCTCGAACACCAGCTTCAGCTTGCCTTCCGGAATGCCGATACCGGTATCCGTCACGGAAATGGTGAGCTTCGTGCCCGCGGGGACCCGGTCGCCCGTCACGTCGACCAGGACATGGCCCTCGTCGGTGAACTTCACCGCGTTGCCGAGCAGGTTCGTGACGATCTGCCTGACCCGGCCGACATCGCCGACGAACTGGCCGTCCAGCCCCGGCTGGACACGGACGATGAGCTCGAGGTCCTTCTCCTTGGCGCGCGTCGACACCAGCGTCGCCACGTCCTCGATCGCCTCGGCGAGATTGAAGGGCGCCGGGTCGAGCACCATCTGGCCGGCATCGATCTTGGAGAAGTCGAGGATGTCGTTGATGATGGTGAGCAGCGCGTTGCCGGATTTGACGATGATGTCGGTGAACGTCTTCTGCTTCGGATCGAGGTCCGACTTTGCCAGCAGCTCTGCCATTCCAAGAACCCCGTTCATCGGCGTGCGGATCTCGTGGCTCATATTGGCGAGGAATTCCGACTTGGCCCGGTCGGCGAGCACGGCGCGCCGGCGCGCCTCGCTGAGCTCGGCCTCGCGCTGCTTGAGCTCGGTGATGTCGGTGGTGGAGCCGATAAGATAGAGCGAGCCGTCCGAGGCGATCATCGCGCCCTTGCGCGCGAACTGGTGCCTGACGGTGCCGTCCGGCATCGTCACCGTCTCCTCGATCTCCTGCGTCTCGCCGGTGCGCAGCACGGCAAGGTCGCCGGCGACGAAAGCTTCGCCGTCCGCGCCGAAGATCTCGACGTCGGTCTTGCCGACCGCTTCTTCCCTGCTGAAGCCGGTCAGATCGCACCAGCCCTTGTTGACGTAGAACTGCCTCAGGTCCGAGCGCTTGGCGTAGATCGACACCGGCACATTGTCGATGAGGCTGCGGAACACCTCGTTCTCGCTCATGCTTTGCCGCAGCGCCTGCTCGCGCGCCTTGACGTCGGTGATGTCGGTACTGGAGCCGACCAGATGCACGGAGCCGTCGATCGCCACCAGCCGGCTCTTGCGTGTCATCAGCTGCCGCACCGTGCCGTCGCGGTGGGTGACGGCCTCCTCGACCTCGCGCCCCGCGCCGGTCGCCACGACGTCGGTGTCGTCATTGCTGAAACCGTCCGCCTCTTCCGTGGCGAAAAGCTCGCGATCCGTCTTGCCGAAGACCTCGTCCTTGGCGAGGCCGGTCAGCGCGCACCAGGCCTTGTTGACGAATTCTATGCTGAGGTCGTCGGCCTTGATGAAGGCGGCCACGGGCAGCTCGTCCATCACATGCCGGTAAAGGTCGATCTGGCGCATGGAATCGCGCAACGCCTTCTCACGCGCCTTGATGTCGGTGATATCGACGCGCACGCCGATGAACGTCCCGTCGTCGGTGCGCATGTCATAGACCTGGTACCAGCGCCCGTCGGCGTTGAGGCGTTCGTAGGCGGAGCTCGGCAAACGGTAGCGCTCGAGCATGGCGTCGAGCCAGCGCTCGGTGTCGACGCCATGCAGGCCGTCGATTTCGGTGTCGCCGCTCGAGCGGAAGTAGCCGACCGAATGGCCGAGAGCCAATGCCTCGCGGAACGTGCGGCCCGGCTGCCATGCCGGCTTCAGCGCCGGCAGCGTATCCTGCAGCTTGCGGTTGGCGAAGACGAAGCGATCGTCGCGATCGTAGATGATAACGCCCGCCGGCAGCGACTCCAGCACGGTGGCGAGGTTCCTGCGCGCGTCCTCCGCTTCTGTCTCGCGCTGTTTCATGTCGGTGATGTCGACATAGGAGATCAGCCGCTTGCCTCCGGGAAGTGGCGCCAGCGAGGCGATCAGCGTGCGGCCGTCCTTGCGCGGCAACTGCCTGGATCCCGCGGCTCCGGCGCGGATTTCGGCCTCCCGTTCGGCCACATGGCCTTGCCAGGTCTGTTCCTCGCCGCCGAACGGATCGGCGTCACGGCTGGCTTCCATGAGGTCGCGAAAGCGGCTGCCGGCCGGAGCGCGCCGCGGATCGATCTTCCAGAAATCGTAGAATGCCTGGTTGACCACCTCCGCCCGCAATTCGGCATCGAGAACGATGACGCCGATCGGCATCGAATCGACCATCAGCCTGAGATTGGCAAGCGCCTCCGAAGTCCCGACCATATCGTGGACGCCACCGAGAACGGCCCCGTTGCCGCGCATATCCGCCTTGTTGGAGCTCCGCGCGCTGTCCGCCCCGACAGTCCCGTCCGTATCCGCCATTCCTACCCCCAAGGCCGAACCGTGCCGGTCCGTCGGCGGAATGTGCCCGACAAGCATTAACGATCCGCTAACCATAATGATTGCAACCGCCTGCCGCCCAGTGCCGTTGAGCCAGATTCCGATCGAGGCGCCGGCTGCGGTAATCCGCCCGTTGGCGATCATGGCAACAACGCATTATAAGGTGCCTGAGGTGTTGCTAATGTTTGGTCGAATCGCGGCTTTCGTCCTGTGCCCTGCGCTGCTTGCAGCGAGCGGCTGCGTGCGCAGCGACGACGGCACGGTGATCGTTCCAAGCCGGATGGATGTCAGGCGTGTCTGGGACGAGGCGCCACCGGGAACGACAGCGTCGCGGCAGATCGCATCGGACGTCTTTCCTCTGCCGCCGGGCGCGCCGCCCGGCCCCGCTGTCCGGCGCTATCCCGGGCGCGCTTCGATGGCGCCATCCCTGAACCGGGACCTACCGGACGAGTCTTCCGGCGAGCAGAGACCCCTCGCCTGCAGGAATGTCGGCGAGAACGGCAGGCGCTACCGGGTCGTCTGCGAATAATGTTGCCTGGTCAAAACGGCCAGACGGCCCTGCCGCGGCAGGGGCGATGGCCCGATCAATTCGCGGGGAAGAAGGCCGGCCCGACCACGCGCACCGGCTTTGCATCTGCCGGGACGAGCGCCTCGGGCTGCACGATCGAACTGATCGCATCCGCTCCCGCGCCCTGAGCGCTGCTCGATGGAATCTCCGAGACCGTACCCATGTCCGGCCTTGATGTCGGCAGGGGAATGATGGCGTTTTCCATGTTGCGCGGCGTCACCGTGCGCGCCCTGAGCTCGGCCACCCGCTGGGAGTAGCGCTTGAGGTCGCAGGCCTTGAACTCGGCGGCATCGCGATAGCGGAAGGCGGTTGGGAGTTCGGTATAGGGCTTGCGCGTCTCGACCGCGACCATCTGGTCGGTCTCGAGGCTCGGATCGCTCAGCGTATAGAGATCGACACCCGCATCGTCGCAGATGTAGCGGCATTGATCGACCGTATCCTTGGGGTCCCCGCCTCGCGCGAATTGCGAATTCGGCGCAGGGAAGAAATAACCGTCCGAGAGGCGAACGCAAAACAGCATCGCATTCCCGCCATATGCCGGGGTGAAAGCCTCCGTGTTGGACGCCTGCTGCCGCCTGGGAGCCTCCTGACAGCCAAGCGCTACGTATCTCGCCTGCAACCCGGAGGAGTCGCGGCCGGAATTGCCGATGCCGGCGATCCGGCGCTGCACCTCGGTCCGATTCCGGGCAAGATCCGCGCAGGCATTGAAGAAGCCCCCGGCGGCGCTGCTGGCGCTGCAGCGGCGCTGCCTCTCCAGCCCCTGGATCGCGGCGAGCTGGCGCCGCAGTTGCGCAAGCTCGGGGCTCGCCGCGTCGCGACCGCCGGACAGCATCTGGCTTCTCAGCGCCGAGCAAGAATCAGCATAAGAAACCTGCGTCATCGCCAAGATCGCCATGACCACCAGCAATGATATCTTAAGAAATCGCAACCTCGCCATCGGGTGCCACCCCTGTTCGAAGACTTAACTGACGGCTAATTGAGCAATAACTCATAGACATGAAGGTTAGCCGGAAACTCACCTATACGATCTAAGTGTTACGCTCAGTCTTGTGAAGCGAATATTACGCTTTCATTTCAAGATTGAGACAGTAGCCGAAAAACCATTTTCAGGTCCGTAAAAGCCGGGCCGCTGCGCGATCACGGACTGCTGATGAAACTTTGACCGGCGATAAACGTTGTTGGCGTTGATGTGAGCCGCGCAGTGCAGAGGAGACTGAAGATGTCCATTCACTTCACCGTCTCTGGCTTGACCAGGAACCTGATCCATTCGCTTGGGCTGGATCATGAGCAGGCGCCGAGACCCCTTACCCCCGAACAAAGCCTTCTGCTGGATTGCTACCTGGCCGGGCAGATCCCGGACTCCGCCTGGAACGATTACGTCTTCGAGATGCCGGAATTGGAAAAGCACGCCCAGGTCAGGCGCGCGCGGTTGACCTGACAGCAATCCCGGGAAGTGCCGCACGGTTGAAGCATGTCTCCCGAAAGTGGGAACCGGTTTCGGGATAAAGACATGCGTAAAATCAAGAGCCTAAAGCGCATGGAGCAAATCTGGAAGATCGCGACGCGCTTTAAGCTCGGCGCTCGCCGTGGCCTTCCGTTCACGCCTCCGTCTATTTCTTCGGCGAGTTGAACTGCAGCGTGAAGACGTTTCCGGCAACGCCTTGCGCCAGCGACGGCGAAAAGCTGAGCGGCAGACAGTCCTGCATGGCCTTGGTCGCCGCATCGACATAGGCCTTGCGCGCCTTGTCGTCGCCGCCGACATGAATAGCGGTCGTCCTCGGCGGCCCGATCAGCGTGCCGTCGCGTTTGAAGCTGAAGCTGAGCGTGACCGAGGAATTGTCGGAATTGGCCGGCGGTGTCCAGCAGGCGAGCAAGGCGGCGCCAACCTCGTTCATGCTGTTGAGCGGCGCGGGTTCGGCCGTGATGGTGGCGCTCGCCAGGAGCGCACCCGCGATTGCCGGAAGTTTCACCATTCTTGTCATCGCCGTCCTCGTCGCTTCATTGCCCGGCTCGCCCGTGTCAACCGAGTATAATGGTAGGATCAGCCACGCCGATGACAATAGGATTTCAACCGGTCTGGCACCGGAGAAATCATCCTGTCGTGATTGGCGTGGGAGCGAGGCGATACAACCGCCGGAAAAGCAAAAGGCCGGCGCTGAGCCGACCTTTCCCTTCGCCTCCGCTTCGCGCCAGTACATCCGTGGTCGCGGCGAGGACTGCGACCAGTAGACAGGCCTTAGGTAAACGAAACCTTAACCCAAGCGACTGCTACGCCCCGGCTTGCGATTTCACATGCGCGATGTAGCCGCGCACGTCGCCGGCCGGTTCCGCATAAGCCTTGCCGAGCTTCTTCTCCAGCGCCACCATGTACTCCTTCGCCCATTTGGGCAGCGCGTAGTCGATGACCGCCAGGAATTCGAGCGTTGCCGCCAGCCTTATATCGGCGATCGACGGGTGGTTGCCGCCGATGAACGGTTTGCCGTCGCGAAAGAAGGAATGAAACACCTCGAGCGGCTCCGCGATCGCAGCCATCGCCGCCTTCTGCGCTTCCGATTTCTTGTCGGGATGGGCGTCGCTATGGCCGACCTCGCCGGCATATTGCGGGAAGCTGAGCGCCGGATATGTCGCGCGCGCGACATAGGGATAAAGCGTGCCGACCAGATAGAACATGGCGCTGTCGATCATCGCCCGCTTGGCCGGCGCCTTCGGATAGAACTTATCCAGCCCGTGCTTGTTGGCGAGATACTGCATGATGGCGCAGCTTTCCCACAGCACGCCGCGCGGCAGGCCCTTGTCCTCGATCATCGGCGTCAGATGCGCCGGATTGCGCGCCAGGAACTCGGGCGAGCGCGTATGGCCCCAGGCATCGGTCTCCGTCGGATCGAGCCCGGCCGCGCGCGCGAACACCCGCACCGTCATGTTGTTGACGCTCGGCCTCAGCATGCTGAGTTTTATGCCGGGCTTCTTGGCCGGCTTCGCCTTGGGTGCCGCTTTTGCCGCCGGCTTTGACGCGGCCTTGGCCGAAGCTTTGGCGGCCGGCCTGGCCGCCGCTTTCGGCGCCGCCTTGGCTGCGGGTTTCTTTGCACTCTTCGCTGCAGCTTTTGCCATGTCGGTCCTCCCTCTGACCCGGTTAATAAGGATTTTTAGCCGCCCTGTTTTCCGACAGGGTTTCGCGTGACCGCTCGACCAGCGCCTGAATGGCGTCGGCCAAATGCAGTTCGGCGATGTTGTAGTCGCCGCGCGCCACGCGGATCTTGTGCGCCTCCATCAACACGTCTGCATGGGTGAAGCCGGCCGGCGCTTCGAAGCGGTAGGAAGCAAGCTCGATCAACAGCCCCAGCGGATCCTCGAAATAGATCGAATCCATGAAGCCGCGATCCTTGACGCCGCTGTGCTTGATGCCGCGCTCGTCGAGCCGCGCGACAGCCTGCAGGAAGGTGACCCGCGACACCGAGAACGCGATGTGATGGACACAGCCGATATCGGTCGGTGTCCGCCGCTTGACCGGGGCCCGGCTCTCGTCGGTGAAAACGGTGATCAGACGCCCGTCGCCCGGATCGAAGTAGAGATGGCTTTCGCTCGGCTTGTCGAGATTGGGCTGCTCGAAGATGAAAGGCATGCCGAGCACGCCCTCCCAGAAGTCGATCGAGGTCTGGCGCCCGGCACCGACCAGCGTGATGTGATGAACGCCTTGCGACTGCAGCTTCCGCATTGGCTCCTCCCCGCCTGCACTTGCGCCTTACCGGTTTCCATGTGCCTGGCCGCGCTTCGATGAGCCTCGGCCCGCGACCACCGCCCGGTTCTCGTTGCGCTCCGCATTCCGCATCCTGTCGGATCGCGGCCGGAGCGTCGATGAGGGGATGCTAATTCAATCCGGGACGCTGCGCCAGAAGCAGCGACACCTCTACGAAGGTCATGGCCCAACGGCGGCGAAAGTCGTCGCGCTGGCGCAGGTCCGTCAGGTCAGGATCCAGGCCACGGTCCTGCCGGTATCGGCCGGAACACCTCCGATCCCGGCGGATAGGTGGGGCGAGATGGCACCCAGGGGCACTTCCAGGATGTGCGCGATTGCCTTGAGGGTCTTGGTCGAGGCGGTCTTTCCGGAGCGCTCTATCTGCGACAGCATGCTCGGGGTTATTCCGGCTTGGGCGGCGAGTTGCCTTCCGCTCAGGCCGCGCAGGATCCTGACGGCGCGAACCGGGTTCTCGCCGGCGGCGATCCTGTCGAGGACGCGCTTGGGCAAAGGACTGTGGGGAGCAGGCTCGTCAAGCTCGCTCACACCCGCCATCGCGGTCCGCTTGAGTATGCGGAACTGGGATTCCGGCAGCACGACCATGCGCTCTTTCGAGCCTGGGTGCTTGATGAATTGGACGTTTAGCTTCATGGCGGCGACCAGCGTTCGGGTTTGGCTTGCTGCGCGGCTCGAGACGGAGCCTGGATTACCTGAAAATAAAAAGCACGAAGATCAGAAATGAGATCGACAGGATCGCGGCTACGGACAGAAGCGCCAATATCTGAAAGCTGATCGGCAACTGCCGAAACCGTCTCCACGTCCACGGTTCCTTTTCCCAGTGCTGAAATCGTGGCAACCCCGGCTCCCTTGGTCTGAGCCCATCGTGCCGGCGAACCGGACAAAGATCATCGTTTCAAACCACGTCGACAGGTTGCCGATGTCGACGACCTTCGATCTAGCCTCTTTGGCCGGAACGTGACATCTGTCGAAAGTCAGGGGCGATGATGACGAAAGTCATATTCGTTTGCGGCCGGTTCGGGCTTACGTCAAAGTGGACTGCCGCGCCCTGCGGCTGTTTTTGCGAGAACGAATGATCGATATCGGCACGGAATTACTGCCGGCCGCGCAAGCGGAAGTTATCGGGCTTGCTGTTTTGCGGGCCGACAGGACAGTTCAGCAAAAAGTGGGGCGCTTGGTCGAGTGGCTCCCCGCCCTTGGAGCGGACTGCTGCCAGTGCACGCTCCTGGTCGGGATGGAGGCCGAGATGGCGGCCTTGTCCGAGGGACGCCGCGATCTGATCGCCTTGTCGGGCGTGCGGGCCGAATTGCCGGGGCTGGACCGCCCCGTCACCGCGGTCATCCTGTGGAATGGCGATCGATCGCACTACGTCGTGATCGCGATGCCCGACTTCACGGCGCGCCAGGCCGAGATCATGTTCGAAAGCGAACGGCGCGCCCGACGCTTGATGGAGCAGCAGCTCGAAGCCGCCAATTCCGAGGTGCGCTTCGCCTCGCTCGCCCGCACGCGCCTTCGCCTGGCGCGCGACCTCCACGACACGCTCGTGCATTCGATCATCGCGTTGCTGACGCAAATCCGGCTGACGCGGCATTTCCTGGCGACCGATCCAGCCCGTGTTTCGGATGGGCTCGCAATTGCCGAGGAAGCCGCGATAACCGGCTTGGCGCGGGCGCGCGACGCCATCGCCCGGCTCAGGATGCCCGACGACCTCGAACCGGGTTCGGATGTCGAGAAGATGCTGTCGGACTTTGCGCAGCAGACCGGTGTCGAGGTCTCCACGCAAATCGATGACGGAGCCCGCCCCGGGCTGCAGGATCACGAGACGACGATTCGGCGCATCGTCGGCGAAGCGTTGCGCAACATCGAGGCGCATGCCAAGGCGCGACGGGTTCGGTTCGACGCGGTCGTGGAAAGAACCGAAGCCGGCGCAAGACTCATTGTCGATGTCCGCGACGACGGACGCGGCTTCGACGGGACCGTCCCCAAACAGGGACATTTCGGGCTGATTGGAATGGCCGAATTCGCCGAGCTCGCGGGGGGACAATGCGCGGTGGAAAGCGCGCCGGGGGCGGGCACGCTGGTTCGGACATCCCTTCCCCTGACCGTGTCGGCAACGAACGACCGGTCCGGCGCCGTGGTGCGTAGAAAGTTGGAGGTGTAGCAAGATGACCGATCCGCGCCTGAAATCCGAAAGGATACGCGTGCTGATCGCCGAGGATCAGACATTGATCCGGGAAGGTCTTGCCACGCTGCTTGCCCAGCAAAACGACGATTTCGAAATTGTCGGCGCCGCGGCCGACGGCGAGCAGGCGATCGAGTTCGCGCGCCGGTACCGTCCGAACGTCGTCCTGATGGATCTGCAAATGCCGCGCGCCGACGGCGTCACGGCAACCCAGCGTATCCTGCGCGAATTTCCGGGAACCGGCATCGTGGTCCTGACCACGTTCGAGACCAACGACCTGATTTTCGAAGCTGTCAGCGCCGGAGCCAAGGCATATCTGCTGAAGGACTCCAGGATCGACGAGATCGCCACGACGATCCGGACCGTGGCGAACGGCCAATCCGCGCTTTCACCCGGTGTCGCCGCGAAAATTCTCGAGGAATTCAAGCGATTGCGTCCGCGCCACGCCCCGGCGAGCGCGCCGTTGCGTGGCGACCTCACCGCGCGCGAGAACGAAATCCTCAAACTGATCGTCGAAGGCAAGAGCAATGGCGAAATCGGCGCCCAACTGCATTTGGCCGAGGGTACGATAAAGAACTACGTCAGCACGATCCTGGAGAAGTGCGGAGCCAAGAACCGGACCGAGCTGGCCATAAAAACGATAGGCTGAACGACCTTCCGCAATGAATGCGCATCTGCGCGCGCCTGGGCTTCGTCACGCACCGGAACGACGTGGCGATCGAACGCTCAAAAAAGGCCCGCGGCTTCGGGGTTGGGGGGAAAAGCCACGGGCAGTCTGGTTGCCTGAGTTCCCGCTCTTGGTGGCAGGTCGAGGGAGGCGCCGGTCGACGGGCTCGCTGCAGCTCTGAACGGCTAGCTCTTTGCCCGATTGCGGGCTTCGATCTCACGGAACGCCAGTATGGTCAGGACCATCTCGGCGTTGCCTATCGATGGTCGAGGCGCAAGCAGGCGCATGAGCGCGTTGAGCTGCTCGGCATCCATTTCAGCCAAATGGCCTTTCACGGTCCGCATGGTCTCGTCGAGCTTCGTCAGCAATTCCGCAACGATCGTCATGGAGTCCGAAGCCTTGCCCATGGTTTGCGCGGGCGACCTTTGTTGAAAGCGGAACGCTGTGCTGGAGATTTCCGCTGATCGGCCGGGATGACCGGCGGATCGAGAAACGACGCGGGCTGGAGCGGAATCGCGGGCGGCCGGACCAGGGTCCGGCCGCCTCGAACAAATCCGCTATTTTCTCGCGAGCAAATCGCGGATTTCGGTCAGCAGCGCGACATCGGCGGGCGGGGCCGCGGCGGCGGCCGGCTTCTCGCGCTCCAGCCGCTTGCGCAGATTGTTCACCGCCTTGACCATCAGGAAGATGATGAAGGCAAGGATCAGGAAGTTCAGCACGACCGTGATGAAGCTGCCATAGGCAAAGACCGCGCCTTCTTTCTTGGCATCGGCCAACGCGGTCGAATGGACGTTCGAGGACAGCCCGAAGAAGTAATTGTTGAAGTCCAGTCCGCCGAAGATCGCGCCGACGATCGGCATGATGATGTCGTTGACGAGCGAATCGACGATCTTGGAGAAGGCGGCGCCGATGATGACGCCGACGGCCAAGTCCATCACGTTGCCCTTGGAAATGAATTCCTGGAATTCTTTGAGCATCCCCATCTCCTCTTAGGGCGTTTCACCGTTTCACGGAAATGGCGAACCGCCCTATCTCTTTGTTTTGACGCAATTCCGGACGGAAAACCGCACGCACTTTTCTTGGAATTGCTCTAGCCCATTTGCCTGTTTGCGCCGTCAGGCGAAGGCGCTCTCGCGCCTGAAATGCTTGACGAGCAGGTAGTAGAAGACCGCGCGATGTTTGTTGCGGTTGGTGCGGCCGTACTGGTCGATGACCCTGGCGAGCCCCGCATCCAGGCCGGCATCGGCCGCCATCCCCAGTCTCTTGATGAGAAAGTTTTTCTTGACCCGTTCCAGTTCCTCCCTGTCCGAGGCCGAAACGGTGGATGCATCCTTGTCGTAGATCGCAGGACCGCAGCCCTTCGTCACCTTCGTCAAGAGATCCATATCCGCCGTAAGGCCGCATTTGACCCTCAGGTCCGCCGCATATTTGCTGATCAGTTCGTCTTGCTTGCTCACACGCTTGCCCTCTCGTTTCCGGCCAGACAGCGACGCTGCCGTCGAGCCGCGCGGCTTGGTCGCCGCAAAGCCATGTCTGGATTTGACCGCTGCCCGTAAGTGTCAGCCGCCACGCGTCGCGAGCGCACCATCAGGGCTCGCCTGGTCGACGGCGGCTGGGAGATGCTGCGCCAGGACGGCGGCCACCTGATCCAGCGGAATGCCGAACTGGCCCGCCAGTTGCTGAAGACGCTGGTCGCCAAGCGCCGCCTTGATCTCGTCGGGCGCGATCGGAAGATTTGCGGCGTTGGTGCTCAGCCAGGATTCGACGCGGTCGCCGAGACCCGACTTCTGCAGCATGGCAAGCACGCCCTGATAACCGCCAACGCTGGTCAGAGCATCGGCCAGGAGTGACGAGCCTCCGTCCTGCTGCCCGCCTTGCAACGCGCTTTGCAAACTGTCCAAAAATCCCATCCGGAAACCTCCCGTCGAAAATCACGTCCGCCGTCGCGCAGCGTTCAGGCGTGCCGATTTAGGCCGTTTCAAGGGGTTGCGACACCTGACGAAGGTCAGGACCGGAGGTGACGAAGGTCATATTCGGCAGTAGCCGGATCGCCCTCGAACCCGGCATGCTGCTGGCAAGGCGGCTCCGCGTCTTTCCCGGTGCAGGGGCTGCTTGGCCTGCATTCGATTCAACTCGGATTCGATTCAGCCCGAGGGGCGACTGGCGTGCGAGCAGTCATTGCGATAGGTGACGATGGACATGGCGGCGCGAATACCAGCTCGGGGCGTGATAGCCCGCGACGGCAATAAGTCGATTGCCTGTCGCGCGAATTAGGATTTGATATAACGGTCGTCACCATATCAGTGAGCGTGAGAACCGAGGAAAGAACATGAAAGCCGCCGAGCAAGCTGGAAAAGGTGCGGATGGAGCTGCATCCGCCAACGGATCGGAAGCCACGATCCATCCCGACGCGACGATCGACCAGGTTCGCAATCTCCTGTTCGGAGGCGCGCAGCGATCGCTCGAGAGCAACCTTGCCGGCCTGCGCGAGGAGATGCTGGCCACCATCAAGCAGCTCCAGGCGGACTTTGCGAAGGAACTCGCGGTCCTGCAAGCGCACGTCCTGGAACTGGAGCGGGAGACCGAACAGAAGCGGCTCGCCTCGCAACGGGACATCGGCGCCGCGATTTCGGACCTTGGAGCAACCATCAGCGGGCTAGGCTCCGGCCGCGCGGGAAAGTAGCATGACGTCCGCCGCCGGCCAGAACCGTGAGATCGAGCAGCTTAGAAAACTGCTCTTTCAAACGGAGGCGGCACGTCTCGAGGCGCTGGGAGCGGATGTCGCTCTGCTGCAGCAATATATAGGCGGCCCCGACCGTCTCGAAGCGGCGACGGCCGACATATTGGTCGCCGCGCTTGAGCGCGCCGAAGTCGTTCGGCCGCGCGAGCTGGCGAACGCCATCGCGCCATCGGTGGTCTCCGCGATCCGCAGCGAGATCAGGAACTCACGCGACCTCATGGTCGATGCGCTGTACCCGATCACGGGCAGGCTGGTCAGCGCGGCCGTGGCGAACGCATTCAAGGAACTCGTCGCGCGGCTGGAGCAGCGCCTCAACGCCCTGACATCCACGGAGCTGTGGATCGGGCGCGTCAAGTCGCTGGCGACCGGCCGGCCGATCAGCGAGTTCGTTCTGGCAAACGCCAGCCCGCCGCGCGTCAACCGGCTGCTGATGATCGAGCGCGGCAACGGACGCCTCGTCGCCGACTGGAGGAGGCAAGAAACCTCCGACGAGCGGGCCGACCTGCTGAGCGCGATGGTCGCGGCGATCCTGGAATTTTCCGTCCAAGCACTTGCCGGAGAAGGCAATCTGCAGCAGCTCGATTTCGGCGGACGCGAGATCGTGCTTCGCGCCTCGCCCCGGTTCATCCTGGCCGCGGAATGCATCGGCCCCCTTCGCCCCGTCGACAATGACAGGATCAATTCGCTTTTCTTCGATACCATCGAGAACATGGATCGCGGCCTCGACTGCGACGCCGCCATGCTGGCGTCGCTGGCCACATCCATCGAAGTCGGTCCGGCCGCGGAGCCCAAATCGCGTCGGGGCGGAAAGGTCGTCCTGTTCGTGCTCGCGGCTCTCGTCGCCGCCGGGTTGGCATGGCTGGCGAGCGTCTATTTGACCCGCATGATGCTGGAGCGGCGCGCCAACGATGCGCTCCAGGAACTGGCCGGCAAGGAACCGCTGCTGGAGACGTTTCCCCTGCGCCTGGATTTTGATCACCGCAATCGCAGCGTCTCGGTCTCCGGCATAGAGCCAAGCCAGTTGCAGACAGCTCCGCTGATCGACGCCCTGGCCAAGGCCGCAGCGCCCTATCGGGTCGTTGGCCGGATCGGCGTCGTGCCGGGCATGGAACAGTCGGCGGCGCTCAGCGCCGACATCGACGCCCTGCGGCAATCGGTGACCGGCCTGCAGGCGGGCATCGACGAGAACCGCCGGACGATCGCCGAGCTGCGGCAATCTCTTGCCGATGTGCAGACGTCCGCGGGCGAAACCGGCAAAGCGGTTGCCGGTCAGCGGCAGTCTCTCGCAGACTTGCAGGCCCGCATCGATCAGGCGCGCGGGCTGAACGACGAAGAGCTGCAATCCGTTGCCGGCCTGCGGGCGGGCATCGATGAAACACGCGCGGCGATAGCCGAGGAAACAAAATCCAGGAACCAGCAGTACGACGCCCTGCAATCGATAGCCGACAGCCCGGCCGAGCGGCTCAACCGCTTCATGGCCTCGACGGCAATTTTCTTTGGCGACGCCGACACTTTTGCCGATGACAACGCGGCGGACCAGCAGATTCGTGATCTGGCAGGGCTGCTTGCGGGCAACGATCTGAGAATCCGTGTCGTAGGGCACGCGGACGATACCGGAACGGATGCCACCAATCGGACCGTTGCCCGCAAGCGGGCCGACCAGGTGGTGCGAAGATTGACCTCGGTCGGGATCGAGCCATCGCGGTTGTTCGTGGTTTCGCGCTCGTCATCCATTCCGATTTCCGACGTGCCGAGCGAAGGCAACCGCCGCGTCACCTTCGAAAATGTGTTCCGCGCCGAGCGCCCTCAATGATGCTCAGCGCGAAGGTCATGCTGCTTGGCGACATGGGGGTGGGCAAGACGTCCATCATGTACCGCCTCGTGCATGATCGTTTCGACGGCGAATACAAATCGACGCTCGGCGTCGAGGTGCTCAGCTACGATGTTCCGGCCGATCCGGTTCGCGGAGGCGACGCGGCGCGGCTTGTACTGTGGGACACCGACGGCGATTTCGGGACGCGCATTTTCGACACCGTCTACGTCACCGGCGCGTCGGCCGCGATCGTCGTGTCGGACGTGACGCGCCCGCAAACCGTGACGCGCATGGTCGAGCTGATCCGCAGCTTCGAGGCGCGATTTCCGGGCAGGCCATACCGGGCCCTTGTGAACAAGATCGATCTCGCCGAGGCCCCCGGCAGCGCCGAAGAGATCGGCCAGCTGCCGCGATCGAGCGTCAAGTTCGTGAGCGCCAAGAACGGCGAGGGAATCGTGGAAGCCTTTGCCGAGCTCGCCGAAACGATACGGCGCCGGCGACTGTAGCTCGGCAAGAAATTCGGCTTGTTTGATTGTCTTGGTACGCCCAAGGGGAATCGAACCCCTGTTCCCGCCGTGAGAGGGCGGTGTCCTGACCGCTAGACGATGGGCGCGCTCAAGAACCGGCTACATAGGCTGGCGGCCGGGAAAAAGCAATCGAGCAGATTCCGGAAAAGTGTCGTACGGTTTTCCGACAAGAATCTGCGACAAAACAAAAAGCCTAAACGGAGCATTCATTGGCTCCGCCTAGGGATTCGACCGCTTCGCGCGCTTTGCCGGCCGCCACCCGTCAGCCCTGCCGTTTCGGCTCGATCAGGTCCCAGAGATTGCCGTGGAGATCGGCGAACACCGCCACAGTGCCGTAGGCCTCGAAGCGCGGCGCCTCGCGGAATTCGACGCCCTTGGCGAGCATCGCCTGATGGTCGCGGGAAAAATCGTCGGTTTCGAGGAACAGAAACACCCGGCCGCCGGTCTGGTTGCCGATGCGGCTTGTCTGCTCCTCGCCAGAGGCTTCCGCCAAGAGCAGCCGCGCCCCCTGGCCCTTCGCCGGCGCGACGGTGACCCAGCGCTTGCCGCCGCCGAGGTCGGCATCCTCGATAAGCATGAAGCCGAGCCGCTCGACATACCAGCGAACCGCCTCGTCGTAATTGCCGACGATGAGCGCGACGGTCGCGATGCTGCGCCGCTCGGCAAAGTCGCTCATTTGTTGCGAACCGCGAATTGGCCGATGATGCGGCGCTCGGCGATGTCGTAGACGAAGATCGAATGGCTGCCGTCGGCAAGCTCGGCATCGATCGACAGGCGGTTGCCGGAGAGCGACTGGCTGATCACCTTGGCGCCGACGGGCAGCACGATGTCGCCCGAGAGCGGCGCGCCGGCTGGAGCCTGGACATCGGCGGCAGGAGCCGGTCCGGCCACCGGCGCGTTGCGGGCTTTGTAGACAAGCGCCCCGATCACCACCATAAGGGCGAGGAACAGAAGGCCGAGATTGACGATCATGAAGCGGACGAGCTTGCGGCGCACGTTCTCGGCCGCGGGGTCGAGCGGCTTTTCCTCATCTTCTTCGGCGATTGGCCGGGCCATGGCTAGACAATCCGCAACGGGTTTCGATGAGCGCTCATAACGAAGAGACCCCGATATTGATAGAGGACGAATTGGCGGACGAGGAATCCGGCGAAGCCGTCGTGCTGGAAACCGGCGCCGACGCCGCCGGCCAGCGTCTCGACCAGTGGCTTGCCGCCCGGCTCGGGCCGGAGCTCTCGCGCAGCCGCGTGCAGGCGCTGATCAAACAAGGCGCGGTCTCCATCGCCGGCAGGCAGGTGCTGGAAGCCAAGCGCAAGCTGATCGCCGGTGAGCGGATCGAGATCCTGGTGCCCGCGCCGGAGCCGGCCGAGCCGCAAGGCGAGGACATTGCCCTCGACATCCTTTACGAGGACGACGAGCTGATCGTCATCAACAAGCCCGCGGGGCTGGTCGTCCACCCCGGCGCCGGCAACTGGACCGGCACGCTGGTCAACGCGCTGATCCATCATTGCGGCGACAGCCTGTCCGGCATAGGCGGCGTCAGGCGGCCGGGCATCGTCCATCGCCTCGACAAGGAAACCAGCGGCGTCATGGTCGTGGCCAAGACCGACCGCGCGCATAAGGCGCTGTCAGCGGCCTTTGCCGACCACGGCCGCACCGGCGATCTCGAACGCGCCTATCTGGCGCTGGTCTGGGGTATTCCGCAGCGGCCGACCGGCACCGTCGACGCCGCGCTCGGCCGCGCCGCCGATCGCGTCCGCCGCGCGGTGGTGCCTGAAAGCCGCGACGACGCCCGCCATGCCGTCACCCATTTCAGCGTCGTCGACCGCTTCGGCGAAGGACAGCAGGCTTTTGCCACCGCGAGCCTGGTCGAATGCCGGCTGGAGACCGGCCGCACCCACCAGATCCGCGTCCACATGGCCCATATCGGCCATCCGGTCGTCGGCGACCCTGATTACGGGCAGGCCTTCCGCACCAAGGCCAACCGGCTGCCCGAACCCTTGAAAGCCAAGGTCGCCGCCTTTCCCCGGCAGGCCCTGCATGCCTGGCTCCTTGAATTTCGGCATCCGGCCACCCATCTATCGATGAGGTTCGAGGCGCCAATACCAAGGGACATGGAGGAATTGGTCGGCGGCTTCCGCAAGCTCTGAAACCTGCCATTAAGACGCTTCAAACCGACCATCAAAAAACCTGACTGGCGTTGTTCACTTCAGCGTGACACACTGTTTCGTGTTGAACAAATGCTGTCTTTTCTGGTTTTGTTCCTATATACACAGGTTGTCGCGGATGAGCCTTTGGCATCCGTGACGAATGCCCGCCGCTTTTCGGGGGCATCCACTCCAAAGAGAGAGGGGCGCTATCATGGCCCAATCATTACCCAGTATCGTTTCCGGTGAAGGCGGTCTCGCCCGTTACCTGGAAGAAATCCGCCGCTTTCCGATGCTTCAGCCGCAGGAAGAGTACATGCTCGCGAAACGCTACGCCGAGCATCAGGACACCACGGCTGCCCACAAGCTCGTCACCAGCCATTTGCGGCTCGTCGCCAAGATCGCCATGGGCTATCGCGGCTACGGCCTGCCGATCGGCGAGGTGATCTCGGAAGGCAATGTCGGCCTCATGCAGGCCGTGAAGAAATTCGAACCGGAGCGTGGTTTCCGGCTCGCCACCTATGCCATGTGGTGGATCAAGGCCTCGATCCAGGAATACATCCTGCGCTCGTGGAGCCTGGTCAAGATGGGCACAACCGCCAACCAGAAGCGTCTGTTCTTCAACCTGCGCAAGGTGAAGGGCAAGATCCAGGCGCTCGATGATGGCGACTTGAAGCCCGACCAGATCGCCGAGATCGCCACCCGCCTCAACGTTTCCGAGGCGGAAGTGGTATCGATGAATCGCCGCCTGTCGGGTGACGCTTCGCTCAACGCCCCGATCCGGGCGAGCGAGGGCGAGTCCGGCGAATGGCAGGACTGGCTGGTCGACGACCACGAAAGCCAGGAAGAGATGCTGATCGAGCAGGACGAGCTGGAAAACCGGCGCTCCATGCTGTCGGGCGCTCTGTCCGTGCTCAACGACCGCGAGCGGCGCATCTTCGAGGCGCGTCGCCTCGCCGAAGAGCCGCTGACCCTGGAAGAGCTGTCGGCCGAGTTCGACATCAGCCGCGAGCGCGTGCGCCAGATCGAGGTGCGCGCCTTCGAGAAGGTGCAGGACGCGGTCAAGGCCGCCGCCAAGCGCCAAACCCAGGCGCTGCGCACCATCGAGGCGCAGCCCGCGGCCTGACAGCTCAAGGCATCAATGAATAAAGGCGGCGCCGGGGCGCCGCCTTTTTGTTTGGACGATAAGGCGGGCTGAGATTCAGGTCAGCCCGCCGAGGGCTGCTTGGTCTTCCTCAGATACGGCAGCACCGTCTCATAGGCGCCAAAGCGCTTGATCGCGTCCTCGTTGGAGACGGCGGCGGTGATGATGACGTCGTCGCCCTGCTTCCAGTTGGCCGGTGTCGCCACCTGGTGCTTGGCCGTCAGCTGGATGGAATCGATGACGCGCAGGATCTCGTCGAAGTTGCGGCCCGTGGTCATCGGATAGGTCAGCACCAGCTTGATCTTCTTGTCCGGGCCGATGACGTAGACCGAGCGCACGGTGGCGTTGTCGGCCGGCGTGCGGCCATCCGAGCTGTCGCCGGCGCCGGCCGGCAGCATTTCATAGAGCTTGGCGACCTGGAGGTCTTTGTCGCCGATCAGCGGATAGTGCACCGTATGGCCGGTGGCGGTCTTGATGTCGGCCTGCCACTTGTCGTGGCTCGACACCGGATCGACCGAGATGCCGATGATCTTGACGTTGCGCTTTTTGAAATCGCCTTCCAGGCCGGCCATGGTGCCGAGCTCGGTGGTGCAGACCGGGGTGAAATTCTTCGGATGGCTGAACAGCACCGCCCAGCCGTCGCCGATCCAGTCGTGGAACTTGATGGTGCCCTGCGTGGTCTCGGCCGTGAAATCCGGCGCGATATCGTTGATACGAAGACTCATGACCTATCCCTACCCTTTTGTGAAAACCGCCGGCGCACCCCAGTTGGGCGGAGGCCGGGCGTTAGTTTTAGCACCATGAGGGTAGGGTTCAAACGCCTGGAGTAGGAAGCTTGCCCATGGCAGGCGAAAATTTTTCGCCGTCGCCCGCAATTGGAGGCAGGATTTTCGATTTACCGCTGGCGCCGGGCGCTCAGGCTTTCTTTAGCGCGAGCGTCGCCGCGAGATCTTCCATGCGCTGCGCAAGCGCGCCGAGCGCGGTTGTGAGCACGCTGTCGCTCTTGTCGGCCTTGGTCAGCGCCTCATCACGCGTCTTGCGCAAGGTCAGCACTTCGCTCTCCATGCCCTTGACGCGCTTGGTGAGCTCCGAGAGCTCGTCCATCACCATGATGCCGGCCATGACGGTAAGCCGCTGGTCGCCGATCTCGCCGAAGGAGTCCTTCAGATGCGAGACATAGCGGTCGAAGCGCTCGGCAAGGTCGATCAAGTGCTCTTCCTGGCCCTCGTCGCAGGCCATGCGATACTGTTTGCCGTCGATGGAAACGGTGACCTGTGCCATTGCCTTACCTGTCCAGAACCGCGCGGATGGTTTCCATGGCGGTCACCAGCCGCCGCGACACTTCCTTGTTGGCATCTTCCAGACGCTCGGCGCGCGCTTCGGAATTGTCGAGCTCCTGCGCCAGGCGCGAACGGTCGGCGTTCATGCGCTGCACCTCGGCCTCGGCTTCCGAATAATCGCGCTCATGCTCGAGCTTCGCCGCCACGGCGTTTTCCAGCCCTTCCATGGCCTTGCCCAGCCTGGCGATGACTTCCCTGAGGGTCGTTTCCCCGGTCATGGCCTCGTCCTATGCCCTGCCCATCACCGAATCGCGCGCGTTCAGAACGCGTTACCTCGGAAAGATTAGGCACCGGGTGAAGGGCGCGTCAACAAAGCTCTCGCGACTGTCCCCCGCTATCGCTAATGTAAGACGCTCGATGCCATCACAAGCTCGGCAAAATCCGTCCCGATTTGTTGACTAAAAGGCCGCGCCTGCTATGTGTCGCGCACCCTTTCCCTAGGGTTCTCCCAAGCCCAACCCGTTCCTGGAGGAAGCATGAGCTCGCGCGAACAACATGACCGGATGGCCAATGCGATCCGTTTTCTTTCCATGGATGCCGTCGAGAAGGCGAACTCCGGTCACCCCGGCCTGCCGATGGGCTGCGCCGACATCGCCACGGTGCTGTTCAGCCGTTTTCTGAAATTCGACGCCAAGGCGCCGCACTGGGCCGATCGCGACCGCTTCATCCTCTCCGCCGGCCACGGCTCGATGCTGCTCTATTCGCTCCTCTACCTCACCGGCTATGAGGACATGACGATCGACCAGATCAAGAATTTCCGCCAACTCGGCTCCAAGACCGCCGGCCACCCGGAATACGGCCATGCCGCCGGCATCGAGACCACCACCGGTCCGCTCGGCCAGGGCCTTGCCAATTCGGTCGGCTTCGCGCTCGGCGAGCGCATCATGAACGCCGCCTTCGGCAACGACCTCGTCAACCACTACACCTATGTCCTGGCCGGCGACGGCTGCCTGATGGAAGGCGTCTCCCACGAAGCCATCGCGCTGGCCGGGCACCTGAAGCTCAACAAGCTGATCGTCTTCTGGGACAACAACAACATCTCGATCGACGGCCCGGTGTCGCTGGCCGACAACACCGACCAGGTCGCCCGCTTCCAGGCGTGCGGCTGGAACGCCAGCCACATCGACGGCACAGATCCCGAAGCGATCGCCTACGCCATCGAGGCCGCGCGCCATTCCGACAAGCCGACGATGATCGCCTGCAAGACCACCATCGGCTTCGGCGCACCGACCAAGGCCGGCACCAACAAGGCGCATGGCTCGCCGCTGGGCGCGGATGAAATCGCCGGCGCGCGCAAATTCTTCAACTGGGACTCGCCGCCCTTCGAGATTCCGGCCGACATCCTCGACGCCTGGCGCGCCGTGGGCAAGAACAGCACCAAGGCACGCACCGACTGGGAAGGCCGCCTGGCCAAGGCCGAGCCGAAGCTGAAGGCCGAGTTCGAGCGCCGCCTTGCCGGCAAGCTGCCGTCGAGCTTCGACGCCGTCATCGCCGACTACAAGAAGAAGCTCTCGGCCGACAAGCCGAAGGTCGCCACCCGCAAGTCGTCGGAAATGGCGCTGGAAGTCATCAACGGCGCGGTGCCGGAGACCATCGGCGGCTCGGCCGACTTGACCGGCTCCAACAACACCAAGACCAGCCAGACCAAGAACATCACGCCCGACGATTACGGCCAGCGCTATGTCCACTACGGCATCCGTGAGCACGGCATGGCGGCGGCGATCAACGGCCTGACGCTGCATGGCGGGCTGATCGCCTATGGCGGCACCTTCCTGTGCTTCTCCGACTATGCCCGCCCGTCGATGCGCCTTGCCTCGCTGATGGGCATCCGCTCGATCTTCGTCATGACGCATGACTCGATCGGCCTCGGCGAGGACGGCCCGACCCACCAGCCGGTCGAGCATCTGGCCGCGCTGCGCGCCATCCCGAACCACAATGTCTTCCGTCCGGCCGACGCGGTCGAAACCGCCGAATGCTGGCAGATCGCGCTGGAGTCCGAAAAGACGCCGTCGACCCTGGCGCTGACCCGCCAGAACCTGCCGACGGTGCGCACCGAGCATTCGGCGAAGAACCTCTCCAGCCAGGGCGCCTACGAGCTGGCCGCCGCCAGCGGCGAGGCCGTGGTGACGATCTTCGCCACCGGTTCCGAGGTCGAGATAGCGCTCGGCGCGCGCGAGCTGTTGGAAAAGCACGGCCACCCGACCCGCGTCGTCTCGGTGCCCTGCTTCGAGTTGTTCGACCAGCAGAGCGAGGATTACCGCAAGAAGACGATCGGCGACGCCAAGGTGAAGGTCGCCATCGAAGCCGGCATCCGCCAGGGCTGGGACCACCTGATCGGCATCGACGGCATCTTCGTCGGCATGCACGGCTTCGGCGCCTCGGGCACGATCGAACAGCTCTATCCGCATTTCGGCATCACCGCCGATGCCGCGGCCAAGGCGGTCGAAGCCCGCCTGCACGGCAAGTAGGAATTGCCTCGGGCCCGGCAGCGCCGATTGACGGTTTTGCCGGACTGGACCAACCTAATCGATTTAAATGCGACGTTCTGCGGCTGGATTCTTGCGCCTTCCGCCGTTATGAAATTGCGGACCCATCCGCTTTCCAGCCCCCAAGGGAGAGAATAATGACCGTCAAAGTTGCCATCAACGGATTTGGCCGCATCGGCCGCAACATCCTGCGCGCCATCCATGAATCCGGCCGCAAGGACATCGACGTGGTTGCCGTCAACGATCTCGGCCCAGTCGAGACCAACGCGCACCTCTTGCGCTACGACAGCGTGCATGGCCGCTTCCCGCATGAGGTGAGTGTCGACGGCGACCAGATTACGGTCGGCAAGGAGAAGTTCAAGGTCACCGCGATCAAGGATCCGACCCAGCTGCCATGGAAGGAGCTCGGCGTCGACATCGCGCTCGAATGCACGGGCATCTTCACCGCCCGCGACAAGGCCGCCGCGCATCTGACCGCCGGCGCCAAGCGCGTTCTCGTCTCGGCCCCGGCCGAAGGCGCCGACCTCACCGTCGTCTACGGCATCAACCACGACAAGCTGACCAAGGACCACGTCGTCGTCTCGAACGCGTCCTGCACCACCAACTGCCTGGCGCCGCTGGCGGCCGTGCTGCACGAGACCGTCGGCATCGAGAAGGGCATGATGACGACGATCCACTCCTATACCGGCGACCAGCCGACGCTGGACACCATGCACAAGGATCTCTACCGCGCCCGCGCCGCGGCTCTCTCGCAGATCCCGACCTCGACGGGCGCCGCCAAGGCGATCGGCCTTGTCCTGCCCGAGCTCAAGGGCAAGCTCGACGGCATTTCGATCCGCGTGCCGACCCCGAACGTCTCGGTCGTCGACCTCAAGTTCATCGCCAAGCGCTCGACCACGCCGCAGGAGATCAACGAGGCGCTGATCGCCGCCTCGAAGGGCAAGCTGAAGGGTGTTCTGTCCGTCACCCATCACCCGAACGTGTCGATCGACTTCAACCACGACCCGCACTCCTCGATCGTCGCGCTCGACCAGACCAAGGTGATGGACGGCAATTTCGTTTCGGTCCTGTCCTGGTACGACAACGAATGGGGCTTCTCGAACCGCATGGGCGACACCGCCGTCGCCTTCGGCAAGACCATCGCCTGATCTGAAGGCGTCGTCCCGTAATCGAAACGCCCGGCTTGGCCGGGCGTTTTCGTTTGAGTCTCGGCGAATCCGCGCGCTATGGAGATTAGCCGCAACACCAGTCGCGTCGTCATTCCAGGGTCTTCGCAACGGAGCTTCGCTCCTACTTCGCACTGGAATGACGAAGTCGGAGGCGCTGGCCAAAAAACCACGCCGTCGCCTTGCACCGGTCATGTCTTCGCCCCACTCTCGGCTGAAGCGACGAATAGCAGGATTCTGGAGGGGCAATAGCGGATGGAGCATGCGATCTATCTCGTGACGCTGGTCGGCACGGCGCTCATTGTCGCCGCCGCGTTTTCGAGCCTGATCGCCTTCCGCTTCGGCGCTCCCTTGCTGCTGCTCTTCCTCTGCATCGGCCTTGCCACCGGCGTCGACGGCCTCGGCATCGAATTCGACAATGCGCGGCTGGCTTATTTTGCCGGCTCACTGGCTTTGGCGATCATCCTGTTCGATTCCGGTTTCGGCACGCCGCTCAACGCGCTCAGGCAAGCAGCCGGGCCCGCGCTGTCGCTGGCCACGATCGGCGTTATCCTGACCACAGGCATCTTCAGCGCCGCCGCTTCCTATGTTCTCAAGCTCAGCTGGCTGGAATCCTCATTGCTCGGCGCCGCCGTCGCCTCCACCGACGCGGCCGCCGTCTTCTTCCTGCTGCGCGCCGGCGAGATCCACCTGCGCGAGCGCGTGCGCGCCACGCTCGAGGTGGAATCCGGCACCAACGACCCGATCGCCATCTTCCTCACGATCACCCTGGTCGAGATCATCGCCGCGCACGCCAACCCGGAAGCCAATGTGCTGGCCACCAACCTTTTGCTCGGCTTCCTCGCCAATATGGGACTCGGCGCCGTCATCGGCGTGCTCGGCGGCTTCGGCATCGTGCGTCTCGTCGAGCGGTTGAACCTCGATCACGGCCTGCTGCCGATCTTCGTGCTGACGCTGTCGCTGATGGTGTTCGCGGCAGCCGGCGCCGTCGGCGGCTCGGGTTTCCTCGCCGTCTACCTTGCCGGGCTGATCGCCGGCAATTCCGACATCCGCGCCGTCACCATCCTGAAGCGTTTCCAGGACGGTATGTCGTGGCTGGCGCAGATCATCATGTTCCTGATCCTCGGCCTGTTCGCCACACCCTCGCAATTCCCCGAGATCCTCGTGCCTGCAATCCTGCTCGGCCTGTTCCTGATCTTCGTCGCGCGGCCGCTCGCCGTCTGGCTCTGCCTGATCCCGTTCCGCCTGCCGCGTCCCGAAGTCGCCTTCGTCTCCTGGGTCGGCCTGCGCGGCGCGGTCTCGATCCTGCTCGCCATCACGCCCCTGCTCGGCGGCCTCGAGCATGGCCGCCTGATCTTCAACGCCGCCTTCATCATCGTGCTCGTCTCGCTGGTGGTGCAGGGCTGGACGGTCGGTCCGCTGGCGCGGCGTCTCGGCCTGATCGTGCCGGCCCGCCTTGGGCCGCTGGACAAGGTGGAGCTCGAATTGCCGGGCTCGGCGCATCATGAGCTGCTCGCCTACCGCGTCGCGCCCGGCAGCCCGGTGGCGCGGGGCGAGCGCATCCCGCGCTGGGCGAGGCCCTCGCTGGTGCTGCGCGACGGCCGCTCGATGCGCTTCCAGGACATGGGCCGGCTGGCGGCCGGCGATCAGGTCTACATCTTCGTGCCGGACCGCTACCCGCGCCTGCTCGACAAGCTCTTCGCCAGCCGCGCCGTGGTCGATCCGGAGGATGCCGACTTCTTCGGCGCCTTTGCCGTCGATCCGGCTCGCTCCGCGGCCGAGCTGGAAGCCGCCTATGCGCCGGGCCTGACCGAGGCGGAACAGAAGCTCACCGTTGCCGCGCTGGTTTCGGAACGGCTCGGCGGCCATCCCGAATATGCCGACCGCGTGGTGATCGGCCCGATCGAGCTGATCGTGCGCGATGTTGACGAGAAAGGCAGGATCGCCGGCCTTGGCCTGTCTTTCGAGCCGACCGCGCCGGTCGCGCGCGTGCCGGTGTTCATGAGCGCCGGCGAGATCGGCGACCGCATCGCCGCGCTGATCCACAACTGGCGCAGGCCGGCGCAAAAGCAGGCGGCCGACGACGTGCCGATCGACACCGTGGCGCCCGGACCGGACAGCCAGAAGGCAACCGGCGAAGGCTGATGTCTCACGCCGACATCATTTTTGCGCGCGCGCCATCGACGCGACCCTTGCATCGTCCTTCGCGCCGGGTAAGGTCGCCGCGTTTTCGCTAGAGCAATTCCAGGAAAAGTGTAGGCGGTTTTCCGTCCGGAATTGCGCCAAGGCACCAGGAAGGAACGACCATGGCTGGCTTCAAGACACTCGACGATATCGGCGCCGTCAGCGGCAAGCGCGTCCTGGTGCGCGTCGACCTCAACGTTCCCGTCGCCGACGGCAAGGTGACCGACGCCACCCGTATCGAGCGCATAGCGCCGACCATCGCCGAGCTTTCGAAAAAGGGCGCCAAGGTCATCCTGCTTGCGCATTTCGGCCGCCCCAAGGACGGCCCCTCGGCCGAGTTCTCGCTCGAGCCGATCGCCAGGGCCACGGCTGAGGTTCTCGGCCGCCCGGTCGGCTTCGCCGCCGACTGCGTCGGCGACAAGGCGACGGATGCCGTCGCGGCGATGAAGGACGGCGACGTGCTGCTGCTCGAGAACACCCGCTTCCACAAGGCCGAGGAGAAGAACGAGCCGGCCTTCACCGAACAGCTCGCCGCCAATGGCGACATCTATGTCAACGACGCCTTTTCCGCGGCGCACCGCGCGCATGCCTCGACCGAAGGCCTCGCGCATCTTCTGCCGGCCTATGCCGGCCGCACCATGCAAGCCGAGCTCGACGCGCTGGAAAAGGGCCTTGGCGATCCGGTTCGTCCGGTGGTCGCCATCGTCGGCGGCGCCAAGGTCTCGACCAAGATCGACCTTTTGATGAACCTTGTGAAGAAGGTCGACGCGCTGGTGATTGGCGGCGGCATGGCCAACACCTTTCTTGCCGCGCGCGGCACCGATATCGGCAAATCGCTCTGCGAGCATGACCTCGCCGGCACCGCCAGGCAGATCATGATCGAAGCGGCGGAGGCCGGCTGCGCCATCATCCTGCCCGTCGACGGCGTCGTCGCCAAGGAATTCAAGGCGGGCGCCGCCAGCGAGACCGTCGCCATCTCGGACGTGCCGGCCGACGGCATGATCCTCGATGTCGGGGCAAAGACCGTGCAGAGCGTCAACGACTGGATCGACCGCGCCGCGACGCTGGTCTGGAACGGCCCGCTCGGCGCCTTCGAGATCGAGCCCTTCGATCGCGCCACGGTGGCGGCGGCAAAGCATGCGGCAGCCCGCACCAAAGCGGGCAAATTGGTCTCCGTCGCTGGCGGCGGCGACACAGTGGCCGCGCTCAACCATGCCGGTGTTGCCGACGACTTCACCTATGTCTCGACCGCCGGCGGCGCCTTCCTCGAATGGATGGAAGGCAAGCCGCTGCCCGGCGTCGAGGTGTTGAAGCGGTAAACAGTCCGCGAACGGTAAAGGCGCCCGAGACTTTCAATCGATTCACGCTTTCCGGCCTCATTCCTTTGGCGGTAGTGTTCTGCTAGCGCGGAACCAACGCACCGTAGGAGAGCACCATGAGCGAACGTCTCGAAGATATTGCCGCCGCGATCGTCGCCGGCGGCAAAGGCCTTTTGGCCGCCGATGAGAGCTCCGGCACCATCAAGAAGCGCTTCGACGTCATCGGCGTCGAGTCGACCGCCGATAACCGGCGCGACTATCGCGAGATGATGTTCCGGTCCAAGGAGGCGATGTCAAAATACATCTCCGGCGTCATCCTCTATGACGAGACCATTCGCCAGAAGGCTGCCGACGGCACCCCGCTGGTCGACATCATCAAGGCGGCCGGCGCCATTCCTGGCATTAAGGTCGATCTCGGCGCCAAGCCGCTGGCCGGCTTCCCCGGCGACACCATCACCGAGGGCCTCGACGGGCTGCGCGAGCGGCTCGCCGACTATTACAAGCTCGGCGCCCGCTTCGCCAAATGGCGCGCGGTGATCGATATCGACACCGGCAAGGGCGTGCCCTCGGCCAATTCGATCGCCTCGAACACCCACGCCCTGGCCCGCTACGCCGCGCTTTGCCAGGAAGCCGGCATCGTGCCGATCGTCGAGCCGGAAG
The DNA here is from genome assembly GCF_006442815.1 of Mesorhizobium sp. B2-4-3. Lineage (GTDB taxonomy): Bacteria > Pseudomonadota > Alphaproteobacteria > Rhizobiales > Rhizobiaceae > Mesorhizobium. Next base: position 71,282 of record NZ_VFVL01000031.1, read on the forward strand.
TGCTGATGGATGGGGCGCATTCGATCGACACCTGCTACGACGTCTCGAAGGCGACGCTGGTCAAGCTCTATGACGAGCTCTACGCGGCACGCGTCGTGCTGGAAGGCTCGATCCTGAAGCCCAACATGGTCATCTCCGGCAAGAAATCGGGCAGGACCGACAGCCCTGAGGAAATCGCCGAAAAGACGATAAAGCTGTTCCGCGAAGTGGTGCCGGCGGCGGTGCCGGGCATTGCCTTCCTCTCCGGCGGCCAGGAGGACGAGGAGGCGACCGCCAACCTCAATGCCATCAACGCCATCGGGCCGCATCCTTGGAAACTGACCTTCTCCTATGGCCGCGCCCTGCAGGCCGCGCCGCAGAAGGCGTGGAGCGGCAAGGCCTCGAACGTTGCCGCCGGCCAGGCCGCCTTCACCCACCGCGCGTACATGAACCATTTGGCGGCGCTCGGGAAATGGCAGCCGGCGCTGGAAAAGGCCGCCTGACGTTACCCATCTCGTTCATCGACACAGGGAGTTGAAAGGTTGCCGTTTGTCTTGCTGCAAGATTTTCCATCCATTTGCATGAAAGCAGCGCAAACGCCGGGGATTGGTCGAAGCCGCCCCCCAACGTCGTCATTCTATGGCGGAGCAAGGAGCGAAGCGACGCGGCGCAGACCATAGAATCCATGCCGTGACTTAGAAGCGCCGCCACAGTGCAGAATTCTGCTCCGTTGCACGCCTTGGCGAGGTAACGGCATGGATTCCAGGGTCTTCGCGACGGAGCTTCGCTCCTGCTCCGCCCTGGAATGACGATCGCGATTGCGCGTTTCGGCCAATCTCCAACGCTTGCCACCTGCCAACGCAAACGGAGCCGACCGGTCAAAATCCCTGTGCAGTGCCATCTTGTGCATCGAAAACCCGGGCCTACGGCCCAGGTTTTGTTTTTTACGGGCGGCGTTCCTACCTGATGCAGCGAAACCGCGGCGTCGATGTCGGATCGCGCCGATGTCGAACGTCCTTGGCAGGAGAGGACAGGAGATGGTCATGCATCGCAATGCCGTGGTTTCGCGCGAGGACTGGTTCGAGGCGCATCGCAAGCATCTGGAACGCGAGAAGGAACTGACGCGGTTCCGCGACGCTGTCGCCGCGGAGCGGCGGCAGCTTCCCTGGTTCAAGCTGCGCAAGGATTATGTCTTCGAAAGCGAATCGGGACCGAGGCGCCTTGGCGAGCTGTTCGCCGGCAAGAGCCAGCTGATCGTCTACCATTTCATGATGACGCCGGGTTGCGATCACCGTTGCCAGGGCTGCTCGTTCCTCGCCGACCATATCGACGGCGCCAATCAGCATCTGAAGCATCATGACGTCTCGCTGGTCGTCGTCTCGCGCGCGCCGCTCGCGGAAATCCTGCCTTACAAGCGGCGCATGGGCTGGAAGTTCGACTGGGTGTCGTCCTACGCGTCCGATTTCAACTTCGACCTGCAGGTCTCCTTCACCGACAGGCAGATCGCGGCGGGCGAAACCACCTACAATTTCGAGAAGCGTCCGTTGCGGTCGAAAGACCTGCCGGGCACCAGCGTCTTTTACCGCGACAGCAATGGCGACGTCTTCCTCACCTTCCTGTCGCGGGGCCGCGGCGGCGACGCGCTGATCGGGGCCTATCATTATCTCGACATGACGCCCAAGGGCCGCGACGAGGCCGGTCCGTATCACAACCTGATGGATTGGGTACGCCTCCACGACGAATACCAGGACAAGGACCGGCCGGACTGCTGCGCGTGAACGGCATCGTTCACGTCAGCCAAACATGCGATAGAGCGGTTCACCGTTTCACGGAAACGGTGAGCCGCTCTATCTCCTTGTTTTTACGCAATTCCGAACGGAAGGTTACGGCGAAGGCGCCGAACTTAACCGCTCACACTTTTCCTGGAATTGCTCTAGTGGCTTGCGGGTCGCGCCAACGGAACCGCCATGCAGCGCCTGCTTGCCCTTCTCACCTGGCTCGCTTTCCCGGTCTATGTCTGGCAGGGCCTCGGCGTGCGCCGGCGCACCACGCGCATGCTGCCCGCGCGAGGCCCGGTCCTGCACGAAATACCAGGCAAGGCGCCACCCGTTGCCTTGCTGGTCCTGGGCGACTCCTCGGCAGCGTCGGTCGGGATCGAGCAGTCAGAATATGGGCTTGCCGCGCAGCTTGCCGGCCTGATCGCCGAACGCACCGGCAGCGCCGTGCGCTGGCGCGCCGCCGGCTTCAATTCGGCGACATCCGGCCAGATCCGCGACCATGTCCTGCCCAACCTGTCGGCCGATCCCTGGACGCATATCGCGCTCGCCATCGGCACCAACGACACCAAGAACTTCCATTCCGTGCCGCGCTTCAAGAAGGAGTTCGGCGGCCTGCTCTACGCGCTGCGCGCCAAATGGCCGGAAGCGCGTGTCGTGTGGTCGCCGGTGCTGGAATTCACCCGCTCGCCCGCAATGCCGCCATTGCTCGGCAGCATCCTCGAGATCCGTGCCAAGGAAATGAACCGGATGGGCGTGCGGCTCTGCAACGAGCGCGGCGCCATTGCCGCCGCGCGCCTGCCGATCACCGATCCCGAGGCCGGTTTCGCCTCCGACGGATTCCACGCTTCCGAAGCAGGCTATCGCGCCTGGGCGGAGCATCTGCTGGACTTTGTGTTAGGCAGCTGCGCTGAGGTACGTTGAGATTCAGGTCAGGGCGAGCCGAGAATTGCGGCTTCCGAGATTGCACGCTTGTCGGGCAAGGCTATCACGTCCGTTGCGGTAGTCAGCGCAAACGCTGGCGATAAGCTGAAGGCTCCTGAACCTCGTCATTCCAGGGCGGAGCAAGGAGCGAAGCGACGCGCGCAGACCCTGGAATCCATGCCGCTACCTGGACCGAAGTGTGCAACGGAGCAGAATTCCGCACCGTAGCAACGCTTCCAAGTCACGGCATGGATCCTCGGGTCTGCGCGCGTCGCTTCGCTCCTTGCTCCGCCCGTGGATGACGACCGCGATAGGCGTCTCGGCCAATCGCCAAGGCATGGGATCTGCCAACGCACACGAACCAACCGGTCAAAACTTCTGTGTTAAGGAACTAAGCCCAGTGCCCAAGCACCGCCGCAAGCGAGATCGCGGCCATCGCCAGCAGCGCCAGCTTCCAGAAATCGCCGCGCCGCTTCAGCCCCGGCCAGCCCAGCGGCTTGATGACCTGGATCAGCATGATGCCGCAGATGACTAGGGCGAGCAGTTTCGTCATGCCGCCTTTGACCAGCAATGCCCATGCCTGTCAAAGCCGTTCTTAAGGCACCCTTCGTGCGGACCATTCCTGACAGAACCGGCTTCATTTGAACCCTGCGAGGGGGCACCCGCACCGTCTTCTTTCGCACCCTGCCAACCTCCTGACAGACTGCTGTCAGGAGGGGTGTGAGATACTCTTCTCATCAAAAAGAGAGGAGTGAGGTCATGAACGGTTTTACCATTCTGCGCAGCGTGCAGCACTATGTCGGCAGGATCCGTACCGTGCGCAACGAGATTCGCACCCAGCGTTTCCTGAACACCTTGCCGGCGGATATCCGCAAGGACATAGGCTGGCCGGACCTTTACAATGGCCGCGTGCGCGAAAACTGAAATTTTGCCGCCAAGACTTGGATTGTGGCGGCAGCGCACCCAGATGTAATGGCAGCCAGCGATGTTGAGTTCAGGAAAAAAAGCCTTTGTGCCGGTACTCGCCGCAGCCTCCTGACAGTATGTTGTCAGGAGGCATGCGGTAGTTGGAGCAGCTTCGATCCTGACAGCAACGAACATGGTTCGACTATCCGGAGTAATCCGCTCATGATGGAAGGCTGGAACGACAGGCTAAACACGCCGAGCGTCAACAGCATCAGGCCGTTGCCGCGACTATCCTTTGGTGCGAAATTCGTTGCCGCGCGGCGCAAGCGCGAAGGGCTTAAGCCATAACCCCCGGGGGATCTATCGATGCGTCGTGCCGACAGGCTTTTCCAGATCGTGCAGCATCTGCGGGGCGGCCGGTTGGTCACCGCGCAGAAGCTCGGCGCATGGCTCGAGGTTTCCGAGCGCACCATTTACCGCGACATAGCCGACCTGCAGTCGACCGGCGTGCCGATCGATGGCGAAGCGGGCGTCGGCTACATGATGCGGGAGGGATTCGACCTTCCGCCGCTGATGTTCACACGTGATGAGATCGTGGCGCTGGTTGCCGGCGCCCGCATGGTGCGCGCCTTCGGCGGCGCCGCAATGGCGAGGGCCGCCGACGAGGCGCTGGTCAAGATCGGCGCGGTGCTGCCCGATACCGAGAAGGATCGCATCGCCCGCACCGAAATTCACACGCCGATGTGGGTGGTGAGCGACTCCGCGCGGGAAGCCATCGACTTGATCGAGCGCGCCGTCGAGAAGCGCCAGGTGCTGACCATCGATTATTCCGACGAGGCCGGCCGCGGCACCGCGCGCGACATCCGTCCGCTCGGCCTGTGGTTCTGGGGCAAGGTCTGGACTCTGGTCGCCTGGTGCGAGATGCGCGACGATTTCCGCGCCTTCCGCATCGACCGCATCGCCTCGGTCGTCATCGCCGGCCGCATCTTCAAGCCGGAGCGCGGCAAGCAGCTTGCCGATTTCTATCGCGCCGTCGAGCGCAGCGAGGACTACGGCATGGCGCCCGACCGCGCCGCGCGGACGTGACTTCCTCCCAAGCCATTGTCCAACAGAAAAGCCCGCTCGAAGCGGGCTTTTTTGTTGGGTTCGTGCATACCGCCGCTCAAAAAGCGTGCAGCAACCGCGGCCCGAGGAACTACTCGTCGTCCGAATCCTCGTTCTTCGACTTGAGCGCCGAAAGCTTGGCGAAGACGGCGTTGGCGTCCAGCTCCTGGTCCTCGTCCTTCGGCTTCTCGGGCGCGGGCACCAGCCGTTCGGTGAGCGCCGCGGGCAGCAGGGTGTCGCCGACGGGCTGCGCCGGCTCGCGGCCGCGCGAGGCGCGGTTGACTTCGAGGTCGAGGTCGATCTGCGAGGTGAGGCCGAGTGTCACCGGATCCATCGGCTGCAGGTTGGCCGAATTCCAGTGCTTGCGCTCGCGGATCTGTTCGATCGTCGACTTGGTGGTGCCGACCAGACGCGAGATCTGCGCGTCCTTGAGTTCCGGGTGGTTGCGCACCAGCCACAGGATGGCGTTCGGCCGGTCCTGGCGCTTCGACAGCGGCGTGTAGCGCGGGCCCTTGCGTTTCGATTCAGGCACCCGCACCTTCGGCTCCGACAGCTTCAGCCGGTAGTTGACGTCCTTCTCGCCGCGCGCGATCTCGTCGCGCGTCAGCTGGCCGGTGATGATCGGGTCCATGCCCTTGATGCCCTGCGCCGACTCGCCGTCGGCGATCGCCTTGACCTCGAGCGGATGCAATCCGCAGAACTGCGCGATCTGCTCGAAAGAGAGCGCGGTGTTGTCGACCAGCCACACGGCGGTCGCCTTGGGCATCAGCAGCGAATTGGCCATATCAAAAATCCTTCTCGTTCGCCCGCGTTCCCGCGCGGGCGGTGGTTTTAGAGCCACCAAAATGGGAAATTCGCGGCCTGTATAAACGCTCCCTCCAATTTTCGCAATGTTTTTGGGAAGGATCCGGTTCACAGCCCTAAAAAGACAAAACCCGCTGGACGAGGTCCAGCGGGCTCGGAACCGGAAACAAAGCAAGCGTCTCGACGGCTCTGCTTGCATGCCGCAGCCCGGCCTTGCGGTCGGGCCGCGTCTGATTACACCGCCTGGCGGGCGATACGCTCGATGTCGGCGCGGTTGATGCCGAGGTCGCTCAGCTGGCGGGCATTGAGCTTGTTCAGCTCGCGCACGGTTTCGTTGTACATGCGCCACTTACGGAAAGCACTGATCGGGTTCATGATGGTTTCTCCAGTCGTTTGGTCAAATCGTTTGATGCCGCGTAAATAGGCACTCCTGCCCACAAATTGAACGGACGCTTTTGCATGGCCGCAATGCGTTTTGTGCATTGCAGCAAAAGAAAGGGAGTAGGGGAGTAAGGGAATAGGGCAGTAGGGTGAACGAGGGGCAACCCCCCTACTCCCCTACTCCCC
>NZ_VFVL01000032.1 GCF_006442815.1 Mesorhizobium sp. B2-4-3
CGATCGACCATCCGAATCATCCCCCTTCATTCCTGACCTACGGAATCACCAACCCGGTTCCGTGCAAAGCCCTCACAGGGGGAGAAGGAAGAGGCGCTAGCTTACCTCCGACGTCCTTCTTCTCACAATCACCCCAAGCTCGTCGCCCTCGCGCGCGATGCGCAGGCGCTCCTCGGCTTCGGTCGCTTCGCGCTGGCGGTCCCACATCGAAGCGTAGAGGCCGTGCTTGGCAAGCAGCGCCGCATGGGTGCCGCGCTCGGCGATCTGGCCGTCCTTCAGCACGATGATCTCGTCGGCCGAAATCACTGTCGACAGCCGGTGCGCGATGACGATGGTGGTGCGGCCCTTGCTGACCAGGTCGAGCGCGGCCTGGATCTCCTGCTCGGTCTGGGTGTCCAGCGCCGAAGTCGCCTCGTCCAGCATCAGGATCGGCGGCGCCTTCAGGATGGTGCGGGCGATCGCCACGCGCTGTTTCTCGCCGCCTGAGAGTTTCAGCCCGCGCTCACCGACCATCGAACGGTAGCCCTCGGGCAGCTTCTGGATGAACGGGCCGATCTGGGCGAGCTCGGCCGCCTTGCGCACCTCCTCCTCGCTGGCGCCGACGCGACCATAGCGGATGTTGTAGGCGATGGTGTCGTTGAAGAGCACGGTGTCCTGCGGGACCATGCCGAGCACCGCCCGCAGGCTCTCCTGCGTGACGTCGCGGATGTCCTGGCCGTCGATCAGCACCTTGCCTCCCTGCACGTCGTAGAAACGGAACAGCAGCCTGGAGATGGTCGACTTGCCGGCGCCGGACGGGCCGACGATCGCCACCGTCTTGCCGGCCGGCACGTCGAAGGAGACGCCCTTCAGGATCTTGCGGTTGGGATCATAGGAGAAATGCACGTCGCGGAACTCGACCTTGCCGGGCCCGACCTTCAAAGGCTTCGCGTCCGGCTTGTCGACGATCTCCTGGGGCACGTCGAGCAGGTCGAACATATGCTCGATGTCGGTCAACCCTTGCCTTATTTCGCGGTAGATGAAGCCGATGAAGTTGAGCGGCACCGAAAGCTGGATCAGCATGGCGTTGATGAAGACGAAATCGCCGACCGTCTGCCTGCCGGCCTGCACCTCCAGCGCCGACATGCACATGACGATGACGGTGCCCAGACCGAAGATGAGGCCCTGGCCGAAGTTCAGCCAGCCGAGCGAGGTCCAGGTTTTCGTCGCGGCGATCTCGTAGCGCGCCATCGAGCGGTCGAAACGCTCGGCCTCCATGGCCTCGTTGGTAAAATACTTGACCGTCTCGAAGTTGAGCAGCGAGTCGATCGCCTTGGTGTTGGCGTCGGTGTCGCTGTCGTTCATGTCGCGGCGGATCGAGATGCGCCAGTCGCTCGCCCTGACGGTGAACCAGACATAGAGGCTGACGGTGACGGCGACCACGGCGACGTATTTCCAGCCATAAGTGAAGGCAAATATGCCGGCCGTCAGCGCGAATTCGAGGATGGTCGGCGCCGTGTTCAGCATGATGAAGCGCACGATCGTCTCGATGCCCTTGGTGCCGCGCTCGATGATGCGCGACAGGCCGCCGGTGCGGCGCTCGAGATGGAAGCGCAGCGACAGCTGGTGCATGTGGACGAAGGTGCGGAAGGCGAGCTGGCGCACCGCATACTGGCCGACACGGGCAAACAGCGCGTCGCGCAGCTGGTTGAAGCCGAGCTGGATCAGGCGCAGCACGTTGTAGGCAATGACCAGCGCTACAGGCGCCAGCAGGAAGGTCGGAAGCGGCGGCGGCGTCTTCGAGGCGTGGGCCAGCGCGTCGGTCGCCCATTTGAAGAAATAGGGGCCGGCGACCAGTGTCAGCTTGGCGACGACCAGAAGCAGCGTCGCCCAGGTGACGCGGGCCCTGAGATCGGCGCGCTCGGCCGGCCACATATAGGGCCACAGGTTACGCAGCGTGGTGAGGGTGCCGGCTTCGGCGGATACGGTCTTTTCGGCCACTAGTCTTGCCTTTTGGGTGAGAAGCTGGGGCAGCAGGAATCAACGAGCTGGGTGAGCGAAGCGGAGACGCCGGCGAGCGCGGCGTGGTCCACGGCATAGCGCGAGCGCTGCCGGTCGGCCTCGAAGCGGACCAGCCCCGCCTCGACCAGCACTTTCAAGTGCTGCGAGACGGTCGACTGGGCGAGGTCGAGATGGTCGACCACCTCGCGGCACGAGCAGCAGTGGCTGGCCGAGAGGCGCTTCAGGATCTCGATGCGTGCCGGATGCGACAGCGCCGCCAGGCGGAGCGCCATGGCGTGGCTGTCGCTGCAGCGGGCTTCGGGGGATTCGGACATCGTTCATCGGCGATAGACGATGGACGGTGAGAGGGCAAGCTAGGCGGATGGGTAGAGAGCTAATCTCCCCCCTCGTGGGGGAGATGCCCGGCAGGCCAGAGGGGGGCGCGAAGGAACGCGACCACTCAAAATAAGGTGGTACATCGCTGGCGTCGGCGATTTGCGGGAAGCAGCAAGACTGACAAGTCGGCGGGACAGCGCCCCCCTCTGCCCTGCCGGGCATCTCCCCCACTAGGGGGGAGATTGGCTATTCGCCAACCTCTACTCCGTCTTCGTCGGCGCAGTCGTCGCCTGCTCGCCCATGGCCTTCATGTCGGCATCCTCGCCTTCCTTCGACCTGGAAGGCACCTTGAACACCTGGCCCGGCCAGATATGGTCGGGATCGCGGATCTGGTCCTGGTTGGCGAGATAGATGGTGGAATAGCGCACGCCATGGCCGTAGACGCGGCGCGAGATGCGCCAGAGCGTGTCGTTGCGGCGGATGATGACGGCGCCGTCGGCATGTTCGAGCTTCGGCGCGACCGTCTCGGGCACGTCGGTCGAAGGCGCCGCCTCCGCGACCTTGGCGGGGGCCTCGGCGGCCGGTGCCGGCGTGGTGCTGGGAGCGGTCGCTTCGGCCGTTGCCGTTGCTGTCGTCGCGGCTGGCTTGGTTTCGGCGGTCGCGGGCGCCTCGGCGGCCGTTGCCGGCTTGGCTTCCGCGGCCTGAGACCCGGCGCCCTGGACCTGTGCAAGCTTGGTCTCGGCCGGCTTGGCCTCGCCGGTCTTTGTTTCGGTCGGGGCGACGGCGGCGATCGACTCGCCGGGCTCGCGCTCGAACGGCACGGCGGCGCGCGCGACGACCTTGACGCCGTCATCGTCCAGGCCATCGACATGGATGGTGTAGTTGCCGACCGGAATGTCGCGTGTCGCCTCGATCAGGAAATGGCCGTCGGGCGCGGTTTTTGCATCGCCGAGCAGGATGGCGTCGGCATAGGCGCGCACCTTGCGGCCGGGATCGGCGGTGCCGGCGACGAAGATCTTGCTGCCGTCGATCTCGACCGCTTCGACGGCGATCTTGGGTTCCGAAGCAGCAGCCGCGGCCGGCGCGTCCGCCGGAGCAGACGCTTGGTCGGTGGCGGCGGGCGCGGCCGCGGCCGGCGCCGTGCTGGACGCGGCCGGCGCAGTCGTAGCCGGAGCTTGGGCCGCGGGTGCGGCGGCCTGGTCGGTCGCGCCCGGCTTGGTCTCGGCCTCAGGAACGGTGATCAGCTGCGAGGCCTTGCCCGGCTCCTCGACCATGGCCAGCACCTGGCCGGTCGGGCTCTGCGGCACCGAGACGACGGCGGTCTGGGCCGAGGCGACGGTCGTGCCGCCAACCGTCTGGCGCAGAGTGATCGTATAGTCGCCGGGCTTCAGCGGATCGTCGAGCACGATGGCGAAGGCCCCGTCGGGACCGGAATCGGTCGAGCCGAGCACGGTGCCGCCATTCAGGATCTCGACCTTGGCGTTGGGCGCGGCGCTGCCGGCGACGACGATCGAGCCATTGCCCTCGACGCGCACGACATCGAAGGTCGGCAGTGTCGGACCGGCCGCGGCGGCGGGCGCCTGGGCGGCCGGGGCGGTAGCATTGTTGGCCGATGCCATTGTATTGGCCGGCGCCATCTTATTGGCGGGCGCCATGGTATTGGCTGGCGCCATCGTGTTCGCCGGAGCCTTTGTGTTTGAAGGAGCCTGGGGCACGCGCGCCTCTGTGCTCGTGCTCGAGGATTCAGCCGGTTTCGCGTCGGTCTGCGGCAGCGCTGCGATCTGCGCCGGCTTCTGGTTCAGATACGGATCGAGCGCGCCCGATACATAGGCGGTCCCGGCCACGGCTACCGAGCCGCCTGCCGCGAACAGAAACGCCTTCAATGGATTGACAGCCATAACTCTTTATTGCCCCCTTAGCCACCTAACGCCCGGTCTAGCGTGTTTTCTCCATGCTCACAAGAAAAAGCCCGCCCGCGGGCTTGACCGCGCCAACCGTCCCCATCACCAATCATCGCCATGAACACGATTCGATCCGTCTGCGTCTATTGCGGCTCGTCTCCGGGCCGCGACGAGGCCTATATCAAGGCCGGCCACACGCTCGGCCGCTCGCTTGCCAAGTCCGGGTTGCGCCTGATCTATGGCGGCGGCACCAAGGGCATCATGGGCGCCGTCGCCGATGGCGCGCTCAAGGCCGGCGGCAAGGTCACCGGCATCATCCCGCGCTTCCTGATCAACAAGGAAGCGACCGAGACCGCGCTCGACAAGCTCGACGAACTCTTGATCACCGACAACATGCACGAGCGCAAGCACAGCATGTTCGAGAAATCCGACGCCTTTGTGGCACTGCCCGGTGGCATAGGCACGGTGGAGGAGATCGTCGAGATCATGACCTGGGCGCAACTCGGCCATCATCGCAAGCCGATCGTCTTCGCCAACATAAAGGGTTTCTGGGACCCGATGCTGGCGCTGATCGAGCACATGTCGGCCGAAGGCTTCATCCACACCGCGCAGCGGGTGAAACCGCTGGTCGTTGACGACCCGGAGGCGATCGTCGCCGCCATCATGGTGGCCGGATCGTCGGTCGACGCGCCGACGGAGGGTGTGCGGTCGTTGATCGACAAAATGTAGATCTAGGGGAGTAAGGGAATAAGGAAGTATGTTTAGGATGCCGCAAACGGCACCCCGGAACCTACTCCCCTACTCCCCTACTCCCCTACTTACCGCCTCCCTCAAATCCCCAATCGCCGCCCTCCGATCATTCCGCCGCCACGCTAGGTGGATCTCAACGCTGCGCTTGAACCAGAGCAGGTCCCGGAAAACGATGCCGGGCGGCGCGGTCGAGCGCAGGCTTTTCTGTACCGTCGCCAGGCCCAGTCCAGCGCTGACCAGGCCGAGCGAGGTCAAGGGATCGGCCGTCTCATAGGCGATATCGGGCATGAAGCCGGATTCGGCACAGGCTGCCAGGAACTGCGCGCGGTTGGTGTCGCCGGGCTGGCGCACGACAGTGATCCAGACGCGGCCGTCGAGCTGGCTAGGTTGGATGTCGGCGACATCGGCGAGCGGATCACGCTGCGGCATTGCGAGCACCAGCGGCTCGCGCCGCACCAGCATGCTTTCAAGGTCGGGGTCGCCTTCCGGCGCCGGCGAATAGACGAAGCCGAGGTCGAGCGCGCGCTGCCGCAGATCCTCGAGCTGCGCCGCTGTCCGCCGGCTGCGCAATTGCAGGTGGAAATCCGGCCGCGCGCGGCGGAAATCCTTCAACATCGCGGCGACCAGTCCGGAATGCACGGCGCCCTCGACATAGCCGATGGCGAGGCTGCCGGCGGCGCCACTGGCGAGGTTGCGGCCGAGTTCTTCCAGCCGCGCCGCATTGGCAAGCAAGGCGCGGGCCTCGGCAAGGAAGGCCTTGCCTTCGGCGTTGAGATGGACCCGCTGCTTCGCCCGCTCGAACAAGGCGACACCGAGTTGCTCCTCGAGCTGGATGATCTGCCGGCTCAAGGGTGACTGGGAAATGTGCAATTGCGTGGCGGCGCGGCCGACATTGCCGGCCTCGGCGACAGCGACGAAATATCTGATCTGGCGCAGGTCGAGCATCTTCGCCTCCATGCTCAGTCTGAAATGGTCTCAACCATAGCCTAATCAGTCTTGGACAGTCTAATCAGATGACGCGATACCTCCGGCATCAACCAGCCACAAAGGAGACCGCCATGCAGTTCTTTGCCCTTCTCGCTCGCAACACCCAGAAGTTCGGCGACGCCGATTTCGCGCCGCTGCTGCCGCCTGAATCCGAGCAGCGCAAGACGCTCTACGCGCAAGGCGCAGTGCGCCAGATCTGGAACCGCGGCGACATTCCCGGCACTGGCATAATGTTCGAGGCGGCGGACGAGAAGGAAGTGCGCGGCCACCTTGCCACGCTGCCGCTGATCGAGGCCGGGATGATGGACATCGCGGCGATCGTCCCGCTCAACCCCTATCCGGGCTTTGGACCGAAGCGGTGAAGCAGGACTTTATCCACGAGGTGGCCGCACATGCGGCGCCTTCACGGCCAAGCGTCCTGCATCGCATTCAGCGACAGCCACGCCATCGCGGGCAGCGCAAGGAGCAGCGCCAGCCGCATCCCCGCGGATCGCGCCTGATCGGGTTCCTGACGCTGAAGCCGGCGCCAGATCTGGAATGCCGCGGCGAGAATGAGCAGCGCATAAAAGCCGGCGAGCACCCACAGGGCCGTCTGACCGGATATGGCTATGCCGTTATTATCGAGCACCTTGCCGATCAGCATGACCGGCCCGGCGACGAGGAAGGCAATGGCAATGCCGAACAGGAAACCGATCATGGCGCCCAGGAACGATGTCGCCGACAGTGCCACGAGCACCGCCATCAGGATGAGCAGAGTGATGAACGCGCGCTGGCTCATGGCCACACTCCCGATCGAACGCAGCGGAATGTATCAGTCGGGCCTTAATTGCGCGTAACAGTTGGAATCCTTGCCAGCGCGGTCGGGCCGGGCCTACCCTTGCCGGCAACGGAACCGTCGCTATTGTCGGCGGCAATCCGAAACAGGGCGAAACTTCCATGAGACTTGGCTTTGTCGGCACGGGCGCGTTGAGCTCGGCCATCGTCACCGGGCTGAAATCGCTGCCGGGCGAGACGACGCCGGTGGTGGTCTCGCCGCGCAACGAGGCGATCGCCGCGGAGCTTGCCCAGCGCTTTCCGGATGTGCGCATCGCCGCCGACAACCAAGCCGTGCTCGACCAGTGCGACACCGTCATGCTCACGGTGCGGCCGCAGATCGCGCGCGAGGTGCTTCAAGAGCTGCGGTTCCGGCCGGACCACCATGTCGTCAGCCTGATCGCGACGATATCGCGCGAGGAGATAGCCGGCCTCGTGGCGCCGGCGACGCATGTCGGCAAGGCCCTGCCGATGCCTATGATCGCCCGCTTGCAGGGCGCGACGATCATCTGTCCGCCGGACCCGATCATGGCGGCGTTCTTCGGCAGACTGGGCGGTGTGATCGAGGTCGAAGACCAGAGCGAGTTCGACGCTCTCAGCGTCGTCACCGCGACCTATGCCAGCTATTTCAAATATCTCGACACGATCCACGCCTGGGTGCGCAGCCAGGGTGTTTCGGGCGACAAGGCACGCGACTACATCACCAGCATCTTCAAGGCGCTGGCCAATGCGCCGGATACGGCGCCGGACGAAGATTTCATGCATCTTGCGCAGGACTATGTGACGCGCGGCGGCATCAACGAGCAGGTGCTGCGCGAGCTGACCGAGCGCGGCACATTCGAGGCCTTCGCGGAAAGCCTGGAGCGGGTGCATCGGCGCATTGTGGGGAAGTAGCCGGAGGGCCCAAGCAGCGATTGCCCATCACCCCGCCGGCGCCGTCCGCGGCGACGGCCTCGGCGCGCTGAGCCGGTCGCGGAGCCCGACCGCTCACACCTTTTCTGTATTGCGCCAACTCTGCCGTGGCTTGTCATCGCGCGTGCGCTTCTTCACGATTGCGGCACGCCGGTTCGAAGCATCGCAAGGATCATGAGATGAGTGACGACACCACCGGGGGCATCCCCGCCATCGACATCGCGCCGCTGTTCGGTCCGCCGTCGCCTGCCCGCGACGAGGCAGACCGCCAGATCTTCACTGCTGCCTCCGGCATCGGCTTCATGACCGCGCGCGGCTTTCCGGGCGCGGAGCTTCTGACGCGCGAGCGGCGCGGCGAGCTGTTGAAGATCTTCGAGCTGCCGGATGCGGAAAAGCGAAAGCTGCTGCGCTGGAATTTCGACCCGTCGAAATCGAACTACTATCGCGGCTGGTTCCCGCTGCAGCCGACCGCGGTGTCCTACAAGGAAGGCATCGACATGGGGCCGGACATCGCCCATGCCGATGCCGGGTTCGCCGCCGATGATCCTCTCCTGGAGCGCACGCCACTTCCCGCCGAGGCCGATGTTCCAGGATGGAAGGCGGCGGCAGCGCATTACTACCGCTCGATGGAGAAGGTCGGCGCGGCGCTGATGGCCTCGATCGCGCGCAGCCTCAGGCTCGAGGACGACATTTTCGACGGCCATTTCCAGGGCGGCATCTCGACACTCAGGCTGATCCGCTATCCGCTGCGCAGCGAGGACGGCGCGGTCGACCTGTCGAAGCCTGAATATTCGGTCATGCATAAGGGCGAGCGTCGGCTGGTCATCGGCCGCGAGCACGCCGATTCCGGCTTCGTCACGCTGCTGGCGCAGGACGGCGTCGAAGGCCTGCAGGCCAAGGACCATGCCGGCGAGTGGATCGACGTGCCGCCCGCCGACGGCACTCTGGCGGTGAATTTCGGCCAGTTGCTGGAGCGCTGGACGGGCGGCGTGGTGCAGGCGACGCGCCACCGGGTGATCGCGCCGAAGACGGCGCGCTATTCCATCCCCTTCTTCTACGAGCCGCGCGTCGACGCCGAGATCGCACCGCTGCCGATCACAGGCGCCAGCGACTTCGCCCCATTCCTCTATGGCGATTATCTGTGGGAGTCGGCGACCAACTTCGTCGAGATGGCCGGCGTCAAGACTTTGCGAAAGCCAAGGCGGCCCGCGGCCGCCTGAACGCGCCAATGCTTGCCGAGAGCGCGGGGGATGACGATGACGCCATCGCCGGTTCAGTTGGCACCGGTGAGCTCGACGGCGGTGCGCACGCGGGCGAGCACCTCGCTCAGCATGTCGTGCATAGCCTTGCGCGCTCTGGCGGCGTCGCCGGCCTCGATCGCCTTCAGCACCTTGCCATGCGCGTCGAGGTCGCCCACTGGGTGGCCGAACAGCGCGTTGGTGGTCGGCACGCTGTATTGCAGAGCGGTATGAATCAGCGCCGAGAGCGGCAGGAAGAAGCGGTTGCCGGTGGCGGCAAGCACCGCCTCGTGAAAGGCGGCGTCCGACAAGACCGGATCGCCCTGGCCGGACGATGCCGCGCGCATCGCTTCGAAGGCCTCGCGAATGGCAGCGATCTCGTGCGCGTTGTTGCGGCTCGCGGCAAGGGCCGCGGCCTCGCATTCGAAGCCCAACCGCACTTCCAGAAGCTCGATGATGAAGTGGCGCGGGGTGGCGCTGGCGCGCAACCAGCCCAGCACCGAAGGGTCCAAGAAATTCCAGTCCTTCAGCGGGCGGATGCGCGAGCCGCGCCGTGGGCGGGTGAGCAACAGGCCCTTGGCCGACAGGATCTTCACCGCTTCGCGCGCGGCACTGCGGCTGGCGCCGAAGCGGGCGCATATCTCTTCCTCGCCAAGCAAAGTCGCGCCGGGCGGAAACAGCCCGCCGAGAATCTAGCGGCCGAGCCTATTGGTTATGTCATCCGTCACCGATGAGGTCTGGTTGCCTGCCATTTGTCCCGGCCCGTTGGAGTCTGCCGCTGAGTGTTACACGTGCGGGATCGATACCGCACCGACTAATTACCAATGCGGCACAGCCCGCTTGTTAGTCCGATTTATCAGATGAATCGGTTGAGTGGAGCCGGGCTTTGCTGCTAGCTGTGGGAGGAAGAATTCCGGCGCCCCTGCTCAGCAACACTTTGCCGCTGGCCAAGGCCCGCAAGGCTTTCAACCTGGCCAGCGACAAATCGCAATCGAAAAAGGTGCAAATTGCGCTCGACTGATTATCTCGGCCGTCTCTTCGGCCTCGAAGGCAGGCATGCCTTCATCACCGGCGCCAGCCGCGGGCTGGGCCTCGCCTTCGCCGAGGCGTTGGCCGGCGCGGGCGCACGCGTCACCATAGGCGGCCGCAAGGCCGACGAGTTGAAGGCCGCCGGCGACCGTTTGCGCGCCGAGGGCTACGTGGTGGCTGAGGCGGTGATCGACGTGACCGACACGCAGTCGGTCGACGCGACAATCGCGGCTTCGGAGGCCGGCACCGGCCCGATCGACATCCTGGTCAACAATGCCGGCATCCAGCGCCGGGCGCCGCTCGAGACCTTTTCCGATGCCGACTGGGACGCGCTGATGGCGACCAACCTCGACGGCGTCTTCAAGGTGAGCCGGGCGACGGTCAAAGGGATGATTGCGCGCCGCAAGGGCGTGATCATCAACGTGTCGTCGGTGCAGAGCGCGCTCGCCCGCCCCTCGATCGCGCCTTACGCGGCAAGCAAGGGGGCGATCACCATGCTGACCAAGTCGATGGCTGGCGAATGGGGCCAGCACGGCGTGCGCGTCAACGCCATCGCGCCGGGCTATTTCAAGACCGAGCTGAACGCAGCTTTGGTCGCCGACGAGAAATTCTCCAGCTGGCTCACCGGGCGCACGCCGATGCGGCGCTGGGGCGATGTAGAGGAACTGGCGGGCGCGGCGGTGTTCCTGGCGTCGGACGCAGCAAGCTTCGTGACGGGACAGACGCTGCTGGTGGATGGCGGGATCACGAGCGTGTTGTAGAGGCCGCCCTAACCCCGACACCCACGTCACATCCACGGGCATGCCGTACTCCAGCACAAGATCAAGGCGGTCAACTTGGCGAGGCCCGGAGGGAGTGCCGGGCGGCGGCACTGGTCAAAGGGTCAGGCGCCCGATATCCAGCGGATGATGTTGGCCATCAGCCGGCCGTAGAGCGGCCATGCCAGGAAATCCTGCGACAGCCAGTGCGGCCCGATGTCTGTCGTCCAGGCGGCGGTCCGGCCCTTGCCAAGCTCACGCACCGAAAGCAACGGCCAGTCCGCGCCGCGATAGTGGCAGGAGGCGAGTAGCCGGGAAGTGCCGTCGCGGCGGAAATCGGTCTTGTTCATGCCGAGGACCGGAGGCAGCGGCCCCTCGATGCCGGCAAGGATCGGATGCGACGCCTGAAGGATGGAGGGCTGCAGCCCCTGCGGCACTTCCAGCCCGTCGCTGAACGGCAGGCAGCGTACCGGCAGCACATCCTCCACCGGCGTGTCGTGGAAGCGCGCGGTGCCGAACATGCCCTGGAAGCCCATATAGCCGCCGGCCAGCATCAGGCCGCCGCCGCCCTCGACATAGGCTTTCAGCACATCGAGGCGGTTGACGCCGACGCGGCCGGCGCGGGCTTCGGGCGTCACCAGCAGGCTCAGCGCGCCGACATCGGAGATCACCACCGCGCCATAGGGAGCAAGCGCTGCGAGATCGTAAGGGAACTCGGCCGGGCAGCGTTCGCCGCCGATCTGGGTGACCGAGATGCCTTCGGCGGCCAGAGCGGCGTTGAAGGCGGCGGCGCCGTTGATATAGGCAGCGCTGGTCAGCACCTCGGTGCCGGATGCCACCGATGTCGTGGCCGAAAAGGTTTCGCCCGCAAGCAGGATCTTCATGGCCTAACCGTCCGGTCGCTCGGGAAAGAAGCGGCGGGCGCGCTGACGCCCGCCGGGTTCGAAAGAATCAGAACTTGAACTCGGCCAGGTTCTCCGGCGTCACGATCTTGGCCGGGCCGAGCACCAGCTCGCCGCCGGCGCCGATCGTGTATTCGCCCAGGCGGCCGGCCTTGAATTTTTCGCCTTCCTTGCCGGTGATCTTGCACTGCGCCAGGGCCTGTGCGGCCTGATAGGTCAAGTAGCCGAGATCGGAGACGTTCCACCAGATGTCCTGGGCGGAGCCGTCCTTGATGTATTTCGAGATCAACGTCGCCGGCGCCAGGCCCGTCAGCTTCACCTTGCCCATCAGGCCGGCTTCCTCGAGGGCGCGCGCGGCAGCAGGCAGGCCGATGCCGGCCGGCACGATGATCGCCTTCAGATCGGGGAATGCCTGGACCAGCGCCAGCGCCTGCTGCTGGTTGACCTGCTCGCTCTCTTCGCCATAGGCGACCTGCACCAGCTTCATCTTGGCGAATTTCGGCTCGGCCGCCATCTTCTTCTTCATGAAGTCGATCCAGGCGTTCTGGTTGGTGGCCGTCGGCGTCGACGACAGGATGGCGAAGTCGCCCTCGCCGCCCATCAGATTGTAGGCGCTTTCCAGCATCATCTCGGCAAGGCTGTCGCCCTTGGCCTGGTTGGCGAAGACCGCGCGGGCCTCGCCGGCGACGTCGGAGTCGTAGGACACGACCTTCACGCCCTGCTGCGCGGCGCGCTTCAGCGCCGGCGCGACGGCGTTGGCATCGTTGGCCGAGATGGCGATGACGCCGACCTTCTGCGTGACCAGGCTGTTGATGAAATCGATCTGCGCCTCGGCAGTCGCCTGCGAGGGCGCGACCTGGATCGCCTTGCCGCCGATCTCCTTGGCGGCCTCTTCCGCGCCCTGCTGGGCGACCTTGAAATAGGGATCGGTGTCGAGCTTGGGCAGGAAGCCGACGGTCACCGGCTCCTTGGCGCATTCGTCGGCGAAGGCCAGCGAAGCAGGCGCAAGCAGGACCGAGGTTGCAAGCAGGGCTAGTCGAAACGCTTTCATTGTACACTCCTCCGTTAAGAATTCGGGCTTGCAGGAAAGGGGCCCGAGATCACCCCTTGGTTTCGCGCAAGGCGCGCGATCTTGAGAGGCGCTCCTCCAGGGAGCGCCAGTAGTTGCCGATGAGCAGCGAGCCGATCAGAAGCAGGCCGATGATCATCCCTTGAGCGTCGCCGCCGATCTGGTTGAGGGCGAGCACGTTGCGGATGATGGCTATCAGCACCAGCGCCAGCATCACCCCGGTCAGGCGGCCCTTGCCGCCGAAGACGCTGACGCCGCCGAGCAGCACGATGGTGATGACGTCGAGCTCCATGCCGAGCGCGTTGTTGGCGCGCGCGTTGGAAAGGCGCGCGGTGTAGACGATGCCGGCGATCGCCGCGACGACGCCCGACACGACGAAGAGCGAAAGCACCATGCGGTGCGTGCCGATGCCGGAGTAGCGGGCGACTTCCGGACTGCCGCCGAGCGCGTAGAGCCGCTTGCCGGTCGCTGTCTTCTGCAGCACGACCGCGAAGGCCGGCGCCAGCGCCAGGAAGGGCACGATGGTCCAGGGGATCTGCGTGCCCGGCAGGTTGTCGATGCCGAAATCGACGATCTCAGGTGGCAGGATGTTGACCGAGCCGGTGCCGAGCAGGATGTAGCCGATGCCCCTATAGAGCGCCATGGTGCCCAGAGTCACCACCAGCGACTGCAGGCCGAGCGCGGAAACCAGAAAGCCGTTGAAGGCGCCAAGCAGCGCGCCAAAGAGCAGCGTCAGCGGGATCGCGGCGAATGTCGGCATGCCGGCCTGGACCATTAGGCCGAAGATCACCGAGGCCAGCGCCAGCACCGAGGCGATCGAGAGGTCGATCTCGCGGGCGATGATCAGCAGCGTCATCGGCAGGATCAGCAGCGCCTTTTCCGAAGCGCTGGCGGCAAGCTGCGAGAGGTTGAAGCCGGAGACGAAGTTCGGCACGAAAACCGCGGCGTAGAGGAAGACGGCCAGGCAGGCGGCTGCCAGCAGCAGGTCCCAGAAGTCGATCGAGCGGAGGAGCTTGGTCATCTCATCCTCGCCTGTCTTGCCTGCTCGGCGCGGCGCATGATGAAGGTGTCGATGCCGATGGCGACGAGGATCACCAGGCCGTAGACGCCCTGCAGCCACAGCGGATCGACCCGCACCAGCGTCAGCCCGTTCTTGATGACCAAGAGCGTCAGCGACCCGAGCACGATGCCGAGCAGCGTACCGGAGCCGCCGCGGATGGCGACGCCGCCGACCACGGCGGACGCAATGACCGTCAGCTCGAAACCGAGCGCGACGCGGGCGTCGATGGTGGCGTAGCGCGAGGCCCACAGCGCGCCGCACAAGCCGCCGAGCAGTCCCGCCAGTCCGAAGGCCATCAGGATGCGCCGGTCGACGGGAATGCCGATGAGCCGCGCGCCGTCGGGATTGGAGCCGGTGGCGAACAGCTCGCGGCCGATCGCCGTGCGGTAGAGCAGCACATAGCCGGCGCTGAGGATGAGGATCGCGATGGCGACGATCAGCGGCACGCCGGCAAGTTTCAGCCCGGTCATGTCGAGCCATCTCTGCGTCACCTCGTCGGCGCTGACCTGGTTGCCGGCGGCCCAGATCGAGTTGAAGCCGCGGAAGATCGACATCGAGGCAAGGGTGACGACGATCGCCGGGATTTTTCCCCGGGTGACGACGAGGCCGTTGATGAGCCCGCAGACGGTGCCGACGGCGCAGGCGGTCGCCAGGCCAATGGCGATATCGAGGCCGGGATAGGCCTGCACCATGCTGGCCGCCATATAGGCCGACAAGCCGATCACCGAAGCGATGGAGAGATCGATATTGCGGGTGATCAGCATCAGCATCTGGGCAAGGGCCGCTACCACCAGCAGCGCCGCGTCCATCGAGACCGCCGTCAGATTGGCGGCGCTGACCATGCGCGGATTGATGATGGTGACCGGAATGGCGACCGCCAGCATGGCGGCAAGCAGGCCGAATTCGCGGCGCTTGAGGAGATTTGCCGGACCCTTGCTTGCTTCTTCCAGAGCGGCTTGCGCGGCCTCGGTCACCGCACCGGGTTTCTCGAAGGCGCGGGTCGCGGCCTCGAGCACCTTTTCCTGCGTGGCTTCGCCGCTCGCGAACTCGGCCGTGCGATGGCCCTCGCGCAGCACGACGATGCGGTCGCACATGCCGATGAGCTCTGGCATTTCGGACGAGATCAGCAGGATCGCCATGCCCTGGGCGGCAAGGTCGGCGATCATGGCATGCACCTCGGCCTTCGTGCCGACGTCGATGCCTTGCGTCGGCTCGTCGAGGATCAAGACCCGCGGCTCGGTGCGCAGCCATTTGGCCAGCACCACCTTCTGCTGGTTGCCGCCGGAAAGCTCCTTCACCGGTTGACCGTAGCCGGCGAAGCGCAGCTTCATGCGCTTCAGCCAGTCGGCGACGAGGCCGATGGCGCGGTCGGTGCCGTAGAGGCCGAAGCGAGATGCCTTGTCGAGCACCGGCAGCACGGCGTTGTCGAGAACGCCGAAATCCATCACCAGGCTCTGGCCCATGCGGTCTTCCGAGACATAGGCGATGCGCGCGTCCATGGCGTCGCGCGCGGACGTGAAGCGCACCGGCTTGCCGTCGATGACGATCTCGCCGCCGTCAGGCTGGTCGATGCCGAACAGCACGCGCGCGATCTCGGTGCGGCCGCTGCCGACTAGGCCGCCTAAGCCCACCACTTCGCCGGCATGGAGCTTAAGGTCGATATCGGCGAAGGCGCCGGCACGCGACAGTCCGCTTGCCTCCAGCACCAGCGCACCGGGTTTTTCGCGGCGGTCCGGATAGAGATCGCTGACCTCGCGGCCGACCATCATGGAGATCGCAGCAGTGCGGCCGAGCTCGGCCTTCGGCTTGACGCCGACCAGGCGGCCGTCGCGCAGCACGGCGATGCGGTCGGCGATGCGGAAGATCTCGTCCATGCGATGACCCACGAACATCATCGCCACGCCATGCGACTTGAGATCGGCGACGACGGCGAAAAGCCGCTCGACCTCGCGCTGCGAGAGCGCGGCGGTCGGCTCGTCCATGATCAGCACGCGCGCATCGAGCGAAAGCGCGCGGGCGATCTCGACCAGTTGCTGCTCGGAGGTGCGCAGGGCGCCGAGCCGGGTGTCGGCCGGCACGGCAAGGCCGACGGTCCCCAGCACCTTCTTGGCGCCGGCAAGCATGGCGGCGTTGTCGATGCCGCCGAAGCCGCGCGGCATATGTCCGAGATAGATGTTCTCGGCCACCGACAGGTCGGGAAAGAGGCCCGGATGCTGGTGCATGACCGCGATGCCGGCGGCCTGAGCATCGTGCGGGGAACGGAAAGCGGCGGGCTTGCCATCGACCTCGACATGGCCGTCCGTCGGCGCATGCACGCCGGCAAGCAGCTTGACGCAGGTGCTCTTGCCGGCGCCGTTCTCGCCAAGCAGCGCGAGCACCTCGCCTGAACGCAATTCGAAGGAAACGTCATTCAGCGCGACGGTGCCGCCAAAGGCCTTGGTGGCGCCGACCAGCGCCACAGGAGCAATTGCCCCTGCCACCGTCGCTACGGCTTCGCCAAGCGCGCCTTGCTGCAGCACGTTTCCTCCCTGGGTCGTAGTTATTTTTTCAATTTGCTATATTAAATATGCGGAACCCGCAACCGAAAATTGACTTCCTGATGTGCAACGCGCAGTGTCGCGTCGCGCTCAGCCGTGATCCGGCGGCTTCACGGCCGCGATTGCAAATAGAGCCGGCCGCATCGGCGGCAAGACCTGGGAGATGGCGTTTTGTCCGGAAAAGGCAGCAATTCGGTCAAGGTTCGGCACTACAACGAACGTTTCGTGCTCGACGCCATCCGCCGCCTGAAGGAGGCGTCCAAGTCCGATCTGGCGCGTGCCGCCCACCTCACCCCTGCCGCCGTCGCCGATATCGTCGACGGGCTGGAGTCGGCCGGTTTCGTAAAGCAAGTGGGAAAAAGGTTCGGGCAGCGCGGATCGCCCTCCATCCTCTACCGACTGGCGCCGGAGCGCATCTACAGCGTCGGCATCAAGATCGGCCGGCGCGCACTGGAAGCGGTGCTTGTCGATTTCGCCGGCGAGGTGCGGGCGCGCGCGTCGCACGAATACCGCTATCCGGACCCGGATCCGGTGCGCAAGGCCGGCAACACCTCGCTCGCCAATTTCGAGGCGCTGGTCGATGGCCTCGACGATGCCTCGATCGTCGGCGTCGGCATCGCCTCCCCCTATTTCCTCGGCGGCTGGAGCGAGGAGCTGGGTTTTCCCGACGACCTTGGCGATCGCTGGGAAGCAATCGACCTCATGACCTTCTTCGCAACCCCGCCGAAGGCGCCGGTGTTCATCGAGAACGACGCCACCTCGGCGGCCTTGGCCGAGCTCGTGCAAGGCGCCGGCGCGCGCTTCCACGACTTCATGCATATCTCCATCGACACCTTCGTCGGCGGCGGCCTGGTGCAGAGCGGCAAGGTGCATACCGGCCCGCATGGCAACAGCGCCGCGCTCGGCCCGCTGCCGGTCTCGCCGTCAAGTCTCGATTCGGTCGCGGCGAAGCCAGCGCGCTACCAGAGCCTGCTGCACCGCGCCTCGATCTATGTGCTCGTCAATCACCTGAAATCGCGCGGCGTCGAGATCGTCCGGGTGCGCGAGCTCGATCCCATGCCGCCCGGCGCGCGCGAGCCGCTGTTCGAATGGATCGAGGACTGCGCCAGCGCGCTGGTCGAAGCGATCATCGCCATCACATCGGTCATCGACATCGAGGCGGTCGTGCTGGACTCGATCCTGCCGCGCTCGATCCATCTCGAGCTGCTGGCGAGGGTGCAGAACCAGTTCAACAGGGTCAGCGCCATCGGCATCGTCGCGCCGGAAATCGTGGCCGGAAAGTTCGGTCCCGAGGCCTCGCCGATCGGCGCGGCGATGCTGCCTTTCTCCGCATTGCTTGCGCCCGACAGCAGCGTGCTGATGATCGGCAAGGACCGGACGAAGCTGCTGGGCAGCCTCTCGGCGCTGGCCGGCCAAGGCTAAAGGGCCGGTACAGCAGTAGGTCGCGTCACACCGGCAGGCTGGTCGCGCCCGCCGACAGATGCGGTTCGCTCGGCGCCGTTTCGGCTTTCACCTTCGAGCTCACCTTGCCGTTCATCGTCGCGATCAGCACCCTGTCCACCGACAGCCTACCCGCGCCACTGAGCGCCAGGATGAACATGCCGCCGGCGATTGCCAGGTCCTTCTCGAAATGCAGCAATTCGTTCTGGCTGGCGAAGTTGGTGTGGAAGAGGCCGGCCGTCATCAGGCAAAACAGGCCGAGCCCGATCGCGCCCAGCCGCGCCAGGATGCCGAGCGCCACCGACAGGCCCGCGCCGAGCTGCAGCGCGATGGTGGCGACAAGCAGCGGCGTGCCGACGCCGAGCGCGGCCATCGCCTTCTCAGCGCCTTCGAAATGCGTCGCCAGCCCCAGGCCCTCATGCACGAAGATCAGCGACAGCAGCAGTCGGCCGGCAAGCAGGACCACGTCCCTGGCGTAAAGTTTTTCGGTAAGTTCGATCGGTGTCATGGTCGGCTCCAATCTTTGGAAATAGGCATCTTGGAAAATGGGCGGTCGCCCGCGTCCACGTGAAGGCGCGCCCGAGGTTGAAAGGTCGGAGCCGGCGCGAGGGAGAGGAACGCCGGCTCCGGTTTTCGGGCGCTACCGCCGTGGCGCCCAAAAAGTGGTATTGATCGAGCCAAGGTCTGGCCCCTCTCCGGCCGCTTCGCGGCCACCTCTCCCCGCTTTGCGGGGCGAGGAAATAGACGCCTTACTTCGTCACCTTCGTGTCGATGGCCTGCTTGAGGTCGGCAAGCTCCTCGCAGCCGGCCGGGCAGAGTTTTTGCAGCGAGGCGAGCTGCTCGTTGGCCTTGGCCATGTCGCCGGTCTCGACATAGAGTTCGCCCAGATATTCATGCGCGGCCTTGTGATCGGGCTTAAGCTCCAGCGCCTTGGTGTAGTAGGTGAGCGAGGTCTGGTAGTCGCCGGTCTTGCGCAGCGTGAAGCCGAGCAGATTGTAGACGTCGGCCTGCTGGTTGTCCTGCGCGAGGTCGCGCAGGTCGGCCAGCGCGCCCTTGTAATCCTTGGCCTCGATCTTGGCCTTCACGGCCGTCAGGTCCGGCGCGTCGGCGCCTTCGATGTCGTCCACGGCATAGGCCGGAACGGCGATGGCGATCGGGGCCGCGGTCAAGACCGCAATGGCGCCGAGCACCGCGAAAAGTGCGTGTTTCATTTGAGTTGTCGCTTTCTGTTCAGGATTCGATTTGAGATCAGATCTGGGTTGGGGTGAAGGCGTAGGCGTTGCCGTCCTTGACGAAGCTGCCTGTGCCGGGGAACGGGAAGTGCGAACCGCAGATGCGGACATTGTCGGCGATCACCTGGTCGATAATCCGGTGGCGCGTGGTGATCGCCATCGGCCCGTCCTGGTCATAAGCGCCCTGCCATTCGGGATGCGGGGCAAGCAGCGCCGGCACGTACATGGTGTCGGCCGAGACGAGGAACTGCTCGGAGCCGGCATCGACATGATGGACGGAATGGCCGGGCGTGTGGCCGGGCGCCGCCATGAGGCGGATGCCGGGCACCACTTCCGTGCCGTCGTCGACCAGCTTCCAGTTCTTCCATTTCGGAAAGTTCTCGGCGATGCGCTTGCCCGCCGGCTTGCGACCCTCGGGCAGCTTGGCGAGGCGGCTCGGATCCGTCCACCAATTGTATTCGGTGGCGTTGACGATCAGCTCGGCATTCGGGAACACCGGATTGTTGGTGCCTTTCTCCATCAGGCCCCAGACATGGTCGGGATGGAAATGGGAGATCAGAATGGTGTCGATCGCCTTGTAGTCGATGCCGGCGGCCTTCATGTTGGCCGGCAGATGCGTGGCGTTGGCCTGCCACTGGCCGACGCCGGAGCCGGCGTCCATCATGATGATGCGGCCGTTCATCTGAAGCACCACGACGGTGAGCGGGATCGGCATGAATTCGGTGGTCAGTCCGGCCTTGGCGAGTGCCGCCTTGGTGTCGTCGACCGACACGTCCTTGATGAAGGCCGGGTCGTGCGGCTTGCGCCAGATGCCATCATAGACGGCGGTGACCTCGAGCGAGCCGACCTTGTATTTGTAGAAGCCGACCAGCGGCTCGACCGGGGTTTCGGCGTAAGCCGCGGGCGCGAATTCCAGCTTGCCGGCAATGCCGAAGGCGGCCGCGGCGGCGGCGGAACCGAGCACCATGCGGCGTGTCATGTTGAACATCAGAAATCTCCTCTTGTGGCTTGGGCGTTTGCTTCAGGTTTCAGGCGGTAGTCCATTGTTTTGCCGCTTGTCGTTGTCCCAAAACCGCTGTGCACTTTTGGGCGACATGCAGGGAATGGCGGAGGGCCCGGTGCGACCCTCCGCCGGCTGTGGAAACCGGAGCCGGCCGGTCCGACTGAAGACCGGCCGGCGCCGGGGAGATCGGGACGTCTGGTTTCCGACCCGGCAAGGCGTGCCTTCCCGCCGCTATCAGAACCCTTCGCCCCGAGCTCCTGGGCGAGGACCTCTCGGTCCCGCCGGGGATCAGAACCTGCGGTTCTGACTCCGGGGCGAGGATCCTTTCGATCCCGCCGGCTCAGCGACCCCAAATGCCCTGGCCGGGCTCTTCCGCAGCAATCCTGGCCGCCGGCTTCATGTCGTGGCGGTCCATGTCGGGCTTCGCGATGGAAGCGGTGGTGATGATGTCGACGGCGGCGGCCTGCTGGCCGCCATTCGTCCAGGGGAAGCGGTCGCTGCCGGCAAAGGCGCTGCCGGTGGCAACCAGGATGGCGACTGCGGTGAAGACGGTTCTGTTCATTTGCGTATTCCTTCCGGGTTGGTTGATGCGTGCCTGGGGAGGATGGCCTCGCTACAGCCAAGACCCGGAAGGCCCGGGCTTTATTCCCGGGGCACGGAAGAATTTTTTGGAAAAGCGCGGAATCAGGACGATGCCGCCTGAGCGCCGGCCGTCATCGAACTGTCACACCCAAACGGGTGGTGCATGCTAGAAACGCTGCCTGGCCGCCCCCCGCGACCCCGACCGCATCAAGAGCCGGCGAAGCCGCCATGAACGTCGCCCTCCCCGCCGAAGGCACCGACCTCTCGCCCTACCTGCCGGATGAGCACGGGCTGTTCTTCGTCTATCATTTCAAGGCCGACGGTTCCCGCGCCAAGGATCCCGCCGAGGCGCATTGGAGCTGGCGCAGCTACCAGATCACGGACATACGCGCCCGCCAGGAGATAGGCGCCGAGCAGGCCCTGCCGGCGCCGGTGCGCGATGCCTTCCTGTCGCCCAGCCATGGCTGCCAGATCGATTTCGAGGGCGATTTCCTCTATGGCGACCTGCCCGACCTCAGGCACGATTTTGCCGAGGCGCGCGGGCTCACCCATTTCCGCTTCGCCTTCAATGACAGGATGCTGGTCGGCGCCCGCAAGCAGCCGCTGGAATCGGTCGACAAGGTCCGCAAGCTGGTGGAGAGCGGCACGCGAAAATTCCGCACGCCGGCCGAGCTGATCGAGGCGGTGATGGGCCAGTCGCTCGACGGCATGGCGGCCGAGCTCGACAAGATGGGCGATACGCTGGACGGCATCGAGGACCGGATCGTCGTCGATGCATGGCACAGCGAGCGCCAGGCGCTGGTCGATGCGCGCCGGCAGCTGGTGCTGATCCACCGGCAGATGGCGACGCTCACCAATCTCTTCCGCCACCTCGACCACTCACATCGCAACGAGCTGCCGGACCCGATCAACGACATGGCGACGCGGCTATCGCACCGGGCGCACACGCTGCATCACGACGGCGAGCAATTGCAGGCGCGCACGCGCCTGTTGCAGGACGAGCTGATGGCCAAGCTGACCGAGCAGTCGAACCAGCTGCTCTATGTCCTGTCCGTCATGACGGCGGTGCTCTTGCCGATGACCATCATCTCCGGCCTGTTCGGCATGAATGTCGGCGGGCTGCCGCTGGTCGACACGCCGCTGGGTTTCTGGGTGGTGACGGCGATCTCGGTCGTCATCGCCGGCATCATCTATATGATCGTGCGGCGACTGGGGCGCGTCTGAGGCGAATGCCCCTACCTCGTCGCGGGCGTCGCCTGGCGGACCTCGCGCCCCCTGAACATCGACCAGCTATACATGGCCAGAGCTGCCCAGATCAGCGCAAAGGCGACAGCCTGGGTGCCGCCGAACGGCTCGTCGAAGATCAACACGGCGATCAGGAACACCATGGTCGGCGCGATATATTGCATGATGCCGATGGTGGACAGGCGCAGCAGCCTAGCGCCGAAGGCAAACAGCAGCAACGGCACCGCGATGACCGGACCGCAGCCGATCAGCAATGCGGTGTCGGAACCGGTGCTGGAAATCAGATGATCCTGGCCGGTGGCGATCAGGAAGACGATGTAGCAGAGCGCCGGCACCGACAGCAGCAGCACTTCGAGCAGGAAACCCTGGCTCGGGCCGATCGGCAGCGTCTTGCGGAAGAAGCCGTAGGCAGCGAAGGAAAAGGCGAGCGCCAGCGACACCCAGGGCAATTTGCCGGCCTCGATTGTGAGCACCGTTACCGCGATGGCGGCCAGCGCGACAGCGGCGATCTGCAGCCGGTCGAGCCGCTCGCCGAGCAGCACGGCGCCGACGACGACGCTGACCAGCGGGTTGATGTAATAGCCGAGCGCGGTCTCGACGGTGCGGTCGACCGCTATCGCCCAGACATAGATGCCCCAATTGATCGAGATCAGCACCGCCGTCAGCGCCGCCATGGCAAGGCTTTTCGGCGATCGGATCGCCGCCCTGAAGTCGGCGGTGCGCCCGGCCCAGATCAGCACGGCGGCGGCGATCGGCACCGACCAGACGACGCGGTTGGCGATCACCTCGGCAAGCGGCAGATGCGCCACCGCCTTCATGTAGAAGGGTAAGAGCCCCCAGAGGAAATAGGCGCCGAGCGCCAAGAGGAAGCCGCGGCGGGCCTTGGCATCCTGATCGAGATCGGCTGTAGCGGTGACCATGGCCTAACGCTATGGCCCAGCGGATCGCCCAAGACCATCATAAATTTATGATGGATCAATGGACTTTTGCTGATGGTTCAACCTACTCCGCCGCCACCAGCCCGGCCATCTCGCGGTTCTTCATCAGCTTGTAGACGATCGAATCCATCAGCGCCTGGAAGGAGGCGTCGATGATGTTTTCCGACACGCCGACCGTCCACCAGCGGGCTCCGGTGGAATCGTGCGATTCGATCAGAACGCGGGTGATGGCCTCGGTGCCGCCGTTGAGGATACGCACCTTGAAGTCGGCAAGCTCGAGGTCGACGATCTCGCTCTGGTATTTGCCTAAATCCTTGCGCAGCGCGATGTCGAGCGCGTTGACCGGGCCGTGGCCCTCCGCCACCGACATCTTCTCCTCGCCGTCGACCAGCACTTTCACGATCGCTTCCGAGACCGTCTTCAACTGGCCGTTGGCATCGAAGCGGCGCTCGACCATGCATCGGAAGGAGGTGACGTTGAAGAACTCCGGCAGGCCATGCAGCATTTTTCGCGCGAGCAGCTCGAACGAGGCGTCGGCGCCTTCATAGGCATAGCCTTCGGCCTCGCGCTCCTTGACCACGGCGATCAGCGCATCGAGCTGGTGATCGTCCTTGGGCACGTCGATGCCGCGCCGCTTCAACTCGGCGAGGAAATTCGCCTTGCCGCCCTGGTCGGAGACCATGACGCGGCGGCGGTTGCCGACGGCTTCCGGCGGGACATGCTCATAGGTCGCCGGCTCCTTGGCCAGAGCCGAGGCATGGATGCCGGCCTTGGTGGCGAAGGCGGACGAACCGACATAGGGCGCCTGCGCTTCCGGCGCGCGGTTGAGCAATTCGTCGAAGGCGCGGGAGAGCCTCGATATTCCGGTCAGCGCCTCGGCCGAAATGCCGGTCTCGAAACGATCGGCGAAGGCGGGCTTCAGCGAAAGCGTCGGGATGATGGAGATGAGGTTGGCGTTGCCGCAGCGCTCGCCGATGCCGTTCAGCGTGCCCTGGATCTGGCGCACGCCGGCCTCGACCGCGGCAAGGGAATTCGCTACCGCCTGTCCAGTGTCGTCATGGGCGTGGATGCCGAGACGATCGCCCGGGATGCCGTGCGCGATCACCTTGCCGACGATTTCGCGCACTTCGGAAGGCTGTGTGCCGCCATTGGTGTCGCACAGCACAACCCAGCGCGCGCCGGCATCATAGGCAGTCCTGGCGCAGGCCAGCGCGTAATCCGGATTGGCCTTGAAGCCGTCGAAGAAATGCTCGCAGTCGACCATCGCTTCCTTGCCGGCCGCGACCGCCGTTTCCACCGAGGTCTTGATCGAGTCCAGATTCTCCTGGTTGGTGCAGCCGAGCGCGACGCGCACGTGATAGTCCCAGCTCTTGGCGACGAAGCAGATGGCGTCGGACTTCGACTGCACCAGCGCCGCCAGCCCAGGGTCGTTGGAAGCCGAGACCCCTGCCCGCTTGGTCATGCCGAAGGCGACGAATTTCGCGCTCTCAGTCCGCTTCTTCTGGAAGAAGGCGGTATCGGTCGGGTTGGCGCCCGGATAGCCGCCCTCGACATAGTCGATGCCGAAATCGTCCAGCAGTTTGGCGATGGCGATCTTGTCCTCGACGGAAAAGTCGATGCCCGGCGTCTGCTGGCCGTCGCGGAGGGTGGTGTCGAAGAGATAAAGGCGTTGCTTTGTCATGGCAGTAGCTCGAAAGGCTGCGATCCTTCGCGCCCCCCTCTGTCCTGCCGGACATCTCCCCCACAAGGGGGGAGATCAGACCGCGCTTCCGCTTTCGCCAATTTCCAGCGTTGCTGGAGGAGCGGCAGGGCCGAAGCTGCCAATCTCCCTCCTTGTGGGGGAGATGTCCGGCAGGACAGAGGGGGGCGCCGTAGAGCACGAACCTGCATGGTTATTTCCCTGCGAACTTATCAGTCGCCCGGATCAGCCGATCCAGAATCCCGGGCTCCGAATAAGCGTGCCCCGCCCCTTCGATGAGGTGGAAATCCGCCTTCGGCCAGGCCTTGTGCAGCGCCCAGGCATATTTTGCCGGACACGGCATGTCGTAGCGGCCGTGGACGATGGTGCCGGGGATGTCCTTAAGCTTCCAGGCGTCGCGCAGCAGCTGCCCCTCCTCCAGCCAGCCGGCATGGACAAAATAGTGGTTTTCGATACGGGCGAAGGCCACCGCGTAGTCGTCCTGGCCGAACGGCGTGCTGGTTTCCGGCTCTGGCAGCAGCGTGATCGTCTCGCCTTCCCAGAGGCTCCAGGCAAGGGCTGCCTGAACTTGAGCCTCGCGGTCGGATCCGATCAGCCGCTTGCGATAGGCGGCCATCATGTCACCGCGCTCGGCCTCGGGGATCGGCGCCAGAAAACGCTCCCATTTGTCGGGGAACATTTGCGAGACGCCGAACTGATAATACCATTCGAGCTCGGCGCGGGTCAGGGTATAGATGCCGCGTACGACCAATTCGCTGACGCGCTGCGGACGCGCCTCGGCGTAAGCGAGCGCCAGCGTCGAGCCCCAGGAGCCGCCGAAGACAAGCCATTTGTCGAAGCCAGCCATCTCGCGCAGGCGCTCGATATCAGCGACGAGATGCCAGGTGGTGTTGGCCTCCAGCGAGGCGTTGGGCGTCGACTTGCCGCAGCCGCGCTGGTCGAACAGGATAACGTCGTAGAGCTTCGGGTCGAACAGGCGCCGGTGCTTTGGCGAAATCGTGCCGCCCGGGCCACCATGCAGGAACACGGCGGGCTTGGCGCCCTTGGTGCCGCACCGCTCCCAATAGACTGTGTGGCCATCGCCGACATCGAGCATGCCTGACTCGAACGGCTCGATCTCCGGATAGAGCGTACGCAACGAACTGCCGTGGATCGTCATAGTTTCAAGCCCTGCTGCGGCCAGTTGGCCGTCTCGTGGTCGGGATGCTGGAAGGAGATGATCTGCTCCTGCCGCCGATAGAAGTCGGGGTCGTCGAGGATCGGCGCCTCGAAGATCTTCTCCACCCAGGGCAGCCGAACCGCGTAGTTGACCTGGATCTGCGGCGCGAGATCGGAGCGGTCGTCGAAGGCGCCGATGGCGATCTCCAGCGCGCCAGGCTGGCGGTAGGTCAGCGGCGTGCCGCAGCGGGCGCAGAAACCGCGATCGATGTTGACCGAGGACTGGAAATAGCTCGGCTCCTCATGGGTCCATTCGACGCCGTCCTTCGGCACCGTCACCAGCGCGCCGAAGAAATTGCCGAATTGTTTCTGGCACATGCGGCAATGGCAGATGGACGGGCGCCCGAGCTTGCCCTTGATGCGGAAGCGCACGGCGCCGCACTGGCAGCCTCCGGTTCGAACTTGGTCGGTCATGGTTTTTCCTCCGGCGGCCATTGGTCGGTGTCGTGATCGGGATGCTGGTAGGAGACGAGCTCGGCGAGGTAAGGCGCCGACGTGACATCGCCCATCGTCTCCTCGGACGGCAGCTTCGGGATGCCGTCGACATAGGGAAGCTTTGCTTCGACGCCCCACTGGATGGTTGGCGCGATGCCGGTCGGGTCGTCGAAGGCAGCGATCGCAAGCGCCACGCCGTCGGGGGCCTCGAAGGTCAGCGGCGTGCCACATTCGGCGCAGAAGCCGCGCCGGGCGGCGTCGGACGAGCGGAAGCGTTTCGGCTCGCCGCGCGTCCAGTCGAGCGTGGCGCCGCGCACCGAGACCAGCGGCAGATAGAAATTGCCGCTCGCCTTCTGGCACATGCGGCAGTGGCAGACCGAGGCGTCGCCCAGGGCGCCCTCGACGCGGAAGCGCACCGCCCCGCACTGGCAGCCGCCTGTATAGACCGGCCGGTTGTCGAGGCTCATCGCTCACTCCTGGTCATGGGCTCCTTTAGGGGCTCACTCCGCGTCATGGCAGACCGCCTCGACATTATTGCCGTCGGGATCGAAGACGAAGGCGCCGTAATAATTGGGGTGGTAGTGCGGCCGCAGACCCGGCCCGCCATTGTCCTTGCCGCCTGCACCAAGCGCTGCCGCATGGAAGGCGTCAACCTCGGCGCGGCTGCGCGCGGTGAAGGCGACATGCTGGGTGGATCCGGGCTTGTCCGTGCTGTCGCTCAACCAGAACACCGGCCGGTCGCGGCCATAACCGCCAACCTTGGCGCCGCCGGTATATTCCTGCGGCACCATGTAGAGCAGCGACGCCCCCAGCGGCGCCATCGCCTTGTCGTAGAAGGTCTTGGATGCGTCGAAATCGGATACGTTGATGCCAAGATGGTCGATCACAGGACGAGCTCCTCCGTTGGTGGCGCGGGCGCGACGGCCAGGCCGGCCACAATGACGATGTGCTGGCAGACATTGTCGATATCGCGGATCACGTCGTCGTTCCAGAAGCGCAGGATGGTCCAGCCCAGGGCTTCAAGCTTCGCGGTTCGCGCGGCGTCGGAAGCAGATATCTCCGGCGAAGCATGTTGCGATCCGTCCAGCTCGACGATCAGCTTCTTGTTGGGGCAGGCAAAATCAACGATGTAGCCAGCTATCGGCATCTGACGCCTGAACGCCATTCCCATCAGCCTATCAGCACGCACCTCATTCCAAAGCTTCAGCTCGGCATCGGTCATCGCCTTGCGCATCTTGCGCGCATTGCCGCGATCGGCGGGAGATGCCCGATGATGGGTCATCGCGAGGCCCCCCTCTCTGCCCTGCCGGGCATCTCCCCCTCAAGGGGGGAGATCAGCAGCTTCGCCGACGGCATCTCATTTGCCACGTCGGCGATTGGCGAAAGCCAAGCCGACGTCCAATCTCCCCCCTTGAGGGGGAGATGTCCGGCAGGACAGAGAGGGGGGCCTCGCTCAAACCTCTCCACTATGAGAGCATCCACCCTCACCGCTTGATCTCCCACGTCGTCACGCGCTCGCCGGTGGCGGGGTCCTTGCCGTCTTTCAATTGCACGCCCTGCGCCAGGAGCTCGTCGCGGATGCGATCACCCTCGGCCCAGTTCTTGGCAGCGATGAACTTCAGCCGATCGGCAATTGCCTTGGCGATCGCTTCCTCGTCCACCTCGGCCGAGCCGACATCGAAGCCGAGGAAGGCCAGCGCAGTCTTCAACGAAGCGGCGGCAGCATTCTCATCGGCACCGGTGTACTCGCCCGCCTCGCCGGCGAGCTGCGTCAGCCGCTGGAAGGCCGTATAGGTGGCGAGGTCGTCGCACAGCGCTTCCACCACCTCGGCCGGCAGGTCCTTTGCCGCCGCCGGCGCGAGATCGGCGGCGCGCTTCCATTTGCGCAGCGTGTTTTCCGCCTCCTCAAGCTTGCGCACGGAGAAATCGATCGGCTCGCGATAATGCGTCATCAGCATCGCCAGCCTGAGCACCTCGCCAGGCCAGGCGCGGCCGCCGAAAGTGTCGGTCTCCAGCAGCTCATGGATCGAGAAGAAATTGCCGAGGCTCTTCGACATCTTCTGGCCTTCGACCTGCAGGAAGCCGTTATGCATCCAGACATTCGCCATGACCTTGGTTCCGTGAGCGCAGCGCGACTGGGCGATCTCGTTCTCGTGATGCGGGAAGATCAGGTCCAGCCCGCCGCCATGGATGTCGAAGACCTCGCCGAGATAGGCGGCCGACATCGCCGAGCATTCGATGTGCCAGCCGGGCCGGCCCCTGCCCCATGGGCTCTCCCAGCCGGGTTCCTCAGGCGAAGACAGCTTCCACAGCACGAAATCGCCGGGGTTCTTCTTGTGCGCGTCGACGGCGATGCGCGCGCCCGCCTGCTGCTCGTCGAGATTGCGCTTCGACAACTCGCCATAGTCCGGCATCGAGGCGGTGTCGAACAGCACCTCGCCGCCGGCGACATAGGCGTGGCCGCGCTCGATCAGCTGCCGGATCAGCGACAGCATGTCGGCCTTGCCGTCGGCCCGGGGCGCGACGAATTCGGTCGCTCGCGGCTCGTAGGTCGGCTGCAGGCAGCCGAGTGCGGCGACATCCTTGTGATACTGGTCGGCGGTCTTTTCGGTGACCTTGCGGATCGCATCGTTCAGCGAGAGCTTTCCGGCCGCGATGTCGTCGCCGAAGTCGCGCAGCGCGCGAGCGTTTATCTTATCGTCGACATCCGTGATGTTGCGCACATACGTGACATGCGTTTCGCCATAGACTTGGCGCAACAGACGGAAAAGCACGTCGAAGACGATCGCGGGACGCGCATTGCCGATATGGGCAAAGTCGTAGACGGTCGGGCCGCACACATACATGCGCACATTGTGCGGATCGATCGGGACGAAAGGTCCCTTGGTCCGCGTTAGCGTGTTGTAGAGGCTGAGGCCCTTCGATGCGTCAGACATGCGGTCCCGGTCCTTAATTTGTGTTTGCCGGAACCAGCTTCGCGCCGAAGGCGCAAATCGGGCTCCAGCCTGCTGGCCGGGGCGTTTTTCCGATCTGGGGAAAGATGAGGCGAAAACGTCCGGACCAGCGCGAGGCTAGCCAATAATGCAAATGCCACAAATGGCGAAAGACGTTTTCATGGGCGGCTTTATCGCGCCGGCGGGTGTTGCCGTCAAGTCGCTCCGCTGAGGAAAGATGTCGTTGGATCACAGGTAAAGACAGGATGAAACATTTTATTAAACATGTCGGCACAGTGATGAAACATTCGCCGGCTAGACCGCCAGATGTCACGATTTGGTCGGAATCGGCCGCCAAACGCTGAACACGAAACCGTTATCAGGGAAGAGAATCATGGCTCGCAACAAGCAGGAACAGAACCGACAAACGCAGCCCGCACTGGCCAGCCACTACCGCGCGATCGGCCCGGCGGCAATCGTCGCGGCCCTCCTCCACACCGCAAAGAAGAAGAAGCCCGCGCAGAAGATCGTTTCGCCGCGCGCTGCCTGAAAGGGCACGACCGGCACGGTCCCCAACGATGGGGACGCCGGCGATGAGGGCGCCAGAGAGCGCCTTGGAGATGAAGGCCTCCGGAAGCAGCCTCGCAAGGCTGATAACCTTCGCTAAATGGTTGGACGCAATTCCGGACGGAAAACCGTTCCACACTTTTCCTGGAATTGCTTTAAAACAAGCTCATCTGGTTTTCGTCCGCGCCGGGCTTCTGGCGCCTGACCTTCTCGGGCTGTGGCCCGACGACGCCCCGCTCCTGAATCTCCGGCCCGGTGTTGGCGACCTTGTTGACCAGGTCTGAAACCGGAATCGCTTCGAAGAAATCGGGTTCCGCGGGCTTCAGCAGATCGAGCACGTCGCGCGGCTCCCGCGTGCGGCAATCGAGCCAGCGGGCGAAGTCGCGTTCCTCGATCACCACCGGCATGCGGTCGTGGATATGGGCAATACCGGCATTGGCCTCAGTCGTCAGTATAGCGCCGGTATCCATCTCCGAGCCGCCTGGCTCGGCATAGGTCTCGATCAGGCCGGCAAAGGCGACCATGCCGCCGCGTCGCGGGCGGATCCAGTAAGGTTGCCCCTTGCCGCTGCCCGACTGCTGCCACTCGTAGAACCCCGATGCCGGCACAAGAGCACGGCGGTGGCGCATGGCGGTTTTGAACGAGGCCTTTTGCAGCACGCCCTCGGAGCGGGCGTTGATCAGCAGCGGAAACGCCTTGGTGTCCTCGACCCAGGTAGGAATCAGGCCCCAGCGCACCAGCATCGCCTGGCGGTCCGGCAGGTTCGAGCCAGGCTCCCGTTGCGGCCCGGCAAGCGCCATAAGCACCGGCTGCGTCGGCGCGATGTTGTAGCGCGCCGGAAATTCCTCCAGCTCGGCAAGGCCGAGCAAGGCGGCGGTCTGGTCCGGCGTGGCGGTCAGGGCAAAGCGTCCGCACATGGGATCTGGGCTCTTCGATTGACGTGCGATGAAAGTGGCGATGGAACCGCCGCGCCGCAACGGCTAAAGCTGGATTCGCCCAATCGGTCCACAAAAGGCTGCGGAAAGATCGACACGGATGGAAGAGCGCAAGATCATACCGGCCGTCTCCGTCGCCGTCGTGCGCGGCGGCACCGTGCTTCTGGTCAAGCGCGCGCGGGCGCCGTCGCAAGGGCTCTATGCCTATCCCGGCGGCAAGGTCGAGCCGGGCGAAACGCTGGCGCAAGCCGCGGCGCGCGAGTTGCAGGAAGAGACCGGGCTCGAGGCGACAGGCTACCGGCCGCTGCGCGACATCCATATCGACGGCAGCAGCGAAAACCACGCTGTCGACTATCTGCTGACGGTGTTTGGCGCGGCCTATGCTGGCGGCGAACCCGTCGCCAGCGACGATGCCGAGACGGCGGCGTTCTACACGCTGGCGGAAATGGCCGCGATGCCGCTGGCGGGCGACGTGTTCTCGGTCGCCGAGGAATTGCTTGGGCCCGCGCAAGACGCCAAGCGGTGAGCATCCAGAATGGCCTTGCACGCGACAGAATGTTTCGCCACAAAGCCCTGCCCTTTCATCGCAAGGCTTTGATGACCCGCGCTACCGCTTTTCTCGCCGCGTGCCTCGCCGTCAGCGTCGCTGTAGCGGCACCCTCGGCGCTCGCGACCGAGTCGCCGTTCGAGCCCGGCCTGATGCGGCTGGCGGAAGTGCTCGGATCGCTGCATTTCCTGCGCAACCTATGCGGCGAGAAGGGCGACCAGTGGCGGGCCGAGATGGAAAAGCTGCTCGAGTCGGAAAATCCCGATCCCGACCGGCGCGCCCGCTTCATCGCATCGTTCAACCACGGCTACCGCTCCTTCAGCGGCACCTATACGCAATGCACGCCTTCGGCGACCGAGGCCATCGCCCGCTACATGAAGGAAGGCGAGACGTTGTCGCGCGATATCGCTTCCCGCTACGGGAATTGAGGCCGGCTCGGCCGCCGCTCATCTTGCGCAGATTTTTGCGGGCAATCGGCGTCAATGTGACGTGCCTTATTGTGTCCTGTCCCGCTCTGGTGCAATCATGTGTTGCACTTGCGCAACAGCGTTAATGAAACGTTAGCGCGCGATTGTGGAATTAACTCAAACTGAAGGTTTCGATCCCCCAAGCCGGTCTAATCGGCTAAGCTTGGCATCGATTGAGGGCAGTCTCGCCCGGAATGTGGATTTCGACCGTAAAAATGTCGTATTTACAAAGACTTAATTGAGACTGCGAACTGACAGACCAAGCAGATCCCTCCTCGGATCGACGCTTGCAGAAGGTGGACATCGCAATGGAACATGGCGTCAGCGACATCGACGCGTTGGTCAGGGAAGAAAAGCGGCTGACCGCCGTGGAGAGTCACAGCGAAGCGTGGGCCGAAGGCCTATCGGCCGGCATCGAGCCGGAAATCATCGCCGAGGCAGCGCTGGAGACCGCTTTCGGCGAGATGTTGCGCGCCAATGGCGAGACCTCTGCGCTCGCGCTCCTCGACCGCATGCGGGAAAAGGTGATCGCCGGCGCCTTCGAGCCGGAACGGCTGAAGCACTAGCCACCTGTTTTGACGGCGACTTTTTGACCACGAGTTTTTGACGGCGACACGCCATTTGGGCATCATGCCCATGCGCCTGGACGCTCAGAGCGCCGGCCGGGGCCGAACCCGGGAACCATGGAGAGGCACGCGGTGAGATTTTCGATGTCAGGCCGCCCGCGCGGGCTGGCCCTCAGCATCCTGATCGCCGCTTCCTGCCTGCTGGCGCTGCCCCTGTGCCTCACCAGCACGCCCTCCTACGCGCTGAGCGAGATCCAGCGCGAGGACCTGCCTTCCCCGGTCACCCCGCCCGCCACTGGCGACAGCGCCGCGCCCGGCGCCATCGTGCCGACACCGCAGGCGCCCGGCACCAAGCCCTCGGATCAACCTGCCGACGATACCGACAAGTCGGAGCCGGAGACGCCGCCCGCCAACGGCGGCATCACCAGCCCGCGCGCCGATCCGGACGCACCGCCGCCCGCGGTCGTCTACGACCTCAACACGCTTCCCGAACCGGTCAAGCGCATGCATGGGCTGATCATCGAAGCCTGCCGGACCGGTGACATCGAGAAGCTGAGATCGCTGATCGGCAAGGGCGATTCCATGACGCAATTGTCGCTGGGCGACATCGACGGCGACCCGATCACCTTCCTCAAGAGCCTCTCGGGCGACGGCGACGGCCAGGAAATCCTCGCCATCCTCGAAGAGGTGCTTTCGGCCGGCTACGTCCATGTCGACACCGGCACGCCGCAGGAACTCTATGTCTGGCCGTATTTCTTCGCGCTGCCGCTCGACAAGCTCGATCCCAGGCAGCGTGTCGAGTTGTTCAAGCTGGTCACCGCAAGCGACTATGACGACATGAAGCAGTTCGGCGCCTACATCTTCTACCGCGTCGGCATCACGCCGACCGGACAGTGGCTGTTCTTCGTCGCCGGGGATTAGGCCGGCAGCGCCTCGGAAAACTCCACCGCCCTGCCCTGGCCGGGCGTGGCGATCTCGCCTTCCCACATGACGCGCCTGCCGCGCACGACCGTGCCGACAGGCCATCCAGTGACTTCTCTGCCGTCATAGGGCGTCCAGCCGGCCTTGGAGCCAGCTTGCGCGTTGGTGATGGTCTCGCGCCGCTTCAGGTCGACGACCGTGAAATCGGCATCGTAGCCGGCGGCGATGCGGCCTTTCCTGGCCATGCCGAAAATGCGCTGCGGGCCGTGGCTGGAAAGGTCGACGAAACGCTGCAAGGTGAGCCGGCCGGCATTCACATGGTCGAGCATGATCGGCACCAGCGTCTGCACGCCGGTCATGCCCGACGGCGAGGCCGGATAGGGTTTTGCCTTTTCTGCCAGCGTGTGCGGCGCGTGGTCGGAGCCAAGCACATCGACGATGCCTTGCGAAATGCCATGCCAGACGCCGTCGCGGTGGCGAGCCGCCCGCACCGGCGGATTCATCTGGATCAGCGTGCCAAGCCTGGCATAGTCGTCGGCGCTCAGCGTCAGATGGTGGGGCGTGGCCTCGCAGGTCGCGACATCCTTGTGCTGCTCGAGGAAGATGATCTCCTCGGCCGTCGAGATGTGAAGCACATGGATGCGCGCGCGCGTCTGCCTGGCGATGCGCACCAGCCGCTCCGTGCAGCGCAGCGCGGCGATCCCGTCGCGCCAGACGGGATGCGACGACGGATCGCCCTCGACGCGCTCGCCGAGCCGCTCGCGCAGGCGGAACTCGTCCTCGGAATGGAAGGCGGAGCGGCGGCGGGTGTTGCGCAGGATCGAGGCGACGCCTTCATCGTCCTCGACCAGAAGATCGCCGGTGGACGAACCCATGAACACTTTTATGCCGGCCGCTCCCGGCAGCCGTTCCAGTTCGCCGACATCGCCGGCATTGTCGCGCGTGCCGCCGACCCAGAAGGCGAAGTCGCAATGCATGCGCCCGGTGGCGCGGCGCACCTTATCGGCAAGTGCGGCCTCGCTGGTGGTGAGCGGATTGGTGTTAGGCATCTCGAAAACGGCGGTGACGCCGCCCAGCACCGCGGCGCGGGAGCCGGTCTCCAGATCTTCCTTGTGCTCCAACCCCGGTTCGCGGAAATGCACCTGGCTGTCGATCACGCCCGGCAGGATGTGCAGGCCCGCGCAGTCGATGGTTTCGCCGGCCGAAGCCTGGCCGAGATCGCCGATCCGCGCGATGCGTCCGGCCTTCACGCCGATGTCGCGCAAGCCCTCGCCGTCATGGTTGACCACCGTGCCGCCTGTCAGGATGAGGTCGAAGGTGGTTGCCATGGCAGGTCCAATCTCTTGCGGGGGGAGTGTGGCCGGCTTACGTAATGGCCGGACGTTTTGCAAGATCAGGCCGATTTCACGCTCATGCCCTTTGCCCAGCTCAAAGACCGCGCGCTCATTTCCGTTACCGGCCCCGATGCCGAGCATTTCCTGCAGAACATCCTCACCACCGATCTCGACGCACTCGGTCCGGACCAGGCAAAGCCAGGCGCGCTGCTTTCGCCGCAGGGCAAGATCCTGTTCGATTTTCTGATCTCGCGCGCCGGCGACGACGGCTTTCAACTGGAATGCCGGGCCGACATCGCCGACGACTTCGTGCGGCGGCTGATGCTTTACCGGCTAAGGGCGAAGGCCGATATTGCCAAACAGGATCAGGCGCTTGTCACGGTCGCGTGGGGCGATGATTCAACCACCTCAGTTTCTGATTCAATCGGGGCCGATTCAACGGCGCTTGCCGACACGCGCTTCTGCGATGTGCCGGTGAGGCGCGCTTACGGAGGCGAGACAAAGGACTGCGGCGACCCAAATGCCTGGCTGATGCTGCGCATCGGCAACGGCATCGCGGAGAGCGGCACCGACTACCAGCTTGGCGATGCCTTTCCGCATGACGTTCTGCTCGACGAGACGGGCGGCGTCGGTTTCAAGAAGGGCTGCTATGTCGGCCAGGAAGTGGTCTCGCGCATGCAGCATCGCGGCACCGCGCGGCGCCGTGTGCTGATCGCGTCGGCCGATGGTCCCCTGCCCGCTGCCGGGACCGAGCTCACGGTCGCCGGGCGGCCGGTGGGCACGCTCGGGTCTGTCGACGGCCCGACCGGTCTTGCCGTTGCCCGCATAGACCGCGTCAAGGCGGCGGTCGACGCCGGCGAGGCGATCATGGCGGGCGAGGTTCCGGTAAAGCTCGCGATTCCCGCCTGGGCGAAATTCTCCTTCCCTGAAGGTGCGGTCAGCGCGGAGGAGGCCTGATGGCGGCCGACCGGGCCGGGGCGCCGCCGCGCGCCTGGCAACGTATGCTATCCGGCCGGCGCCTCGACCTGCTCGACCCCTCACCGCTCGACATCGAGATCGCCGACATCGCGCACGGCCTTGCCCGGGTCGCCCGCTGGAACGGCCAGACCAGTGGCAACCATGCTTTCTCGGTGGCGCAGCATTCGCTGCTGGTCGAGGCGCTGTATGGCGAGTTGGCGCCGAAGGCGACGGCCGAGGCGCGGCTCGCCGCGCTGCTGCATGACGCGCCCGAATACGTCATCGGCGACATGATCTCGCCGTTCAAATCGGTGATGGGTGGTTCCTACAAGGATTGCGAATTGCGCCTGCAGCGCGCCATCCATCTGCGTTTCTCGCTGCCGGCGGAGCTCACCGCCTCCTTGCGCAACGACATCAAACGCGCCGACCAGATCGCCGCCTATTACGAAGCGACGCTGCTGGCCGGTTTTTCGACCGCTGAGGCGACCGAGTATTTCGGCCGGCCGCGCGGCTTCTCCGCCGATCGCTTCGACTTCACGCCAAAATCCGTGCCCTGGGCGCAAGCTGCTTTTCTCAAGCGTTTCAAGACGCTGGAAGCCAAGCGCCAGTCTCCGCTTGCCGTGAATACAACCCCATAAAAGAACGCTAAATTAACCCGCTACCGCGACAGTATTGCGTTCGGTCACGATCCGAAGGCGTGCTCATGCCCGGCGCACATGTCAAGACTGCTTCCACCGCCGGCAAGCGAAGAACGGCCGGCATTGGTCCGGCACGGCGGATCGCGGAAGAATTGCGGGCTCAGAACGAGCGCTTCGCGGCGGCTGTCGAGAACATGTCGCATGGCCTGTGCATGTTCGACGCCGACGAGCGGATGATCATCTGCAACCACAACTACCTCGACATCTTCAGCCTGGACGCCAAAGTGGTGAAGCCCGGCATTCCTTTCTTCGACATTCTGCAGCACAGCGTCGACATCGGCATCGCCTCGCAGAGCGCGAGCGAGCTTTATGCCATCCGCAAGCCTTACATCGACGGCGCCAAGGCCTCGACCTATGAGGAAGTCTTGTCGGACGGGCGCATCATCGTCATTTCGCACCAGCCGATCGCCGTCGGCGGCTGGGTGTCGATCTACGAGGATGTGACCGAGGAGCGGCGCGCCGAGGCGGAGTTGAGGGAGCAGCACCGCCGCTTCGACGCCGCGTTGGCCAACATGTCGCAAGGCCTGCTGATGTACAGTGCCGCGGGCCGGCTCATCGTGCGCAACCAGCGCTTTCTGGACCTGTGCAACGCCAAGGCGTCGGATTTCACGCTGGGCATGACGCATCGCCAGATGCTGGACAAGCTCATTCGCCTCGGCATCTTCGCGCCGCTCGAAATCGACGTCGAGGTCGGGAAGACGATGGCCAGCCTGGATGCCGGCCAGTCGCGCTCCAGCTATCGCGAGTTGGTCGACGGCCGAACGCTCTTCGTCCAGCGGCGACCGCTGGCCGGCGGCGGCTGGGTTGCGACTTTCGAAGACGTCACCGAGCGCCGGCGCACCGAAGAACGCATGACGCATCTTGCGCATCACGACACGCTGACCAGTCTGCCCAACCGTTCGATGTTTCGCGAAAAGCTGGACCAGGCGCTTGGCGAGGCAAAGCCGCTGGCGATCCTCTCGCTCGACCTCGACCGCTTCAAGGCCGTCAACGACACGTTCGGCCACCCGGCTGGAGACTGGCTGTTGAAATGCGTCGCCAAGCGGCTGCAGCACGCCGTGCGCAGCAGCAAGGACGTGGTGGCGCGCTTCGGCGGCGACGAATTCGCCATCATCCAGTCGGGCATCAAGAATGCCGCCGACGCCGAACAGCTCGCCAAGCGCATCGTCGAAATCGTCGGCAAGCCTTATCGCGACAAGGGGCGCGAAATGCATGTGGGCGTGAGCCTCGGCATCGCGCTCTATCCCGGCGACGGGCACGACGCCGACACGCTGCTCACCAACGCCGACATGGCGCTCTACCGGGGCAAGAGCGAAGGACGCAATGTCTATCGCTTCTTCGAGCCGGGCATGGATGCCCTGATGCGCGAGCGCCGGGCGCTTGAGGCCGATCTCGAGGCGGCGCTCTCCAGGCGCGAATTCGAGCTTGATTTCCAGCCGATCCTCGACATCGGCTCCGGCAGGATTGTCGGCGCGGAAGCCCTGATGCGCTGGCGCTCACCGTCGCGCGGCCTGGTGTCGCCGGAGAACTTCATCGCCGTCGCCGAGGAAACCGGATTGATCGTGCAACTCGGCGACTGGGCGCTGCGCAAGGCCTGCAACGTGGCGGCGAACTGGCCGCCGGACATGCGCATGGCCGTCAACGTCTCGGCCGCGCAGATCAAGAGCGGCGGCTTCGCCCGCAGCGTGATCGCGGCGCTTGCCTTCTCCGGCCTGCCGGCCAACCGACTGGAGCTTGAAATCACCGAAACGGTGATGATGGACGAGAGCGACGCCGTGCTGAAGACGCTAAGCCAGTTGCGCGGTCTCGGCGTGCGCATCGCGCTCGACGATTTCG
Organism: Mesorhizobium sp. B2-4-3; assembly: GCF_006442815.1. GTDB lineage: Bacteria > Pseudomonadota > Alphaproteobacteria > Rhizobiales > Rhizobiaceae > Mesorhizobium. The sequence goes on from NZ_VFVL01000032.1 coordinate 37,826, forward strand.
GCACCGGCTATTCCTCGCTCGGCTACCTCCGGCGTTTCCCCGTCGACAAGATCAAGATCGACCGCTCCTTCACCAGCGATCTCGACAAGCGTGACACGGCGGCTATCGTGCGCACGGTGATCGGGCTCGGCGCCGAGCTCGGCATCACCGTCACCGCCGAAGGTGTGGAGACCGAGGCGCAGCTGGACATGCTTCGCAAGGCCGGCTGCGGCGAGGCGCAAGGCTATCTGATCGGCGTGCCGGCCAAGGCCGCCGAGGTGAACCGGCTGCTGCGTGCGCAGGCGCTGCTTCGCCAATCGGGCTGATTTCTGCCTTTCTTCGACGCGAGCTCAGATCCAGGTCGGGCCGGCATCACCTGAACATCAACGCTCGCTAAAGCGCGTCGCGCTGCACCGGACTCAGGCGACGCGCTTTAAAGTCATTGTTTTGCTGCATGTCGTTGTCCCAGAACCGCTGCACACTTCTGGGCGACATGCATTAGCGCAGCGTCTCGATGTATTTCTCGTGGAAGCTCAGATAGCCGGGCTCGACCACCTTGAGGTGCCGCTCGATCAGCCGGTGGAATTGCGGCAGCTGGTGGAACGGCACGCCGGGATAGGCGTGGTGCTCGGCATGGTAAGGCATGTTCCAGGCGAGCTTGCGCACGAACCAGTTGGTCAGCGTCGTGCGGGTGTTTTGAAGCATGTTGGCGACGAAGGGACAGCGGCCGTGCTCGGCCAGCAGATAGAGCCTGAGGAACGGCTGTCCGAGCAGCGCCGGCACGATCCAGACATAAAGCAGCACCGATGCCTTGAACCAGACCGCAAGCGCCAGCAGGACGACATAGAAGGCGATCATCGCCCGCGCCTCGGCCTTCACCTTCGGCAAGCCCTTTGGCGGCACGTAGCTGTCGCGGCAGCGCCCCATCGCATTGGTGTAGAGCGTCTTGAAATGGCCCCACCATACCGGAAGGCCGGAGACGTGGACGATGTATTGCCGCATCGTCTCGGGCTTCGGAAAGGCCAGTTCCGGATCGTTCTCGGGGTCCTGGGTGAAGCGGTGATGGGCGAAGTGGAAATAGCGGAACCAGTCGGCCGGCAGCGCGATCGCCAGGCTGCAGAAGCGCGCTACCATATCGTTCAGCCACTGCGTTTCGAACGCCGTCCTGTGCACCGTTTCATGCAGCAGCGTGAACAGGAACACGATCAGGACGCCCTGCGGCAGCATCAGGACCGGCCAGAACGGCACCTTGGCCGCAATCAGCGCGCCGAGGAGGATGATCGCGCCGAGATGGAGCGCGAACTGGGCAAGGCCCGGCCCATCCGATTTGCCGGTCAGCCGGCTGCGCTCCTCATTCGTCAGCGAGGCTATCACGGAGCGATGGTCGATGGCTGCGTCGTGGTCGATTGCGTTCATGAGGCCAGGATACCTAGAAAGAAACCTTTCGAAAAACGAGGATTTCTGCCAAATAGATAAGGTAGACTTATCTTTTCGGATTGCCATGGCCACCCTTCCTTCCTTGCGCGGAAGCGGCGGCGCGGAGTTAGCGCCAACCTACGAGGTTAGCGGTATCGCCCATCCCTTCGTCATACTCGGGCTTGACCCGAGTATCCATGCCGTGACCTCTGCCGCGGGCGCAACGGTGCAGAATTCTGTAACCGCAGCAATGCCTTAGCGTAACGGCATGGATTCTAGGGTCTGCGCTGCGTCGCTGCGCTCCTTGCTCCGCCCTAGAATGACGATCGAACGGATGTCTTTGCTGCTAGGTGTTCGGATGGCGGCCCAAATTCGTTGACAGTGCACTTTTTACAAGCAGGCATATGACAGCCTTCAGAGATGCTCGGCCAATGCCGCTACCATGTCCTTGCTGCTGGCCACCGGAACGATCTCGAACTCGACGAGATCGTTCCACTCGATGGCCCAGCGCTGCAGGATCGTGACGTCTTCGGCTTCCACCAGCATGAAGCAGCGGCTCATGTCGCCGGCGATCCAGCTGTGATGCACGACGAGCTCGTCAGGCTTCAGCCGGCCCTTGTCGCGGAAGCGGCGGTAGATCTCCTTGCGGTCCGCGCCGTGGAAATCCTCGATCACGAAAAACAGCATTTTGTTCCCTCAGTTTGAATGAAGAGGAATTGGGGAACTGGGAATTGAAGAACTGAAGAACTGGAGCATTTAAATTAGAGAAGCCATCAGCCTGGCTCGTCAGTTTACCAGTTCCTCAATTCTTCAGTTCTTCAGTTCTTCAATTCCCCATTTCCTCAATTCCCCAATTCCCCAATTCCCCAATTCCCCAATTCCGCCTTTCCGGCCGCTACTTGTCCGGCCTCTCCAGGCGCTCCAGAAACCACTGCGTCAGCCGCACCCATAGCTCGTCCTTCTCGCCCGAATCCTCCCAACCATGGTCGAGATTGGGATTGTCGTTGACCTCTATGACGAAGACGCCGTCCTTGGTCTCCTTGAGGTCGACGCCGTAGAGCCCATCGCCGATGCATTTTGCGGCCTTGACCGCCGTCTCGACGACATGCGGCGGCGTCTGCTTCAGCGTGAACGTCTTGATCCCGCCCTGGTCGGGCTTGCCGCTGGCCTTGTGGTTGACGATCTGCCAGTGCTTCTTCGCCATCAGATAATGCACGGCAAACAGCGGCTGGCCGCCGAGCACGCCGACGCGCCAGTCATATTCTGTCGGGATGAATTTCTGCGCGATCAAGAGATCGGAATCGTCCAGCCATTCCGTCGCGAGCTTGGTGAGCTCCGCCATGTTCTCGCATTTCTTGACGCCGCGCGAGAAAGACGAATCCGGTATCTTCAGCACCAGGGGGAACCCAAGCGTCTGCGCCGCCACCTCGAAATCGGACGTGCCGGCGATCATCACCGTCGGCGGCACCGGCACCTTGTTGTAGGTCATCAGCTCGTTGAGATAGACCTTGTTGGTGCAGCGGATCATCGACAGCGGATCGTCGATCACCGGCATGCCTTCCTGCTGGGCGCGGCGCGCGAAACGGTAGGTGTGGTTGGAGATCGCCGTGGTCTCGCGGATGAACAGCGCGTCGTAGTTGGCGAGCTTGGCGAGATCCTTCCTGGTGATCGGCTCGACCTCGACGCCCATCTTCTCGGCTATCCTCGCCCAATAGCGCAGCGAGGAAATCTCCGACGGCGGCAGTTCCTCATGCGGGTCGACCAGCGTCGCGAACGTGTAGCGCGCCGGCGTGCGGCCCTTGGTGTCGCGCCATTCGCGGTTGGTATAGGTGTCCAGACATTGCAGGAAGAACTCTTCCTCATCCTCGGACATGCGGGCAAGCGGCAGGAAGCCGATCTTGCGGATCGAGGCCCATTCGGCGCTGTCCTTGATGTGGACCTCGAGCGCCGGCGCGCGGAACCAGTCGAACAACAGCTTGGCGAACCGGTCCCACACTTTCGACGGACCGATGCCGAAGAAGATCGCGACCTTGGCCGGAAAAATCCCGCCGAGATCCTTGCGGCATTTGTTCAGGGCAAGCTCGAGTTCCGGCAGCGCGTGCTCGTAGAGCTTGCGCTCCGAGAGGTCGATCATGGTCTCGACGGTCGGGATCACCCTGTGACCGCGCGAGCCGGCCAGCAGCGAGGCATAGTAGCCGCGGCTCTGGTAGCCGTAGTTGTTCGACAGGTTGATCACCTTCGGCCGCTGGCCGCGGAACAGCGCCGGATGCGCGAGATAGTCGCGGTTGGTGATGATCTTGTGGGGTGTGGCCACCTGATCGATGTCGTTCTGCCTGCCTGTGAGGATAACCCAGGTCATTGTTTCAGCGTTTTCCCAGAGTGATGGCTGCGCGCAAGCCGTCGCGGCCGAACTGCGCCATATTCATGAAAATGTCGTAGGGCACCGGAATGTTCGCGGCATCGAGGATCGTTTCCTGCCTTTCATCCTCGACCCAGGGGTCGTGGATCAGGATATGGTCGCCATCGTCGCCGATGGCCAGCACCCAATGCGGCACCTTCTTGCCGAACATCAGGAAGCCGCTGATCAGGACCACAACCAGCTTGCCCTCGGCAAGGGCGTCACGGATGTCGCCGATGCCGAACGGACGGTAATTGACGGGAATACCGTAGAGTTCGGCGTGGCGGCGGAAATCGACCTGGGCAAGCTCCATCACCCGGCGCTTGTCCTCGCTCCTCACCGACTGCAGGAACAACGCGCCGTAGAAGGAGACGAATATCTCGGCCGCGAGCCCACTCTCGTAGCCGGCGACCGCCAGGCCGAAAGGCTCGCAGCCGCCAGGGCCTGACATCATGAAGACCGTGGTCGCCTCGCGCCACAAGCGGATTTCCATGACCGGGTCGGGCACGAAGCCACGGTCGAAATTGGCCATCGCCATCATCAGACAGCACGGGCCGCAGGTGAACTCGCAGGTCTGCTGGTAGAACGGCACCTTGGTCGCGGTCGGGGTGTCGCCGCGCAGCGTCTTTTCGTAGCGCAGCGCGGTCGCGCCATCCTCGTAATAGTCGGGCTCGCGGCCCAGTCTTCGATAGCCGGCCTGCTCGTAGATACGGATGGCGCGGTCGTTGTCCTCGCGCACTTCGAGGCGCAGCAGCAGCCGGTCGTGCTCGAAGGCCGCTTCCTCGGCGGCCGCCAACAGAAGGCGACCGATGCCGAGCCGGCCGAAGAAGGGGCCGACGGCGATGGAATAGAGCCGCGCCACGCCGCTGCCCTTGCGAAACAGCACCACGGCATAGCCGGCGACACGGCCCTCGTTCTCGGCCACCAGCATCTCGGCGGTTTCACGTTCGATGAACTGGCGGAAAGAGCGGCGCGAGAGCCTGTCGCCCGGAAAAACGGCCTTCTCGATGGCGGCGAGGTCATCGACGTCTGACGCGCGGGCCTTGCGGATCTCGGCAGGCATGCGGGCTTGGGAGAACCTCGATTGGGTTTAAGAAAACGGCCCCGGTGGATGCGTCGCGAACACTGGCCGAAGCGCCAGCATTGATCAATGCGCTATCGCTCCTTGATTAGGGCCGAATTGTGACAGTTTCCGCCCCGGCAGGAAAGGGCAAAGCGTTGAACAGGATTGCCGTTCAAAGGGCTGCCGGCCGCCGAAAAACGCAGCCGGCTCAGCTCGATATGCCGGCCAGAAGCTGGCCGTAGGCGCTCTTTGCGACATCCGACAAACGCTCCGGCGGCAACGAGCCGACCACGGCGCAGGCGTAGCCCTTGTCCAGCCAGTAGACCGCCTCCGGTCCGCCCCCCTCGGCCGTATAGGTGCCCTTCGACGTCTCGGCCGATTCGGCGGTGACGAAGAGCGAGATGCGCTCGCCCTTGGCGTCCTCGTAGAGCAGCATCGCCGCCTTGCCTTGGCCACCGGCAGGCAGCAGCCGGCCGCCGACCAGCTCGAAGCCCTCTGCCGCCAAGTCGGGCGCAACCAGCTTCAGGCCGACACGGTTCGACAGCCAGGCCTGGAGATGGTCCTTGTCGCTCGCCGGGACCTCGACGGCATGGCGCTTCTCGGCGGCGTAGAGGACATGGGCGGCGATCGCCTGCTCGGCGAGCTGGTCGTCGCCGTCTCCGCCACGGCTGACGCTGTCGATGCCGGCGACATAGCCGCCGAGGCCGCCGACGGCGAGCACAACGGCAGCCGCGGCCGAGAGCCACCAGCGCGAGCGCCAGGCCGATGCCTTTGCAGGCGCCTGGCCGAGCAATGCCTGCCGCAGCCTTGCCGGGACCGGCTCGTCGATCACGCCCGCGAAGGCGGCGCGCATGGCGGCGCGGTCGGCAACGTAGCGTGCGGACCTCGCCTTCATCTCGGGATTGGCTTCGAGCCAGGCGTCATAAGCCATGCGCTCCTCGCCCGGCAGCTCGCCGTCGAGGGCCATATGGATATCGCGTTCGGAGAAATCGTGGCGGGTCATTTCTCAACGATCCTTATCGAGCGGCGGCGCGATGTGTCCTCGAGCAATCCTCGCAATTCCTCGCGGCCGCGCGCAATGCGCGACATCAGCGTGCCGGCCGGCACGCCGAGGATGTTGGCGGCCTCGGCATAGGAAAAGCCCTCGATGGCGACCATCACCAGGGCCGCGCGTCGATCGGGGCTGATCGCCTGCAAGGCATCCATGATCTCGCGCGAGGCGATGGTCTCGACCTGATCGGCGGGTGCGGCTTGGGCTTCACCGGCTTCGAGAGGCAGCATCGCCGTCTCGCCGCGCCGGTTGACCTTGCGCATCTGGTCGATGAACAAGTGATGCATGATCGTAAACAGCCACCTCCGGGGGCTTTCTCCCGTCTGCCAGTTGTCCAGCCGCACAAGCGCCCGTTCCAGGCAATCCTGGACGAGGTCGTCGGCGGAATCGCGGTCGCGCAGCAGCGAGCGCGCATAGCGCCGCAACCGCGGTATTTCGCTTAGGATCGCTGCCTTTTTGTCGTCCATGACCGCTTGTTTCGAGGTCGCTTTCCATCCGGATAGAACGCGCCTTCGCGGCGCGGTGCAAGCAGTCAGCGCGAAGCGGCCCAACCGCTGCGGTTACCCAAGCAGGAGAATAACGATGGCGGAGGCTGGTTTATTCCCGCTGCAAGCCGGGCGACCTGCTCCGATATTATTATCTTTGGACGCGGCAGGCGAAGGCCGGCGAGGAATCCGGCCGAAAAGCAAGCAAGCAGCAGAACAACACCGTCTGCAAGGCACTGTCCGCAGGTAACAGCGACGCGCCGGCCATCCGATTGTCGAAGCTAAGATTATGCCAAATCCGTCAGCAGGAAATCGCCACCCTTATAGAGCAGCGAAACACCGAGAGTTTTCGCACAGGCATAGGCAAAACAGTCGCCCAGGTTCAGATCGGCCTGATGACCGACGGCTTTGCCGTAGCGCGCGCTTGCATCGATAGCGCGCGAGCCGATTTCGTCGCCGATCGGCACATTTTCTCCACCAATTTCCAAAATCAGCTGGTCTACCAGATCGCGGGCCTTCAGGAGGGCTTCAGCGGTCGGCTTGCGGGACCCCGCACCGGCTCGCGCCAGTGCCTGCGTCGCTTCAAAACGGACCATCGCGGAGACGTAGAAGTCGACAGCTCCGGAAAGTTGTTTGGACAATTCTTCCCAGCCCGGTTCCTGGTTGAGAATGGCGACGATCACCGAAGCGTCGACAAACATCAATCTTCCCACATCTCATCGGTGAATTTCTTCATGTCGAAATCGGGATTGGGCAGACCGATCTTCTTCGCCTCCGCCTGAAGCTTAACGATTCGATCGCGCAGCGGCACCCTGGCGCGATGGCGTTCCAGTTCGTGCAAAAGCGCCGTCCGCACGGCCTCGGTTTTGCTGGTCGCATTGGTCTCGCGCTGCAATTTTACGGCCAGCGCATCGACCTCGTCATCGCGAATGTAGAGCGGCATGAATATCTCCTATTGGATATTCATATATTCCATTTTGAATATCCAGACAAGTCGAAGCCCTACGCGTCCCTCGCCCTGGTCAACAGCCGCTGGTAGAACAGCCCTATCCCGATCAGCACGGCGCCGAGGCCGATGAAGGACAGCGCGCGCAGCACGCCTTCCAGCTCCGACATGTCGAAGAGGAAGACCTTCACCACCGCCACCGCGATCAGCACCGCCGACGCGATGCGCAGCACCTGCGATTTCAGCCAGACGCCGGCGGTGAGCAACGCAACGCCAATGACCAGCCAGAGCGCCGAGTAAGTGTAGGTCTCGAGCTGGCCGAGCCCGCTCCACAAGGCGATGAACTCGCCCTTGAACAGGCGGCGTACCGAGAGCGTCGCATAGGCGAAGGCAAGCAGCGCGGCGATCAGCGCCAGCATCGCGGCATACCATCGCGGGCGCTTGTCGCGGACATAGAGCGCCAGCGCGCCGGCAGCGATCGCCGGCAGCAGATAGGCGAGGAACAGAAGATTGAAGACCGGAATCGTGCCGGTCGACTCGTCCGTCAGCAGCGGGTTCAGCATCACGAAATGCTGGACGGCGATCAGGCCTGCCGAGATCACGCCGGCGGCCATCGAGCCATAGCGCAGGACCGAGCTTGGCGAGCGCATGTCGATGGCGACCAGCATGGCGCCGGCGCCGAGCGCGATCAGCGTGTAGATCGCCTGTTCGGCAAGGGTCACGGTGCCGGTGTCGATGACGCCGCCATGCATGGCGTGGCGCACCAGCATGGCGATGGTGAGCAGCGCGAACAGCGCCGAGGCCGCCTCCATGGCAAGGCGCGGCCGGCCGTTGGTGGTGCGGGCCAGCTGCCAGGCGGCGAAGCCGAAGGCGAGCGCCGGCACGCCATAGCCAGGCAGCAGCCAGTTGAAGACCGGCGTCCTGGACAGAAACGCCGCGCCGACGATGGTCGGGTCGAAGGCGACACGGGCGAGGACGGCGACCGCCGCGCCGACCGCGATCCAGCCCAGCACGGGGTAGGAGCGCCGGCGCGTGGCCAGCGCCGGCACGACAGCGGCGGCGCCGAGCAGCACCGTCGTCCAGCCCGAACCGAAGGCCATGTGCAGCATCAGCAGGCCGGCAACGCCGGCGCCGCCAAGCGCGAAGGACACAGCCGGGCCGCCGGCCAACGGCGGCTCCTCGGCCCGCGCGATCCATTCGCCGCCGGCGGCGAAGGCGAGCATCAGCAACAACGCCGGCAACGCGTAGCCGAGGTCGCGGTCGATATCGCCGAAGGTAAGCCACAGCGCGGTGAGCACCGTCAGCGGAGCAATGACGCCCCAGGCGGCCCAGCAGGCCGCGCGCAGCGAAGCGGTGGCGGCAAAGCGGCGTGCCGCCCAGAAACCGGCCGCGAGGAAGATCAGGCCAAGCGCGATGCCGATGCGGAAAGTCAGCGTGTCGGACGACGCCAAGGGCTGAGCGTCCAGCCCGACATCGAGCGCATTGGCGCCGATCGTGGCGGGCGGGATGATGCCGAGATAAATCAGCACTGTGGCGATGCCGGCGGCGAAGACCAGCGGCAGCGCGCGCGGCCGGTAGAGCGCCACCGCGACCAGCGCGGCCAACAGGATCGCCCCGTGCAAGGCATCGCCAGCGCTGGCGAAGGCCGGATCGACGGACAGGCCAAGCGCGCTCAAGGCGATGAAGAAGCCGGGCACGATCGACGGCCAGTCGAAGCCGCGCGCCGCATCGTCGGGGCCAGTAACCAAGAAAAGGCCGAGCCAGACGAAAGCCAGCACGGCGAGCGTAGCTAGGCTGATGAACAGGACGGCGGCAAGATTCACGTCCGGCGCGTCGACCATGTAAAGAATAGTCCAGATGCCGGTGCCGGCGAAAGCGGCGGCAACCAATACCCTCCAGTCGCGGATGCGGGCAATTGCCGCCGTGGCGGCGAGCACGATCGCCAGATAGACGAACAGCGCCCAGGGATTGGGTGCTTCCGAGGCGACCAACGCGGGCGTGACCATGGCGCCGATGAGGCCGATGCCGGCCAGCGCCAGACCATGCAGGAGCGATGCGCCAATGGTCGCGACGCCGATGGCGCCAAGCAGCACGAAGGCCGTCGCCGGACCGATGAAGCCATAGATGCCGTGCGCGGCGTAGACCGTGCCGAACAGGATGAAGGCGCCCGCCCCGGTCAGGATCGCGGGGATATAGGCGCCGGCGGCGCCTTGCACCGGCACCTTGAAGCCGGTGCGGCGGATGAATTCGGCGCCGCCAATCAGCACCAGGCCGAGGACGCCGGCCATGGTCAGGCGCACGCCGGGGCCGAAAATGCCGGCCTCGATGGTGTAGCGGATCAGGAACAGGCCGCCCAGCGCCAGCGCGATGCCGCCGACCCAGACCGCCCAGCGCGTGCCAAGCGCCGTCTCGACATCGCTTTGGCGCGCCGCCTTCGCGGGCGCGGGCGGTTCTGCTCCGGGCGCCTCGGTGGCGGAGACAGGTTGCGCCGGCTCGGACGGCCCGGCGGATTGCGCCGCGGCCGCCTGGGCCTTCGTCCAGGGTCCTGCCGCTGCCTCCTCTTCGGCCGCCTCGGGCTTCGCGGCGATCTCTTCGGCCGCGCCGTCCGCCGACCGCGCGGCAGGCGCCACGGCTGCCTTGGCCTCCTCGGGAAGACCCTCCTGCGTGGCGTCCGCCGCCTTGGGCGCGGACAGCGAAGCGCCCGACTGCATCAGGCCGCGCAGGACGCCGAGTTCGCGCTCGACCAGCGCGATGCGGTTCTGCTGGCGTGAAACGATGACGAAAAGAGCTATGACGGCTGCAATGGCGATCAGGCTGAAAAACATGGCGGTTTCCCTCAAAACCAGACCAGTCGTGGCCAACAAATGCGGCAATGAGACGGCTGGTCGAAATCAGCGTCTTGCCGACTGGCAAGATCGAGCATGTTTCGTCGCCGATTGCCAGCAACTTGCCGGTTTATCCAATGTCAGACCGCCGGCACCGCCGCTTCTGCCGATGAGGTTGGGTGACCTCGGCCGCGAAATACTCGTGCTATTCTCGCGCGGGCGAAGAAGATGCCACGAGGTGACCGATGCCGCAGAAAAGCGCGGGCCTGCTGATCCACAGGCGCATTGCCGGCGTGTTCGAATTCCTGCTCGTCCACCCGGGCGGGCCGTTCTGGACGCGAAAGGACGAAGGCGCGTGGTCCATCCCGAAGGGACTGATCGGCGACAATGAGGATGAGCTGGAGGCCGCCAAACGCGAAGCCGAAGAAGAGCTCGGCATCGCCGTCGACGGCGATTTCCAGCCGCTCGGCGGCTACAAGCAGCCGGGCGGCAAGATCGTCATCGCGTGGAGCGTCGAGGCCGACATCGATGCGGATGCCGTCAGGAGCAACATGTTCACCATGGAATGGCCGCCAAAATCGGGACGCATGAAGGAATTCCCGGAAGTGGATCGGGCTGGCTGGTTTTCATTGCCGGAAGCCGGGCTCAAGATCCTGAAAGGCCAGCGCGCCATGCTCGACGATTTCTTTGAGAAACGCGGCGCGGACTAAGTGCCTTGCTATCCTGCTTCGCCCGCAATCGCCTTCACCGCCGCATGATGCCGGCGCAGCGCGGCCAGGAAGCCGGCGCGAGCGTCGGGCGGCTCGAGGCCGCGCGGCTCGTAGACGTGACGGGTGAAGAAGAAGCCGCTCAGCCGGAACGCATCCTCAAGCGCCGCCGCATCGGCACGCAGGCCGGAGCCGCGCTGCAGGAAGGCCGGCAGCGCCAGCATCTTGTCGTGCCAAGGCGCGCCGGCCTCGCGCGACACGGCGCGTCCGGATTTCGGCGAGACATAGGCGAGATCCTGCCTGGTGCCGGTCGCCGCGCATTGGCTGAGGTCGAGGCCGAAGCCCAATTCATCGAGGATGAGCAGCTCGAAGCGCGCCACCAGCTCGCCCGCCGCGTCGGCATCGCCCAGATGCGAGATCATCACGGCAAGCGCCTCGTAGAGGCCGCCATGGGCGTCCCGTTCCGGCAGGAGCCTGAGATGCGCGGCCATGGTCAGCAGGCCGTAAACGGCGACCGCACTGTCCATCAAACGCGCGGCGTTCATCTCGATCGCCTCGGCCTGGAAGATGCCCAGATGCTCGTCGAGCCGCGCCCGCCACAGAAGGTCGACGCGGTTGCCTGGCTGCAGCACCGGCTGCTGCTTGCGCGAGCGCCCTCCCCGCACCAGGCCGAGATGGCGGCCATGGGCACGCGTCATCACCTCGAGGATGGCGCTGGTTTCGCCATGCTTGCGGGTGCCGAGAACAATTCCCTCGTCGCGCCATTCCATGGCGGGAGCTATTCACCCGTTGCGCGGCGAAATCAAGATTTGCGTGTGCCGTAGCTGACACCGAGGACGGGTCATTCCCTACAGGAGATGAAAGCTCCGCCACACCGAAGGTATGGACTTCCACATCGGCAGGTTCGCGCTAGATGAACTGCATCGATGCGAAGACGCGGCTAGCTGCGATTTTGCGAGAATTTCCGAGCCGGCGCCGACAACATGCGCCCTGATCGATAGAAATCCGCCAAGGCCAGCAATGCGAACCCTAATTTGTCTATTGCTGTTTGTGCTGCTCTGCGGGGCACCAGGTTTCGCCCAGCCGGCAGCGCAGGGGAGTCCCAAGCCCGGCGAGCCGAGCGCGGATGTCCAAGCGCTCATCACCATCCTGGAAAATGACCAGGCGCGGCAGCGCCTGATCGACAAGCTGCGCGCCACAGCAACGGAAGACCACCAGGCGTCCGCCGAGGCCGCGCCTGAGACGACGATTGCACAGGAGGTCGCTGCATATACGAAGGACGCGGCCGAGAGCGCTTCCGGCCTGATCAAGACGACCGCTTCCCTCGTCGAGAGAATTGCCGGCGTCTTTTCCGGGGGCGTCTCGGTGGATGTGCAGAGCCTTTGGAACGCTGTACGCAACAGCGCCCTTGTCGTGGTCCTTACCTTCGCCGTCTACTTCGCGTTACGGCTTGCCTTTCGACGCTTCCAGCGCACTATCGCCAATGCAGCGACACGCAGGGGCCGGTTCGAGCGGCTCGGCTTCATAGGATTGTCCGCGCTGGTCGACGCGCTCACCGTGCTCGCGGCCTGGGCGATCGGTTCGGTGTCCTCGCTCTCCGCATTCGTTATCGACCAGGCAGGCCAGGCGGAGATGAATCGTGCGCTGTTCCTGAACGCCTTTCTGGCCATCGAGCTCATCAAGGTCGTTGGGCGTACGCTGTTTGCCCCGAGATGGTCGGCGCTGCGCATCTGGACATTGAGCGATACAACGGCGGCATACTGGTTTTTCTGGCTGAGCCGCTTCGTCAGCGTGGTCGGCTATACGATGTTCTTCCTCGCGCCGATCGTTGCGGCCAACGTCTCGGACGACGCCGCGCAAGCGGTCCGCGTGGTTGTGATGTTTGCGGCGCTCGTGCTGGCACTGATCGTCATCCTGCAGAATCGTGAGCCGGCGCGGCGATGGCTGCTGCGCCGCAGCGAGACCCGTCGAACCGATATTCTGGGCAGGTTCCTGGCCGGTCTCGCCAGGATCTGGCATGTGGTGGCGATCGGTTACCTGGTCCTCGTCTTTGTTTTGTGGCTCGCGGCTCCTGCAACGGCGATGCCGTTCGTCCTCACGGCCACCGTCCAGTCGCTCATCGCTATAGCCATAGGTATGTTGCTGACAGCCCTCGTCGCGCGGGTCGCCGGAGCCGGGATAAGCCTACCCACCGAGGTCAGCGAGCGGCTTCCGTTGCTCGAGCGGCGCCTCAATGCCTTCGTTCCCAATGTGCTCAGGATGGTTCGCGTCCTGGTTGCCGCGATTGTGTTGCTGGTCATCGCCCAATTCTGGCGGGCGGCAAACGTTGTCGGGTGGCTGTCGAGCGAAGTCGGCCAGCGCTTCGCCGTGTCGATCGTTTCCGCGATCCTCATACTGGTGGCTGGCGGCCTGATCTATCTCGCCGTCCAGTCGTGGGTGGAATATCGCCTCAATCCGAATTACGGCCATGTCCCGTCGCCGCGAGAACGGACTCTTCTGTCCCTGTTCCGCAACGCCTTCGTGGTTGCGCTTGGCGTCCTCATTGTCATGCTGGTCCTGTCCGAATTCGGCGTAAACATCGGTCCATTGCTTGCCGGCGCCGGCGTCGTCGGCCTTGCTGTCGGCTTCGGGGCGCAAAAACTCGTGCAGGACATCATCACCGGCGCCTTCATACAGTTCGAGAACGCGATGAATGAGGGCGATGTGGTAACGGCAGGAGGGGTCACCGGCACCGTTGAGCGGCTGACGATCCGCTCTGTGTCGCTACGCTCGCTCGACGGCGCTTACCATCTCATTCCGTTCTCGTCCGTCGAGGCGGTGACGAACTTCGTGAAGAACTTCAGCTATCATGTCGCGTCGATCGGCGTGGACTATGGCGCGAGCATACCCGAGGTGAAGCAGGCAATGCAGGACGCCTTCGAGAAATTGAAGGAGGCCGGGTTCGCGGGCGACATCATTGGCAATCTCGAGATGCATGGCGTGACCGAATTCGCCGACTCCGCCGTCGTGGTTCGGGCCCGCATCAAGACCAGGCCCGGGAAACATTTCGCGCTGGGTCGCGCCTACAATGAGGTCATCAAGGAGATTTTCGACGAGCGCGGCATCGAGATCCCCTTCCCTCATGTCCAGTTCTACATGGGCGGCGAAGACAAGCCCGGCAAGTCGCCGCCGCCGCGCGCCCAGCCGCGCCGTCCCGGACCAAGGCCGACAACGGGAAAAACTGGCCGAGGGAAAGCCGGGCGCGCCGCGGCGGCCGGCGCCGCGTCAACCAAGTCGGCCAAACGCCGGCGCAAGACCAGGGTTACCCAGGACGGTCCGCCTGATGAGGGGCACGACGCGCCCGGCCAAGCCGAGGGTTCCTAGAGCCGTTTCCGGTGGTCGGCGAGCACTTCGTCTATCACCCGCCAAGATTTTTCGGCCTCGGCCTGGTTGGCGTCGTGGCCAGCAACGGTGATCAGCGCCTTCCACAGCGTCCAGCCGCAGCCGCGCGCCCAAGTGGCGTCGTCGACGTCGATGCGGGTGCGGAACGCCTGGCGGCTTTCGCCTTCGAAGAACGTCCAGGCGATCGCCAAGTCGCAGGACGGGTCGCCGACGCCGGAGGTGCCGAAATCGATGACGGCGCTCAAGCTGCCGTCCTGGACCAGAAGATTGCCCGAGGCGACGTCGCCATGGAACCAGACCGGGGGATCCTGCCAGGCGGCGGCGAGTGCCGCGTCCCACACGGCGGTTGCGGCTTGGGTGTCGATCCGGCCTTCGAGCGCAGCGGTGGCTTGCCTCGCCTCGTCGTCATAGACGCTCAGTGGCCCGCCGCGGTGGAAATTGTGCTGGCCGGGCGCGGGCCCGTCCGTCGGGTCGATGCCCCTCAATGCGACAAGGAAATCGGCGAGCGCCACGGCAAACGCACCGAGATCGCCTATGCGTGCATTCTTCGCCGTCTCCCCCTCGATCCAGCGATAGACGGACCAATGCCAGGGATATCCCGCCGCCGGCTCGCCCATGGCGAGCGGCGTTGGAATGGGCAACGGCAGGAGCTGCGCGAGCCTCGGCAGCCAGCGATGCTCCTTCTCGACCTGCAGCGAATAGGGTGCCGCGCTCGGCAGCCTGACCGTCATCTCGTCGCCGAGATGGAAGGTGCGATTGTCCCAGCCGCCGAAAGCGACCGGGCTGACCGGCAGATTCCGCCATTGCGGAAACTGCGCATCGACCAGCCGGCGCACGAGATCGATATCGATGGTCGGTTGCGGATCATCATGTCGTCGTCCCAAAGCCGCTTCGCGCTTTTGGGCGACAAGCATTAATGGGGAAACTCCAGCCCCATCTCGCGGTAGCGCTCGGGGTCATCGCCCCAATTCTCGCGCACCTTCACGAACAGGAAGAGATGCACCTTCTGCTCGAGGATGCCGGCGATTTCCATCCGCGCGGCCTGGCCAATGGCGCGGATCGTCTCGCCCTTGTGGCCGAGCACGATCTTCTTCTGGCTGTCGCGTTCGACATAGATGACCTGCTCGATGCGCACCGAGCCGTCCTTCTTCTCTTCCCATTTCTCGGTTTCGATATGCGAGGAATAGGGAAGCTCCTGATGGAGCCTGAGATAAAGCTTCTCGCGCGTAATCTCGGCCGCGAGCTGGCGCATCGGCAGGTCCGAGATCTGGTCTTCCGGATAGTACCAGGGGCCCAAGGGAAGCGTCTCGGCGAGATAGTCGAGCAGGTCCTTGCAGCCGGAGCCGGTCAGCGCGGAGACCATGAAGGTGCGCTTGAACGGCACGCGTTCGTTCGCGGTCGCGGCCAGCGCAAGAAGCGTTTCCGGCTTGACGCGGTCGACCTTGTTGAGAACCAGAAGCATCGGCTGCCTGACGTCCTTCAGCCGGTCGAGGATGGCATCGGCATCGCCCCTGATGCCGCGCTCGGCGTCGATCAGCAGCACCACGATATCGGCATCCTTGGCGCCGCCCCAGGCGGTGGTCACCATCGCCGTGTCCAGCCGCCGCTTCGGCTTGAAGATGCCCGGCGTGTCGACGAAGACGATCTGCGCGTTGTCATGCGTGGCGATGCCGCGCACGATGGCGCGGGTGGTCTGCACCTTGTGGGTGACGATCGACACCTTGGCGCCGACAAGCTGGTTGACCAGCGTCGACTTGCCGGCATTGGGCGCGCCGATCAGCGCTACGAAACCGGAGCGGGTCGCGGGGTCGTGAGTGGTTTCCGTTTCTGTCATGCGGCGCTCCATACCCCTTCGCGCAGCAAAAGAGTAGCCGCCGCGGCCTGCTCGGCCTCGCGCTTGGAGCGGCCGCTGCCGACGGCGGGCGCGAAAGAGCCGACTTTTACGCTGACCGTGAACACCGGGTCGTGGTCCGGTCCGTCACGGCCGTCGATATGGTAGGCCGGCACGGCGCCGGCCGCCGCCTGATGCGCCCATTCCTGCAATTCGGTCTTGGCGTCACGGCGGGCGGCGCCCATCGCCTGCGAGCGGGGCTGCCAGTAGCGGTGGATGAACGCGCGCGCCGCGTCCATCCCGCCGTCGAGATAGAGCACGGCGATCAGCGATTCCAGCGCATCGGCGCGCAGATTGGTGCGCTTGCGTCCCTCGAGATTACGCACATCGGAACCGGCGCGCACCAGTTCCGGCAGGCCGATCTGTTCGGAGATTTCCGAGAGCGCCTCGGCATTGACCAGCGCGTTGAGACGCAGCGAAAGCTCGCCTTCGGCGGCATCGGGAAAGGAGGCGAGCAGCATGTCGGCCACGACAAGGCCAAGAACGCGGTCGCCCAGGAATTCGAAACGCTCATAGTCGACGCCGGCATGGGTCGACCGGGCGCTGGCATGGGTCAGCGCCCGCTGCAGGCGCTGGCGGTCGGCGAAGACATGGCCGGTGCGCTCGACAAGCGCTTCGGCGAGGGCATCGGCGGTCAAACGCTTGCTGGCCGCCATCGCTCTAGTGGACGAAATGGAACAGGCGCCCGGCGCGCATCAGCGACGGCCACTTCCAGATCTCGAGCGGGCTCGCCTTGCCGGCGATCGAGAAGAAGATGAGGTTGGCGCGGCCGACAAGGTTCTCGGCCGGCACAAAGCCGACGGCGAAGCGGCTGTCGGAGGAATTGTCGCGATTGTCGCCCATCATGAAATAGTGCCCGGCCGGCACGACGAATTCGCGCGTGTTGTCGCCGATCGAATCGGAATTGATGTCGAGCGTGTCGTAACTGACGCCGTTCGGCAGCGTTTCGCGGTAGACATCGATCGGCCGGTTTTCCTCGGTGACATCGGGGTTGTCGATCTGGCCGGTCTTCACGCGCGGCACGCCGACGTCATTGATGAAAAGCTGGCCGTCCTTCACCTGGATCTTGTCGCCGGGCAGACCGACGACGCGCTTGATGTAGTCGACCGACGGATCCGGCGGGAACTTGAACACCACCACGTCGCCGCGCTTGGGCTCGGAACCCCAGATGCGACCCGAGAAGAGATCGGGACCGAAGGGCAACGAGTAACGCGAATAGCCATAGGCCCATTTGGTGACGAAGAGATAGTCGCCTTCGAGCAGCGTCGGCCGCATAGAGCCGGACGGAATGGAGAAAGGCTGGAAGAGCAGCGTGCGGATGACGAGCGCGAGCAACAGAGCCTGGATGATGACGGAAAAGGTCTCACCAAGCCCGCCGGATTTCTTCTGCGATTTTTCAGCCACGCTCATGTCGTCCTCGATTGTGCGATGTTGGTATAGAGTCTCGGCGGGCGCTGGGCAACGTCATGCCGCTCGTGGTCAGATGGAATCAATGTGGCGCTTGTTCGGCGGGCACCGCCTCGATGATCACAAAGGCTTGAGCAAGCGGAAAATCGTCGGTGATGGTGAGATGGATCAGCGCGCGATGGCCTTTCGGCAGGATTTTCTCCAGCCTGGCCGCGGCGCCGCCGGTCAGCGCCATGGTAGGCGCGCCGCTCGGCAGGTTGACCACGCCCATGTCGCGCCAGAACACGCCCTCGGCCATGCCGGTGCCCAACGCCTTGGCGCAGGCCTCCTTGGCGGCGAAGCGCTTGGCATAGGAAGCAGCGCGGGCGGCACGCTTTTCCGACTTGGCCTGCTCGACCTCGGTATAGATGCGCTGGACGAAGCGCCGGCCATGCCGCTCCAGCGATTTTTCGATGCGTCTGATGTCGATCAGGTCGCTGCCGATGCCGATGATCATTCCGCCGGCACTTCCCGTCCGCCCTGCCGCGATTTCTTCTCGGCGCGCTCGGCCATGCGCTTCCTGCGCTGCTCGCGAAACACGGTCATGCCCCAGCGGGTGATGGCGTAGAACACGAGCCCGAAGACGAGGCCGAGCGGCACCGCGCCGATCAGCATCGGCTCAAGAACGGGATGCCAGAGCTTCGCGAAGGAGAGCTTGTGCATCATTTCGCCCAGATGCTCGGGCGGGCCGTGCTTCGGCAGGTGCTCATGCAGGAGCAGTTTGCCGGTCTCCCACGACGCGCCCCACAAAAGCGGGAAGGTCAGCGGATTGCCGAAGAACACGGCGCCAAGTGCTGCCGCGACGAGATTGCCGGCGATGATCCAGCACAAAACGGCGGCGACGATGAAATGGAAGCCAAGCGGGAAGAAGGAGGCGAAAACGCCCGCGGCGACGCCGGCGGCGACGGAATGCGGCGTCGCCTTCAGCCGCAGGATGCGTTTGGAGAAATACTGCACGGAACGCGAGAACGAGCGGCGCGGCCAAAGATAAGTACGCACCTGTTCCAGGAGGCCATCAGGCTCTCGGCGTCGAAAAAGCACTCTGTTCCAGTTCCCGGTCCAACACGCGCTGCCCCTGCCCACCGGGTCGCGCCGACATATCTTGCGCTTCGATGGCGCAGAAAGGCAACAAGCTTTGATATAGCGACGACCGGGCCGCGCAACAACGAACGCCGCCGCGATGGTCTGCCGCAGGCTGTAACAACAGCGTCATTCTGGCGAAACTGAGGAAAACAACCGGGATACGGAGCCGATGATCACCATTCGACCGGCGCGGGCCGCGGACGCCAAGGCATTGCCGGCTATCGAACAATCGGCCGGGGAAGCGTTCCGCGCCATCGCGGAGCTGGCGTGGCTCGCCGACGGCGACAATGTCAGCGTCGAGCGGCACCGCGCGCTGATCGCTGCGGGCGCATGCTGGATTGCCGACGAGAAAGACCGGCCAGTCGGCTTCCTGAGCGCCGGGATCGAG
The DNA here is from genome assembly GCF_006442815.1 of Mesorhizobium sp. B2-4-3. GTDB lineage: Bacteria > Pseudomonadota > Alphaproteobacteria > Rhizobiales > Rhizobiaceae > Mesorhizobium. The sequence continues at coordinate 56,885 of NZ_VFVL01000032.1, forward strand.
GCCGATGCGCTGCATATCTGGGAGTTGGACGTGCGCCTCGACCGACAGGGCCAGGGCATCGGCCGCGCCCTGCTCGAACGGGCGGTCGCGGACGCCGGGCGGCGCGGACTGGCAGGGGTGACGCTGACCACGTTTCGCGCCGTCCCCTGGAACGCGCCCTTCTATCAGCGGTGCGGATTTCGCATCCTGGAAGGCGCCGAGGTCGACAGACGGCTGGCCGATCTGCTCAGCGACGAGGCCGATCACGGCATGGCTTTGGACCAGCGCTGCGCCATGCGGCTCGATCTCAGGTGAGCCGATACTCGCTGACCTCGACCAGATTATCGTCTGGATCGCGGAAATAGACCGACATCATCGGGCCGCGCGCGCCGGTGCGTAAGACCGGGCCGACTTCGATCGCCACGCCATTGGCTTCCAGGCTGGCCTGGATCTCGGCAAGCGGCACTGCCGCCACGAGGCAGAAATCGCCGGAACCCGACGTCGGCGCCTTCGCCTTCGGCTCGAACGTGCGGCCGACTTCGTGCAGGTTGATTTTCTGCGCGCCGAACAGAAGCGCGGTCGGCCGGTTCGGTTCATCCAGGCGCCGCATGCCGAGCACCCGCTGGTAGAAATCGCAGGTCGCTTCCAGCGAGCGGACCGTCAGCACGAAATGGTCGATGCCGGCGATCATTGCCGCCTCGGCGCGCGTCTCCGGGAAAGAGATTCAAGCGATGCGCTCAAGTGCTTGTTTTCATACATTGCGATGTCAGATGTTGCGGCTTCCCGGCTTAACGGCGGGAATGGCGGCGAGTTCCGGCGGCAGGCGGTCGGCGGGATAGGCCGGCACCTCGTATTCGGCAAGCGCGATCAGCGGCACGCCGACATCGGTCTTACCGGCCGAGCGGTCGATGATGCAGGCGGCCGCCACCACTTCCGCGCCGATCTCGCGCAGGCAATCGATGGTCTCGCGGATCGACAGGCCCGTGGTGACGATGTCCTCGACGATGACGACGCGCGAGCCTTCGGCAATCTCGAAGCGGCGGAGCCGGAACTCGCCTCCTTCCCGCTCGACCCAGATCGCCGGCGCGCCGAGATGACGCGAGGTCTCATAGGCCGGGATCAGGCCGCCGATCGCCGGGCCGACGACATAGTCGATCCTGCCCGCCACCGCTTTCCGGATTTTCTCGGCCAGCGCCTTGCACAGGCGCTCGGTCTTGTCGGCATGCATGAAGACCCGCGCCTTCTGCAGGAAGACCGGACTGCGCAGGCCGGACGTCAGGATGAAATGACCTTCGAGAACGGCGCCGGCCTCACGGAAAATGCCCAGCACTTCGTCGGTGTTCATTGTTCGCTCCATATCCATGGCGAGTGGTGAATGGTGAATGGTGAATGGTGAATGGTAGTGAGAGCGCCTTCTTTCACTATTCACTATTCACTATTCACTATTCATCCATTCACCCGCCGCGCATCGCTGACGCTCGAATTGTCCTTGAGCTGCGACAGCAGCCGGTTGAGATGCTTCAGGTCCCAGACCTCGAGGTCGATCAGCATCTCGGTGAAATCGGGCGCCGTGCGTATCATCGACAGCGTGTGGATGTTGGCGTCGTTGGACGCCACCACCTGGGCGATGTCGGCCAACGAACCCGGCGCATTGATGGCGGTGACCGAGATGCGCGCCGGGAAACGTTCCTTGGTGCGCTCGTCGATATCCCAGCGCACGTCGATCCAGCGCTCGGGCTGGTCGTCGAAGGCCTGCAGCGCCGGCGACTGGATCGGATAGATGGTGATGCCGGTTCCGGGCTGGATGATGCCGACGATGCGGTCGCCAGGCACGGCACCCTCCGGGGCGAAGCGCACCGGCAGGTCGCCGCGCACGCCACGGATCGGCACCGCGCCGTCGCGCTGTTGGTCCTTGTCCTTCTTGGCGGCGCGCGTGCCGGGCATCTGGAACAGCATGCCGGCGGCGTTGCGGATCTTCGACCAGCCCTCCTCGCGCTGCTTGGGCGGCGCGACGGTGACACGCTCGTCCTTATAGTCGGGGAAGACCGCTTTCATGACATCGGTGGAGCTCAGCTCGCCGCGGCCGACCGAGGCCAGCACGTCCTCGATGTCCTTGCGCGCCAGCCGGTGCAGAACCGGCTTCAGGCTCTCCTTGGTGAAGGTCTTGCCGGCGCGCTCGAAGGCGCGTTCCAGGATGCGGGCGCCGAGGCCGGAATATTGCTTGCGTATCGCATTCTTGGTGGCGCGGCGGATGGCGGCCCGCGCCTTGCCGGTGACCACGACCGATTCCCAGGCGGCGGGCGGCACCTGCGCCTTGGAGCGGATGATCTCGACCTCGTCGCCGTTCTTCAGTTCCGTCATCAACGGCATGATGCGGCCATTGACTTTGGCGCCGACGCAGGTGTCTCCGACATCGGTGTGGACGGCGTAGGCGAAGTCGATCGGGGTGGCGCCGCGCGGCAGCGCGATCAGCATGCCCTTGGGCGTGAAGCAGAACACCTGGTCCTGGAACAGTTCCAGCTTGGTGTTTTCGAGGAAATCCTCCGGATTGTCGCCTTCGGCCAGTTGCTCGATGGTGCGCCGCAGCCAGGCATAGGCGTTGGTCTCCCTGGAGATCGCGTGGCCGGCGCCGTTCGTCTTGCCGCCGCTGTCCTTGTAGATCGAATGCGCGGCGACGCCATATTCGGCGATCTTGTTCATCTCCCTGGTGCGGATCTGCAATTCGACGCGCTGGCGCGACGGGCCGACGATGGTGGTGTGGATGGAACGGTAGTCGTTCTGCTTGGGCGTCGAGATGTAGTCCTTGAAGCGGCCGGGCACCATCGACCAGGTGGTGTGGATGGCGCCAAGCGCGCGGTAGCAGTCATCGACGGAATCGACCACGACGCGGAACCCGAAAATGTCGGAGAGCTGCTCGAAGGAGAGCGCCTTGGCCTCCATCTTGCGGAACACCGACCACGGCTTCTTCTGCCGGCTCTTCACGCTCGCCTTGATGGCGTGCTTATCGAACAGGCCCGACAGCGCCGTCTCGATCTCCTGCAGGACGCCCTTGTTGCGCTCGAAAATCTCGGCGAGCCTTGCGGTAACGGCGCGATAGGCCTCCGGATTGATGTAGCGGAAGGCGATTTCTTCCAGTTCCTCGCGCATGCCTTGCATGCCCATGCGCCCGGCCAAGGGCGCATAGATGTCCATCGTCTCCTCGGCGATGCGCAGGCGCTTGGACTCGGGCATATGGTCGAGCGTGCGCATGTTGTGCAGGCGGTCGGCGAGCTTGACCAGAAGAACGCGAATATCCTCGGAGATCGCGAGCAGGAGCTTGCGCAAATTCTCCGCCTGCTCGGCCTTCTTCGAGACCAGGTCGAGCTTCTTGAGCTTGGTGAGGCCTTCGACCAGCTTGCCCATTTCCGGACCGAAGAGCTCGTCGATCTCGGCGCGGGTCGCGGTCGTATCCTCGATCGTGTCATGCAGCAGGGCAACCGCAATGGTCGCCTCGTCCATATGCATGTCGGTGAGGATGGCGGCGACTTCGAGCGGATGCGAGAAATAGGGATCGCCGGAGGCGCGTTTCTGGTGGCCATGCTTCTGCATGGCATAGACGTAAGCCTTGTTGAGCAGCGCCTCGTTGACGTCAGGCTTGTAGCGCTGGACGCGCTCGACAAGCTCATACTGACGCATCATGGGCGGGATCTCGCGGTGCTGAAATGATTGATGCGCCGCACTGGCGTGCGACGCACCTCATAGATAGCCACGAAACTTAAGATACGGAAGTCCTGGATGGTTGATCCAACCCGGACAAAAGCTCTTAGTAGTCGTCGCTCTTTTCGGGCGGCACCAGACCTTCGATGCCGGCGAGCAAGTCTTCCTCGCTCATGCGGTCGAAAGTAACGTTCTCCTCGGCGTCGTCGGCGTCGGCAGCAGCGACGGTCGCGCCGGTCTCGTCGGTGATCGCCTCGCCCTCGGCTTCCGGCTCGTCGACCTCGACATGCTTCTGCAGCGAGTGGATCAGGTCTTCCTTGAGGTCGTCGGGCGACAGCGTCTCGTCGGCGATCTCGCGCAGCGCGATGACAGGGTTCTTGTCATTGTCGCGCGGAACGGTGATCTGCGCGCCCTGGCTGATCTGGCGGGCGCGGTGGCCGGCAAGCAGCACGAGTTCAAAACGGTTGTCGACCTTGTCGATGCAATCTTCAACGGTTACGCGGGCCATGGACTGCCCCTTTCATGCGATGGATTTGATGGAAAGCTGGCGCGCTCCATAACGCGGGCGCGGCCGAAATACAAGCTTTATGGCGGCGACGTCTGCTTTGCGGGCCGTTGCCGGCTCATCACCGCGCTACGCCATGAAGCTGCCTACATAGTGGCGATCACAATTGCTTGCAATGCAGGGCCTGCCCTTGGATATCCACAAATTGCGCGTTATCTCGGATATGACGGCACCGGCGCCCATTTGTCGGACCTATTCGTCAAACGCTTTTAGACGACAGAAATTTTCGAAAGGAATGTTTTTCAATGTTCGATCCCCGTGAAAAGATCGCTCTTTTCATCGACGGCGCCAATCTCTATGCCACGTCCCGGGCGCTGGGCTTCGACATCGACTACCGCAAGCTCCTGTCGAGCTTCCAGAAGCGCGGCTACCTGCTGCGCGCTTACTATTACACCGCGCTGGTCGAGGATCAGGAATATTCATCGATCCGGCCGCTGATCGACTGGCTCGACTATAACGGCTTCAAGGTGGTGACGAAGCCGGCCAAGGAATTCACCGACTCGACCGGCCGCCGCAAGATCAAGGGCAACATGGACATCGAGCTGACCGTCGATGCGCTGGAGCTCGCCGATGTCGTCGATCACTATGTCATCTTCTCCGGCGACGGCGACTTCCGCACGCTGGTCGAAGCGCTGCAGCGGCGCGGCCGCAAGGTGTCGATCATCTCGACCATGGCTTCCCAGCCGCCGATGATCTCCGACGACCTGCGCCGCCAGGCCGATCATTTCATCGACCTGGTGTCGCTGAAGAGCGAAGTCGGCCGCGACCCGTCCGAGCGGCCCACGCGCCGGCCGGAACCCGCCGAGGTCGACGAGGACGATTATTGACGGGCGGCGGCCTTGATCGCCGCGCCCTCCCCCGAACCCAGCCGTGACTGCCCGCTTTGCCCGCGGCTGCATGATTTCATCGCGGCCTGGCGCGAGCGCGAGCCCGGCTGGTTCAACGCGCCGGTGCCGACCTTCCTGCCTCCGGAAGGCGAAGGTTCGGTCAAGCTGCTGATCGTCGGGCTGGCGCCCGGTCTGCGCGGCGCCAACCGCACGGGACGCCCCTTCACCGGCGACTACGCCGGCGACCTGCTCTACGGCACGATGATCGCGCATGGCCTGGCGCGCGGCGAGTTCAAGGCAAGACCGGACGACGGGCTCGAGCTTGTCGGCACGGCCATCACCAATGCGGTGCGCTGCGTGCCGCCGGAGAACAAGCCGGTGGGCGCCGAGATCGCCACCTGCCGGACTTTTCTCAAGCCGACCATCGCACGCTTCCCCAATCTCAGCGCCATCCTGACGCTGGGCTCGATCGCGCACCAGTCGACGGTGCGGGCATTGGGCGAGCGTGTCGCGGCCGTTCCGTTCCGCCATGGCGGCCGGCAGCGGGCCGGCGGCATCGCGCTGTTTTCCAGCTATCACTGCTCGCGCTACAACACCAATACGGGCGTGCTGACGCAGGAGATGTTCGTCAGCGTGTTCAAGGAGATAGCAGCGTTCCTGAAGACCTAGATTCAGCCGCCCTGGAGTAATCCCGCGCCCGTTCATACCGGCAGCAGCGCATCCGGCTTCACCTCGCCGATCGAGGCGTAAGTGTGCGTCTCCTTCACTCCGGGCAACGGCAGGATGACCCGGGTCAGGAAATCCTGATAGGCGGCCATTTCCGAGATACGCGCCTTTACCAGATAGTCGAAGCCGCCCACGACCATATGGCATTCCAGCACCTCAGGCGCCTTGGTCACCGCCTCGGCGAAGCGTTCGAAGATATGAGGCGCCGTATGATCGAGGCGTACCTCGATGAAGACGAGCGTGCCGCGGCCTATCTTGGCGGGATCGAGCACGGCTCTGACCGCGGTGATATAGCCTTCCCGAAACAGCCGCTTCACCCGCAGGCTGGTGCCGGTCGGCGACAGGCCGATACGCGCCGCCAGATCAAGCGTGGTGCGACGCCCGTCCTCCTGCAGCAGCCGAAGAAGATTACGGTCGATCACGTCGAGGTCGCTTGCTTCTTGATTCACTTCAGAACTGCCTTTTTGATGTGAATTCCGCTATCATTTTCCAAAATAAGCGTATTTCAACGCAGAGAGCTGAACAATAGCCTGCGCTTTCGCCGCAGCGGTGGAGACGGTCTTCACCTCCGACGACATAGGGGGTGGCAGGTCGTGACAGACGCAGATGACGAAAGGAACACGAGACTGGCGATTATCGCCGGCCTCACCATGATCGGCATCTACGCCATCCAATTCGTCGCCGCCCGCTTCAGCCTCCGGGAGCATCTGACGGCGACAGATTTGGCCGTCTTGCGCTTTGGCGGCGCGGGGGTGGTCTTTCTGCCGATCGTCTGGCGCAGCGGCTTCGCTCCCATGAGGGCGCTGGGCTGGCGACGGGCTCTGGTATTGGCGGCGCTGGCAGGCTTGCCTTATCCGCTGATCATCAATTGGGGCCTGACCTATGCGCCTGCCGCCCACGCGGCTGCGCTCTGCCCCGCCTCTATCGTCTTCTTTTCGTCCCTGTTGTCGCGCGTCTTCTTCGATGACGGCGTTTCGCAACGACGGACGATCGGTGTCGGCGCGATCATCGCCGGGCTGTTGCTGTTCATCGCCGCGGCGCGTGGCGGCAGCGGCGACGCCTTGATCGGCGACGTGCTGTTCATCGGATCGGGCCTCATGTTTTCGACTTATGCCGTTCTCGTGAGACTATGGCGTGCCGATCCGGTCACGGCGACGGCCGCGGTGGTGCTCCTGTCGTGTCTGCCGTTGCCGGTTCTCTATGTCTTCGCGCCAAGCCATATCCATGCCGCGGCGGCTATGGAGATCGTCAGCCAGATCGTGATCCAAGGGATTCTGGCCGGCGCGGCGGCCATGTTCCTCTACACCTACATCGTCCGGCAAATGGGGCCGCAGACGGCGTCCCTGTTCCTGCCCGCCATACCGATCGCGACGGTAATTGTCGGCATGGCGGTACTCGGCGAAACGCCGATGACCATCCAGTTCGCAGCCATCGCGATCATGGCAGCGGGAATGGCCTTCTCGGCGACCGGGAGACCCAGTGCCAGCGCAAGCCTGAATGTCCCGGCGTCACGCGGATCGTGAGACTTTTCAGCGATATACGCAAAACGCCGCAGAAACAGATTCGAGGCCGCCGGGCACTCACGGCGTCGGCGCAAACAACTCCGCCAGCGTCGCCCGGCTGCCCTTCAGGACGTTCAGATCGACATCGCCTTCGATGCCGTCGACGCGGCCCATATTGTGATATTGCCAGTAGATCCAGTCGTTCCCACGCGGTCTGATCGCCAGCGAGCGCAGCCAGCGCTGGCGGCTGAGGATGCTGCCGGAATAGGCGTCGGCCGCCTCGTCGGTCAGATAGAAAATCGCCTGCTTGCCGAATGCCGTCTCGACCGGGCCGAGGAAAGCGGCAAGCTCGGCGTTCAGTTGCTCGGGCGACGGGCGTTGCGGGCAATTGCCGCCGAACTCGATGTCGACCACCGGCGGCAGAAGCGGCTCGCCCCGCGGCACCACCGCAATGAAGTTCCTCGCCTGATCGGCGCCGGGGCGGCAGAAGGTGAAGAAGTGATAGGCGCCGACCGCCAGGCCGGCCGCGCGGGCTTCGCGCAGGTTGGTTGCGAATTGGGTGTCGACATGGGTGCCGCCTTCGGTTGCCTTGATGATCGCGAAGGCGACATCGTCTGCCGCGACGCGCTGCCAGTCGATCTTTCCCTGATGGTGGGAGACGTCGATGCCCCGGATCGGGAACTCCGCGCGGTCGGGCGAAAAGCCGCGGAACCAGAAATAGGCGCCTGCCACGACGGCACAGGCGACAACCACGCCGGCAAGGCCCCAGAAAACAATCCGCTTCCCCAAGACCATCCCCTGTCGCAAAAGGCGCGTGCGCGCCGGACCAGAGAGCCGGCGGTGGCTTTTTTCAGGCGGCCTGGTTCCGCCGGCGGCGAAAGCTCAGCCGCGTTCTTTCAGCAGCCGGCCCTTCTCGCGCGACCAGTCGCGCTGCTTTTCGGTCTCGCGCTTGTCGTGCAGTTTCTTGCCGCGGCCAACGGCGAGCAGGAGCTTGGCGCGGCCCTGGTCGTTGAAATAGATCTTCAACGGCACCAGCGTCATGCCTTCGCGCTCGATGCTCTGCGCCAGCTTGGCCATCTCGCGCTTGTTGAGCAAAAGCTTACGGCGCCGGCGCGGCTCGTGGTTGAAGCGGTTGGCCTGCAGATATTCCGGCAGATAGGAGTTGATCAGCCAGATCTCGCCGCCTTCGACCGAGGCATAGCTCTCCTGGATGTTGGCCTGGCCCTGGCGCAGCGACTTTACCTCGGTGCCGGTCAGCACCAGGCCGGCCTCGATCGTGTCGAGCACCTCATAGGAAAAGCGCGCCTTGCGGTTTTCCGCAACGGTCTTGTTGTTGGGATCGGCTTTCTTGACTTGATTCATGACGTCCAGAGTCCGTTTCGAAACTCGCTCCTGCGAGTCAGGTGAAGGTGTCAACAGAGCGCCGCGCGTTTTCTAAACGCGCAAAGGACGCTCTGCAGCCCGACTTTGCGCATGGTCCTTTCCGAAAGCGGATGCTTTCGGGGCCATGCGCGGAACCGGAGCGGAGCGTACATATAGTACGTGAGCACCGGAAGCGCAGGTGGCGCCTTCAGATGGCCGCAGGAGTAGAGTTTCCAAACGGGCTCGCTAATTAATCAAGCCGGCGTGCTTCAGCGCCGCGTCGATCTTTTCCGCGGTCGAAGCCTCAACCGTCACCAGCGGCGAACGGACCACATTCTCGAGCTTGCCCAGCTTCGACAACGCGTATTTCGACCCCGAGACACCAGGCTCCATGAAGATCGCCTTGTGAAGCGGTAGCAGGCGATCCTGCAGGTCGAGCGCCTTGGCGCTGTCGCCGGAAAGCGTGGCTTCCTGGAATTCGGAACAGAGGCGCGGCGCGACATTCGAGGTGACCGAAATACAGCCGACACCGCCATGAGCGTTGAAGCCGAGCGCGGAAGCATCCTCGCCGGAAAGCTGGATGAAATCCTTGCCGCAGGTCATGCGCTGCTCGGAGACACGCTCCACCTTGCCGGTCGCGTCCTTGACGCCGGCAATGTTCTTGAAGTCGTGGCGCAGCCTGCCCATCGTCTCCGGCGTCATGTCGATCACCGAACGCGGCGGGATGTTGTAGATGATGATCGGCAGCCTGGTCGCCCTGGCGACGGCGGCGAAATGCTCATAGAGTCCGCGCTGCGTCGGCCTGTTGTAATAGGGCGTAACGACAAGGGCGGCATCGGCGCCGGCCTTTTCGGCATATTGCACCAGCCCGACCGCTTCCTCGGTGTTGTTGGAGCCCGCGCCGGCCACGACGGGCACCCTGCCCTTGGCCACCTCGATGCAGACCTTGACGACCTGACGGTGCTCGTCATGCGACAGCGTCGGCGACTCGCCGGTGGTGCCGACCGGAACGAGACCCTTGGTGCCTTCGGCGATCTGCCATTCGACAAGTGAGCGAAAGGCTTTCTCGTCGAAGCGCCCGCTCTTTTCGAACGGTGTCACGAGCGCAGTCAGCGAGCCTCTCAGCATGTCGTCCAAACTCCTTGGAACTATCGGGAACGTATCAGGTTTTAGCGATCGGTTTATTTGCGCGCCTTCTAGCCGAAAGCGAAGTCGCGCACCATAGTCTCGACATGGTTCAGCGGCAAGCATGGGAATAGTGCCAGTGTCGTGGTTTTCGATGTTCGCTGGAGGTCGATATCAGGCTCGGAGCGAACATCGAAAACCAAGACGACACTGGATTCGACAGTTGGCTGGTATCCTTTCGATTCTGAAATTCGGACCGCGCCCGATATCAAGGTCATGCGAATTTCAGAATCGGGATACCAGCGGGGGCAATTCGAACGGCCTCGATAACCTTTTGTTTACGAGCCCTTCACCACCTAAGTTTAGAGTCTGTTTAGGCTTTCAAGGCCGTACCCGCTGACGATGTGCCAGGATTGAACATGCCGATGAGGCGGCCTCATTTCTTCGCGCTTTTGGGCGCGATCGCCGCGCTGACGCCAACAATGGCGATCGGCGGCAGCGTCGATGCGCGCGCGACGGCCTCGATTCCGGCGCCCGACGCGCCGCAGGCGCCGGGCCAGATCTCGACCGCCCCCGACATAGCGCAACTGAAGAGCGGGCTCGATGCGCTCGCCGCCAACAACATCGCCGCCGCGCGCAACGCGCGCGACACGCTGCCCGCCACCTCGCTCGACCGGCACATCCTTGCCTGGGCGATCGCGCTTTATGGCGGCGATCAGGTGCCGAGCGGCGAGATTGCCGACGCGGCCAAGATGCTGCCGGGATGGCCCGGCACGATCGCGTTGCGCAAGAACAGCGAGCGCGCGCTCTATCGCGAGAACCCGCCGCCGCAAGTGGTGGTGCAGGCCTTCGGCCGCAGCCAGCCGCTGACGCCCGAGGGTGTGATCATCCTTGCCCGCTCGCAGATGGCGCTGGGCAACCAGGCCGCGGCACGTGCGGTGCTGGTGCCGTTCTGGCGCACCGAGAAGCTGGAAGCAAAGGACGAGGCGACCGTCATCAAGGAGTTCGGCGCGCTGATCCCGGCGGCCGACCATCGCTACCGCATGGAGCGCATGTTCTATGCCGACCGGCCGTCCTCGGCGCTGAGGGTCGCCGGCCTCGCCGGCGCACAGCCCCTGGCGGATGCCTGGGCGGCTGCCGACAAGGGCGACAAGAACGCCGCCAAGCTGTTGAAGGCGGTGCCCGCAGCGCAGCGCTCCGCCGGCTATTTCTTCGCCGAGGCGGAATATCTGCGCAAGCAGCAGAAATTCGCCGATGCCGCGGCAATCGTGATGAAGGCGCCGACGAACCGCGATTCGCTGGTCGACCCCGATGCCTGGTGGGTCGAACGCCGCGTGCTGTCGCGTGAACTGGTCGACCAGGGCGACATGAAGACCGCCTACAGAATCGTCTCCATGCACGCCGCCGAGAGCCCGCTGAACGCCGCCGAAGCCGAATTCCATGCCGGCTGGTATGCATTGCGCGGCCTCAACGACCCGGCGACCGCCGCCGGGCATTTCACGCGCATCACCGAATTCGCCCAGGGACCGGTGTCGCTGTCGCGCGCCTATTACTGGCTCGGCCGCGCGGCGGAAGTCGGCGGCCCGGGCAACGCCAAGGATTATTTCACGCGCGCGGCCGGCTACGGCACGACCTTCTACGGTCAGCTCGCGGGCGAGCGTGTGGGCTTGAGGTCCCTCAACATCGCCTATCCGAAGCCGAGCGCCGCCGACCGGCAGAGTTTCGACGGCCGCGAGGCGGTGAGCGCGATCAAGCGGCTGCAGGACGCTGGCTACGACCGCTATGCCGAGACGCTCTACCGCGATCTTGCCGGGCAGCTGAGCAGTCCGGGCGAGCTGGCGCTGCTTGCGGTGCTGGCCGAAAAGCAGGGCAACCATTTCATGGCGCTGAAGGTCGGCAAGATCGCCGCGCAGCGCGGCATCGATGTCGGCGCGCTGTCGCATCCGCTGGGTGTCATTCCCGATTCGGCCAACATTTCGGGGTCCGGCAAGGCGCTTGCCTACGCCATCGCCCGCCAGGAAAGCGAGTTCAACGTGGGCGCCGTTTCCAGCGCCGGCGCACGCGGCCTGCTGCAGCTGATGCCGGGCACAGCCAAGCAGCTGGCGAAGAAGGCCGGCATGAGTTTCTCGCAGGCGCGGCTGACGACCGATGCCGGCTACAACGCGACGCTGGGCTCGGCCTTTCTCGGCGAGCAGCTCGACCGCTTCGGCGGCTCCTACGTGCTCACCTTCGCCGGCTACAATGCCGGCCCGAACCGCGCCGCCCAATGGGTGGCGAAGTACGGCGACCCACGCGGCAAGGAAGTCGATGCGGTCGTCGACTGGATCGAGCGGATCCCCTACACGGAAACAAGAAGTTACGTGCAACGCGTGATGGAAAATTACGAGGTCTACAAGATGCGTATTTCGGGGAAATACGATATCGTGGGCGACCTCGTGAACGGGCGGAGTTGAGGTTCTTCCTTCTCCCCTTGTGGCAGAAGGGAAGAGTGTTTGACGATCCCTGCCCTCGCCTGTAGCTGTCGATCACCCAGCGAGGAGCGGCATTGCGATGGCGAGCGACGAAGGTTTCTCCGACTTCTTCTATCCCGCGCCCGACGGCCTGAAACTCCATGCGCGGATCTACGGCGAAGCGAATGCCAAGGGCTGCCCGGCAGTCTGCCTGCCCGGCCTCACCCGCAATGCGCGCGACTTTCATGAACTCGCGATCCATCTTTCCAAGAAAACGGAGAGCCCCCGGAAAGTCGTTGCCTTCGACTACCGCGGCCGCGGGCAATCCGACCACGATCCCGATATCGGCCATTACAATGTCGGGGTCGAAGCCGGCGACGTGCTTGCCGGACTGTCCGCGCTCGGCATCGAACAGGCCGTCTTCGTCGGCACGTCGCGCGGCGGCCTGATCATCCATATGCTCGGCGCATTGACGCCGGCCATGCTAAGGGCCGTCGTCCTGAATGACATCGGCCCGGTGATCGAGGCGGAGGGCCTCTCCCATATCCGCTCCTATCTCGACCGTGCGCCGAAACCGAAGACATTCGCCGAGGCGGTGGATGCTCAGCGGCGCGTGCACGGAGCCGACTTCCCGGCGCTCACCGTCGCCGACTGGGCGCGAATGGTGGGCGCGGTCTGCCGCCAGACGAAGGCCGGCTGGGTGCCGGATTTCGATCCGGCCCTGGTCGACACGCTGGCCGGCATCGACTTCAGCAAGCCGCTGCCGGATCTGTGGCCGCAATTCGACGCGCTCGCCACCTTACCGCTGCTCGCCATTCGCGGCGCAAACTCGAAGCTGCTTTCCACGGCGACGCTTCAAGAGATGCAGGAGCGGCACCCCGGCATGGAACAGATCACCGTCGAAGGCCAGGGGCACGCGCCGTTCCTGGAAACCGGAACTTTGCCGGAAGAGATTGCCGCATTCCTTGATCGGGTCGAATATCGAGTAGAAATGAAATAAAGCCTGAGACTATATCGGCCCCGGGCTTTATCATTAAATATAGATTTTTCCGGCCGGCGAGGCCGATCCGACCGGCTTAGTTCACCGACACAGGGATTTTGAAAGGTTGCCTTTTGTCTTGGTGCAAGATTTCCGGTCATGTCCGTGAAATCGGCGCAAACGCTCGGGATTTGGCTGAAGCCGCCCCAACCTCGTCATTCTATGGCGGAGCAAGGAGCGAAGCGACGCGGCGCAGACCATAGAATCCATTCCGTGACCTTGGAGTGCCGCCACGGTGCAGAATTCTGCTCCGTTGCATTCCTTGGCGAAGGTAACGGCATGGATTCCAGGGTCTTCGCCACGGAGCTTCGCTCCTGCTCCGCCCTGGAATGACGATGGCGATGGGCGTTTCGGCCAATCTCCAACGCATGCCGCCTGCCAATGCAAACGGAGCCGACCGGTCAAAATCCTCTGTGTCGGGGAACTAGCGCGTTTCACCGTTTCATGGAAACGGCAAAACGCCCTATCTCTTTGTTTTTACGCCATTCCGGACTGAAGGTCACAGCGAAGGTGCCGAACTTACCGCTCACACTTTTCCTGGAATTGCTCTATTCGCCTTTCGAGCGCTTGCGGGGCGCCTTGGCCGGTTCCGGCCCTTTCGCTTTCCGAGACGGCGGGGCAGAGGTCGGCGTCGTTAGTGGCGACGCGAACACGGAGTTCTCGGCCGGTCGCGACGATGCTTCGTTGCCGCGCGGTTTCTCGAGAACGACAACACAGCCATCGAGATCGTTGGTGGCCAAGTGCGCGTAACGCATGGTCATCGACAAGGTCTGGTGGCCCAGCCACATCTGGACGCGCCTTATGTCGATACCGCCCTGGACGAGACGTGAAGCGCAAGTGTGACGCAGGATATGCGGCACCACCTGCTCGTCGGCGCCGAGGCTGACTTCCGTCTTCGCTTCGTTCCAGATCGCGCGGTACTGCGCCTGTGTAAGCTTGGTGAACGGGCCTTTCGGCCGGCGTCCTTCCGTGTTCGGCGGCAGCTTGATGACTTCCTTGACGCGTTCGGTCATCGGAATGGTGCGGCTGCGGCCGGACTTGGTGATCCAGAAGGAGACCCGGTGTTCCTGGATGTCGTTCCAGATCAGGCCGAGCGCCTCGCCAAGGCGGCAGCCGGAATCGACCAGGAAGACGGAAAGCCTGTAGGCATCCTCGCTGCGGCTTTTGATCGCCGCGAACAGCCTTGCTTCTTCGTCCCTTTCGAGGAAACGAATCCGTCCCGCCCGCTCCTTCTGGCGGCGGAACTCGGGCAGGCTGTGGATATCTCCCATCTTATGCGCCTTACGCAGCAATTTGCTGAGTGCAGCCATCTTGCGATTGATGGTTGCGTTGCTGTTGCCGCGCTGGCGCAATGTACCGATAAGATTGTCCAGGGTATTCTGGTCAAAGGTGCTGAAACGCTCTCCAAGAAGGATCTCGTCTATTTCACCAATGAAAGAGCTGACATTGTATTTATGCCGCCCGTCATCCCAGAGTATATCTCGATAAGCTGCAAAAAGTTCCCCGACCCTATACGACTTTACTTCTCTGATCTTGTTGTATGTGTAGTTAAACTTCGAATTCTGAGAAGAAAAAACCGCAAAATGATCAGAGGAGCCCCCCTCTTGAATCGCTTCGTTCGTCATTTTTTGACCACACCCCCGAGTGGATAAGCACAGCTACCCGCTTGGAGGCGTCCTTTCAAGAGTTTTTGTCCGACAAAATGGTTTTCATCCACCAGGCGGCAGATCCCGACGAAACCATTTCACAGACTTCAGCTACCTGTACCCCCTTCTCGTCTTTCGCTTGCCCTCACCCAGTCGCGAAAACAAAATCCAGCCCGGGCAAGAAAACGCCCGGGCTGGATTTCACCTGTAGAATTCCAGCCCTTAGAAGTCGCGCTGGAAGCGGATGGCCACGCCGACGGCGTTCTTTTTGTCGTCAGGAATTTCGGTCCAGTTGAAATCGTTCTTGGCGTGGTCGTTGTGAGCCCAGTCAATTTCGGTGATGACCGAGAAGCCGGGAACGATCGTGTAAGCAACGTTCGCCGCGAGACCGAATTCCTTCTTCTGGTCATACGAAGCCTGGAGGTTGAACGACGCCTTCTCGTTGAACTTGTAGGTGCCGCCGCCCCACACAGCCCAGTTGCCGCCCCACGGCTTGTAGAAGTTGCGCGGAGCGTTGTCGTCGGTGCCGTAACCGCCCATGACGAACAGCGTGAAGGCGTCGTTGACGTTCACGTCCAAGCGAACCTTGCCGGCCCACTCTTCCCAGTTGCTGTTGTAGGCGACGACGCCGCTGATGCCGCCCCAGCCCTGCGTCCACTTCACGCCTCCGACGATATGCGGCACGTAGCTGTCGATGAGCTCGCTGCCCGGCAAAGTCCGGCCGTCGTCAGCGGTACGAAGGCTGCGGTCGGGGAGGACATAGCCACCGTAGGAATTGCCCTCTTCGAACGAGACAATGGCCGAGAAGCCGTTGCCTGCGTCGAAGGTGTAGCTGATCAGGTTGGTGTCGAAGCCGCCGTAAGGAACCAGCGTATCGTTGATGACGTTGCCGGCGTAGCCGGTGAAGGTGTCGAAGGCCGATTCGGAAGCGCCGATTTGCAGGCCACCGAGCTGGATCCAGGCAAAGTGGGCGTTGACCGCCGAAGCACCATCAGCGAAGTCGAAACGGGTCTCGGTGTAGGTCTTCAAGGTGCCGAGTTCGGTTTCCTGGCCGGTCCAGGTCCTCAGCGCGAGGCGAGCCTGCTTGTGCCAGGAGCGCTGATCGTCGCCGTTCAGGACGTCGGTCGTGCCGCGACCATCGAACGAGCCTTCCTGACCAGCCGAGGCGTCGTAACGGATATAGCCGCCGATGCGCAGGCAGGTCTCGGTGCCCGGGATGTAGAAGTAGCCGGCGCCGTACACGTCGCAGATCTTGACGTATTCAGCCGGTTCCGGTTCGGCGACGGTCAC